>NZ_WTKU01000004.1 GCF_011378715.1 Psychromonas sp. SA13A | reverse complement strand
AACTATAAAGAAACTTACGCTTCTTCGTCCGCTACAACTGGACGGTCTACAAACTGGATGTAAGCCATTGGAGCTTTATCGCCAGTACGGAAACCACATTTAATGATACTAGTGTAACCACCAGGACGAGTCGCGTAGCGAGGACCTAGTTCATTAAATAATTTTGCCACTACTGCATCATCACGAAGACGAGCAAAAGCTAGACGACGGTTAGCAACACTATCCGTTTTAGCTAGTGTAATTAATGGCTCAATTACACGACGCAATTCTTTTGCTTTAGGCACGGTAGTTTTAATAACTTCGTGCGTAGCAATAGAAATTGCCATATTACGAAACATAGCCTGACGGTGGCTGCTGTTTCGGTTAAGTTGACGTCCACTTTGACGATGGCGCATAACCTAATCCTTATTATTCGTAAATCGGTTTTAGACTAATCTTCAATTAAACTTGCTGGTGGCCAGTTTTCTAGGCGCATACCTAGTGACAGTCCACGTGAAGCAAGTACATCTTTGATTTCAGTTAGAGACTTCTTACCTAAGTTAGGTGTTTTAAGTAGCTCAACTTCAGTACGTTGTACTAGATCACCGATATAGTGAATCGACTCTGCTTTCAAACAATTAGCAGAACGAACAGTTAGTTCTAAATCATCTACTGGGCGTAAAAGAATTGGATCAAACTCAGGTTTTGCATCAACTACTGGTACTTCGTAAGTAGTGCGTAAATCAACAAATGCGTCTAATTGCTCAGCTAAAATTGTAGCTGCACGACGAATTGCTTCTTCAGGCTCTAAAGTACCATCAGTTTCCATATCGATAACAAGTTTGTCTAGATCGGTACGTTGTTCAACACGAGCTGATTCAACACTGTAAGCAATACGCTCAACAGGACTGAAAGTCGCATCTACTAATAGACGACCAATTGGACGCTCATCTTCTTCGCTATGAATACGTGATGAAGCTGGAACATAACCGCGACCTGATTCAATTTTAATACGCATGCTGATTTCAGCATTGCCCGTTAAATTACAGATCACATGTTCTGGGTTGACTATCTCTACATCACCATCATGAATGATGTCGCCTGCAGTAACAGGACCAGCGCCAGATTTAGTTAAACTAACTAAAACTTCATTTTTACCTTCAAGTTTAACAGCTAGACCTTTAAGGTTAAGAAGGATCTCTAGGATATCTTCTTGTACGCCTTCTTTGGTGCTGTACTCATGTTGTACACCATCAATCTCGACTTCTGTTACCGCTGTGCCAGGCATAGACGATAACAAAATACGACGAAGCGCATTACCTAAAGTGTGGCCAAAACCACGTTCAAGCGGCTCAAGAACCACTTTTGCTCTAGTTGTTGAAATTTGTTCGATATCAACTAATCTTGGTTTTAGAAAATCAATTACAGAACCCTGCATTTGTGCCCTCTCTTAACAGTTAACTTTACTTAGAGTAAAGTTCGATGATTAACTGTTCGTTAATCTCAGCAGATAAATCTGAACGTTCAGGTTGACGTTTAAACTCGCCTTCCATCTTCGTTGTATCAACTTCAACCCAAGCAAGGGCTTCACGTTGACCAGCGATTTCTAATGCAGCGCCAATACGTGATTGCTTTTTAGCTTTTTCACGAATTGCGATAACATCGCTAGGTTTAACGTTAAATGAAGGGATATTTACAACTTTACCGTTCACTAGAATAGCTTTATGGCTAACTAGTTGACGTGATTCAGCACGTGTTGCGCCAAAGCCCATACGGTATACAACATTGTCTAAACGACCTTCAAGAAGTTGAAGTAAGTTTTCGCCAGTGTTGCCCTGTAAACGAGCAGCTTCTTTATAGTAGTTACGGAATTGCTTTTCTAATACACCGTACATACGACGTACTTTTTGCTTTTCACGTAATTGTAAACCGTAGTCTGATAGACGTGGTTTACGCGCACCGTGTACACCTGGTGCGTTTTCGATTTTACACTTAGAATCGATCGCGCGGACACCTGATTTTAAGAATAAATCAGTTCCTTCACGACGGCTAAGCTTAAGCTTAGGACCTAAATATCTTGCCATTGTTCTTTCTCCAATTACCTTAGAAAGTTGCGATTAAACGCGACGTTTCTTTGGTGGACGACAACCATTATGTGGGATCGGTGTAACGTCAGTAATATTAGTTACACGGAAACCCGCCGCGTTTAGTGCGCGAATCGAAGATTCACGACCAGGTCCTGGTCCATTTACAAAAACTTCTACGTTTTTAAGGCCATACTCTTTTGCTGCTTCAGCAGCACGTTCAGCAGCAACCTGCGCAGCGAACGGAGTAGATTTACGAGAACCACGGAAACCAGAACCACCTGCAGTAGCCCAAGAAAGAGCATTACCTTGACGGTCTGTAATAGTTACGATTGTGTTGTTGAAAGAAGCATGGATATGTGCCATACCATCAGCAACTTGCTTTTTAACGCGCTTGCGAGCACGAGTTGGTGTTTTAGCCATGATCTCTTACCCTATTTCTTAATTGCTTTACGCGGACCTTTACGGGTACGAGCATTCGTTTTAGAACGCTGACCACGTACTGGCAAGCTGCGACGATGACGAAGTCCACGGTAACAACCAAGGTCCATTAGACGCTTGATGCTCATAGATACTTCACGACGTAAATCACCTTCAACGGCGAATTTAGCTACTTCTGTACGAAGAGCTTCGATTTGTGTTTCATCCAGATCTTTAAGCTTAGTAGATTCTGCAATGCCTGACTCTGCACAGATAATCTGTGAACGAGTCTTGCCAATGCCGAAAATAGCAGTTAATGCGATAACTGCATGCTTATGATCAGGAACGTTAATGCCAGCGATACGGGCCACTATGCACTCCTTAAAAGTTAACGATTCATTTGCGAAAAGCCCGAAAGGATGCTCTACAAATGATGATTATAAAAAATAAATTATTAGTTTATAAAACTAGTAATTTAAAATATCCAAATCTTAATTAGCCTTGGCGTTGTTTATGCTTTGGCTCTACGCAGATAACTCGCACCACACCGTGGCGTTTGATAACTTTGCAGTTACGACAGATTTTTTTAACGGATGCACGAACTTTCATTGCAACACTCCGGTTAGTAAATATTAGCCTATCGAAGGGAGAACAAGTTAAAAGTAAAACTGTCACATCCCAAGGGGTGCCGAATATAGCAAATTTTAAATAATTATTCGAGAAATACTTGACTAAAAGTGAATAAACAGTTCATCACTTTTCAATTTGAAGATAAAGGCTGTTAAGAATTATGGTACTGATACTAAGAGTAAGTTAAAAGTGTCATTTAAATAGCCCCTGTAAATAATATTGCGACTAGATTTTCCGTGCTTACATAATCATTTTTAAAATCGAATATATTATTTAAGTAATATTAAGACAGCATTGCGACAGTGTTATAATATGCAATCCTATTTTTCTTTATCATTATTTAGCTTGCTTTAATTTAATCATATTAAGGCTTCATTAGGAGTTGTTGTGGAAGTTACTTTATTGTTGTTGCAACAGCTTAGTGTTTACTTGGTGATCACGTATTTACTGAGTAAAACCCCGCTTTTTATGCCGATGCTTTTCATCTCCGGACGTAACTCTCACCGTATCGCTTGTTATTTGTTGTTCAGTACCTTTTGTATTTTAGGCACTTACTTTAGTTTGTCGATTGAAAATGCGTTGGCTAATACGCGTGCTATTGGTGCGGTAATGGGTGGCTTGATGGGCGGCCCTGTTGTTGGTCTGGCGGTAGGGTTAACCGGTGGTTTGCATCGTTATTCGATGGGTGGTTTTACCGATGTTGCTTGTATGATTTCAACAACCTGTGAAGGGTTGATTGGTGGACTGCTGCATCTTTATTATTTACGTAAAGGGTGCATAGAGAAAATTTTTAGGCCGCTGACTGCTATGGCGATCACTCTGTTTGCTGAAATAGTGCAGATGTTGATTATTCTTATTGTTGCGGAGCCTTTTGATAAAGCTTTGTTGCTGGTGCAATCGATTGCGTTACCGATGATTATTGCAAACTCAGTGGGGGCGGCTTTGTTTATGAGCATCATCCAAGATAGAAAAGCGATTTTTGAGAAGAACTATAATGCATTTTCTAATAAGGCGTTACGTATTGCGCAACTTTCAGTTGGGGTGTTCCGCAATGGTTTTGATGCTAAAAGTTGTCAGAAGATTGCTAATATTATTCACCAAGAAACGGGTGTTGGCGCAGTATCTATCACTGACAGAGAAAAGATTTTAGCCTTTATTGGTGTGGGGGATGATCATCATCTATGTGGTACGGTGATCTCATCTGACTATACTTTACAGGCGATTAAAAGTGGCGAAATGACTTATGCCGATGGCTATTCTACGGCTTACCAGTGTTCTATTCATGAAGACTGTAAGCTAGGTTCGGTATTGGTGATCCCGTTATTAGAGGCCGATGGACGTGTATTGGGTACGGTTAAGTTGTATGAGCCTAAGCAGAAGATGTTTTCGACGTTAAATCGTAGTTTGGGGGAGGGCTTGGCTAAGCTTATCTCTAATCAAATTTTATTAGGACGATATATTCAGCAAAAGAATTTATTGAATCAATCTGAGATCCGTTTGTTGCAAGCGCAGGTTAATCCTCACTTTTTGTTTAATACGTTAAATACGATCAGTGCGGTGACAAGAAAAGATCCTCAGAAAGCGCGTGAGTTAATTCAGCATTTATCGCACTTTTTTAGAAGTAATTTAAAGCAAAATATTGATCAAGTAACGGTTAAGGAAGAATTAGAGCACGTGCATGCTTATCTTGAGATTGAGCTTGCGCGTTTTGCTGACCGTTTGAGTGTGCGAGAGAATATTGCCGATGAATTGTTATCACTTAAAATTCCTACCTTTACTTTACAGCCACTGATTGAGAATGCCATTAAACATGGTACGTCGACGTTAATTGGTAAAGGGGAGTTGGATATTAATGGTTATTTGCTGGAGCAAGGTAAGGAAACGTTAGTGGTGTTGGAGGTGATTGATAATGCCGGAAACTATAAAACGCCAACTAATATGAATAGCAAAGGGTTAGGGTTACAGATTGTTGATAAACGTATCAAAAATGAATACGGACAGCGTTATGGATTAACGATGACCTGTGAAACGGGTGTATATAGTAAGGCGACTATCCTTATTCCTCTGCAAAAACGAAAGGAAGCATGATGTTAAAAGCAATTATCATTGACGATGAGCTGTATGCGCGTGAAGAGCTTAACGAGTTATTAGTTGAAACGAATCAAGTGCAAGTGATTGAGCAGTGCAGTAATGCTATTGAAGGGTTAAAGGCGATTAATTGTTTGAAACCTGATGTGGTGTTTTTGGATATCCATATGCCGCAAATTAGTGGTTTAGAGTTATTGAGCATGCTTGACCAGGAGACGATGCCGAAGGTGGTGTTTGTGACGGCCTATGATGAGTATGCGGTTAAAGCTTTTGAAGATAATGCTTTTGATTATTTGCTTAAACCGGTTGAGAGTTGCCGTTTATTAAAAACGTTAAAGCGGATCAATGCAGAAAGGTCTGAGCTGCCTAATTACGAGCCTATTATTAATAATAAGCTGGAGTTGATCCCTTGTTCGGGGTTTAATCGCATTTTGTTACTCACGCCCAATGAAATTGAAATTGCGATGTCTGAGCAAACTGGTGTACATCTGTTAACTGAAAAAGATAAGTTTACGGCGAGTTTGTCTTTGAAGGTGTTAGAAGAGAAAACTGATTTGATTCGTTGTCATCGTCAATATTTGATTAATCCAACTTGTATTCGCGAGATCAAGTTATTGGATAATGGCTCTGCGGATATTGTGACTAAGTCCGGCCATCATGCCCCTGTTAGCCGTCGTTATTTGAAAGTGATTAAAGATCGTTTTGGCTTGTTGTAAATCAACTAACCTGTGCTGCTAATTCTCTAGGAACAGCGGCAAGGATCACACTTTTGTTATGCTCCCAACCCACGTTATTGCTCGATTAGCTTGTTATTCTTTGAGTTTAAGTTAGCAGTAGAAACCACTTAATTTCGATATTAACCGTTTAAATGTGTATTTGACCACTTAAGTAATCAACTACTGTTATTTAACAGCGGAAGATTATAGTGCCAGCATCAAATTAACTCATTTAAAAGGAATTTAATCATGCTTTGGTTTCTCTTTTGTTTAGCACTGCTCATTGGCGGTTACTTTATTTACGGTAGCTTTGTTGAAAAAGTTTTTGGCGTTAAAAAACAACGTCAGACACCTGCCTATGAAAAACAAGATGGCGTAGATTATGTTGCTATGTCGACTCCTAAAGTTTACTTAGTACAACTGCTTAACATTGCCGGTGTTGGCCCAATCTTTGGTCCTATCATGGGGGCGTTATACGGTCCTGCTGCGATGTTGTGGATTGTACTAGGTTGTATCTTTGCTGGTGGCGTGCATGATTATTTCTCTGGTATGTTATCAGTGCGTAACGGCGGAGCATCGGTTCCTTCTATTACTGGTAAATACTTAGGTAACAATGCGAAACACTTTATGAATGTGTTTGCGTTGGTACTTTTACTGTTGGTTGGGGTTGTTTTTGTTTCGGCACCTGCTGGCATGTTAACTAATTTAATCAATGACCAAACGGATATGACGGTATCGTTAATGACGATGGTTGCGATTATATTTGCTTACTACGTTGTGGCGACGATTGTACCGGTTGATAAAATCATTGGTCGTTTTTACCCATTCTTTGGTGCGTTATTAATCTTTATGTCTGTTGGCTTAATTGTTGCCGTGTCAGTCTCTGCCGATCATACTTTATTAGGTGATTATGAGATGGGCCAGATGTTCACGAATATGAACCCAAATGACCTTCCATTATGGCCTGCATTGTTTATCACGATTGCTTGTGGTGCGATTTCTGGTTTCCATGCTACACAGTCTCCTTTAATGGCACGTTGTATTGAAAATGAAGAGAATGGCCGTTTTGTATTTTACGGTGCAATGATTGGTGAAGGTGTGATTGCGCTTATCTGGTGTGCACTTGCTTTATCATTCTTTGGTTCTGTTGAAGCGTTATCTGAAGTGGTTGCAACGGGTGGTCCTGGTGCTGTGGTCTACGGCGCGTCTTTTGGTTTATTAGGTGTGTTTGGTGGTATCTTAGCTTTCTTAGGTGTGGTTATTTTACCGATTACGTCTGGCGATACAGCTTTCCGTTCAAGCCGTTTAATCTTAGCTGAATACTTTAATATGGAACAAAAAACGATGCGTAATCGTTTGTTCATGGCATTACCTTTGTTCATTTTAGGTGCGATTCTAACGCAAGTAGACTTCGGTATTATCTGGCGCTACTTTGGTTTCGCTAACCAAACAACTGCTGTGATGATGTTATGGACGGCAACTGCTTACTTAGCGCGTCATAACAAGTTCCATTGGATTGCGACAGTCCCAGCGATGTTTATGACGGCTGTGGTTATTACCTTTATCTTAAACAATTCAACATTAGGTTTTGGATTGGCGATGCAAACATCAACGGTGATTGGTATTTTATCAACTGTTGCGATTACGGTTTATGTGTTAACGAAAGCGAAACGTGAGTTGTTTGTTAATGCAAAAGGTAAGGCTGTTGATGATGATGGTGTTGAAGTAGAAGTTTTAGCACAAAAGAGTTAAATCCCTCTTAACTGATGTGCTAAGCCCTCTTTAAACGAGGGCTTTTTTGTATCTGGTGTTTTATTTTAGTGTGGTTTGATACGTGTGTTTTGCGAAGCTATTTTTTTTGGTTGTGTTGGGCTGGTGGTGCTTTTTGATGAGCTCGTCTGCGCTCGTTGTGGCTGCTTGATCTTTATTAGCAGTGGTTTCGCCCTGTCGGCGACACGTCTTTCTCTTATCAGAAGAGAAAGGCGGCAAAGAGACTGACACCGAGTCGTTTTCTGATCCAAGTAATCAATCCTTTTTTAACGCACCAGCTCATACAGCACATCCATGTGCTGAATGAGCTTAAGCCAAACGTCCTGTTTGGCTTTGCTAAAAGAAATCGATGACTTGGGAAAACTTTATGGTGGGGTTGATCGTCCACAGAGAGTGATGTTTTTTTGATGACCGTATTGAACTCAATATTGGTGATCTTTCTTGATTTAAAATGAAAGACTAGTAATGAATGCTTTGAGTTATAACTCGTCTGCGCTCGTCGGGCCGATTTGATTGTTATTAACAGTAATTTCGCCCTGTCGGCGACACTACTTTCTTTTATCAGAAAAGAAAGTATGCAAAGAAACTGACACCGAGTCGTTTTCTGATCCAAGTAATCAATCCCTTTTTTAACGCAGCAGCTCATACAGCACATCCATGTGCTGAATGAGCTTAAGCCAAACGTCCTGTTTGGCTTTGTTAAAAGGAATCGATGACTTGGGAAAACTTTACGGTGGGATTGTTCGTCCACAATGGGTTATGGCTTTGTTGAGGCTACATTGAATTAAAAGTTGGTGATCTTTTTTTATTTAAAATCAAAGGCTAACAATAAGTGCTTTGAGTTATAGCGCGTCTGCGCTTGTTGTGGCCGTTTGATATTTATTAGCAGTGGTTTCGCCCTGTCGGCGACACGTCTTTCTCTTATCAGAAGAGAAAGGCGGCAAAGAGACTGACACCGAGGCGTTTTCTGTTCCAAGTAATCAATTCCTTTTTTAACGCATCAGCTCATACAGCACATCCATGTGCTGAATGAGCTTAAGCCAAACCTCCTGTTTGGCTTTGCTAAAAGGAATCGATGACTTGGTAAAACTTTACGGTGGGGTTGTCGCAGCCACGTTGATTGACCTAGTTTGTTAATTGAAATGGATTGATTAATTGATAGGCTTTTGCAAGTAACTGCATTTACATTGCTTGAGTTTGCTTTTGATGGACTCGTCTGTGCTCGGCATAGCTGGTGGTTATTTAGCTTCAGTTTGATTTAGGTTTTGTGGTTCGTCTGCGCTCGTCGGGTCGGTTTGATCTTTATTAGCAGTGGTTTCGCCCTGTCGGCGACACGTCTTTCTCTTATCAGAAGAGAAAGGCGGCAAAGAGACTGACACCGAGTCGTTTTCTTATCCAATCTAAACCGGCATTTTATACGCACCATGTCAGGATGGCCGTCCGTGGCCATTCTGACATTATCGCAAACGTCCTGTTTGCGATTGCTAAAATGTCGATTTAGCTTGGGAAAACTTTACGGTGGGGTTGTTGTAGCCACGTTGATTGGCCTAGTTTGTTAATTTAAATGGATTAATTAATTGATAAGCTTCTGTAAATAAATTGTATCGGCATTGTTTTTTGCTTTAAGTTTATTATGGAAATTTAACTCGTTTGCGGTCGTCGGGTCGGTTTGATCATTATTATCAGTGTTTTCGCCCTGTCGGCGACACGTCCTTCTCTTATCAGAAGAGAAAGGCGGCAAAGAGACTGACACCGAGTCATTTTTTGATCCAAGTAATCAATCCCTTTTTTAACGCACCAGCTCATACAGCACATCCATGTGCTGAATGAGCTTAAGCCAAACGTTCTGTTTGGCTTTGCTAAAAGCAATAGATGACTTGGGAAAACTTTACGGTGGGGATGATCGTCCACAGAGAGTGATGGCTTTGTTGTTGCTGTGTTGGATATTGAGCTGTGAGCTCACTACGGATTAATTGCCCATTAATACAAAGTATTGAAAACGCTACCATTAATCTCGTTCTATGTGCTTTGGAGTGAAGGCGTTGCGGGTTTAAGTTGGTTGTATCGTTGCAAACAAAAAGGGCTAACTGGTTTCTGCCTGTTAGCCCTTTAAGGAGTGACAATGCTATGGGATAGCAGTGTCTGAAGTCAGTATTATTCTTCGTCGTAATCGTAGTCTAATTCTTCATCATCGTCAGCTTCTAGTGCGCGTGCACGAGCTTCTTCTCTTTTTGCTAAGAATTTTTCATTTGCTGCTTCTTTAGCGGCTGCTGCTTTTTCTGCTTGTGCATTACGTTCTGAACGACGTTCTGATTTACGTGCGTTGGCTTGCTTTTGTTTTTCTAAAAAGCCAGCTAACTCAGCCGTTGCCCATTCAATGGCTAAGGCTTCAGTTGCAAAACCATCTTGTTGTTTTGAAACACTGCTTCTACGAGCACTAACACGACGGGTGATTTCTGCACTCCAGGTATTAGCGTCCTGTTTGATTGTGTAATCGAACTTTTTTTGTTGGGTCATGAGCTATTCCTAGTTTAGACTTGTGGTTATTTTAGGCGCGCGATAGTAACACAGATTAGTTACAATCATCACCGCTTATTTGTTGTTAATTTTTGCCCATTCAAATCCATCATTACTTTTTATCACTGATGGCTTTTTCACTTCTTTTGGCGCGGGTTCTTGTTGCTTTTTATCTTGTGTCGCTAAGATACTGCGTATTAGCTTAGACGTTTCAGGATGTTTACTGCAAAAGGTTTTTAAATATAAAATCTCAACACGGCTTCTCGCCCAAGGTGTTTGACGTAAAAATTTAAGGCAAGATTTTTGAGTCGGGTTATTTAAAAAGCATTTTATCCCTAATTTGTCACCCATCTCTTTCCAGGAATGTTTAGTCTGTAAATCAGTGAGTATTTGAGCTAATTTGATGCCGTATAAAGGGTCATTTGTTTGCATGTGTCATTATCTTATTTATATCGCGTGATTGAGTATGAAGCTTATAGCGTGTCAGCTTACAGCAACTTGAAATTAATGTTTACTTAAATGAAAAGATGGTGCAACTTTTAGTGCATTAGTAACGCTTTTTTAGTGCGAATTAGTTCACAATAGGGTGATGAAAACATATGATAGCGCTGAAACTGATAGCAAGAGGTAGTGATGGCTTATATTCCAAGTAATTATAAAAGTTTAGAACACGATTATCGTGATAAAGCATTAAAGTTGTTTCCCTGGGTTTGTGGGAAGTGTACTCGCGAGTTTGTGTATTCAAATCTTAAAGAGTTGACGGTACACCATATGGACCACGATCACAGTAACAATCCTGCTGATGGCAGTAACTGGGAATTGTTGTGTATTTACTGTCATGACCATGAGCACGATAAATATACTCAGGCAGATTTATACGGTAGTCATGTGGAAGCGGGCGATGAAAATGTAGCAACAGCAACTTATAACCCATTTGCTGATCTACTCTCCAAAATGAACAAATAAACGCTCACTTTATTTCAAATCATACAATGGTTATTTTTTGATTATTGTATGATTACTTTTCCCCTGAAAATTTTTTCTAGCCTCTCCTGTATCGACCTTACCCATATCTCTTTGTTATTAATCACACAAATCGTTATTTTGTATTTGAACTATTTATTGGTTTTTTTGCATATTTATTCACTCTGGCTATATATTTTATAAAATTTGGCTATTTACTTTTGTTTTTGTAGTGATATTTTGTTTCGCCTAATTAACATCTTGTTTACATAATTTGATGTAAGTATCTGATGCTATTAAATAAAATTAAGGAAAATATATGCAGGAAGTAGTAGATTTTTTGAACGGTATTATATGGAGCCCTGCGCTCATTTATTTATGTTTAGCGGCGGGATTATTTTATTCAATTCAAACTCGATTTGTGCAAGTTCGTTTCTTTAAAGAAATGTACACGCTATTGTTATCAGGAAAAACCTCTGCAAAGGGAATTTCATCTTTCCAAGCATTATCTGTTTCATTATCTGGTCGTGTTGGTACGGGTAATATTGCGGGTGTTGCAGCGGCGATTGGCTTTGGTGGCCCTGGCGCGGTGTTTTGGATGTGGGTGGTTGCTTTCTTAGGGGCTGCGACTGCATATATTGAATCAACGTTAGCGCAAATCTACAAAGAAGTAGATGACGGTCAATATCGTGGTGGTCCAGCTTATTACCTTGAAAAAGTGACGGGACAGCGCTGGTATGCAGTCATTTTTGCTATCGCAACGATCGCAGCTTGTGGTTTTCTATTACCGGGCATCCAGTCTAACAGCATCGGCAATGGTGTCGAAGTCGCATTTGGTACTGGCACGATGATTGAAACCGGTTTAGGCGTTTTCAGTGAAGCTAAAATAATGACCGGTATGGGCATTGTTTTGATGCTTGGTTTTATTATTTTTGGTGGTGTTAAACGTATCGCTAACTTTACTCAAGTTGTTGTGCCATTTATGGCATTAGCTTACGTATTAGTCGTCTTTGTTATTATTGCGTTAAACATCTCTCAATTACCTGATGTATTTATGATGATTATTGGTGATGCATTCAGCCCAATGGCGGGTGTTGGTGCAGCTATTGGTTGGGGTGTTAAACGTGGTGTTTACTCTAATGAAGCTGGTCAAGGTACGGGCCCACATGCTGCCGCTGCTGCTGAAGTTGAGCATCCTGCACAGCAAGGTTTAGTACAAGCTTTTTCTGTATACATTGATACGTTATTGGTTTGTTCAGCTACTGCATTTGTTATTTTAATTACGGGCGCTTATAACGTACATGGCATAGGCGATACGTTCTTAATACAAAATGTTTCAACGGAAATAGCCGCTAATGGCCCTGGATTTACACAATTGGCCGTTGAGCGTGTTTTACCGGGTATTGGTAAACCGTTTATTGCCTTTGCGTTGTTCTTTTTCTCTTTCACTACTATTTTGGCTTACTACTATATTGCTGAAACGAATGTGGCTTACCTTCGTCGTACATTAAAATTACCTGATTTTACTTTCCTATTAAAAGTGGCTTTAATTTCTGCAACTTTTTACGGTACGGTGAAAACGGCTAATCTTGCATGGGGTTTAGGTGATGTTGGCGTTGGTCTAATGGCATGGTTGAATATCTCAGGCCTATTAATTATCTTCTTTATGGGCAGACCTGCTATTAAAGCGTTAAAAGATTACGAGCAACAACATAAGCTACAACCAGAATCGTACACGTTTGATCCGCTGAAACTAGGTATTAAAGATGCGACTTTTTGGGAAAATAGATTTTCAAAGAACCAAAATAAGTAATCTTGATAGATTAACCTATCGAGCATAGCTAACTTAGGTTCAATCAATTGAATCGAAAAACCGCCATTTTTGTTAAATAAAATGGCGGTTTTTTATTTTCTGCATTGCGTTGATCTCTGCACCTAAGTCAGTATATTAAGCGCTAACTTTTTATTAAATAATATGACTACAGGATAACCCTCATATGACCACTAAAGCACAGCAAGTTGAATTAGAAGCAGCAGCATTTCGTCGTTTATTAGCACATTTAGATAGCCGTAAAGATGTACAAAATATTGAGTTGATGAATACGTCTGGTTTTTGTCGTAATTGTTTGTCTAAATGGATGTTAGCTGAAGCTAAAGAGCGCGATATTGAGATGACTGACGATCAAGCTCGTGAGCATATCTACGGAATGCCATACAGTGAATGGAAGGCTAATCATCAATTACCAGCGACACCTGAGCAAATGGCTAAGTTTGAAGCTTTAAACGCTAAAAAGTAGGTTTTTAAGTTAAGCCCAAAGCGGTTAACCTCTAAGGGGTTAAAAGGGTAAGGTCAAAATTAAAATCAAAAGCAAAAAGCGTTTAACCACGAAGGCACGAAGGGTGAAGAAGGTAAGATCAAAACCTTTATGAGTAATTAACAAACTCAATCTTTATACATTAATTGTCTTAGGGTTTTATCTTTTCTTCGTGTGCTCTGTGCAGCGCAGTGGCTTCGTGGTTGCTTTGGTTTTAAGATCAAAATAAAAAGCTGTTAACCACGAAGGCACGGAGGGTGAAGAAGGTAAGATTAAAACCTTTATGAGTAATTAACAAACTCAATCTTTATACATTAATTGTCTTAGGGGTTTATCTTTTCTTCGTGTGCTCTGTGCAGCGGAGCGGCTTCGTGGTTGCTTTGGTTTTAAGATCAAAATCAAAAGCTGTTAACTACGAAGGCACGAAGGGTGGAGAAGGTAAGATCAAAACCGTTATGAGTAATTAACAAACTCAATCTTTATACATTTATTGTCTTAGGGTTTTATCTTATCTTTGCTGTTTTAGCCTTTCTTCGTGCTCTCTGTTCAGCGGAGCGGCTTCGTGGTTGCTTGTGTCTTTATGGCTATATTTCGTTTTCTCGGTCTAACAGTAACTGCCACAATGCTTCGTAATTGAGCATGTTGAGGTGTTTTCTGGTCTGGTTATGGCGCAGTTTATCTTCCGTATTATTATAAGGGCCTGTTGCACACAATTCGCAATAGGCTTCACCTTTATATACCGCTGCACTTAGTTCTTGTTTTAAAGGGTGTTGCTTATTATCACTCCAGACATAAGTAATGCCTTTAGTATCTTTAACATGTTTATCTCGGTCCACATTACGCACTTTATAACCTGGGAATGCATCAATGTCGAAGTTATGCCAGCCTAAGTATTCAATATCAGTATTTCTGTGCAATGCGTTCTCGATGTTCCACTCTTTATAGGGTTTTACATCTTTAGAGGTTATGTAGCATAAACGAGCACCATTAGGATCTAAAAAATGTTCAAAAGAATGAATCAAAAACGTCCGTAATAATTGACGATTTAACGTATTGATATGTACTTCTTTACACTTTTCTTGGAATTCTTGATGCGATTTAAAAGCAGGGATAAGCGGGAATTGAAAAATAACCACATCAAAATGATGCTTTTTTAGTGTGCTCCATGAGCTTGGATCCATCACATCGAAGCCACATAAAACAGGGCATTTTTGTTGTAATAGAGTGTCATAATCATTGACCGTATATTTTGCTAATAAGATCTCGCTATCATCAAATACGGTGGCCGTTAAACTTGATGGCTGGTGGTGTGTTAATAATGAGGCAGAAAATGATAGATCACCGTCACCCACTGTTAATACGCGCCATTCTTTATTAATGATCATGTTTTATTCCTATCTGAAAAATCGCGCGCAGTATAACAAATAGAACGCTGAATACTTATTTTTTACGCTTAAATGAAACGGTTTTGGTAGTCTGAATGTCGAGGTGCATTGGTGTGGCTGAATTTACTTAGTAGTTACCTATTAGCAACGTTGTGCCATCTATTAACCGCTTTATGGTTGCGGTTGGTAAACTGAAGATATCGATTTGTGTTATTCACGGATAACCTAAAGCGATAACACTAAATCAGGCTGAATAAATGTATCTAATCAGCCTGTTTTTCGTTTCGTTGTATTATTTTGATTGTTATGCGTCAGAACTTGTTAATAGAGCATCAAACTTGTCGTTGCCACGTAAATTCTCAAAGTCATCTTCCTCGGCTGCTAATTCTCTTAGTGCGGAGCGGCCCTCTATGGCTTTTTCTAAATCGCTGATTGCTTGATCTTCAACTCCTAAACAAGCATAGGCACAGGCTCGTTGGTAAAATGCATCTTGGTTTTTATCATCCATGTCTAACACTCGGTTACAAATACTTAATGCCCAATGGAACTCTTTCATTTCCATTGCTGCATCGGCTTTAGAGGTAAGCGCTTCTAAGTCACCGGGTCTGATTTTTAAAATCGCATCATAGGCTGACATTTTTTGCTCAGGCGTTTGGCTTTTTTGAGCACGTAACCATAGATTGTGTATTTCATTTATTTTTTCAATTTCAATGTGGTTATCTGCAATGCGTAATGTTTTTCTGCGTAACTCTTTCTCTAATCGTTGAAACTTTTCTTCATAAGATTCTGCAATCATTTTAATTTGAGTATTTGCTTTCTTGGTGGTGTTAACGCGGATCTCATGTAATGATTTCCAACCAAATAATGCAACTAATGATGCGACACCAGCAATAACATAGAAGAAAAAGTTAACAGTTTGTTCTGCATAACTTAATGATTTATCAGCAACATTTAATTCTCTATCGGTAATTTCAATGGTGAGGCGACGTTCTAAATCTTGTAAATCATGTCGAGTGGCTTTTAGCTCATCAAGAATATAGCGTTCGACCAAGGCTTTTTCAGAAAAGCTAGGGGTTGCGGTATTATTGGTTTTTGATGCGACGGCAGCCAATGATTGCTCTTGTATTTCATTCACAGAGGCTTCATCTACTGATTTCACGTCCGCCCAGCTAACAGTTGAAATGATGCTGCAGAATGACAGTAACAGTGCTTTTCTTGACATGATTTCTTATTCCTTTGGATCTCTTTAAGTAATCTGAAAGTATGACCTATGTCTATATTTTTACAATAGCCAAGGGTAACATTTATCTTGAATTTACGATTAATTACGGGTTGAATAGCTAACCCATTCCTATAGTGAGAATCAACAATGCAAGAGCCTGAAAATAATCAACAAAAGTGGCTATCTGGTTTTATGAAAGAAACCTTCAAAGAGCAAAAAAGAACCCGTCGTTGGGGGATATTTTTTAAACTGTTAACTTTTACCTATTTATTTGTCGCACTTTTTTTATTTATGAACACGGGAGTGTTGGATAAAGAGAAGAAGAATCAACAACCTCATACCGCGATGGTGGTGGTGAATGGTGTTATTGCTGCTGATGAAGAAGCCAACGCTAATAATATTGCGAGTGCCTTAAGAGCGGCTTTTAAAAATGAACAATCAAAAGCGGTAATGTTAGTGATTAATAGTCCCGGCGGTAGTCCAGTGCAATCGGGTTATGTTAACGATGAAATAAAACGCTTACGTGGCATTTATCCTGATAAAAAACTATATGCTGTGATTGCTGAGTTAGGTGCGTCGGGTGGTTATTACATGGCGGTAGCAGCGGACCAAATTTATGCTGATAAATCTAGTTTAGTGGGTTCTATTGGTGTGACTGCATCGAGTTTTGGATTTGTTGACTTGATGGAGAAAGTGGGCGTTGAACGTCGTCATTATACTTCTGGTGAACATAAAGCATTTTTGGACCCTTTTTCACCGGCTAAAGCGGAGGAAGCTGAGTTCTGGCAAGGGGTGTTAGATAGTACGCATAAACAGTTTATTAAAGTAGTAGAAGAAGGCCGTGGCGACCGTTTAGTTAAGGATAATAAAGATCTTTATTCTGGTTTGATTTGGAATGGTGAACAAGCTTTAGCATTAGGGTTAATTGATGGTTTAGGTAGCCCCGGTTATGTTGCAAGAGAGGTGATTAAAGCGGAAGAGATTGTTGATTATTCATTTAAGGAATCAAAATTAGAAAGCTTTACTAAAAGCCTTGGTTTATCAATCGGTGAAGGTTTAGGAGAATTGCTTAGCACATCAAGCGGTTCGCTAACGTTAAGGTAAAGTGATTTTTAAACATAAAGCTAAAAGTGGCAAGGTTAAAATAACAAGCAATTAACCACGAAGGCAAGAAGAGTAAAGAAGGTAAGATCAAAGCCTTTATAAGTATTGCATTGATATTTAAGTCCGTTAGTTGTTTGGCCTTTATTTTTTAGCTTTTCTTCGAGCTCTCTGTGCAGTGCAGCGGCTTCGTGGTTGCTTTGGTTTTAAGATAAAAGCGAAAATCAAAAGATAAAGGCAATTAACCACGAAGGCACGAAGGGTGAAGAAGGTAAAATCAAAAGGTCAGTAATAAAAGCATTTAAGCTTTTTATACTTACTTAAGTTTTTTCACTGTTTAGCTTTTCTTCGTGCTCTCTGTGCAGCGGAGCGGCTTCGTGGTTGCTTTGGTTTTTAAGGTCAAAAGCGGTTGACCACGAAGGCACGAAGGGTGAAGAAGGTAAGATCGAAACCTTTTAAAGAATAAAAAAACTTACATCTTTTATATCCATTACTTTGAGGTTGTATCTTATTTTTGCTGTTTTAGCTTTTCTTCGTGCTCTTTGTGCAGCGTAGCGGCTTCGTGGTTGCTTTTGTTTTAAGATAAAAGCGAAAATCAAAAGATAAAGGCAATTAACCACGAAGGCACGAAGGGTGAAGAAGGTAAAATCAAAAGCTTTGTAAATAATGAAAAAGTTAAAGTTTTATATTTAATATCTTAGTTTTTTCAGCTTTATCCTACCTTTATTATTTAGCTTTTCTTCGTGCTCTCTGTGCAGCGTAGAGGCTTTGTGGTTGCTTGAGTCTTTTGAATCTAAACCAAGCAACCGCTTACTTATTTAATCAATAGCTTTTAGAGTGGCTTTTAATAGTGACCAGTAATTATCTACTGAGGCTATGTGTACTTTCTCATCGGGGCTGTGTGGGAATTTAATCGTCGGACCAAATGAAATCATATCCCAGTACGGGTATTTGTCGCTGAATAAACCACATTCCAATCCTGCGTGTATGACCATTGTTTTAGGCTTTTTATCAAATAAGCGTTGATACTCGTTCTCCATGGTTTTATATATTGTCGATTGCTTATTGGGTGTCCAACCTGGGTAATTTCCTTCCTTTGCTACGCGAGCATTGAACTGTTGAAAATGCTCTGCCATTAAATCGGCTTGATGTTGCTTGTCAGCTTCTACTTGTGAACGAACTAATACTTGAATGGCAAAATGATTCACCGCACCGGTTTTTTGTGTGATCACGCCTAAGTTACTTGACGTTTCTACTACATTAGGAAAGTTATCATCCATCGCAAATACGCCGTTTCTACAGGTCAGTAATGCTTTTAGTAAATTTTCATGACTACTGTGTGTTAAAACTGAACTCGGTAAAGCGCAAGATTTAATACTAAGTGTAAAATTACTCTCACTTTCTTTGAATTTATCATTAAGTTTAATTTTTAAGGTACTGATTACTGTATCAATACTATTTTGATATTGCTGATCACAAACTATTACTGCGGTCGCTTCACGAGGAATCGCATTGCGTAAGCTACCGCCGGAAAATGAAGAGATTAAAAAGGGTGCTGCGTCTAAGTCATCAAGTATCGATGCTAATTCTTTAATCGCATTGGCACGGCCTAAATTGATATCTACGCCGGAATGGCCGCCTTTAAATCCTGAAATAGTGATTTCATAAGCACTGTCTGCACTATCTGGTTCCATTTTTTCAAAGGGGAGCAATACGTTAACATTTACACCGCCTGCACAGCCCACGTATAATTCACCTTCTTGCTCTGAATCGGTGTTGATTAAAATTTTTCCGTTCAATACGCCTGCTTCTAAACCAAATGCACCGGTCATGCCTGTTTCTTCATCGGTGGTGATCAATACTTCAATAGGACCATGTTCTAAGCTGTCATCATCTAAAACAGCTAAACAAGAGGCCATACCTACGCCATTGTCTGCACCTAAAGTTGTATTGTCTGCACGTAACCATTCTCCATCTACAATTGGAATGATTGGATCGGTTAAAAAATCATGCACTTTATCGTTATTTTTTTGCGGCACCATATCTAGGTGACATTGTAGGATTACAGGGGTCTTGTCTTCAAACCCTTTAGAAGCTGATTTTTTAAGTATTAAATTGCCTATTTTGTCCATTTTACAGTCAATATTTTTTGATTGTGCCCAATTAGTAATCCAATCAGTTAATTGCTTTTCATGCTTAGAAGGATGAGGGATTTCGCATATTTTTTCAAAGAATGACCAGACTGGTGCAGCGTGATGTGATTGTAATTGTTGCATAAATAGACCTTTTACCACTTTAAAGAAGAATAACCTCAGTTTTACTTAGTTTGATTTTCAATCAATTTACGTTACAATAACATTGATCTAAATCAATTTATCTATTTTAAGTTAAGGAAGTTACCGTGTCAGAAGAAAATTTTAAAGACCCATATAGCCTACGTCATTTTCTTGGTTTATTGGTTGTGTTTTTGATCCCAACCTTGCCAGCTACTTTAACTTTAATTAAAGTACTGTCTTAAAAATCAAACGGTTATTGATTGATTAAACTATATTCAGTAACCGTTATTTCCCCCTCAACGCTACTCTTCTTTATCTCCACTGTCATTAATTTCTAGCTGTTCGAGCACTAAAATAAACGAAACTTGATCTCCGTAACTTTTCTAGCATTTGCTAACATATTTATAGCGATAAATGAATTGAGATTTATGTAATTTTTTTTACAAAAAATTAAAAATTAAATGGCCAACGTCACAGAAGATCTATAAAATACGCGGAATTTGCCAAATTTTACTATTTTCTGGTGAAAAAATGCTCTGCATGGCCTCACTCAGATTATATAAATTTTTATTTATTTGCTATTCATGGAGGTTAACTTGAGTCATTCTGCCATACTGGTATTGGAAGATGGGACTGTTTTTAAAGGCGTATCAATTGGCGCTCATGGGAGTTCTGTTGGTGAGGTTGTTTTCAACACGTCAATGACAGGCTACCAAGAAATTCTGACTGATCCATCCTATGCACGACAAATCGTTACACTCACTTACCCCCACATCGGCAACACCGGCACCAACGACGAAGACGAAGAATCCCCATCAATTCATGCATGTGGTCTTGTTATTCGTGATTTACCTCTTCTAGCAAGCAACTTCCGTAGTCAAGCATCTTTAAGCGAATACTTAACCACACGTAATGTAGTGGGTATTGCTGATATCGATACACGTAAACTAACGCGTATTTTACGTGAAAAGGGCGCGCAAGCAGGTTGTATTATTGCTGGTGAAAATATCGATGAAGCTGCTGCACTGGCACAAGCGAAAGCTTTCCCTGGCTTAAAAGGGATGGACTTAGCTAAAGAAGTGACAACTTCAGAATCATTTGAATGGTCACAAGGTAGCTGGACGTTAACAGGTGGATTACCAGAGCCCAAAACAGATTGTAAATACCATGTTGTTGCCTATGATTATGGCGTTAAACGTAATATTTTACGTATGTTAGCTGACCGCGATTGTAAGTTAACCGTGGTACCTGCACAAACACCTGCATCTGAAGTGTTAGCAATGAATCCAGACGGTATCTTCTTATCTAATGGCCCTGGTGATCCAGAACCATGTACTTACGCGATTGAAGCAATCCAAGAAATTCTAAAAACTGATATTCCAGTATTTGGTATCTGTTTAGGGCATCAGTTACTTGCATTAGCAAGTGGTGCAAAAACAGTGAAAATGAAATTTGGTCATCACGGTGCTAATCACCCTGTGAAAGATTTAGAGCGTGATGTTGTTATGATCACTGCACAAAACCATGGTTTTGCGGCTGATGCAGCAACCTTACCGGCAAATTTACGTGCGACGCATGTGTCATTGTTTGATGGTTCATTACAAGGTATTCATCGTACTGATAAAGCGGCATTTAGTTTCCAAGGTCATCCGGAAGCGAGCCCTGGCCCACATGATGCAGCGCCTTTATTTGATCACTTTATTGAATTGATTGAACAGTACAAAAACGCTTAGTTAATCAGAACACTTGTTTTCGAATACATAGAACAGATATTAAAGGTAATTCAGATGCCAAAACGTAATGACTTAAAAACTATCCTCATCATTGGTGCTGGACCGATTGTTATCGGTCAAGCCTGTGAGTTTGATTACTCAGGCGCACAAGCTTGTAAAGCGTTAAAAGAAGAAGGTTACCGTGTTGTCTTGGTAAACTCTAACCCTGCAACCATCATGACAGATCCAGAAATGGCCGATGCGACTTACATCGAACCCATTCACTGGCAAGTGGTTGAGAAAATTATCGCTAAAGAGCGCCCATGTGCAGTATTACCAACAATGGGTGGCCAAACGGCGCTTAACTGTGCATTAGAGCTTGAAGAAAAAGGTATTTTAGCGAAATACAATGTTGAAATGATTGGCGCAACAGCGGATGCAATTGATAAAGCTGAAGACCGTAGTCGTTTTGATAAAGCCATGAAGAAAATTGGACTTGAATGTCCACGTGCAGGTATCGCACATACAATGGAAGAAGCTTACGGTGTATTAGACATGGTTGGCTTCCCTTGTATTATTCGCCCTTCATTCACTATGGGTGGAACAGGCGGTGGTATCGCGTACAACAAAGAAGAATTTGACGATATTTGTTCAAACGGGTTAGACCTTTCTCCAACGAGTGAATTATTGATTGATGAATCATTAATTGGCTGGAAAGAGTATGAAATGGAAGTGGTTCGCGACAAAAATGATAACTGTATCATTGTTTGTGCGATTGAAAACTTTGACCCAATGGGGATTCATACGGGGGACTCAATTACCGTTGCACCTGCGCAAACACTAACAGACAAAGAATACCAACTAATGCGTAACGCTTCTTTAGCTGTATTACGTGAAATTGGTGTTGAAACTGGTGGCTCAAACGTTCAGTTTGGTATCAACCCTGCAGACGGCCGTATGGTTCTAATTGAAATGAACCCACGTGTATCACGTTCATCTGCACTAGCGTCTAAAGCAACGGGTTTCCCTATCGCTAAAATCGCTGCAAAACTTGCGATTGGTTACACGCTTGATGAATTGCAAAATGATATTACTGGCGGTAAAACACCAGCATCATTTGAACCAACAATCGATTACGTTGTTACTAAGATCCCGCGTTTTAACTTTGAAAAATTCGCAAACTCTAACTCGCGTTTAACAACACAAATGAAATCAGTTGGCGAAGTAATGGCGATTGGCCGTAACCAACAAGAATCATTACAAAAAGCACTTCGTGGTTTAGAAGTGGGCGCTGATGGTTTCAGCCCAATGGTTGATTTAAACGATGCTGGCGCAAAAGACAAAGTATTATACGAACTACGTGAAGCTGGTGCTGAGCGTATTTGGTACATCGGTGATGCATTCCGTTTAGGTATGACGATGGAAGAAATTCATAATATCACTATGATCGATAACTGGTTCCTGGTTCAAATCGAAGATTTAATCTTAGAAGAGAAAAAACTAGCTGAAGGCGGTTTACGTTCTTTAGATGCGGACACATTACGTAAATTAAAACGTAAAGGTTTTGCCGATAGCCGTATCGCTACTGTGATTGGTTCATCTGAAACTGAAGTACGTAAATTACGTGAGAAGTTTGATCTACATCCAGTTTACAAACGTGTTGATACCTGTGCTGCAGAGTTTTCATCTGATACGGCTTACATGTATTCAACATACGATGAAGAGTGTGAAGCTAACCCAACTGATAATGAAAAAATCATGATCATTGGTGGCGGTCCTAACCGTATTGGCCAAGGTATTGAGTTTGATTACTGTTGTGTACATGCAGCGCAAGCAATGCGTGCCGACGGTTACGAAACGATTATGGTTAACTGTAACCCAGAGACAGTTTCAACGGATTACGATACGTCTGACCGTTTATACTTTGAATCAATCACGCTTGAAGATGTGCTTGAAATCGTACGCGTTGAAAAACCTAAAGGTGTTATCGTGCAATACGGTGGTCAAACGCCACTTAAATTAGCTCGCGCACTTGAAGCCGCTGGCGTGCCAATCATCGGTACTTCACCAGAAGCGATTGACCGCGCTGAAGACCGTGAACGTTTCCAACAAGTAGTTGAGCGTTTAGGCCTTAAACAACCAGAAAACGATACAGTTACCACGCTTGAACAAGCAGTGACTTCAGCAACACGTATCGGTTATCCGTTAGTTGTACGTCCTTCCTATGTACTAGGTGGTCGTGCGATGGAAATCGTCTATGACGAAACTGATTTACGTCGTTACTTTAAAGAAGCGGTAAGTGTTTCTAACGAATCTCCTGTTCTTCTTGACCGTTTCCTAGATGACGCAATTGAAGTTGATATCGATGCAATCTGTGACGGTACTGATGTGGTTATCGGTGGCATCATGGAGCATATCGAGCAAGCGGGTGTTCACTCTGGTGACTCTGCATGTTCATTACCTGCTTATACACTAAGTGCTGAAATCCAAGACGAAATGCGTGGCTACATTAAGGCCCTCGCATTAGAGTTAGGCGTTGTTGGTTTAATGAATACACAGCTTGCCGTTAAAGATAACGAAGTTTACATGATTGAAGTAAACCCTCGTGCAGCACGTACTGTGCCGTTTGTATCTAAAGCGACCAGTGTGCCAATTGCTAAAATAGGCGCAAGTGTGATGGCGGGTAAAACGCTGAAAGAACTTGGTATTACTGAAGAAGTTATTCCACCGTATTACTCTGTTAAAGAAGTAGTATTACCGTTCAACAAATTTCCAGGCTCAGATCCAATCTTAGGCCCAGAAATGCGTTCAACAGGTGAAGTAATGGGTGCAGGTGCTACCTTTGCTGAAGCGTATGCAAAAGCTGAATTAGGTTCAACTAAAGAAGTACCTGAAATTGGCCGCGCCTTAATCTCTGTACGTAACAGTGATAAAAAGCGTGTTGCTAAACTCGCACAACAAATGCTGGACTTAGGCTTTGAACTAGATGCAACGCACGGCACCATGATCGTATTACAAGATGCAGGCATTCATGCTCGCCTTGTGAATAAAGTGAGCGAAGGTCGTCCGCACATTCTTGACCGTGTTAAAAACAGTGAATACAAATACATTGTGAACACAACAGAAGGGCGTGTATCAATTGAAGATTCACGTCAGTTACGTCGTGCAGCATTACGTTACAAAGTAAACTACACCACAACGCTAAACGGTGCATTTGCAACTTGCCGTGCTCATACTGCTGACCCAACAGCACCAGAAGCAACAGTAAGTTCAGTTCAAGAGCTACATAAACGCATTAATGGTTAATCATTAATTTGATAATCAATAATCTAGTTTAAATAGCTAACAAGAAGCCACTCAATTGAGTGGCTTTTTTTGGTTATTAGTAAGCGAATTACTTAAATTACTTACTAATAGCCAATATAAATACCTACAAATTTCCTTTCTAATAAGCAAGATATAAATCTACAAAACTAGATGCTTGTCACAATTTAAACTGTATTTTACATGTTTGTATGTGACCTAAAGTTGATATTGTGTCTGGTTTGGTTGAATAAAAGCGATAAGGGCCTAGGGTAAATTTATGGAGTGTCGTTGGAGAGTTTTTAGATAGATAAATGCATTTTGGACTATTTTGAAGAAACTTCTGTATATATCAGCTAAACAAAGGTCGATGAATTTGGCTATGTTTAAAGTTGGAGAGGGTATGAAAGTATTCTTATTTTTTATTGTAATAACTAGTATTAGTTCTTGCTCTGTCATCAAAGTATCTTCAAATGATGAAGTTAACATTACTCGAAAATTTGGGTTTGTTAATGTTATTAATGCTCCTAGTGAAGGTATGTATACCGAATATTATTTTGTCGGTATTGGTTTGGTAGATAATGACTTTGTAATCGGCTATCAAAATTCCAAAAAACTAAGTATGCCAAAAGATGCTTGCACTATCTTCATCGATAACAATTCCTATATTAAAAGCTCCACCCTGAATTACCTCAAAAAAATTAATTGCACCTTCATCTACCTAAATAAGGAGTAAATTATGAGCATAACACGATGCGCTTTAATTACCTTTTCATGTGTCAGCCTTATGGGGTGTTCACTGGGGCAGGATAGTATTTTATTTGTAACTAAAACGTCGGTTGCCATAGATATAGATACCAATCCACTTACGTTTGATGTCGGTTATGGTCGCTATGAAGGGAGTATTGCACCGGTCGCTGAAGATGGAGAAGTACTTCCTTTGTTATCAAGTGTTAATGCGGAAGGGAGTATTTCTTCGGGGGTCTTTGGAGCAGGAGTCTCACAAAATTTTGGGGTAGGTAATGCCGCTGTCATCATGAGTCAGTATTTAGGTTCGGAGTCGAATCCAATCAATAATCAATCAGTTGATTTTTCTCAACTTATTGATAAACCTGCCAGCATAAAAGGCACGATTAACGACGATAATAAACGTTACTTTTTTGGAACCAAAACAACACTGGGGTTTACTACAAGTTTTGCACCTGAAAGAGGTTATACACCAGACAGTATTGCGCTCGGATATAAACGGAAAGAGCTTGCTTATGTACCAATTAAGGAAAATTCAACAGCAGGTACGTTGTCAATTCCGTCCATGATAGCGACGACCGGTACCTCCCAAAACGCCGGGGTAAATGAATCTGGATTTTCAGTGACTCAGTTTTATGCAACGGGTAAAGCAGCTAGTTATTTAGCTGCGAATCCTACCATTAGAAACTCTGTTATTACTAAAATTATTGGTGATGATGAAGTTTCTGAAAAATTAATTGAAGCAGCTGAAAAAAAGGTTAAAACTGAAATTACTGCACAACGGAATTTAGGAAAAGAGGTTTCTTTAAAGGCCAATAATATCATTGATAATTTTTCTACTGATCAACAATTAGACACTGCACTTAAAGAAATGATTGAAATGGGGATTGCTCAACCCGATGAAAAATTCAGCAATAATATGTCCGTAGATGATAAAAAGTCACTGTTAAAAAATCAAACTGTATCTCTTGGCGATAAATCAACAATTGAGAAGATTCAGAAATGGTTATCTAATAACAGTTAATTAAAGGGGGTCATCATGCCTATTAATAATGTAGAAGTAGTTATTTCACAGCAAAGTAAAGTAGAAATTCAATCAGCGCTGGATATGATTAATGAACATAGTGGGGTAGTAAAAAAGTTAACAATAGAGGAGAGAATAGTTGACGGTATACCCGTATCTGTTTTAAAAATATTAGTTGAGACTTAGATGGTGTAGTAGCTGGGGAGAAGTCGTTATACTTTAAATATGCTAATTAGCAGATTGCTCAACGATTTATTATTTAATTTTAATGCTAAATAATTAATTATAATTGAGTGGTATTTATATTAAATAATTCTGCTTTTTATGCAGAAATATTAGTGACTACCAATTAGTACTAGGATGTAAGGAGATAAATTTTTATGCCTGAACTCGATATCGCATTTAAAATAAGCGATCAAATAATAACTTTTTGGCAGTTTTACGTTGCGGGTATTGCGAGTTTGGTTGGCTGGGTTTTTTCCAGAAATAATGCTTGGGCAAGACAAAAACGTATTGGCGTTGGTATATCTGCTGCCATCTTCTTATCGTTCAGTTTTGAAGCCTTATATAAAACAATTAACAGTTTGACAAAAATAGTTAATATTTTAGATTCCAAATGCACTGCTTCTATAGCTAATATTGATTACGAGGTATATAAAGCATCACTTGAAAGATTAGATCAGGGAGGCCTTTTATTAAACCTTGGCTTTCACTTATTAGCTGATTTTATTGTGCTTTATTTAATTTTTATTGTGTCAAAAAATGATCCTATAACTGGCCAATAAAATATACTTATAAATACATCGAACAGTCAAAATATTTTGACTGCTGATTCTCAGCCTTCCTGTATTACAAGAAAACCCTCTACTGATAGTTAATTTGCTTATTAAGTAGTTTAGCCATTTTATTTTGACTCATACCTGTTTCATTTAGTATATAAATCAGTCATTGTTATTCCTAAGTCGGTTGCTTATATGTTTTCATTTTGCATCTCTTTCAGAATAAAAAGTGATTAGTAACGATGCTCCTGACTGTTTTTTCCATCCATTCAAACTATGCATTTATGATCTGAATTCAAGCCATGAAAACAAAAAAATTCAATCAATTATTAACAGAAGTTCGTGCTTGCACCATTTGTGTATATTCAGCTCACACTTGTCATCGGGCTATAAGCTTTTGGCATAGCATTTAAATAATCTGAAAAAATCTTACCGAGATAGTCAAAAAACTGGGCTACTTATGGAGAGCAAGTTATGCCTTTTCCGCATCCCTGCCCGCGTAATAATATCTGGTTAAAGAAAAATCCATGGTTTGAAACAGAGGTATTAACCGTGTTGTAAAGTAGGGGGATAAATTACTGTTACTATATTTTTTAGTTTTATTGTGTTAAAGGTCATCAACGTATAGTCGTTATAGCCCATCAATGCTTTGTCCATCTCTGTGTGAACCTGAGTCGTCGATTGCATCACGATAAGAGCAGCGCACTCAGCCTGTAAACCGCTAGTAATTACCTATAGAAAGCTACTTTCCCTCTAATTTAATCAATTACTTACTGAAAATAGAATAATTTATTGAATCTGTATTGAATGTCAATTACTGTGCCCGCTTATACCAATGACGATAAATAGCGGTCTATTTTACTGGTTAAAATGGTGGATTTCTTGGTTATAAATTTAGTAAAGGGAACAACTGTTTGCGCCTTGAATTACGTTGTTTTTCCTAGGCGAAATCTAGATCACATACTTAACGTAATTAGTATTATTTAAATCCGTGGGCTGAAAATGAGTTGTTCTACAGCTACTTAAAGCAACAAAAAAGAGACAGAGAAAAGACTAATGGAAAAAATAAATCGTTCGCTATTAATTAAAGCACATACGTTACTTGCCGCTTTTATCTTACCTGTGGCAATTATGTTTTTTGTAACAGGTGCACTTTATACTTGGGGTATAAAAGGTGGAACTGAGAAAACGACCCAGGAACTACATATAAAAGAGCCAATTAAAGGAGGACTGACAGAGCTTGTAGCATTGGCAAAAAATGAATTACAAAAACAAGATGTAGGGTTGCCATCAGGTAATGCGAAAATTAAAAAAATAGGTTCTTCTTTTCAGCTAGAATGGAGTGGTTCAACCGTTAATGTTGTTTTAGCGCCTACATTTCAGCCTTTAATTATTACATTAACTATAGAAAATGCTAGCTGGTATCGACAGCTTGTACAGCTACACAAAGCAAAAGGTGGTACTCCTTTTAAAGTCTATGCGACTGCGTTTGCCATTGCTTTACTGTTACTAATTATCTCTGGTTTTTTGATTGCATTACAAATGCCAAAGTTACGGCAGCTAACACTCATTTCTGCTTTGCTCAGCATTGCATTATTTGTTGCCATGGTGATAAGCAGTTAAGTTTTTTATAAACAATATATTGATAACTTATTTCAAGTCTATGAACGTTTGCTATTTGTCATAACAACGCCATCTTTTGGCTATTTCACTTTATAGATTTAAGGAAGGGTCAATCAGGCTGCCACGCCGAGTTTAATTGTCGGTAGCCTGAATCTTGGATAGTGAGCAGTCAAGTTATGGGACGTTCTGGATGTGAAGTGCTGGAAATCTATAAACTTTGGTTGATGATTATTTACAAACTATCTTTTGAAGATGCATATTGTTGCACTTGGAGGTAGTTTGTTATGGCTCAATCTTGCTAATCACCAATTTCCCTGTCTCATATGCCTTTCTATCATGGTATTCCGCATGTGGTCACCATGCTTTGTTGTGTGGTGGAAGTCGTTACTTTATATGCCCTGTTCAACTTCTATCTTAGTCAATTGTTGTTAGTAATTAGTGCATTTTTATCCAATTCACCTCTAATCTATTATCTCTCGTTAGTTGATGGAGGTCTTATCTTTGACATAAATATTACCTCTGTCATGTTTATGTCATACTATTTTGCTTATATTGATTCTCTTATTTGGTATTACTTTTTTAGTTATAACAGACATCTATGGAGAGAATAATGCAAATTTCAAATTGTAAGTCACTAATTGCAGTCGGTTTTACCTTATGTATAACAGCACAATCTGTTAATGCGGAAACATTACGGTTACTCACTTGGGGTGGTTATGCGCCAAAAACCGTTGTAGATATGTTTAAAGCTGAAACTGGCATCGATGTTGAGGTGACTAAATCTAATAATGAAGACATGATTGCCAAGTTGTCTGCTACCCGTGGCGGCGGTTTTGACCTAGCTCAACCTAGCCAAGATAGAATAGCCAGCGCACAAGCTGAGTTTAATATCTATAAACCGATTGATTTATCAAAAATTGATAAGAGTTTATTTGTGGCTAGTATGTTGGATTCCACATTACAATCGTCGATATATGATGGTAAATCATATGGCGTTCCGCACATCTGGGGTACTTCTGGTTTAATTGTTAATTCTGAAAAAGCAGCCGATGTAAAAGATTATACTGACCTATGTAACGATGCTTATATGGGCAAAGTCACTTATCGTTTAAAACGTCCTACTTTAATAGCTTTTGCCTTTTCTATGGGCTTAGACCCATTTGCTGCTTATAACGATCCTGCAGAATATGAAAAAATTATGCTAAAAGTGCAGGATAAGCTAATTAGTTGTAAAGGTAACGTTAAGGCCTATTGGTCCGGTGGCGATGCGATGAAAAACTTAATGCGTACTGATGAAACTGTTGCTGCAATGGCTTGGGATGCTGGCGGCTGGCAATTACATGATGACAATCAGGCGATCAATTTTATTGCGCCAACGTCGGGTGCATTAGGCTGGATAGATGCATTTGTAATACCACGTAAAAGTAAAAACGAAAGCGCTGCTTATAAGTGGATAAATTTTGTAATGCAACCAAAAATAGCGGCGATGATCACCGACGCTGCAGGCAATTTTACTGCGTCTAAAGGAGCTGATGAATTTGTTAATGCGCCATTGAGAGCTAAGTATCAATCAAGCTTTGATACTGCGTCAATTGATAACATTAAGTGGTATCCACCGGTGCCTGCTGGCTTAGAAATGATTGAAGGTAAAGTATTAGACCGCGTTAAAGCAGCAAAATAGCATTCAGTATTTTAATTAGCATTAATTAGGTGTAACTTTGGTTGCACCTAAATTTTTTTATTGTAAAACCCATTCAATTATTAATTAGGAACTCATTTGCTTAATCATACGGATTTTGATTTGCAGTGCACTGATCTCGTTAGACAATTTGATGATTTCACTGCCGTTGACCAAGTTTCATTTGCCATCCCAAAGGGCAGTTTCTTTTCTATTCTAGGGCCTTCTGGCTGTGGTAAAACCACTCTGCTGCGTATGTTAGCTGGATTTGACGACCCGACATCGGGTGATATTTTTATCAAAGGTAAATCGATGATTGGCGTTGCGCCTAATAAGCGCCCGGTTAATATGGTTTTTCAGCACTTAGCACTCTTCCCTAATATGAATGTGTCAGAAAATATTGCCTATGGTTTGCATCGCCAAGGGATTAATAAAGTTGAAATCAAACATAAAGTAGAGCAAGTGTTAGCGCGTGTTAACCTTAGTGGCAGTGGCGAAAAGAAAATAGCACAATTATCTGGCGGACAAAAACAGCGGATAGCGATTGCGAGATGCTTGGTGCTGAATCCTGATGTTTTGTTACTGGATGAACCTTTAGGCGCCTTAGATCTGAAGTTGCGTGAGCACATGAAAGTAGAACTAAAAAAACTACAACAGGAATTCGAAACCACTTTTGTCTATATTACCCATGACCAATCGGAAGCGTTAGTGATGAGCGATCAGGTTGCGGTGATGAATCATGGCCAATTTCAACAAGTAGGTGATCCTCAGCAGTTATATTTTCAACCAGATAATGCCTTTGTAGCAGGTTTTGTTGGTGATAGTAATAAGTGGTCAGCTAAGGTAATGGATATTTTATCAGATTCATTACAGGTAAAAACAGTATCAGGCTTAGTGCTACAAGTACAAAAACCTGAGACTAAAACGTTTATTATTGGTTCAGAGGTTGAGGTGTTTATACGCCCTGAAGCTATCCATATTTCACCGATGTTAGAATCTAAAGTAGAAAGTACTCAATTACAAACGAATCAATTACATACTAATCAACTACATACCAAAGTGAACAATATTTTATTTGATGGTGCAAATAGTCAGTTGTTAGTAGAAGAGCAAACCTCTAGCGAAGAGATAAAAGTGAAACTACCACAAACTGCTGAATTTATGCACTTAAAGAAAGGCGATAAATTACAAATTTCATTTCCTATGCAGCAAGTTAACGTTTTTCCTAAAATACAGGACAAATGAATAGATGGCCATTAAAGGAAAATCAAACACACCGCTTAAATTAGGCTTACTGTTACTGCTTTGCCCGTTATTACTATGGCTAGTATTGTTAGTTATTTTGCCGCAGTTGACCATGCTGAATATTTCATTGCAAGAGCGTGTTGCACCACGCATCTATGAATATGGTTTGAGTAACTATATTGAATTTTTTACTGAGCCTCTTTATTGGAACACTTTTCTGCGCACTGCTGTGATGTCAATAATTGCCACTATATTAACGTTAATCATCGCTTTTCCAATCTCTTACTACATCGCAAAGATGTTACGAGGTCGTGCCAAGGGCTTGTTGTTGGTGCTTTGTTTGGTTCCATTTTGGGTGAGTGAGTTAGTCAGAACTTATGGCTGGATGATTCTGTTACGTGAAAGTGGTGTGATCAGCTCTTTTCTACAATATATAGGCTTTACGGAAGGGCCGATTGAGTTTCTATATACCGATGCCACCATTATGTTAGGGCTAGTTTATAGCAGTATGCTGTTTATGGTTGTGCCGTTAACATCTACCTTAGAAAGTCTTGATGATAGTTATATTGAAGCGGGATATGACTTAGGCGGCAACGGATTATCTGTGTTTTGGCACATTATTGTGCCGCATGCTAAACCTGCCATCGTATCTGGCTGCATTGTGGTCTTTATGCTTACGCTGGGTAATTATTTAACGCCTATTTTATTGGGTGGTAAATCAAGTTTATGGTTCACTGAGCAAATATTTACGCAATTTATTACGCGGTTTAATTGGCAACAGGGCTCGGCATTTGGTGTTCTATTGTTAAGTATTTCTTCTTTGATTGTTTGGCTTGGGTTGAAACTTAGCCGTCAATCATTCAGCAAAGTGATGTCCTAGGAGACTCTGTATGATCCCATCGATTCCGCAGTCAGCACTGTTTAAGTCTAGTTTTAGGATATATGCTTTTATATTTTTTACTTTTTTAATGGCTCCTTTAGTGGTTGTTGCTGTATTTGCGTTCAATGACAGTATGTTTCCCTCTCTCCCTTGGCATGGTTTTACTTGGGATTGGTTTTTCTCTGATCAAGAGCCGATGCTAGGGTTATTTCACGACCCTCAGCTATATCAATCAATTGCAACCAGCTTTCTAGTTGCAACTTGCACGACGGTTTTGGCTGTTGCGTTAGCAGTCAATAATGCTTTTTTGTTTGAACGGGCAACATTTCGAGGAAAAAGTGTTTTATATATGTTGATGTTATTACCTTTGGTAATACCTGGAGTTATTTTAGGCGTATCGATTTTAATCATGAGTTCAAGCATTGCTAATTATTTTGATGATGTATGGGCAATCGATATTGAATTGTTGAGGCCAGGTTTAACATTGGTAGTAATTGGTCAATTTGCTTTTATTACTACGATTTGCACCTTAATTGTAGCTGCCAGATTGCGCAGCTTTGATTTAAGTTTAGAGGAAGCTGCTTTGAACTTGGGAGCCACTAAATTACAAGCAATACGTACAATTACTATTCCGTATTTATTACCTGCAATTATTGGCGCTGCCGTGATCAGTTTTTTAATGTCTTTTGAGAACTTCAATACGACTCTGATGTTAGTTGGCTCGGATAGCCCTTTAACCATCACGCTTTATGACCGTCTAAGAGAGGGCGCGACACCGGTGATTAATGTTGTTTCATTATTGTTAATGTTAGCAAGTGTGGTATTGGCATTAGGTAATTACTTTTTATCAGGTCGGAAAAGTACTGCTGAATAAAAAAAGTGGGTGCTTTTCTTCCGTGTAAGGTGTCTTCAGTGAAAGGTAAAAGTTGTCAGGTTAGTCGTTGGTCGCCATATTGAATCAGGCTTTAAAAGCTTTACTCTGTTTGGCATTTTATTGCGATTCTGCCTGTTAGAAGCGTTTGAATTTTATTCGCTATAGTTTTGCGTTATCGGCGGTTAACTTTCTTAATCTAAAAAATGAGCAAATAAAGTCATACTCGACTTGTTGTAACATTGTCTAATAATGTAATCGCTCATAAGGGATTACATTAATCATTACACTGATACAATTAATCACTCATCTGACACAGGGAGTGTGATGCACTTATAAAATAATTTCTCTTCGACAGTCATTTACTTCCACTCCTAAAAAAGAGCCTAATAACTCAGCGTCTTGTAGTAACTGCTGTTGATCGTTATGGTTTAAAATATTAATTCTTCGTCCATGTTCAGTTAATAAATTCAATTCATAACAGGCGTAGTTTAATGCATGTTTACGTTGAATAATTTTGTTATTTATTTGTATAGAGGTAATGTTTTGGAGTTTAACGTCGCGGTCTTTATGGTTATTAAACACACCGGTTTTTCGATCAAAACTGACTCGACTCATAAATGGTTGAATTAATGATATGCCGAAGGTGCTTATTGCGATACCAAATCCCCCAAGAAAAATGGCAAAGTCATATTTGCTTAAAACCATTAATTGGTAACTTGCAAGGCTCATTAAAAATACCCCCACAACAATGTAAACGACACAAAATAACATGGCAGTGATAGTCGGTCGCAAAAAAGCAATATCATCAATAACAACCACCTTATGTGATAAAAATTTAGGGCCGTCTCGCAGTAATGGACGCGTTAAATCAATTGTTACTGTTTCCGTTTCGTTATCATTCTCGTTCATATACCTTCCTTGTATATCGTCTGTAATAGCCAACGCTGAAAGAAATAAAATACACTTGCTAATCTTTATTATGTAGAAAATATATACAAAATAAGTAGTGAGTATCCTATACAAAAAAACTCACCGAAGTGAGTTTTTTATTAAATACGGTTAACAAAAACCGTTAATAAACCGTTAATAAACCGTTAATAAACTGTTTTATGCTGACTGCTTTACAAAGATCAGTCAGTGTAGTTTATTTTGTATCGTATGTTTTTATTTCGCCAGATTTAACACGAGCAATAAATGAATGTAATTCTTTTTTCACGATTGGCATTAAGAAGTATAAACCAATGATATTGAAGATAGACATTGCAAATAAAGCTGCATCAGAGAAGTCAATAACAGCGCCAAACTGGATGGTCGCACCAAGAACTACAAATAAACAGAAAATAACCTTGAAAATAAATTCTGTTGATTTACCTTCACCAAATAGGTAAGTCCATGCTTTCAATCCATAGTATGACCAAGAGATCATTGTTGAGAATGCAAACATGATAACTGCTAATGCTAGTAAGTATTTAAAGACGCCTGCAGTTTCAGTAAATGATGCGGCTGTTAATGTAACACCTGTTAAACCACTGCCATCAAAAGGTGCAACATTTAATCCTGCAATGATGATGACTAATGCCGTCATGGTACAAATAACAACAGTATCAATGAATGGTTCTAATAAAGATACAAGACCTTCAGTGATAGGCTCTTTAGTTTTAACTGCGGAGTGAGCAATCGCTGCGGAACCGACCCCTGCTTCATTGGAGAAGGTCGCGCGTTTTAGACCTTGAATTAATGCACCAATGAAACCACCAACAACACCGGCTCCGGTGAAAGCACCTTCAACGATAGAAGCAAAAGCAGGACCTACTTGCTCAATATTTACAACAATAACAATAAGTGCCATGCCTACATATAACGCAGCCATCCATGGAACAACTCGCTCAGTTACCGATGCAATTGAAGGCATACCACCAACAATTACTGAAAATACTAATGAAGCCAGTACAATACCAGTAATAACACCATATTCACTTGGTACGTCAAAGGCATACGTTAACATTGCATGTGCTTGGTTTGCTTGGAACATGTTACCAGCACCTAACGTTGCTAAAATACACATTAATGCAAAACCAACCGCTAATATTTTACCTAAACCACCGAGGCCTTTTTCACTTAACCCTTGGCTTAAGTAATACATTGGACCACCAGATACAACACCCGATGGTAAAATAGTTCTGTATTTTACACCTAAAGTACATTCACAGAATTTAGACGCCATGCCCAGAAGACCACATAAGATCATCCAGAAAGTTGCGCCCGGGCCACCAATTGCAAGTGCGACACCAACACCGGCAATATTACCAAGACCAACAGTACCTGAAAGGGCCGTTGTTAATGCTTGGAAGTGAGAAACTTCGCCTTCTTCTTTAGAGTTGGGATCTGTATATTTACCTTTTATAATATTAATCGCTAGTCCAACACGTTTAAACTGTACAAAGCCAAAATAGATAGTGAAGATCAAGGCTGCTACTAATAACCAACCAACGATTAATGGAAAGCTTGCTTCGCCAATAGGAACACTTTTAAATATTAAGCTAACAAACCAACCTGTGTAATCACTAAAAAAACCATCAACTGATTGACTTAGAGAGTTAACCGCTTGTCCAAATCCACTCATTTCTTCAGCCAAAGCATTGGCGCTAAAGGCTAATAGAAAGAAGGGTATAAATTTTCGTGTTTTTATCATGTTTATTTCCTTATACATGTTAATTTCCTTATATAAAATATGCAGAGAGATTAGTTGTTTAAAGTCAAAGCATATTCAGCATAAATAGTGTAAATGATTTAAGCCAGTGTTATTGACTATTTTCTTTGATTTTTATGGATTAAAAATCAGTTTCAACCAATATAGATGTTAAATTTAGGTTAAAGTTTTGTTTATTCTGTTGTGTGAGGCTGAACAGTCTGAATCTAAACTATTGTGAAGTTGAACTGGATTTAGCCGATTCACCGTTAATACCATACATCGCTTAATGCTGTTTCGCTAACCCTATTAAATATGTTTTCATCTTAGAACTGATTGTCTTAATGTTAGTTTTAATATAAAACCTGTTTAATTAAAAGGTATAAGCCTGACCTTAAGCTCACCAAGTTATGTATATAAGTTAACAATCTGCAATTGTTTTAACCTTCATCTTACAGCTATCATTTGTTAACAATTTAATAACATTATTTTATTGTATTACATTGATATCTATTGATTATTTCCCAGAGTATTTTCACTATTGTTTGCTATTTATCAAAAGCGAATTAAAATAGCGCCGGATTTAAACCACTTTCATTTCTCCTGATGTTGGTCTGGTTCTGAGTAACAGCAATCACAGAATTATCCAGCCTTCACAGATAGGTGCCCATTCAGCGCATTCTGTAGGGATCAAGAAATACTCACTACCATTTAAATATTTTATTTGTTAGAAAAATTAACCTCAAATGACGCACTCAAAAATCACATCAATCGCTATCGGTGCTTTTTGGCTATTGTTCCTTGCTCTTTTATTTGCAACTACAAGCGCGATAGATGAGGTGATTAATTTTACAAAAATAGTTAAAAGGTAAATATACCAAGGATACAAACACCATGCTTGAACAGCATAGTAAGACTAAAACACAACGAAATTCTGATCTTATATATCGTTTAGATGATCGTCCGCCACTGCCTGAAACACTTTTTGCAGCGACTCAACATTTATTAGCTATGTTTGTTGCAGTGATCACTCCCTCTTTAATTATATGCCAAGCATTGGGTTTACCTGCCAGCGATACTAATACCATCGTTAGCATGTCGTTATTTGCATCCGGCATTGCTTCTTTTATTCAAATTCGTACCTTTGGTCCGATAGGCTCTGGCTTATTATCAATACAAGGTACTAGTTTTAATTTTTTAGGTCCGATCATTGGTGCTGGCTTAGCGCTTAAAGCGGGTGGTGCCGATATTAGTACTATGATGGCTGCTATTTTCGGTACAATTCTATTTGCCTCATTAACCGAAGTATTTATCTCCCGTGTGCTACAACATACGCAACGCATTATTACACCGCTTGTATCAGGCATTGTTGTTACGCTGATTGGTCTGACATTGATCCAAATTGGTTTAACCTCCATGGGAGGGGGTTATGCAGCGATTGAAGATGGTAGTTTCGGTAGCCTTGATAATTTAATGCTAGCGGGAACAGTATTAGGCTTTATTGTGTTATTGAATCGCGTAAAGCATCCTTATTTACGTGTTTCATCGATCGTTATTGCCATGATAGCAGGCACGGTATTAGCTTGGTTTATGGGTATGTTAAACACAACGGATGCGCCTGAAACAGCTTTAATCGCAGTTCCGTCGGTGATGCAATATGGTTTAGGCTTCGATTGGGGATTATTAATTCCCTTGGTGATTGTATTTGCGGTGACGTCATTAGAGGCGATCGGAGACATAACAGCAACCTCTGAAACATCTGAGCAACCGGTTTCTGGCCCACTTTATTTGAAACGTATAAAAGGCGGTGTATTAGCAGATGGTTTGAACTCGGCTATCGCTTCGTTATTAAATAGCTTCCCTAATTCTACCTTTAGCCAAAACAACGGAATTATTCAGCTAACGGGTGTAGCAAGTCGTTACATCGGTTATTTTGTGGCGGGTATGTTGGTGTTACTTGGTTTATTTCCTGGTGTTGCTAACTTAGTACAATTAATTCCTGAGCCAGTATTAGGTGGAGCGACGGTGGTTATGTTTGGTACCATTGCTGCTTCAGGTATTCGTATCATTTCTCGTTGTGATCTGGATCGCCGTGCTATTTTAATCATGGCTCTATCATTTTCAATGGGATTAGGCATTGGGCAGAACCCTGAAATTCTTCAGTTCATGCCGGACTGGGTGAAAAGTATTTTATCTTCTGGGATGGCGGCGGGTGGTATTACGGCGATATTCTTAAACTTAGTTTTACCTGAAGAACCAAAGCAAAACAAAGATTAAAACAAGTTTGTAACTTGCTATCGACAACCGTATTGCTACCTGATTAACAGCAGTACGGTTTCATTTAATTATTTATCTATTTTGTACTATACCTCTCACACTATACCTACTTTCTCTATATCTATTTCAAACTGTACCTATTCCACTTAATCCTCATTTCGCTCTTTACGTATTCAACTCGATAGCGCAATACCAAATATTAACGGTTAATTTATGTACTGCTGTTATGAGGTATATTAATTGTGCACTTATTCACTTCTCATATGGTTAAGCACGATTAATCTCAGACATTGCTCCAATTCAATAGTGATAAAATGATTGTATTTGTCGATTTTATTTATAAAAATTTTTGTTTGTTTTTTAAACATTTTACTGTAAATAATAGTGCGAAAATAATTTGTTATTTGCTTTGATTTTTTATTGAGTTTGATTGATATGTAGGTACAATCGCGCCGATTGTGATCTACGTTAAAGATTGCAACATGAACAAAATAAAGACTTGTTTTTAATGTGAGTTCTTAAGCGCTTAAGCGAAAAACTTAAGATGATGTTAACTGCCATTATGGCTATATATTTGGAATATTGAATGTGACTGGGTGCCAACCTCTTTTACAACTTTCTGGGGTCAGTAAAACGTATGCCGATAATACGGTTTTAGATGCGTTAGATCTTACAATTTACGACGGTGAGTTTCTTACCTTATTAGGTCCATCAGGCTGTGGTAAAACGACAGTGCTACGTATTATTGCTGGTTTTGAAAAAGAAGACCAAGGGCAAGTAATGCTTGATGAAAAAGATATCTCTATTCTTAAGGCTGAACATCGCCCCGTGAATACCGTGTTCCAAAGTTATGCTTTATTTCCTCATATGACAGTGTATGACAATATCGCGTTCGGTTTGATCATGCATAAAGTACCCAAGGCAGAAATTAATGACCGTGTACTTGAAGCATTACGTATGGTGCGTTTAGAAAGTTTTGCTCAGCGTAAACCACATCAATTATCCGGTGGACAACAACAACGTGTGGCTATTGCGCGCGCTGTGGTTAATCGCCCGCGTTTATTATTGTTAGACGAGTCGTTGAGTGCGCTTGATTACAAATTACGTCAAGAAATGCAAATAGAGTTAAAGCGATTACAACGTCAACTTAACATCACCTTTGTTTATGTTACGCACGACCAAGAAGAAGCGTTGTCGATGTCAGATCGCATCGTGGTATTAAACAAAGGCAAGGTACAGCAAATTGGCACTCCGCGTGAAATCTATGAAACGCCGGTCAATCTCTTTGTGGCACGCTTTATTGGTGAAATTAACCAATTTGATGGTCATGTGGTGCGTCGCATTGATGAAAAACACGTTGAAGTGGTTGCTGAAGGTGCTGATTGGGTTGTGCAAACGGATTATCCTTTTGTCGCGAATGACAAAGTACACGTATTACTTCGCCCTGAAGATGTACGCTTAACTAAACCTGAATTAGCGTCGAATACTGTGCACATAGAAGGGCATATTCACGAATGTAACTATAAAGGGAAAACCTTAGATTCTTATATTCGTTTATCTACTGGCACCAATGTGATTGCCAGTGAGTTTTTTGATGAAGATGATCCCGACTTTGACTACCGCTTAGGTCAAAAAGTCGCATTGCAATGGATAACCGGTTGGGAAGTGGTATTGCCATATGAACAAACAATTTAATCAGTTTCGTTTTTGGGCTATTGGTCTTGCTACAAGCTGGCTAGCACTGTTTGTTCTAGTGCCGAGCTTGATGGTTTTAGTGACCAGTTTCTTAACTCGTGATGCTGATTTTTTAATACAGTATAAATTTAGCCTAGAAGGTTGGAAAAGCGTTTTCGATCCGACCTTTATTGCATTGTTGTGGGATTCACTGTCGATGTCGATGATAACAGCTGTGATCTGTTTAGCCATCGCCTATCCTTTTGTGATGTGCTTGATGTCATTACCAAAACGCTGGCGTGGCATTGTGTTGTTTCTGTTAATTGTGCCATTTTGGACAAATTCTTTGGTACGTATTTATGCGATCCAATTTTTGTTAGGTAAAAAAGGCTTAATTAATGAAGCACTGCAATTTATCGGTTTGATTGATAAACCATTGGACATGTTATATAGCCAATTTGCGGTTATTTTTGGTCTCAGTTATATCCTGTTACCTTTTATGATATTACCTATTTATTCCTCTATGGAGCGATTAGATTTTAAATTGTTAGATGCGGCTAAAGACCTCGGTGCGAGTGCAAGCCAACGTTTAATGCGCATTACTTTACCATTAACACTGCCGGGTATTATTGCCGGGTGTTTGATGGTGGTTTTGCCAGCCATGGGCATGTTTTTTGTGGCGGATTTATTGGGCGGTTCAAAGCATGCGTTATTGGGCAATGTCATTAAGAACCAGTTTATACAAACACGTGATTGGCCATTTGGTGCCGCATTGAGTATTTTAATGATTTTATTATTATCATTTATGCTTTGGCTTTATTACCGAGCGACAAAAATGTCGAATCGCGAAGGGGGCATCAATGACTCGAATTTTTAGATTAGGGTTTATCGGGCTAGTACTTTGCTATGTGTACACACCTATTTTTATTTTAGTGGTTAACTCTTTTAACGAGTCTCGCTACGGTAATAAATGGAGTGGTTTTACCTATAAATGGTACGAGAAGTTATTTGAAAATGATTCGTTAATGGAAGCGGGTTGGCACACCTTACAAGTTGGATTGACCAGTGCTACAGCTGCAACTGTGATTGGTACTTTAGCGGCAGTTGCATTACAACGTTATCGTTTTTATGGTAAAGGTGCGGTCTCTTCGCTGGTGTTTGTAAGCATGTTAACACCGGACATTGTGATGGCGATTGCCTTACTTATTTTATTTGTTACTTTGGGTATTGAACTCGGCTATATTTCGCTTTTAATTGCACACATTACTTTCTGTTTGCCATTTGTGATCATTAGTGTTTTCTCTCGCTTAAAAGGCATGGATATGTCGGTCACGGAAGCAGCGCGCGATTTGGGGGCTAACGAATGGCAGGTGTTTAGTAAAATTATCCTACCAATGGTATTACCAGCGGTAGCATCGGGTTGGTTGTTAAGTTTCACGTTATCCATCGATGATGTGATTGTGAGTTCCTTTGTAACGGGGCCAGGCTATGAAATATTACCACTTAAAATATATTCCATGGTCCGTGTTGGTGTGTCGCCAGAGGTTAATGCTATCTCTACTTTACTCTTTGTTGGGTCAGTAGTCTTAATTGTAATATCGCAGCTATTGCTACGTAAAAAAGGAAATTAATAATGAAAAAATGGTTAACAGTAACCGCCGCAATGATGCTTAGTTTTTCAGCAATTGCAGAAGAAAAAGTCGTGTTGTATAACTGGGCTGATTACATTCCAGATAAAGTACTTAAATCGTTTACTAAAGAAACGGGCATTAAAGTTGAAGTGGCTACCTTTGATAGCAATGAAACTATGTTCGCTAAATTACAATTAGTGAACGGTAAAGGTTATGATTTAGCGGTGCCTACAACCTTTTTTATCGAACGTTTAAAACGTGCTGATCTTATACAGCCTATTGATAAATCTAAATTAAAAAACCTGGGTAACTTAGATCCAAACTTATTGGATCAAGCTTACGACCCAGGTAACAAGTACAGTATTCCATATCTATGGGGCAGTACGGCTATTGCGGTTAATACGGATGAGATGAATTCATCATCAATTACGTCGTGGAAAGACCTTTGGAAACCAGAATTTAAAGATCAAATCCTGTTATTAGATGATGTTCGCGATATCTTTTTAATGGCATTAAAAGTGAAAGGCTTTGAAAACAATACCACTAATGAAGACGAAATTCGTCAAGCTTATGAAGCACTAGTTGAGTTATTACCAAACGTGAAATTATTCTTGTCTGATTCACCAAAAGGGCCGCTTATTCAAGGTAATGTACCGATGGGCGTTATGTGGAATGGTGAAGCTTACATGGCACAAGTTGAGTTAGGTACGGTTGATTACATTTACCCAAAAGAAGGTGTTACTTTGTGGGTAGACAGTCTTGTTATCTCTAAAGGCGCTGAAAATGTAGATAATGCACACAAGCTTATTGACTATATATTGCGTCCTGAAATTGGAAAAATGATTATTGAAGGTGTAGGTAATTCAACCCCTAACTTAGGTACTATCCCTTTGTTAAGTGATGAAATGCGTAATAACCCAATGGTTGTACCGCCAGCTGATGTTATTAAAAACGGTTCGTATCATAGTGACTTAGGTGAAGCGAATGCTATCTATGAGAAATACTGGCAAATGCTAAAACAAACTAAATCATAAAGGTTGTAAATCTTAATAATATTTTTACACCTTAATTAATTAAACCGCTCAACGAGCGGTTTTTTTATGCTTAATATTATTGTTATTACTGCAATAAAGGATCTCGCTTATTTAACCTTTCTATCGGATTCCTCTTTTTAGCCTTTTACTTACCTTTTCAATCTTTCATCCATCTCTTTTAATTAAATGATTGAATAGCAAAATTGCTAACAGGCTATCAACTTTACACCTACTTATGCGCTATGGTCATTATTAGATATTACAAAAAACTATATAAAAAACTATAGCTGTTAAAGCTAGTTAATGTCTTTAGCCGCTAAGTTATTGAGTCTCAAAAATCTGTAAACAAGTTCATAGAGGAGGTGTTTTATGGCTTTTATTCAATCATTTGGTGCAGCTGAAACAGTAACTGGTTCATGTCATCTCTTACAGCTTGAAAATGGGCCAAATATATTAATTGATTGTGGTTATTTTCAGGGTGAGGGTGAAGAAAAGACCTATGAACCTTTCGATTTTGATCCTAAAAGCGTCAATATTATCTTAGTCACGCATGCTCATTTAGACCATGTAGGACGCATCCCTAAACTCGTTAAAGAAGGCTTTGATGGCAAGATTGTAGCTTCTCGTGCCACCATGGATTTAGCTGAAGTGGTGCTAATGGATAGCGCTAAAATTGCCGAAGAAGATTACAAATTGGCTTTTAAAAAAGCAAAACGGTCGGGTACTGAAAAAAAAGTTCGTCCCCCTATCTATACTATTGATGATGCTAAAGCAGTATTTGATTTAACCATTCAATATGCACAACATAATAAAAGTATTCAACTGACTCCTAATGTGAAGGTGACGTTTCGCCAGGCTGGACACATTCTCGGTTCAAGTACAGTGCAAGTTGATTTTGAAGAAGCTGGCACAACTAAGTCGGTGGTTTTTTCTGGTGACTTAGGCGGCCGTAAAGATTTAATCATGCCTGAACCTAGTGTTATTAAACAAACCAATGCGTTATTTATTGAGTCAACTTATGGTGACCGTAATCATTGTGGTTTAAAAGAGACGGTAGATGAGTTTAAGGAAATTGTAATTAATACCTTAAACAATAAAGGCAATGTCTTGATCCCGTCATTTGCTATTGAACGTTCGCAAGAAATTTTATTGTTATTAAAGCAAATGTATTACGACAAAGAGTTACCACAATGCCAAGTCTTTTTGGATTCTCCAATGGCGATGCGCGCCACGCAAATTTATACCGCTCATCACCATGAGTTGAATGAATCAGCCAAACAACTACTTGATCGTGATGGCAGTGTATTTGACTTCCCTTATTTACAATATGCTTTAAAAAGCAATGAATCGATACTCATTAACAAAATAGAAAGTGGTTGCATCATTATCGCAGGTAGTGGCATGTGCACGGGAGGACGGATATTACATCATTTAAAACATCGTTTATGGGATGAAACGAATAGTGTCATATTTGTTGGGTATCAAGTTCAAGGGACGTTGGGAAGGAAGTTAATAGACGGAGTGGATTCGATTCAGCTTTACCATGAAAATATTAAGGTAAATGCAAAAATACATAAAGTGAATGGTTTCTCTGCTCATGCCGACCAACATGACCTTTTAGGATGGATCAGTGAATTTGAAAAAATTGAACATGTGTTTTTAATACATGGTGAACCAGATAAACAAAGCATTTTTAAACAAGCAATAGAAGAACAACTAAATATACCAACACATATTGTGCGTTACGCAGAGAAAATTAACATTTGATTTCAAGCTTTGTTTTATTGATGGAGTTGTTTTATATCAATTATTTAGTTCTATTTTGGCAAGTTTGGTGCAGCTAAACGCTGCACCAGTTATTATTTTTTTATATTAATTTAATCTAATCTTATGTAAACCCTTCTTACGCCTCATTTTTATTGGATAACCTCTATAAATCGTTCTTTAAAAGAAGGAATATGCTTTAGAAACTATTTTTTGTGATCTATGTCCTTCACGTGTATGCTTCGCACCTCTGATTTGGTGGTAGTAAAAACAAGGGCTCTGTCTGTTGTTATTATTTTATAATGCCAAAAAATACAACTTTTAAAGAGTTGAAATAACTTTTAGCTCTAACCCTTTATTTTTGTGATAAATAGGATATAAAAATGGACAGCAAGCTAATCCTTGTACTTAACTGTGGTAGTTCTTCTTTGAAATTTGCCATTATTGATGCCGTTACTGGTGATGAAAAACTTTCTGGTCTTTCTGAGTGCTTGCACTTAGATAATGCAAGTATTAAATGGAATTTAGAAGGTGTAAAAGGTAAAGCTGAATTAGGTGCGGGTGCTGCCCATGATGAAGCATTAACTTTTATTGTAAATGAAATCCTTTCGTTAAACCCTGTATTAAAAGAAAACTTATATGCTATTGGCCATCGTATCGTACACGGTGGTGAGCAGTTCACTGAATCTGCTGTTATCACTGACTCTGTTATCCAAGGTATTGAAGATTGTGTGTCATTAGCGCCTTTACATAATCCAGCTCATTTGATCGGTATTCGTGCAGCTCAACATGCACTGCCTTTATTAAAAAATGTGGTTGTGTTTGATACTGCTTTCCACCAAACAATACCTGAAGAAGCTTATTTATATGCACTTCCGTACAAACTTTACCGTGATAATGGCGTTCGTCGTTACGGTATGCACGGTACTAGCCATTACTACATTACATTACAAGTTGCTGAAGTGTTAAATAAACCTGTTAATGAGTTAAATATCATCAACTGTCACTTAGGTAACGGTGGTTCTGTTTGTGCTATTAAAAACGGTATTTCTGTCGATACGTCAATGGGTATGACGCCGTTGGAAGGCTTAGTAATGGGAACGCGTTGTGGTGATTTAGATCCTGCAATCATTTTCCACTTACATGACGAATTAGGTTACAGCATGGAAGAAATTCACACTATGCTAACAAAAGAGTCTGGTTTATTGGGATTAACTGAAAATACATCGGATTGCCGATTTGTTGAAGATAATTACCAAAAAGATAAAGCCGCAACTCGTGCTATGGATCTTTACTGCTACCGCTTAGCTAAATATATTGCAAGTTACACTGCTGCTTTAGATGGACGTTTAGATGCTGTTGTATTTACAGGCGGTATCGGTGAAAACTCTGCTCCAATTCGTCAATTAACATTAGCGCGTTTAGGTTTATTAGGCTTTAAAGTGAATGAACAAGAAAACCTAGCAAACCGTTTTGGTAAATCATCTAATAAAGGTATTATCAGCGAATCAGGTAGTACAGTCGCGATGGTTGTTCAAACTAATGAAGAATGGGTTATTGCAAAAGACACTTTACGTTTATTGACTGTTTAATAAATTAAATAGTTAAAAGGTAATAGTTTAACGACTCAAAGGCCATTTTTAAAATACCTACCAGTTAATTGCTGGTGGGTATTTTTTTGTCTTTTTTCTGTGGATTGTAGTGATGCTATTACTTATAGGGACAATGTGAGCTTTGAGTTTTTTAATGCTATTTATGTTCTATTGATGAAATTGGCGACTTTAAACCATTACATTTTTTGGCTTAGATTCAAGATTTAAAACTCATATTAAGGAGGAATTATAACAACCTCGATTTCATCATCTATAGCGTATAATTATATAAATGTTTAAATATTTAAGCTTAATTGAATAATATTTTAATGCCTATAATTCTGCTTCTGGACTATGCGTTAAACGTTATTGTAAAGCCTAGACTCAACGAATAAATATATTATTTATCTGCTTAGTTGTTATGCACTTCAATGTTAAATCCGCTAGATTAATTAATTCCTCCATTGTAATTATTAAAATGATCTACTGCTTGCTTGTAAAGTTCGTAAAAGGGAGCACTATCTACATTAATTTACGTTGTAAATTAAGTCATTGTTTCTATGAAAAAACTTAGTTATCTTACCTAATATCATTGCTATTACTTAACCTTTATCGAGGAGAAACGATGGATCTGTTAGTGGTTGTTATCATTTCTACATTACTCGCTGGCTTGGCGATGGCACTTGGTGCTGTTATTGCTTATGTTGAAAATATAAAAAACCAATGGATTGAAGAAGAATTCAGACATAGTGTGATGGCTTTTGGGGGCGGGGCGCTATTATCTGCTGTTGCGTTGGTATTAGTCCCGGAAGGCATTGTTAATTTTAGCCCTGTAGCGGCCTGTGTTTGGTTTATTATCGGTGGGCTGAGTTTCATGGGCTTGGATATCTACCTTAAGAAAATTAATACTCCAGCCAGTCAACTTGCAGCCATGCTATCGGATTTCATTCCCGAATCGATTGCGCTTGGTGCTGCTTTTGCGATAGGCAATAGTAATGCCTATTTATTAGCTGCATTGATTGCCTTACAGAACTTACCTGAAGGTTTTAGTGCCTATCGAGAGTTAAATTCAAGTGCCGACTATAAGCCCAAAAAAATCATTCTGATGTTTTGTTTAATGGCGATGCTTGGGCCCGTTGCAGGCGTTTCAGGGTACCTTTGGTTATCTGAGTATCCAAAGGCTATTTCTGCCATTATGTTATTTGCTTCCGGCGGTATTTTGTACTCTATATTTCAAGATCTTGCACCACAAGTTAAATTAGAAAAACATTGGGCTCCACCGATTGGCGCCGTATTAGGCTTTGTATTGGGTATGTTTGGGTTAATGGTGACTTCTGGCAATTGATGAAGGTTCGATATGATAGTGTTTTTAAAGTTGTTGACCTGTAACATTATGATATATAAACACTGATTGGATGTTATTAAAACAAATGTGCGTTGTGGCTAAGTTTATCTTACCGAAGATGTTTATGCTTATATATAAATAAGTGTTGGTTATAGGGGGAATTAGAGTGGATAAAATTGGATGCAAAGTGATTGTTTCTGGGATTGTACAGGGGGTTGGTTTTCGTTATTTTACTAGCATGGAAGCCCGCCTTTATAATCTAATGGGGCATGCAAAAAATTTACCCAATGGTGACGTTGAAGTGTTGATGTATGGTCCTCCTGAAAAAATAGATAAAATGTTGGAATGGCTTAAAACTGGTCCTAAAACAGCGCGAGTGAGTGGTACTGTGGTGAGTGATGTACCTTATCAGAAAACGACCAATTTTCTCGCTTGTTAACGGCTATATCCTCTACGCAAAAGGAAGTAAAATGAAAAGATTGATCCTTGTCACTTCACCACCAGCGAGTGGCAAAACATATATATCTAAACAGTTAGCAAAAGCGTTAAAACATGTGGTGTATTTAGACAAAGATACATTAATCGTGTTGTCACATCAGATTTTTAAAGTCGCAAATGCAGAAGTTAATCGAAGCTCGGAATTTTTTGAACAGCATATTCGTAATTTTGAATATGACGCTATATTAGCCTTGGCGATGGAGGCGTTAGAGTATGACGATATTGTGTTAATTAATGCGCCATTTACGCGAGAAATAAGAGATACCACTTTTGTAGATAATTTAAAAAATAAGCTTGCTGAAAAAAATGCACGCTTGACTGTGGTTTGGGTGATCACCGATGTTGATGTCGTAAAGAACCGTATGATTGAAAGGAACTCACCAAGAGATACTTGGAAATTACAAAACTGGGATGAATATATTAAAGATGTAGATTTCTCAATCCCAATGAGCATCGATAATCCTGATGTTATCGATGACTTATTATTATTTCGAAATTCAAATGATCAGCAGTACCAAGCTTCTTTACAGGAAATATTATCTGTTTTAGAAGCAACATCATAACTTAGTAAACCTTATGTACTGCATAAGGTTTACCTTTTCTTATCTATTTTACCGTTGATAATGTTGACACTTGCGCACTGTTAAGTGTTTTTCTTTGTCTGTAATTCGCAAATAAAGGCGATAATAAAGAGGTCAGAATAATTGCCGCCATCAGAGAGTACTGGTGTAAGTTAAAAGACTCTCCCATTAATAGTAAACCCATTAAAATCCCCGCAATCGGGTTACTCACGCCAGCAAAAGTAAATTCAACCACTGTCATACGACTTAATAACCAAACATATAACCCATAAGCTAAAGCTGTATTCAACAATATTAACCATGATAAACCTAGGATATTGAGGCTGCTGATATTGCTAATCGCATTAATATACTGCGCCGGATAAATCGTTGCTTGAAGCGCTGCTAATATGGCAAGTAAACTACCACCTAGAATGAGCTGCCAAGATAATACTGTCCACCAATGGATCCGATTACTTAAAGACTGGGTTAAATTGCTTCCAATCACAATACACCCAATAGCGGTTAACATGGCGACTAAGCCGACGCTATTTAACTGTAGTTTTTGCGGGTCAAATAGCTGCCAAGCTAATATTACCAATAATGCGCCTGACATGAGTTGTAATTTAGCGGGTTTCTTTTTATTAACAAGCCAATGAAAACACATGGCAAACACTGGTACATAAACCATACCCATTGCCGAGATAGCAGACGGCAAGGTCTGTGCCATGATAAAGAGTAGCCCAAAAAATAATGCAATATTAATCGCGCCTAAACGTAACAAAACCACCCAGTCTTTACCCTTAGGTAAACTAGGCTTAATAAGCAATAAAAGTAACCCTGCTGGTAAAGCACGTATTGCACCTAGTAATAAAGGAGGCCAGCCTTCAAGGCTATATTGTGTCACAGCGTAGGTTGTACCCCAAAAAAAGGCGGCAGCCATCGCTAAAATTATATTCATGTTTGTATCTCTTTATCTTTTAAGCTAATTGCAATAAGTAGTCGTTTAAATATGTTTTGAGTAAAGTATCTTTACATAAAGGGAAAAGGATTTTGCACTTGTTTTTACTTCTTGTAAAGTATCTTTGCATTAAGGTATATTTAAATCGAAAATTAATTATTAAAGCACAAATAAACCCACCCTAATTAAATGATGCTACTGCGTTTAAAAAGAGTAATAAAGAGGCTTACCTTGGATAAATTAGACCTTGTGGTTGAACAATGGAAAAATGAAAAACCACATTTAGATACCACGTCAATGTCATTAATTGGGCGTTTATTACGTATCAGTAAACATATTGAAACACGCATCACGCAATGCCATAAAAGCTTCGCATTAACCTTAGGTGAGTTTGATGTATTAGCTGCACTAAGGCGCTCTGCAAATCACACTTGTTTAACTCCCTCTGAGTTGAGTAGCGCGTTGTTATTAACATCGGGCGCGATGACAAATCGCTTAGATAAACTTGCAGAAAAAGGGTTGATCAATCGTTGTCATAGCGAGGAGGATAGACGTAGCGTGACTGTCGCCCTTACAGATAACGGTAGGGAGTTGATTGATCGAGCCATTGAAGTTCATGTCACTGTCTTAGATGAATTAAGTTCAGCATTAAGTGCAGATGATAAGCATTTACTTAACGGTGGATTAAACAAGTGGCTGACACAGTTCGAAGTTGAGTAATGCTCAACATTGGCGATTTTGTACCAGTATTCTGGCGAGTATAAGAGTGCTTTTAGCTGTATTTTTTGCACTGTGATTTTGCTCTATTGTTACGTTAGTGCTGGCTTAATAGGTTAAATTTCTATTATCAAGTTCTTATTATTAAGCTTCTGTTATTAAGTTCCAGTCATCCATCAAATCTCTATTAACAAATTCCTATTATGAAATTTTAGCGACAAATAACTAATCCATAAAAAAACCGCTCACTAGGAGCGGTTTTGAGAGAATCATCGTTCGCTTTTATTGTTCATTTCATTGGATCTTAACATTGAACTGAAAAATCGTTCTGACAATGGTTTTGAACAACCTGTAGCTAAGTGTTATCTGCAGTTAACCTGCAATCAAATCTTTATAAGCGATAGTTTTACCTTGTGGTTTTTCATTAGGTAATTTAGCTTTAGGTGATCCAGGTTGGTCTAACCAGTAAGACGCATCTTTTTCTGGATTTAGTACCGGTCCACATTCACCTTGTGCTTTACTTCGCTCTAGACGTGCCATCACTTTATCTTGCGCTTTAGCTAAACCATCCATTGCTTCTTGTGCTGTCTTTTCACCGCTTGCAGCTTCTGCAACATATTGCCACCATAACTGTGCAAGTTTAGGATAATCCGGCACGTTAGTGCCCGTTGGTGTCCATTGTAAACGTGCTTGGCTACGATAGAACTCAACTAAACCACCCAGTTTAGGTGCTGCATCTGTCATTGCTTGTGAATTAATATCTGATTCACGAATTGGTGTTAACCCAACTAATGTTTTCTTCAGTGACACTGTTTTAGAGGTCACAAATTGTGCATATAACCAAGCTGCTTTTCTTCTATCAACAGGTGTTGAATTTAAGAATGTCCATGCACCGGCATCTTGATAACCTAGTTTCATGCCTTCTTCCCAGTACGGACCACGTGGAGAAGGGGCCATGCGCCATTTAGGTGTGCCATCTTCATTTACCACTGGTAAACCTGGTTTCACCATGTCAGCCGTAAAGGCGGTATACCAGAATATTTGTTGTGCGATACTACCTTGTGCAGGTACTGGACCTGATTCACCAAAGGTCATACCGGCAGCTTCAGGTGGCGCGTATTTTTTCAACCATTCTACGTATTTTGTGGTTGCATAAACGGCCGCAGGACCATTGGTTGCACCACCACGAGAGACGCTTGAGCCTACAGGGTTACAGCCCTCTACACGAATACCCCATTCATCCACGGGAAGACCATTTGGTAGACCTTTATCACCAGCGCCTGCCATAGATAACCATGAGTCAGTGAAACGCCAGCCTAACGAAGGATCTTTTTTACCGTAATCCATATGCCCATAAATACGTTTTCCGTCAATCTCTTTGACTTTTTCAGAGAAAAACTCAGCAATATCTTCATAGGCAGACCAGTTTAATGGCACTCCTAATTCGTAACCATATTCACTTTTAAAGCGTTTTTTAAGATCAGGACGTTCGAACCAATCGGCACGGAACCAGTACAGGTTAGCAAACTGTTGAGTAGGTAGTTGATAAATTTTCCCATCGGGCCCAGATGTAAAACTTAAACCAATAAAATCTTCTATATCTAAGGTTGGAGAGGTAACGGCCTTGCCTTCTCCCTTCATAAAGTCACTAATAGGTACTACTTTTCCATAGCGGAAGTGCGTTCCTATTAAGTCTGAATCGTTCACATAAGCATCATAGATATTACGCCCTGATTGCATTTGGGTTTGTAGTTTTTCAACTACATCGCCTTCTTGAATTAAATCATGGTTTACTTTGATACCAGTAATTTCATAAAACGCTTTGGCTAGCTTTTTAGATTCATATTCATGAGTGGTTAGTGTTTCAGAAGCAACATTAATTTCCATGCCACGGAAAGGTTTGGCGGCTTCAGTAAACCAGCTCATCTCTTCCATTTGTTGTTTGTTAGTTAATGTTGATGGTGTAAATTCTGAGCCGATCCAATCACTTGCTGAGTCACTGTATTGATCTGCTAATGCTAAGCTACTGCATCCTGCTATCATGATAGCAACGCTTAAGCGGCCAAGTTTAAATACTGATTTCTTTTTATCAAACATTCTCTGAGTCCTTTTATTAATTAAAGTGCTGATAGTAATCGCCTTAATTAAGAGATCTATTTTACTGCTTTAAATTACGATCAATTCTTTAATACTATTACTATTGTCATCTATTTAATGAAGGCACCTAACGGTGCATAAAACATCCTTTTTGTAAGACCTAAGATACTCTGTTTACCATATCACCCCCATTTCATTACAATGAGCAACCAAATAATGGCTACTGTAAAGGGCAGCCAGATAGTCACTTCCGTAAATCCGATAAACCCTAAATGAATAAATGCGGCGCTTAATAAACTGATAAACAGTCTGTCACCACGTGTTGTCTCTATTGGAAAAAATCCTTTCCTTGCGATACAAGGGCTTACAATTTCCCAATAAGTCATTCCTATTAAAATACAAGCAATCCCAATAAAGAATAATGCTGAAGGTGTTGTCCATGCCATCCAACTCATACTGTTCTCCTATACACGGCCAAGAGCAAAGCCCTTCGCCACATGATTTCTAACAAACCAAATTACTAATACACCCGGTAAAATTGTGAGCACACCGGCGGCGGCTAATACGCCCCAGTCGATACCAGATGCGCTGACGGTTCTGGTCATAACTGCTGCAATTGGTTTTGCACTTACAGAGGTTAATGTTCTCGCTAGTAATAACTCAACCCAACTAAACATGAAGCAGAAGAAAGCCGTTACTCCGATCCCTGAGCTAATTAACGGGATAAAAATTTTGGTAAAAAACTTAGGAAAACTGTAACCATCAATATAAGCAGTTTCATCAATTTCACGTGGCACACCGGACATGAACCCTTCTAAAATCCAGACCGCTAACGGCACGTTAAATAAACAGTGCGCCAGTGCAACACCAATATGGGTATCAAATAATCCCACCGATGAATAAAGTTGAAAGAAAGGTAATAAAAATACGGCTGGTGGTGACATTCGATTAGTCAATAACCAAAAGAACAGATGCTTATCCCCGATAAAACGAAAACGTGAAAAAGCATAAGCTGCTGGTAGAGCAACTAATAGAGTGATCACCATATTCAGCGATACGTAATAAATAGAGTTGATGTAACCCATATACCAGCTAGCATCGGTAAAAATAGTCATGTAATTAGCGAATGTGAATTCATTTGGCCAAAAGGTTAATGTGCCTAATATCTCTTGGTTGCTTTTAAAAGACATCATCAATAACCAATATAGGGGCAATAGCAAAAACAGAATGTACACGCTAAGGCCAATTGTTTTTTTCTTATTCATAAATCCGTCCTTATGCTGATTATTTGTTGTCACTATGTGTCATGGCGGTGTAGAACAACCAACTCACTAACAAGATGATCAAGAAGTAAATGATCGAGAATGCACCCGCTGGACCGATATCAAATTGTCCTACCGCCATTTTAGTTAACGCTTGGCTTAGGAAGGTCGTAGAGTTACCAGGGCCGCCGCCGGTTAATACAAAGGGTTCGGTATAAATCATAAAGCTGTCCATAAAGCGCAATAACACACCTATCAGTAATACACTCTTAAGCTTAGGGAGTTGTATGTATCTAAACACTGCCCATGCGGATGCTCTATCAATACTCGCAGCTTGGTAATAAGCGTCGGGAATGGCGCGTAATCCTGAAAAAGACAGGAGTGCAACCAAGGATGTCCAATGCCATACATCCATTAATAAAACCGTTAACCAAGCATCAATGGGGTTTGCTGCATAGTTATAATCAATACCTAAGGAGTTTAAAGCCCAGCCAAATAAGCCAATATCTGCACGTCCAAATATTTGCCAAATCGTGCCCACTACGTTTAATGGAACCAGTAGAGGCAAAGCCAGTATTAATAAACTGATCACGGACCACTTACCTGATTTGGGCATCATTAATGCCACGCCAATACCAAGTGGGATTTCAATTAACAGCACTGACCCGGAAAAAATAAACTGCCTGACTAAGGAATCTTGCAGCCGTGAGTTATTGAGAATTTCTCGATACCATTCAGTGCCTACAAAGTAGCGAGTACTGACATCAAAAATATCCTGCAGTGAATAGTTCACAACCGTCATTAAAGGCACGATGGCACTAAAGGCAACCAATATAAAAACAGGTAATACTAGGAACCATGCCTTATTCGAATGGGGTTTATTCATGGTTGTTCTCCTTTTCAACAAGAAATTCGTCGATGTATAACATTAACCATTGTTCAGGAAAGCTAATAAAAGTACTTTTATGAGGGACTTTTTGGTCCTCCTGTAAGCGCGCTTTAATTGATACACCTGCGAGCGTTAACGTTACAATTTTATAAGTCCCTAGGTCTTCAACAAACTCAACACTTGCTTCATGCGCTTGTGAGTTCGGTTTGTCCCAAACGTGCACAAATTCAGGTCTAATACCTAATTTAAGATTATTGGAGGTACTGTGTTGTAGTGCTTTTTTCTCTGCATCACTGAGTGGAAAAGCGATGTTGTCAAAGCAAACGCCTTCTTTACAGCGTTTGACTTCAAGGAAGTTCATGCCGGGACTACCGATAAAGTAACCCACAAAAGTATGGTTAGGTTGTTCAAATAATTCACGTGGAGTACCAAATTGAACTACCTGACCGCCATACATGAGGGCTATTTTATCGGCAAATGTTGAGGCTTCTAATTGATCATGGGTGACATAAACCATAGTGGTTTTAAATTTTTCATGGATCTGTTTTAATTTGCGACGTAATTTCCATTTTAATTGTGGGTCAATCACGGTTAATGGTTCATCGAACAAGATCGCAGAAACATCGTCTCTTACCAAACCACGGCCCATTGATACTTTTTGCTTTTCATCAGCAGTGAGGTTCGCAGCTTTTTTGCTCAAAACATCGGTAAGTTCTAAAATTTCTGCTATTTCAGTCACTTTGGAATTTATTTTGGCTGCACCCGTGCCCATATTACGTAGTGGGAAAGCTAAATTATCAAATACACTCATGGTGTCATAGACCACTGGAAACTGGAAAACTTGTGCAATATTACGATCTTGAGGGGGAATTTCGTTAACGCGAACGCCATCAAACAATACATCACCTTCAGAAGGTTTTAACAAACCTGAAATGATATTAAGTAAGGTTGATTTACCGCAACCAGAGGGGCCTAATAGTGCAAATGCACCACCATCATGCCAAATATGATCCATCTGTCTAATTGCATATTCAGGTGGGTTTGCACTAGTGTCATAGCTATGTGCTAGTGATTTTAAATGAATCTCAGCCATGGAAGTGATCCTCTATTCTGCGACTAGATGCTTGGATTAAATCTCCATCCTTTTCAAATACATTTAGTTTGTGGGTAGGAACATAGATTTTAATTTTTTCATCTACGTGGTAGCTATGAACGCCGGATAGGTGCAATACCATTTGAAAGTGTGCGTTTCGAACGTGTAAGAATGTTTCTGAACCACTGATTTCGGCTACTTCAACCTGCACTGAAATTTCTAAATCATCATCATTTTTAGGCAAGAGGCTTAAATGACTAGGTCGTATTCCAAATTGGTATTCGCCTGCAGACAGCGTATTTAACTCTGAAGTTAATGGGAAATGCACCATATTATCAAAGGTCACTTCATTTTCAGTAATATGCCCTTTGATCATATTAATAGGCGGTTCATTGAATAAGGTGGCGGCAATGACATTGCAAGGTGAGTGATAGGTTTCTGCTGTCGGGCCTGTTTGAATTATTTGGCCCTCATGCAAAATAGTGGTGGTACCGCCTAAAGCTAATGCTTCGTTGGGCTCAGTGGTCGCATACACGGCAATAGTATTTCGTTGAGCAAATAATTCACGCATTTCAATACGTAATTCTTCACGTAACTTATAATCTAAATTTACTAATGGCTCATCAAACAAAATAAGATCTGCATCTTTAATCAAAGCTCGAGCCATTGCGGTTCTTTGTTGTTGCCCACCAGAAAGTTCAAGAGGTAAGCGTGATAAAAAAGGCGTAATGCGTAACATTTCAGCTATTTCCATCACTTTCTCTTTAATACTTTTCTCTGACTCTTTTGCTAAGCGCAGTGGGGAAGCAATATTGTCGTACACACTCATATTCGGGTAATTAATGAATTGTTGGTAAACCATAGAAATATTACGTTTTTGTACCGATACACCTGTCATATCAATACCGTGCATAAGGACGCGACCAGATGTCGGTTTTTCTAATCCCGCCATCAAACGCATTAAGCTTGTTTTTCCAGATAGGGTCCGCCCTAGTAATACATTAAAGGATCCAGGCTCAAAGGTTAGGTTTGCCTGATTAATGTAATACTGGCCATCTACTATCTGTGTCACATTTTCCAACGTCAGGGACATAGCGCGATAATCTCCATTTAGTTATAAAGAAATAAAACAAGGGGGTGTTCAATTTCACTATTTATTAACATCAATGGGGTATAGCGAAATCCATGCCAAAGTTTAAATTCAACGTAACAATATGATTTTAAATGTTTAATTTGTTTTTTAAGGTTTTTTAAAAAGTGTTCAAATTTTCATGGAATGAGCGGTTTGTTAATAATGTGAACAAATTGTTAACACTATTAAGTGATCTGGGTCGTTTAATACCTAAATCGCCCTTAATGACGCATGGTTATTATTTTGAGGAAAGATCAATATATTATGAAACTGGAACTTTTTATTTTTAAGTTATTGTTTTTAATTGATAATTTAGGTATTGGCGTAGAGTGATTGAGTATTTAGGATAAATAGAGAAGGGCTCCTGAATAATGTCTGCCATCGCAAAATGCAGCTTTACCCTCCTGTTTGTTATATTTATGTGATCGAAAATCTGTCTTTGTAAAAATTTGTAATCATACTGTGCTTCCTGAAAATTTTGGTACCTACATTTTTTATTCTCTATACAGGTATGCCATTCATATAATGTAAAAGGTAATGCTATGACACGAGCTGCAGCTGAATTTATTGAACATGAAGCACTAATTGCAAACTCGTGGCAACGTTGTCGTGAGTCTGGGTTGTCACATAATTCACATCCAGATGTTGAGCATTTAGACAGAGGCGAATTATCGTCATCGCTTGAGCAGCATCATCTATTACTTGAAACTACACACTATGAAGTATTGCCGTTTTATGAAAATTTATTGGCTAACAGTAATAGTCAGGTCATGCTAGCAGATGGCCATGGCAGCATTATTAAAAGTTGGGGTGAACAACGTTTTAAACCCCAACATAAAGCGTTGTTTACGCCGGGGGCAAATTGGCAGGAGTTGTCTTTAGGCACTAATGCTATTGGTACCGCTTTAGAAACAGGTAGCATTGTGCAGATTAATCATGACGAGCACTTTTTAATTGCGAATCGTTTTATGACGGGGTCTGCCGCTCCTATTTATGGTGTAGACAGAGAAATGTTAGGTGCCATCGATATTTCAAGTGATACCTATTTACCTGAATGGCATACCTTAGGCATGGTTAAAATCATGTCGCAAGCGATAGAAAACCAGCTGATCATCTCGCACTTTAAAAATAATCATTATATTTTACGTATTAATACAAGTGCAGAGAATATAGATAGTCAGTGGTCTGCACTCATTGTTTTTGATGAAACTGGGCTGATTATTTCTGCTAATCGTCGTGCTGAATTAGTACTTTGTAGTGATTTGAAATTGGTTAATATTACAGACATTTTTGAAATAAATATTAGTCAGTTATTAAATCAACCGGAAGATTTTCAAGTGCCGTTGATGACTAAAAAGCAGTGTCGAATGCATGGTGTTTTACATAAGCCCCAGCAAGTTGCACCGCGAGTTTTAGACTTTAGAAGTCTAGCGCCAGACCATCATAAGTTGCATGTTTCTGAGCAACATAAATTTAAACTGGATGAACTTAATTTAGGTGATCCAACCCTAGCAAAGGCTATTTTACAAAGTAAAAAAATTGTAGATAAAGATATTCCTATTTTGATCCGTGGAGAGACTGGAGTAGGGAAAGAAGTGTTTGTGAAGGCTTTGCATTATTCAAGCCTGCGCCATAAACATAATATGATCACGGTAAATTGCGCTTCTATTCCACAGGACTTAGTCGAGTCTGAATTATTTGGTTATGAAAAGGGCGCTTTTACAGGGGCGAATAATAAAGGCTATATCGGTCTAATACGTAAAGCCGATAAAGGTACGTTATTCTTAGATGAAATTGGTGACATGCCACTTAATGTCCAAGCGAGATTATTAAGGGTATTACAAGAAAGGCGGGTCAACCCACTAGGCAGTACTGAATCATATCCCGTTGACTTCAAACTAGTTTCAGCAACTAATTGTAATTTAAAAGAGGCGGTAAAAGCCGGCACTTTTAGACAAGATTTATATTACCGAGTCAGCGGGTTAAATATTGAATTACCCGCTCTACGAGATCGCACTGACCGTCGAGCTCTGATTCAATTTCTACTTAATTATTATGCTGAAAATAAAAAACAGGCCTTGATCACTGAACGCACTATGCAGCGCTTTTGTCAGCATCCTTGGCCGGGTAACATCAGACAGTTGGTGAGTGTGATTCAGATTGCTCAAGCAATGTCAGAGGATGAAGCCATTGATTTACAATACTTACCCGATGACTTTTTTGCCGATATGGAAGATCAACTTAATGACAATGTCAGCGCATTAATGGTTGATAATACGGCGGTAAGTAGCGAGCCAGATGAATCGATTAAACTTGAAGGTGATGATAGAGATATTGTTAATTTATATCAGTCTTTAAGTTGTAATATTTCTAAAACAGCTTTGGAGTTAGGGGTTAGTCGTAACACCGTGTACAAACGTTTACGCGATTGTGGCCATAAATGAACTTTATTTATGTTCGTATGGATAGCCAGATCGATTTTTAAGTAGGCTTGTTATATACCTACTCCGCTAAAAAGCAGATCAGTCTAGTTGCTTCAAATACATCATTTCTGCACTAGAAATTTTGGAAAAAAGAACAGCAATTTTTGTCTTGAATTCATCCATTTTTTTGGTCGATATTTGTTCACATGCTTAATGGAATAAGTATTACCTCAAGAAATTGATACTCAAGTAAGATTGTTTTTGTACTGACGAAGCTAGCTGTACTTACTTAAAAAATAATTAACTATGGGGTCTAGTATTTCTTACTAAGTAACAGTGTAACTACTATACATGCAGCATGTACGACTGCATTAATTTTTAAACAAAGGAAACTTATGATGAAGCAAATATTAATACTTACTTTTACGACTTTCTTATTAGCCGCTTGTTCAAATGTGCCTAACCTTGATGATTATGCTCATGATCCCGATACCATGTGGGAGCAAGGTAAAAAACAATCCAATAAGGGAGAAAAATTAATTATTAAAGGGGAAAAACTGCTGGAACAATCTCGCCAAGAGTTTCGAGAAGGTGAGGAATTGATTCAATTGAGTAGCGATGCGATCCTTAAAGCCAGACAAGATTATCAACTAGAAGCAACGCGTATTGGTGATTCTACTAGTCCTAAAGAAATTGAGTTTGAAGCAGATAGATTAATCTTTATTGGTGAGAAATGGGAAGATGCCATTGATGATGTAAAAAAAGGTAACGCTATGGTAGAAAAATCTAAACAGCGACAAACTAAAGCACAAGCATATATCAAAGAAGGTCGCGAAGCGGTTGAATTAGGAAGTAATTTTATTCGAAATAGCCAACGTTTAAGATTAAGTATTCCACTTTTAGATAGCCCCAGTAAAGCCGACTAAGGGCAAAAATCACTGTGTCCGCTTAGTTTAGACGGTTTAAGTCGTTAGCATAAAGCCCCTCGATGCTTATCAATAGCGCAAGGAGCTTTAATGCTATTCTCATAACGCTACCTAAACTGCCAGCGCTGTTGCAGCTGAAACATAGTGTAGCTGGTGGGCTATGGCTACACTTTCACAGGTTAATTGACCATTAATGACATTTAGCCCTGCTAATAAACCCTGATCATTTTGTAATGCACCTTTATAACCTAAGTTGGCTAGTTTAATAATGTATGGCAGGGTTGCATTATTGAGTGCAAACGTTGAAGTACGCGCAACTGCACCTGGCATGTTGGCGACACAATAGTGAACCACTTCATCAACAATGAAAGTAGGATCTTGATGAGTTGTTGCATGTGAGGTTTCGAAACATCCACCTTGGTCAATCGCTACATCGACAATAGCTGAGCCTGGTTTCATTTTAGCGATATGCTCTCGTGTTACTAGTTTAGGTGCAGCGGCCCCGGGAATTAATACCGCACCAATAACAAGGTCCGCGGCTAATACTTCGGCCTCCAGTACATCTGTTGTTGAATAGAGAACCTTAACTCTGCTGCCAAATTGAATATCTAAATTACGTAGTGTATTAATATTACGGTCTAAAATAGTCACGTCTGCACCTAAGCCGACTGCCATTTGAGCTGCATTATTACCCACCATACCACCACCAATAATCACTACTTTTGCAGGGGAAACGCCTGGTACGCCGCCTAACAACATACCACTTCCTTGATTTGATTTTTCTAAGGATTGTGCGCCAGCTTGGATCGCCATACGTCCCGCTACTTCTGACATCGGTGCTAAGAGAGGTAAACCACCTTTTGTATCAGTGACTGTTTCATAGGCGATACATACTGCTTTTGAATCAATTAAGTCCTGCGTTTGTGGTAGGTCAGGCGCCAGGTGTAAGTAGGTAAATAGAATTTGTCCTTCACGTAACATTGCACGCTCAATGGCTTGAGGTTCTTTGACCTTCACAATCATATCAGCCTTGGCAAAAATAGTATTCGCTTGATCTTCAATGCTTGCGCCTGCTGCAATGTAATCTTGATCAGTGAAGCCAATCCCGTTACCGGCATTTTTTTCAACAGTGACAGTATGGCCATTTTGCACTAACTCACGCACACTCGCTGGCACCATACCAACACGATATTCATGATTTTTAATTTCCTTAGGTACACCGATATGCATAATTTTTTCCTTTCAATGTTAATGAAGTTGATTGTTAGGCGACTACAAATAAATATTTGATAGAAATAGTATAAACAATTGAAAAAAGTTATATTCACTACTTATATGAATATAATCCTTTTAAAGTATTCTTAATAAGAGAATAAAACTATTTAATAGCAAAGGTGTGGTTGATGTCACTAGATAGAGTTGATCGTAATATATTACGAGAATTACAGAAAAATGGCAGGATCTCTAATGTGGAGCTTTCTCAAAAAGTAGGTCTAAGTGCTACGCCTTGTTTGGAAAGGGTGAAAAGATTAGAAAAGCAAGGGGTTATCAAGTCTTATACTGCGTTGTTAGACCCTCAGTACTTAGATTCATCGTTACTTGTTTATATCGAGCTGACATTAAAACGATCTAGCCCGGATGTTTTTGAACGCTTTAATAAGGCTGCAACACAACTCGACTCTATTTTAGAATGTCACTTAGTGTCCGGTGATTTTGATTATTTATTAAAAACACGTGTCGCGGATATGTCAGCATATCGTAAAGTCCTTACAGAAACCTTACTATTATTACCCGATATAAAAAATTCAAAAACTTATGTGGTGATGGAGGAAGTGAAATATTTAACGTCAATTAATGTGCCTAATTAATTAACGTTACTTTCTAAATGCTTTCATTTATTAGAGACGCCATAAAATATTGTTTTAGCTAGTTATAAAGTGCATTCACATCGCCATTTAAGATGCTTTTGTTGATTCGCTGTAGGCTACTTTGTGCCGTCTCTAATACTTGCTGCATGTTTTCATAACAACGACGTTCATTTTTTCCATAAGCGAGGAAGTTTAATGTCACTTGATAACCCATGCCTCCGCTATCTAGACCGTCCCCTAATGATAAATAGCAAGTCGGTGATGTTGATAAGCATATTGCGCCGGCTTTAAATCCAGGTTTTATGCTTGAAACCTGAATTAATAGATTATTAACTAACCATTGAATACTTTTTTGCTGACAATTTTCTGGCAAGTCGCGAAATAAAATCATCAAGCGGCCGCTGCATTTTTTTGCAAAGGGATATTGCTGATCGGGGTTATTCTCAACATCAGTAAATGTGCAATCATTACTTTCCAGTAAGGATTTTGTACTATTTATCCACTCAATTAACGAATAAAATGTTTCTGTAAATACCCACTTCTTAAAAGGAATAAGATCTTCTAATGTAGTTCGAATCAAATCAGGCCTTTTTTTAAAATCGATATAAATAAACTGTTTATTTTCTACCATATGAGTCCACGGATGAGACCTTAAAGTGCTGTTGTCGATTTGCTCGGATACAAATGCATCCATATCTATTCCTTTTAAAGTTACTTGTTATGGTTGTACTTGATATTAACAGTTATCTTTACGGAGCTATATAACAGATTAAACGCGAAACACGTCATGCTTTAAAAAAGTGGTAAGTTTGCTTATGAAAAGGAAACTATATTTATTAAATCTAGCTCAAAGCGTTTGCAAAATTTAGAAACTGTTACTATTTATATTTTAACGATGACATTGCTAGTTTTTATTTTGATGACTACACTGTGCAGCAATTTATCTGGCATAAAAAATCTTTTTATTATCAAACAATAATGATAAATAAAGGTTAATGGTCACTAATTATTAGTAGTCATTGTCTGATATACTTAATACAAAATTATCTAAAGGCTTAGTATAAAGTCTGTAATTATTAAAAAGTTGGTGAGTTGTACTATGACAAATAATCGAAAAACATTATTAGCGGCGTTAACCATTCATAATGGCACTATTATGGATTGTAACGAGGCTTTTACTGAGCTATTTGGTTTCACTACTCAACAACTAAAGCATGTGCCTATTGAAAATAAACTAGTGCTTTCAGAAAATAGTGAATTTACTAATTTACAAACATTATGTATTGCGGCGATGGCAACGGAAGAGGGGCTCTTTACTACCGCTGGGATGTTTAACCATTTACATTATGTTGTCGGTGTTAAATTACACTGTGTCGCTCAAGATAATAATACTTTCACATTACATTTTTGCATCGCAAAAAATAAATCAATTGATCCAATCTCAGAGTTACCTAACGGGTGGGCGTTAACTTCTAGAATTAACTATGTAATCAATAACAAGTGCCTCACCTTGAAACAGTTGGTGTTGATTATTATTGAAGTCGATAATTTTTCGACGATTAATTACCGTTATGATTATTTGGTAGGTGACCAATATTTAGTGATGTTAGGTAAGCGGTTACAGCAATCAGCCAAAGATTTTGGCTTTGTTATTCGCTATTCAAATGCAAAATTTGCTATTTTAATAGAAGATCATAACAACTTATCCTCACAGCAATTAATGAATAAAATAGAGTTGATTTGCAAGCACCTCTGCTCAGATTTAATTAAACCTATCGCTATTTCAGCTGACATTGAAATAAATAAACCTTTTAGTATAGGAGTTAGTTCACCGGGGTTTGAATATGATTGCTACCATTCTATGCAGATAGCTGCAGAAACCGAAAAACAAAAAGCCAGAAGATACAGTGTTAATAAATATTATATTGCGCCCCCTGTGCCGACCGATGAATTATTAAATAAAAAGTTAATTACCGATGCATTACCCTTGGCAATAGCCCAAGATAAAATACAGCTACATTACCAACCTCAATATGATATCAAAACTAATAAACTGATTGGTTTTGAAGCGCTATCTCGCTGGTATGACGAATCATTAGGGTACATTGCTCCTGATATTTTTGTTGCTATAACGGAAGACATTGGGTTGCACTTCGAATTTGATCTCTGGGTTTTTGAGAAAGCTTGTAGGCAATTAGTTAAATGGAAAATAGGCGCTATTGTAGTGCCACGTATTGCGATTAATGTGTCCTTTAAAACAATGGAAATGAGTACATTTATTGAACGTATAAAAGTTATTCTCGATCAAACTGGTTGTCCAACGCACTTGCTTGAATTAGAAATAACCGAAACGAGTTCTATCACTAATGCCAGCATGCTTTCGGCTAATATGTTACAGATTAAAGAGTTAGGGATGTACATTTCCATTGATGACTTTGGGACAGGTTATTCATCATTAAGCTTGATTCGAAATTTTTATTTATCGATTGATAAATTGAAACTAGACCGTAGTTTGATCGATAAAGTTTGCCATACACAATTGGATAAAAACTTTGTAAAACATATCATCAAACTCGGAAAAATATTAAAAGTAGCAGTACTAGCAGAAGGAGTAGAAACCCAGCAACAATTGGACCTGTTGATAGAATTAGGTTGTGATTATGCACAGGGGTATTACTTTTCAAAACCTGTACCCCTTGAAGAAGTTCCTGCATTAATTCATGCCAGTGAATGCGTTTAAGTGCCTTGTAGTGCACTTTTATTAACATTTACTGATTATTTTTGATTCAAAAAACCACTGATATATTCAATTTGTTGCCATCAAGATCACGAGCATAGGCACCATAATAATCTGGATGATAATCTCGTGGTCCGGGTAACCCTTCATCGCTACCACCACATTTTAATACCGCCGCATGGAAAGCCCTTACTGACTCAGGATCTGGAGCAGAAAACATGACTTGTGTGCCATTACCAAATGTCGCCTGTTGTTTATTAAACGGTAAGATTAAGAAGAATGTCACTTTGCCATCTTTACCCGCATAACCTCTTTCTTGCTCATCAGATACGATACAAGTCATTCCAATTGTGGCTAATACTTGATCATAAAAAGCACCGGAAGTTACTAAGTCATTGGTACCAATACATACACCAGAAAGCATATTTTTTCCTTAAAGTCATAATGAAAATTATTTGAAAGTAACTTATTTAAAAGTAACCATTACCTACCTATACCCGTTATCAATCGAGATGCTTTATTCAGTCGTTAGCTTGGACAGCAAGGCGTAACATGATGACAATAGCTAGTCCTTATCGAATGTTGCAACGCTGAATTGCTTTTCGAGCTAACGACCCACAGGGTAAGTTGTGAGGCAAGCATCTTCGTTGTTAGAAAGTATTGATTGAACTAGTTAGATCTTCAACTTCCTGCCTAGAAGCTACTCACCTCACAACTTGCTGAACTTTGCATGTTGAATGGTAACGGGTATCTATTGCAGCTATAAGTATTTTGTCACTTTATTAAGATAACAAAGTGTAATGTCATTTTAAATCGATTGTTAAGGAATTTTTGGCAATTTAACTATCAAGCTGTCTATATGTATTTATGGGTGTGTAAGCATTAATTGCAAAGTTTACTTACAGGTTTAACAGGTTGATGGAATAATAAGCGGTTATAATATAAAAACCTAATATATGTATTTTTTCCTTTTAGATTAACGATTTATGGTATAAATTTTAGCCCTTCATTTTTTAAGATAGTTAAATAAGCAAGCCGCCATGTGGATGCTGTTAGACAAAGTTAGACAAATGTTAGGCAGCTAACGAGTACTTATATGCATACTTAATGAAGGCAAAGACCCTGTAAATATATATTACTGGTTAATCTCGCTTTTTAGACCTTGTAAAAGGTTAGGTTTACCGAGCATATGTTGTCTTTCATGTGTTTTACAGTGGCTTATTGCTCTTTGAGATAAAGCGACAACGGTTTTATTACAGCCCCAAGCAAACACATATTAAATAGCAAAATATCAGTTGTCCTTAAGTGAATGAAACTTTATTGCCTCTTTAATGCCTTATCGAGTCAATTTACTAATATCTTATAGTGCAGTATCCATATTCAAAAAATACAATTATATGTCATTCATAAAAACGAGCCAAAGGGTTGTTCATGATATCAAATCACCTTAATAAACTTAGAGGGCTGCATGCTGCGTTAGATAATCTGCAGTCATTTGTTTATATAAAAGATACTGAATCAAAATATATTTACGCTAATAAATACACTCTGGACTTATTTAAATGTGCAGCTGAAGATTTGCATTTAATTCGAGATCAACAATTATTTTCCCCTGAAATAGTAGAAAAGTTAAGAGAAATAGACTTGAAGGTTTTGTCTGGTCAGGAAACTAGAGAAGAAATTACTATCAATGAAGATAGTGCTGATAAGAAAGTTTACCTTGAAGTGAAAACACCTCTCTATTCAGAAACATTACCTAACCTCATTATCGGTATCTTAGGTATTTCGACGGATATTACTTACCAAAAAAAATTGGAAGAGAAAGCACTAACATTAGCGAAAACAGACGCACTAACCAATTTAATCAATAGATTGGAACTTGATTCAGTGCTTGATTTACAAATAGAGCAATCAAAACGTTTTGCACACCCATTGAGTATTATTATGTTAGATATCGACCATTATAAAAAAGTTAATGATAATTTTGGACATCTGGTTGGTGATCAATGCTTAGTTGAAATGGCTTCTATTTTAAAAAATAATGCGCGTGTTATTGATACTGTAGGCAGGTGGGGAGGAGAAGAGTTTTTGATTATCTGTAACGAAACTGATTTAAATGGTGCGTTAAAACTAGCAGAAAAACTAAGAGAGGCAGTTGAAAATAATCAGTTTAAAACGGTGAATCATATAACTGGAAGTTTTGGTGTCGCAAGCTTTAAAGCCGAAGATACAATTGATACGTTAATAAATAGAGCGGATCAGGCATTATATAATGCAAAACAGCAAGGCAGAAATAGAGTGGCAAGCTTGTAAATTCATTATATTTTACATACTGAACAATTAGCGACAGAAAAAATGAAACACGTACTAAAGTTAACCATAGACAACCACCTCCGATAAAAGCAATCAGCTATAAAATAAGCAATAGTGTATTACTAGGTTCAAAAATCAGTAATGCTTAATCTGACAAATAAGGGCATGCATTTATCAGTTGTATCTAAGCTGAATTCAAGAATAGAATAGAGCACTTCATTATTACAATTCGTTTCAAGGAGTATTCCACTGTTAAAGGTTAAGAAAGCAGGATATAGAGCGTTATCCTTAGTCGAGCATATTGGGTTATTCGTTATTGCATTATTAACCGTGGTTGCCATGGCGAATGAAGTCTGGATAGTGATTTCTAACGGAGAGGTAACATTGTCGGATTTACTCCTTCTGTTTATTTATTTAGAAGTCTTTGCGATGGTGAGTTTATATTTAAAATCAGGGCGCTTGCCTGTACGTATGCCACTCTATATCACCGTCGTTGCATTAGCGCGATATATGATTTTAGATATGAAAAATTTGGACACAATAAGAATGTTAGGGTTATCTGCATCTATTCTGATTATCGTATTAGCCATACTAGTCATTAGATACGGCCATATAAAGTATCCATATGGTAATACAGACAAAAATTTATAAACAACTTTTTATATGTGAGATATTAAATAAAGCTGGCATGTAGTGTTACAGCAACGAGGATATATGAAAATAGTCGAATATACTCCGCAACATTCTGCTGAAGTGGCTGATGTTTTATATGCTGCAGTACATGCGATACAAGAAGATCTTTACTCACAAGCACAAAGAAAGGCTTGGGCTGCGAGTATCATTGATAATAATAAATGGAAAAAGCGCTTGTTGATTAGCAAACCATACTTATTGCTTATCGATAATAAAATAGCTGGATTTATTGAATTAGATTCAAAGGGATACATTGGCTGTCTCTACGTTGCACCTACTATGCAAAGAAGAGGCGTCGCATCTTCATTATTACGGTATATTTGTATTGTTGCTGTTGAAGCCGGTCTAAAACGTTTAACCGTCCATGCATCGCTTGTCGCTAAACCCTTTTTTGAAAAATTTTATTTTGAGGTTGAGGCTGAAAACAAAGTAATGCGTGAGGGTATAGAACTGACTAATTATAGTATGTACAAGTCACTTTCCGTATAAAAGGACAAGTAGCATGATAAGTTGCGAACATTACGACACCATTGAAATAGTATGCATGTATCATTACCCGATCAAAATTAGGTTAAAAACAGGAAAAATACTTGAAGGAGTTGCCATTGATACTGGACGTAATAGTGGCAGAGAAGAGTGCATTAAAATGAACATTGATAGTGTTGAAAGTTATATTGTGTTGGATACTATTTCTACACTCGAAGTTACTATTAAGAACCCGCATTTGGGCAGTATTTCTTTTACTTGATAGTAATGCTAGTTCTTCTTTTATCTACTTCATCTAGGAATTAAGCTGTCATGAATAGAGAAGCTTTACCAATGGAAGGTTCTTTTGTTGTTGAACAAAAAATGATTGATGGGGTGTTATTAGTTGTTAAAGAAACTGATCAATTAAGATGGTTTGAATACGGAGGTTTCTCTATACAATCGGTGATGAATAAGCATCTTTCGACGCAAATTCTAACGCCAGTTTCTCGGTCATTACTGCTATTTTTACTCTTTAAAAAAACGCCACTTTCAATTTTAAATTTAGGGTTGGGGGGAGCTGCTTTAGAGCGTGCATTAGTTACCATACCAAACTTGACATTGAGCGCCGTTGAGGCTTCACAATCAATTATTGATATGGCGACAAGTTACTTTAATTTACCCAAGCAAGTGAAGGTTTTTTGTCAAAAAGCGGAGCAATATATAGATCAGACTACTGAGGTTTATGATGTGGTTATTTGTGATTTGTTTATCGGCGAAAAAAGCCCTGACTTTTTATTTTCCTCTAACTTTTATGAGCAGATTGCGAATATAACCACTGAGCAAGCTGTACTGATGATCAATATTCAAGCAGATACAAATCAAGAGTTATTCAATACTTTGTCGGCAATTAAAAAACAATTTCCTCATATAGCTTTGGTTGAATTTACAGATTACAGCAATATTGTGCTTATATGTAGCTTACAAAAAATCCCTGATTTATCGATACTGGTCAAGGACACAACAGAACTCACTCAATCTATATTATTTGATATCGACAAGCTGCTTGATAAAGTGATTTATATAAATAGTGAAACATCATGATCCAATACGCGTTATATCTCTTCTTTCTCAATTGAAATAACCACTCGTCTATTTTGTTCTCTGCCAAGTACGCTTCTATTATCGGCAATATGGTGTTTTTCACCAAAACCAGAGACTTTAATTTTATCGTTATTAAATCCTATTTCCGATAAATATTCTTTTATCGAGTTGGCTCTTTTTTCAGATAACACCCTATTGGCATTAATTTCACCGTAACTATCAGAGTAACCCGACACCAAAATAACATTGATCGTTTCATCGTGCTTTATGTAATCACCAATCATTTTTAGGCGTTTTTTAGAAAATTGCGTTAATAATGAGCCATCTTTTTTATAGTGTAAAATACTGTAAGAAATATCATCAAAATTGTAGGGTAATAAACGTGAGATACAATTATTAAAGTCATCATAACTTTTATTAAAATTGATTGAAGAGAGTCCGACACTAATCATCTGATTATTGTTGTACCAATCATGAAAATAAAAGGTTGGGTATTGACCTCTTTCAAGTTCATTTAGCATGCGCCATGCACTTTGTCTGGTCACGTAACCATCAAACTGTTGATGGAATGTGACCGTGTCAATTAGTTCAGGTGCCGCACCTGGTCGCCATTGTGGAGGCACGGATTTTAATTGCACAACTTCAGAGGTTGGCATTGCTCGTCGACTGTCTAGCTTGAAATCTAAATTGATTTTTTTACTCGCTTTGACCACAAAGTTAGCCTGACCATAACGAGGAATAGGGTGTTCAAGAGTGCACTGTATCGGTGATGAACTACTCAAATACCAGTTAGAATTATCCAAACCTGCATTGTACTGCTTATTAGCAGAAAGCGCTGGCATAGCTGTCATCATTAGTAGTAAAGGATAAATATTTTTTATTGTAATATTTTTCATAGTTGCTCGATATTTTTAAACACTGCTTCATATATCGGCAGAGGGATAAATATCTTTAGTAAAATTATGCGATTTTTACCACTTTCTGGCATAATCCTCAGACTTTATTTAATAGTGAGATGAAATGGATAACCAATTAGCAGCGCGTTTCAGAGGGTATTACCCAGTTATAATTGATATTGAAACATCAGGATTAGATCCTCATTGTCATGCGATTTTAGAAATCGCGGCCATTTTTCCTGAAATGGATGAGCAAGGGTACTTAAATAGCGTGGATAAAATTCATTTCCATGTAATGCCATTTGAAGGCGCTGAATTAGATCCTAAGGCGCTTAGCTTTACAGGAATAGACCCTTTTAATCCTTTACGTAACGCTGTTGATGAGCGTGAGGCATTAACCGAGATTTTTAAAAAAGTGCGTAAATATCAAAAATTGAACGATTGTAATCGTGCCATTATTGTTGCTCATAATGCCTCATTCGACCAAGGTTTTATTAATAAAGCAACCGACCGTTGTAAACTGAAGCGTGTCCCTTTTCATCCTTTTGCTTCATTTGATACCGCGAGCATGGCTGGATTAACATTAGGTCAAACAGTATTGGCTAAAGCCTGTGCAGAGGCGGGAGTTGATTATAATAATAAAGAAGCACATTCTGCTCTCTATGATACTGAAGTCACCGCAGAACTATTTTATTACATGGTTAATCGTTATAAAGCATTAGGTGGCTGGTAATAAGCAATTATTTTTAGTTTAAATGCAAAATAATTTAATTAATTTTAGAACTCTTTATATTTCAATATATTAACCATGTTAAATATAATTGTTTGATTTAAATGTGTTGTTTATATTTATATTTTTAATTTTAAGTTATTGATTTTTTTGTTTAATGTTGTTTTTTAAGTGAATTTTTAATCCTCATTTTGATGTTTTTTGTTTTTCATTGAATCTTTTGTCATCTATAGGGTCCATAGGTACTGGAAATTAATTGATCGTTTAGTTTGGTCTTAATTGTATATAAATGGCTCTATAAAGGTATTGTGTAAAAGTGATGAAGATAATGATGAAAAAAATAAAATGGTGTAAATTGTTTGCTTTAATGATCTTACTGCCATTAGCAGGTTGTGCGGTAGATGTTGATGAGGAAAATGCCGAAGCGTTGGCTAAGGCAGAATTAGGTATTGAAAAGCAAGTTGATGGTTCTGAAGTAGGTGGTCGCACTAATAATGCAATTGATTTGTTGCCAGACTATATTTCCATTGAAGTACATTGGGAAGATCTAGCCGATAATGAAGAAGGTTTTTTGATTGAAAGAAGTACCAGTGAAAGTGGCGATTTTATATTACTAACTGCCTTAGAGATGGATAAAACGACTTATTTAGATGAAAAAGTAAAACAAGGTAGTACTTATTGCTATCGCATTGGCGCTTATAATAATGTTGGTGTTGCTTATTCAGATGTGAGTTGCAAAAGCAGTTGAATAGTATAGTTGGAGATAGGTAAAGGTTTCAAGTAGATATAAAGGCTAGCACAACCAAGATTGTGTTAACCTTTATAAACTCATACTGCTTAGGTAATATTTAAGCAGTATGATGCTTAATAATTACTCTGCTGCGTTTGCTTTTTCAGCTGCGGCTGTAATTAACGGTTGTAATTCACCTTGTTGGAACATTTCTAAGATAATATCGCAACCACCTACAAGCTCGCCTTCTACCCATAATTGAGGGAAAGTAGGCCAGTTAGCATATTTTGGTAGTTCAGCACGAATATCAGGGTTTTGTAAGATATCAACGTAAGCAAAAGGTTGTCCACATTGCATTAATGCCTGTGAAGCTTGCGAAGAAAAACCACAACTTGGTAATTTAGGCGACCCCTTCATGTATAACAAAATTGTATTTTCGTTTAATTGTTCTTTGATTTTATCTAAAGTTTCCATTATTTTTCCTCTAACGACAGCATATTATTAATTAATTGCACATTATATCAGTTGTAAGCGTGCAATCTTACTATGAATTTGCGATTATTCTACCATAGATAAAAAATGATCTAGCTCAATTTTTGTTGTGGCTTTTTATTCATAAAGAAAGTATAAATGGTCGCTAAAATTGATATCCCCCTCAGCCTCTATTAGGAGAATTTAAAATGGCTTTTGAATTACCAGCATTACCTTACGCAAAAGATGCATTAGAACCACACATTTCAGCTGAAACGTTAGAGTTTCACCATGGTAAGCACCACGCTACTTACGTTGCTAAATTAAACGGTTTAGTTGAAGGTACTGATCTTGCTGAAAAATCTTTAGAAGAAATCATTAAAACTTCTGAAGGTGGCGTTTTTAACAATGCTGCACAAATCTGGAACCATACATTTTACTGGAACTGTTTAGCGCCTAATGCTGGCGGTGAACCTACGGGCGAACTTGCAGCTGCTATTGATGCAAAATTTGGTTCTTTTGCTGAATTCCAAGCACAGTTAAATGATAAAGCTGTTAACAACTTTGGTTCTTCATGGACTTGGTTAGTTAAAAAAGCAGATGGTTCATTAGAAATCGTTAATACATCAAACGCAGGTACTCCATTAACTGAAGAAGGTACTACACCACTTCTAACTGTTGATTTATGGGAACATGCTTATTACATTGATTACCGCAATGTACGTCCTAACTACCTAAATGGTTTTTGGGCATTAGTTAACTGGGAATTTGTAGCTAAGAACTTCGCTGCTTAATTACCTATAAACTAAGCTGGAAGTATCGAGCATCGTCTTATTAAGGCGATGATTGATATTTTTAGTTTGTCATTGATGGAACTATTTCATTAATGGACATCGAATATAAACCTATCCTGATCGAATGATCAGGATAGGTTTTTTTGTATGTGTAGTTTGTATGTGTAGTTTATATGTGTCATTTAATAATGACACTAACCATTATCAATCGTCATGGATTAATAATGGTTGAACTCTATTCTTGAGGTTTATTGATCTATAGTTAGTGCTTGATTTTTATAGATATCAACCCAAGCAGCGGTTGCACCACAAACAGCAATGGGCATAATAATAAAGTTTAAAATAGGTAACGTAGTGCAGAGGCTAATTACCATTCCAAAGGTAATATTTTTACCGTAGCGTTTTCCTAAAATGGTGCGCATGCTAGTAAAAGAAACTTTATGATTGTCAAAGGGGTAGTCAGCGTACTGAATTGCCATCATCCATCCTGCAAAGATAAACCAAATAATAGGCGCGACGGTTTGGCCCACCACTGGTATTAAAAATAGAATTAAACAACCTAAAATACGAGGCAAGAAATATAGCCATTTTTGGCATTCTCGTTTAAATATTCTTGGTAAATCTTTAAATAAATCCTGCCAACCTTCATCATTGATAGGTTTATTGGTTAATAACATTTCAGTCTTTTCAGCTAACAAACCATTGAATGGTGCCGCAATTAAGTTGGCAATAGTCGAAAATATAAATGAGAATAAAAATAAAATAGAAAAAATAATGATTGGCCAAAGCACATAGGATAACCAAGTTAAAATAGATGGAAGCTCCTGCATGTAAGCATCTATCCAGTCGGTAATGCTAGAAAATAAAAACCAGAATGCACTGGCGAAGATCAATACATTAATAAATAATGGAATGAGTACAAACATTCTTAGTTGGGGATGACGAAGAAGTTGTACACCTTTAAATAAATACCCTATGCCGGATAATGGCTGATGAATTAAACGTTCATTGTTCATGATTAAACCTTGTCATTGTTATATCAGACGATATTACCTTGTATAGCGGTTATCATTCAAGATACAAAAATCAATGCTTGTTGATAGTAAATGGACATAAAGTGTAAATATTCGCTAATAATTGATCTCTTTTATAAATTCCTTAGCAGTTTTGCAAAAAATTAGTGGCAAATGATAGACGCACAGCTTGATACAAGGTAATTTAAGGGTCATAAAGTTATCTATGATCAATCAAGAGAATCAATAATGCAGCACTTTCAACCTATTCTTATTGCAATTGGTATTTTGGCTATTGCCGGCGTATTAATTCATGGTTTTTTACTCAACAGGAAAAACAAGTTAGCCTTGCTCGCGGAACAAGAAGAGAAATATGATGAATTGGAAGAAGGAGACGAATCCTTTAATGATCAAGATAAACAATCATCTAACTCATTCAATCGTGAACGTGACTTTGATTCAATGGCTTTTTCTTCACATCTTTCAGACGATAAAGATCAGTCAGAGGTGATCAATTTTAATATTGATGCACAAGAAGACAATAACGATACCGACCCTATTGTATTTCAAGACGAAAAAGATCAAGTGATTGATAAACTTGAGCCTGAAAGCAAACAACAGCCTGATGTAAATAACATCACCAGTGTTGATCAGATCATCAGTGATATTGAATTAGCAAATAAAGATGACATTAAAGCTACTGACCCTAAACAAGCTATCGACGCTAAGCAAGTAAGTGAAACTGCGCAAACTAGCCAAGTTGAACAAAAGCTGCCCGATGAATTATTTATTTTTAATATCGCTGCCAAACAAGGCGAACGTTTAGGTGGTCATGAGCTATTGCAATTCTTTTTAACATCGGGTTTTCGTTATGGAGATATGAATATCTTCCATCGACATGAGCATTCAGACGGTACTGGTGAAATATTATTTAGCATCGCTAATATGATGGCACCGGGCACCTTTGATTTAGATTATATGGAACAATTTAATTCTCCTGGTATTTCATTTTTCTTTACCGCCCCAAATGATAAAATTAGTGTAAATAAATCCTTCGATATGATGTTGCGGGCAGTAGAGCAAGCTGCAGAAGAATTTGACTGTGAAGTTTTAAATGAAAAAAGAGAGAAATTTACCCCTGAACAATTTATGGAGTATCGTCAGCGTTTACAACAATACCAATAACATTGAAAGGGCATTTACCACTTTCTAGAAGAACCTCGTTTACGAGGTTTTTTTATTAGTAAAAACAAATAAATAAGAGCAAAGATTGATGAGTGATAATAAGCAAACAGTAGAACAACAAATACAACAACTAAGCGAATTATTAGAGGAATATAATTATCAATATTACGTACAGGATGCTCCTTCGGTACCTGATGCGGAATATGATCGTGTTTTCCAAGCTTTACAAAAGCTTGAAATAGAAAATCCTGATTTAGTCTCGATCAATTCACCAACTCAAAAAGTAGGTGGTGCTGCTTTATCAAAGTTTGAACAGGTAACACATCAATTACCTATGTTGAGTTTAGATAATGTGTTTGATAGTGACTCATTAAATGATTTTATGCAGCGTGTGATGGATAAATCCCCTCTAGCTGAAACCGCTTTTTGTATTGAACCAAAACTAGATGGCTTAGCAGCTAGTATCATTTACGAAAATGGTGTATTGGTTCAAGCGGCAACTCGAGGTGATGGTCTAACTGGCGAAAATGTAACAGAAAATGTTAAAACCATTACTAATTTACCACTCAAGCTTCGAGGGGAGAATATACCCGCGGTGTTAGAAGTACGTGGTGAAGTCTTTATGTTAAAAGCCGGGTTCGACAAATTAAATAAAGGGTTGATTGCCGCAGGTGAAAAACCTTTTGTTAATCCTCGCAATGCCGCCGCCGGAAGCTTACGCCAGTTAGATTCAAAAATAGCTGCTGTACGTCCATTAGCTTTTTATTGTTATGCGGTTGGAGTTTTTGAAGGTGAGTTAGCGAACAGTCAATATCAACGTATTGAGCAACTAAAGGCTTGGGGCTTACCCGTTTCAAGCGAAGTAAAACGTGTTATAGGTAAAGATGCTTGCCATGATTTTTACGACAAGATTGCACAAAAAAGAGCGTCTTTAACTTATGAAATAGACGGTGTTGTTTATAAAGTGGATGATATTGCTCTACAACAAAAAATGGGGTTTGTTGCTCGTGCTCCGCGCTGGGCTACTGCCTATAAATTTCCGGCTGAGGAAGCTGTAACAGTTGTAGAGAATGTAGAATTTCAAGTCGGGCGTACTGGTGCTATTACGCCGGTTGCGAAGTTGAAGCCAGTTTTTGTTGGTGGTGTGACAGTCTCTAATGCAACGTTACATAATAAAGATGAAATTCAACGCTTAGGGATTTTGATTGGCGATGTTGTTGTTGTAAGACGAGCAGGTGATGTGAATGTCATGTTCCCTCATTCCTCCAATATTTCCTCAAGTAGAAACTCTTACTTTAATTCTTGTTCCGCTCATTAATAGGTATTGTTCCATGTCAGAAGTAAAATTAAATAAAGAACAATTATTAGTTATTGATAAACTGGATATTAATATTGAAGGCGAAATTAATTCTTTGGAATTACTGTTTGAGCGTTCGATGAATGATATTTCATTAGAAGATTTATTAATTATCCTTAAAGTATCAAATGCTCTATACCGTTCTAGTACTCGAATAATTGATGATGACGATTATGACTCATATATCGCAGAATTAAAGAATAGAGATCCTGATCATTCTTATTTATCAACTATTGAACCTGAAATATTAGTAGAAAGTAAAACAGTAGCTTTACCCGAGAAAATGTTATCTACAGATAAAGCATATTCATTTGAAGCAATAAGAAAATGGACTGATAGGTTCTTAAAAGCAGCAGAAGAAATTGGTGTTATGGAGTCTGAAATCCAAATAAGAGTAACGCCTAAGTTAGATGGGTATGCAGCATACGATGATGGAATATCTCTTTATACTCGTGGCGATGGAATTAGAGGCCAAGATATTACCCGAGCTTTTAATAAAGGACTTCAAGTTGCAAATTCGGGATCTAGAGGTTTAGGGCCTGGTGAAATAGTAATTAAGAAAAGTTATTTTGATTCAATTCTTAGTAAAAAATTTGAAAATTCAAGGAACATTCAAGCGGCTATAATTGCAGAGAAAAAAGTTGATGAATCTATCCAAAAAGCAATAGACGAAGGAGCTTGTGTTTTCTTTCCATTTTCACTAATTGAAAATTGGACTGGCCATTATAAAGAAATTTTAACCGATTTTGATAAAATCGTTGATAAAATTTGGACTTCTGTAGATTATGATATTGATGGAGTAATTCTAGAAGTAACAAATGAAACTCTAAAAGAGCATATGGGGGCTACTCGTCATCACCATAGATGGCAGATTGCCTTTAAAGTGAATGCAGAATCGGCAGAAGTTAAAGTATTAGAAGTAACTCCACAAACATCTAGAACGGGCCGGGTGACGCCAGTAGCTGAATTAGAGCCGACTAAGTTGAGTGGTGCAACGATTAGTCGAGCTACAGTGCATCACTATAATATGGTAAAAACTAATGGTGTTGGTCCAGGTGCAATTGTTCAATTGGTTAGAAGTGGACTGGTTATACCTAAAATTGAAAAAGTGCTTAAATCCGTTGCACCTCAATTAGCAGAAAGTTGCCCTAGTTGTGGAACCCATTTAATTTGGGAATCAGACCATTTGGTATGTCCTAATAAAACGGATTGCCCTGCTCAAACAGAAAATACACTGGTGCACTTCTTCAAAACGCTTGGCAATATTGATGGTTTTGGTCCAAAAGTAATTGAGAAGCTTCATGAGTCAGGAATAAAGAAAATCCATGAAATTTATGAGTTACAGCAATTCCAATTTATAAGTTTTGGCTTCGGTGATAAAACAGCTCAAAACTTAGTTGAACAGCTTAAAATTAGTCGTGAAGTTGAAATAGAAGACTGGAGGTTCCTAGCCGCTTTTGGTGTTAGTCGAATGGGAGGAGGTAATTGTGAAAAGTTATTGCATCACCATACTTTAGACTCTTTATTTGAAGCTACAATAGAAGATTTAGTGAAACTTGATGGATTTGCTTTGGTTAGTGCAGAGGCTGTTGTAGAAGGATTAGCCAATATAGAAGAAGAGTTTCGAAAAGTTCGAGCATTAGGTTTTAATTTGGCAATCACGCCGAAGGCTTCAGAACAATCAGAAGGTGAAACACCTATTTTTGGTAAAATAGTTGTATTTACTGGCTCGATGACTCAAGGCTCTAGAGGGGATATGGAAAAAGACGCTAAAGCATTAGGTGCTAAGGTCGCTAAATCAGTAACAGGAAAAACCTCATTACTTGTAACTGGTGATAAGGTCGGGGCAAATAAAATTAATGCTGCTCGGGACAAAGGGGTTCAAGTTTTATCAGAGTTGGAGTATTTAGATTTAATATCAAAAAAATAAAGAATTTATTTATCCCCTTAAAATATTTAAAGGGATAAATTTAGTTTTCGACTATGTGCGTTTTAGATATTTCAATGAAGATAAAAATTGGATTGTGGAATTTTAACTAGATATATAGCAATAGTATAATTCGATTATACTATTGCACTGAGTATTATTAAACAAGTTCATAATCGTAAATCCCCATCGTCACAATCTATGTAAATATCACCTTCTTAAAAAATCCAAATATAGCCGGAGCATAAGACACTCAATTGAATGTTATTTAAAAAGTAGTGAAAGCATTATTTTATTATGAGACTTAGTAGTAAGATATCAATTTTATTGATTTTAAAATACAATTACATGATGTAAGTTATTATTTATTTTGACTATTAAGGTATATTAGCATAGGTATGTGCTAGCTGTTTTTAGTTGGGTTTTTATATAGAAGGTTAAATATGGATAATGATTTTGTCTTTTTTCAACAACGTAAAAGCTGTAACAATTTGGTTTTGTTTGTGCATGGATTTACAGGCGATAGTCATAAAACGTGGACTAATAAAAGCGAAGTATCATTTCCAAACCTTCTGCTAAAAAATGACTATATCAGCGACCATTTTGACGTGGCTTCTTATGGATATTTTTCGACACTAGTTGATTTATTTGGTATCAATAAAGAAAAATTTCGACGCATAAAAAATTTTTTCAGGAAAAAAACTCATAAAAATGAAAGTAATTTAGAAATAAATGAGTTAGCTAAAAATTTAAGTGGTCATTTAAGAATAACATTATCCCAATATGACAATGTTTACATTATTGCTCATAGCATGGGAGGGTTATTAACTAAATGTCTTATAACAGATGAATTAAAAGAAAATGGTTGGACGAAAGTTAAATTATTTCTATCTCTAGCTGTACCTCATCAAGGTGCTGAGATGGCTGTGATTGGAGGGCTTTTCAGTAATAATTTACAGCTAGGTAACTTAAACCCTGTAAATAAGTTTATCAATAAGCTAAATCAAAAATGGGTAGACTTGGATAACAAACCTACTACAAAGTACTTTTATGGTAGTTATGATGTTGTTGTATCTCAATACAGTGCTGTTGCCATTGATAAAATAGAAAAAGATATAATTAGTGTTGCTGAAGATCATGTTTCAATATCAAAACCAGCGAGCGTTAATTCTATTGTTTATAATAGTGCTTGCCTATTTCTAACAGAATCACATAAGCATAATCATGTTGGAGAGGTCGGCTATCAGAAGTGTATTGAGGAAGATTCATATGATGAATACTTATTCCTTATAAAACTAATTATTGCTGACATAGCAAAAGAATCACAAGATAATGCAAAAGAATTGTTTTTCAATGCAGAATATATGTCGAAACACTTTAATTCACACCATGATAAAAAACAGTTGCAGAAACTTTTTGATAATATTCGTCAGTTATACAAAGATAGCTATGATAAGTACTTATCAGACGAAACTATGAATTCAGGTAAATTACTGGCTGAGGTACATACTAAAATAACATCTGAAGATTCCGGTTTACTCAAAAGCTTAATTTCTACACTTCAGCCTTATCATAAAAAAGGGATGTTGCATCAATTAGCAAATGATCAAAACTCTGATATTTGGTGGGCTTCGAATGAAGCGATTCAATTCAAAGGAATTGATAAATGAGATTACCATTCCTAGATGCTGATGATGATCTTTTTATTAACTTATCAATTGTACTTTTAATTATTACAGCGCTTGGGAAAACTAATAGAGGAGCTTTAAAAGTTAACAACGAAATGCTACATATTTTCTTATATTTGGTTAAAAACCCTATAGTATTAAATAAAGTTTTAATGATTTTAAATAAAAATACTATCCAACTTAATGAGTCTGACAGTTATTCAATCTCTTCAATTTCCCCTAATATTGATCTCTTGTTTGATAGAAATCTCATACAGTCTTTACTTACTATCTTGATATCTAAAAAGCTTATCGAAGTAATTTACAAAAAAAATGATGGTTTTTTTTATATTGCTAGTGAGCAAGGCGTTTTGCTTACATCAAAGTTACAAGATGAATACTTGTTAGATGTTTCTCACAGGTGCGAAAAATTGAAAGGTATTTTAAGTATTAGTAAATCTCTTTTGAATCAATCTATAAATAATACTCTCAGCAAGGAATCTTATTAATGGCAAGTAGCATATTGATAAACCAGCTCATTGTCGTAGGCATAAGAAAAAATTACACCGTTAATTTTCGTGCCGGGGTCAATATTATTTACGGGGATTCTGCGACAGGAAAATCCAGTATCTTAAATCTAATTGATTATTTATTAGGAGCTAAACGTTTTCTTTTGTATCCAGAGATTATATCTACAGGTAGATACGCAGTTCTTGATGTAACCTTAAATGACTTTAGATGCTCAATAAAAAGAGACATATTTGATCCAGCAAAACCAATTGAAGTTTACCCATGTTCATTTGATAAAATAGAACAATTTGCTGCAAATAAGTACTTGCCATCATTTAATCCTATTTCGAAATATCCAGAAATGGAATTTTTTTCGGAGTTTTTAATAAATTCATTAAATCTAACAAATCTAAAAATAAAGCAGTCTCCCAAAAAAGATGAATCATCGCTTGCTCGTTTGAGCTTTCGAGACTTAATTAAATATTGTTATGTTAATCAAGATGACCTAGGTAGCAAAAATTACTTAAATCCAGATAATTACGTATTACAAACCAGAAATGCAGAAGTATTTAAATACATTTTCAATGCATTAGACAGTCAAGTTTCAGAGCTGGAACAAAATATCTCAGAAAAAACTAAACAAATGAATATTCTAATTAGCAAATATACTACTGTTTCTGAGTTTCTAAGAGAATCTGAATTTGGAGATATGCAAAAGTTAGATAAGGATATTGATAAAATCGACGACGAAGTTATTTTAATTCAGGAGAGCATATCGGAGTTAAACAATAGGGTTATAGCTGATAATGATGTATTCAGAGCTATAAAGTCAGTAATGGCTGGAATGGAGTTAGATAAAAGTGTACTCAAGCAGAAAGCCATAGAAAATGAACAAAAAATTGAAAAGTTCTCTCGACTTCAAAATAATTACTTAGTTGATATTAAAAAATTTAATTCAACATTAGCATCTCGTGAATTCATAGGTGAAATACCTGATGAATTATCTTTGTGTCCTGTTTGTGATAATTCACTTGATTTAAAATCCGCTAAACAAAAATTTGAAATAGCTTCCGCTGAAAAAGTAAATCAAGAAATTAACTCCTTAAAAAGAAAAGTAAAAGATACTGAGCATTTAATTAATGAAAGCCGAAAGCAATGGGAATTTAATAAGTTAGATCTAAAGCAACTAGAAGTTAATGTGAGTAAAGCAAGAGAAGCGATCGAACTTAACACTAAGGAGTTAACATCACCTTATTTAGCAGAAAGAGATATGCACGTTAAACAATTGGGTGAAGTTCAACAAAGAAGAAAAGAATTTGTTTCTAGGCTAAAAGTTAGAAATCAACATAATTATTTGAGAACTAAAATCAAGTCTCTAGAAAGTGCCATTATTGAATTAAAAATAGACCTTGAGAAATTAACTGAAAATACTCCATCAATGGCTGATGTTATTTCTAATTTATCTGTCCATTTAAAAAATTATCTTCAGTTTATTAAAATAAAAGATCCTTCAGGAATAAGCCTTACTAGTGATAAGTTTGTCCCTGTAGTCAGGGGCGTCGAATATGGGAATATCCCGTCAGGGGGCCTAAGAACAATTGTAGGGATTGGTTATTTATGCTCATTAATGGAAGAAGCATTAGTAACTGAAATGAGCTATCCATCTTTCCTTATGATTGATACTGTTGGTAAGTATCTAGGGAAGACGAAAACTCATAGTAAATACACTGAAGAGACATCTCAAGGAGAAGACTCTCATGAAGGAGTTTCAGACCCTCTTAAATATCAAAATATTTTTGAATACATAATTAATATTTCAGACCAATATGAACAACAACAACGCATTTGCCAGTTTATTCTTGTAGATAATGATGTGCCGGACCACATTATAGATGAGTTGTCAGGTTTTATTGTGGCTCAGTTTAGCTCAGAAAGAATTGATGGTTTACCCGTTGGATTTATAGATGATGCAACTGTTTGATGTAGTTTACAGATATTTAACAATAAACTAAGTCTCGCACACTTAATGTTGCGCTGAGTTGCAGGGGGATTCAATGTGTTTTTACGTAGATGAAAGCGGTCAAACCGGACTAGAGTTATTTGATGAGAACCAACCTTCTTTATATTACGGAGTCTTAAGGTCAAAAGTAAATATTGATGTGTTAGCTTTATCAAAGGTAAAAAATAAGAAAATTATTACAAGTTTATAGATTACATGCAGCAGATTTAGGGAATGGAATGTTAATAAAAATTGTAGAAGATATTGCCTCTCTACAAAAAAGTATGATATGAAATTCGCTTTGCCAATTATCTATGATTTCATCTGATAACCAAATATCAATACGGCCACGATCACGTAGATTTTGGTTGTACTCGGCATAATTAGATTGTCGATAAGTGTGTTTTTGAAGTGGTGATGTTTGGATAAGTTGTGTTTCTGAGGCATGATTATTAGAACAATAATCGATGAAGTTTGACCATAATAAAGGAAGGTACGCGTCAGTCAATATTCATTATTAACTGAGCGCTTCAACAAAGCCAAGCAATCTAAGGAAACTCAATTTGACCTAAAAGCCAATCATTCAACTTATAATCCAGACAAGTAGGGGAATTAGCGTTTACTAAACGAAGCGTCTCTCGTGGAAAATGTATCGTATAAGGGCAATATTGCTGCTCCTAAAGCTGTTAAATGATCCAACCACTCACCAGCAACAAGCTTGCAAGGGTGGTGATGAATTGAAAAGTGTTTATCGACACTAAGGTTGACTCTGTCGCAAATCATTTGATTTATAAACTGAGGAAGTCTTCCACCTACCACAATTGTGTTTATGTCTAGAACGCTAATTGCCGTTATCAAGATAGGGGCTAATTTTCTTGCTGCGTCATCAACCCAATATTCAATCAGCTCTCTTTGGCGATCATCTATTGAGCTTAAATCAGTCAAGTTTACATCCGTGTCACCATTTGACACAGAAAGTACTTCTTGCAGATCCTGAAGAGAGCAGCAATCAACTAGGTTACGAAGCTTTCCGTTATCGTTAACAGAGGATAATGCCATATCACCAGCACGACCATTTGAACCACGGTACAACTCGCCGTTTAAAATAATTCCACCACCAAAATATAAACCTGTGTATAGGTAAATAAAGTTACTGGTAACCTTGCCGTAACCAAAGAAGTTTTCAGCAATTGTTGCCACTGTCGCCACTCTTTCAACAACGATAGGGCAGCCAACACATCCGATGAAGTAAGCTTTTACATCAATATTCTGCCAAGTGTTAAATTGCTTAGGAACATCTCCATGCTCTAAAGCGCCCATAAGGGAAGAGATGGCAATCCCACAACCTTTAATCCTATCTGCATTAGCGCTGAGTTTTGTTTTCATATCGGCAACAGTGGAGGATACGTAATCAAGGGCTTGCTCTGGGCTAGGGTACATTATCTCTATCGTCGCGCTGTTTAGCACTTCTCCACAGAAGTTAAGCAAAGCAATTGATATATTATCCCGTTCAATACTTACACCTAGCGTATAAAGCGCGTCGGGATTTAGTTTTAAGCTGATAGCAGGCTGACCACGTCGTCCCAACTTTTCTCGACCAGCGTTTAAAAGCAGACCTCTATCGATAAGTTCATCCGTTATCACAGACACTGCTGGGTGACTTAAATTGATAATCTTAGCCAGTTGAGGGCGAGCAATCGAAATGTGCTCTCTCACAATTTGAATAATTCTCTGCTCATTATGAGCTCTCACTAAGGTTGAGTCGGTTCCTTTCTTCACACAATTAATCCCATTGTTAAATTCAGCGATTTATGAGTTTGGCTTAATAGTGGTCGCCCCAACTAATAAGAATAAATGCAGCGTATTTCACCTAATTCACTGACTTATCATATCTTATTTTGAGTTGAAGTCGACCTTGTAAAATTATGATTGTGTAACAGTTTCAGTTTTAGTTTTAGTTTCAGTTTCAGTTTTTGCTTTTTTCATTTTGCTCAAAGTCCGAACCATTGGGTACACAATCGCTACGACGGTAAGTGTCAAGATTGTTAAAGTTATCGGTTGTCCCATTAAGTATTCCGAATAACCATCTCCTGCAAGCATTGATGTCCTTCTCAGATTGACTTCAAACACTGGCCCAAGAACAAAACCAATTGCAAGTGGTGACAAAGGTATATCAGCCTTTCTCATCAAATAACCAAGCACACCAAATATCCACAATTGCCATAAGTCGAGAGTGTATGATTGCACAAGGTACGTACCAACAGAGCAAAGGATTAAGACGGTCGCCAAAAGAGTTGCGTAGCGAACTTTAAGTAACTTAACAAAGATGGGCCCAAGAAAAAAACCAACTGGAAGAAGTATTAGCGCACCCATTAAAAATGCACCGAAAATACTATTTACAATTGCTGAATCGGTAACAAACAACCTCGGGCCAGGGTTTAAGCCTTGAATAAGCATACCTCCCATCATTGCAGCAGTCGTAGGATCTCCCGGTATACCAAGAGCCAACATCGGTATCATGGCACCACCACCTAGCGCAGAGTTTGAAGCTTCGCTAGCGACAATGCCCTCATCAGAACCTTTACCAAATTTTTCAGGCTCTTTGGAAAAATCTTTTGCCACTTTATAGCTCATAAATCCTGCTGTCACACCACCCACACCCGGGATAACGCCAACAAGAACGCCGATGATACTCGAACGTATTAGGCAGAGTTTATGGCGCAGCATTGTCGTTAATCCACTAATCTGAATACCCACCTTGCCAAGTGATTGACTAGCTCTTTTTGGTGACTCAAGTTGTATAATCAACTCAGATACAGCGAATATCCCCATCATAAGAGCAACTTCACTCACACCACCTTGAAGTTCAACATAACCAAAGGTGAATCGTTCAGTGCTGATAAGTGGGTCGTTCCCTATCGTTGCCAAAATTAACCCCAGTAATCCCGCTAGAATCCCCTTAGTAGTTGATCCTTCAGATAATGAAGCTATTCCTGTTAAGCCAAGTAAGGCAAGTGCGGCTGTTTCGGCGGGTCCAAAGTTCAATGCAAAGGATGCAAGCATTGGGGATATTATTATAAGCATAATTGCGCTTATAAAAGTGCCAGTAAAAGATGAAAAAAGTGAGATTGATATTGCTTCTGATGACTTACCCTTTAGAGCCATTGGGTAACCATCAAGTAAAGTTACTGCAGCCTGAGGTGTACCCGGAATACCAAGAAGTGTAGATGATATTGCTCCACCATAATTACCACCTATGAATATGCCAATCAATAAAGAAATAGATGGTAGTGGGTCAAGGTAAAACGTAAAAGGGATTGCCAGTACAACACCAAGTAGTGGACCCATCCCCGGAAGGACACCTACAATAACGCCAAAGGTGACACCTAAAGCAAGTATAAATAAAGAATGGGCATCAAATAGAATGGTAAAAACTTCTGCCAGAGTGGTTAATATGTCCATAATAATTACTCGTATAGAAAGTTAAGAAAGCCTAGTGGTAGGATGATATTGAACCCAAGGTAGACTAGTGTAAAAACAAAAACTGTTAAACCACTCGGTATAGCAAACAACCTAAATTTATTTCGTTCACCAGCCAGCAACATTATTGCGCAAAGTAGAATTGTGCACGAAAAAATAAACCCAAGTGAATCCAGGTTATATGTAAAAAGTGCAAATAGGATAAATGAAAGCGGTAGAAATCGTGAAACTGAGAAAGAGCTTGTTTTTGAGTTGAACATGGACTCAATAGCAATTATCAACCCAATGATAACCATCAAAATTCCAAGAAGTTGGGGGTAACCTTCAGAGGGCATCCCAACGCCCATAGAAAACGGACTTGCCAACTGAGAGCTTAGGTAATACAGCCCAATACCGAACAAAACTGCAATAACAGCGACGGCCAAATCAGTTCTATTTTTTAATTTCATCGTAGACTCCTGACTACTTATTGGCTACTGCTTTTACAGCAGTAGCCAATTTTAGGTTTATTTCTTTATTAGTTTTAGAATCTCAGGTTTCAAAAGGTTGTCGGTGTCTTCCCAAAGCTGCTGGAATTCTTTGTAATCACCATACAAAGGCGTCTGCTTTACTGACTTCATTTTATTAATGTATTCATCTGAGCGAACAGTTTCATCGAATACTTGACGTAAAAAATTAAGTCGCTCTTGTGGTAACCCTTTTGGCACAACGAGACCTGACCAACCTAGACCTGTAGTGCCAAGCCCTAACTCATACCCCTGTTCTTTTGCCGTAGGCAATTCAGGAAACAAGGCTGCTCGCTCAGGCATAAACAACGCAAGATACTTTAACTCATCGCCAAATGTATGTTTTGCACCAATGCCAGTGATTGCGTACTCTGTAACACCTCCAAGTAACGCTTTTAGGTTTTCAGCCTCACAATCGGAGAAGGGAATAGGGTTGAAGTCGTTCATCGTATCTGAAACTTCGTGGAACCTTCGTAAAACTATGTGCGCTAAACCAGTAAAGCCACACACACTCGCGTTTACCTTTTTATCCTTGTCTTTAAGCCACTGAACAAACTCTTGTGCATTGTTTGCGGGGTGATCGCTGCGAACAACAAGCATGAAAAGGTTTGCATTTGTTTGCACTATCGAATCAAAGTCATCGTAAGTGTAACCAATGTTTGGATTGAAAATTGGTGCCATTACTTGTGTTGCAACCCAAGCATTCATAACTGTGTAGCCATCTGGATCTGCCTTTAAAGCTGCAAGTTGAGCTGTCCCGCCGTTTCCACCTTGAATATTTTGCACAACAATCGGTTGACCAAAACGCTTCTCTGCCAATTCTGCAATTATTCGCATAGGTATGTCTCCAGCGCTCCCCGGAGCCCAAGGTTCGATAATTGTAAGGGGTTTTTCAGGGTAAGCTGCCATTGCAGTAACAGCGCTAGTTGCGATTACTGCACATATCGCGTTTCTAATGGTTTTTTTCATTTCAGATATCCTTTTGCTTAGTAGAGTGGTTTGAATGATTTTTATTATTAGTATGCTTAAAGTAATGACTAAGCAATAAATAAATCAACAAGATTTATTTATTGTGAGTGTCGTCTATATTTTAAACATAGTGGCTATTTTTCATCCGTCTATTTGATAAGTTGTGCGTTAACAATAACATTAAGGATTAGCCAATGAATAAGCCTAATATCATTTGGTACTGCACAGACCAACAGCGCTGGGACACTATCTCAGCATTAGGTAACAGTCAGATACGCACCCCAAACCTAGACAAACTAATAAAACGTGGTGTTGGCTTTAAAAACGCATATTGTCAAGCTCCAATTTGCACACCAAGTCGCGGTTCGATGCTAACTGGAAAGTACCCGAACTCAATACCGTTACATCGAAACGGGAATGAGTTTTTTCCTGATGGAGTCCCTCTAGTAACAAAGATTCTCGAAGAAAATGACTACGACTGTGGTCTTGTTGGGAAGCTCCATTTAAGTGCAGCTTTTAAAGACGAAAAAAGAGTCGACGATGGCTATAGGGTATTCCATTGGAGTCACCACCCTTACCCAGATTTTGAAGAAAACCACTCTTACGATGACTGGTTAAGACGTGAAAAAGGAATTGACCCCAAGGAGCTTTATGAGCAGTCAGCTACTTTCTGTGGAGAGGGTGTGCCAAGAGAATTTCACCAAACAAGATGGTGTACAGAGATGGCAATACGATTCATCGACGAAAAGAGAGATCGACCTTGGATGCTCAGTTTAAACCCTTTTGATCCTCATCCGCCATTTGATCCACCTGCAGAGTATTTGAATAAGTACAACCCGGAGGATTTAGATGAGCCACTTTTTCAACCAAGTGACATTGACCATCAAGAGTTGTTTAGATTTATAGATCAGCAAACTCAGGTAGCTGTTGATCCAAGGGGTGATGCATCGCAAGCAACGGAGCAAAAGCCTATAGACAAATCAGAGGCTTCGTATACACCTCCAGATGCCTACAATGGTCGCGAAGTAAAAGCTGCATACTACGCGATGATTGAACTTATCGATGATGAATTTGGGCTACTTGTTGAACATTTGGAAAAAATTGGAGAATTGGAGAATACAATTATCATTTTCCACAGTGACCACGGAGAATTACTTGGTGATCACGGGTTAATTTACAAAGGTGCACGTTTTTACGACGGGCTAGTTAAGGTGCCGTTAATAATCTCGTGGATGGGGAAAACTGTTGAAAATGTCCACAGTGATGCGCTCGTAGAATTGGTTGATTTAGCGCCTACAATCTTAGATTTAGCAGGAATAGACATTCCATACGATATGCAAGGTAAAAGCTTAAAAACTTTATTAACTGGCAACTCTGACGCCCAGTCACACAAACCTCACGTAATGTGTGAATACAATGACTGCCTCGACCTGCCGGATGCCACTCACGCAAGTATGTACTACGATGGTCGCTATAAATTGGTCGTTTACGCTAATCACGATATAGGAGAGCTTTACGATCACAAGTATGACAAAAATGAATTCAAAAACTTGTGGATCAGTGATGAGCACCAAGCGCTCAAAGGTCAACTACTCAAAAAACATTTCGATGCTTATTTAAACACCTCTACAGCTGGTATCAATCGAATTGCCCCATATTAAAAACTAAAAACGGGGGCACAAAGTAAATATTTGTGTGCCCGTAATCTTAGTTTCCAAAAAAATGCTCTTCCAATAAGGTCAACTTATGTACGCTGTAGATGCAAAAATTAAAATTAAAATTAAAATTAAAATTCAAGATGCAGGTCGCTTCCTTTCAAGTATGGTGATGCCAAATATCGCTGCTTTTATTACTTGGGGGCTGCTAAGCGCTTTATTTCTACCCAATGGCTGGATGCCAAATAACACAATTGCGTTGATGATACCGCCTATATCAAACTACCTTTTACCATTACTGCTTGGTTACACGGGTGGCAAGATGGTTGCAGGCGAGCGTGGGGCGATTGTGGGTGCCATTGCAACATTAGGAGTGGTCGTAGGTAGTAATACCCCTGTTTTTGTGGGAGCCATGATCATAGCGCCATCAAGTGCTTATACTATAAAAATTTTCGACTCAATGACTGATGGAAAGGTTAAAAGTGGTTTTGAAATTCTAGTTGGTAATTTTTCCGTTGGTATCATTGGGATGCTGTTTGCGATACTTGCCCTTTTTATCGCAGCACCAGCAACTGAGGCAATCACATTACAAGTGGCAAGTGGAATGGGTTACATAATAGATTCCGGTCTTTTACCTTTGATATCCATACTTGTCGAGCCAGCCAAACTACTATTTTTGAATAACGCTTTAAACCACGGAATTTTTACGCCACTTGGTATTGAGGAAGTAAACAATGTTGGTCAATCAATTTTATTTTTACTTGAGGCAAACCCCGGAGCTGGTTTAGGGATCCTTCTAGCTTACGTTCATGTTGGAGAGAAGCCTCAGAAAGCAACAGCTGGCGCAGCATCTATCGTCCATTTTTTCGGTGGTATACACGAAATATACTTTCCATATGTATTAATGAAACCAAAGCTAGTTGTTGCATTGATTTGCGGGAGCATGTCAGGAATTTGGATTTTAACTATTTTCAATGCAGGGGTTGTATCAATAGTTTCCCCCGGTTCAGCAATTGCAATTCTAATGATGACATCCAAGTCATCACTAGTTGGTGTGAGTTTATCTATTGCTGTATCTGCCGTAGTTTCGTTTGTGATTTCTCTTTTGATTATAATGAGCTCCAAAAAAAAGAATTAAGTTGATTTAATGTGGCTTTGTTTCAGTACTCAATGAATGCACTTTGTCTTTTGACGTAATTAAGCCACTCGTTAGTTATTGGTCATCAGTGGGACTATGAAAAATATTAAGTTAACTTCTCACAAAGTCAAAGGTCACAAGTTAAATGATAATAGCTTTACATTTTACACTTTACACTTTACAGACTATGATTATGTAAAGTGTAAAGTGTAAAGTTAATCTGAGGTGGAATCATGTCTAAAAATAGAAATGATATACAAGCAGTTGTATTTGTAGCTTGCGAGACAATGTTACGCGAGGGAATTAAAGCTAATAATATCACTGGACGAAAAATTTCTGCACAAGATGAAGTCGCATGGTCTCATACAACGGTTACCCCCTTCGTAAGAAAGTGGCATGAACACAGGGCAGAGAAAGAACGAGAAGCCATTAAACTGACACAGATGTCGCAGACTTTCGTAAAAGCTCTCCATAAAGAGGTCGAAGAGAGAGTTGTTGCCTTGCGAGAAATCGATACTGAACAGATGCAAATGCTACAGAATGAATTGCAAGACATGATCGAGACTAATGGAAATGTTGAGCATGAACTAACTGAGACTAAAGAAAGCCTTGCAAAGAAAACTGAAGTAGCATCACAAGCAACTGCACTGGCCGAACAGTGCAAGAAAGACAAGTCGAAATCTGATAATGAACACAAAGCAGCTATTGATGCACTTCAATCTCGCTACAATGAAGATGTAAAAGAGCTTAAGCAGACAATTGATAGTGATCAGTCGAAGTATATTTCTGAGCGTACAGAACTTAAAAATGAAAATAGAGATGCTATTCAAAAACTTACAAAACAGAACGATGAGTTGCATACAGATCTAAAAAACAAAACAGCCGAGTGTGCAGAGGCTAAAGTGAAGTCAGAAAGTTTTGAAAAAATAGCTTCAGAATTAGAAGTAGAGAAAAATAAAACCGACAAACTAAAAGAGGAAATGATAAGGCAGAAAGCAAGCATAGACATTAAGCAACAAGCCCTAACGTCAGCCGAACAAACAACTTTAGACTGCAAGAGCCAGCGAGACAAAGCTCAAGTCGCTAGAGAAACAGTAGCACTTGAGCTAAAAGAGCTACAGCACGTTTATCAAGAAGTTTTGATAAAAATAGCAACTACTAGCAACATACTAGATTCCGATAAAATTCCGAATAAATAAACTTACTAGTAGTAGCTTCTTCTGGGATAAAAGCTCATTGGAATGCCTTTACCCCTTGTAACCATAGGGTGTCTAAGAAATGCTATTGATTACGTTTCAATATTTGAGGAATACTACAGCCCAGGTTTTATAGCATGTTGCCTTGCAGTAGCTGGCTATTCACCATCTACATATTTATACCAGCCAGTGTAGCAATACCCGCATGGTTCATCATCAAACTTACGCATTGAAATAAGTTTTTCTTTTGTCCATTTTTCAAAGAGTGGATCTACATTTTCTGCAAGAAAAACATGTTCTTTTCAAAATGACCATCACTATTATAGTCATAAACATATGTTTCCGATGCAATAGGATCAATAACAATAAATTCATCGTCTTTTAACTTTGCAGTAATATCATCAATGCATAATTAGCGGATTTTAAAAGTGATTTTAATATGATTCATATTAACTCCGATTTTAGGTTATTGGCTACACTATATAACTTTAGTCTAATATAAATTAGAGATGATTCTTACACCACTTAAGCAGATTTAACATTAATTTTTAATGTTAAATAAATTCAATTCGATTGTTTCCAGCTTAAAGCGACCAAATATATTTACCATTTTGTCATAAGATTGAGTAAGCGGGTTTTTATGTTCTTGATGCTGAATTGAATCAAGTGAAGCTGTAAAATCATTAACTTCAAAAAATGTTGTATGTTTAACTTTGTTGTCCTCCAGTGATGCTTCATTGCAATTGTCATCAGGTGATTCACCATCTAGGCTAACATGCATTTTTTCAAATCTCACAATTCCGGCCTCCGCTGACACGTCTTCTCCAACACGATTTGCAAATTCAACAAGTTTAGGCTCAGCCGGCATATACATGACAGCTTCTTGATTAGCAGAACTTGTAATTCGCAATATACGCCCCAGTATTTGTCGATAATGCATTTCAGTTTTGATATTGGTTAGGTGGCAACAGACTTGAAGCCTCGGAATGTTAGTTCCTTCGCTAATCATGCCAACACTGATAATCCACCTTTCGCTACTACTACGATACTGTTTTATAAGATCTACTGATTCAGTTTCTCGGTAAGTAACAACAACTGCATTTTGATTAAAATTATTCGCTAATATGCCTTGTATTTGTTTGGCATGTAGTACAGAAGAGGCAACTATTAGCCCCCCGGCGTCAGGGTTTTCCAATCTTAATTCGTCTAACTTTCTATTTGCACTGGAAATGACATGCTCAATGACTTTTTCATTTTTAATAATGTCAGAGTATGGGAGGATTGAAGTGGATAACAAATCAAGGAAGCTAGTGAAATGCACTTTGTCTTCATTTTCTGTTACTGATATCTTGTCATTATCTATTGCTATAATTTGGGGGATGCGACAAACATTATCAGTTATTGCACTCTCCAGTCCATAGATGTAATCACATTCAATTTCATTCGTAATCCCGCAGTATTGGGATAATACAATTGGAGCAGCATCAGAACGCCATGGAGTACCTGTCAGTGCTATTGAATATTTTGCTTTATCTTGAATATTTAGAATTATTTGTTCACCCCAAGAATTAGCATCGTCAACACAAGATCCCTTGCAATGATGAATTTCATCAAAAATAACAAACACACGAAAACGTTTAAATAAAGACCAGAAATCATTATCTAGAAATTGCATATGTTGGTAGGTTAATGACTGCCCAATAGATCCTATTTTACCCTCAAAACATGCAAGGAATTTAGTTGATAATGACTCTTTAAAGTCATTGGCTACAATACTACTGGGCGAAAAGCAAATAACTAAGTCAATTTCATTATTGCTATACAATGTTTCACCTAGAGATGAAGCCATAAATGTTTTACCCGCCCCAGGCGTTGCTAATCCCAAAAAGTGTTTACCACCAGATTTAAATTTCTTTAAGGCTAGAGTAATACACTCTTGTTGCCATGTTCTTAACTTCATATAGGTAGCTCTATTTTTGTTGCTTAATTAAAATTTCGATGGCTTTTATTTTGCCTAACAAGCGAGCGTTTCTTTCTCTTACTACATTATATTTTTCTAATAATGAATCGTGCATTTTAGGGAACTCATTTCGTAAGTTCTTATATTCTTCAGCTTCCCCTAACCCCTCTAGTAAATCGGATTTATAACCATTTAAACGATTCGATAAATCATCAGAAACAGTATTAGCATTTTTCGTATTTACTGATTCAGCCTTATCAACTGCAACGTATTTGGTTTGTATATTTAATAACTCGACATCAAATAAGTCAGTTTTAACGTAGCTCGTGATACCTTTTTTAGTTGATACTAATTTTTTTAACCAACCCAGATTCACCAACTTTAATAATTCTGAATAAACAAACCGGCGTGCATCTGATTTATCCGTATCTTCATCATTTTTCAGTACTAGATATGCTGTTCGTATTTCAACAGCAGAAAAATGATCCATATTCGGGAAGGATAATATCTTTCCTATGTATTGGTCGAATACCACAATTTTATTCCTACACATTAAACAAAAAAGATAAGTTAAGTTAACAAATATAACACGAATTTACCATATATGAAAAGTTCTTTCCATATATGGTATCGTGGTGATTTCTTTTATATGAGATCATTTCCCTTTTCTGAGAGTCTTGTATAAATGGATGATTTTGCAAAAGTTTTAGGTACGCAGATAAAAATTATCAGGGTTAAAAAGGGGTTTACACAACAAGAAGTCGCTTTAAGAGCAGATCTTACTCCTAGTTATATGAGTAGAATTGAAAAAGGATCTGTATCTACATCGGTTGAAAAACTATGCAGAATTGCTCATGCAATGGAGTGCCTTCCGGCGGAGTTGTTGCCGAGTATTGAATTCACCATTGATAATTAGAATTACATATTTAGCTTATAGAAATTTGAATTCTGAATTATATTTTGGAATTGTTATTAGCGGTTGAAAAAAGATCGATGTGATTTTCACTAACCTTATAGATTTAAGGTATTAAACCCTTTAAAGGTGTGACTCTTTAGCTAAAAGTTTTATCGATGATTTTAGAAACATCTTGAGCAAACAGATCACTATCAATCATTCCTTGCTGGTAACTTTTTACTAGATTTACTACCCTCGTTAAAACCAACCTATGAGGCGAATTTATACCAAGTGGAATACTATATTTCTTGGAATTATATTCCGTTGCTAATTGCACATAAGTACTTAGTGTATCATTTGATGCATGCATTGTGAGTTTTCGCGTTGCATTCATTGCAACACTTAACATATTTGTCATTATTCCTAATTTTGCAATTTGTACTAATTTTTCTGCAACATTTAGTGTAATAAAGCGGTGACGAAATGAATGATTGGAAATATTTTTTAATAAAACACTGTATTTAGATTTATTAACTACGTTCGCGGTATAATTTTTAAGGTAATTTCTTTTTAAAGGTTTACCGTTCTTAATATTTACGAATAATTTATCATGTTTCATTTCTGGAAATTCTTCTTCTATGAAATTAATGTATGACATTAATATTTGAATCGTAGCATTTGGAATTTCTACAGCTCTACATTTGCCTTTATATTTCCCTTTGAGAATTGGTATATTTTCCAATTTAGTATATTCATCAGCATCCTTAAGGGGGCTGTAAATGCTTTTTATGCTTTCTCTACTTATGTCATAGAGTTCGTTGATTCTAGAACCTGTTGCATCTAAAAGGTAAGTTATTGCCTCCCAGCGTAAAATTATCCCTTCACTAGGATTTGGGTGCTCTTTTGTACAATGTATGGCATCTAACCAATGAAAAAGTTGGTCGTCGGATACCATTTCAACATCTGCATCATATGTTCCTAAATATTTAATAGAGTCATGTTCAATATACTCATTTATATATGTCGGAGTAGAATACTTTACAAATTTTATATGGACCTGATACTTTTTATCTGATTTTTCCTCAGATGTAATGAGAAAAAGTTCTTTGTGTTTTTCTTGGACAAATATTAAATATTGTAATGCAGAACGAACATGTTTTTTTATTGTAGCCTCATCGTTCGGGTAGTATTTTTGCAAATATTTAACATAGTTAAAAATTGTTGTATCTTCAATTTTTGTTAAAAGTATTGGCGTTTCAGCTTTGCTTTCAATGTAATTTAAAAATCTAGTTAGGCTTCTGGATTTAGCAACAATTGTTGAACAAACAGGCTTAATACCATAAATATTTACTCCACCAGAGTATTCCATCATAAATTCATTGGCTAACCAATCGAAGGAACCATCTTTATTGGTTATAAATGGATATTCTGAGTCAATAATGGGGCAGGTTATCTCTATAAGTGAAAGATCTGCTTTCTTAGCTCTATGGACCTTTCTCATTTGATAACCTTTAATCTTTTTTTATTAATAATAGATGATTGTTTTCTCAGTAGCTTATGGTAGGTGTCATTATCAAAGTCATTATTTTCAATGAATTGTTTTAATTGGCAGTAGCCTCTGTAGACTTCGACTACATTATTTTTTACTTCCTGTAACTCAATACTTAGTCTTAAATTTTTAGCCTTTAAGCTTTTTTTAGTTTCTTTACGAGAAGGTTGTTCATTTGATTCTAATTTACTTTGATCGTTAATTTCATTTTTTACTATTGCCTGATTTATATTCATAATAGCTTTTTTAAGATCTTCTGTGTAATCAGAGTTTGTAGATGAATTACCTGTAGTATAAGCGTACTTATAGACATAAAGTTCTTCGCATTCCCATTTGCAGACATTTCCTAGTGTTACATTATTATATTTATTCAACGATAGACCATAAGGCAGAACTTTATCCTTAATTGACTGATTAAGAATTTTAGTCTTATTAATTATGCTATTCGTTATTTTTTCTTTATTTTCGATGACTTCCGAAGAGGTTTCACCTTTAATATATTTAGCCATTTAAATTTCCTTCACTGAAATAAAAATAGATATTGTTGTTTGCTAACTTTTTAAAATGAACTTCTTCACCAGTATCCGCAATTCTTTTATTAATAGCTTCATATACAACGTCTTCAAGTTGCAAGTTAAGTTTTATTGAAGTTTTTTTGGACGTATCAATTATTTCTTTTAATTCACGATCCGTCTCAATTGATGACAGTAAAGCATTTGCTTGATTAACTAGATGTACTTTTGCAAGGTCTAACCAATGTTCGTCAGGAGACACTTCTGCATACGAAAAAGTGACCTTTAAAGAGTCTTGTCCAAGCATCCATGCTAATTCCTCAATACCACATTCATTAGTTAAATTGAAATACAAGACTGCAAATATTCTTCTAAGTTGATGTGGTGTACAGTACCAGCGCTCATCTGAAGATAGCGGGGTTTCACACCAATCAGAAAAAATATCTAGAAGTGTTTGGATGAAGTCTTTTCCTACTCCTTTAGAAATGCTGCCTTTTGAATTATTATTGTCAGTAGAAAAGAAACCAAATATGACCATGTTCTCTGTAAATAAGAATGAATCGCTTTCTGGTAGGTTTAAACCTCGTCTGCTATCTAGATAAAGAGATAGCTCTACCGCTTGAATTCCCCAATCATAGACTCTTTCGGGAATTGGCCTGCTAATGGTTTGTGATACTTGTGAATTTAAAGTTTTCATTTGTTCGAAAAATATCTCGTAAGAGTCATCCATTTCTGATGTCACAAAGGAGTTTTTCTTTAATAATTCGATAGATGCTTTTCTTGTAGCAAGAAAGGACGTTGAGAGAATGAAAATAGAAGCAAAACATAGCTGTATAGCTGTGATTAATGTCATGCCATTTCTATTAAATTCATCTTTAAAATCGTCGTTATCATAACGAAATCCAAGTTTTTTAATATTTAAAGGAATTAGTTCAATGGGTAATTTCACCGCATCCTGTATTATTTTATTTTTACTATCATTATTTAATCGGCTGTTTGACAACAATGTTGAATGTTTCAAAAAATACCCGTCAACTTCTTTTAAATATTCTAATAATGGTTTCGCGTAAACTGAATTGAATTCAGCTGCTTTAGCGATTAAATGAAATGCTGTGTCTAAAGGAATTATTGCTGTTTTTCTGAATGATTGAAAAATTTTGAACAATAGCGTTCCATCATTGAACATAGACAATGGAGAGAATGAAAATTTTGATTCTTGAATAACAGATGCTTTAAATAATAGTTCAATGTAATAAATAACATTATCGACAGTCTTGCTGTTTGGCAGATGAAGTTCTTCAATACCTCTTGTTTTATTTGCATCTGCAAACTCTCTTTTAGTAGTTGTTTTTGATATATATAAGGCTTTATTTTTGCTATTTGATATGCGTGACTTAAGTAGTGCAAGGTCTTGTTTAGTAAGACTTAGTTTTCGACGGAGTTTCTCCCAATTTTTTTTTGTTCCTAAAAAATTTGGGTTTGTAACTTCAGCCACAACTGCTGATGTCAGTTCAATTGTTGGAGCATAAGTTTTGATATAGTTAATAACATCATTTTGTGTTAATTGCGCCATACCAAGAATTGCAGGTTGTTTTTCAAGAGAGCGTTTTTCATTTATATAATAAATGAAATTTATTATATAATAATGTGATTGAACTAGTTGTCTGCTTTTTTTAATGTAACCTTGCTCAACGATAAACTTATAAGTTCTTTCTAGATCTTTTTTTAATAAGAGGAAATTATCATTGGTTAGCAAGCAGCCAGGAGCAATGGGTTTGTTGAAATACATTTTTGTAGTACCCGTTTGGGCATTCGATTCATTCTTTACGGTCCAATAATTAGGAGTTGATTCTATTAACCAAGTATAATTTTCAGACTCTTCAGTGCCTAGAACTTTATGTTCTTCATTGTTTTTTTCTGATTTATTAAGCATTATCAATATCCTGACCTAAAGTCCTTTTAGCATTTCTAAGCATTTTTTGAATTGCAATAGGGCCTCGGGCCGCTCTAGCTAAGGCATCTTTGCAAGTATTTATTACTCGTTCATCAGCTTTACATGAATAATTACTGTTTTTAATGAGGTTTATGGCATAAATAAAATTACTTTCAGAACAAATAAAAAACACTTCATTAGAATTTCCGGAACTACTCGGCTCTTTCTTTTTCATTAATTCAAATAACTCTCCTCCAAAATCTATATTTTCGAATATAGCTTGGACTCGGTTTTTATAGTCTTTTTCTGAAATATCTAGAATTTGTAATTTATCATCTAAGGTTGCAGTTGATAATATGAGGTACATTTCTTGAAAATTATTTATTTTTTTTCTATAAATAGCTTCTTGAAGGAACAAAGGGATGTATGTTGCTAATGCTGTTTTAACCTTGTTACCAAGGTATTGGCAAACTTGAATTATGTCACCATTTGTCGATAGATATATATCTACTGCTTTAGATGAACGAATCTTCATTAATGTAACTTTCGGTAGCTCTTCTACATCCGATAAATATCGAGAATAAAATAATGAAAAATTATGATCTGCGGATTTTGGTAGTTCTTTTATTCCATGATTACCTTCAAATAACCATAATCTATTGCTATTTAGATATTCAGAATGCTTAATTCGCGCTTTTAGTGCATATTGAAAACAAAAAGAAGCATTGATATCTTCCAAGTTGATTTTTTCAGGAGAGGCCATATTTGCTAGTTCAGAGGTTCTATTTTGAAGTTTTCGTTGGCGCCATTTTATTACTTTATATTCAACAGAACCGTCTGAAAGAACTCTTATATACTCTGTTTTTTTACCAGTAGGGTTAACTAAGGCTTTATAAAGAGAGGTTGGGTTTACGCCTTCTTCTTCAATAATTATCAGTTGCATAGCAGCACAAATCTCTGCTGTTAAACCATTGGCAAGTAATAGTTTTCTTCGCGTTATTCCACATTCTTTATCCGATTGCGTTATGTTGTAATTCGAAGCAAGGAGAGAAGATGTGGTATCAAATTTCTCTATTATTATCCTTAGACGATTATTCTCAGGAGAGTCATCAAGCATGGATATTTGTGTATGATAAAATATGTTGTAAGCACTTTTTACTACTTTTCTTGCGGTAGATAAGCAAATATCTAAGTTTCTCTTTAAGGACTCATGGTATTTTATTATATATTCTGAACTCGATATGATTTCTGTCTTGGAATGCATATTATGAATAGACAGAGAAGCGATTGTTGGATTGTTTTTTCTAGTTTTATTTGAATTTGCGGGTTTATCGAATCCTTTAGGTAATACGATGCTTTTGCTTATTATCTGGTTACGTTGTAATGCAGTAAATAGTTCTTTTGCTCTTTGGAATGAATGATATTCTGTCGTTGTTTGTTCTTTGTTAAGCGTTAATTCACTTTTGTAATTAAGCAAACCGTTCCTTATCGATTCATCAGTAAAACTTTCATTAATACAATTAATATTTTTTAGAGCTTTGACATAGATACTTAAATAGTTCTTTTCTATTTTTTTGCTAGATAAGTATGTTTTAACGAAAGAATAAAATTGCGTATTAGGACAGAACTTTTCAAGTAATATATGGTGAATCTTCGCTTTATCTTGAGGGGTCATTAAAAATAAATCGGACACATCATCCCAGTTTATCGTATTGCTGTTAAAGAAATACTTATAATCAAATAAAGTAAAAAAGAACACTTTAGCAATTTTAATTTTTGTTATTATCCTTTGTGAATTGGTCTCTTCAACCTCTAAATTATTAATATAGTTCTTTAGAGAATCTAATACAGTTAAATGGTTTGAATACTCATTTAATCTTAGCGTTAAATCGATTGATTTCAGTAAAACAATACACATAGATAATAAACATAGGGTATATGGATTGGATTTGACCGAGAAAAGGACATTACTGAGAAATAACTCTCCTATTTCTTTGTGAGGTATTAAAATAGAAACTTGGTTTTTTCTATTTTCAATATTACGTTTTACAGTTTCATTCTGAGGTGAATTCATCATATTTCCTATCAGTAATGTTTTTATCGAGTCTTAATACTGATAGTAAAAATGATCCTAATCGCCAACAACTTTTTAACAATATGCTGATTTGGCTTAAAATAACGTGATGCTAATCACGGTTTCCTTCTTGTTTTTTTTTGCAAATAGGTATATTTCGTTTTATCTTGAGGCTGGTCTACTTTTATTTGATTTATAAGGTTTTTAATTTCTTTTGTGTATAATCACGCCTATGTGAGGAAAAACGAACATGACATTCTGATGTGATCCCGCAGGTAGCAAGGGTGGTATTAGAACAACGTAATAGTGAGTTAACCCAAGAAATTATTTTTCCTGAAGCGTGTCCTGTTTGTGGCAGTGATGTTGAGCGTATTGAGGGAGAAGCGGTAACACGTTGTACAGGGGGCTTATTCTGCGAAGCGCAACGCAAACAAGCGATTAAACATTTTGCCTCTCGTAAGGCCTTGGATATTGATGGGTTGGGCGATAAATTAGTGGAATTGTTAGTTGACCATAATATGATCAAAGATCCTTCTCAGCTTTTTTCGTTAACCGCTCAACAGCTGGCTAGTTTGCCTCGAATGGGGGAAACCTCGGCGAAGAAACTAGTAAATAGTTTACAACTAAGCAAAAAAACTACACTCGCGCGTTTTTTATATTCCTTAGGCATTCGTGAAGTTGGAGAAGCAACGGCCGCTAATTTGGCTAATCATTATAAAACCTTACCCGCTATCATTGCCGCAGGTATTGAGTCATTAAAAAGTGTTAGCGATGTTGGAGAGATTGTCGCTAAACATCTTTACTATTTTTTCCGCGAAGAACATAACTTAACAGTTGTTGAGCAGTTATTAGCAGCCGGTGTACATTGGCCTAAGATACAAGAAGTTGATCAAAGTGAGTTATCTTTATTAGATAAAACCTTCGTTATTACGGGTAGCTTTGATGCTATTTCGCGCAATGATATTAAAGCGGCTTTACAAGCATTAGGCGCTAAAGTTGCTGGTAGTGTGTCCAAGAAAACAAATACTTTGGTTGCAGGGAGCGCTGCTGGATCTAAATTAACTAAAGCAACGGAATTAGGGATTGAAATTTTAGATGAAGCTGCAATATTAACGTTATTAGGTAAAACAGCCGATTAATAACATTATTTAATGAGAATCTTGTAACTCATTCACAAATAGAAGTTTTATTTGTGAATGATACTTTATATTAGTGTTTGTCGGTGTTAAATATAAAGAAAGGTTGGTTTACGGTAAGTAAAGGAATAAGTATGAAAAAGATTAAAAATGAATCTCAGTTATTACAACATGCCACCAAGCTTGGCGTCGCTTATGCCCTTAAACGAGGTTATGTGGGAATTGATAAAACAACCTCTGCAAAAGATAAGCAAGAATGTATTTACCGATTACTCGTACAAGATAAGCTAATTAACCCATTAAATGAAGGCGATGAAAACACAGCCAATATTCGTCACAAATTAGTGGTGTGGATAATGAAGAATTTGCCTGCAGATCATTCATTATTAAAATAATTATATACAGCATTCGTTGTCACTTGTAGATCATTAACAAGTGACAACAGGTGCTGCTTTTAAAGTGCTATTATCTTTTTATTTCACTTATATGACTTTTTATCTCTCTTATACGAAACGCATTACTTACAAAAAAAAGAGAACGTTATTTAATGGTTGATGCTTTTGCAGGTAAAATAGCAGTGACTGCGACCACTACGAAAATCACAACATAAATAGCAAAACTCAATATCAACCATTGCGGCATCGAGTAACCCATAAATTGCCAAACTATATCTGAACAATCACCAGTAGGGTTAAATAACCAAGGCATAAATTCATGTAATGGTAACCACTCTGGAAAATTAGGGAAAAAATCACAGGTAGCAAAAGGTGATGGATTCATTTGATAATCTACATGTTCAACTGCTAATAGCAATCCCCATACTGATCCAACAGCCCAAACAGAAAAAGCGATTAAACGTACTAATAAATAACTTGGTGCAGAAGCCCCAATTAGGCCCGCGAATATGATAGCTAACATAGTGATACGTTCATAAATGCACATAACACAAGGTTCAAGCTTCATCACGTGCTGAAAATAAAGGGCTGACAACTCTAGCGCCAATGCACTAAATGCCAGTAATAGCCAAGGCCAGCGTCGCAATGAAAGGTTTTTTAAATTGGGTGAAAGGGAATTTGAGCTCAATGGTTTCTCCTAATAGAATATTTCAATCCACGGAGCGACATTGTACTCCTTAAAAGTTCATTATAAACAGCGGATTACTGTGTTAAATGATAAGGTTATAAATGTCAGTGTGATATAGATCACATTTGCTTATTTGCTAATACTGTTTTTCTAAACAGTCAGCATCGAATACAATGAATATGTTAATATGTCGCCATACGATATTGGAAAGTCAAAATACCCATGATAATGAAAGCGAAAGGCCCTGCAGACGTTGCAGAACAATACTTAATTGAGTCTATTTGGAATGGGTCCATTCCGATCCATTCAGAGTTACCAGCAGAAAGATTGCTTGCGGATAAAATAGGTGTCACACGCACTACGTTACGCGAAGTACTGCAACGTTTATCAAAAGAAGGGTGGATCACCATCCGTCATGGTAAGTCCACTAAGGTTAATGATTTCTGGGAAACATCAGGTCTTAATATTTTAAGTACAATAACGCGTTTAGATAAGGAACATCGCGGCGATTTTATTGACCAACTAATGTCTGTACGGACCAACATAAGTACCATTATTTTAAGAATGGCAGCCAAACATAATAGTCAGAGTGTGATTGAGTTTTTAGAGGATATTCCCTCTGCAGATGCAAGCAGCGAGGTCTTTACTGAATTTGATTATCGCTTTTATCACCATGTTGCCGTGTCATCAAATAATATGATTTATGTACTGATCTTAAATGGATTACAGGATTTGTATCGTAAAGTGGGTACTTTTTATTTTTCTAACAGTGAAGCTAAGTTAATCGCATTATCTTTTTATGCTGATATTAAAACAGTATTCGAACAGGGTGATGGTCAGCAAATTATGCAAATAGTGCGAGAATCTGCTTTTGCAAGCGGTAAAATATGGCTACGTTTACGTGATCAATTACCAGATAATTTTTTAGATTAAAGTCGTTTTATTTTTTTTCGTATATGCCATTCAGCATTTTTTATAGTTAGGGTTATTTTCTTGTCAAATAGCAAATTATTAAATCACCTGTCAGGGGTGCAAAAATTATTAGAAGTTGGGATCATTGTTAGCGCATTTGTCGCCATATTCATTACTTTATCCTTATTTACTTTTTCTCCGGTAGACCCAAGTTGGTCGCAGCAGCAATGGGTAGCTGAAATTCAAAATTCTGGCGGCCGAGTGGGCGCTTGGATTGCCGATATTTTATTCTTTGGTTTTGGATTTTTAGCGTATTTAATCCCCGTTATTATTGTCTCTTTTGCATGGGCTATTTTATGGAAGCCGACGTTTAATTTTGATGTCGACTTTTTAAATTTGAGTTTACGTATTGTCGGTTTTATTTTTACCTTCTTTAGCTTAAGTGCCTTAATTGCACTCAACGTCAATGATTATCTGTATTACCCTTCGGGCGGTTTAATCGGAGACATCCTAGCGCAGAGCATGTTGGGCTTTTTTAGCTTATTGGCCGTTAACCTTATTTTGCTTACTTTTTTAATCTCTGGAACAACCTTATTATTCGGATTTTCTTGGATACGTTTAATTGATGGTATCGGTGAGCACACTTTAAATGCCATTGAGTGGTTAGGAAACTTACCTGAGACGATTAAACAAATGAAACAGCAGCGCTCAGAAGGTGATCAAGACCGGTTAGCTGAAAAATACCAATTACAACAACAGAAGTTAGAGAAAAAACAACAAAAGCAAGCTATCAAAGAGCAGAAAAAATTAGCGGCACTTAGCGAGAGAGATACAGATGAAGAAGAGGTTGAAAATATTGATTTTTCAGGTGTTCAGAATGATATAGAACAAGATAATAATTTGTTTATGGGCACTTCTTTTGTAAATGAGAATGATCATGAGTCAGTAGATTTAAGTATTGATAATATTGATTGGCAAGATGATCGCCTCTCGGAACAAGAGGCAGTAAGTGAATCACCTTTAGCCAGTAAACCATTATCAACCAGTCAACCTAAGCAACAATCGCAGATGCCGGCAAAGGCAAAAGTTGATTTCTCTCATCTACCAGAGCATGCACGTCCGCAGGAACGCTTTGTGGTTGATAAAGATATCGCACCTTTACCAAGTATTGAATTACTAGATAGACCTGATAAAAAGATTAATCCTATTTCCCAACAAGAATTGGATATAGCTGCGCGTTTAGTTGAAGCAAAATTACTTGAATTTAAAATTAAAGCGGATGTAGTGAATGTTTTACCTGGGCCTGTGATCACGCGTTTTGAACTGGATTTAGCACCCGGTATGAAAGTCAGTACGGTCAGTAGTTTAGAAAAAGATTTAGCGCGGGCTTTGTCTGCAATGAGTGTGCGTGTGGTAGATCAAATCCCAGGTAAGTCCGTGATTGCATTGGAGCTGCCAAATCGACACCGTGAAATTGTTTATATATCTGAGGTGTTAGATTGTACTAAATTTAATGAAAGTAAATCATCATTGACTATGGTACTAGGTGCAGATATTTCTGGTTTACCTGTGGTGGTGGACTTAGCTAAAATGCCACACCTTTTAGTGGCGGGTACGACGGGTTCTGGTAAATCGGTTGGGGTTAACTGTATGTTAGTCAGTTTATTGTATAAATCTTCTCCAGAAGATCTACGCATGATCTTGATTGACCCTAAAATGCTTGAGCTAAATGTGTATGAAGGTATTCCTCACTTATTAACTGAAGTTGTTACTGATATGAAAGATGCCGCTAATGCATTGCGTTGGTGTGTCGGTGAAATGGAACGTCGCTATAAACTTTTAGCTGAAATCGGTGTCCGTAACCTAGCGGGATATAATACCGCGATTAGAAAAGCAAAAGCTGCAGGTGAGCCTATTTTAGATCCATTATGGAAACCTGGTGATAGCATGGCAGAAAGTGCACCGGAACTAGAAAAATTGCCTGCTATCGTAGTTGTAGTGGATGAGTTTGCCGATATGATGATGATTGTGGGCAAAAAATGTGAAGAGTTAATTACGCGTATTGCACAAAAAGCACGTGCGGCAGGTATACACTTAATTTTAGCAACACAACGACCATCAGTTGACGTTATTACTGGTTTGATTAAAGCCAACATTCCAACGCGAATTGCTTTCCAGGTGTCGAGTAAAATTGACTCTCGAACGATTCTAGGTCAACAAGGTGCTGAAACCTTATTAGGTCATGGTGATATGTTATATATGCCACCGGGTGTGGGTGTACCAACACGTGTTCATGGTGCTTTTGTAGATGACCATGAAGTGCATAAAGTAGTTGCTGACTGGAAAAAACGTGGTCAACCAAATTATGTACAAGAGATTCTAGCCGGAGATGCGGATTTAGATGTGCTATTACCGGGTGAGCAAGCCGAAGGAGAGGATGAAATTGACCCATTATTTGATGAGGTGGTTAATTTTATAACTGAAACACGTAAAGTGTCTATTTCAAGTATTCAACGTCGATTCCGTATTGGTTATAACCGTTCGGCTCGTCTTGTTGATCAATTACAAGCGCAAGGTGTGATTAGTGCGCCGTCAGGGGCTAATAGTAATCGTGAAGTGCTAGCTCCAGCTCCTATTAAGGATTAACATGAAAAAAATATTATTTATTACCGTATGTCTGATTAGCTCTATGTTTCAACTTGCTTCAGCACAAACAGATAGCGAACTATTACAACAAAAACTGGCTAAATTTACGACTATTGATGCTGACTTTGTGCAACAGGTGATCAATCCAAAAGGGGAAGTGATCCAAAAGAGTTTGGGAACATTAACTATTGCACGCCCAGGTAACTTCCATTGGCAAGTGACTCAACCTGATGAAGAATTAATTGTCTCAAATGGACAAGATATGTGGTTATATAGCCCGTTTATTGAGCAAGTCACTATCATGAATTTTTCAGATGCAATTGCAGGAACACCCTTTGCTTTGTTATCAGGAGCAGACTCTGCACAATGGGCTCAATTTAATGTGGTTAAAAAAGACCAACAATTTATTGTTAAAAGTAGCGATCCAAAAGCATCAACGAATACATTCATTTTTATCTTTAATAAAGCCGACAATATCAGTGAATTTGTTGTACAAGAATCACAGGGTCAAAAAAGTGTATTTACCCTGTCAAATAATAAAAACAACAGTACATTTGCAAAGGATTTTTTTGAATTTAAAATACCGAACGGTATTGAGATAGATGATCAACGCTAATGCAAGATTTATTTACTATTGATAATCAATTCAAACCCTTGGCCGCGCGAATGCGGCCAACTAATTTTGACCAGTACATTGGCCAATCCCACCTCATTGCAAAAGATAAACCGCTGCGTAAAGCCTTAGAAGCTGGATTTGCTCATTCCATGATTTTATGGGGGCCACCTGGTACCGGTAAAACCACCTTGGCTGAGTTAATTGCTGAATATTGTGATGCCCATGTGGAGCGGCTGTCTGCAGTTACATCTGGTATTAAAGAAATTCGTGCTGCTATCGATATTGCAAAACAAAACCAATCCGCTGGTCGACGTACATTATTATTTGTCGATGAAGTACATCGTTTTAATAAAAGTCAGCAAGATGCTTTTTTGCCTTATATTGAGGACGGAACATTTTTATTTATTGGTGCAACCACAGAAAATCCATCCTTTGAACTTAATAATGCATTGTTGTCTCGTGCACGTGTTTATCTGTTAAAAAAATTATCACAGCAAGAAATTATTGAAGTGATTGAGCAAGCTTGCGAAGCTGAACACGGCCTTGCTGCGCATAACATTGTATTCGCTGAAGGAGTATTAGATAAGCTTTCACAACTAGTGCAAGGGGATGCAAGAAAGGCGCTCAATTATTTAGAGTTGCTTGCTGATATGGGACAACAAACAAAAGATAAATTGCTGATTGATACTGGTTTATTAATGGAAATAGCCGGTAGAGAAGGCGTTAGCTTTGATAAGCAAGGTGACCTTTTCTACGATCTCATTTCTGCATTTCACAAATCCGTGCGTGGCTCGGATCCCGATGCTGCTTTGTATTGGTATGCGCGCATGTTAGCAGGTGGTTGTGACCCTTTATACGTAGCACGACGTTTATTAGCTATTGCCTCTGAAGATATTGGCAACGCTGATCCTCGTGCAATGCAAGTGGCAATGTCTGCGTGGGATTGCTTTACCAGAATAGGCCCCAAAGAAGGGGAAAGAGCAATTGCACAAGCGGCTGTTTATTGCGCCTGTGCTGCTAAAAGTAATGCCGTTTATAGTGCTTTTGCTAAGGCTAAACAAGCCGTTGAAGCTTATCCCGATCTAGAGGTTCCTCATCATTTACGCAATGCGCCTACTGAATTAATGAAATCATTAAATTACGGTGAAGGTTATCGTTATGCTCATGACGAAGTGGGTGCTTATGCTGCCGGTGAAGTGTACTTACCGGAAGCTTTACAAGGCGTTGAGTTTTACCAACCTGTTGAACGTGGTCTAGAAATTAAAATTGCTGAAAAATTGCGCTATTTAAAAACTTGTGATCAACGCAGTGAAAAACAGCGTTATTAATAATGACCTTGTTAAGGCTCGGACTGAAACTGACATAATTAGAACTGATTTAATGTGGAACAGATTTAAGTGAATAAGTTTGATAAGTGCAAGGCGAATAATGAACAAGCATAGCTGTTGCACTCAGTAAGTTGTTAACAAATAAGAGATGGATAAAAGTTTATTATGAATAATTTATTGCTGAATATCGGCTTCGTGGCTTTTGGTGGTGCATTTGGCGCAACTTTCCGTTATTTAATTGGCATTGGCATAGTTAGTTTCTTTGGAAAAGGTTTTCCTTTTGCTACACTTACGGTCAATGTGATTGGCTCGCTGATAATGGGGTATATATTTCAGTTAGTTCAACAGGGAACAATTTCTACAACGCCGTGGTGGCCATTAATTGGCGTTGGTTTTTTAGGTGCATTAACAACTTTTTCCTCATTCTCATTGGACAGCTTATTGTTGATCCAACAGGGTGAGTTACTTAAGGCACTATTAAATGTGGTATTAAATGTAGTGGTATGCTTATTTGCAGCATATCTAGGTACTTTATTAGTTTTAAAAGGTTAGGAAATAACATGCTAGACGCAAAGTTTTTACGTAATGATATCGAACAAACTGCTGAGTTATTAAAAAAACGTGGTTTTGATTTAGAGGTTAGTTTACTTAGTGAATTAGAAGAAAAAAGAAAATCACTTCAAGTCTCTACTGAAAGCTTGCAATCAGAGCGTAATACGCGCTCAAAAGAGATTGGTCAAGCGGCAAAACGTGGTGAAGATATCAAACCATTACGTGAAGCGATGAATGAATTAGGTGAAGCTTTAGAAAAAGCAAAAGAAGAATTTTCTGTGGTCAGTGATCAACTTAAATCTATTTATGACATGATCCCGAATTTACCCCACGACTCTGCGCCGATCGGGAAAGACGAAAGTGAAAATGTAGAAGTGTTAACCTGGGGTACACCTAAGCAATATGATTTCGAAGTAAAAGATCATGTTGAATTAGGAGAAGCATTAGGCGGCTTAGATTTTAAATCAGCGGTTAAAATCTCGGGTTCTCGTTTTATTGTGATGCAAGGCCAAATAGCAAAATTACACCGTTCTTTAGCGCAATATATGCTTAATCTTCACACTAATGAACATGGTTATACAGAGATGTATGTGCCTTACCTAGTAAATGCTGATAGCTTATACGGAACTGGGCAATTACCAAAATTTGGCGATGATTTATTTAACACAAATCCAGCGACTGAAGAAGGCATTGGCATGTCATTAATTCCAACAGCTGAAGTGCCATTAACAAATATGAGCCGTGATGTTATTTATGATGAAACTGATTTACCCATTAAAATGACTGCACATACACCTTGTTTCCGCAGCGAAGCAGGTTCTTATGGACGTGATACTCGTGGTTTAATTCGCCAGCACCAATTTGATAAAGTTGAAATGGTACAGTTAGTCCATCCAGAAAAAAGTTTTGATGCGTTAGAAGAGTTAACAGGCCATGCTGAGCAAGTTTTAAAGAATTTAGAATTGCCGTACCGTAAGGTTGTATTGTGTACTGGCGACATGGGTTTCAGCGCCACTAAAACTTACGATTTAGAAGTGTGGTTGCCAGCGCAAAATACCTACCGTGAAATTTCATCTTGTTCAAATGTTGGTGATTTCCAGGCGCGTCGTTTACAAGCAAGATTCCGTCGTACCGGTGCTAAAAAGCCTGAACTACTACATACTCTTAATGGTTCTGGTTTAGCCGTTGGACGTACTTTGGTAGCGGTTTTAGAAAACTATCAATGTGCCGATGGCCGTATTGAGATCCCTGCGGTATTACAGCCTTACATGGGTGGTTTGACGCATATTGGTTAATCTAAAATAGGTTGCTCGATTACTTATTAAAAAGAAGCTTCGGCTTCTTTTTTGTTTTTGGCATTCTGCTAATTATTGAGTTAAGGCAGAGTAACAATAGAGTATTGACTAATAATAAGCTATTGAGGCTGAGTAAACACTGACATGCTGTGTTTAACAGGCATGAGTGCTCAGGTTGTTAGGCATTTTTTACTATGCCCGTTACCATTCTAAATTAGATCTGTACTCTAGTTTGACTATTTGACTATTTGACTATTTGACTATTTGACTATTTGACTATTTGGCATATTGAATAGTATTGAGCGTCAATTTTTTATATCGAATATTATCTTGAAAAAACTAATTTATTTGCATTCAGATTAGCTAATATCTAGTTTACCGCTTATTTGGTTTACAGGTATCTAGCTTACAGATATCTAGTTAGCTATATTTTTATAGCTTAATTCTCATCATCATAATCGCTAAGTACTAAGTTAGCGGCTGCGAATGCCGCTGATTCTCTGGTTTTTTCTGGTAAGGCTGTATCATTAGCAATTTGATCTAATGTTTTAATAGCACAGGTAATTGCTTTAGGAACATAGGCGGTGTCACCGCTGCCGATCAGGTTTATTAATTGTTTAGTTTTATCACTGTATGGATACATTTTATCTTCCTAATTAATTGTTTATTATTAACAAGTGATAGGCAAAGTATCACTGATCAAATATCGCCGTAGCAATTTTTATTAGTTCATTTTAGCGGCTAGTTTTAGTAACTCGTTTGCAGCAATTATAACTAACTATCATCCGCAACAACTGATTTTAATCAATGTAGGCACCAGAATTCAATTATTAGTATCCAGTTAATAGTATTTAAATATTCGCACCCAGTTTAGTGCTAGAACTTTGTAATTGGTGTGTAATATCGAAACTAGTAGATCTTTAGTTTCTTTTACCCGTTGATCCTTTCGCTTATTGATATTTGTATATTGAATGGTAACGGGTATAAACAGGCTGAATACGCTATACGCTATACGCTTAATGTTTACAGTAAATAAAACAACTGGTATTTGTTAATTCAGCGTCTGCTTGAATACTTAATCGTGTTTGCTCTGATAGTTCGTTAACCCAAGTCACCACGGTACAGTAATTGTTACTCTGAAGTAATGTTGATAATAGTGATAAATTATCAGCAACTTTATTCGCGTCGATCATCAACATTCTGCTTTTATCAATGCCTGCGTTTTCGAAAAATTGAGTGTTAGGTTTTCCTGGAGGCGCTAGAAATAAAATCCAGCCCTGATCACTGCCTTTTTGTATATGCTCTAGCAATGCTTGGTAATCATTTTGTTGGTATTGCACATTGACGAATGAACTTGAAGCTAAAGGGGGTTGATCGTAATCGTGTAATAAATAGGGAGTAGCTTGTGTTGTTTTAATTAATCTTGATAGCATTGGATTCACCTGTATAAATAAACACTGTATGAAACAACAGTACTTGTGTTTAAACTTATGATCAAGCTTAATTTGTTAACTTTGCTTGTTTTTTGTGTGGTTTGTTGGGTTTTTGAACTGTTTTTGTAGAGAAACAGAAGAAGGTAGTACTTATGATGCTAATACAGTGGCGTTGTTATAAAGGGAGCTAATGAATGGAAAAATGTAAAAAACGATTAAAAAGAAAAGGCGATATGCATCTGCAAATCGCCTTTAAAATCTTATTAGTATTCTAGTAGAGTATCTATTTTATTATTAATGTTTTTATTAATGTTATTATTAAGTTATAGATTGATAACTTAGTAAAGCACCTCAACTGTTTGGCTTACTAATTTAGCGTTAGCGATTGCTTGCTCTATATCTTGCCCACGTGCAATAGCGACTCCCAAGCGACGACTTCCGTTAATATCAGGCTTTGCAAATAAACGCATTTGCGCACCTGGTACTTTGCCTAAAGCATCGGCTACGTTTGAAAACTTAATATCTTGAGAGGTGCCATTCCCTAGAATAACACTTGAAGCAGTGGCACCGTATTGTGTGATTGCTCCGATCGGTAATCCTAGTATGGCTCTTACATGTAAAGCAAACTCGGAAAGATCTTGAGAAATAAGTGTGACTAATCCTGTATCGTGTGGTCGGGGAGATACTTCACTAAAATAGACTTGATCGCCTTTTACAAAAAACTCCATACCAAATAAACCAAACCCACCTAATTCAGTCACTACTTTAGTTGCAATCTCTTGTGCTTGTTGTAGTGCTTTTTCTGACATAGCTTGTGGCTGCCATGACTCACGATAATCGCCATCTTCTTGTCTATGGCCGATAGGGTCACAAAAATGAATACCATCAACAGCACTTACTGTTAGGAGTGTGATTTCGTAATCAAAGGGAACAAATCCTTCAATAATAATACGACCTTTACCAGTGCGGCCACCTTGTTGTGAATAAGTCCACGAGTGATCTAGGTCTGCATCTGTTTTCACAACACTCTGGCCTTTACCTGAACTACTCATTACAGGTTTAATAACACAAGGTTGTCCAATTTCTTTAACAGCCTGTAAAAATTCTTGCTTAGTATCAGCAAAAATATATGGTGAGGTTTTCACTGCTAATGTTTCAGCTGCTAAACGACGGATACCTTCTCTATCCATGGTTAATTTAGTTGCTCGTGCGGTAGGTACAACATTAAAACCTTGGCTTTCAAGATCTAATAATGTGTCCGTTGCAATTGCTTCAACTTCTGGAATGATAAGGTCAGGTGCTTCTAGGCGGATGATCTCAGCTAACCGTTTTCCATCTAACATGCTGACCACATGCGAACGATGTGCAACTTGCATAGCAGGGGCATTAGCGTAGCTATCTGCTGCAATAACTTCAACACCAAAGCGTTGTAATTCGATAGCGACCTCTTTACCGAGTTCTCCTGAGCCTAATAGTAAGGCTTTAGTGGCACTTTTGCTGGTTGCACTTCCTAAAATTGAAACTGTCATTTAATTCACTCTTATATGGATGAAAAGAAGGGGGGTAAATCATATTTTCAACTCATGTATCAACACTGAGTCGCGGTATTATATCCGTTAGACTGGCCACTGTATGTGCAGGATCTATCCATTTTATGGCTTGTTGATTTTGGCATGCTGGATAATAACGGGTATAGTTAACCTCAGTTCTAGATAAGCAAAGCAATACAACACCTTTATTTTCGCGGATTTCTTCGTTAAATTATCTCTCAATAACCAGTTATTGCTTCAATAATTAGCCTGAACTACACAAAACTAACGGCACTGTATAGCCAAAAAATATAATCTTATGATTTTAAATATAATGCCGCTTTCATTAACCAGAATTGAGGTTAGTTAAAAAAAGCCCAGGTTTTAAACTGGGCAGTAAGATGTTGGAACGTTATAAAGTTTGTTCGCCACCAAAAATACCGATTAATGAAGGGACAAGTTGTTTAATCTCCCCGGTCATCAATATAAAATCAGCATCAAAGCGAGCAGCAAAATCATCTGCTTCAATATGTTCATTTTGTTCTTGTAATACATCAGAGAATTTAAGTCGTTTTAAAGCAAACTCTTCACCAATCACAAATGAAATGCTGTCGGACCAATTGAGTGCTAGTTTAGTTACAAATTTATCTGAGTTGATATGGTTTTTAATTTCTTCAGACAATAAATCTTGCTGCTTACAACGAATGATACCGCCGCCTTCTAAGGCTGAACAAAGTTCAGCTTCATCTTCTAGTTGGTAATGGGCTGGAATATTGCCTTCTAATATCCAATCAGTCATTACAACGTCAGTTTGATTTTGTAGCTGTACAGGTACAACAGGTAAGCTACCAAGGGTTTTTCTTAGTAAAGAAATGAGCTCTTCTGCTTTACGTGTACTTGAACAATCGACGTATAGCATATTTGTTTCATTATCTATCCACGCATAAGTCTGTGAAGTACGGCTAAATGCACGTGGTAATAATTGCATGACGATATCTTCTTTTAGACTGTCTTTTTCTTTTTTCTTTAATGCACGGCCTTGTTCTAGCTCGATCGCTTCAACACGTTCATTTAATTGGTCTTTAATCACACCTGCAGGCAGCATTTTTTCTTCTTTTTTAAGACAGATTAAAATTTGCTTTTGATGAATGTGGGTAAACATACTACCGCTTTTCCCCATTGGAAATACCCAGCCTAATTTTGAAATATCTTGGCTTCCACAAGGTTTAAATTTAAATTCTTCTAGGTTTCTTTCTAGTGCATTTTCATCTTGTTCCATTGGACGAGTAAAACGATAAACTTGAAGGTTTTTGAAAAACATGGAATACACCTTAATGTATGGAAAATAAAAGAGAGCATGAGTGTAAATGATTTTACACTCAGCGGCAAAAGTTGCTTAAGGGGCAGTGATATTAATTTTTATCGCAAATTTAAAATTTATTACCTATTGTTTAGTATAAATATGCTTTATTTGTGTTTTTATTGCTATGCTGTTACTTGTTTTCTGTTGATAAAGTTCGTTTAAAGCAAAAAAACACTATATTGAAACTTTTATTTGTCTTTCATCTTGTTAATTGAATGTGACCTGTAAGTTTAATATTACTTTTTCTAAGGTGTCTATTCGTTCACGTGTTTTTAACGCTTAATTTACTTTTTGTATTACCTTGTATAAATATTATCATCATATAATTGTATGAAAATAATAGTTATTTTATTAAAAATGGAATTTTAATGTCTACTATAATTGAGTACTTACCATGCTAAAATCATTGAATGCAACGGAGCTTTTATTAGCAATAATCTTGCTATTTAATTTAGTGTTTATACCTTCTTCATTAGCAGAGTCAGCAACTCCATTAGATGAACTGCCCAGTCTCGATTTTGATGAGTTGATGGCAGCCGATATACAAGTTACCTCGGCGATGAAACGCCTACAAAGTATGTCTGAAACGGCAGCTTCAATTTATGTGCTAACCAATAAAGAAATAGTGCAATCAGGTGTAACATCGGTAGCACAAGCATTAACCCTCGTACCGGGTATGCAGGTTAGAAAAATTGATAATAATCAATGGGCAATTACGGCTCGAAGTGTTGCTGGTCGTTATTCAAGTAAATTGTTAGTAATGATTGATGGCCAAAGTATTTACAACCCTGGTTTTGCTGGTGTTTATTGGGAAGCATTAAATATTCCTTTATTTGATATTGAGCGTATAGAAGTAGTACGTGGACAAGGTGGGCTGTTATGGGGAAGTAATGCTACTAATGGCGTTGTCAATATTATTACTAAGCATAGTGTGGATACTCGAGATACAGTCGTGCAGCTAGCTAGCGGTTCGCACATCGACCATAAGGTTAATTTTAGGGTTGGAGGTGATCTCGCCAATTATAGTTCTTTTAGAGTGTTTGGTAGTGTTGAAGAAGCAGATAAATCAGGGGAAAGTCGTGAGCTTGTTAACCCTAATGACCATAGCAAAAAGAAAACAATTGGAGGCCGAATTGATTTAAACTTAAATGATAATCTTTCTTTTTTAGCTCAGGTTGATTATACACACATCGAACTAGGGCAAAATATCGCTCTAGCCGATTTAACTACTTATACGTCCCATTTGGTAGAAGATGAATATTCACGTGATCATATTCAATTAATGACAAGATTAGAACATCGACTTTCAGCTGATTCTAATCAAATGTTACAAGCATCAATTAGTTCTCAACAAGGTGAACAACGTCATTATCAAGATAAATTTTTAATTACAGATATTGATTACCAAATGAATACACTGCTTAACAATATACAATTTGATTGGGGGCTTAATTACCGTTATAACGACATTGCTGTAGAGGATAGTGATTATGTTAAAAGTATCCATAATATTAATTCTTATTATCATTATGGTGGTTTCGTTCAAGCACAGTTTACATTAATACCCGATACGCTTAAATTAATTGTTGGTAACCGCTCTGAAAAAAACAGTTTTACCGGTTGGGGGCATCAGCCGATGGCTCGTTTATTATGGACACCAGATTCAAATCATACTTTATGGACCGCAATTTCACAGGGGATACGTATTCCTTCTTTTGCAGAATACAATGAAAGTTTATTGGTTTCATCCGTTTACGGCGGATTACGGACAGAGCTGGTTGGTAATGCTAATATAGAAGGTGAAAAATCAGTTTCTAAAGAATTGGGTTATCGTTATAGCGCTAAATCTTGGTGGTTAGATGTTTCTTTGTTTCATACTAGGGCACGAAATGTCTTATCGGTTGATCCAAAAGTTAATTATCCCTTGATAAACCTTGATTTTGTATCTGGCGGTGAATTAACTACCTATGGAGGGGAAGCGATTATTAAATGGCAGCCCTATGACAAATTAAGTACCGAACTAGGATATAGTTATAGTTCTAACAATTATCATTCATCGAAAGGTTTAATTCCTGCTTTAGGTGGCGATTCTTACTTACGTCAACTTATCGCAAAAACCTATTTTTCATTAACATCTACACACTCATTTTCAGCAATTTATCGCCTTGAAGGAGGTGATGCCTATGGCACAAAAGATTATGGCGCGTTGGATTTAAGCTGGCATTGGCAAATATCGCCTACGGTGATGTTATCTGTTACTGGTAATAACTTACTTTACGGTCAGCATTTAGAGCATGCTAATGGTGATGAACTATTCTCAATTGGTACCTACATCGAACCAAGCTATCTAGCTAAAATAACGGCTAAGTTTTAGGTTATCGGCATGTTTAGATTCTTCAAACAAGTTTCTGTAATCGTATTAACCTTGATGCTTATGCTATCAACATCTGCTTTTGCAACAACACGTGAAGATGCAATTAAATCCGGTTTTATTTATAATTTCGCTCGGTACTCTCAAGGTGAATGGTTTCATGAAACGACAGCGAAAAGTTATAACCTTTGTAGTTTTAATTCTGACTTTGTAGAAGCGGCCAAACTTACACTTAAAGATTTAAGCGTGAGGCAAGTTCCTGTTGAGGTTCGTTTTTTAAGGTCTGATATTGAAGACATCAAGGGCTGTCATACCTTATTCATCTCAAAAAATGATATCGCTAAATGGAATGATATTATTATCAAGGATCTTATTCCCAATACCATGTTAGTGGGCGAATTTAATAATTTTATTTTATCTGGTGGTCATATCAATTTTTTTATCGTTGGCGGTAAAGTCCGTTTCGAAATCAATCCCAATAAATTAAAACAAGCAGGTATTAATATGAGTTCTAAAGTACTTCGCTTAGGTCGAATCTATAAAGGTCCATTATAATGCCGTTAAAACGCATATTGTTTAGATCATTGAAAGCGAAACTACTTGCGATGCTGATGTTGGTCGCTTTTTTTAGCACTATTTCAATTGCCGCTATGTTTACTATCTATGAACTCAATGCAGTGACCAAAGCGGAACAATCTAGGCTTAATTCAATCGCTAATATACTGGCACCAAATCTCACTGCAGCTTTGATTTTTGAAGATCAAGCAAGTGCGACAGAACAAATTAAATCTCTTCAGGGGCAAAGTAATATTGTTAGTGCCCAAGTAGAAGATATGAAAGGGAATGTTTTTGTTGCTGTTGTTGCAGAAAAGGACAATACAAAACAAATATTCACGGATTTAATGGTGGTTAAAACAACACTGCAGATGCAGGGTATTGACTATGGTGTATTGACAATAAAGGCCGATTACTCGCTAATTGAAGCGAGCTTATTATTTTTTAGTACTTTTTTATTGGTTATTTTAGTGCTCATTTTAGTGCTAAGCTTTATTTTGTCGTTATTCTTACGTAAAAGCCTCATTTATCCACTTATTCAACTCGCTGCCGTGGCAGACAGGGTGACTAAAACCAGTAATTATAGTTTACGCTCACAGGTGTTATCGACTGATGAAGTAGGTAATTTAGCTTCTTGTTTTAATTTGATGTTAGAAACCATTGAACAACGCGATCACTCTCTGGAAGAAACTGTTCAGCAACGGACAACGGCTTTAAAAGTGGCAAATACCCAATTAACCACTCAGGCTTTCAGTGACCCTCTCTCTGGCCTGCCTAATCGACGTTATATACTAAATAAACTCGCTGACTTGATTGAACATGAAAAAGATAAAAAATTCGCCGTATTAGCATTAGATCTCGATGGTTTTAAAGAAATAAATGACACATTAGGTCACGATTACGGTGATTTATTATTGATTGCTGTGAGTAAATCTATTGCAAGTGTCTTAGGCACTGAAATACTCGCACGATTAGGGGGAGATGAATTTATTATCCTAGTGGAAAATATCATAAGTTTGTCTGATGTAGAGTCCATTTCTATCGATATTCATAATCATTTATCAAAAGGTTTTGTGATCAAAGGTAAGCATGTTTATGTCACCACGAGTATTGGTATTGCTGTTTTTCCTGAGCACGGTGATACGGTTGAGAATATCGTTAAATGTGCAGATCTAGCAATGTATAAGTCAAAGGCGGCGGGACGAAATTGTCATCACTTTTTTAATGCGAGCATGCTCGATGATGTGGTCAAAAAAAGAGAGTTGGTGGAAACCCTACGTCATAGTCTTAAAAACAATGAATTCGAACTTTACTACCAACCTATTGTAGATTTATCCACTAATAAGATCTGTAAAGCCGAAGCATTGATTCGTTGGCATCATCCTCTTCGAGGTTTAGTCTCGCCATTTGAGTTTATTCCCGTTGCAGAAGAGGTTGGTTTAATTACAGATATTGGCGAGTGGGTGGCCAGAACGGCAGCACAGGATCTTGCTGAATTTAAAAAACTTAATGTAGATACTGAGTTTCAGATCAGCATTAATGTTTCTCCTTTACAGTTTAAAGGTAACGGAGAATGGATGAAAAACTGGTTTGAATATATCGCTGAACTTGGTTTAAGTCATGATGCAATAATCGTTGAAATAACAGAAAACTTGTTAATGGAAAGCGAAGAAAATATTCGTTATCAACTGACTCAATTAAGAGATCAAGGTGTCTCTATTGCGATAGATGATTTTGGTGTGGGTTACTCTTCTCTGTCTTATTTACAGAAGATGGATGTTGATATTTTGAAAATTGATAAGTCATTTGTGGATGATTTAGAAACAGAAAGTAATAGTCGTGATTTATGTAAAGTGATGATCATGTTAGCTCAGCAGTTAAATATTCAAGTTGTTGCTGAAGGTATTGAAAACGAAGAACAAAAACAGTATCTACTTGAAGCTGGTTGTCAATTTGGTCAAGGTTATTTGTTCTCTAAACCCATGCCATTTTTGCAATTTCAAGAAAATTACTTTAGCCACCAATCGAGGCTTGATTTAGCAACAGTTAATCCTGCTATTGATGATACTGAATATAAAGTAGAATTAATGAAAAAAGCAATCTAAGCAATGAAAATTAAGCGTTATGCACTTCAATGTTGAATTCGCCACATGCCATCTTTTGCAGCTTGGTAAAATTAATGCGTCTTTTATAATTAATTGCTTATTCAAATAATTTACTGGTACTAACTTAGGCTCCAAATTCAATTTTTTTCTGCAAGTGACTGAAGCCTCCTATCTAATGCAATATTTATTATTGTAAACTATTCGTTTAAATATCAATTTGATGCTTTATGACACTTTATGTGTGATTGTCATATAAATGTCATAATATCTAGTGATAATGACATCATTTAGCACAGACAATAAATAGGTAAACCTAATGGCAAGTCGAATTTTAGTGGTTGAAGATGAGGTCGCGATCAGAGATATGTTGAGTTTTGTATTAGAACAACACGGTTATGAAACACTTGAAGCGGACAATTACCAAGCGGCACTTGACCATCTCCATGAACCATATCCTGATCTGATCTTATTAGATTGGATGTTCCCTGGCGGTAGTGGTATTCAATTACTAAAATTTTTAAAGCAAGATGAGATCCTGCGTCAAATCCCCGTGGTGATGTTAACTGCTCGTGGTGAAGAAGAAGATAAAGTGCGTGGCTTAGAAAATGGTGCCGATGATTATGTTACTAAGCCTTTTTCCCCAAAAGAACTGATGGCTCGTCTTAAGACTGTGATGCGACGTGTTAACCCTACTTCACTCGATGATACACTTAAAGTTGGTAAACTTAAGTTAGACCCTATATCGCATCGTGCAACATTAAGTGATGCACCATTAGATATGGGACCAACAGAATTTAAATTATTGCATTTCTTTATGACACATCCGGAACGTGTTTATAGCCGCGAGCAATTATTAAATAATGTGTGGGGGACCAATGTTTATGTTGAAGATCGCACTGTAGATGTACATATTCGTCGTTTACGTAAAGCATTGTCAGATCATGATCATCTAGTTCAAACAGTCCGTGGAGCAGGGTATCGCTTTTCTACACGCTCATAAAGGATAGATGTTAGCCTGTAAAACGGTTGCCTAAAAATACTATTATCTAAAAAGACAATTCATTTATTACGGAATCACTTAACAAGTGAGCCACCACCTTATATAGAGTGACGCATTTGAAAGTATATACATGGAAGCAGCTATTCTGGGCAATGTGCTTAGTTTATTTTCCGGTTTTAATCTTGGGACTATTAACAGGGTTTTTACTGGAATTTTTATTAGTGACCACAGTGTTACATATTGCCTGGCATTATTATTTTTTAAAAAAGTTAAATGATTGGTTATGGATCAGCAAAAGTACACGTTTACCACCCGGTAAGTCGGTGTGGGAACATGCTTACATTGGTATTCATAATATGCAGCAGCGCCACCGTAAACGCCGCAATAATTTAGCTAGTGTAATTAGTCGTTTCCGTGAAGGTTCTGAAGCATTACCTGATGCGGTGGTGGTATTTAAAAAAGACGGTGAAATCGTGTGGTGTAATCGACTTGCCCAATTTCAACTAGGCTTTAAGTGGCCCGATGATGCGGGAGAGAATATTACCAACTTAATTCGTCACCCTGATTTTGTGGAATATTTACGCAGTGATGCCTATAACGAACCACTAGATTTAGTTTCCCCGATTAATAATGAAAAAGTATTAGAATTTAGGATCATGCCCTATGCCAAAAATCAGCGCTTATTGATTGTGCGTGATGTCACTAGTTATCGTCAAATGGATGAAAATAGACGTCATTTTGTCGCTAACGTTTCCCACGAACTTCGCACTCCACTTACCGTCTTGCAAGGCTATATTGAAATGCTAGCGATGAGCGCGCAAGATGACAAAATGCAATTAAAAACTATTCAAGTACTGGATCAGCAAACTGCACGTATGTGTGCATTAGTTGAACAATTGATGACGTTATCAAAGATAGAGGGTGCGGCGACCTTAGATTTCCATGAAAGTATCAATATGTCTGCTTTATTAACACAAGTTGAAAATGAAGCCGTTACATTGGGGCGTAAAAAATCGCAAACTGTCACTTTTAAAGTTGATCCTAAATTGTCGGTGGTTGGCGATGAAATGCAAGTACGTAGCGCGATAGCTAACTTAGTGTATAACGCCATTAATTATACTCCTGAGCATGGCACTATTAAAGTGATCTGGAAGCGAGTACAGGAAGGAGCTTATTTCTGCGTGATGGACACTGGTGATGGTATTGCTCCTGAACATATTTTACATTTAACCGAGCGTTTTTATCGAGTAGATGCTTCTAGATCCCGTGATACTGGTGGCTCTGGTTTAGGTTTGTCGATCGTAAAACATGCATTATCTCACTATGACAGCAAGTTACATATTGAAAGTCATGTTGGGGAAGGCAGTCAATTTTCCTTTATTATCCCAGACAACTATATTTGTTAAAACTATATTTGTTAAATAGTAACGTTATTTATTGACCGATGATGTTACTTGTTGAGCTATAAATGTTAGGCGAGCTTTATCATGCAGATTTAAGCTATCTTAGATTCAAACTTGAATTCCAGAAGTATTAAATAGCAGGCTCGTTAATTAATGCCTTTTTAGACTTTATATTTTGAACCAATACCTCTGAACTAATGTTTTATTAAAAGAGGCATTGGTTCAAAATATCGACTCTACATAAATTTTTTAATCGATATTGTTTGTAAAATCACTTGATTTATAGTCTTCATGTTTTGCTATAAGATAGCGCTACAGCTAAAACTGCTACCATTACTAATACAGCGTTCAATTCATATAACCAGATTATATATTTGTATTGAACGCTGTATTGCTTTTTATTGATACTGACTGCTGCAAAAGGAAGAGTTTATGTTGCGAATATTTTATTGCTCGGTGATTCTCATTAGCGGCTTATTAACAACGTCTATTCAAGCTCAATCTTTGCCTGATCCCACCTTTAATGCACTATTAAAACAATTTAACCTGCCTGCCTTTACAAGGTATTTGTTTATTGATCCTACATTGAAAGCAAGCTGTGACGATTATCAACCAACGACTCGTAAATGCGGGCAAGGACATTGGTTAGCTGTTAGCAATTTATCAACGGCTAATAAAATGGCGAAAGCAGGGGATCTATTTCTGCTACGTGAAGGACGTTTTAAACAAGCTTTACATGTCACTAAATCCGGGAATGCAAAGGCTTATATCGGGTTTAGCGCCTATAAAAATGAAAAAGTGACACTGTACAATGTTAATTCTATTGATCATGGGGAAGAGTATGGTGCGATATGGTTAGATGAAGTGTCATACATTGTAGTGAACGGAATTAGCGTCGATAAAAGTATTGGTTTTGGTCGTTTTTTAAATGCGCATCATAATATTTTCTCTAATAACAAGTTCACTGGTTCAAGTATTTATAATGATGGTCGAAGTGCTAGCAAACGCGGCGGTCTGTATGTCGCTTTTAGTCACCACAATCAAATCATCAATAACCTGTTTCAAAAAGGCACGGATCTATTATCACTAGTGCATGCAAATTATAACCGTGTACAAGGCAATACAATGAATCTAGCTGGCCATGATGTTTGGAATATTAAATGCGGTAGTTTCAATGTTATTCGAGATAATGTATTCAGTAATAAAAAGCAAAAATTAGGTGCGGTATTCGATTGCGAACAGGGCACCATGAATTGGCATGGTAATGGACGCTTTAAGCAGCAAAGTGCAGTCTTAGATGCAAGCCAATATAACCTTATTGAGCATAATGTGTTTAAAGATGCCGTACGTTATTATTCTGCAAGTGGAGGTAACGGGATCCAATATGCTGGTCAACATGGTTTGATCCGTTTTAATACTTTTTATCATACCAATGTAGGATTCAGCCTTGCTAGCTATCGACCAGAAGCAACCTATAACTATAGCAATCGCATTTATCACAATACTTTTCATGATAACTGGTGTGTTGGTATTGCCATTGGCAGTGAAATAGAAAAATTTACAGATAATCAGTTTATAAATAATATTCTTTGGAATAATCAAGGGCTAGGTGCAAGCCAGTGCAGTGATAATAATGCAAAACAAATACTGTTTCGGCAAAAAGAGGGTGATGAATGGTTTGTTAATAACAATATCGGCAGTCACCTCAATGATAAAGTGATTGGTTTGTGGGGAAATTCTCGTGAGATGAGTGTGTATGACTTTGAAGGCAGCTTTATACCGGTTCGCTTTAAGGATATCTTAGCCAGTGATCCTTTGTTTGTTAATCAAAACCAGCATGATTATAGGTTATCTACGGGCAGTCCGATGGTTGATACTGGCCTGCATCTAAGTGAAATTATAAGCACGACGGGCGAAGGGGATAGTTTTCAAGTACAAGATAGTCAGTTCTTTTACGACGGAGTAGGGATTGCCAATGAAACAGGGGATCAAATTATGGTTCGCTCAGCTTCAATCAACAATAAAAAGCCACAAGTTGCAACGGTTGTAAAAATTGATAGGCTGTCTAATAAGATATACCTAGATAAAAAAATAACTTGGAAAAAAGGCGACTTAATTTCTCTCGCTTATAATGGCCTAGCGCCGGATATTGGCGCGTTTGAATCAAAGTGATCTTTACTTTCATTATGCAGAACATTTACTTATGAGCATCCATTTGATTATCAGCAACCATCTGACTACCAAAAATAAAGGTTAAGTAACCAATGTTGGTTTATTTTATTAAGTCCAATTATTTTATAACTTGGATTCAGAAAATAAGTGCATAAAGCGCCATATTACATACATCAATAAAAGTGAATACTATGAATAACCGTAAACTTGCTAATAAGCTCGATCAGTTTTTAGAAATACATCAATTTAAAGATTATTGTCCTAATGGCCTACAAATAGAGGGGCGTGAGCAAGTCAAAAAAGTGGTGACTGGCGTTACTGCGAATCAGGCGTTAATTGATGCGGCTATTGTGCATAATGCGGATGCGATTTTAGTGCATCACGGTTTTTTCTGGAAGGGTGAAGCACAACAAATTGTTGGCATGAAATATAATCGTATTAAAGCGCTGATAGAAAATGGTATTAATCTTTATGCCTACCATTTACCCTTAGATGTGCACCCTGAATTAGGCAACAATAAACAATTGGCCGAACTACTCAATATTATTGATAGACGACCACTTGAACCTTGGGATAAACGCAGTGTAGGTCGAGTCGGAAAATTTGAAAATGCGATTACGCCACAAGCACTGGTTGAATCTATTACCCAACAGTTACAACGAGCACCCTTATGGATAGATGGTGGTAAACCTGAGATTAAAACTATTGCTTGGTGCACAGGTGGTGGACAGGATTACATTACTATTGCTGCAGAACAAGGGATTGATGCATTTATTAGCGGTGAAATATCTGAACGTACTACGCATATTGCTAAAGAAATGGGTATTCATTACTTTGCGGCGGGGCATCATGCAACTGAACGATATGGAGTAAAAGCTTTAGGTGAATGGTTAGCTGCAGAAATGGATCTTGAAGTGATCTTTATAGATATTGATAATCCTGTTTAATATTCACTTATTTTGCTTAAATATGCGAAAAAAGTGTTTCAAAAATTGAAACTTAGTGTGCTTTTACTTTATTATGCCAGCATGCTTACCCGTTATTATTCAATATCTAAAAACCAGCAAGCTGAGAGTTGAAAAGATTCTAGGCATAAAAGTTAAAGACTGACGAGTATAAATACAATTCGATAATTCATTTAGGGAAAAAAAATGACAACATATAACATTGCTTTACTAGCAGGTGACGGTATCGGTCCTGAAGTAATGAAAGAAGCAGTAAAAGTTTTGAAGTTAGTTGAACAGCGTAATGCAGATGTTAACTTTGAATTAAACGACGTATTATTTGGTGCCGCTGCTTATTTTGCTACTGGTAAAGCATTCCCTGAAGAAACTAAAGCAGCTTGTGACAAAGCTGATGCAATTCTAAAAGGAACCATCGGTTTAAATCACGAAGACTCTAAAAAGATTCCTGTAGACGAACAACCTGAACGTGGTGCTTTATTACCATTACGTCGTCGTTACAATACCTATGCTAACTTCCGTCCTGTTTATTTACCAAAAGGGCTGGCTCACTTCTCTCCGCTTAAAGCCTCTGTTGTTGGTGAAGGCATCGACATCATGTTAATTCGTGAGCTAGTAGGTGGTTTGTACTTTGGCGAAAAAGAAACAGGTATTGATGCACAAGGCCGTCGTTATGTGCGTGAAGTATTAGAATACGATGAAGATCAAATCCGTCAAATCGTTCGTGTTGGTTTTGAAGTTTCAATGAAACGTAAAAAAGTGATGCACAATATCCATAAATCAAACGTTCTAAAATCAAGTGTTTTATGGAATGAAATCGTAGAAGAAGAAAGCAAAAATTTCCCTGAAGTGGAAGTGATCAACATTTTAGTTGATGCTGCAGCGACATACTTATGTCTAAAACCAACTATGTTTGACGTAATGGTAATGGAAAATATGTTTGGTGATATTTTAAGTGACCAAGGTGGTGGTATCTTAGGTTCTTTAGGCCTAATGCCTTCTGCTTGTAAAGGTCCTGAAAAATCTTACTACGAACCATCACATGGTTCTGCGCCAGATATCGCTGGTAAAGGTATTGCAAATCCATACTCAATGATCGGTTCTGTGGCATTAATGTTAGAGATGAGCTTTGGTATGGAAAAAGAAGCTAAAAACCTTTGGAATGCGATGCAAAGCGTATTTGAAAATGGTTACTCAACTTCAGATCTATCTAAGCCAGGTGAAGCAAACTTAGTTAGTACTGCTGAGTTTGGTGATATGGTATGTGAAGAATTGGCGAAAATGCCTGTATAATAATTTTCACAAGTGATTAAATAATTTTAAACCACGTTTTATAACGTGGTTTTTTTTTGGAGAAAGACCATGGCATTAAAGCCAACTATTTTTAAAATGAACATTAATGTGTCTAATTTAGATCAAGATGTTTATGAAACTATTCCGTTAACTATTGCACAACACCCATCGGAAACAACGGAACGCATGGTGACACGTATTCTTGCATTTGTGCTTAATAACCAAGAGTTTTTAAGTTTTACTAAAGGCTTAAGTGAGGCCGATGACCCAGATATTTGGGCTAAAAATTATAGTGATGAATTTTTGTTATGGGTCGATGTGGGTGAACCAGGTTTTGAACGTATTAAAAAAGCCTGTCGTCAGGCTAAAAGCGTAAAGATTTATACTTTTAACACTAAATCTAATGTGTGGTGGAAGCAATCGCTGAAAGATTTCAGCAAGATCAATGCGCAAGTCTATCAATTTGACTTTGAACAAATTCAAAGCTTTGCTTCTCTGGTTGAACGTACTATGGACTTTAGTATTACCCTTACCGACAATGTATTTTATATTGCCGCTGACAAAGGCAGTTGTGAAGTAAACTTAACCACCTTAAAAGGTGAGTAGTGCGGGCTAACCCAATATACTTGCAGGCACCACTGATAACATTTTTGAAGTAATAGCTACTCTAATAAGTCTGTAATTAAATATTGGGTAAGGGATCCATTAATTAAAGGCCGAAATAGCATTAAATAGTTGATTCCTTTTGCAGCCTTTCAATATAAAAGAAGCAACTTAAGCAACAAGATTGTGCCGCTATTTAGTGGAATGGGTATTACATAGGTATAAACATTGCACACTAAGATGGACAGCGTATAATCCGCACTTCTTTAAAATTAACACTGTCCTGAATCCAAGAGTGGTACCCATGAAATTTATCGTTAAGCTTTTTCCTGAAATTATGATGAAAAGTAAACCTGTGCGTAAGCGCTTCAGCAAAATGTTACAGGGCAATATCCGTAACGTACTGACTCGTCATGATGAAGATATTAAAGTGATACTCGAATGGGATAAAATTATCGTTCGTAGTGAAAATGACGATCCTGATAATAAAGCAAAGGTCATTCACTACTTAAAAAGTACGCCAGGTATTGCGTTTTTCTTGGAAGTGACTGAATCTACTTATACTGATATTCATGACATATACGAGCAAACAAAAGCGTGTTTTGGCGATAGTCTTGCGGGTAAAACCTTCTGTGTTCGTGCAAAACGTATTGGTACCCATGACTTTGGATCAAATGAAGTTGAACGTTATGTCGGTGGTGGTTTAAATCAACATACTGAAGCACTTGCTGTTAAATTAAAAAATCCAGATGTGACGGTTAATATCGAAATCAATCAAGATAAATTATTTATGGTTGACCAACGCCATCAAGGTTTAGGTGGTTTCCCACTAGGAACGCAAGAATCAGTGTTGTCGCTTATTTCCGGTGGATTTGATTCTGGCGTATCTAGTTACAAATTATTGAAACGTGGCTCTCGTGTACATTACTGTTTCTTTAATTTAGGCGGTGCAGCTCATGAAATTGGTGTGAAGCAAGTCGCTTATCATTTGTGGGAGCGTTTTGGTGCTTCTCATCGTGTGAAATTTGTTTCTGTACCTTTTGAGCCTGTTGTTGCTGAAATCCTAGAAAAAGTGGATAACGGCCAAATGGGTGTTGTACTGAAACGTATGATGATGCGTGCTGCACGTAAAGTGGCTGATAATTTAGCAATTGAAGGATTGGTAACAGGTGAAGCATTAGGTCAGGTTTCTAGTCAAACACTACGTAATTTATCAGTGATTGACCAAGTGACCGATATGCTGATCTTACGTCCACTAGTTGCAACCGATAAACAAGAGATCATTGATTGTGCACGTGAAATTGGTACTGCAGAAATTTCTGAAACGATTCCTGAGTACTGTGGTGTTATCTCTCAGCGCCCTACAGTTAAAGCGGTGATGAGTAAGATTGAGAATGAAGAAGCTAACTTTGATATGTCATTAATTGATAAAGTTGTCGCTGAAGCACAGACTCTCGATATTAAAGACATTGCAACGGCAGCAAAAGAACAAGTTACTGAAGTCGAATCGGTATCAGGTTTCTCTACTAATGATATTGTGTTAGATATTAGATCTGCCGATGAACAAGAAGATAAACCATTACAGTTAGATGGGGTTGAAGTACAACATCTTCCTTTCTTTAAACTAGGTAGCCAATTTGAAACACTTGCTCAAGATAAAACCTATTTACTGTATTGTGACCGTGGTGTGATGAGTCAATTACAGGCTTTGTATTTGAAAGAAGCTGGTTTCAATAATGTGAAAGTGTATCGTCCTTAACTTTTTACAATGTCATATAAAACGTTATCTAAACTGCGCTGTATTATTCTTTGTTTTGAAATAATTTGATTAGATGGTGAATGTATTAAATACGGTCGATTAAGTGCCGTATTTTTAGCCATCCACACTGTTTATTCACAATTTTGTCCATAAATAATAGGCCTTTACACTGATTCATCGTATGCTGAAATCACTTCATAAGCGCGATTAAAGGATATTAATATGCCAAATTCAATTGATAGTTATAAACTGATCACGGGTAAAGATGATGCTGAGTTTTGCACTCGGATCACTAAAGTATTAAGTGAAGGTTATGAGTTATACGGTTCACCAACCATGACCTTTAACGGTGAGCATGTTGTAGTGGGCCAGGCTGTAATTAAAAGACCATCACAACTGGTGTAAGTGAGTTAATTACTTACTGCTTTATTGAGTCGATAAATATGTTTGCTTATCTTATTGTCTATATTGCTACTTATGTTGCTGATATATATTACCAGTCTAAATAGCAGCTCAATACCTGCATCATATTCAAATAAAGCCTGCTCCTGCAGGCTCTTTTGTATATAGCTATACCTCATAGCTATACCTCATAACCATACCTTACAAATATGCCTTCTAACCATAGTCTTAAACTTTTAACTTTCATTCATTAGTTACTATGTCTTATTTATTTATGCTCTACTTTTGTAGTGTTAGCTATTTTAATCAGCTATTTTCCTAATAGACCATTGTTGTAAAAGACCGAGATACTCATGTAAAGCTACTTGTGATTTGTATAACTGATAAGCCGATGGAATATAATTATAAGCGGGTAGACTATGTGAGTTTTCTTTAGCAAGATACATCGCCGGTGCGGCTATTGGATATTGATTATAATGGCTGAATAAAGCCATGGCTCTGGGCATATGTGTTGCAGAGGTTACTAGCGCTGCTTTTTTACCTTGTATCAGCGTAGACATTTGTTGCGCTTCTTGATGTGTGTCCTTACTGCTATCTAATCGTATGATTCTTTGTTCAGGTATTGCAAATGTTAAAGCCAGTGTTTGTAACAATTGTGCATGACTCTGTGTATCTCCAAAGCCAGAGCCCGAAACGACAATAATGGCATTTGGGTTCGCATAGTAAAGTCGTAATGCTTCACTAAAACGACTTAATGCCGTTGCGGAAAGTTGTCCTGTGATCGGTAAGTTTTTATCATTTATACCCGATGAACCGAGTACTAAAATATAATCCAAAGATTGCTCTGCAACCAGCAGCGGAGGATATTGGCGCTCTAAAGGTTTTGCTAAGTGATAAGCACTTGGCAATAAGCTGAACACAAAGAGAATGATAAAACTAAATAACGCGAGGACTTTAGCTAATAGCTGACGTCGACTAAAAAAAAGTAATAATAAACTGACTAATAATAGTGATAAAGAGAAGGGTAGTGGCATTAATAATCCCCCTATCCATTTTTTTAATATAAATAACATGTTTGACCTTTATTGAATCTTATAATTTCTTTTCAAAACACAATGCATCTTGACCATCAGCGTAATAAGCTAGTTTGATAGTAAACTGCACATAACCTATTTTCTGATATAACCTAATCGCATTACTATTACTTACCTTCACTTCTAAGCTAATCAAATGGCGCTGGTGCTGCAGTGCAACTTGCTCTAGCTGGCGCATCAGTTTTTCACCACAGCCTTGGCCGTGAAAGTCAGGGTGAACTGCTAGTGAATATAAACGAGCCTTGAGGCTTCCTTTACGATAAAGCAATAATCCGTATGCGCTTATTATATTATTTTTTAGCTGCATAATAAGGTCACAGTGTCCCTGTTGTATAAAATAATGAAAATTTCTACGGCTGATCTGATCATAATTAAAATTTAAATTTTCGATGTCTAGTAAGCGTTTAATATCTTCTATTTTGGCCTTACGATACTGCATATTTAACTTTCCTTATTAATCCTTTAGGTTCAGAATCGGCTCAATTATATAGAAGAGGAACTTTTGTGGATAACTTTATTGTAGTCGTTGATAAAATAGAAGATTGGCAACCGTTTTTCCCTACTGAACAAGTGGTGACAACTGATAGTTACTTATTTGATCAACAATACCAAAATGCTAAAAATCTTAGGGTTTTAAACTTATCAAGAAAGTATAAGTATTTGTCTCATGGGTACTATTGTAGCCTTTTAGCGGAAGCGAGAAACCATAAGGTATTACCCAATTTAAAAACAATTAATGATCTCAGTAAAAAGAGTTTATACATTAATGATCTCGATGCGTTACAACAGATTACTACCAATATAAGTAGTAAATTTCTTAAGGTAGATGGTGGCATTAAGAAATTAAGCTTTAAAGTTTATTTCAGTAAGTCACAAATAAAAGGCTTCGATAAGCTAGCTCGTGAAATTTTTGAGTATTATCCATGTCCGATTTTAGAGGTGACATTAATACAAAGTACTATCTGGCAGATTGATTCTGTTGTGCCAGTTAATATCAAAGAACTCTCTGACCTTGAGCAAGACTTTTTTGCTAGTGCTTTAGAAAAGTACAGCAATAGAATATGGCGTACACCAAAAAAACAAAAAGCGTACCTTTATGACCTGGCTATTTTAGTTAATCCTGAAGAAAAACTGCCACCTAGTGACGAAATAGCTATTAAAAAGTTTATGGAATCCTGTGAAAGACACGCTGTCTATTCAGAGTTAATTACCAAAAAGGACTTTTCTAAAATAAATCAATTTGATGGATTATTTATCCGAGAAACAACTTCGATTAGTAACCATACTTATAAGTTTTCAAAAGTGGCTGCCTCGGAAGGGATTGTTGTACTGGATGATCCCAACTCTATTTTAAAATGTACAAATAAAATTTTTATGTCTAATTTATTAGACCGTTTAAAACTGCCAGGTATTCCAGGACGATTTGTCTCAAGTGCTAAAGCATCAGTATTAAATGCACTCATTAAAGAATTTGGTTTTCCGCTGGTGGTGAAGATCCCTGATGGATCTTTTAGTATCGGCGTAAAAAAAGTCGATGATGTTGATGAATTGAAAGTTGTGCTGGAACAGATGCTGAAAAAAAGTGACTTGATCCTGGTACAAAAATTCCTATATACAAAATACGATTGGCGAGTTGGTGTATTAGGTGGCCAAGGTTTGTTTGCTTGTAAGTACTTTATGAGTGAAAATCATTGGCAGATATATAATCATGAAAAAGATAAAGACAGCGACCAATTTAGTGGCGACTCTGTTACTTTACCTTTTGAAGATGTACCAGAAAAAGTTAAAAAAGTTGCAATAACCGCTGCTAATGGCGTTGGACTCGGATTGTATGGCGTTGATTTAAAAGAAGATGAACAAGGTAATGTGTACGTTGTTGAAGTAAATGATAACCCTAGTATCGACCATCAAGTCGAAGATGATTTTTTAGGTGATAAGTTGTATGATCGTATTATTACTTGGTTCATTGAGCAGATGAAATCTAAAAAATAACATTAATTTATGATAAGAGGCAGTTGTATTGATAATACAGCTGCCTATTTTTTTATGGCCATTTTTTTATGCCTGCTTTTTATGTTTGCATGATAAGTAATAAGTAATAAGTAATAAGTAATAAGTAATAAGTAATAAGTGCAATTTTTATGGAAAATGCTGTTAATTCAAATAAGTTACGTTAATTTGGCTAAATAAAGGCAACTTTAAGAATCTCCTTTCCTTTAACAAAAAACCAATAAAAATGAGAATATAGTTTAGTGATTGATCATAATTTTGACCCTATAGCACAGAAATTTATTAATAATATTTATGGAAGCGATAAAGGTGCAATCCGTAAAGAGGTTGTTTGGCGAGAGTTATTAACGTGCATAAAGCTATTAAATAAACCAAAATTACGCATTTTAGATGCAGGTGGCGGTTTTGGTTATTTCAGTCAAAAGCTAGCCGCTTTAGGTCATCAAGTGGTGTTGTGTGATATTTCTGGTGAGTTACTTACTGTTGCTAAACAACAATTAGCGGATAAAGCCTATAAAAATAATGTAACCGTATTACATTGTGCGATTCAAGCTTTAAATGAACATGTCGAGGGACAGTTTGATTTGATCCTAAATCATGCAGTATTAGAGTGGTTAGCTGAACCTGAATTGACCTTACATAGTTTATTAAACTGGCTAAATGACGATGGCTTAGTATCCTTGATGTTTTATAACAAAGAAGCGCAGCGTTTCTTTAATTTAGTCTCGGGCAATTTGAGTTTTGTTGAGTTAGGCATGCCACGAAAAAAGGTAGTGCGCTTATCACCGATCAATCCTTTATTTGAAGCCGATGTACTTGATTGGCTTAAACAAGCAAACATGTCTGTCATTAAAAAAACCGGCGTTCGCGTTTTACATGATTATATGAAATCTGCAGATTTTTCTGAACATAATTTTGAACAGTTATTGGCAATGGAAATGAAGTATTGTCAACGCGAACCTTATGCGTCATTAGGACGTTATACCCACTTTACCATTACTAGGAGTCGTAATGAAACGGTACCATTTTAGAATAAGCATCAGTTACCAAGAATTTGAAAAATTATATCGAGTTCCTAATACTGTAGTGAAAGTACGTAGCGAACAAGGTGCAATGTTGCAATTACCTGCGATGCGTTTTGTCCCTTTTTTTACTCAGCTAGGTGTGCGCGGATATTTTGAGTTACAGTTAAATGATGACAATAAATTTCAAAAGCTTATTTGTTTATATAATTAAGATAATACTACCGATTTATTTTGTGAGTTTTTTGAGCGTTATCACTTGAATTTAAGGACTGTTTTAACAATGAATAATGTTATTTTAAGACCTCATAAATAATTGCGGTAGTATATTTTGATAGCTTATTACTTATTAATAAAAATAGTGATTTACGTAAGTGGATAGCATTTTAGTTTGAAACGCTTTTTATAGTGATATTATTGTTCAATGGTAAAATGTTTATAAAGTGTTCAAAAAGCAAAAATATCGGAATGCTCCTTTGTTATTATTATTTTGTGTCATAATTGAGTTTTTTGTTTTTATGATTAATTAAAACAGCTGCTTATAATTAATTTTTCGTTGCTTTATAGTTCGACAGTGCAATCTTTATTGATGTTATGATCTCTTTATTAACTAACTCATCTTTATTCTATTAACTTCTTGGTTATCTGTTTTTATTTTATGACTTTTTATTTCCCTCGTTATTATTTAAACTTCATTTAATTATTATCGCAGTCATATTGTCAATGATCTTTGCCTTAAAATAGCTATTATGTAATAACAATAGAAATTACGCTTATCTTCAACGTGATAAGTTGATTTTTAATTAATAAAACTGTCATAATTGATAAATTCAAACATTAATGTTTTTTATATATAATAAAACTACGTAACCTACACTCGTTAGTCAGAATATGTGAGAGTAAGTTGATACTTTGGCTTTTAACTGTTTTAAAGTTGAATTAAGATCAAAGAGTTAAATTACTGACTTATGTATATTAAGCATTGAATAACTTGTAAGGCTCTGGAATGAAAAAAGTGTTAACAGTCTTCGGTACACGCCCCGAAGCAATAAAAATGGCGCCTTTGGTTCATGAGCTTGCGGCACAGCCCGGAATTGATAGTAAAGTCTGTGTTACCGCGCAGCATAGGGAAATGCTTGACCAAGTCTTGCAGTTGTTTAACATTAGCCCCGATTATGATTTAAATATAATGAAGCCCGGGCAAGATTTATTCGATGTAACCGAAAATATATTGAATGGTCTCAAGCAGGTACTGGATGACTTCAAACCTGATGTTGTACTTGTTCATGGCGATACAACGACCACTTTCTCTGCCTCATTAGCTGCTTTTTATAAGCAAATTGATATTGGTCACGTAGAAGCAGGGTTACGTACCGGTGATTTATATTCTCCTTGGCCTGAAGAAGCAAATCGAAGATTGACTGGAGTGTTAACCCGCTATCATTTCGCCCCCACCGACTTATCAAAATCCAACTTACTTAGAGAACACGTCCCCAAGGAACATGTTGTTGTGACGGGTAATACTGTTATTGATGCCTTGTTATGGGTTAAACAAAAATTAGAATCGGATACTGGCTTACAGACTTCTTTGGCTGAGCAATTTCCCTTTTTGGATAGTAATAAAAGAATGATCTTGGTGACGGGACATCGTCGAGAAAGTTTTGGTGGTGGATTTGAACGTATTTGTGAAGCACTAGCGAATATTGCGAAAGCACAACCCGATGTGCAGATTGTTTACCCAATGCATATGAATCCTAATGTAAGAGAGCCGGTTAATCGTCTATTGAGTACATTAAATAATGTATTTTTAATTGAACCTCAAGATTATTTACCTTTCGTTTATCTTATGAACCGCTGTTACCTTATCATTACCGATTCCGGTGGTGTACAGGAAGAAGCTCCGTCTTTAGGCAAACCGGTTTTAGTGATGCGAGATACCACCGAAAGACCGGAAGCTATTGAAGCTGGCACGGTAAAATTAGTCGGCACGGACGTTCAACGTATTACTTCAGAAACCATTTTGTTATTAACGGATAATGAAAAATACCAAACAATGGCTAAATCGCATAACCCTTATGGTGATGGTTTTGCATGTGCTCGTATTGTTAAAGAATTATTAAAGGATTAAATAAAATATGCCATTTAAAACTATATCTGTTATTGGTCTAGGTTATATTGGATTACCTACTGCTGCTGTGATTGCCTCTCGTGGTTTTGACGTAATAGGCGTTGATGTTAATGCCGATGCGGTTAATACCATTAATGCAGGTCAAATACATATCGTAGAGCCTGATTTAGACATAGTCGTTCGAAGTGTTGTCACCACTGGCAAGCTTCGAGCAACAACAACTGCTGAACCTGCAGATGTGTTTATGGTCGCTGTGCCAACCCCTTTCAAAGAAGACGCTTCGTCATCTCACTCTCCTGACTTATCTTATATTGAAGCCGCTGCAAATATGATTGCTCCGGTGCTCACTAAGGGTAATTTAGTTATTTTAGAATCAACTTCTCCTGTTGGGACCACTGAAAAGTTAGCGGGTTGGTTAAAGCTGGCTCGACCTGACTTAACTTTCCCTCAAGATAAAGGTGATGCAGCTGATATAAAAGTCGCGCATTGCCCTGAACGTGTTCTACCTGGACATGTATTAACTGAACTTGTTTCAAACGACCGCGTGATTGGTGGAATGTCTGACGCATGTAGCCAATTAGCGACACAATTGTATGAAACATTTGTGCGTGGTGAATGCATCGTTACTAATGCACGTACAGCTGAAATGGCAAAACTGACTGAGAATTCATTCCGCGATGTCAATATTGCCTTTGCTAATGAGCTTTCTGTTATTTGTGATAAGTTAAAAATCAATGTATGGGAGCTGGTGAAGCTAGCTAACCGCCACCCGCGAGTGAATATTCTTAATCCTGGACCGGGTGTTGGTGGGCATTGTATTGCTGTCGATCCTTGGTTTATTGTTGATAGCTGCCCTGAAGAAGCAAAAATAATTAAGCAAGCACGTTTAACTAATGACGCTAAACCACATTATGTTGTGGATCAGATATGTAAAGCAGCAGATGAATTCAAACGCCCTGTTATTGCTTGTTTAGGATTAGCTTTTAAAGCAGATATTGATGACCTGCGAGAAAGTCCTGCGTTAGAAATTGTTAAGGACCTCGTTGCTAAAGGGTTAGGTGATATTATTGCTGTTGAGCCTAATATCAAGCAACTTCCAGCTTCTTTGTCAGAATCTGGTGTGACACTTTCTTCCTTGAGCGATGCTTTAGACAAAGCAAATGTTGTCGTCGTTTTAGTGGACCATAAACAATTTAAAGCAACAGATCGCACTCAGTTCGCAACAAAAGTGGTGATAGATACACGCGGTATTATTTAATTTGTGCATTAAAACGGTTTGTAAGTTGAAATAATACCTATATATAACTACTTTTATTGTTTCAACTTATCGAGAAATGTTTTTTAAAGGGAAGTAAATGCCTGTTCAACACAATGTTAAAGATAATAGTGCGCACGCCTATTCAGCATTATACCGTTGCATTGATTTTGTCATTATCCAATTAACCCTGTTCTTAATTGTTCACTTTAAAGGTGAACAATTAACAGATACTTATTTGGTGGTTGGCTTAATCGCCTCACTTGGTTTTGCATTTTCTGCTGAAAGCCAAATGCTCTATCGTAGCTGGCGAGTGGGGGAGTTCTCTCGTATCACCAGTTATACTTTTTTATCCTGGGTAGCAGGCATTTTTAGCGTTGTTATCTTTCTATTCTTTAGTAAAACCAGTGTGGATATCTCCCGAGTTATTATTGCCACTTGGATCATCATCAACTGTTTTGCTCTTGCGGGTTGGCGAATTCTTTTTTACGTGTTTTTATTCAAACGAAGACGAGCCGGTTTTTACACTAAGAAAGTCGCTATTTTTGGTTTAACATCTTCGGGGGAATTATTAGCTGATGAGCTAATTAATAAACCTGAAACAGGGTTCACTTTGCAGGGTTTTTATGATGACCGAGCCGACCATCGTTCTCCCACCAAGCACAATGACTGTTTATTAGGTAATATAAGCCAAGGATTAGCATCAGCGCAGGCCGGAGAGATTGATGTGATTTATATTGCTCTGCCTCTGGCCGCTCAAAAACGCATTGAGGAGTTGCTTCGGTCATTAGGTGATACGACTGTTGATGTATTTTTAGTGCCTGACTTTTTCACTTTTAATTTAATTAATTCGCGCTTATCTAATGTCGGTTCGATTCAAACCATCAGTGTCTATGAGTCACCAATGACAGGGCCTGCAAGTTTAATTAAACGTATTGAAGATGTGGTCGGAGCAGCATTGATTTTATCTGTGATTGCGATACCGATGTTAATCATTGCGCTGCTTATCAAAAAAGATTCCCCAGGACCGGTTTTTTTCAAGCAAATGCGTTACGGTTTAGACGGTCGCCCCATTAATGTATGGAAGTTTCGTTCTATGAACTCGATGGATAACGGTTCTTTTGTGCAACAAGCGGTAAAAGGGGATCCTCGTGTCACCAAGTTAGGGCATTTTTTACGTAGAACATCGCTGGATGAATTACCACAGTTTATTAATGTGCTATCCGGCAGTATGTCATTAGTTGGACCTCGTCCGCATGCAGTAGCTCATAATGAAGAATATAGAAAGTTAGTTGATTTTTATATGTTACGTCATATCGTCAAACCGGGGATAACGGGTTGGGCGCAAATTAATGGATGGCGTGGTGAAACGGATACATTAGATAAAATGGAAAAGCGCGTTGAGTTCGATTTAGAATATATTAGAACTTGGTCTATTAGCTTTGATATAAAAATTATTTTTATAACGATTTTCAAAGGTTTTGTGAATAAAAACGCCTATTAAATTTCACTCTGATTGTCGACTATTAGTTATCGCTAGTACTTACCGCTATTGCTTGCCGTTAATAGTTAGCGTTTTTTGTATACGAACACTGCTATCAGTAAAAGATTACCTGGCTTATAAAACCAGCTAATCTTTTGCTCGCCTAGCTTGGGCTATTCTTCAAATAGATTTTTATCTATGATCAGATCTCTTGGTAAACTATTTTTAATGCGATTATCGAGTGATTTACCCAAGCCAATAATATAGCCTTGATAATTCAATAATACTTCACCTTTGCTATTTTTAGTATCGATATCATGGATATCTCTACCTTGAAAGTATTCCCGTGCTTGATGCGGTAAGAGGCTAACCGATGACGTTGTTTGTTGGCCATAACAGGAGGCGAATTCATGAGTACATTTGAAGCCTGATTTTCGTCCCTTGCCAAATTGCTCGGCAATTTTTATTCCTAATCTAGAAAAACGTAACTCATTTATCAAAGGAACTATGTTTTCTGGAAATAACCAAAATTCATCATCTCGTTGGTATAAAACACCTTCTATTTCAGTGATACCAAATTGTTCCTGAAAATAGTTAAACAATTTTTCTTTAGTTACTACAGCTGCAGGCTGAAAAGGAAACTTACCTAAACGTTTATGCGCTTGAGGTGATTCAACATGACCCGTTTTTTTAATGCTTGCTACAAAGAAACCCTCTGTATCATAAACTTGCGGCCATATATGTAAAAAACCTTGCTCTGTTACTGTTTTATCCGCACCTTTAAATAAATCTATTAATGATAAGAATTCAACTTGTTCAGGGTAGCTTTCTTGCAGGTACAAACAAACCTCTTGGTTTTCTTCTAGGCTTAAAGTACAGGTTGAATAGACCATTACTCCACCGGGCTTAAGCGCCTGAAATGCACTTTCAATGAGTGTTTTCTGGGTCCCTGAAATGCTTTCAATCGCACCTTGATTCCAGTTTTTCATTGCTTGTTTATCTTTTCGTACAGTGCCTTCACCGGAGCAAGGGGCATCTAATAAAATAGCGTCAAAAGTGTTAGGTAACCATTGTCCAAATACGCTTGCATCAAAGTGTGTCAAAGCAACATTTTTAATACCACAACGCTGTATATTTGCGTGCAACATCTTGATCCTGCTTGACGAGTATTCATTAGCAATGATCAAGCCCTGATTGTTCATTGAGGCTGCTAATTGTGTTGTTTTGGATCCTGGTGCGGCGGCTGCATCTAATAAAGTAGATTGTGCTGAACCTTGAAAATGGTGGGTAAGTGCTGACACCGGCATCATTGAACTTGCTTCTTGCACATAGAATAGACCTGCCAAATGCTCAGCACTATTACCTAAAGGGCATTGTTGCTCATCAAGTTCTATCCAAAATCCAGTTTTACACCAAGGGATAGGTGTTAATTGCCAATTTTTATTTTCAGCAATGACCAAAAAATCATCAACACTAATCTTAATCGTGTTAATGCGGATCGCTCGTCGTAAAGGGCGGCGGCAACTGGACACTAAATCCTCAACATTTAAATGAGAAGGTAAAATGGTGCTCATTTTGTCGATAAATGCTTGTGGTATAAACGTATTACTATCCATTTCAATCCTCAAAGAGTGCCCATTAATATCAATTCACTTACGTCACCGAACATTAGGTTAAAGATCATTTTTATTGGCTAATAAAGTTAATACCTGTACTGCTCTCAATGCCAATAGCTATCTATTGGACAAGTGAATACCTTAACTTTTTCATCAGATAGACTGATCGCTTCTGTAAGCACAATGCTATAAAAATGTGCGCAAGATAACATAAAGTTAAATTAATTACCGTTGGGAATTTTCATTTTCCATTGTAACCACTCATCCTCTATTTCTATTTGCAGTTTAAAACTAGAGAAAGCATTGCTTGCTGGTTGTAATTTTTGGTCATCTGGTGTGCTCATATTAATGCCACCCTTAAGCAATGAAGACAGTGATGTTGATTTTAATGCTGCACCTGTAATACCAATGTCTAAGTTGAAACCAGAAGCCGGCCAAAATACGCTATTAGTACGGATTAAATGGGCATATTGAGGATATATGTTAATAATGATTTCAACACCCGATGCGTTGCTATTTAAACGTTTATCGATGACTTCCCCAATTTGTATTTGACGATGATAAACCGGACTTGAAATATCAGTAGAACCGGCATTATTCGCTAATAAAGTGATTGGCAGTCCGGTTTGATGCTGCGCTAATAAGGGTTCATTCGTTTCGCCCTTAAAGCTTGCCATTAAATTGCCTTTACCAGGTGATACATTAATAAATACACCACTGATTAGAGTGTCTAAGTTTTTAGTACCAGATAATGAAATATTACTGCGCACAATCCAGAATCGACTCCCTTGCTTAGCTATTTTATTAAAATATTGAGGCTCTATATCCAATGTGACAATGACTTTATTGTGCTTGTTAAGTTTAAGCTGATTGACTTCACCGACCACTAAACCTTGAAGTTTTACTTTATTACCCGCTTTTAGATCAAAGGCATCGTCATAGGTAAGCGTTAATTGTTTAGGAGGGTTGGTTGCTTGTTGGAAGCTATCAAATAAACGATATTGGCCAGTGCTCACTTTATTAGCGATCGCTTTTGAAGAAAGCTCAAGTGCTATACCGCCTGCAGCTATAGCTAACAAAGAGTCTGTATTGATATTGATACCGGACAGGCTCGCATCGACCTTAATACCACTAATATTCCAAAATACGGTGCTATCTGAAATTAAATGTTTGAACTGAGGATTAATTTTAAGGCTAGTTTGCATTAAGCTTGAATCATGCAGTGCTAAGGCACTTACTTCACCGACTTGTAATTTATGATAATAGACCGGAGAACCGACACTAACAGAAGGCAACTCTTTACTTAATAATGTGACATTAAGTGGCGAAGCAAATGCATTTTTACCAAGCTTAGCTGTCTCTTTAGATGAATATAAATAAAAAGTTTTATTAAACGGGGATGATTTATTATTCTTTGAAACTTGCTTCTCTGAGGCCTGCTTTTCTAGCACTCGCTGGCTATTATATAAGGTAATACCTCCTTGGATAATCTTTTGTATCGGTTTACTATTTAGTTCAAGCCCAGTTAAGGATGCTTTAAAATCTAGCCCACTTGATAAGTGAAATTTGCTTTGTTGGTTGATCAAATAAGTAAATTTATTTTTTATATTGAGTAACACCTTAATATGTTGGCTGTCTTTGCTCAATTTTAGTGTGCTTATTGTGCCAATTTTTAGGCCTTTATAGGTGACGGGGGCTCCTTCAGTCAAACCATCAGCATTATCAGCGGTCAGTGTGACTGATGTTAACTCGTTGTTTGAATCTTTATGTTGCGCTAATAAAAATTCCGATTGTGGCGTTTCTTGTTGGTACTGTTGACTGTGCGTAAAGCTAATATAATCACCGGTAATAACATTGCCTAGGTTTTCTATTTTAGAAAATGAAAGGGCGGTTTTTTCTACCCAAAATTGTGCGTTTTCGGTCATCATTTCGGCAAATGCAGGGTTAATCGTCGCTTCAGCTAAAAATAATTGACTATTGCTGTCGTAACGAATCTTATCTATTCGGCCAATACCATGCCCTTTAAATAAAATGCCAGCTCTGTTTGGTAAATTATGGGTGTCTTTTAATTTTAATAAAATAGACAAACCTTGTTCGCTGTCGTGAATATTATCAAATAACTGATATTGCTTATCAGCTTTCGGTGGCGAAGATGAAGCCGGGCTATTAAAAGTAATGCCTCCCGCAATAAGTGCAGTTAAACTATCTAGTTTAAAATCAATACCTGCACGTGACAGGTTGGCATTTAAACCACTGATATTCCAGAAGCGACTTTGCTGCTTGACCAGGTGGCTATATTTACTTTCAATGAATATTTGAATATTGATAAATTGTCCTGACTTATCAATGCGAACGCGGGCGACTTCCCCAACCTGTATCTTCTTGTAGAAAATCGGTGTACCCACATTGATTGATGCTGCACTTTTACTTTTAAGGGTTAGTAATAATGCATTATCAGGAATACTAATAGGTTGTTCATCAGTAGCAATAAATTCGTTTTCTGGCTCACCTTCACCGGGCAATAAATTGATATAGCTACCTGAAAATAAAGTATCTAAACCTGATATTGAAGTTAATGAAGCTTTTGGTGAAACTAACCAAAATTGACTTTTCTCTTTCAATAAAAACACCGCATGAGATTCTATTTCTGCAATAACATTAACGCCATCTACTTCGTCAAGCTCTACTTTCTTTACTGTTCCAACAATGACACCTTTATATCGTACTTTCGTTTTATCAACGATAATACTGTCGGCACGCTTAAAGTGAATAGTGACTTGTTCATTTTTATGGGTAATATTTTGAAATAGAATCCAGACGCCTAATAGGGCTGCAATACAAGGCAAAAACCAAATCGGGGAAATTGAGCGTGACTTAGCAATAATAGCTTGGTCAGAGGGGTTATTTTGCATTGGTATTAGCATCCCATATTAAACGAGTATCAAAACTCTGCGCAGCAAATAAAGTGGTGATAACCACAACGGTAAATGAAGTAGCGGCGATACCTGGGTAAACAGATAAAAAATTTCCTTTATCGAAAACAGCTACCATGATTGAGATAACAAATAGGTCCAATACTGACCAACGTCCTATCCAGTCGACTATTTTGAAAGCAAAAAGTTGTTTTTTAGGGGGAAACTGCCATTGAAAGTGCACCGCAAGTGAAATGAAAGAAAGTGCAACAATCTTTAAAATAGGTACTAGGATAGAGGCAATAAAAACAATAAGGGCAATGCCTATCATACCACTATCAAATAAGCTGATTATACCTGAAAAAATAGTATCAGGATAAAGTGTACTATTTTTTAGTAAATAGGTAATAGGGTATAGGTTGGCTGGAATAATAAAAACTATCGCGGTCAGCAACAAAGCCCACATTTTTTGTTGGCTATGCTTAATGCGCACTGAGATTGGGCTACCGCAATAAGGGCAATGCGTTGTGTTAGCTGAAATTAAAGAGTCCATGGTGCAGACCTTACATAACTGCCTACCTTGTTGCATAGCGCTGATGCCGGGTTTTAGTAGATCACTCATTACGCAAATATTCCCAATATTTTGTATTACTGTATTCACAGAGCATAGACATGTTTAGTATCAGTAACGCCACAAAAAAATACAGCCCACTATTAAAATAGACATCTGCATAACTAATTAATTTAAATACCGCGACCATAAAGCTAACTAGATACACCTCTAACATTGACCAATGGAATAGAATACTTGTTAACTTAAGTACTGGATTTAATAAAGAAGGGCGTTTGTTGAATACGACGCAGCCGCTACTAAAAGTAATACATAAAGTTAACAATACTGGTGCAACCACCGCACAAAATAACACCACAAAAGAGACGATAGGGGCAATATCAATCATCATAATTGCGCCCTGTAATAGATTAGCTTCTTCCGTAATACCTAATAAATGAATAGATATTAGGGGGGATGAAAAGGCTGGAATACAGATCAATAACGCTGTTATTGATAAGGCAAACAACTTATTCGCATTGACAGCTTTGTTTTTGTAAAGAATACGCTCACAGCGAGGGCACTTTGCAACATAGCCGGCGGCTAAAGTTGGTTTTTGTGATACTAAGTCACAGTGACTGCAAATAATTGTCTGCATTGTTTATTATCAATAATTTAACATTCACGGAGAATAGCAAACTAATTTTAAGATGACAAAAGTTGCATTCTATTACAAATAGTTTTACTGTATATAAAACCATGTTTAATTAGTTATTAAAAGAGGCCACCGTGGCAGTCATCATTAAATACATAGTAGAAAGAAAAGGTGTTGAAAAAATGACCTTTACCAGTAAGAAAGAAGCGGATGCATACGATAAAATGCTCGATAGCGCTGATCAAATTGCATTGTTCTTAAGCCAGAGTCCAGTTTCATTGGATGATCAGCAACTGGAAGAGTTAGGGTTATATGTTGCAAGTAATAAAGATGTATTACAAAACCTATTCAAGGGACAATTGTTTGACCAAGAGACGATTGACAAAGCCGACGCATAAAAATAGATAGAATTTAGGGGAGTATTGATAAATTAACCTTCAATACCTTTTATTGTGCTCCTTAATACTCTAAAATACTTTCCTCAATTTTAACAAATACAAATGCTTTTTGGTTGGAAGCATCACTGTGAGGAATTAGCATGCCAATTATTACTCTTCCCGATGGAAATCAACGTCAATTTGACACTACTACTTCAATTATGGATATCGCAGCAGATATCGGCCCCGGTTTAGCGAAAGCTTGTATTGCAGGTCGCGTTAACGGACAACTTGTTGATGCTTGTGACCCTATTGAACACGATGCAGAAGTTTCAATCATCACCAATAAAGATGATGAAGGTTTAGAAATATTACGTCACTCTTGTGCTCATTTGTTAGGCCATGCAATTAAACAATTGTATCCACAAGCAAAAATGGCAATAGGACCAACCATTGATAATGGTTTTTACTATGATATTGATCTTGATGTAACCATTAATGATGAAGAGTTAGCTAAAATTGAAAAACGCATGCAACAGTTAGTTAAAACTAACTATCAAGTTGTTAAAAAGAAAGTCAGCGTTGATGAAGCTATTGCTGTATTCACTGAACGTAATGAACCATACAAATTAGAAATTCTTGAAGGTATTGATAAAGAAGATCGTCCTGGTTTATATCATCATGAAGAATATATCGATATGTGTCGTGGTCCTCATGTACCGATGATGAAATTTAGCCAATGGTTTAAATTGATGAAAGTATCAGGCGCATATTGGCGTGCTGACTCTGATAATAAAATGCTACAGCGTATCTACGGTACAGCTTGGGCAGACAAAAAACAGTTAAATGCTTATTTAAAACGTCTTGAAGAGGCTGCTAAACGTGACCACCGTAAAATTGGTAAGCAGTTAGATCTTTATCATATGCAAGAAGAAGCGCCAGGAATGGTGTTCTGGCATCCAAATGGTTGGACTATCTTCCGCGAGCTTGAAAGTTACATTCGCGAACAGACCGTAGCTTTTGGTTACCAAGAAGTAAAAGCACCACAGATTCTAGATCGTTCTTTATGGGAAAAATCGGGTCATTGGGATAAATATAAAGATGGCATGTTCTGTACTTGTAGTGAAAACAGAGATTATGCAATCAAGCCAATGAACTGTCCTGGTCACGTACAAATCTTTAATCAAGGTTTAAAATCGTACCGAGATCTACCATTACGTTTATCTGAGTTTGGCTCATGTCACCGTAACGAGCCATCAGGTTCTTTGCATGGTTTAATGCGCGTACGTGGCTTTACACAAGATGATGCGCATATATTCTGTACAGAAGCTCAAATTCTTGAAGAAGTATCTGCTTGTATCAATATGGTATTTGAATGTTATAAAACATTTGGCTTTGAAGATATTGTGGTTAAATTATCTACTCGTCCTGAAAAACGTGTTGGTGATGACGCTACATGGGATAAATCTGAAGCAGCTTTAGCAAATGCATTAGATGAAAACGGTGTTAAGTTTGAGTACTTGCCAGGAGAAGGTGCTTTCTATGGTCCAAAAATAGAATTTACCTTGTATGATTGTTTAGGTCGTGCATGGCAATGTGGTACAATACAGTTAGATTTTTCAATGCCGGGTCGTTTAGACGCAACTTATGTTGGTGAAGATAACGAACGACATACACCAGTGATGATTCACCGTGCAATCCTTGGTTCTTTAGAGCGTTTCATTGGTATCTTAACTGAAGAGTATGCAGGTATTTACCCAACTTGGTTATCACCTCAACAGGTGGTTGTGATGAATATTACGGACAAACAGTCTGATTTTGTCACGGAAGTAGTAAATAAATTGAAAAAATCGGGTGTTAGAGCCATTTCGGACTTGAGAAATGAGAAAATAGGCTTTAAAATCCGCGAGCATACATTAAAGCGCGTTCCTTACTTATTAGTTGTGGGTGACCAAGAGGTCGAAGCAAATGAAGTTGCAGTAAGAACACGTAAGGGTGATGACCTTGGTAAAATGCAGGTTAATGATTTTGTTGACCATGTAAAACAAGAAATCATCGCACGATCATAAATCACTTGGAGGAATTTGTTATAAAAGGTGCAAAAAAAGCCCCGCAAACGGGCAATAAACATCGTTTAAACGATGAAATAACTGGTACTGAAGTACGTCTTTCTGATTCAGAAGGTAAGCCGGTAGGTATTGTTTCTTTAGAAGAAGCAAAAAACATGGCATTTGACGCAGATTTGGATCTAGTAGAAATTAGCCCAAATGCTGAGCCGCCAGTTTGTCGCATCATGAACTATGGCAAATTTCTCTTTGAAAAGAGTAAATCCGTTAAAGAACAACGGAAGAATCAGAAACAGGTTCAGTTGAAGGAAATAAAATTCCGTCCTGGGACTGATGATGGCGATTATCAGGTAAAACTACGCAGCCTGATACGCTTTCTTGAAGAGGGTAACAAAGCCAAAGTAACGCTACGTTTTCGTGGTCGTGAAATGGCGCATCAATCACTTGGGATGGAATTACTAAATCGCGTTAAAAACGATTTAGCTGAAATCTCAACTGTCGAATCCTTCCCTAAGCTGGAAGGTCGTCAAATGGTGATGGTACTTGGCCCTAAACGTGCTAGCTAAGGCATAAAGTAGTATTGATGTGCGAATGTGAGAATATTCGCACTATTTACTCGCCTTACTGGTTTAATTTAATATTTTAACAATGCGGAGTTCGCAATGCCTAAAATGAAATCTAACAAAGGTGCTGCAAAGCGCTTTAAAAAGACTGCTTCTGGTGGTTTTAAACGTAAGCAATCTCACTTACGTCATATCCTTACTAAGAAATCTACTAAACGTAAACGCCATCTACGTGCTCAAAGCATGGTAGCTAAAGTAGACGTACCTAGTATTAACAGAATGTTACCATTCGCTTAAGTAAGGAATATATAAAATGCCAAGAGTAAAACGCGGTGTACAAGCTCGTGCACGCCATAAAAAAGTCTTAAAACAAGCTAAAGGTTATTACGGAGCTCGTTCACGTGTTTATCGCGTAGCAGTTCAAGCAGTAACTAAAGCTGGTCAATACGCTTACCGCGACCGTCGTCAACGTAAACGTCAGTTCCGTCAACTATGGATTGCACGTATTAACGCTGCATCTCGTATTAGCGGATTATCTTACAGCCGTTTCATCAATGGTCTTAAAAAGGCTTCTGTTGAAATCGATCGTAAGATCCTAGCTGACATCGCTGTATTTGATAAAGCAACATTTGCTCATTTAGTAGAAGTTGCAAAAAAAGCGCTAGCTTAATCATTATTGATTAACATAATTGAAGAAGGAGGCATTTTGTCTCCTTTTTTTTGATCTAAAATTCCTCCCCATCTTTCTCTACTTTGATTACATCATCTAAACCTTACCTTACTGGCAGATATGACTTTTACTTCAGTAACAATCTCAAGCTTTTATCTATGAGATTTATCTGCAATATTTGTAACGCAATGCCTTTTCTTTACAAAATTTAAAACCTGCAAGAGATGCGTTTTAACCAGCAAAATTGATTGGTTATTTAATGCAGTTACTATAAATGTCAGTATCAATAAGGTTGTCATATAACTGTCACATAAGAGCAATATAATCGTCCACATCAATTATGTTGGAGATAGTAAATGGAACGTGATTTAGCGACCACGCTGCAAGCGAATAAAAAGCGAGTGGTTAAGGATAAGTTGGTTAAATATGGTGTAACAGGAGGCGGCACATTGGTGCTTGTCGCATTGTTATTAATTTTTGGGTATTTATTGTATGTCGTATTGCCTATTTTTGCACCCGTGAGTATCGAACAAACACAATCCTTTCAACGTCAAGATTCAACAAAAATTTATGCATTGGGTCTGGATGAGCAAAATGAAGTTAGCTACCAGCTGGATGAACAAGGTTTATTAAGCTTTTATTCATTGAGGAAAAATGATTTAGGCGAAAACTTACTACAGTACCAAGCCTTAACTAATACTCAGCATATTGCTAAAACAATGGCGTCTACGGGTATTTATGCAATCAGTAATGATCGAGGTGAAGTGAAGATTGTTAAACCAAGTTTTGTGACATCTTATCCCAAAGATAAACGCTTAATTACGCCTGAAGTTAGTTTCCCTCTTGGTGAAGATAATTTTATTGTTTCTGAAGATAAGCAAGCATTAACGCATTTAGCTTTTGAGATAAATCCTGAATATGCCGGTTTAGCTGCAGTACAAGGTAATGGCGAAGGGTTGTTTCTACTATTAACCGCTGAAGAAAATATGATGACCGATGAAACGGTTTGGGAGCAATCGTTATTTAAATTACCTTCATTTCCTCAACAAGTAGATCAATTACTATTAACACCTAATCTGAGCAAATTATTTGTACGTAGTGGAAATGATTTGTTGGTTTACGATGTTTCCGAAACTAACAATATACATATCACTGCGGCACTTAAAATCAATGCAAAAGGTAGTAATGTTAGTCATATGGCTTTACTAACCGGAGCTAGTTCATTGTTAGTCGCTAATGATAACGGTGTGATCAGCCAGTGGTTTGAAGTGTTAAGTGATAATAAACGTGAATTTACTTTCATTCGTGATTTTAAATCATCATCAGCGGTGACTAGTATTGTTCCTGAGTTTTTCCGTAAAGGTTTTTTAACCACGACAGCTTCCGGTGACTTATCTATTTTTCATACCACAGGCGAAACTGAGTTATTAACTGAGTCTATTACTGAAGCAGGTAACTTAATCGTAGCTATCTCTCCGCGTGCGAATGCAATCCTCAGCGCAGATAGCAAGTCTATTACACTTTATCATGTTGAAAATGAACATCCTGAGATCACTTGGTCTGCATTATGGCAAGAAGTTTGGTATGAGGGATATCCTGAACCGCAATATGTGTGGCAGTCGACATCTGCAAGTGATGACTTTGAAGCAAAAATGAGTTTAGTACCGATTTCATTTGGTACCATCAAAGCAGCATTCTATGCCATGTTATTTGCTGTGCCCATTGGTATTTCAGCGGCTATTTACACTGCTTACTTTATGGCGCCAAGCATTAGAACTTATATCAAACCTACCGTAGAAATCATGGAAGCATTACCTACGGTTATTTTAGGGTTTTTAGCAGGCCTATGGTTAGCACCTATTGTTGAAAGCCAATTACCTGGGATCATATTATTATTAATTACCTTACCTGCTAGCGTGTTAGTAGCAGCCCTGATTTGGTCGAATTTACCCAAGTCATTAAGCGATAAAATCAGCGAAGGTGTGTTACCGCTGGTCCTATTACCTATTTTGGTGGCTGCGGGTTATTTATCTATGTCCTTTAGCGATACGCTTGAATTATGGTTATTCAATGGTGATACGCGTATGTATTTGACTAATGAATTAGGCATTAATTTTGACCAACGTAACTCGCTTATTGTTGGTATTGCGATGGGGTTTGCAGTTATCCCAACCATTTTCTCGATTGCTGAGGATGCTATTTTTAGTGTACCAAAGAGTTTAACAATGGGGTCATTGGCGTTAGGAGCAACACGTTGGCAGACTCTTTCTAAAGTGGTTATTTTAACCGCTAGCCCAGGTATTTTTTCTGCGGTGATGATGGGTATGGGACGCGCAGTGGGTGAAACTATGATCGTACTAATGGCGACGGGTAATACCCCGATTATGGATTGGAACATCTTTGAAGGTATGCGTTCTTTATCAGCGAATATTGCTGTTGAAATGCCTGAATCTGAAGTGGGTAGTTCACATTACCGCGTCCTATTCCTAGCCGCATTTGTATTGTTCATCTTCACCTTCTTTTTCAACACCATTGCTGAGTTTGTTCGTCAGCGTTTGCGTGAAAAATATTCAAGCCTATAAATAGGAGTTAGTTATTATGGGTAAGTGGTTTAAATCAGGCACACCGTGGATTTGGATGACCGGTGGCGCTGTAAGTTTGAGTTTGATTGCTGTAATAGGGTTGTTCTTATTAATCGGATGGAGAGGATTAAGTTTCTTTTGGCCTGCTACTGTGTATGAGTTTGATATGCAAAATGAGCAAGGTCAAAAATCAGTATTAATAGGTGAAATATACGACACTGAAAGTGTACTAAAGCAACAGTTACTTGATGCAGGGGTGATCGGTCTTGAGAACGAAGGCGATTCTTTGCAACGCTTTTTGATTAAAATAGGTAACCGTGAGTATGTTGATTTGGATTTCCAATGGATATTGGAAACTATTATTAAAGATAAAAAAATTGCCAACGATATTGTTGTGTTTGAAAGAACCAAAAACGGTAATTTTTATGGATACCTTGACGCTATCAATGAGGGTAAGCAGAAGTTAAATATTGAAAAAAGTGGCTTGGTTGATGAGTTAAATAAGCGCATTGAACGTGCGCTTGAATTTCGAGACAAAGAGCATGCATTGCTGACTGGTGATATTGGGCGTATCAACTACGACTTAGATCGAATTCGCTTAAATAAACGAAAATTAGAGCTTGATGGTAGTTTAACAGCACAAAAGGTCGCTGAATTTGCTGCTCAAAGTGATAGCTTACGCGCCGAGTACTTAGCATTAGAAAATGAGTTATTTGATTACCGAGATCAAGCTAAACGCGATAGTGTGGTAGTGAAAGATATGACTGGGCGTTTAGTAACGATGCCGTTATCTTATATCTTAGATTTCTATCAACCTAATGACATGAGCTTTATGCAGAAAGTAGGGCATTGGTTCCATCAGGTTTATAAGTTTGTAAGTAGCGACCCGCGAGAAGCTAATACCGAAGGTGGTGTTTTCCCTGCTATTTTTGGTACCGTATTCATGGTGATGTTAATGGCTGTGATCGTTACCCCATTTGGTGTGGTTGCTGCTATTTATCTGCATGAATATGCCGGAAAAAATAATATTACTAAATTTATTCGTATTGCTGTGATTAACTTAGCGGGGGTTCCGTCAATTGTTTACGGTGTATTTGGTTTAGGATTCTTTGTGTATATCTTAGGTGGCAGTATTGACCAGCTACTTTACCCAGAAGCATTACCAACACCTACTTTTGGTTCTCCTGGTGTATTGTGGTCAGCGTTAACTTTGGCTATTTTGACCTTACCCGTGGTAATTGTGTCAACTGAGGAAGGACTAAGCCGCATCCCAAGTACACTACGCGAAGGTTCATTAGCATTAGGCGCAACCAAGTCGGAAACGTTATGGCGTATTGTTATTCCAATGGCGAGCCCTGCTATTATGACGGGACTGATCTTAGCCGTTGCTCGCGCCGCGGGTGAAGTAGCTCCTTTAATGTTGGTTGGTGTGGTGAAGATAGCGCCCACGTTACCTGTAGATGGCAATTTCCCATTCTTACACTTGGATAGAAAGTTCATGCACCTTGGCTTCCACATCTATGATGTTGGTTTCCAAAGTCCAAATGTAGAAGCGGCAAGACCACTGGTGTATGCCACTTCATTCTTATTAGTGACTGTGATTATTGGCTTAAATTTAGCGGCCATTTCAATCCGTAATAATTTACGTGAAAAATACCGCTCATTAGAGCATTAAAAATAACAATATAATACGCAGCCAGCGTTGATAATAGTCGCGCATGGCTGCACATGATCAATGACACATTTTAAAAACAGACACAGTCTTGTGTGTGAATAAAGATTAGGAAAGACAATGATTGATTTATCAAATTTAAATGTAAAAGGTAATGATTTAAGTGCTTTAACCGCTGAAAATACAGCATTGGAGATTAAAAACTTAGATCTGTTTTACGGTGACAAACAAGCGTTACATAACGTATCGATGAAAATACCAAAGGGTAAAGTCACCGCATTTATCGGACCATCGGGTTGTGGTAAATCAACGTTATTACGTTGTATTAATCGCATGAATGACCTCGTAGAGATTTGTCGTGTAGACGGTAATATAGAGTTACAAGGCATCAATATTTATGATAAATCGGTAGATGTTGCATCTTTACGTCGTCGTATAGGCATGGTATTTCAGCGTCCTAATCCTTTTCCAAAGTCAATTTATGAGAATGTGGTATATGGCTTACGATTACAGGGGATAAACGATCGTCGTACACTGGATGAAGCCTGTGAAACATCACTGCGTGGTGCCGCTTTATGGAATGAAGTGAAAGATAGGCTACACGATAATGCCTTTGGTCTTTCTGGTGGGCAACAGCAACGTTTAGTGATTGCTCGTGCTATCGCAATTGGACCAGAGGTGTTGTTATTAGACGAGCCTACCTCTGCCCTAGACCCTATCTCTACACTAACGATTGAAGAACTGATTACTGAGCTTAAGAAAAAATTTACCGTGGTGATTGTGACACATAACATGCAACAGGCGGCGCGTGTCTCGGATCAAACCGCCTTTATGTACATGGGTAAATTGATTGAATACTCAGATACGAATACATTGTTTACTTCACCAAAACAAAAACAGACAGAAGATTACATCACCGGTCGTTACGGTTAGATAAGGAAAAAAAATGGAAAACTTAAACTTAAACCGTCATATTTCAGGACAATTTAATAGTGAACTGGAAAGTGTGCGTAACCAAGTTATGCAGATGGGTGGACTCATTGAACAACAGTTAGGCGATGCTTTATCAGCAATGGCAGATAATGATTTAGAGCTAGCGCGTAAAGTAATAGTTAAAGATAATGAAGTGAATCAATTTGAAACCAAAGTGGATCAAGATTGTTCACGAATCATTGCTAAGCGCCAGCCAGCCGCCAGTGATTTACGCTTAATACTGACCATTATGAAAACGATAACTGAGCTTGAAAGAGTGGGGGACAGTGTTGTTGCGATTGCTAAAATGGTCATTGAGAATCACGGTAAAAAAGTGCCTTCATTAATTGGGCTAGAGAACATGGGGCAGATTGTATTAAAAATGTTACATAATGCTTTAGATGCTTTTACTCGTTTAGATATTAATACTGCTATTGCTGTGCATAATGAAGACAAAAAAGTAAATCGTCAGTACGAGAGTATCCTACGTGAACTGATGACTTTTATGATGGAAGATCCGCGTTCTGTACCCTTTGTATTAAATGTATTAGCCTCTGCACGTGCTATCGAACGTATTGGTGATAGATGCCAAAATATCTGTGAGCAAATCGTGTACTTAGTAAAAGGGATTGACGTTCGACACGCAACAGAAGAAGAGATCAATTCATTGATTGAGTAAAGCTCGACAGATTATCCCACAAGCGTTGCTATTTATAAAAGCGAAGTTGAATGTATTCAGCTTCGCTTTTATATTTCTGCTGCTTTTAAAATCGAGAAACCTTTTCAGCCCATGTGGCATCAGGTATACTGCGCGTTTTATTTACTGGAACCGTTACATGAAAGTTGCTGATTTTTCTTTTCACCTTCCTGAAGAATTGATTGCGCGTTACCCAACGCCGGAGCGTACCCATAGTCGCTTACTTTCATTACAGGCAAACGCGGGCGAATTAAGCCATTTAAACTTTACTGATATTATTGATTTAGTGAATGCTAATGATTTACTTATCTTTAACGATACACGGGTTATTCCAGCGCGTTTATTTGGTAGTAAGGAAACGGGCGGTAAAATTGAGGTGCTAGTGGAGCGGGTATTAGATGAGAAGTCTTTTCTAGCCCATGTTCGTAGCTCAAAATCACCTAAACCAGGTTGTCAGTTATTATTAGAAAATGACGTTAAGGCTGAAATGGTGCAGCGTCAAGGTCCATTATTTGAAATTAAAGTGGACAGCAATGAGACGGTATTACAAATTTTAGAGCGTATTGGCCATATGCCTTTACCCCCTTACATCGATAGACCCGATGAAGATGCCGATAAAGAACGCTACCAAACGGTATATAATAAAAATCCCGGCGCTGTTGCTGCGCCAACTGCGGGATTGCACTTTGATCAAGCCATTTTAGATAAGTTAACGGCAAAAGGAACCGATTTCGCCTTTGTTACCTTGCATGTGGGGGCTGGGACTTTTCAGCCAGTTAAAGTTGATAATATACTCGATCATCAAATGCACAGCGAGTATGCAGAGGTATCGCAACAAGTTGTGGATAAAATTAATGCCACTAAAGCGGCGGGTGGCAGAGTGATTGCGGTTGGCACAACGTCGGTACGTTCCGTGGAAAGTGCTGCTAGTGTTACCTTAGCAAAAGGGCTGGCGCTTGCTCCTTTCTTTTCTGAAACCAGTATCTTTATCTATCCGGGTTATCAGTTCCAGGTAGTTGATGCCATGATCACTAATTTTCACTTATCGGAATCAACTTTATTAATGTTGGTCAGTGCTTTCTGTGGCAAAGAAAATATAGATAAAGCTTATCAAACTGCGATTGAAAACAAATACCGTTTCTTTAGTTATGGCGATGCAATGTTTTTAACTAAAAAAACTAACTAAAAATTAACTGAAAACTAATTAATAAAGCCTTAAAAAGAGCTTTTTAAGCTATTAATCTAAAAAAGTAAGACATTAAAACTCAAATCAATGACTTAGATCAAAGGTCATGATTCAGTTCGTTTTAATAATTGTTCAATCAAAAATCAGACTGTTTCTCTGATAAGGAAAACCATGAAATATGAATTAATAACAACCGATGGTCGCGCTCGTCGTGGCCGTTTAACTTTTGAACGCGGTACTGTGGAAACACCTGCGTTTATGCCTGTTGGCACCTACGGTACGGTAAAAGGCATGACGCCTGAAGAAGTACATGAAACAGGCGCAGAAATATTGTTAGGCAACACATTCCACCTTTGGTTACGCCCAGGACAAGAAGTGATCCGTCAACACGGTGATTTACACGACTTTATGAATTGGAGTGGACCAATACTAACTGACTCAGGTGGTTTCCAAGTATTCAGCTTGGGTAAAATGCGTAAAATCAAAGAAGAAGGTGTTTACTTTAGAAGCCCTGTTAATGGTGACCAAGTATTTTTATCTCCGGAAGTTTCCATGGATATCCAGTATGACCTAGGTTCAGATATCGTCATGATCTTCGATGAATGTACTGCGTATCCTGCAACAGAGCAAGAAGCAGACGTGTCAATGAAGCTTTCTCTACGTTGGGCTGAACGTAGTCGTCAACGTTTTGATGAGTTACAAAACCCCAATGCATTGTTTGGTATTATCCAAGGTGGCTGTTTTGAGCACTTACGTGATGTGTCGTTAGATGGTTTAACTAAGATTGGCTTTGATGGTTATGCTATCGGCGGGCTAGCAGTCGGCGAGCCAAAAGATGATATGCACCGTATTTTAGAATACATTGCACCTAAGATCCCTGAAGATAAACCGCGTTATTTAATGGGCGTGGGTAAACCTGAGGATCTTGTAGAAGGTGTGCGTCGTGGTGTGGATATGTTTGACTGTGTAATGCCAACAAGAAATGCACGTAACGGTCACTTATTTACTACCGATGGTGTGATTAAAATTCGTAACGCAAAACACCGTGAAGATACTAGCCCACTAGATGCAGAGTGTGATTGTTACACTTGTAAAAACTATACGCGCGCTTATTTATATCATCTTGACAAGTGTGGAGAAATACTTGGAGCTCGTTTAAACACGATCCATAACTTACGTTATTACCAACGTTTGATGAAAGGTTTGCGTGATGCCATTTCAGCAGGTACATTAGACGAGTTTGTTGATATATTTTATAAGCGAATTGGAAAAGAAAAACCAGTTCTAAATAATTGATAACACAATACAATTACCATACTATTACATAGTTTAATTTTTATACAATAAAGGATATAACATGAGTTTATTTATCTCTCAAGCACATGCAGCAGCGGAAGGTTCGGCAGAAGGCGGCGGCATGCAAATGATTTTTATGTTAGTTGTTTTTGCAGCTATCTTCTACTTTATGATCTACCGCCCTCAAGCGCGTCGCACTAAAGAGCATAAAAACCTGATGGAAAGCATCAGCAAAAACGATGAAATACTAACATCTGGTGGCCTAATTGGTCGTGTTGTTAAAATCAGTGCTGAAAGTGAATACGTTCAAATAGAGTTAAATGAAAATAACACTATCGTAATCAAAAGAGATTTCATTTCAGCGGTACTGCCTAAAGGTACGCTTAAATCAATCTAAATAAGAAGGGCAGGTTATCCTGCCTTTTTTGTTCTCTTTACCTTTAGCATCAAATAAAGGACATTATTGTGTTAAACAAATACCCTCTTTGGAAATATTTACTACTTGGGTTTATCGTTTTATTTACTCTCGTTTATGCTGCACCCAATCTCTATGCAGAAGACCCTGCTGTACAAGTTTCTGCAACACGTGGTGCTAAAGTTGAACTATCTACTTTAGACAAAGTTCAAGATATTTTAAAACAAGTTAATATCTCACCTAAATCAACCGCATTAGAAAATGGTCAAATCTTAGTGCGTCTTTCTTCTAGTGAAGATCAATTAATTGCTCGTGAAACTATCAGCGCACAAATAGGCGATGGTTTTGTGACAGCATTAAATTTAGCCCCATCGACACCTGCTTGGTTAGAAGCGATTGGTGGTGGTCCTTTAAAACTCGGTCTTGACTTACGTGGCGGTGTACATTTCTTAATGGAAGTGGACATGGATGAAGCGATCAGTAAAGAACAAGATCAAATGGTACAAGACTTACGTGCTGAATTACGTGAGCAAAAAATACGTTTTCGTGGTATCGAAAAAGCATCTACTGAAACCGGCGTAATATTGCGTTTTACATCGCAAAAGATTTTAGATAGTGCAATTGATTACTTAAAACCGATCAACCCAGGTTTTGTGTTTAGCGAAAAAGAAAATAACGGTGCTTTCTACTTAACTATTAGCATGACAGAAGAAAAATTAAAGTCTGCAAAAGAAGATGCATTGCAACAAAATCTAAGTATTTTACGTAACCGTGTTAATGAGTTAGGGGTTGCAGAGCCGCTTGTTCAGCGTCAAGGTGTAGACCGCATTGTGGTTGAATTGCCGGGTATTCAAGATACGGCGCGTGCCAAAGAAATACTAGGTGCAACGGCAACGCTAGAATTCCATCCTGTTGATTCTGATACTGATTTATCGGATGCTTTGGCGGGTCGAATTCCAGCTTCTTCAGTTTTATATAAAGAGCGCGATGGCACTCCTGTTGTTATCAAGAAAAAAATTATCTTAACGGGTAATCACATTGTTGATGCTCAATCGAGTGCTGATGAATATGGACGTGCACAGGTAAATATTTCTTTAGACTCTAAAGGTGGCAGTAAAATGTCACGTTTTACTAAAGATAATATCGGTAAGCCGATGGCCACTTTATTTATTGAATATTTACCAACGGGTAAAAAGAAAGCCAATGGCAAATCAGAAACTAAAAAACGCATAGAAGTCGCTAACGTAGCCACTATTCAAGCTCAGTTAGGGCGTAGTTTCCGTATCACTGGTTTAGATAATACTGCTGAAGCGCATAACTTAGCGTTGTTATTACGTGCAGGTGCATTAACCGCTCCGATTCAAATCGTAGAAGAACGTACGATTGGTCCAAGTCTAGGTCAGCAAAATATCGATAATGGTATGAAAGCAATGATCTATGGGTTGTTAGCCGTGGTTATCTTTATGTTTATTTACTACCGTAAGTTTGGTGCGGTTGCAAATACTGCATTGATACTTAATCTTGTGATGATTGTTGGTTTGATGTCGATGATCCCAGGGGCAACATTAACCTTGCCGGGTATTGCAGGTATTGTATTAACCATTGGTATGGCTGTTGATGCTAATGTACTTATTTTTGAACGTATTCGTGAAGAGTTACATGCTGGTAAGTCGGTTCAACGTGCTATTAATGAAGGTTATGCTAATGCATTCTCTACCATTGCGGATGCGAATATTACCACCTTTATTACCGCCGTTATTTTGTTTGCTGTAGGTACTGGCTCAATCAAAGGTTTTGCTGTGACACTGGCAATCGGTATCTTAACTTCAATGTTTACTTCTATCTTCGGTACCCGTGCAATTGTTAATGCACTATGGGGTGGCCGCAATGATATTAAAAAACTTTCAATCTAAGCAGGGTCAACTATGTTGGAATTAATTAAATCGAAGCAAACCATTCGCTTCATGAAATATGCAAAGCCTGCAACTTGGTTATCCATTTTATTAGTGGTTATCTCGGTAGGGTCATTAAGTACAAATTGGATAAATTGGGGATTAGATTTCACCGGTGGAACATTAATTGAGGTTGGCTTTCAACAACCTGCTAATTTAGAGGATGTACGTTTAACCTTAAGTGAAGCTGATTTTCCCGATGCTGTTGTACAGCATTTTGGTAGCAGCCATGAAGTGATGGTTCGTTTAGCACCACGTGAAGGTGTTAAAGGGCAAGTGATCGGTAATCAAGTGTTAAACGCACTAACAGCTGGTGATTTCGGTGATGTGGATATGCGTCGCATAGAGTTCGTTGGGCCAAATGTGGGGGATGAGCTGGCTGAGAATGGTGGTATTGCTATCATCATCGCACTTATCTGTATCATGTTATACGTGAGCATGCGTTTTGAATGGCGATTAGCGATGGGCTCTGTATTAGCCTTGGGACACGATATCATCATCACGTTAGGTGTTTTCTCGTTATTCCAAATTGAATTTGATCTAACAGTGTTAGCGGCTTTATTAGCTGTAATAGGTTACTCACTCAATGATACGATCGTAGTATTTGACCGTATTCGTGAAAACTTCAGACTCATTGCAACAGCAACACCTGAAGAGATTGTTGACCAATCTTTAACACAAACATTAAGCAGAACAATCATTACATCAAGTACGACTATTTTTGTATTAATTTCTTTGTTTGTTGTCGGTGGGGCGCTCATTCACGGATTTGCGACTGCGTTGTTAATTGGTATCTTTGTTGGTACTTATTCTTCAATTTATGTCGCCAGTGCGTTAGCGATTAACCTTGGTATATCGCGTGAACACATGATCCCTGAAGTGATTGAAAAAGAAGGCGCTGATCAAGACGCTCTGATGTAATTGATTTTATAGCCCGTTTACATCAATTTAAAAAGCACTGCATGGCAGTGCTTTTTTGTATCCGTTAACTTGCTTTATATTATGGGTTTATTGCATCGGGTTTATATAATTGGTTTTAAAAAAGATATGACAAACTAAAGCTAATATAAATAATGCTCTTATCAATAAACCTCTTATCAATAAACCTCTTATCAATAAACCTCTTATCAATAAAGTGCCGAACAATAAAGGGCTACATAATAAAAGATAAAGTGCGTGAATATGGTGATAGCCTATTGCCTATCTGTAACAAATTTAAGTCATCAGCCACTCTTTTATTGTAAATATATTGTCATCAATACGCCTTATTCCGTGAAAAATAGTGATTATTTATTGAATATAATGGGTAAAACTTTACATTATCAATGATATGGTACACTCTTGAAAATCTTGTTTATAAGGGTTCAACGATGCGATTATCTTTTAATAAATGGGCTATTGTCCTGTCTTTTGCCACATTGACTGCGTGTTCAAACAATCAACATGAAAGTAAAAGTTATACTTTAAAAGCTACCGGTAACGGTAATTCAGTCTTTCCTCTCGCGACTCCGCTACAAATAACATACCAAGATGAAGTCAAATTATTACGTATTAATCAATTAATTGCCGACAAAGATAAAGTCGATGATAAGCAACGCGCTGCTTTATTGTATGAGCGCGGATTAATTTACGATCGAATGGGACTTAATGCGCATAGTCGTTATGATTTCACTCAATCGATTCAGGTTGATCCAACCTTTGCTCAATCCTATAACTCATTAGGTGTTTACCTATTAATGGGTGAAGCCTATGACGAAGCTTTCGACGCGTTCGATTCAGCGATTGAACTGTCCGATAAAATGCAATACAGCTACCTTCACCGAGCCATAGGTTTATCACTAGTGGATCGGTATGATGGTGCGCAGAAAGATATAGAGCATTTTTACGAGCTTGATAAAAGTGACCCTTATCGTTCATTGTGGCGTTATATTATTAATGCGCACGTGGATCAAAAGCTAGCGGAAGGGCAATTGAAGGAAGTACAACCGGAAGAAGAAGATAAGCGCTTTGCATGGGCGATTATTGATGTTATCAACGGCGATTTATCTGAAAAAGACTTTTTTGACAATATCGCAAATGGTGTAGAAACAAATGATGAGTTAGCACAGCGTTTATGTGAAGCTTATTATTACTTAGCACATTGGCATATGAATAATAATAACCTTAACAAAGGCATTTATTATTTAAAATTAAGCGTTGCAACCAATGTAAAAGATTTTATTGAGTATAAATATGGTTTGATTGACTTAAGCCACATTCAAGAAAAGCTACAGACACAAGCGTTAAAAGCCATTGCTGTACAGCAGAATAATTCTGAGCAACCTTTATAGTCTGCTTTGAGGATTTAAAAAATCAGCTAGAGCATTGAAAAATATTAGATTATTGCCAATTATCTAGCTGAATAACTTTCTACTTATTTTTCTAATTAAGCTTTCTAATTCACTCATCAAGCAACTTTAGTTAATACTAGTTAAAGTTGCTTGAATACAGCTAATTCAGATACTTATTCTTACAGGTCATATAGTTTCTATCGACCTAAAGTATCTTTGAAATGTTGGTAATTAAACTCGTTTAACAGATCGATACGACCATCAACTCTTTGAAAATAAATACTTGGCATTTTTAAACCATTAAACCAGTTTAGTTTGACCATGGTGTAACCCGCACTGTCTTCAATATGTAGCTTTTGACCTATTTTTAAGGGTTGTTCAAACTGTGTTTCACAAAACTGATCACCCGCCAAACAAGAGCATGAACCAATCACATAATTGTATGCAGCACCTTGTGTTGCTTCTTTAATCGACGCAGGTTCGTTATAAATTAGTGTATCTAAACGATGCGCTTCGGTAGCACTATCAACGATGGCAGTTTTCTTGTCATTTTCAACAATATCAATCACACTCACCACTAAATCTGCAGTACGCGTAATAATGGCTTCACCTGGTTCAAGATAAACTTGTAAATCATGTTTTTTAGCGAAGTTTTTTAGCGCTAATCCTAGTTTTTCGATGGGGTAACCCGGGTAAGTAAAGAATATACCGCCACCTAAACTAAGCCATGAAAGCTTATCTAAGTAAGTTGAAAATGTGCTTGAGATATGGTCAAGGACAGCAATAAAGGCATCAGTATCTTTATTTTCGCAGTTCATATGAAACATAAACCCATCAACTTTATCGAGTACATCTACACTTAAAAGCTGTTGTTTAACGCCCAGACGAGAATAAGGGCGTGCTGGGTTGGCTAAATCTTGTCCTGCAACACTCATTTCGGGGTTGATACGTAAACCAAGCGATGCATTGTCTTTACAAGCTGTGTAATGCGCTTCAAGTTGTGATAACGAATTAAAAATGATCTTATCTGCAAGGGGTTTAACCGCTTCTATATCTGCAGCTGAATAACCCACGCTGTAGGCGTGCGTTTCACCACCAAAGGTTTCATGGCCTAACTTTACTTCGTAGGGGCCAGAACTAGTTGTTCCGTCTAAATAAGGTTTAATAGTATCGAAGGTACCCCAAGTAGAAAAACATTTTAAAGCCAGCACTAATTTAGCGCCTGATATTTCTTTCAACTGCTTCGCTTTTTCTAGGTTATTGATCAAAGCTTGTTCATTGATCATAAAGTAGGGCGTATTGAGGTGTTGCTGTTGTAACGACATGACGCTTTCTCGACGGGTAAGGTATTTAAAAAACAAAGGCGAAGTTTGAACTTCGCCTTGATAGATAAGTTAGTAACTGCAGTCTATTTGACCTCAAGCTCCATTACTTCCCAACTCAAACCAATTTTAGGCATTAATTCTAAGAAATGATCTGGGTTTAGTTGTTCAACGTTGTATAGACCTTTATCGCTCCATTTACCTTGGAAATAAAGTAAAGCGGCTGTGATAGCTGGCACACCAGTAGTGTACGAGATAGCTTGGTGTTCTACTTCATTATATGACTCTTTATGGTCACAAATGTTGTAAATAAAGACACTTTTAGCTACGCCATCTTTTTTACCGCGTAACCAAGTACCAATACAGGTTTTACCTGTGTAGCCAGGTGCTAGTGAGGTTGGGTCTGGTAATATTGCTTTTAATACTTTAAGCGGTTCAACAGTAATACCATCACAGGTTGTAACAGGTTTTGTATCTAATAAGCCGATAGTACGCATTACGTTGAAGAAGTTTAAGTAGCTGTCTGAAAAGCCCATCCAAAACTCAATACGTTTTGCTGGAATGAACTCTGCCATTGAACGTACTTCATCATGTGCCATAGAATAAACTTTTTGTTTACCGACAACTGGGAAATCAAATTCCATCATACGGCTATGGCAAGGAACTTGGTTCCATTCTCCATTTTCGTAGTAGAAAGAGTCACCTTGAATTTCTAACATATTTGTTTCAGGGTCAAAATTAGTTGCAAATTTTTGGCCATGGTCGCCTGCATTAACATCCATAACATCTATGCTATCGATTTCATCGAATAGGTGTTTATGAGCGTAAGTAGCAAATACACTTACTACACCTGGATCAAACCCAGCACCTAAAATACCTGTAATACCAGCTTCTTTGAAACGATCGGCAAAAGCCCATTGTGGATCGTATGCTTCAGGCACTTGTTGACCTGGGCTACAAAGATCAGTCGCAACAGACGTATCTAGATAAGCCGTTTTAGTCTGTACACATGCTTCCATGATCGCCACGTTCACCCATGGAGGACCTGCATTGATCACTAGATCGGGTTGTACTTGATTAATCAAAGCAATCAAGGCTGAAATATCGTCGGCATCAATCGCTACAGCGTTGATAGTTTTGTTGCTGTCTTTAAGATTATTACGACCTTTGATTGAGGTAATAATCTTTTCGCATTTAGAAATAGTGCGAGAGGCAATAGTAATATCGCCGAATACATCATTATTCTGTGCGCATTTGTGTGCTATCACCCATCCTACGCCACCGGCGCCAATTTGTAGTACAGACATTTTTTTAGTCCCTATTCATTAAATTTTTATTGCTTAGCTAACTACTACTTAACCTTAAGTTAGTGTTAGTAATCTCATGTGTGCTCTGTACTGCTTAATTAACAGTTAGCTAGTTTGTTGTTAACACAACTAACAAGCTAACTTTATTGTTAACCGTATGTAATTAGAACGGATTAACTACTTTTCTATTAACCTATTAACCTATTTACTTATTTTTTCTATCTATATATTCATTTCTTGATAATCGCTTGCGTTGCGTTTTCTATTTTTACGATTAAGGTATCAAAATCATGCAAGGTTAAACAAGGGTTTAACAGTGTGAATTTTAACGCTAATTGCCCATTAACTTTTGTTTCAGCAATCACTGCTTCACCACTTGTTAATAGTTTCAAACGCAATTTTTGATGTACTTGATCAAATTCCAGATCAGTTAACTCACCCTGTATAACCGGCGATAAACGGAACAACACGGTTGATAATACTGGTGTACAACATAATTCAAAGTGCTTATTTTGATCAATTTTTACTGCAACTTGCTGTGTTAAGTCTAATAAATAATCGTAAAACTCTCCGAGCTGTGTTGCTCCGACAGCCTTGAGCGTCATAAATAGCTTTAATGCATCAAAACGCTTTGTCGTTGCAATGCTTTTATCAACCAAATTAGGTAACTCATCACCTTCACGATTTAGATAATCTGCATGGTGCAACAAAGTATTAAAGTTAGCTTTATCTTTAATAAGCAGGGCACCACAACTGATTGTTTGGTAAAATAGTTTATGAAAGTCTACGCTGACAGAGTCGGCAGATTCAATACCTTTCAAACGAGATTTATGTACTTCGCTAAGTTGTAGCGCTGCACCATAAGCACCATCGACATGCGACCAACAACCTGCTGCACGAGCAATTTCAACCACCGTTTGTAAATCATCAATTGCACCATGATCCGTCGTACCCGCCATTGCTACGACAGCAAAAGGTAACAAATCCTGTGCTTTTAATGCATCAATGGTTAGTTGTAATTCATTAACATCGATTTGGCCTTGCACATTGGTTTTAACTAACACCACACTGCGTTCGCCCAATCCCATTAATGATGCAGACTTTTGTACAGTAAAATGGCTTTTATCTGAACAGATGATACGCATTTTCTGTGCGTAATCAGGTAAACCATCCTGCTGAACATCATGTTTTGATTGCTGATAAGCAAACCAATCGCGAGCCAGTAGTAAACCCATTAAATTACTTTGCGTGCCACCACTAGTGAATACACCATCAGCGCGTTCACCTAATTGGTAAGTTTTACACAACCAATCAACCATTTGCTGTTCAACAAAAGTCGCAGCGGGAGCTTGATCCCATGAGTCCATTGATTGATTTAATGCGGCAATAAAATGCTCTGCCACAATTGATGCAATCAACGGTGGAGTATGCAAATGTGCAATCGTATGAGGATGTTGCACTAATAGAGAATTTTTAGCGATCAATTCATTGGTGGTTGCTATTACTTCTTGCAAAGGAGCTGCTTGCGAAAAATCCACCGCATTAATCTGCTGTTTTAATAACGTAGGTTCGACACCTGAATATGCATTTTGTGAATGCTTAAACAAGGCATTGATAGCATCTTGTGTTTGCTGGGTCGCTTGCTCAAAAGCTTGGTTTTCACCAAGCTGAGCGAAATAATTTGACCAGTTATTAGCTTGGGTCATTATTGTGCTTCCACCGCAATTTTGATGGCTTTTGCCATTGTCGTTGCAACAAATTCTATTTGCGTTTCACTAATGATAAGTGGTGGCAAGAAGCGTAATACCGCTCCACGACGGCCACCTTTTTCAATGATCAAACCTAACTCTAATGCTGCGCGTTGAATTGCAATTGCTAATGCTGGATCTGCTTCGGCTTGACCCAAGCTATTTAATACACCCGGTTTAACTATTTCAATACCATTCATCAAACCACGCCCACGTACTTCACCAATTTGTGGAAAGTCAGCTTGAATTGCACGTAATGCAGCACGAAGTTGTTCACCACGTTGCAATGCATTGTGAGCAAGGTTATCACGTTGAATAATTTCTAATGTTTTTGCACCACTAGCCATCGCAAGTTGGTTGCCTCGGAAAGTACCTGTGTGCTCGCCTGCATTCCAACAGTCAAATTTTTCATTAAATAAAATGATCGACATTGGCATACCGCCGCCAATGGCTTTAGACAAGATAAGTACATCAGGTTCAATACCTGATTCTTCAAACGCAAAGTGGTCACCACTGCGGCCAATACCACATTGAATTTCGTCAAAAATCAATAAAATGCCATGTTCAGTTGCAATACGACGCAATTCTTGTAGCCATTTTTTGGGAGCGGGTAATACGCCACCTTCACCTTGAATTGGTTCAACGATGATGGCAGCAGGTTTAGTGATACCTGATTCATCATCACATAAGACAGATTCAAGATAACGAATGCTTTGCGCAGCGCCTTCCTCACCACCTAAACCAAATTTACAACGCAAGTTGTATGGGAAAGGCATAAAATGTACGTCTGACATTAATCCAGTGCGACGACTTTTAGAGCTTAAGTTACCCGTTAAAGATAAAGAACCATTAGTCATACCATGGTAAGCACCGTGAAATGAAATCATGGTATTACGCTTGGTGTATAACTTAGCTAGTTTGATAGCGGCTTCTACTGCATCAGCGCCAGATGGTCCACAAAATTGAATACGCGCTGTTTTAGCAAAGTTAGTCGGTAGAAATTGCATCACCGCTTTGATGAATGCATCTTTGCTAGGTGTTGTTAAATCCAATGTTTGGTAAGGCACACCGGCATTGATTTGGTTAATCAATACTTGGTTGATTTCACTGTGGTTGTAACCTAAGGGTAATGCACCAGCGCCCGCTAAACAGTCTAGATATATTTGTCCTTTAGTATCCTCAATAATCGCACCACGGCCACTTTTGATAGCAATAGGTAAACGTCTAGGATATGAACGAACTTCAGATTCATAATGTTCTTGGCTTAATAACATTTCATCTGGTGTTAAGTCATACGGTGTTGTAATAACAGGGACTTCTAGTTCGTTTGTTAATTTGCACTCCGGTGCTAAATTAAGGACGTTTTGCATTATACGCTCCACTAATTGGAAATAAATAAAGTACGAAAATTGGTTTATCAGCAGATAAACAGAATTGTGTAAATAAGGTATAGCAATAAATTTAATTACGAATATACGTTGCACTACAAGATTTTAAGCGTCTTAGCTCAAGGTTCTACTGTGCGTCCAGGATACTGTAATAAGTATTGATTTTGAGGTGTAAAATAACGATTCAAAGGTTCAGATGAGTCAATGTAAGTGTGTTGCATTGTTTGAGCCTCCGTGTTTGGTTAGTCGTTATAATAAAATAGGTTGAGTGTTAAAACGCGCGCATTTTATCATCCATTTTTGCTATAGCAAGGGTAAAAACTAACTAAAATTAACCTTTTTTATTAACATACTGATTAATAATTATATTTTTTATATAAAGTGTAAAAAATAAACACTTTAAACGCACTCGAGGTTTCCTATCTTTAACACTACCCAATGTTGGGTTATTTGGGTATTCTCCGCACATAAATAGTAATAAATTGGGGGTAATAGTGAGTAACATAAAACAGATATTAGTCGTTGATGATGATCAAGATATTAGAGAATTATTAGCACAGTACCTTTCGAAAAATAGCTTTGATGTGATCACCGCTGCGGAAGGCATTGAAATGGATTCGTTATTAACACAACATACACCAGACTTAATTATTTTAGATATTATGTTACCAGGTGATGACGGATTTACGCTGTGTCAACGCATCCGTCAGCATTCGAATGTACCGATTATAATGCTCACAGCAAACTCCGATGAAATGGATAGAGTATTAGGTTTAGAGATCGGTGCTGATGATTATATTGCCAAGCCTTTTAGTCCTCGCGAATTGTTAGCACGTATTAAAGCGTTATTAAGACGCACTCATTTTTCTCAACAACAAAATAATGAGCAAAAAAATCAAGAAAGTAAGCGTTTTTATTCTTTTGCTCATTGGCAATTAGATACACAACAGCAAGTGCTAATAGATGATCATCAAAATGTATTCACATTAACTGGGGCGGACTTTCAATTGTTAATGTTATTTATTCACAGTAACAAGCAGCCTATTTCTAGAGACCAAATATGCCAAGCATTACATGGTCGAGATGCCTTTGCTAATGAGCGTGGCATTGATGTTCATGTCAGTCGTTTACGACATTTTTTAGGTGATGATGCCAAAGCTCCGAATATAATTAAAACCGTGCGTGGTAAAGGTTATCTATTTATTGCACCGCTCAAAAGTGCTGATTAATGTCGATGTTTAAATTGTTTTTTCGCTCACTTATATCGCGCATGTTATTACTGACGATTTGCTCTGTTGTCGCAGGGCAAGCTATTAGCAGCTTTTTTTGGGTTCATCAGTTCTCAGAGAGTGAAAAAAAATCGGTGATTGCTAATGCTCAACATCTCGCTGAAAGTGCGCTAAGTACCGTCGTATTTTTTAATGATTTACCCCTTAAATATCGTCATCTTGTGCTCGAGCAATTGCGGGGCATGGGAGGGAGTCGTTTTTTTGTTTCTCTGAACAGTGAAAAAATAGACATTAATCCTATTCAAGATAGCAAATTGAAAAGGCAAGTCATTGCAACCGTTAGTGAAGTATTAACAACGGGTATCGCTGGTGATAAGAATTTGGAAATTGAATTCTCGTCTCCAGATGATTTACACGTATTAAAGAATGATATCCTATTAAAGGATCTGCCTCCGTCATGGGGCGCTTATTCGCTCATTATCCCTACTGCTGAGCCTCCTATATTGGTGTTGCAAATAGAAGTAGAAAGTAATGAGTGGCTATATCTTGCCGCGATTTTACCTCCCCCTTATTTACTTTCGGATAATCAGTTGATCTCAGCGCAACAGATTTTGACCCTGTTCTTTACAACATTATTATTATTGTTATTTATCTATTTATTATTTAGGCAACAAACTAAACCCTTACAGAAATTAGCGAAGGCTGTCTCTGTAATGAGTATTGACCTAGACCAAGCGCCACTTAAGGAACACGGGGCCACCGAAATCGTTGATGCAACACGTGCTTTTAATCGTATGCAACAAAAGTTACAACGTTACATACAAGATCGCGAATTGTTATTTCGCTCTATTTCACATGATTTAAAAACGCCCATTACTCGTTTGCGATTGCGTGCCGAATTATTAGATGATGAGCAACAAACAGAGCGCTTTAACCATGATTTAGACGATTTAGAGATACTGGTAAAAGGCGCGATACAAAGCGTTCAAGACACAGATATTCATGAAAATATTCAGTATGTTGATGTGCTTAAGTTATTATTACAAATTAGTGAAAATCGTAGTGAAAAAATCGTGATCCAACCGGCTAGTATTTCTCCTTATCAAGGCAAACCTTTAGCGTTAAAACGTTGCTTATCTAACCTAATTGAAAATGGCGTTAAATATGGCGGCAAGGTTAATGTGCAAGTGATTGACAGTGATGAAAAATTAGAAATTATTATTCAAGATAATGGGCCTGGTATTCCAGAACATGAACTAAAAACCATCTTTCAACCCTATAAGCGCTTGCATAATGATGACCAAGGACATGGACTTGGACTGGGTATTGCGCGTAATATTATTCATGCTCATAATGGTGATTTACATCTGATCAATCGTGAGCAGGGTGGGTTGGAAGTTGTGATTATCTTCCCGCGCAATTACAAAAAATAAATTGAATGGTCATCTGACCCTAACTTAAAACGCTGGGTGAAAATAGCAATTGCGATTAATGAGACAAATGAAACTGAAAAAAATACTGCCGTTAATTCCTCTATTGTTGAGTATGCCAAGCAATGCAAACTCTTTGGAGGTATTGCACTGGTGGACGGCTCCCGGTGAGTTTGAAGCACAAAAGGTACTGAAGCAGGCATTAGCAAAACAAGGCATAAGCTGGCAAGACTTTGCGATTGTGGGCTCTGGCGGTGGCAGTGCGATGCGAGTATTACAAATGCGTGCATTATCCGGTAATCCACCCGATGCAGCGCAAATCAAAGGTCCTGACATTGCTGAATGGTCAAAAATAGGCATGTTAAAAGAAGTTGATAATATATTAAATAACAAATTATGGGACAAAAATATTCCAGATGTGGTGAAGCAAACTATCACCTATCAAGGCCACTATATGGCATTGCCACTGAATATTCATCGCGTCAATTGGTTGTGGTTAAATAAGGCTATTTTTGATCAACTTAACCTCTCTCCCCCTACTACATGGGATGAGTTCTTTAGTATTGCAGATAAAATCCAAGCGGCAGGTTATATTGCACTGTCTCACGGCGGTACAAGTTGGGAGGATAATTTATTATTCGAATCGGTTGCGTTGTCGATCTTAGGAGCTGAAAAATACAAACGTGCTTTTGTAGAGTTTGATGAATCGATTCTTATTTCCTCTGACATGATCGACGCGTTTAGATTGTTTAAACGGTTACATCAATATGTCGATAAAGGTATGGTCGGTAAAAATTGGGAAATTGCCAGTCAAATGCTTACCGATAAAAAAGCTGGCATGTTATTCATGGGTGATTGGGCAAAAGGCTTATGGCACACTTCTGGTAAAGTGGCTAATGAGGATTACTTGTGTGTGGATGTCCCTGAAAGCAAAAACTTGTTTAGTTACAATATTGACAGCTTTGTTTTCTTTAAAAAGCAACATCAAAATGGTGATAATTTAAATACGGAAATATTAGCAAATACACTTCTCTCAGAGCAATTACAGCGTGATTTTAATATTGATAAAGGTTCTATTCCAGTGCGAACGGATATTGATATTAGTGATTTTGATGCCTGTAGTCATAAATCATACAGTGACTTTAAACAGTCCGCTTTAGTCCCTTCTTTTTCTCAAAATATCGCTACAAGCAGCTTTTTACAAAGTGAAATGAGGAAAGTGATCAGTACTTATTTTAAGAGTGACAATCTCAGCGCTGAACAAGTAACTAAACAGTTAGCGTTAGCCATTAGAGCCGTTAATAAAAAGTAAGTTAAGCTCGTGACCATTCAATATGCAAAAATAAGTCAGTCGAGAGGCGAACAGATTCAAGCATCAAGTTGAACATATAACGGGCTAAGTCGAGCTTTCATTCCTATCTATAACAAAACTATAACAAAAATATATAACAGCCTATAGCTACCAATAACACTAACCAATAACAAAAACAAAGCTAAGGTTCATTTTAACAAGCATAAATGACTAGCTATTTGCTTTGCTTAAATTGCTATTTGGCATTGTCTAAATGTCCGAGCTAGGCCTTGAATAATGCATATGAGTAGTAACTGAAATATATATAAGCCATAGAGGACACAAAGAGATAAAATCCATAAATAAAACCAATAGACAAAAAAATAGGCATCTCGAAGATGCCTATTTTATATTGGGTAGAAACTTGTGCCTTAAGGTTATTTACCTAAGTAAGCTTCCATATCTGTTTTTAAGTTATCTGATTTAGTACCAAAGATAGCTTGTACACCATTACCAGAAACGACCACTCCAGCAGCACCTAGTTTTTTAAGACCAGCTTGGTCAACAAGTGCAATATCAGCAACACTAATACGTAAACGTGTGATACATGCATCTAAGTTAACGATGTTTGCTTTACCGCCAAATGCAGTAACTAATGCAGAAGACATTTCTTCATTGTTTAATTTAGCCGTTGTAGCTTGCTCTTCATCTTCACGACCAGGTGTTTTTAGGTTTAGAGCACGGATCACGATGCGGAATAAAGAGTAATAAATTGCTGCATAGATAAGGCCAACAACAATAAAGTAGATAAGTTTTTGTGAGTTAGCTGAAAGTACCAAGAAATCGATTAAACCATGTGAGAATGATGTACCGTGAACCATACCTAACATGTTAGTTACAACAAACGCTGAACCAGCTAGTAATGCATGAATAGCGTATAATACAGGAGCAACAAACATGAATGAGAATTCGATTGGTTCAGTAATACCTGTTAAGAATGATGTTAAGGCAGCAGATACCATGATACCCATTACTTTTGCACGATTTTCTGGTTTTGCAGAGTGTGCAATAGCAATAGCAGCGGCTGGTAAACCAAACATTTTAAACATGTAACCGCCAGCTAATTGACCAAAACCATTACCAGCAGCACGAGAAGCATCATCAGCAGATAAGTAACAAGTTAAAATACCGTTTAATTGCTCACCGCTTGAATTAACACAAGAACCTGCTTCGAAGAAGAAAGGTACATTCCAGATATGGTGTAAACCAAATGGAATTAATGAACGTTCAACCACACCGTAGATACCAAAAGCTACCGTTGGGTTTTGGTTTGCAGCCCAGTGAGAGAATGAAGCAATACCTGCACCAATTGGAGGCCAAATGATTGATAAAATAGCACCCATGATAATTGCCACAAAACCCGTCATAATCGGCACTGCACGTTTACCCGCAAAGAAACCTAAGTAGTCAGGCAATGTGATGTTGAAAAAGCGATTATACATCGCAGCAGCAATACCGCCGGCAACGATACCACCTAATACGCCTGTGTTCGCGCCTGGTGCTAGTGTTTCAATAGTTTGCATCATGATGAAATAACCAACTGCAGCAGCAAGACCGGCTACACCATCATTTTTAGTAAAACCAAGTGCTACACCAATAGCAAATAGTAACGCCATGTTACCAAATACTGCGCCACCGGCTTGTTCCATCAGTTGTGATACAACATCAGGTAGGATACTAAATTTAGCAGCACCTACACCCAATAAAATACCTGCAATAGGTAACACTGATACAGGAAGCATTAAAGACTTCCCTACTTTTTGTAAATTCCCAAATATATTCATAGATTACTCCAAGGTGGTTAAGTTTTGATAAAATATCTGTAGCGATATTTGATGACGGGAGTGTAGCGATCGAAATTCAAAAAAAATGTGTAGATGATCACATAAAATAAGAAGTTACGTTTACTTACATTGTAGATAGTGCTGTTGCAATATGTTACAAATTAAAATTTGAAACAGCCTTTTTTATAGTCTAAGGATATCGCAAGTTAATGATGTTTATTGCTGCACAAAGTGTTTATAAAAAAGTCATATTTGAAGAGGGTGGCTGAAAGTAATTATAGGAGAAAATTTAGGGGTTATAGGTTATAGGTTATAGGTTATAGGACTAGATAAGCCTCTAAATATTTCCCGCTTAGAGGAGGCATAGACTAAACGGGAAATTTATTTTTAAGACGCTAGATTTGTATAATTACTTTATTCCAGTAAAAATCTTATAAGTAATTAATTTTAAATGAATAAATATAATCACTACATAATATTTTTATATTGGCACTTGTTAGTTGCTACTTGGTACTTGCTAAGTTAGCCTCTTACTACCATTACACGGAACTTTCTGCCTTTTAGTTTTCCTTCGCTCAGTTTTTTAAATGCAACTTTTAGTAATGCTCGATGAACTGCAACATAAGACCAGTTATCGGCAACGTAAATTTTACCTACTTGTTGTCCGGTAATACCATCTTGGCCGGTTAATGCACCCACGATATCACCTGGGCGAATTTTTTGTTTTTTCCCACCTTCAATACGAATTGTGATCATCTCTGATGGTGGTGGTGTTACTTCAAGTAAAGAGGCATCGGGTAGCGGGCTAGCACTGATATTACGGTCTAGAATATCTTCTAATAACTTAATACGGTAATCATCTTTATTGCTAAAGAAAGTAAAGGCTAATCCTTTGCTACCTGCACGACCGGTGCGCCCAATACGGTGAACATGTACTTCTTGGTCATGAGCAACATGGAAGTTGAATACCGCACTTAAATTATCAATATCTAATCCACGAGCAGCAACATCGGTTGCGACTAAAATACGTGCACTTTTGTTGGCAAAACGGATCAATGCTTGGTCGCGATCTTTTTGCTCTAAATCACCATGTAATGCAATGGCACTATAGCCTCGGTTAGCGAGTTCTTCAGCAACTTCAGTGACTTCTCGCTTTGTATTACAAAATACAACAGTAGATTCAGGTTGGTGACGATTCAATAACAAGCGTAACGCGATCATTCTTTCTTGGTTATTTTGTACCGAATAAAATGTTTGCTCGATAATGTTATTATCGTGTGTGGTTGCAACAGTTACTTGCTTTGGTGCATTCATAATACGCTGTGCAATTTTTTGTATCTGCTCAGGGTAAGTGGCACTAAATAGGAGTGTTTGGCGTTGTTTCGGGCTGTGCTCTATGATGCTATCAATGGCGTCTTGAAAGCCCATTTCTAACATTCTGTCCGCTTCATCAAGAACTAATACGCTGACATGCTCAAGGTTTAAAGAACCTCTGCTTAAATGATCTTGAAGTCGACCAGGTGTACCTACGATAATATGAGCACCGTGTTCTAAAGAAGCTGCCTGTGGGCTCAGTGGCGTACCACCACATAGTGTCATTACTTTGATGTTATGGATTGACCTTGCTAGTTTTCTAATATCAGTCGCTACTTGATCTGCTAATTCACGAGTAGGACATACAACTAATGACTGGATCCTAAATTGTTTTACGTTTAAACGGTGTAAAATACCCAACGTAAACGCAGCTGTTTTACCTGAGCCCGTTTTACCCTGCGCAATCACATCTTCTCCATTTAGAATTAATGGTAAAGATTGAGCCTGTATTTCAGTCATCTTTAGGTAGTTTAAAGAGTCTAAATTGCTTAATAGGCTGTTTGATAGTGGCAAGGATGCAAAAGAGGTTTCACTCACGATAATAATTTCCTGATAGGGTAATGATAATGATCGCTACCATAACAGTTTGTCTGCTTAGTCACAAAATAATGTTGTAAAAATAAGCCGCTAAAATGCCACAATAACCAGTAAACTTCGCTATAAAATTTCTAAAAGTTGTAAAAGTTTTAAAGAACATTGTTTTCAAAAATAGTTTAAAAAAACTCAGCAAATTGGTTATTGATAGCAATAATGGTCATTGTGGTCGTTGAAAATAAAATAAACGCTGTTTATAACAGGCGAGTAACAACAATAAAAATAGACTCCAGTATTGTAAACTACCTCCGCCGCTTGAGCTTTTTGAAACAGAAGCATTAGTAAAAACTAAAGTAGGTGCGGTGATATCATTACTATCCACTTCACCTGGTTTTTGAAAACGGATATTGTGGATAAATGCTTTATCAGACCCACTGTTAATACTACTATCTTTTGAGTATTGCCAAGTAACAAGGTTGGTTGTGCCTGATAATGAGTAGGTTTTTGATGAAAATTGTTGATCGCCCGAAATGCTATCCATTTCAACGCCGTTAATCAGTAACGTTAATGTATCGTAGCCATCTTCGGAACTGACTGCCCAATCAAAATGTAAAGTTCCTTGCCCTGATATAATAGCAACAAATTGAGTTTGTTGATTCGCGTTGATAGCGGGTGAGCTTAAATAGTTAACATCATTGACAACTAACCAAGGTGATGAGTTTGATTGATACCACCTAATTTGATTATTATTAGGCAGTGATACCGCATCTGCACTGACTTTACGCATGGCGATTGCCGTTAATAATATAGGCGGATTAGTGATTGTACTAACACCTGTTTCAATCTCAATATTGGCTGAATCTTCACTATTATAGGAGCCGCTATTAGGGCTATAGGTTAAGTTTAATGTGCAGGTTGCTTGCGTCGCTAAATTGTCACAATTGTTACTTTCTAATTCAAACAGAGTGTCATTTGTAAGAGAGAATATAGGAGCAAACGATTGTTCTGACTGGTTTTGTATCAATATTTCAAAGGTATTACTTTCATCAATATCTGCCACAAAATAGTGGGTATCTGTGAGTGCTGTAATGCCTGTGATGTTAGACTCTATCCAATCTTGATAGTTAGATACTTTAGTATAAACACCCGCCGTCTGAGGTTGAGCGCATCCTTGACCAAAACTGACAATACCAATTTGTTGAACAGTTTCGGTGGCCGATTCAACTAATAACGGTCCGCCACTATCACCTTGGCAAGAATCTAAACCACCATTGTTCACATCACCCGCACAGATCATGTTATCTGTAATGTTTGGCATGACACTACTGCAACTTTGTGAAGATAAAAGTGGCAGTGTTACCTGCCTAAGGATACTTGGGTAGCTTACGGGTATATCTTGACCCTCGCCTTTAGAGGCATAGGCAATAGTAGATCCCCATCCGATAGCAGTAGCCATAATATTATCTACACTAATAGATTGTGCTGTTTCTAAGCTAGATAAACGGCTAACGGTTTGCTGTGTTAACGTTTCAGATAGTTTTAATAAAGCGATATCATTATTAAATGTTTTTTCATTAAAAGCAGGGTGGATGATAATTTTAGTTATATTTGTGGAAGTGGTACTAGGGTTGGAAGATAAATTATATTCACCCACGGTGGCAATGATCTTACTTGCTGTTTGATCAATAACACAATGTGCAGCAGTCAGTACCCATTGTTTATCGATTAAAGTACCGGCACAAAAATGTTGTTTACTTGACTGGTATTTTAAACTAACCACCCAAGGGTAATCAGACTGTTCTGAAACCTGATCTCCACCGACGATTCGACTAGATATTTGAGACTCATCAGCCAATACATAAAATGATGGTAATAATAAAAACCAAAGGCTAAAAAGGTTATACAGTTTATATTTTTTCATTTTATCTCTGTCCACGTTAAGGCAATTAATGCATGTAAAGTGTATGTAAATTACTTCTGCATATACTTTTTCTATGACTTTATTATGAATTTTATTGGCTGAATTAAGCCTCAAAACTTAATTGTATTAATAATTATATATTTAATCTTTCTATAGGGTGGGAGCGTCATAGTGATGTGGTTGGTCACTATAAACACACACATTATGATCCTCAACCAAACCTGCTTCATCGACACATTGTTGTTGAAAAAACGCAAGGATCTCTTGACGTTGGCAATGAGCTTCAAAGGCGGCTTTATTTTCCCAAATTTCATTAAAAACCAGTGGAAAGCTGTCGCCCGAAGCAAACTCATTTTCTATTTTTCTGGTCACGAGATATTGTAAACAACCATCTTCTCTTAGTGTATTTGGCTCAAGAGATTGCAATATTTTGAATAGTGCTTCTTCTTTGCCAGGTTTGGCTTTAAACATGGCGATACAATAAATTTTTTGTGACATGGATTATCCTGATTGAATTCAAATAATAAGAGTAATAAATTAAAACGATATTACTGATTAGTCCTTTAATTAACAACTTTATAGCAAGACTAATTAATAAAAAAGCACTTAGCTATTTCTTTGTGAGTGCTTTTAGGGACGTAATACTTTTATTTCATTGGTAAATAGGGATGCAAAGGTTAAGTTGGCTTGAGGTCATGGTGACATAAGCATGTGTAACGATAAGCATAAAAATACTGCAAATTAATTGCGCTTGTCTGACAAGAATCTTAATTGCAGAGATGATCCTATGGCTTTATGAACCTATGACCTGAGTAGATAAGGGTTACTGGAAGCTATTAATTTCGATAAATAAACAAGATTTGAAAAATGCATAGTCAATGAGATATTTAAGTTCGATTAAGCTGATTCTTTAACCGCTTCAACAGTTAATAAGCCCACTTCCATTTTTACGATACTCACTTCAGTACCTGAAGTTAGGGGCTGTTTTGCTTTAACTTGCCAATCAATCCCTGAGTAACGATGGGTGATCCTTTTCCCCACTGTTAAATCTTCTGATAAAGTAAACTGGTGACCTATCATGTCATTGTTAACTTGATTTAACGTTACATTATTTTGCATACGTTTCATCGGTTTCCAACTGATCACCGCGACAATACTAGAGATTATGGCGATCGCTAACAATGCACTCAGTATCGTTTCCGATAGTATTCCTAGTAGCATCAATAAACCTGTAATTATTGTACCAATACCAATAAAAAATAGTACAAAGGTTGAGAAACCTAATACTAGTACTTCGGTTGCTAACATGATCAACCCTAGTACTATTAACATTTCTGGCAGATGAGAAAGTAAGTAGTCCATAATTAGCCTTTATTTAAGCTATTAATAATGGTCATAGCTTGTGCAACCATTGATGCCGCATCATTGCCACTATCAGGTAATAACACCACAGATGATTCTTTTGCGATCGCCGCTTTTGCTTCAATTGCTTTAGTCGCCAAATCGAGTTGAATCGCTTTTTGACCTTCCTCTGTATTAGCCGCTTCACCGACCATACGTAAAGATTCTGCCTGTGCTTTTGCAACGGCAATAATTGCTTGTGCTTCACCTTGAGCTCGTAATACTTGCTCTTCTTTTTCCGCTTCAGCGTTTAAGACAACAGAACGTTTTTTACCTTCGGCAACGTTAATAGCAGCTTGACGATCACCCTCAGACTCTAAAATTTGAGCACGTTTAATACGTTCTGCTTTCATCTGTGTTTCCATCGCTTCCATTACTGTTTGCGGTGGTACGATATCTTTTATCTCATAACGTAAAACTTGAATGCCCCATGGGCCAGATGCCTCATTAATAGCTGCAACTATGTTGGTATTGAGTACATCACGTTCTTCAAAGGTTTTATCTAATTCCATTTTACCTAGTTCAGAACGCATAGTTGTTTGAGATAACTGCGTTACTGCAAACACATAATCATCTACGCCATAACTGGCCTTCACCGGATCTAATACTCTGAAATACAAAACACCATCGACACTAAGAGAAATATTATCGCGTGTGATCGCACTTTGACTCGGTACATCGACAGCTTGTTCTTTTAAAGATCGATCAGCACCAATACGATCAATAAACGGAATAATAAAATTAAGGCCTGCTTCTCGAGTTGATTGGTATTTACCGAATCTTTCAATCATGTAAGCCCGATTTTGTGGAACAAAAATGATTGATGACTTTAAAATAACGAACACTAACACAAGAATAAAAACTTCAATTCTTAAAAAGTACTCAAACAAAATATCCATAGTAAATCCCGTTTTAGAAATAAATCAGTTAACAATCAATAGTCTTAAAATAGCAGGTTGCTTGGCACATTCATACTCTATTTACTTAGACATATAACATAATGGATTGTATTGCTTGGTTTAGTATTGAAGATGATCACGTTTTTAATGAAGGGGGAGGTTAAAAATTATTTAACTAGGGTATGACAAAGTAATTTATTACTATGTAAAGCGCCGTGTAAAGTGATATATAAATTGCGGTGTAAAGAGAAGCCGGTTTAAAAACCGGCTTCTTAACAGGTAGGGTTATCTGAGTTGATTTAATTTACAGTCTGTACATTAACTTAAGCCTACATTTAACTTAGATCTACATTTAGCCTAAATCTTTCATTAAAACCAGAACCTGTATTAAAATTATGCACGCCCCATAAATTTCTTCTCGGCAGTGTTCACACGTATTTTATCACCAGTAGAGATATGTTCAGGTACTTGTACGGTTAAACCAGTAGATAAAATAGCTGGTTTAGTACGTGCAGTCGCAGAACCGCCTTTGATTGATGGGTCTGTTTCTACGATAGTTAAATCAACACTGGCAGGTAATTCAACACCTACCGGTGCGCCATCAACTATAACCACTTGTAGGCCCTGTGTATTTTCATCAATAAACAAAACTTCATCAGCTATGCTTTCTTTGTTTAAGTTGTATGGTGTGTAGTCTTCATTATCCATGAATACTAACTCATCACCATCAAGGTATGAAAACACAACATTACGACGAATTAAGTCAGCCAGTGTTAACATATCGCTGTCTTTAAACGTTTCGTCGGTTTTTGCGCCAGATACTACATCGTACATACGCATGCGGTATAAACTACCACCTGCACGCCCCTGAGGTACTGAACGTTCAATGTCTTTGATAATGTAAACACTGTTGTTAAATTCAACAGCTGTATTTTTTTTGATATCACTTGCCTTAGGCATATTATATTTCCTTTATATAGTGCTTATATACATCGTGCAGGTTTAGGTAAACCGGCAATTTTAGTCGCTTGTTTCGCTGGGCCGTCTGGGAATAATCGGTATAAATAACGGCTATTTATTTTCTCTGCGCCGTACTTGTTTTGCATCGCCTTTACTAATGCACGTATTGCCGGAGAGGTATTAAACTGCTCATAAAAATCGCGTACAAAATAGATAACTTGCCAATGCTCGTCGCTCATGGTGATATTTTCTAATTCTGCGATAGCAGCCGCTAGAGATACATCCCACCCGTTAGCATCAAGTAGGTAACCCTGCGTATCTGTTGCTATTTCTTGACCGTTAAATATCAAGTTTAATTCCTCTAAATAGTGAACGCTTAATGGGTGCAAAATTCTATATCAAAAATATTCAGTTGCCTATTCAAAAAATATTAATCTGACACTTTACTTTCAATTTGTTGCAGCAGTACCTGAATATCCATGGCGGTAAAAGCAATTAAACGCAATTGTTCAACGATTAATTTGGATTCATCTGACAAGCCTTGTTTATAGGACTCAAAAGACTCAATCTCAATTTTATCAATAGCCGTCTGTTTTAACTCTGGGCGGTACGTATATAAAATTTGTTCTGCTGTACTATCAAACAGACGCTGTAATACTACTAAATCTTCATTGGTCTCTATTTTATGGCGATGTGAAGACAGTGCTGCCATATAGCAGTTAAGTGCATCACAACGGTTTACTAACCCATACATCTCTTGTTTAAGGTGCTGTTTGGAACTTGGCTCAAACAGCATGCTTTGCCAAGCCGTGGTTAAACCTGCATCAGCTTTAAATGAAGCAAAGCGGGTTTGTCTAAAAATCATACTTTCGCTACGCCCAAAGCGGTACTGTTGAGATATTTGCTTGAAATAACGACTGCTATTAAGCAGTAAGCCATTGACCATCGCAGGAAAACGTTTGAACTGCCAATCAGGATAAATAACACTGATCGCTATTGCACTTAATACACAACCTATGATGGTTTCATAGATGCGCTCATACAACACATCGACTCCGGAAGGAGCCAGTAAGTTAGTTAAGAACATGACAAATAAGGTGATAAAAATAACCGCTAAACCATAGTTTGTTCTGACGTAGTTAATGAATAAAAAGGCGGACAAAATCATTAATACAATTTGTACTGGGTTATTTTCGATCAGAATGAACGCCGGAAAGCACATTAAAATACCGAGTAGCGTGCCAAAACTTCTTAAAACTAAACGTTTACGTGTCTCACTAAAACTAGGCTGGCAAACAAACAGCACCGTCGATAAAATCCAGAAGCCGTTATGAAGTTCGAATTGCACTTGAATTAAATAGGCAAACACCAGGGATAAACTAATCCGTACCGCATGCTTATATACGCCAGTTTTTTGAAGATAAGCATTGTGAATGCTTTTCCAGAATGAGTTTTTAGGTTGTTGCTCATTATCAACGATAATCGGATAGCTATGTCCTGATTTATTAAGTTCATGCATATCCCCCAAAGATACAAGTAAGCAATCTATGCCTTCGAGGTTGTCGTAAATAGCTTGCAGCGCTTGCATGGCCTCTTGGTTATTATCAAATAATTGCAGTTTTTGCTTTAACAAATAAAGTTGGTCTGAAAGGGCATGAATGGTCCACTTCAGACGCCTTGAGTGTTGATATTGCTTTTTGTCATTGATGCTAGCACCGAGCATATGACAATCATCACTGAGTTGTAAAAACAGTTGATGGAAGCCTTCGAGAATTTGACTACGGCCAAAGGTATGTTCTAGTTGACTATATAAGTATTGGCTAGCGCTAATACGTTCATGTATTTGCTCTGCGACTAAATAGTATTGGTTTAATAAACTTAATTCACGCTGGTGGTTATTAGCTTGGTATTGGCCACGGATCATATCTCGTGATGATTCTAATCGCACCATGATGCTGATATTAAGCTGAGCTAATTTTTGTCGTGTTTCAGTGATGGCTTTTCGCGAATTACCTTTCTGAGCATCAAAGAGGTCTGATTTTTGATGCTGATAACGACTGATTGCATAAAATAGCTGTGCCAGTTGTTCTCGAATAGTGCGGTTAGGGCTAAAATGAGACCAAAAAATAGCAAATAATCCGTACCACAATACACCGATGGCTAATAACAATGGTTGTTCAAACCAAGCAACATTATCTCGATGTCCTATCATGGTGTAGATAGCAATTAAAATGGCACCAAAGCCAATTTTGCTATAATGCATACCTAAACTTGCCAACATCATAAATGCAAAGGAAGATGTGCCTAAACCAATGGCAAAAAACAACGGGTAGGGTAGTAGCAATTCGACACTGGATGCGGCGATAAAAAAGCAGGCGATGACGGTTGCAATAAACTTTTGTCTATCTTTAGTATTCTCATCTACCTCTACAATGGCTGATGCCATTACGCCTAAACATAGTGACAGTGAAATAGCTAAATTCGATTGTTCAAAGAATCCAATATCGAGGTCAAATATGGCAGGGATAAAAGTACAGGTCATTGCAATCACGACTCTAAACCCAGAGTGGGCATTCGAGTCAGAAATTAAGCGTCTAACCATCAACGTTAAAGGGTTTTGCATAGATGACTTCTCATGGTTTCAATACTCAATAACCTAAAGTGGGGTGTTGTTCTTCAAATAACTCTTGAGCAACATATTATTGAATACTTATATTAATATCAGCCTATTTTTCAAGTAACTAAATACGTTAACTAAAAAAACAACTAATTTTGATTTAAAGTCAGGATATTACCTTAAAACCCTAACTCTAAGTTACTAAATTTTGTATCTTTGATGTGACATTTTAAGTGACTTTTGCGACAATAGCGTGGAATTTTTTTAACTAAAAAGAGTAATGTTTGATGTCTGCACAAATCATAGATGGAAAAGCGATTGCCGCTGCGATTACCGATAAAGTAACTGCGGGCGTAAATGCACGGAAAGAAAAAGGATTACGCGTACCTGGACTTGCCGTTGTATTGGTAGGGGGCGATCCTGCTTCACAAATATATGTACAAAGTAAGCGCCGTACCTGTGAAAAAGTAGGGTTTACTTCGAAAGCTTATGATTTACCAGAATCAACTTCTCAAGAGACATTATTAGCATTAATAGACGAGTTGAATGACGATAAGACCATTGATGGTATTTTAGTGCAATTTCCATTGCCAGACGGGTTAGATGAAACATCAGTAATAGAGCGTATTGCGCCTAACAAGGATGTGGATGGTTTTCATCCTTATAATGTCGGTCGTTTAGCGCAACGTATTCCCCTATTAAGATCTTGTACTCCACGTGGCATGATCTCTATGATTGAAGCGATTGGTGTTGATATTCGTGGTATGCACGCCGTAGTTGTTGGTGCCTCAAACATAGTAGGTCGTCCGATGACGTTAGAGTTATTATTAGCGGGATGTACCACTACAACCTGCCATCGTTTTACTAGAGACCTCGAATACCATGTTCGTCAAGCTGAAGTTTTAGTGGTTGCACGTGGACAAGCCAACTTTATTCCCGGTGAATGGGTTAGAGAAGGTGCAATTGTATTAGATGTAGGTATTAATCGATTAGAAAATGGTAAAATAACCGGTGATGTAGAGTTTGATGTCGCTAAAGAAAGAGCGGCATGGATATCACCAGTACCTGGTGGTGTTGGGCCGATGACAGTAGCAACATTAATTGAAAATACGTTGTTCGCTTGTAATGAATTTCACTCGTAGACGGCGTAAATATTGTTAATTAATGTTTAAGTTTATGTTTTAGAAATAAAAAAGACTGCAAATGCAGTCTTTTTTATACGAATTTTTGTAAATATTATTACAGGTTATCTAGGTATTTTTCTGCATCTAGTGCAGCCATACAACCTGTTCCTGCAGAAGTGATCGCTTGACGGTAAATATGGTCAGACACATCACCGGCGGCAAAAACACCTTCGATAGAAGTTTGAGTAGCATTACCTTCGCTACCTGTGTGTACTTTTAAGTAACCATGATTCATGTCTAATTGGCCTGCAAACATATCTGTGTTTGGCTTATGACCAATGGCAATAAACACACCCATTACTGCAAGTTCTTCGGTTTTGTCAGATAATGTATCTTTTAAACGTAATCCTGTTACGCCCATATCATCACCTAATACTTCATCTAAAGTACGGTCAGTATGTAAGATGATATTACCGTTTTTAACTTTTTCATTTAATCGATCTAAAAGAATTTTCTCAGAACGGAAACCAGTACGGCGATGTATTAAATGTACTTCAGAAGCAATATTTGACAAGTATAATGCTTCTTCAACAGCCGTATTACCACCGCCAACAACCGCCACTTTTTGGTTACGGTAAAAGAAACCATCACAGGTTGCACAAGCAGAAACACCACGACCTTTAAATGCTTCTTCAGAGTCTAACCCTAAATAACGAGCAGAAGCACCCGTTGCAATGATCAACGCATCACAAGTGTAAGTACCTGTATCGCCTTTTAATGTGAAAGGACGTTTAGTTAATTCAACTTCGTTGATATGGTCAAAAATAATTTCCGTATCAAAACGTAAAGCATGTTCTTTCATGCTTTCCATAAGACCAGGACCTGTCATATCCGCTGCGCCGCCAGGCCAGTTTTCTACTTCAGTTGTTGTTGTTAATTGTCCACCTTGTTGCATACCCGTGATCATAACTGGGTTAAGGTTTGCACGTGCGGCATAAACTGCGGCCGTGTAACCTGCAGGGCCAGATCCTAAAATTAACAATTTTTTATGTATAGTTTCGCTCATATCGTTACCTTGAATAATAAAAAGACTAGCCAGTTGTATTTTTTAAACTGCGCTAATTAATAATTGATAAAGTTTATTAATACTAAACTTTTGAAGTGACAATTTCAGTAAAAAAAAACGGATATCTCATCGAAATATCCGTTCTTATTGATAGGTAATAACTACTAAACTATAAAGACGTTTTTACCATTTCGCTACTAGCACGGTTACTTGCAAATGAACTACCAGCTTGTTGTGAAGCTTTCACAATTGCTTGACGTTCAGTTGCAGCTACAATTTGAATCTCTTTAGTTAAATCTAAAGGCTCTGAAATTGTTTTAACCATAGCTGAGGTTGATTTACCCTTAGCGTTGCTGACTGTGCCGTGAGAACTTGAGGTTGATTGATTACTAACAACCTGAGCAACTGTCTCCACAACAGGCGCAGTTTCAACTTCTTCTGCCTTAACTTCGGTTACCTCAACTTCAGTTTCTTCAACCTTAACTGCTTCAGCTTGCTCGGCTTCAGTTTCTTCAACCTTAACTGCTTCAGCTTGCTCAGCTTTAGTTTCGTCAACCTTAGTTTCCTCTGCCTTAGGCTCTTCAACATTTGCAGCTTCAACTTCTACAGTGTCAACTGCATTAGTTTCTTCTGTAACAGGTTGTTCGCTGTTCGTTGTTGCTAACTGCTCAGCGGCTTCTGATTTAACGGCTGCAGGTTTTTTTGTAACCGGTAAGATCTTTTCAGCTGCCGTTACAGGCACTTGTTGAACACTTTTTTGTAGTTGTTCAGCTTCCTGTTGAGGCGCTTGCTTATCCGCAATGTTATTAACATTTTCGGCAACAGGTACAGTGGCTTGTACAGAATTTTCTTCAATTGCTTGATCGTCTGATTCAGGGTAACGGCTAGTTACTGCTACTTCATCTACATTATCTTGGTTACGTTTATTATTACGTTGTCCATTGTTACGTAAGTAACGTGAACGACGGCTAGGGATCGCAACAGGAGTATGTGCTTCTTGATTCGCTTGCTCAGATGTTTCGTTCTCTTTTAGGTCTTTAGCATCATTAGCAGCAGGTGTTTCTGTTGCTGGAGTTTGCTTAGTCTCTTCAGGAGATTTTTTAACCTTAGCTTTCGGTTTTTTCGTTTCTACTGCTGGTTGATTATTTGCTTCAACTTTTACATCAGCAATATCTGCACTTTCTACACTTTCTACCTTGCTAGTTTCGACTGTATTTTCAGGCTGTTGAACACGAACTTTCTTACGCATGTTACGACGTTTACGACGTGCGACGATAACTTCTTGGTTATTACCTTTGTCGTTATTATCTTGAGCCGGTTTTGCTTCGTTCTCGTATTTTTTAGTCTGTTGTGTTGCTTTGCGATCTGGAGACTTACGATTAGTGCGGCGATCAGTACTGTTGTCCGTTGTTTTATCGTTACGATCAGTGCGGTCGTTACGAGGATTGCGGTTACGGCTTTGATTGCTTTTAGTATTACGTGGGTTACGCGTATTACTAGGTTGCTCTTTTTTCTCTTCTGGTTTAGGAGAAGTTTCTGCTTTTACTTCTGGTTCTTTTTTTGAATCATCACTAAAGAATTTTGCAATAGATTGCACTATCTTAGTGAATAAAGAAGTCGTTGGAGCAACTACAGCTTGTGGTGCGGCTTTTGTTTCAACAGCAGCTGTTTCTTTATTTGGCGCACTAAAGCCTGTTAATAAAGGTTCCTCGATCTCATTACTTTCTATTTGAGCGATATTAGGAATATAAACTGTGTGTTGTTTTTCAAGTGCATCGTAATTGATGTCTTCTTTACCATCTTTACGCGTACGCTTCACTTCAAAATGAGGAGTAAGCAGATTTGCGTCTGGTATGATGTAAACTTCACAATTATGACGATTTTCGATTTTAGCAACTGATTTTCGTTTTTCATTTAACAAATAAGCAGCGACGGCAACCGGTACACGCGCTTGAATTTGAGCAGTGTTTTCTTTTAGACCCTCTTCTTCAATCAAACGTAGGATTGCAAGAGATAAAGAGTCATTATCACGAATTGTGCCTTGGCCATGACAGCGCGGACAAACGCGTGATGCTGATTCACCTAAAGAAGGGCGAATACGTTGACGAGACATTTCCATTAGACCAAAACGAGAAATTCGGCCTAATTGAATACGCGCTCTATCCTGACGTACAGATTCACGCATTCTGTTTTCAACTTCACGTTGATGACGAGCTGGTGTCATATCGATGAAATCGATAACTACTAAACCACCAAGGTCACGTAAGCGTAATTGGCGAGCGATCTCTTCAGCAGCTTCTAAGTTGGTATTAAATGCTGTTTCTTCAATATCGCCACCACGTGTTGCACGCGCAGAGTTGATATCGATAGACGTTAGTGCTTCAGTTGGGTCAATAACAATTGAGCCACCAGAAGGTAAACGAACTTCACGTTGAAAAGCAGATTCAATTTGGCTTTCAACTTGGTAATGTGTAAATAGTGGGATTTCACCTTGGTATAGTTTAAGGCGATTAACGTAATCAGGGCGGATCATTTCGATATGATTTTTGGCTAATTCAAAAGTCTTAGCATGGTCAATCACAATCTCGCCAATATCACGGCGAAGATAATCACGAATTGAACGAACAATAACGTTACTTTCACGATGGATTAAAAAAGGAGCTGCTTTGGTTTTAGAAGCTTGATCAATAGCTTGCCAGTGATTAACCAGAACGTTTAAATCCCATTCTAATTCTTCAGCTGATTTACCAACGCCTGCGGTACGTACAATCAAACCCATACCATTTGGTAATTTAAGGTCAGATAATGCTGCTTTTAATTCAGTACGCTCATCACCTTCAATGCGACGTGAAATTCCGCCAGCTCTTGGGTTATTTGGCATTAGGACTAAATAGCTACCTGCTAAACTAATAAAGGTAGTTAGTGCTGCACCTTTATTACCACGTTCTTCTTTTTCGATTTGAATAATTACTTCTTGGCCTTCTTTAATAACATCTTTGATGTTAGGGCGGCCTTTGAATGAATATCCTTCTGGAAAGTAGTTTCGAGCAATTTCTTTAAGTGGTAAGAAACCATGACGTTCAGCGCCGTAGTCTACAAATGCTGCTTCTAAACTTGCTTCAACACGTGTTATTTTACCTTTATAAATGTTTGCTTTCTTTTGTTCGTGACCTGGACTTTCGATATCAAGGTCGTACAGTTTTTGCCCATCAACGAGGGCTACACGTAACTCTTCTGCTTGAGTTGCGTTGATTAACATTCTTTTCATTTGTGAACTCTTGTTTTATTTTTTTCGTTATTTTTATATGTACTAACTGTTTTTGCATGCTTGACCTCATGTCTGGTTATACAATCTCTCGACTGGAAGTATTCTGAGGTGCGTTACAAAGCGGATACAAAAAAGTGTTAAATCAAAAATAATTTAACACTGCAGCGTTACATTCTAATCATTTGATTTGCTTTCGTAAATGCTATGCCTACTAGCGCTTTTAAAATCATAAAATCACGAGGCATTAACTTTGTTATTGTCGCATTTATATCTACTTACAAGCAACAAAGTTTTTACATATTATGTGATTAGGCGTGATAAACTTAACGAATGGAACAGATAAATCACTCAGTACGCATTATTGACATCGCTCAAGAAAATGCACAACAACGTATCGATAACTTTCTTCGCTTACACCTTAAGGGCGTGCCTAAAAGCATGATCTATAGAATTGTACGCAAGGGAGAAGTTCGTGTTAATAAAAAACGCATCAAACCCGATTACAAACTACAGGTAGGCGATAGTGTTCGTATCCCGCCAGTAAAAGTGGATCCGGAAAATGCATTACCGTCCCCTAAACTCAACAGCATCAAAAATTTAGAGTCAGAGATTGTGTATGAAGATGATGGTTTAATCATTCTTAATAAACCTTCTGGACTTGCGGTTCATGGTGGCAGTGGTCTAGATTTTGGTGCAATTGAAGGGTTACGCGCCTTACGTCCCGAAGCCCGATTCTTAGAGTTGGTACATCGCCTTGATAAAGCCACGTCAGGTTGTTTATTAATTGCTAAAAAACGCAGTGTATTACGTGCGTTACATGAACAACTTCGTCAAAAAACCATGAAAAAGCAATATTTTGCTTTAGTAAAAGGGCAGTGGAATATAAAAGACCGCTTAGTCCGTGAGCCGTTATTAAAAATACCTCAAGATTCTGTGGTTAAAGTGAGCCCATTAGGGAAAGCTTCAGAAACACATTTTAAAATTGTTCAGCGTTATGAAGGCGCAACCTTAGTTGAAGCGAGTCCTGTTACCGGACGAACGCATCAAATACGTGTTCATGCGGCATGTAAAGGACATAATATTGCCTGTGATGAACGTTATGGCGATAAAACTTTTGATAGTAATATGAAGTCATTAGGTTTAAACCGATTATTTCTACACGCTGCGCATATTACTTTTTTCCATCCTGTGCTAGAGAAAAGAATGACGGTGAGTGCACCTCTTTGCCCGCGTTTAGAAGAATTATTAGGTAAATTACAGCGAAGCTAATATGAAACATCCATTAATTATTTTTGACTGGGATGGGACCTTAATGGATTCCATCGATAAAATTGTGCTGTGTATGCAGCAAGCAGCAAAAAATCAACAACAAGTTGTGCCTACAGAACAGGCAGTTAAGAATATTATTGGTTTAAGTTTATTAAAAGCAATGCAGCAGTTGTTTCCCTCGTTATTATTATCACAGCAAGCTTCACTGGTTGAGGCTTATCGTGAGCAATATAATACAATGCATCATATCGATACCCCTTTTTACGACGGAATCGCAGAGTTATTAACTCATCTGAAAGTACAGGGTTATGTTCTTGCGGTTGCAACGGGTAAGGGGCGTAATGGCCTTAACGGCATGATGCAAAAAACAAATACTGAACATCTATTCTCTGCAACCATATGTGCCGACGAATCGAACTCAAAACCGGATCCATCAATGATTCATTCATTATTAAAAGAATTGGATTTCAGCCCTTCACAGGCGTTAATGATAGGTGACTCTAGTTACGATTTAGACATGGCAGCTAATGCGGGTGTTAAAAGTTTAGGTGTGAGTTACGGCGTACACGGACGAGACAAGTTAATGTTATCTAACCCCATTGCCGTTGTTGATTGTTTGGTATCGCAATTACATCGATATATTTAACCTCAATTCTAGATAATGAAAGCACTCCTATATTTAAATTCATAAAGTTATATTACTTACTATAAAGTGCAGCTAGTGTTTTGCTTATCCTGAATAGAGAATTTTTAATTATGTTAGTCATTTTTTAAATATAGTCTTGGTAAAACGGCTATAGATTAATAAGGATCATAATGTTTAGCGAATATATAAAATTAACCGGTCGTGGTGAAAAAGGCCGTCGTTCATTGACGATGGATGAAGCACAACAAGCATTGACTGATTATTTAGAAGGTAGGGCAAGTTTATTACAATTGGCCGTATTGTTAATGTTACAACGTGTCCGCTGTGAAACACCCGAAGAAGCTGCAGGATATATTGCCGCATTACGTAATAAAGTGCCGAGAGAATGGCAGGGTTTATCTGTGGATCTGGATTGGCCATGTTTTGCTGGTAAAAAAAGACAACCACCTTGGTTATTGCTAGCGGCAAAAGTATTAGCCGCTAATGGTGTTAAAATTTTATTACATGGGCATATGAGTGTTGATTTGGTGAAATATCAAGTCGAGTCCGCTTGCCCTGTTTTGAATATTACTATTGCAGATACAACTGAAAAAGCACAATTGGCTTTGCAAAGTGACGCCTTAGTTTATGTTCCTTTATCTGCCTATTGCCCTGAATTAATTGAGCTATTAGCGCTAAGAGAGCAAGTTGGTTTGCGTACTCCTCTTAATACTGTGGCGCGCAGTGTTAACCCAAGTAATGCTCCCTATAGCATTCATGGTGTATTTCATAAAAGTTACGAAAAAATACATGCGCAAGCTGCGCTGTTAAATAATGAACATAGTATTATTGCTTTTAAAGGTGAAGGCGGAGAAAGTGAAGTCAACCCTCGTGTTTCAACGTTGGCTTGTGGTGTTACGCAAATCAATGGTAAAGCACAATATATTGAGCAAGATTGGCCTACGTATTTAGAGGATTTCACCGGTGCACATACTGAGGTATCAGCAGAATACCTATTAAAAGTATGGAAAAAAGAGATTGATGATGCCTATGGTGATGCTGCTGTGATCACCACTATTGCAATGGTTTTGAAGCAGATGCAACCTGACTCTTCTCAAGATGAAGCATTACAAAAAGCCAAACAATTATGGGAAGGTAGGACTTTATAAATTTTAGCTAATTAATCAGCTAATCAAAGTTCTCAGCTAACTAATAGATATAATTGAACACAAAAAAGGAAGCTAATTAGCTTCCTTTTTTGTTTAGTCGATAAACGTTGAGATTATCTAATTTTACGAATTTGTACAATCATGCCAAAAAGAGGGTGATCTAAGTAATGGATCTCACCACTGCGTAAACGTCTTGTTTGGTCAAATAAAGTTTCGGTGACCACGGTTTTTGTTTTAACACGTTGTTGAGGCAATGCCTGATCTACAATTTGAACTGCATCATCCGCTGTACCAGAAATATCCGTTTCCAATTGTGGGTTGGCTAAGACAGATTTTGAAGATGACACTTCTTTTTGCGTTTCGGTACGCACAATTAATTGACTTTCAATTTCTAAGTAACGTTGAACATAAAGTAAGAAATTACCATCTATCTCATATAAATCCCTAATTGCATTGTCTTTTTGTAACTCATCCAGTACATCTAATTTATCCGTTGCTGCAATCGGAAGAGGATCTGTTTCCTGGGGGTTATTAAGTTGTGCTTTTGCTGCGTCTGCCGCTTCTTGTCTTTTTTGTGCAATGATTTCTTCTTTATAGATATCTAATGCGTAGTTCTCACCAGCAAAAAGGTGAATAGGTAATGCATTTTGTTTACTCTGTACTGGCATGCGCCATGCAACATGTAATAAAGGCTTAAATAATTGATGGTTTTTAAGTCGGTTCAATTGTGACTTAAGTCTAAGATGATTACTGCTCAACCGCTGTAATCGATGCCCACCACTGATCATTTGTGCATCTGTAATTTGTACTGGGTTCTGTTCATGTAAACACGGATTATCACCCAAACAGTTTGTTGCTTGCTTAGCTTTTAATACCTCGAGGCGATCTCGTTTTTTTATGTAAACATTATTTTGATCTAATTGCTCACTGAGTTTTTGAACGTCAACATTACGCTTAAAAACGAGTATTTCAACATCAAACCAACGGTCACCAGCTGCTTGTATGTTAAATGAACATAGTGATGCGACGACTAATAATAAAGTAGAGCGAAAATTCAAAAGGTTGTCCTTTTATGAGATTTATTTGACAAGGTGTAATTTAAAGCTATCAAGTAATTGTTTCAACCAGTTTATGCGTTCTGCACTACTTTCTAGCGACATTGTGAATTTTAATTTACTGGGTCCGTCTAGTTTAAAGGTATTTGATTGCGTTTGCAGTAATGAAACAAGAAACATTGGATCCACTTTGGTATGTTCAGTAAAGGTGACTGCACCACCAAGTGCATGCGTTTCAATTCTCGCAATGCCAAGTTTTGAACAACGTTGCTTAATAGAGGTGACCGCTATTAAATTTTTAGTTGAATTTGGTAATAAGCCAAATCGGTCAATAAGTTCAACTTGGATTTCATTTAATTCATTATTATTCTTACTATTAGCAATACGTTTATATAACGATAAACGTGTATTCACATCGGTAATATAATCGTCGGGAATGAGTGCAGGTATGCGCAGTTCTACTTCTGCTTGTGTCGCTAATAAGTGCTCTAAACTAGGTTCTTGCCCATTTCGTAAAGCCTCTACTGCTTGGTTAAGCATATCCATATACAAATTAAAACCAATACTGGTAATCTGTCCGGATTGTTCATCACCTAATAACTCACCAGCACCCCGTATTTCTAAATCGTGTGTTGCTAGTGTGAATCCTGCCCCTAACGTATCTAATGAACCAATCGCCTGTAAACGTTTTTTTGCATCTTTGGTCATTAATTTTGGTGTTGGGGTTAATAAATACGCGTAAGCTTGATGGTGGGAACGACCTACACGACCACGCAATTGGTGTAATTGTGCTAAACCTAAGTGATCTGCTCGATTTATAATGATCGTATTCGCCGTTGGAATATCGATACCTGTTTCGATAATAGTGGTACACACCAACACATTTTGGCGTTGATGATAAAAGTCTGACATCACTCGCTCAAGTTGTTGCTCATTCATTTGACCGTGAGCCGTTGAAATCCTAGCTTGTGGTAATAGTTGTTGTAAATCAGCCGCCGCTTTATCAATGGTCTCAACATTATTGTGCAAAAAGTATACTTGACCACCGCGCATAATTTCACGTGTGATAGCATCACTGATGGTCTGATCACTGCGTTGTTGTACGAATGTTTTTACTGCTAAACGTTTCGCAGGCGGTGACGCGATAATTGATAAATCACGCATACCATTCATAGACATATTTAAAGTACGCGGGATCGGCGTTGCGGTCAGAGTGAGGATATCAATTTGTGCTCGTAGGCGTTTAATCTTCTCTTTTTGGCGTACACCAAAGCGATGTTCCTCATCGATAATTAATAACCCTAGGTCAGCAAACTTAATGCCATCACTTAATAGCTTATGGGTACCTATTAATATGTCGATTTTACCATCGGCAGCTTCTTGTAAAATTTGTTTTTGTTCTTTGGCTGTTTTAAAGCGAGATAATACCTCGACTCTTACTGGCCAATTAGCGAATCGATCTCGAAAGTTTTCGAAATGTTGTTGCGCAAGTAGGGTGGTAGGGACTAATAAAGCCACTTGTCTTGCATTGTCCGTTGCCATGAATGCTGCGCGCATTGCGACTTCCGTTTTACCAAAACCTACATCGCCACAGACTAACCTATCCATGGGTTGCGATGAACACATATCCGATATGACAGCATTGATGGACAGTGCTTGGTCATGGGTTTCTTCAAAGGGGAAATCATCACTGAACGCTGCATAATTAGCTTTATTTAATTGATATTTATAACCTTTTTTTGCTGCACGTTGCGCGTAAATTTCTAATAATTCAGCGGCGACGTCACGTACTTTTTCGGCCGCACGTTTTTTCGCCTTGGCCCAAGTATCGTTACCTAATTTACTGATCGGCGCGGTTTCTACATCACTACCGCTATAACGCCCGATTAAATGCAGCGAAGTAACCGGTACGTAAAGTTTGTCTCCGCGTAAATATTCAAGCGTTACAAACTCATTAACATTACCGGCCACTTCAATGGTCTGAAGGCCTAAATAGCGCGCGACACCATGGTCAATGTGAACCACGGGTTGACCTACTTTTAACTCTGCTAAATTACGTACTATATGTTCAGAGTTTTCTTCATTTTGTTTATCTTGGTTTTGACGCCTACGTTGGGTTATTTTATTACCAAGTAATTCCGTTTCAGTAATAAACGCAAATTCACTGTCTATGATTAAAAAGCTATGTTCAACGCGACTCACTGTGATGAAGACTTTGCTTTTACTTTTAATACATTCGGAGATGTTTGAGATTGATTTAATAGCAAGCTTAAGCGGGTGTAATAGTTCTAATAAAGCTTCTTTTCGCCCAGCTGATTCAACACTTAATACTACCTTACCGGAAAATTGTTTAATAAACTGTTCAATATTTTCCAGTGGTGCTTTGGCTTTATGATGTATTTTAATATCTGGTAAAGTAGTGAAAGGCAGATTGGTTTTCCCTGCCTTCGGTAACGCAAATGAGGTTGGCTGTAATTGATACTTAGGAAAAGCATTGATCTGTTTAAAGCATTGCTCTTGACGAAGGTATAATTCAATTGGTTGCAATAATGGACGTAATAAATCTACTCCACGTTCTTCAAAACGATGCGCAATGGTTTTCCAAAAATCATCCATCGCCTTTTGTATATCACCGACAACGCATAAACGTGTTTGTTTAGGGAAATAATCAAATAAAGTGGCTGTTTCATTAAAAAATAACGGTAAATAATACTCGATACCAGCGGGCAAATTGGTTTGCGAAATTTGTTGGTAGATAGAGTCAGCACTAGTACATATTTTCGCTGGAAACTTATCGCTATAAGCAGACTTAAACTGGCTTATTGCTTCTTTATCCGTTGCAAACTCATGCGCGGGCAATAATTTTATCTGTTTAATGGTGGGTAATGAACGTTGCGTTTCTGTATCAAATGGGCGTATCGAATCAACTTCGTCATCAAAAAAATCAATACGATAAGGTGTATCACTGGCCATCGGATAAACGTCTAACAAAGAGCCTCGAGCACAAAACTCACCGTGTTCTCTTACTTGATCAACGGCATAATAACCAGCTTCTTGTAATTGTTCGCGAAGTAATTGCAACTCTAATTTTTGCGACGTTTTAACCACTAACGTATGTTGTTTTAAATAACTAGGTGGCGCTAATCTTAATAATAACGTCGTGATTGGAACGATTAATATGCCATCTTTCATGGATGGTAATTGATACAAGGTTTCTATACGTGTGGATATAATGTCTTGATGTGGTGAAAAATGATCATAGGGCAAGGTTTCCCAATCGGGAAATAAATTCACCTCATATTTGTTTTCTGCAAAGTAAAGTAACTCTTGATGCAGCTTAATAGCACTCGGTGTGTCATTAACGATCACAACTAAAGGAGATTTTTGCGGGTTAGCTTGAGCGCATTGATTAATGACAAAACTTTGGCTACTACCTACTAAATTGCCAAATTGTTGCGTATCAGTAGATGATTTTAAAGGCGGTATCTCGAGTAAATTTTTCATATTATTGACTTTTCTTCATTACTTTATTCTGATGATTATTGCGATACTAAACAGATTGCTGATGACTGTTTTAAGTTATTAACTATTTAATTCACGCTGTTTTGCTCGATTTTTAAGTTGTTGTGATTGCACGTGTAAGCTGGCTCTAATTAATAGTTCTCGATCTTGTTCTCGAATAAAGGTGTAGTTAAAAACACATTCGCTTTCTGAGCTATCTGAAACACAGGCATAACAGTATATGGCAGAGGATTCTTCAGGTAAAAATATTTTTAATCTAACATTATCACCCACTGCCCATTTATCACTGCCAGCAACAATGATACTTCCAGCACTGAATTTAATGCTTTGATGACGAGCCTGTTGCTCATCCTGTTGTGTTAACACATAACTTAATAACGTATTTATTTTTTGATTTTGAGCTTGTAAAAAATGCCAAAGAGCTTGCGTATTTTCACTATTAAGTTTTAAAGGGGCTAGCATACTGACATCAGCTTGCGCCAGATCACTGGCCATTCTAAATGGGCCCGGTATCTCTTCTTCAAAGGCGCCTTGGTCAATGGGTAATTGAGTTTCATTAACAGGGTGCAAGTTAATGGAAAGTGTATGCTGCACTAAAAAATATTCGTTATTATCCATGTTTGCTAACCAAGTCATTATTGAGTGTGAGTGAAACTATTTTGTAAGAGTTTTGTCTGTCTTAGCGATTAAAGATACATTAGAATGGCGACTATTAAAATGTAATCAATGAGATAAGTCTATATTGAGGCTTAATTCTGGTTACAGAGATCGCAGTTATTTATTAAATATCTTGTTAGTCATGTTATTTACAATATCGATAGCTTTGTATCATTCAATTGATCAGTGTAGTAATAACTAATTATTGTTAGATAATTTATCTTAGAAATCCGTGCACAGTAGGGTATTGACTCGCTTTGCTTATCTCCATTTTAATTATAAGTGGCGTCATCATAAACAACTATTAAAAGGCAGTTATGTTTTATCCTTTAAGTGTATTTATCGGTTTACGGTATACAAAATCTAAACGTAATAATCAATTTGTATCGTTTGTTTCAATATTTTCAACCGGTGGCATTATTTTAGGCGTATTAGCATTAGTTACCGTCTTATCAGTTATGAATGGTTTCGAAGGGGAGTTAAAACAGCGTATCCTTGGCGCGATCCCACAGGCTAAACTTAGTAACCAAGCAAAGACCATTGACCATTGGCAACAACGTGTTGATGCAATTCCTGCAGATCCCCTCGTCATTGCTATTGAACCGATGATTAATGCTGAAGCGATATTGCAAAGCACAACGGCTTTGCAAGGTGTGAAGTTAGAAGGTATCTACCCGCAGAAATATAACAGTAAAATAGTTAAAGATAACATCTTTATGGGTGGCCTAGAGCTGTTGAAACCTAGTCAATATAACATCATTATTGGCGACCAATTAGCAAAGCAATTGAATGTGGGTATTGGTGATAAAGTACGCGTCATTTCCACCAGAGGGGCTCGTTATACACCAATTGGTCAAGTTCCTAGCCAGCGTAATTTTACCGTTGTTGGTTTATTTGATGTGGGCTCTGACGTTGATAAGTATTTGGTATTAATGCATGTCCAAGATGCGGCACGTTTAATTCGTATTCAAACAGATCAAGTGACGGATCTGCGTTTTTATTTTACCGAACCCTTTGCCGTTGAAGATTGGCAACCTCCAGTACTCGAAAAAGATGAAATCTTATTAGACTGGCGTAGTACGCACGGTGAACTTTTTGCCGCAGTTAAAATGGAAAGGAATATGATTTGGTTATTATTGTGTTTAATTATTGCGGTCGCTGCATTTAATATCTTATCCTCATCGGTGATGGTGGTAACGGATAAAAGCGCCGAAGTTGCGATATTAAAAACCCTAGGGATTCAAGCGTCTACGATCAACCTTATTTTTATTATTCAAGGTGCTTTCAGTGGTATTCTTGGCGCATTATTAGGGACAGGTTTAGGTTTGTTATTAAGTACTTACATTAATGAAGTAATGTCATTTTTAGGACTGCATCTATTAGCGAATGCTTCCGGTGGTACTCGACTCTTACCCGTTATACACGAACCATTTCAAATAGTATCGATTATGCTTGGTGCTATGTTGTTAAGTTTATTAGCCACTTTATACCCTGCATATAGAGCAGGAACAGTGAGCCCAGTCGAGGCATTAAGATATGAATAATTCAATTATAGTTTGTCAGAACTTAAGTAAAATTTACCAAGAAGGGCGCCTAGCCACGACTGTGTTACAAGGTGTCAATTTGACCGTGGAAAAAGGAGAGTTACTAGCTATTGTAGGTACTTCTGGATCAGGTAAAAGTACGTTATTACATTTGCTTGGGGCACTGGATGCCCCGTCTACTGGAGAGGTTATTTTTAATGATAATAACATCCATAAACTCTCTTCAAAGCAGCAAGCGAAGTGGCGTAACCAAGAGCTAGGTTTTGTTTACCAATTTCATCACTTATTATCAGAGTTCACTGCATTAGAAAATGTTGCCATGCCATTATTGATTGCAGGTGAGCCAGTTAAACTTGCGCAACAAAAAGCAACTGCATTATTAGAAAGAGTGGGGCTTAGTGAACGCATTCAACATCGACCTGCTGAATTATCTGGCGGTGAAAGGCAACGTGTTGCAATAGCACGTGCATTAATTAATAAACCTTCTCTTGTCTTAGCTGATGAACCTACCGGAAATTTAGATGCTAAAAGTGCAGAGTCTGTTTATCAGTTATTACGAGAATTAAATAGTGAATTTGGTACTGCTTTTATTGTGGTGACTCATGACCAACAGTTAGCCAATAAATTGCACAGACAATTATACATGGCGAACGGTATTTTACAGGACACTCCGTAATGTTTAGACCTTTACCATTATTTATTGGGCTACGTTATAGCAAAGCAAAACATAAAAATAAGTTTGTATCCTTCATTTCAATGGCTTCTATATTTGGCATTATTTTAGGTGTTGCTGTCTTAATTGTTGGCCTTTCAGCGATGAATGGCTTTGAAAAAGCATTACGAGATCAATTGTTAACCGTGATCCCGCATGCGGAATTAGAAGTAGTTAAAGGGGAGTTTAAAGATGAAACGGCTATTCTTTCTAAAATAAGAGCACATCCAGGTGTACTAGGTGCAAGCCCTTATATAGTAATGAATGCCCTGTTGCAAAAAGATATTAATATGAAAGCGTTGCAAATGCGCGCCATTACTCCTGAAAGTGAAACGCAAGTGACCGCGATAGAACAGTATATTAAACAGGGAGGCTGGGAGTTATTAAGCGCAGATGAAAATAGTCTTATTCTAGGTGAGCCGGTTGCCAAACAACTAGGCATTGAGGTAGGGCAATCTTTATCATTATTATTACCTCAAATTGGCTCAACGAAGCTTAAAGCTCCACGTAAGTTTACCTTTATCTTAACGGGTACCTTTAAAATGGGTGGGCAAGTTGATACTACATTGGGTTTTATCCATATCAACACGGCTAAAAAAATGCTTAACCTTAACCATGCTACAGGTATTGCCTTTAAAGTTGAGGATGTTTTAAAAGCACAGGTGCTGTCACGGGAGGTGGCGTATAGTATCCCTGTGTATATGTATATTAAAAGTTGGATCACAAGTCAAGGCTACTTATATCAAGATATTCAAATGGTTAAATCATTGATGTACGTTATTTTATTATTAGTAGTTGCCGTTGCTTGTTTTAATATTGTATCCACATTGGTAATGGCTGTGAATGAAAAACGCAGTGACATTGCTATCTTAAAAACAATGGGGATGGGGAAGTGGTCTCTACGTGCTATTTTTATGGTTCAAGGTGCGTTTAATGGCCTCATGGGAAGCCTACTAGGCGCGTTACTTGGTATCTACTTAGCTAGTAATTTAAGTCAGTTCTTTAGTGCGGTTGAAAATATTTTAGGTAGAAAGTTTATTTCTGGGGATATCTATTTTATTGATTATTTACCCTCACAAATCAACTATGACCAAGTGATCATTATTACACTGATTGCTTTTGTTATGAGTATCGTTGCAACGATATACCCCGCATGGACCGCGAGTAATATTGAACCTGCAAAAGAGTTAGGTTACAGCCACTAACCACTTGCCACTTTATCTCGATGGCCGTAAATCATGATGATCACAGGCCATCTAATCTATAGCATTACCATTTAAGAATGTAGCTATTTAGACACCTATTTAGACACCTATATAGTCATTTAACCGTATATGCCACCTATATCAGTTTTACGGTAGCTATTAACCGTATATGTAGTAATCAGGTAACAATCTAACAAACCTTTCTTATGTTCACGTTAATAAATAATTATTTAGAGGACTCTATGCTTTAAGTAAGGCTATTTTTGCTGTGTAAAATTCTATTGCTCGTCATCCCGGTCAATAAATATTATGGAGGTTAAAAACTGTTATGAAGGTTAAAAATCGCTATAAAAGTTAAAAAATAAGCAAAAAAAAGCGCATTAATAAATGCGCTTTTAAGAATATATCAGTAATTTAGTAAGCTAAAGTAGCATCTAAAATACTATAGGAGACTGATCATTAATCGTCTAAAATACCAAGAATGCTTAATAAGTGGATAAAGATATTAAAGATGTTTAAGTATAAAGAAACAGTCGCTCTAATGTAGTTAGTTTCACCACCGTTAATGATACGGCTAGTATCAAACAGAATAAAACCAGACATTATCATGACTACAACACTACTGATCACTAATTGGAAAAGTGGGATCTGTAGGAAAATATTAGCAATAATTGCAACAATTACAGCAATCATACCTGCCATTAAAAATCCGCCCATAAATGAGAAATCTTTTCGGCTAGTTAATACGTAAGCTGATAATGCAAAGAATATTATTGCGGTAGTACCAAGTGCCTGCATAATTAAAGCAGGGCCGTTTGGCATTGTTAGGTAATGGTTTAGCATATTACCTAGTGACGCACCCATCACACCAGTAAACATGAATACCCAGAATATACCCTTGCTAGAATTCGCTGTTTTAGACACTACAAATAAAAGACCAAATCCAACTAGCATTAAGACAAGTGACATCATTGGGCCGATACCTACCATTGTCGCAATAGTTGCAGTGACTGCACTAAACGCTAATGTCATGCCTAATAGCATATAGGTATTCTTTAATACTTTATTAATTGAAACTCCAACACCTTGTGCTTTAGTGTTAATTGAAGAATTCATAATTTACTCCGTTGAATAATGATTGTTAACAACATCATAACATCAGATTTTTTGCTTGTGCAGTATTTTTTATTGAGATAATGAAATAGCAGAAAGTTTTTAACTGCAAGTCATACCAGTGCGCATATTTGCTTGATCATTGTTATTGCTTAAAAGAGGGTATTATTGCGTTGTGTTTGATTGGAGGGCTTGAAATTAAAAAAGGCACTATAAAAGTGCCTTATTAGTATTGGGACATAGAGGTAGAAAGTGCTGCTTATTTAGCGCCTTCGATAATACCTACAAATTCCTCAATGATTAGTGCTGCACCACCTACTAAACCACCGTCGATGTCTGCTTGAGCAAATAGCTCTTTTGCACTGTTTGCTTTAACACTACCACCGTAAAGGATCTGTACTTTCTCAGCAACAACTTCACTTTGCGCTTTTAACCAAGAACGGATATGTGCATGAACTTCTTGTGCTTGCTCAGAAGTTGCAACTTTACCTGTACCGATAGCCCAAACTGGTTCGTAAGCGATTACTGAGTTTTCTAATGCTGCGATACCAGTAACATCAACCACTGCTTTAAGTTGAGTTTCAACAACAGCAAAAGTTTTATCAGTTTCACGTTCTTCTAGTGTTTCACCGATACATAATACAGGTACTAAACCATTTTCTTGAATCGCAACAAATTTAGCTGCAACAACTGCATCAGTTTCGTTGTGGTATTGGCGACGCTCTGAGTGACCTACTAGACTATATTTAGCGCCAAACTCTTTAACCATAACAGGTGAAGTCTCACCTGTGAATGCGCCTGCAACATTTGTGCTCACATCTTGTGCACCAAATTCAATGCTGCTGTCTGCTGTTAGGTTTGCAACTTGTTCAATAAAAATTGCTGGTGGGCATACTGCAACTTCAACATTAGTTGCTGCATCTGCTGCACTTTCGATACCTTTGATCAATGTAGCTACTGATTCTTTTGTACCGTTTAGTTTCCAGTTACCCATTACAAGAGGTGTTCTCATGTTTGACTCCGTTTTTTATATTGAAAGTTATATTAAAAGTAAAATTGAAAAAATTATATTGAAAATTAAATTAAAGCTTTATGTTCTTAAATAAGCTGGTGACCATGAGTTAGTCTCTCACTAATTCACATCATTCTTTGATTATGCGCGTAAATTATCTCTTATCGACCGTAAATACAAGGCTAGGTTGACTTAAAGGCTACTCTTTATTGGGTTAAATCAATAAAGAGTTTAATTTAACTGAGTAACAAGATTAATTGACCTCTGTAATTTGCACTGCTTGATGCTGTTTATAAAATTCGTTGTCAGCTGTTACTTGGTTTGCTAATTGCTCACTGGCTGGTTGTTTAAATGATTCCTTATCAAAGGCAATATCTCCGCCATCAATCACACCGGAATCCTTAGTAATGGATTTAAAATCAAATAAGCTAGTATCTGCTAAATGCGAAGGCACCACGTTTTGCATAGCAGTAAACATAGTTTCTAAACGACCTGGATAATTGACTTCCCAATCATTGAGCATATCTTTTGTTAATTGACGCTGTAAATTAGGCTGAGAACCACATAAATTACATGGAATAATAGGGAATTTTTGCAGTGTAGCAAACGCTTCAATATCTTTTTCTTTACAGTAAGCAAGCGGACGAATAACTACATGCTCACCATTGTCTGAAACAAGTTTGGCCGGCATCGACTTGAGTTTGCCTGCAAAAAATAAGTTAAGCATCATGGTTGCTAACATATCATCGCGGTGGTGACCGAGTGCAATTTTAGTGGCGCCAAGCTCTTTCGCAGTCTTGTATAAAATGCCTCGGCGTAAACGCGAACAAAGGCTACAAGTAGTTTTTCCGGGTTGTAGCTTTTCTTTAACGATACTGTAAGTATCTTGTTCTACTATTTTGTAGTCAACACCTAATGAGTCAAGGTATTGCGGCAATATATGCTCAGGAAAGCCTGGTTGTTTTTGATCTAAGTTAACCGCAATGATATCAAAGTTGATAGGCGCAACGGCTTTAAGCTGGCTTAGCATTTCCAATAGGGTGTAGCTGTCTTTACCACCAGATAAACAGACCATGATTTTATCACCATCTTCGATCATATTATAATCTGCAATGGCTTGTCCGGTTTGTCTACGCAACACTTTATTTAATTTTTTAAGGTTGAATTGATCTTTTTCTGAGAGTTGTTGCGTCATGGTATGCCTTGTTAATGGAGTATTAAAACAAGGCGCATTGTATAAAAAGAGGGGCGCAGATGCAAAGAGTAAAGGTCCCGCTAATGCATCTATAATGGAGTCGGTTCGGCGATTAAATAACCTTGTATCCCATCGATATACATGCTTTCAAGGATTTGTTTTTGTTCTAAGTGCTCAATACCTTCAGCGATAACTTGGCACTCCATTCGATGTGCAACATCAATGATCATGCGAATAAATTGTTGATTTGCACTATCTGATTCGAGGTTAGTAATTAAACTTGCGTCAAGTTTAATATAATCAGGTTTTAACTCTTCAAATAAACGAAAAGAACTGATCCCTTTGCCGAAATTGCAAATGGCAGAACGACTTCCCGCTCTTTTGAGCATATTAAAAACACGTTTACTCGCAATCAAGTTATGACCTAATAAACTTTCAGGAACTTCAAATACCAAGGAACCAGCTACATCGGGCTCTCTTAATAATAATCGCTCTAGCCATACCATAAAGCTACTATTGTGCATCGCCGAAGAACTAAGGTTTATACCCCATCTAGTGCTATATTCTGTGCGAAGACGACTACGATAAATTATCTTTTCAAGAATTATCTTTTCAAGTTTAATTATCGTATCAGTACGTTGTGCCATGGAAAAAACAGTATCAGTTGGAATGGTGTTGTTATGTTCACTGACAAAACGTGTAAATATTTCCTGATATCCTTTCATATTACGATGAATAGCTTGAACAGGTTGTTGTAAAAAAGTGAATGAACGATTAGTTATGATATCAGTAATAATTGATCGCCAATGCTGTTCACCGACTTGCAGTGTTTGGTTATCTATATTCTCTTCAAAAGCCCATGCATTAATACCACTGGTTTGAGCCTTTGCCAGTGCAATATCGGCTCGTGCTAACACATGCTCGGGTAATTGATTGGAGGAAATTAAAGTCATGCCATTAAAGGCAACATTTTCAAGGTTGTTAAGTAGTTGATATTGATCAAACTTTAGTTTTAGTTCATTGGCTAATTGCTGCGCATCGCCAATACTCATGCTATGACTAATAAAAGCAAATTCAGATCCTGAAATCCTAAATAAATGGATATCTTTATATTTATCAAGAACACCGTTAATGATATTTGCAACATTTACAACAAATTGATCGCCTTGTTGAAATCCACGGTGCATGTTAACCACTGATAACTCAAACAGTCGAATGATAGATAGGATGGCATGTTTACGATTACTTTCATCGGATAAAAACTCAGTAAGTTCTTTCCTAAATACATGGCGATTATTTAAGCCTGTTAATGAGTCCGCATTTATTTGTTGCGATAATAACGAGATCTTTTCTTTTTTGCTGTGCAAAGCAGAATCAAATAGACGTCTTTGTTCAATGAGTTCGATAGTGACCTTTTTAAAAGGTGTTATTTTAGATTTTTCATTAACGATTTCATTGACTAAGGCACTTTCTATTTTTTTTAGTAATCGAAATGAAATGGTATGATACAACAGCAAAGTGATAATAAGTGCGCTGACAATCAGCACTATAATAGATTGATATAATTTAAATAGTTCCGCATGAACACTTGTATATTGAATGCTTTGATTTTCAGTTGGGCTGTTAAAATTAGAAATCGGGGAGGGTAGTAAATTATTGAAAAGCTGGTTGACTGCTTTTTGACTATAAACAAGCGGGCTATTAAGACGGCTATTATTAATTTTTATATAACTAAATTGACTAAGTTCGAGGCTTTCTTCTAGCTCACCAATACTAGTAATAGTTGGTAATAAAGCTAGCTGAGAGTACGTTTTAGGTAGTTGTTGTTGCTCTAGTAGTATCGTGTTAAACGCACTTTTAGTTGCAATGATTAATGCCAAAGCTATCAATAAAGTGATCAAAGTAGAGATCCAAAGGCTTTTTTTATAATCGTTCACTTAACCTTCTCCTCGCATTAAAAACTGATTGTTATTGATAAGTGGTTATTAGTATTGTTATTAATAAATAGCTATTAGTCTTTTTTATAAAGATGAAATAAAACGCTGATTATTATCTTTAATATAAGCTATTCAAGACGTTCCTATGACAAAGCTTGCTCAATATAGAAAATAAGAAATGCTTTAAGCGGGATAGTATAGACCAAAAGTGGTAGTTTATTTACTTTTTTATTAAATGAATGTTATTTTCGATAGTCTGGTTGGTGACTTAATAACAAATATTTTGTTTGCTCTTCCTGTGGCGACTCACAAACGCTCTTAGCTGTACCTTTTTCAATGATTTTCCCCTGATGTAATACCAGGATTTGATCACTCATATGTTTGACCAAATGCATATTATGCGCAACAAAAATATAACTAGTTCCTTTAGCTTTTTGTATCTTTAGTAACAGGTTAACGATTTTAAATCGCAATGAAATATCTAATGTAGATAAAATTTCATCGGCAATAATAATATCAGGATTTAAAATCATAGCGCGTGCGATGGCCACTTGATGCTTTTGTACACTGGATAACATATTAGGGTAAAAAGCTAAATAATCAGGTAACAATCCTACTAATTTTAAGGTTTCCAGAATTTGCTGATGGCGTTGTTTGTCATTTAAATCTGTATTTAATTGTAAAGGTGCATGTAGTATTTTCCCTACCGTCGTTTTAGGGTTTAACGAGCTACTTGGGTCTTGAAAAATCATGCGTATGGATAAACAACGTTGCTGAGAGTTAAGCGAACTAAGATGTTGTCCTTTTACGTAAATATCGCCGGAGTTTGCTATTAACATACCACCAATCGTCCTGACTAACGCACTTTTTCCGGATCCACTTTCACCAACTACTGCCAATGTTTGACCAGGCTCTAGGGTGAAACTGACAGGTCCGAAAGCAAGTTGCTCTCGACTACTGAGAATACCCGTTGCATGTTTAAAACTTTTACACAGATTCGTCACTTTTAATAACGGCTGCACATTTAGCTCACTTTGGTTGGATAGTGACATCGGAAACTATGACCTTTTTTAGTCGTTAAAGTAGGGTTTTCAACACATATTTTTTGTGCTCTAGGGCACCGAGGCCCTAGTCGGCAACCGATTGGCAATTGGTTCGAAGAAGGAATATTACCGGGTAACGTGTACAGTTGCGCTTTATGCTCATTAAATTGTACATTATTGATTAATGTTTTTAACATAGATTGTGTATAGGGGTGCATGGCACTGCCCATTATTTGCTTATAAGATCCTGATTCAACCGTTTGTCCACAATAAACTAAGGTCATATAATCGGATATGTTACTGGTATTGGCAAAATTATTACTTAATATAAGCAGAGTCGTATTATTTAATTGGTTAAGTTTATATAACAAGCGAAAAATTTGTGATTGAGTAACTGCTTCCATTGCAGTGGTTGGTTCATCGGCAATAATTAAACGTGGACTATTAGCAATCGCCATGGCAATCATCACTTTCTGGCAAACACCCTCTGAAAGTTGGTGTGGGAAACAATTTAATACTGCCACATCATTCTGAATACCTACTTTGTGTAACAACTCTTTAATTTGTAAGCGTCGTGACTGTACGTTTACTTTTTTAATCTTGGTCAATATTAAACGAAAGCGTTGTTTCCACGTTTTTTTGGGTAATACTGATTCAATTTGAACGCGTATTTTTTGACTTGGATCGAGATAAGAGCTGGGCTCTTGAAAAATAACTGAAATTTCTTTACCTAGAATTTGACGTCGTTCTTTATGCGTGAGTTTTGATAAGTCCGTCTTGCCTAAAAACATTCGATCAGCTGTAACCGTCCAGTTGCTATTATGTAAGCCTAATATCGCTTTAGTGATCAGTGTTTTCCCCGAGCCAGACTCACCAATTAAACCGTGAATAGAACCATCTACTATATTCAGAGAAGCCTTGTCGATTACTCGAATTTTTCCCTGTGCAGTATCAATGTCAATACTTAGGTTTCTGATATCCAATAAAGCCATTATTCTTCACCTTCAAGTACAGCGTGCCGTAAACCTTCTGAAAATACATTTACGATAATAATTACTGCGAAAATAGCAATCCCTGGAAAAGTAACCAACCAAGGAGAAAGGTAGATGAGTTCCATACTGCTTGCGATTAAAGATCCCAATTCAGTTTGAGGTAATTGCGCACCAAAACCTAAAAAGCCTAGTGTCGCAATTTCGATAATCGCCATGGTAAATAAACGGTTAATAATAGTAACGGTAGGCTCTAAAATATTAGGTAAAATACCGTATCTAAATAAACGCGTTTTTGTTGCCCCATCAAGTTGTATTGCAACAATATATTGTTTACTTAACTCTTGTTCAATGGCCAAAAAACTAGAACGTATAAATTGCGGCAGTAATGAAAGAGAGATAGCAATCAGGCAGTTAGTGTAACTAGGTCCAAAGATGGTGATCAGTATTAATGCTGAAAGCAATGTTGGAATCGCTAATAAAGCATCTAATAAATGATGTAAGACACTTGCTTTAACACCTTTTGTAAGAGCGGCTGCAGCCCCGATCAGCATGCCAATAATACCGACCAAAAGTGTAATGATTAATGCTCCGCCTAAAGTCAGTTGCAGTCCATGAAATAAACGAGAGAGAGAGTCCCTACCTAAATCATCGGTTCCCAAAATATGATTGGTATTGCCTCCTTCGACCCAATAAGGGGGTAATAACATACTATCAGGGTTTTGCGCCAAGGGAGAATGAGGTACAAACCAAGGGGCAAATAGAGAGATAATAATCAAAACAATCATTAACCACATAGCCACCACTGCAATTGTTTTGGTTTTAAAAATAGACCAAATATAACCTAATGGTGATTGAATTTTATCTTCATTAAAGCCGTTATTTATCAGCATATAAGGAACCTCGTCTTAATGGGCTAATAACAACCATGAGAATTTCGATGAAAATACTGAAGGATAAAATAAATCCGCTAATAATTAATATACCAGCAGGTAATACTAAATAGTCGCCTGTTTTCAATGAAATAAATAACCATTTACCTATACCATTTAAGTTAAATACAATTTCAATGGTCATCGCAAAAGAGATAATGGTACTTAATTGCAGTCGTAATTGCGGAATAATAGGAGGTAGCGCATTTTTTAATGCATGTGCAAAAACGATTTTTGTTCGAGAAAAACCTTTTGCATAGGCTGCTTGTATATAATTGCTTCGCATCACCATAGTCATGGAGTGACGGGTTAAACGTACAATCTCAGTGATTAAGAAAAAGGATAAAACTAATGCAGGCAGAATTAAATGTGCAACACGGTCTATAAATGCGAATAGCTCATATTGTTCGGTTACCATTAATGTATCAATTAACAAAAATCCCGTCACAACCGGCACCTCATAGATCAAACTGAGATTACCATCAACGGGCAATACTTGCCCCCATACACTAGGCAGTAATACCGCCATTACTCCGACCCAAAAAACTGGCAATGCGAGCCCCATGATCGCAATAGTCATGATTGCATAATCTAAACGAGTATTTCTGAATAAACCGGCTAATAAACCCAGTGGAATGGCGATAATACTAGAGAAAATTAATGCAGTGAAACAAAGCTCAAGTGTTGACGCGAAAAATATTAAACCACGCTCTAGTAAGGATTGATTATCCACGGAAGAATAACCGAGATCGCCATTCATAATTTGCCATAAGTAAGCAAAGTACTGCTTTATATAACCATTAGAGTTAACAACTGTTTCGCTGTTGACCGAGACAATACGATCAGTAGCAAATGCAATGATAGTCAAAATCAGTGCAGTGATTAATAGCAGGTTTAGACGTCTTAATAAAAATGACAGCATCTTAATTCAAATCTTGTTTAATGGCATTTTGGAAATTAATACCCGTTAAAGGATTAACTTCCACATTTAAAATTGACTTCGAGATAGCATCCAACCTTAATACATGTGCGATAGGCAGGTAAGGGCGTTGCTTGTAAACTTCGTCTTGTATCTGATAATAGTTTTTTATACGTTGTGCAAAATTAGACTCTGTTATCGACTGATCTAATAATACTTGCACCTTAGGTGAGCACCAATGGCTACTATTACCACTTTCAGCTGATGAATTGCAGCTTAGGAGCGGTCTAAAAATACTATCAGGATCGTCAATATGAACATTAATGCCGGTTAAATAAGTATCATAATCACCACTTCGTAAGCGTGCTTTTAAAGCGGCACCACTTAAATTAATGATATCTGTTTTAATACCTATGTCATTGAGGTTCGCTTGTATTAATTCTGCTGTTTTATGAAAATTAGGGTTAAATACATCGGAACTATCTGGCAATAAAATGGTTAATGTCTTAGAAAAGTCATAGTTTAATAAGGTTAAGTTTTGACGCGCTTTTTCTGGATCATATAAGTCTTCCTCAAAACGCGGTTTTAATGCCCATGATTGTTTACTTAATAATGTATCCGTTTGTATTGCGCTACGAAAATAGACAGCCTGTAAAATGGTTTTTTTATCAATAGCTTGTGACAGCGCTTGACGAACTTGATTGTGTTCTAAAATAGGGCGCTCAGTATTAAATGCCCACAGTGCGATATTAGCCGTTGATTTACTATTTAAGGTAATATTTTTGTTTTTACTTATGGTTTCTAACTGGCTTGCCGCAGGATAAGAGATTGCATCGCACTCTCCCGATAATAATTTTGTGTATCGTTTTGTTGCACTAGGATTGGTAAAATAAATTAAGTTTTCAATATTAGTCATTGATTGCCAATAAAGCGGATGTTTTTTGTAACGAATAGTGCCATTACTATCAAAGCTTTTAAATTTAAAAGGCCCGGTACCAATAGGCTGAAAATCTATATTTTCCTGCAGACCTTGTTCTATCAATTGGTCTGCATATTGTTTTGAATGAATCACTGCATAATGTGCAGCAAGGTTTGCTAACAGTGTTACATCGGGTTTGCTTAAAACAAATTCAACCGTATAGTCATCAATCTTATTTATCTCTGATAGCAGATCCGTGAAGGGATGATTATAAAAATAGTTTTCCGTCTGTTTATTCACTTTATGATACGCATCTTGAACATTAAGCATGCGATTAAAACTAAATAAGACATCATCTGCATTTAAAAAGCGTGTTGGTTTAAAAAATTCTGTTTGATGAAAGCTAATATTGTGACGTAATGTAAAGCGATAGCGTAATTTATCATCACTACGTTGCCAACTTTCAGCTAAATCAGGAATAAATTTGTTGGTTTTAGGATCAATGGTCACTAAGCGGCTATAAATTTGATGTGTGGTCGCATCTAAGCTCGCAATATCATGACTAATTTGAGGATTAAACGAAGTAGGTAAACTTTCTGTGCAATAGATAAGAGTATTTTGTGTTAGTGCTTTATTTTGATAACAGCCGCTAAGGGTTGTGATAAAGAACAATAAGCATATTAAACGCATAAAGCTATTCTATTCCATTAGAGTGAGGTGTGTAATTTAACATTAGCGCCGCTTAATTAACATATTAAATATGGGTAAACCTATTCGTTCCTGTTAAAGATGGCAATAAAGTATCGGTTTAATGCATTAGGTCATCTTTATGCCTAGAATTCGTTCAACCCATTATTTACTGATTGTTACATCTTAGCTTACAGATCGTTGTAGTTTAAAGAGTAAGCACTATAAAGCTATTTATTCTGCCTGATGACTTTTAATTAGCGACTTTTAATTAGTTACTTTTAATTTGTTATTTTTAATTAATGACCTTTATGTAAGCACTTCTAACTTAGTGGCAATACGGTAGCACAGTAAAATCGCTGTTAAGCCAAATATAATGCTACCTAATGCTTGTCCAATCAATATTCCTTGAGCGCCATAATAATAGGCTCCAACACTAACAAAAGGAATAGTGCCTAAGGACATTTTTCCAAGATTCAATAATGTAGCCATTTTAGGGCGACCCACATTATTAAGAAAAGACATCGCGACTAAGTTCATTGCCACAAATATAAAACTAACGCTAACATACTGACAAAAAAAGCGGATTAACATCGCCGTATCCGACCCTGCATTAAACAAAGAAACGAGGTATTCTTGCAATAGTGAGAGGGTTAATGCTAAAACAAAAACGTATTTAATAATAAAATTAAGTGATTGATTTAAAGTTGTTTTAACACGTTTAAATTGCTTTGCACCTAAGTTTTGACTGATGATTGGGCCAATTGCGCCAGGCATAGCAAACAACATTACAAAAGCGACGGGGATCAAGCGACTAATAATTGCCCAACCAGCAACAAAACTCCCTCCAAATTTAGCCATTTCATAAGTAATATATAAATGACTTAGTGGCGTGGCGACTTGAGTTAAGGAAGCGGGAATCGCAACTGCGGTGATATTCTTTGTGTGTCTGATAAAGTCAGAAAATGTAATACGAGTAATAAACCCACAAACCATAATTAGGTAAAAAGCAGCAACCAATAACATCACACTTCTCGCGACGATTGCAGCAAAAGCTGCCCCTTCAATATTCAACTTAAAATAAAAGATAAACAGAGGATCGAGAATAACATTGCACACACCGCCTGCTAGGGTGCAATACATGCCTAACTTAGCTTTACCTAATGAGCGTAATGTTGCTGTGATCTGCATTGCGAAAGCAATCAGTGGAAAAGAAAAAATGGTTATTTTTAGATAAGCAGTGGCCGCATCTAAAGCAACACCATTAGCACCTATTAATGTTAATAGGTGCTTAGCATTAAAAAAAATAGTGACCGTGATTAGACAACTAATTACCAAGGTTATTAGATAACAGCTCATTGAAGCCTGTTTAGCTTGCTGTTGATGGCCTTGACCTATTAACTTAGCAACAACAGCTGAGTTAGCAATGACCATGGCGATAGTCAATGAGGTGGTAAAAAATAATAGGGCTGCTGCATAGGCAATGGCAGCAACCAAGTGAGGTTGGTTTAATAAACTAATAAAATAGATATTAATCAAATCAACAACAAAAAACACACTCAAGGCAACCGCATTGGTCAGCGCCATTTTTAATATATGCTCAGGAATATTGCCTTGCGTAAATTTAGGCGCGATTGAGTTCATTGATTAACGTGTAAACCTGCAAATTTATCCAACAATTGTTGCTGCGTTTCAACATGGTTAGGATCGATAATGATACAGTTGATAGGGCAAACTGCGACGCAGGTTGCTTGTTCATAAAAACCAACACACTCGGTACATAAATCTGGATTAATTTCATATATTTCAGCCCCAAAGGTGATTGCTTCATTAGGGCATTCTGGATCGCACATATCACAATTGATGCAACTGTCTTCTATTAATAAAGCCATGTTATTTACTATGCGGGTTGCGAGTGTCTGCACCCTGTGTCAAGTTTCTCATCAGTAAACCGTGGCTTAAATCGATCTCTTTTGGTACTGGAATATATAAAACATGACCCGAACCCGGCGCTACATCCACTAATTCACCTTTACGGTTATGCAACTCTTCTAACTTAAAGTTGATGTTACCCTGCGGGGTCATTAGCTCTAGTTTGTCACCCACTAAGAATTTGTTTTTAACATTTATTTCTGCAAGACCTTGTTGGTTACGACCGGTGATTTCTCCCACAAATTGTTGGGTTTCACTGATTGAATAACCGTAATCATAGTTCTGGTATTGATCATGGGTATGGCGGCTTAAAAAACCTTCTGTGTAACCACGATGTGCAAGGTTTTCTAATGAACTCATTAATGATGGGTCAAAAGGGCGTCCTGCAATGGCATCATCCATGGCTTTACGGTATACCTGAGCGGTACGAGCACAGTAATAGAAACTTTTTGTACGACCTTCAATTTTTAAAGAGTGTACACCCATCTTTAGGAGACGTTCTACATGTTGAATAGCACGTAGATCCTTTGAGTTCATGATATAAGTGCCGTGCTCATCTTCAAAGGCAGGCATATACTCGTTAGGTCTTCCTTCTTCTTGCAATAAGAAAATTTGATCCGTTGTAGTGCCACTGCCAAGAGTAGGTTCTGGTTTATGGATAGCGACAATATCACCGGTTTCATTTTCGGTGGCTTCATGAGCATCATATTTCCAACGGCATGAATTAGTACAAGTCCCTTGATTGGGATCGCGTTTGTTAATGTAGCCTGATAGCAAACAACGACCAGAATAGGCCATACAAAGTGCACCATGAACAAATACTTCGATTTCGATTTCAGGGCAATGGTAGCGAATATCTTCAATTTCATCCAAAGAAAGCTCACGTGATAAAATTACACGTTCAATCCCTTGTTGGTACCAAAACTTTACCGTAGCCCAGTTAACCGCGTTCGCTTGTACACTCAAATGAATTGGCATGTCTGGAAAAACTTCGCGTACCATCATGATTAAACCGGGGTCTGACATGATCAATGCATCGGGTTTTAAATCAACCACGGGCTTCATATCGCGGATAAAGGTTTTTAGTTTAGAGTTATGTGGTTGAATATTGCACACAACATATAATTTTTTACCCTGTGCATGGGCTTCATTAATGCCTATTTGAAGTTTTTCAAGATTGAATTCATTATTTCTAACTCGTAAGGAATAACGAGGTTGACCTGCATAAACAGCATCGGCGCCATAGGCAAAAGCGTAACGCATGTTCTTTAAACTACCTGCAGGGGATAATAATTCTGGTTTCATCTGAGCCTCTTCAATAACAAATTTGGACATTCCCACAAAAGGAAAGTGGGCATTCTACTTGTTTTTGTAAAAAAGGTGTAGCGGAAGGCTGGAAATATTGAGTATTGATGATAAATGGCAAAAAATGGTCGGAATAGGTGTACTGAGGTGATAATTAGTTTCACATTTAATAAACGCACCTCTATACTAGCGAATAATTTTCTTACTGATAATCAGAGATTTATTCTGGATATCTTTCAACATCGTTTTTAAATATTAGGTTTTACATGGAAAACACAGAAAAGTTTACAAATAACAAACAAATCATTGCCTTCTTAACGGAACAGTTTCCTGCTTGCTTTATTGCTAGTGCTGAGCCTGCAAAACCATTAAAAATTGGTGTGTTTCAAGAACTAGCAACTCGTTTAGAGAATGAAACTCGCGTCAGTAAAACACAGCTTCGTGGTGCATTACGTCAATACACGATGAGCTGGCGTTACTTGCACTGTGTAAAAGCAGGTGCAAAACGTGTCGATTTAGATGGTGTTGAAGGGGATGAAGTTTCTCAAGAGCATGCTGACCACGCACAATTGTCGCTAAAAGAAAGCAAAGAAAAAGCATTCGCTAACAAGAAAAAAACAGACACCAATAAAGCACCAGCTCGTGCTGCTAAAAAAGTGGCTGTACCAAGTCGTAAGAAAGAAGCGCCTAAAAAAGTAGCTAAAAAACCTGAGATTGATTTAAGTCAGTATAAAGAAGCTAATCATAATGAACTTAAAGTATCGCAATCAGTCAAAGTTCTTTTAGGAAAATCGCCTGTTTCAGCAACCGTTGTTGAAATTTTAAAAGAAGAAGTTCAAGTGCAACTAGACTCAGGAATGGTTGTGAAAGTTAAAGCTAAGCATTTAATCGTATAAAAGGTATTTTAATGAATAAACTCTTTCGTCATGCATTAATTCTATCCCAAATCATTTTTATTGGAGCAGCTTTTGCTTCTTCCTCAAATGTAGATTTAAAAGATATCCCGCAATTGCATCAAGAGTCTCAACATGCAAAAGTGGCGAAACGAGTGAGCGATTTATTTAGTCGCTCTCATTATAAATATATGCCTTTAGATGATCAGTTGTCTGAAAAAGTGTTCAATCGTTATATTGAACAGCTTGATTACAATAAACAGATCTTCATGCAAAGTGATATTGATGCGATTAAAGTTTATCAACATTCATTTGATGATAATCTTAAATTTGGTCAACTTGAACCTGCCTACAAAATCTACCAACTTAATTTAACGCGCCGTTTTGAACGTTTTACCTACGCTTTGTCGTTACTAGACAAAGAAATTACTTTTGATACTGAAGAAGAATATCAATATGATCGTAGTAAAGCAGAATGGGCAAAAGATAAACAAGCGTTAGATAGCCTCTGGCATGCACGTGTTAAGTCGGACGCATTAACGCTTAAGCTAGCTGATAAAAAGTGGCCTGAAATTAAAACGTTATTAACTAAACGTTATACTTATGCGCTTAAACATTTAACACAAACTGAAAGTGAAGATGTATTTCAAGCTTTCATGAATGCCTATGCACATACCATCGAGCCACATACTAGCTACTTATCACCGCGTAATGCCGAACGTTTTAAAATGGAAATGAATCTTTCACTTGAAGGAATTGGTGCTGTTTTACAACTTGAAGATGATTACACAGTGATCCGCAGTTTAGTTCCAGGCGGTCCTGCTGATAAATCAAAGCAACTTGCTAAAGATGATAAAATTATTGGTGTTGGTCAAGAAGGCGAAAAAATTGTCGACGTAGTCGGCTGGCGCTTAGATGATATTGTTGAACTTATTAAAGGACCGAAAGGTACTACTGTTCAATTACAAATTTTATCGGGTAAAGCCGGTGATACCAATAAAGTCATTGAAATTGTACGCGAAAAAATCCACCTAGAAGACAGAGAAGCTAAATCTTCAGTACAAGTGATTAATGGTGAAAATATTGGGGTGATCACTATTCCAAGTTTTTACATTAAGCTGAGTGAAGATGTAGAGCGCGAATTGGATATATTAGCTAAAAAAGACGTTAAAGGCATAGTGATTGATTTACGTAACAATGGCGGCGGCGCATTAAGCGAAGCTACATTGTTAACTGGGTTATTCATTAAAACGGGCCCTGTTGTTCAAGTGCGAGATAGTCGTCAGCAAATTGCTGTGCAAGCCGATGATGATGACAATATTGCTTATAATGGCCCCTTGACGGTACTTGTTAATCGTAATAGTGCTTCTGCATCGGAAATTTTTGCCGCTGCATTACAGGATTATGGTCGTGCAATTATAATTGGTGAGCAAAGCTTTGGTAAAGGCACCGTGCAGCAACATCGTCGTATCGCTCGTTACTACGATACCAACCAAGATGCGGTGGGGTCAGTACAATATACTATTGCAAAGTTTTACCGTATTAATGGCGGTAGCACACAAAATAAAGGGGTTATCCCTGATATTACTTTCCCAAGCGGTATCGACCCACAAGATACCGGTGAAAGTTTAGAAAAAAATGCATTACCTTGGGATAATATCCGTTCTGCTAAATATCGTAAAGTGGCTGATTTAGATAAAAAAATTAAAAAATTAACAGAAACTCATCAATTACGCATCAAGAAAGAAGTTGAATTTAGTTATTTAGCGGATGATATTGCAGAGTATCGTGCCGATAAAGATAAAACCAGTATTTCGCTAGTTGAAAAAGTGCGTGTTAATGAGCGTGAAGTAAAACAAGCGGAAGGTTTACAGCGTACAAATGAGCGACTCAAGCGTGCAGGGTTAAAAGAGGTCACGTCTTTGGACGATATTCCGGATGATTTTGAGCCCCTTGACGCATTTTTGATAGAAGCTAGCCACATTACGTTAGATTACGCTAATCTATAGGTAACTGTTTGGTGTTAATAATAAAACCGACTTTTATAGTCGGTTTTTTTGTTTTTAAAAGGAGTTTTTATGTTTAAACCATGGCTAGATAAATACCCTGAAGGTATTAACAGTGAAATAGATGAAAGCTCATTGATTAATTTAGTTGATATGTTTGAACAAACATTTCAACAACATCCAGAGCACATTGCTTTTATTAATATGGATGAAACGCTGACCTATGCCGAGTTAGATCTTCAATCAAGAAAAATTGCAGTGTATTTGCAGCAAACCTCGCAACTTGCTAAGGGTGACCGTGTAGCCATCATGATGCCAAACCTGTTGCAATACCCTATTATTTTATTAGGTGTCTTAAGAGCGGGATTAGTGGTCGTCAATATAAACCCACTTTACACCGCATCAGAATTAAAGCATCAGCTTAATGACTCAGGTGCAAAAGCTATTTTTATTGTGTCTAATTATGCACAAACGTTACAGAGTATTGTTAAACAAACTCAAATTAAGCATGTGGTGTTAACTAAAATTGGCGATGCATTACCTTTATTAAAGAGAAAGTTAGTTAATTTTATTGTTTCCTATGTCAAACGAATGGTACCTAAGTATCAATTACCTAGTGCAAAAAGTTATCGTAATGCACTTAAAGAAGGTGAGAGAGGTCAATATATACGTCCTGTGATTAATTTAGATGATATCGCACTTATACAATACACAGGGGGGACCACAGGCGTTTCAAAAGGCGCGGTAATGACTCATCGTAATATGGCGGCTAGTTTAGCGCAGGCAGATGCTGTATTTGGTTTAACAGTTGATCAAGAAAGCGAAATAATGGTCACTGCATTGCCTCTTTATCATGCATTTGCACTAACGGTTAATTGTTTATTCTTTATTAAAAAAGGTGGTACTAACTTATTAATCACTAACCCTCGTGATCTAGATACTTTTATTAAAACCTTAAGTAAGTATAAATTTACCTATTTTACCGCATTAAATACATTATTTAATGCGTTATTACATCATCCTAAAATCAATGATGTTGATTTTTCTTCTTTAAAGATAACTATCGCTGGTGGCATGGCAACACAAACTAAAGTCGCTAATCTGTGGAAAGAAGTTACAGGTAGTACGGTTATTGAAGGCTATGGTTTAACGGAATGTGCTCCTATGGTGAGTGTTAACTCTTATAATGTGACGGCTCATGATGGTTCAATAGGGTTACCTATGCCCGGAACTGATTTACGCTTAGTCGATGATAATAATAACGTTATCGAAGATTATAATAGCCCTGGCGAAATAGAAATTAAAGGGCCTCAAGTCATGCCTCACTATTGGAAAAATGAGGAAGAAACCGCGTCAGCGTTTAATGATGGTTGGTTTAAAAGTGGTGATATTGGCTTATTTGATGAGCAGGGTTTATTGCGTTTAGTGGACCGTAAAAAAGACATGATATTAGTGTCAGGTTTTAATGTGTACCCTAATGAAATAGAAGATACAGTGGTACAAATGCAAGGTGTCTCAGAAGCTGCTGTAGTGGGCATTAGTGACGAACAATCTGGTGAGAGCGTGAAACTGTTTGTGGTGTTAGATGATTATAAAGTTACCGTTGAGATGATTAAACAACATTGTGACCGTCAGTTAACGCGATATAAACAACCGAAGTTAATAGAAATAGTCAGTGAATTACCGAAAAATAATGTGGGCAAAGTGCTACGCCGTTTATTAAAAGACAGATAATTGTCAGATAACTTATTGTGGCTAGTTCATGAGGATTTGTGGTTAGCCCATGAAAACACATTCACAAACCGGTCATTACAATTTTCAAAGTAAGCAATAGCTATTCATTAATCAAGCATCCCATATCACCTATGGGAGCGTGGTTAATTTAATGCTTATTACCATAACTATGTCCATTACGAGGATCATCACCATGATTAAGGCATTGAATAGTTAATCTCATTAAAATTAATTATCAGTACAAATGCCTCGCATCTAACCCCATAATAACAAACGAATACGACGTGTGTTTTTATTGCTGATAATAATCAATGGGCAATACAACTAGGTTAATGCTATCTGGGTTAGCATCAACAAAACTTAAGTTGTTGTACCAGTCTCCCACATCAAAACGTTGCCCGGCTTTATCATTAACAGTGAAATCATGTACAAAAGCTTGGTGTGTGTGGCCATGAATCAAACGTTGTACTTGATGTAATGTCATCAAACGATGTACTTCTTGTTCTGTCACGCCCATCATATTTGTGTTTTTATAGACTTTTTTAGATTGGCTCGCCGTACGGATCTTCCAACCAATACGTTTGCGTAGTTTGAGTGGTAAGCAATTGAAAATAAATTGCATGACAGGGTTATGGATCACTTTACGCATGCGTTGATAATTTTTATCAAACAAACACAAGGTATCGCCGTGCATAATTAATGTTTTAGTTCCGTATAAATCTATCTCGGTATGCTCAGGCAACAAAGTCATTGAAGACTGCTGTGCATAACGTTTACCGATCATAAAGTCTCGGTTACCGTGAATATAGAAAATTTTAGTATTATTTTTTTTAGCGTAAGCCGTTAATTTCTGCGCAACTTCATCCATTAAAGGAGTGTGTTCATCATCTCCTATCCACACCTCAAACATATCACCAAGGATATAAAGTGTTTCAGCATTAGCGGCTTCTTTTTCAAGAAAAGCAAAAAAGGCATCGCTTATATGACGATGATTTTCGCTAAGATGTAGATCTGCAATGAATAAAGTGCGCATAATCAGTTACGCTACTGTTACGTTAGTAATAACAACGTCATCTAGCGGAACATCTTGGTGTACGTAATGTGCATTACCCGTTGCAACACCTTTAATTTTGTCTACAACATCTTCACCCGCTACCACTTTAGCGAATACACAGTAGCCCCATCCATCTGTCGTTTCTGATTTAAAATCTAAGAACTTGTTATCGCCAACATTGATAAAAAATTGCGCAGAAGCTGAATGTGGTTCCATTGTACGAGCCATAGCAACAGAGTATTTTACGTTTGATAAACCGTTATTTGCTTCATTTTTAATTGGCTTTTGGCTATCTTTTTCTTCCATACCCGGTGCAAAACCACCGCCTTGAACCATAAAACCATCTATAACACGATGAAAAATAGTGTTATCGTAATGACCACTTGTTGCATATTTAATGAAGTTAGCCACTGTTTTAGGTGCTTTTTCTTCATTCATTTCTAATGTGATGTCGCCAAAATTTGTATGTAAAGTAATCATTGTTAATTCCTGTCTTTAAAAAGAGCATTATCATACCTCAACTCACGAATTCATTAAATACAAAGGATGAATTTGTCACTTGGTCAGGTTAGAATAGGCGTTTTTACAGTAATCGCATTGGATGGAAAATGTTAAAAATCTACAACACCTTAACTCGAAATAAAGAAGAATTTAAACCCCTTGTCGCTGGAAAAGTGGGAATGTATGTGTGTGGTGTTACCATCTATGATTACTGTCATATAGGACATGGCCGTACATTTGTTGCCTTTGATACCGTAGCGCGATATTTACGTTTTAGCGGCTACGATTTAACTTTTATTCGAAACATCACAGATGTCGACGATAAGATCATTAAGCGTGCTAATGAAAATGGTGAAACCTGTGATCAATTAACGACTCGTTTTACCGATGCGATGCACGCAGATTTCGATGCTTTAAATATGATCAGACCAGACATCGAGCCACGTGTTACTGATCACATGCCTGAAGTGATTGAAATGATAGCAACGCTGATAGAAAAAAATCATGCCTATGTTTCTGATTCTGGGGATGTACTTTTCTCGGTATCATCGTTTCCAGAATATGGCCAGTTAAGCGGTCAAAATCTTGAAATGTTGCAGGCTGGTTCTCGTGTTGAAGTTGAAGATAGTAAACATGACCCATTAGATTTTGTTCTATGGAAAATGGCTAAAGCTGGCGAACCATCTTGGTCATCTCCTTGGGGTGAAGGCCGCCCTGGTTGGCATATTGAATGTTCTGCGATGAATAAAAAGCACTTAGGTGAAGTTTTTGATATTCATGGTGGTGGTTCTGATTTAAGTTTTCCACATCATGAAAATGAGATTGCGCAATCATGCTGTGCACACCACGGTGAATATGTGAATACTTGGATGCACTCGGGTATGGTGCAAGTTGATAAAGTAAAAATGTCTAAATCTTTAAATAATTTTTTTACCATTAAAGATGTATTGGATGTCTATGACAGTGAATCTGTTCGTTACTTTTTAATTTCTGGGCATTACCGCAGCCAACTTAATTATTCAGAAGATAACTTGAAGCAAGCAAGAGCGAGTTTAGAACGTTTATATACTGCGATACGTGATATAGAAGTCACTGATATTGAGATTGATCAAGTGATTAAAGACAGTAAGTTCTATCAAGGTTTTGTTAAAGCGATGGATGATGATTTTAACACGCCTGAAGCTTTAGCAGTACTGTTTGAACTGGCTAAAGAGTTGAATCGAGTTAAAGCGACTGAGCCTGAACAAGCGGTTCATTTGGCTAGCATGCTGGTTAAGTTTGCTAATGTTTTAGGGTTGTTAAGCCAAAATCCAAATCAGTTTTTACAAGGTGTTGGAAAAGATAATGAAGATGATCAACAAGTTGCTGAGATAGACGCATTAATTTTACAACGTAATACAGCAAGGGCAAATAAAGATTGGCCAAGTGCCGATGATGCTCGTGATAAATTAGCTGCATTAAATGTGGTGCTTGAAGATGGCCCTAATGGTACAACTTGGCGTAAAGTTTAATTGCTAACCTTGCTGCCAATATCGGTAAATAATACCTTTAAAAAATATGAGTAAACAAGACCTAACAAAAAAGGACATCATTTGATGTCCTTTTTCGTTTAAGTTGATTTTAATGCTTCGATTAGCAGCGCTTATAAAATGAGTGTCTGTGTTTATGGCTTAGCGTTAAGGATCTTACTCTTGGGGATGTGTAAGTTGTTGACGTTGCTTGTTTTTAAAGTCACGTAAGGTTATTTCTAATGCTTTAATAGTAGCATCAAGTGGTAGGTCGTTTTCTTCTAACAATTGAATAAGATCCACGGCTAGTTTAATTTCCAAAGGGGCAGAAGCTAATCCTAAATCTGTGCTGTGTTTGTCTTTCTCATTCATCATTGTCTAAAGCTTCCATCTTAAACTCTAAGGCTTGTGTAAATTCGTTACATTTTTGGTAACGTTCTTTAAGCACGCTGACTCGTGATTTATGAATTTCTTTGTTACTGCTAACCACTGCCTGCTGGTAAAGGCTATTTTCTTCATTAATCATTGCTAATAGCCGCTTTTCATATTGATACTGGCGTTGCAATTGTTGGTAAACTTTTTCCTGTTGCGTCGAATAACGTTTATAGAGTCCTTCTGCTTTACCGGCATCGAGTTGGTTAACAATATTCAACAATGCAGAAAACTGATTAACGAAACGTTCACACTCGTAATTAATAATCACCGTATCCATATTTTTATTAATTACGTAGCTAAGGTGATCAAATGTATTTTGGATCTGCTGGCAGTAACCTGACAAGGTTAAGCTACTCGTGGTGAACAAATGCACTTCAAAACGGAAAGATTTATTCTCCGTTAAGGTGATTTGTGCATCCCATTGTTGGCAACGTGATGATAGCGTAGCGAGTTGATCGGATAACGCGCTTAAATGTTTTAAATCTAGTGACTGAACCATGCGTTATATCCGAGGTTAATGGCCATAATAAGCACAATAATAATAAATAATGGGCGGATAAACTTTGCGCCAAAATAAATCGCAGAATGAGCTCCAATAAAAGCACCCAGCATTAAGCAAACGCCCATTGTTAACCCAATAAACCAATTAACTTGACCAAAATAGATAAAGGTTAATAGGGAAACAAAATTACTGGTGAAGTTCATTGCCTTAGCTAAACCACTGGATAATAGAATATTCAAGCGGTATAAGTGCATATTAGAGATAACCCAAAATGCCCCCGTTCCTGGGCCAGAAACGCCATCATAAAAACCTAAAACAAAGCCTTGAATACGTTGAATTATTCTTAATAAAGGAGAGTTTTCAGGTAGCTCTGCGTTATCAATTTCTTTTACTCGACTAAATAAAGTATAAATTGCGACCGCTAAAATCACCAAAGGTAAAAACTTATTCAGAAATTCCGTGGAAATATAGTTTACTAAAATGGTCCCAAACATGGCGCCAATTAATGTACTGTAAAAGGTATGTTTCCAAAATTTGGGATTAAATAGCTTTTTACGGAAATAGGTATAAGCCGCTGTACCAGAAGCAAAACATGCGGATAATTTATTAGTTCCTAATGTCAGGTGAGGTGGCAAACCAACACTCAATAAAGTCGGTACAGTTAACATACCGCCTCCGCCAACTACTGCGTCGATAAAGCCAGCTATTAAACCAACTAATGCCAATAGCATCCAGCTACTGGGATCTAATACAAACTCTGTCATTTTATTTCTCTACATTTAAAGCAAAAGGGGGAAGGGCATCAATTAAACTTTTGCCATAGCGTTTGGTTATAACGCGCTTATCTAACAAGGTAATTTGTCCAGTATCTGTTTCTTTACGAATTAAACGGCCACAGGATTGTATCAATTTTTTACTGGCCTCTGGTATAGTGATTTGCATAAATGGATTGCCACCTTTTGAGGTGATCCATTCTGCATGCGCCTCTTCAACGGGAGAGTCAGGTACTGCAAAGGGCAATTTTGTGATGATTAAATTGGTTAGGTAATGCCCTGGTAAATCTAAACCTTCCGCCAGACTGCCGGTACCAAATAGAATGCTGGTTAGTCCCTGATCGCAGTTCTTTTTATGGCTGGTGATCATTTTAGTACGAGACGTTTCACCCTGTACTAACAGCGCTTTAGGATATTTTCGGCGTAACTTATCTGCTACTAGGTTCATTTGCCAATAAGAAGCAAATAATACTAAGTTGGCTTGTTTTTCCTGTATACGTTGAGCAATATTATCGATTAATTCGTTATCAAATCCAGATTCAGTGGGATCCTTTTTCATATTGGCGACATTGAGGGGGATCGCAGGATAATCGAATGGAGACTTAAGGCGCAAGTATTGCGTGCCATCATTATTCTTCAAACCTGATTGACGCATAAAATAATCAAAACTATTTAAAGAGGTTAAGGTTGCAGAGCATAAAATAACGCCAGCTGCTTGAGACCAGAGCATATATTCTAATAAACCACCTACTTCTAGGGGACTAGCACAAAGTGTGAATCCATCATTTTCATTGTTCACCCACGCAGCAATAGGCGCTTGATGAGTAGCACGCTCCTTGAGCAACATTTTCCAAAGAGCAAGTAGGTTTTCTAAACGTTGAATATAAAAACCTGTTTCGATTAAAATAGGCTCTGCATCGGATAATTTTATATTAGCGTCTTTTAACTCTTCCGATGTGATGGTAGATAGTTTATTGACCGCACTTAAACACTTTTTGGTCTCTTCCTTTAAACTAATCAGTGAATTAACAATACCTTCAGGCACTTCACCCATGGCAAAACGATATTGATTCGACTTATTATAATTAAGCGGGTTATGACGGAAATAGAGTTCTATTGTTTGTAAATCATTAACCATTTCGTTGGCACTTTCTAGCATAGTTAGGCCCGGTGTAATGGTAGTTTGACGATGTACTACACGATTAATATGTGTGCTTACTTGCTTGATTTTTTTTAGCCAATCTTGACTGCTTTTTATATTCACGCTTGCGCTCGAAAAGTCGCGTGATATTTTAGGTAAATGATGTGCCTCATCAAGTACATAAAAACAGGCATCGGGCTCAGGCAAGATAACGCCTCCCCCTAATTCCAAGTCTGCTAATAACAAGGCGTGGTTAACCACTATCACATCGGCTTTATTGATATTGTCTCGTGCTCGATGAAATGGACATTGTCTATGATTTGATAAGGCTTTTTTACAACTGTGTTTATCGGAAACTATTTGTTGCCAAATGCGACGAGGGATAGGCGTTGCCCAGCTATCTTGGTCGCCATTCCATTTACCATCTAAATATGCGTTACGCATTTTGCTTAATAATTCACTATCACCCGGTTGCGGTTTCTCTGTAAACAGAAGTGTTTGTTGAGATTCATCTTGCTGTTGGTTGAGTAGCTTATGCTCGCAACAATAGCGTTGTCGACCTTTGGCTAAAGTGAAGGTAAATTTATAATCACTGTGGCGTAGAAAAAACGGTAAATCTTTACTGATTAATTGTTCTTGTAAAGTCACTGTTGCGGTAGAGATAACTAGTTTCTTATTCAACCTTAAAGCTACTGGTAACCCTGCCAAGATGTAAGCTAAAGACTTACCTATTCCTGTGCCGGCTTCCGCCACCAGGATACGTCGTGACTTATCATAGTTACCTGCTAAAACTTTCGCTATTTCAGCCACTAAATAATTTTGAGCTTTACGTGCTTTAAATTGTGGCAGGGCTTTTGTTATGAGTTCATAATTAGCTCTAATTTCTTTTTTTAGTGAGTCTGAAAGCATAAATATAGGTAGTCTTCTCGGCGCAATGGATAGGTGAAAATAAATATAATTAAAAGCAAAAAACCTTTATTTCGGAAGTTTACCAAAATAAAGGTTATATAGCTGTGGAATATTACTAAGGCGTTACTTTTCACGTGATATTAAATCGAGCTAATAAGCTCTAATAAATATTGCTAATGTCATTCTAGATAAGTAAAACGATACTGTTTTGATTATATATGCCTAATTACGTGAACCTAATTAGGCATCATTAAAAACTGAGCAGCCTAGTTTATTCAGCTACTCAGTTTTATTCATTTTTTACTTGGTATTTTAATCTAAGTTTGCTTATTTAGGTTGTTCTAAGAATAACACCGCCGCTTCAACGCGTGATTTTATGCCTAGTTTTTTCAGTAAACTTTTAACATGCACTTTTACTGTACCTTCTGAGATATTCAGGTTTTCTGAAATTTCTTTGTTACTTAAGCCTCGCGAAATTTCTTGCATTATTTGGCTCTCTCTACGAGTAAGAGAAGAAAGTTTATCTCGAATATTGTTTTCTTGATCCAAGCAATCTAGGTAAGGACGTAAATCGTCACTCACTACTAATTTACCTTGTTTGATATCATATAAATTCTCAAGTAAACGTTCAGGGTCGGTATCTTTTAAAAGATAGCCATCAGCACCTTGATTAATTAAGGAAATAACGTCTTGTTTAGCATCGGAAACCGTAAGCATGACAATTTTACTGGTGATGCCATCATTACGTAATGCTTTAAGGGTTTCTAAACCAGACACTGCCTTCATGTTTAGATCTAATAACACCATATCGGGATGTTGTTTTTTGACCATACTGACGGCTTCAATTCCGTTTGTTGCTTCATCAATTACCACAAAGTTTGGGTCAATACTGAGTAGTTGAGTGATGCCTTTACGCATAAGAGGGTGGTCATCAACAACAATAACTGTAGATACATTGTTCATTTGTGATTCCTTTAATTGGTCATGGTTAACGTAAAATTGCTCACAAGTATAAATGTAAACGATGAGTGGGGGTATACCTGTTATCAATCAAGATGAAAAAAGTTATTCGTGAGTCATAAATACCTATACACAATCTAAAATAAGAAAGTATTGAATTTGAGTATTTACATTAAGCCTATATATGATTCTTTGCTTAAACACTTGAGCTAGGGCATTAATAATATACCTTGAATAATAACAGGTATGTGAATTATAAGTGATTTATAATCATAGGTATAAAAAATTATGAATAATTACTCAAATTTTGAAGGTAAGTTTGACTTCGGTACCAACTGTTAGGTTTTTTATTCGTAAAACTGCATTAAGTTCTTCTGCACGTTGATTCATTATCTCAATACCGTAATGATTATTTTTACCCGGTTTATCTTCAATACCAATGCCATCATCACGTACGGTAATAATCACTTGCTTTTCTTCAATCACACAGCTGATCAAAATGTTATTACAATCAGCATGTTTCATTGCATTGATCATTGCTTCCCTAACTATTTGCAACATATGAATGTGTTGATTCGCATGAGTTTGAAAATTAGAATCGAATTTGCCCATCTTTATCTTGGCGGTTGTTTGTTTTTGTAGTTGTGAAGTCATAATAACAACGGCTTCTTTGAAGTCAGAGACACCGATGTTTAAGCGGAAAGTGGAGAGTAATGAACGCAACTGTACATAAGCTTCTGTGACTGCTTCTTCGATATTGTTAACGGATGTTTTTGCACCTTGATTATCTTTATCGGCACTGGCCTCTAATTGGCGGCGTAAAACAGTACATTGAATTTTCAAAAAAGACAGAGCTTGCGCTATGGAGTCATGTAATTCTCGTGCAATAACGCCACGCTCTTCAACTAATAATAGTTTTTGTTCCTGCAAACTGTATTCTTCTTGGTACAGGGCACGAGCAAGTAAACTACTGAAACTATTAATCACGGAGTTATCTTCACTGTCGTTAGCCCCTTGAATATAATTTAAATAACCATACGGGCTCCCGTTAATATTGATAGGGATACGTTTATTATTGCCCGTTTTTGTTGCACATCCAATGTCACTGTCAATTTCAATTCCATTCTCTAACTCCAAACATAACTTAGTTAAATTGGTTTGTTTAGCGAGTGCATTTAAGGCATCACGAATTATCGAGTGGGTTAGTTTAACGGTACTAAGTTGCTGCGAAATAGTGAACAAGAATTGAATCGTTTCGTTAGCTTTTTCTAGTTCTGTCTTTTTATCAAATACTTTTTTCTGCATCGCATTAATCAAGGATTCGAGTTCTGCAGACATACTTTGTAGGCCGGTTGAAAGAGCACCAATTTCGTTATCATTATCAGAAAAATTAACGTTAAAGTGATGATTTGAAATAGAATTAACATTGGCTTCAAGTTGATTGATAGGCGCAACGATATAACGTCGACAGTAAATAAGAAGAAATAAGGCGCTTGAGGCAATAAGTAAGAAAACGACCACTTCAGAAACTAAAATAAGTGATGATTCTTTTTTTAATAATTGCTGATATTGTTGAATGGTAAGTTGAGCGTGTTCTACAACGTGAGATAACTGAGTTTTTAATTCTTGATCTGAAAGTTGATATAATTGCTGCTGTAAAGTCAGTAGTTCAGCGCGTAGGTTGATATTTGATAAATGGATGTCACTGACATCTAAATATTTATTTTCTAATAGCTTATTAGCTAACAATGGCGAAAATCCATTAAGAGAAGAATGGATTTGGTCTCGGTCTGCTTGGTCTTCATAAAGGAAATGTATGGCTTTATGCTTGAGCGTGACTAAATTATTGATCGCTTCATTGTTGTTATCTTGACTATGGGAGGTAGTAATAAAGATAAGCGTATGTGTTCCTGCTATGATAAGTAGCAGTACGGAGAATGTTGAAATCACTCTTGTGATAGAAAGTGAATGAAATAGTAGATTAATCTTCATACATAGTTAAGAATAATAGGTAACGAGTTGATAGAGTCTCCTTGATATGGAGGATGATGTCATCTAATTTTTATAGCTCCGAGCTTGAATCGCTAAGTTTATCATAACTTTTAGTAAATATGCGAGGCAAGCCGCTTATCCCGTTAATGGATAAGAAGGGTAAACTTAGAAATGAGTTTGCCTCCCGTGTTTGGAAAGGAACTGACCATGCAATTAATAGATAAATACCAGCGTAAATTTGAATATTTACGGTTGTCGATCACCGATGAATGTAATTTCAAATGTAATTATTGTTTACCCGATGGATACCAACGAACCCATCAAAAACAATTTTTATCAGAAAGTGAAATTAAAAACTTAATCAATGCCTTTGCTGAACTAGGTACTACCAAAGTAAGAATTACCGGTGGAGAGCCAAGTTTACGTAAAGACTATGCGAATATTATTAAGCTGGTGGCTAACACCGATGGCATTAAAAAAGTCGCAACCACCACCAACGGTTTTAATTTAAGTAAACATGCCGTTGAATGGTATGAGGCAGGGTTAAGTGCGATCAATGTCAGTGTCGATAGTTTAGATGCCAATACCTTTAACCTTATTACCGGTAAAAATATCTTTCATAAAGTTATGGAAGGCGTAGAAGCCTGCGCAAAGGCTGGCTTTAAGCAAGTTAAAGTGAATAGTGTATTGATGAAAGGCTTAAATGATACGGATCTGACAACCTTTATTAATTGGATCAAACATCAACCGATTCAACTACGCTTTATTGAATTGATGAAAACAGAAGATAATACCGAGTTTTTTAATCGTTATCATCTATCAGGTCAAAGCATAAAAGAAACGCTATTAAAGCAACAATGGGTACAAAAAACGCGTCACGCAAATGATGGTCCTGCAGAAGTATTTACGCACCCCGAACATCTCGGGGAGATAGGGTTGATCATGCCCTACAGTAAAGATTTTTGTGATAATTGTAATCGCTTACGTGTGTCTTCTGTGGGCCGATTACATTTATGTTTATTTGGCGAAGAGGGGGTTGAACTGCGTCATTTGTTACAAAATAAAACGGATAAAGAGCAATTAAAAGCAACAATTGTTGCTGCTTTGAAAGAGAAAAAGTCATCACATTTTCTTGATTTAGGACTGTCAGGAGGAACACCGCACTTAGCATCAATAGGCGGTTAGTTATTGAGTTGTCTAAATATTCTCCGCTATTTGCGGGGAATGTCTCAAACCTGCATAAATCTCTTGATCTATATCAACTGCACTTCAACTACCCTCTTTTTTTTAAATGCTTCTGCTACAGTTACATCCATATTCAATTAACATTAATTTAACAATTAGTTTCAGTATGCCCGACATTGATTTACACAAACGCAATTTATTTCGTCGACAATCGGATTTGGTGATCAACAATTTGATGCCATGGATTGAAGACAGTCAACAATTTGTTAATAACTGCACCCAATGCAAAAGCTGTATTAGCAGTTGTCCTGAAAAAATCATTGTTCAGGGTGATGCAGGTTTTCCAGTGGTGGATTTTTCATTAGGGGAATGCACCTTTTGTGGAGAATGCGCGAAAAGCTGCGAAGAAGATATTTTTGTAGCGACAACAGAAACACCTTGGCATAAAAAAGCAATTATCGCAGAAAGCTGTCTAGCTAACCAAAACGTTTATTGTCGCAGTTGTGGTGAAAGTTGTCCCGAACAAGCCTTGAGTTTTAAAATTGGCATCAATGCTATACCAGAAATCGATTTAACATTATGTAATGGCTGTGGTGCCTGTTTTTCTCCCTGTCCAACTAGCGCCATTAGTATTAAGGAAGATAAATGAAAGAAGAAGAATTACATGTGTCGAGTTTAATCGTACATGTTAAGTCTGAAAAAATACTAGACCTAACTAACAGCATCAACACGATGTCTAGAGCGGAATTAGTAACAGTGACAGAGCATGGAAAGGCGATTGTCATTATTGAAGCGGCTAATCAACGCCAAATAATGGAATGCATTGACCAAATTAACGACATTGACGGTGTAGTACACACTAGTCTTGTTTACCACGAGTTTGAAAAATCTACGCAAAATAACAGCGAGGAAATACAATGAAATTTACCAGACGTGAGTTTATGAAAGCACAAGCGGCAGCCTCAGCTGCTGCAGTTGCAGGCATAGCATTACCCGTATCAGCTAGTAATATTATAGCGAGTAAAGATGCGACTAAAATTAAATGGGAAAAAGCACCATGTCGCTTTTGTGGAACTGGCTGTAGTGTTTTAGTCGGTACACAGGAAGGCAAAGTGGTAGCAACACAGGGCGATCCTGAGTCTCCTGTTAATAAAGGCCTTAACTGTGTGAAAGGTTATTTCCTTTCTAAAATCATGTACGGTAAAGATCGTTTAACAACACCATTACTACGTATGACCAATGGTATTTATGATAAAAATGGTGAATTTGAACCTGTTTCTTGGGACGTTGCCTTTGATATTATGGCGGTTAAATTCAAAGATGCTTTGAAAAAAACAGGTCCTACTGCAGTAGGCATGTTTGGTTCTGGTCAGTGGACTGTAATGGAAGGTTATGCGGCTAGTAAATTAATGAAAGCAGGGTTTAGAACGAATAACCTTGATCCTAACGCTCGTCATTGTATGGCTTCTGCGGTAGGTGGTTTTATGCGTACTTTCGGTATCGATGAGCCAATGGGTTGTTATGATGACTTAGAAAATGCAGATGCATTTGTATTATGGGGATCGAATATGGCAGAAATGCACCCGATCCTATGGTCTCGATTAGCTGATCGTCGTTTAAGTAATCCAGATGTTAGCGTACATGTTTTATCTACTTATACACATCGTTCGTTTGAGTTAGCAGATAATGGCATGATCTTCACGCCACAAACTGACCTCGCAATACTTAACTTTATTGCAAACTACATTATTCAAAATGATGCGGTGAATAAAGACTTTGTTACTAAACATACTAACTTCCGTAAAGGAACAACCGATATCGGTTATGGACTTCGTCCAGAGCATCCTCTACAGCAGGCGGCTAAAAATCCAGACTCGGGCGCTTCAACGCCAATGAGCTTTGAAGAGTTTGCTGAGTACGTTTCTGAATTTGATGTCGAATATGCAGAAAAAATGTCAGGTGTACCTGCTGATAAACTGATAAAACTTGCTAAAATTTATGCCGATCCAAAAATTAAAGTAACTTCTTACTGGACGATGGGCTTCAATCAACATACACGTGGTGTATGGGCAAATAACTTGATGTACAACGTCCATTTATTAACGGGTAAAATTTCTCAACCAGGTTCTGGTCCGTTCTCTTTAACTGGCCAGCCTTCTGCTTGTGGTACTGCTCGTGAAGTAGGTACTTTCTCGCATCGTTTACCGGCTGATTTAGTGGTTAAAAACCCTAAACATCGTGCTACTGCAGAAAGAATCTGGAAGTTACCTGAAGGAACTATTGAAGCGAAGCCGGGTTACCATGCCGCTTTACAAAACCGTATGCTCAAAGACGGTAAATTAAATGCTTATTGGGTGATGTGTAATAACAACGTACAAGCGGCAGCGAATATAAACGAAGAAGTGATCCCAGGTTACCGTAATCCGGATAACTTTATCGTGGTATCAGACCCTTACCCAACTGTGACGGCACAACTAGGTGACTTAATTTTGCCAACAGCGATGTGGGTAGAAAAAGAGGGTGCTTATGGTAATGCGGAACGTCGTACTCAAGTTTGGCATCAACAGGTTAAAGCTCCTGAGGGTGCAAAGTCTGACCTATGGCAAATGATGGAGTTTGCTAAACGTTTTAAAATTGAAGACGTATGGGATGCAGACTTGATTGCAAAAATGCCAGAAGTGAAAGGTAAAACCATGTACGACGTACTTTATCGTAATGGACAAGTCGATGCATTTGGTTTGGATGAAGTGAAAGATGATCAATTAAATGATGAAGCTCGTCATTTTGGTTTTTATGTGCAAAAAGGCCTATTTGAAGAATACGCAAGCTTTGGTCGTGGTCACGGACATGATTTAGCACCTTATGATAGATATCATGAAGTACGCGGTTTACGCTGGCCGGTAGTAGATGGAAAAGAAACACAATGGCGTTTCCGTGAAGGTTCAGATCCTTATGTTGAAAAGGGTACTGGTTACCAATTTTATGGACATGCAGATAAAAAAGCGATTATTTTTGCTCTACCTTATGAGCCTGCTGCAGAGTCGCCTGACGAAGAATATGACTTATGGTTAAGTACTGGTCGTGTACTAGAGCATTGGCATTCAGGTTCGATGACAAGGCGTGTACCGGAACTTTATAAAGCTTTCCCTGATGCGGTGGTATTTATGCACCCGGATGATGCCCAGCAACGTGGTTTACGTCGTGGAGACGAAATTGTAATGGCTTCAAGACGTGGTGAATTAACTTCTCGTGTTGAAACGCGTGGACGTAATCGTCCGCCTAAAGGTTTGGTATTTATGCCTTGGTTTGATGCTAAACAGTTAACTAATAAGTTAACTCTTGATGCAACTGATCCGTTATCAAAACAAACTGATTACAAAAAATGTGCTGTAAAAGTTACTAAAAAAGCGTAATTAAGCAACGCTAATAAAATAACGCTACTTTGATAATGCAAGTAGCGTAAGCAACACATGTACTCTATTAAATGGACTCTTTGTTATAAAAATATAACAAGATGGAGAAAAGCAATGAAAAAATTTATCACAGCGATTTTTACTGTATCAGTGATCGCATTATCTGCACCTAGTGCTTACAGTGCCGATGATGTTGTTATGTCAAATAGTGGTGGTGTGCCATCTCTACGTGGCTTAGTTGAAATATCAGATGTTAATCAATCTGAAGCACTTAAAAAAGTGCCAAGAGAACAGCACCTTATGGATCGTAACTATGTTCAGCAACCACCATTGATTCCACATTCTATCCGTGGTTATCAAGTGAATTTAAATGCTAACAAATGTTTGTCTTGTCATAGTTTTAAAAATGCAGGTGCGATGGGAGCGACTAAAGTCAGTGTAACTCACTTTATTACTCGTGAAGGTACAACATTGTCTGATGTTTCACCTCGCCGTTACTTTTGTTTACAGTGTCATGTGACACAAGCAGATGCTAAGCCTCTGGTTGATAATACATTCACACCGGTAGATTCATTACGCTAAGCGGGAGCACAAATTATGCTTAAACTATTAAAGCGTTTATGGGTGATCATGAAGTCACCTTCAACTGCCTCATTTGGATTTATTCTAGTGATTGGCTTTTTAGGCGGGATCATCTTTTGGGGTGGTTTTAATACCGGCATGGAAGCAACTAATACCGAAGCTTTTTGTTCTGGTTGTCATGCACCAATTGTTAAAGAAATCCGTGAAACTATCCATTATTCAAATCGCTCTGGTGTACGTGCTATTTGTTCGGATTGTCATGTGCCCCATAATTGGACAGATAAAATTGTACGTAAAGTACAGGCATCTAAAGAGTTGGTTGCATTTGCAATGGGTACCATTGATACGGATGAAAAATTTAAAGCTCGGCGTGCGCATTTAGCTAATCGTGAGTGGCAAAGGATGAAGGAAAATAACTCACAGGAATGTCGTAACTGTCATCAATTTGAATATATGGATTTTAGTGAACAAGGTAAACGTAGCGTGAGCCAACATTCAACGGCACTTGCTTCAGGAGACAAAACCTGTGTTGATTGTCACAAAGGTATTGCGCATCAATTACCTGACATGAAAGACATAGAAGGCTGGTAAATTAGACGTTATACTAATATAAAAAAGGAGCTTTGAGCTCCTTTTTTTATTGTCTAGAACCGCATACGCATAATGGTTACTAGGGAATAGTTACTCGGGGAATAATTACTCGGGTAATAGTTACTAAAATAACAGTTACTAGACTAAATTAATTTTATAAACACAACACCATTAGGAAAAAATGTGAACATAGCGGGTATCGTATTAGCGGGTGGACAATCATCTAGAATGGGCCAAGACAAAGCCAAGCTCACTATTGAAGATCATACACTGTTATCGCGTGCAGTTAATTTATTACATGCTGCTGGGTTTGAGGATTGTTACGTTAGTGGTGATTATCAAGGGTTTAATTGTATCCCAGATACACAATCAGAGTTGGGCCCCATTGCAGGTATAGCGGCTTGTGCGACACAACTAAGTGGACTAAAACAGGCTTGCCCGTCAATTGATAATTCAGCGTATTCTGCTCCAGAATATTACGCCCCTAAACATTACGCCCCAAAACAAAGCAAAAAATACGATGCGCTGTTTATTATGCCAGTGGATATGCCGTTATTAGCTGCAGAAGATTGTAATAAATTGCTGCAACATTTTATAAAGCAATTTACAAATCAATCCATTACAGGTAAACAAGGCGTATATTACAAAGAAACGACCTTTCCAATGTTATTATCGCTGAATGATACATTAATAACCTATTTAAACGACGCGCTTAACTCTGTTCATAAAAAGCAGCGTTCTTTATATCGTTTAATTGAAACGTTAAATATAGAGGGGATAAGTCAACAGCAAGTTGATCTATTTAGATTTGAAAATACCAATACGCCGGAGCAATGGCAGCGGTGCTTAGTAACCTATAACAAAATGCAGACGGTCAAATTTAAATAGTCTCTACACAATTTTAAAAAACACTTAGGCACTGATATAACTCAATTTGATACAACAAAAAATCAAGTACAGTGTCACCCATGTTTTAAAGTAGCTGTTACAGAAAATCTGTATTCAGAAAAACCGGCATAGAAACATTAAAGCAGTTATTTTCTGATAAAAATAAGTCACTTAATGAGTGTGATAGCTAGTATTTCAAATGCTACTCTTATTTAACCAGAACAAAGCAACCATTTAAAAATTATAAGGATTAACATGAGCCATCTATCAAGCAAAGAATTTACGCCTGCTAACATCGCAGTATTGACCGTTTCAGATACTCGTAACGAATCTACAGATACTTCAGGCGGTTACTTAGTTGAGGCTTTAAAAGCAGCAGGGCACCAACTTACAGATAAAAAAATAGTGATTGATGACCCTTATAAAATTCGTGCTGTTGTATCTCAATGGATAGCAGATGAAAAGACCGAAGTGATCATGATCACGGGTGGCACTGGGTTTACTGCTCGCGATACAACGCCTGAAGCTGTATCTGTATTGTTTGATAAACAGGTGGAAGGTTTTGGTGAGTTATTTCGTGCCGTGTCTTACCAAGAAATTGGTTCTTCAACGATTCAAAGTCGTGCATTAGCTGGGTTTGCTAATAATACCGTTATTTTTTGTATGCCTGGTTCAACAGGGGCATGTAAAACGGCATGGACAAAAATTATTGTTGAGCAAATCAATGCACAGCATAAACCATGTAACTTTATGCCGCATTTAGGAGCTAAATAATGTCTGCAACTTTTACGCACATTAACCAAGATGGTAAAGCGAACATGGTCGATGTTACTGCTAAAGAAGTAACCGTTCGTCAGGCAATTGCTGAAGCTTATGTGGATATGTCACCGGAAACACTTGCTTTAATTGTTAATGGTCAACACCATAAAGGTGATGTATTTGCGACTGCACGTATTGCAGGTATTATGGCTGCCAAAAAAACCTCAGATTTAATACCACTTTGCCACCCATTGGCATTAACAAAAGTGGAAGTAAATATCACAGCAGAAACAGATATGAATCGAGTACGTATTGAAAGTTTATGTAAATTATCTGGCAAAACCGGTGTTGAAATGGAAGCTCTAACAGCTGCTTCAGTTGCTGCATTAACCATTTACGACATGTGTAAAGCGATTCAAAAAGATATGGTTATTTCTGCAGTAAAACTATTAGAGAAAACAGGTGGTAAGTCAGGCCACTTTAAAGCTGCGGAATAGGGAGCTAGGATGATTAAAGTACTATTTTTTGCCAAGTTAAGTGAACAGCTGGGTGTTAGAGAATTACAAGTTGATGCAGAAAATGCTGAAGATACTAAGCAACTATTTGCTTACTTGTTAAACCATAAAGCTGAATGGGCGCCGATTTTAACTTCCCAACCTTGTTTAAAAGCAGTTAATCAAGCGATGGTCGTTAATGATGTTGCATTAAAAGACGGTGACGAAGTAGCTTATTTTCCTCCCGTTACAGGAGGTTAAATGATCAGTGTACAGGAGTTAGATTTTAACCAACAGGTTGAGTACGATCGCTTAAAAAGTACCACTAAAATAGGTGCAATCGTAACATTTACCGGATTGGTTCGAGATATTAACGAAGGTCAACAAGTCAGTGATCTTACATTAGAACATTATCCTGGTATGACAGAAAAATGTTTACAGGATATTGTCGAACAAGCACAGCAACGTTGGAATATCATTGACTTTAGCGTTATCCACCGCGTTGGTCAGTTGGCTATTTCTGACCAAATCGTGTTTGTAGGCATTGCAAGCCAACATCGTGGTGATGCGTTTGCAGCTTGTGAATTCATTATGGATTTTTTGAAAAAACAGGCACCATTTTGGAAAAAAGAAACCATGGCAAACGGTGAAACTAAATGGGTTGATGCAAGAGAACACGATCAACATGCACTGAATAAGTGGCAAAGTTAATCGCTATTTAGTGAAGCTGTCTTTAAAACTTAAGCTAATGCGGTTGAAACTATACTCAGGCAGGAAGTTGCATATTAAGGCAAAAAACAGATAAGACAGATAAATTCGCATACGTAATACCAAGGTGAAAATCAATGTTGAAAAGATTAAATAAGCGTTTTCTATGTTTTGCTATATTGCTTGTTAGCTCATTAATGGCTGCTAATGGGATAGCAGCAACAGTCGCAGTAAAAGAAGTAAAGCCGGTTACCTCTGTGAATAATCAAAATACGGCTGAAAATATTAAAGCGCTTAATCTTGAACCCTTAAATATTGCCGTTGCCAGTAATTTTAAAGTAGCCGCGTTAGACATTGCTCGACAGTTCACTAAGCAGTTTGCCATTGAGGTTCATATTTCTAGTGCTTCCACCGCGACGCTTTACCAACAAATCTTACGTGGCGCTCCCTTTGACCTGTTTTTATCGGCGGACCAAAAGCATGTGAAATTATTGATTGATGCGAATAAAACGGCACAGCACCTTGGTTTCATCTATGCTCAAGGACGCTTAGTGTTTTGGCAACCAGCACTTAATCATCAACCTACGTTAGATGATTTTATAACTTATCAAGATAGGCTTGCTATTGCTAACCCTAAATTTGCACCCTATGGCATTGCAGCCCAACAAGCATTAACGTTTACTGAAAAATGGCAATCGCAACCCTACGTTATGGGTAATAATATCAATCAAGCTTTCCAGTTTGTGGACTCCAAAAGTGTTGCCGCGGGCTTAGTCTCTTACGCTGCAGTGATTCAAAAACAGCAAACACATTATGTGTTGATTCCTCTGCAATGGCACCAACCTATTACACAATATGGTGTGATCACAAATGATCAAAAAAACCAACAAGCTGAATTATTTAAGCAATTTTTACTGTCCTCGACGATACAAAAGCAAATTGCACAGCAAGGTTATAATTAATGCTTAGCGCAGGTGATTATCAAGCAATTTGGCTGACTTTAAAGTTAGCAGGATTAACTACTTTTTTGTTGATGATAATGGCACCGCCTTTAGCTTGGTGGTTAGCGCGCAGTCAAGCTAAATTACGTCCTTTAATTGAGTCGCTGGTGGCATTGCCATTAATATTGCCGCCAACTGTTCTTGGTTTTTATCTGTTAATCGCCTTTTCACCGGAGCACTTTTTAGGGCAGTGGTGGTTGGGTTTTAGTGAAACCTCATTGGCTTTTTCTTTTACAGGTTTAGTCATTGCTTCAGTGATCTATTCATTACCCTTTGTAGTTCAGCCATTACAAAGTGCTTTTGTCCACCTTGATAAAACATATTTAGAAGTCAGTTCGACCCTTGGTTATGGAAAGTATGAACGGTTATATAAAATAATTTTTCCTATGTTATTGCCTAGTTTTATTATTTCTGGTGCATTGGGATTTGCACATACCATTGGCGAATTTGGCGTGGTTTTGATGATTGGTGGGAACATTCCAGGGGAAACGCAGGTCTTATCTATCTTGTTATTTGACCATGTGGAATCTTTACAATATAGCTCTGCGCATCAACTTTCATTTATTTTATTAGTATTTTCAATGTCACTGCTGGTGGTCATTTATGGTTTCTTACAAAAGCGTCAGCAACGGGTATTAAATGCTTAAGTTCGATATTCAAAAAAACTTCAAAATTAACAGTACTTCAAATCATAAAACTAGAACGTTGCACTTTAAAGGTGAATTAAACTTATCCGGTGTATGTGCTATTTTTGGTGATTCTGGTGCGGGTAAAACAACCTTATTACGTTGTTTAATTGGTTTAGAACAATGCACCGGGCAGATCAGTTTTCAACAACAACAGTGGTTGAACCAACCCGAAAGCAATAAGGCGAAATCTAAAAGTACTGTTCATAAACCATTGCGGGTGGCGACAGAGAAAAGAAATATTGGCGTGGTCTTTCAAGAGCCTAGATTATTTCCGCATTTAAACGTGCAACAAAATCTACAACTGGCGGTTAATAAATCTGAAAACAGCGCCTTTACTATTCAAAAACTGGCTCAGAACTTAGGATTTACGGAGTTGTTAAATCACCAAACTACACAACTTTCCGGAGGGCAAAAGCAACGCATCGCTATTGCGCGTGCTTTATTAACGAATCCACAATTGTTAGTGATGGATGAACCTCTTTCGTCATTAGATGCCAGTAGCAAACAGTTGTTATTACCCTTTATTAAACAGATCAGTGAACATATTCCCATTTTGTACATTACTCACTCTGAACATGAACTTTTTTATCTGAGTAAACAAATGATATTGGTTAATAATGGTGAAATAGAAGCAATCGGTGAGCCGCAACAACTGTTTTTAGATAGTGAATTATCATTGATTAAGTTTGCTCAGCAAGGTTTGATTTTAAACGTATTAGTTAAACAATTTGATCCAGTCGAAGGGTTAATAAAAGGCTGCTTAGATGGGCAAACTTTATACATATCAGCAGACCAAGCTCCATTAACAAAGCAAATACAGGTGAAAATTAATAGCCGAGATGTGATCATCGCACTTAAACCGATTGAAGGAAGTTCTTTATTAAATTGTCTTACTGCACAGGTGATTGATTTCTCTCAGGATCAACAAAAAGCAGTGATATTAACATTAAAAATTAACTCACAGTTTATCTATGCTTATATAACCTTACGCTCATTTAACAAGCTTAATCTGGCTATCGGCAGTAACGTTTTTGCGCATGTAAAAACCATGAGTATTATTAATTAGGTACGCCATCATAGAGCCTCCACAGCAATGCGGCGGCTAATTTGAGGGCACTGGTTGAATACTTATTGATGTAAAGAAAGGCCTGCTATTTTGTGCCAATATCCATTACATTGTAAGTTATCGTGTTTAATTGTTTGTGAGTCGCCTAGGATCTGCTGCTTAAACTGCTGTAAAGTCGCTAAGCTATCTAACGAGCTTGGACTAACGCGTACAACATCAACCAATCCTCGCATGCTTTCAACATCATTTAACAAGTTATAGCAATAACCTGATTGTGTTTGTATCCCATTTAAAACAAAGACTTGTTGTCCTTCTTGAGTGCTTGTAATACGACCTTGCGGGTATTTAATACAACATAACTCGCAATCATCTTTAGCTTTATTTTCTGAACGAGCGGTAAAACAACGCGCGGAATAAGCGAGTGGTAAATGACCATGGGCAAAGACTTCCACTTCAAAATGTTCGCGGATCCCCATTGCTTGTGCATCAATCAATGCTTTTTGTAACCAATCACGCGAAAGCTCTACTGGCATTACCCAGCGTTGCATTCCTTGGTTAACAAATAATTTAAGCACATGTGCGTTATAACAATTAATCGCTGGGCCACAAACAAAGGGGACTTTCTTTTCAGATAATAATTGAATCGCTCCAATATCGTTTGCTTCAACCGAAAGTTCGCCATTTTCACAAAGTTGCTTTAATACTTTTACTTCAGAAGGTGCCTCTAAAAGCGCCATACTTGATAATACAATTTCTTTACCCTGATTATTTAAGGCTTTAGCTAGGTTTATCCAGTCACGTGCTTTTAGCTCACGACGTTTACTACACACAGTTTCACCCAAATAAATAATATCAGCATCACTGCTTAGTGCTTGTTGATAAAAGTCTTCAGTGGTTTGTTTTGGCCAGTAATATAATAAAGGCCCTAATGATAATTTCATAAATTTCCCTGTTTAAACCGTTAGCACACTATTGCCAGTCACGATGGTAGGCACCTAAAGTAGTTTGGCTGCCCTCTGAAACATTCGCTAATACTACATCCCAATCTTTTTTAACTTGGTATTGTTGCGGCGCTTGTTGATAGCTATCAATTGCTGCTCGCCAAACACGCGTAATTTGTTCAACATAAGCAGGACTGCGTTGACGGCCTTCAATTTTGACCGAGGTAATACCGGTTTCCATTAATTCAGGGATCATCGATAAAGTATTAAGACTGGTGGGTTCCTCTAGTGCGTGGTAAAGCTGATCATCTACGGTAAATTTACCTTTACATAAGGTTGGATAACCGGCTTTTTCGTTGCTTTGGTAGCGATCAATCAGAATATTATTTAAACGAGACTCTAATCCATTATCTGTTTCTTGCCAGCGAACATACTTTGCAGGAGAGCATGCGCCCACCGTATTAGGTGATTCACCGGTAAAGTAAGAGGATAAATAGCAACGGCCTTCCGCCATAATACATAAACTACCAAAGGCAAACACTTCTAAATCAACATCGGTATTACGTGATAACTGTTTTACTTGATGAATAGATAGCACTCTTGGTAGAACAACGCGTTTGATATTAAAGTTTTTTTGATAAAAATCGATGGCAGCGGTATTAGTGGCTGATGCTTGTACCGATAAATGTAACTCTAATTCAGGGTATTTATTAACGGCATAATCCAAAGTTGCAATATCAGCAATAATTGCGGCATTTGCGCCTAAATCAACACATTTGTCGACGGCATTAAACCATCGTTTTTGTTCACCCGGGTGGGCAAAAGTATTAATAGCAACATGTAAATGTTTGTTATGGTCACGAACATACTGTGCCCCTTTAGCCAACTTTTTGTCGTTAAAATTTAAACCAGCAAAATGACGAGCGTTGGTATCATCTTTTAATCCCACATAGACGGCATCTGCACCACAATCGATAGCGGTTTTTAATGCGGGCAAACTACCTGCTGGACATAAAAGCTCCATGTTATTTCCTTTATGAATTTTCAATGGGCTTATTGTAAAAAAAGTGATGAGAGTTTTATTGATATAGGGCAGGCAAACACGATTCATTTAGTTATCTTGAGTTGTTTTATTCTGTTCTGAGTTAATCACTTACAAATAATCGTCCAATTGATAACTGTTAAATTGATTTAAGCTAAGTAGTTCTTTTAAAGGCGGGTTTACAATCAGCAGAATTTACGATTGTTCGCCTTTTATCATTATTTTTAGTCTATTTAGATTCCTAAAAAAGCCCGCATTTAATAAGGAAATCCATGTTCACTCCATTACGCAATAAAATACAGCAACAGTTGGTTGTTAAAACGCCGTCTTTGTTAGCATTACCGAGTCGTTTTTTACCTTTTTCAGTCCAGCAAAAGTGTTTAAATAGCATTGTTAGTTGTGTGTTTAAAGAAGCTATTGAAGATGGGGACCTTGAATTTTTACAACATAAATGGTTAAAAGTGACCATTAACGACTTAAATTTGAGTTGGTACTTAAGCTTTGAAAATAACCATATTATTATCAAGCAAAATGCACCACAAACAGATGTCTCTTTTAGCGCAACGGTGAATGACTTAATTTTAGTTGCAGGTCGAAAAGAAGATCCTGATACTTTATTTTTCCAACGCCGTTTAAGTATTGAAGGTGATACCGAGCTGGGCTTAGAAGTTAAAAATTTAATGGATAATATTGAGTTTGAACAATTACCGTCATTGGCAGAAAAAACCTTAGCGCACTTCTCAAGCTTTGTAAAAACAGGACTAGCATTGAATACCGAGGACCTTTCAACTAAAAAAGTCGTTGCTTAATATAAAATCAGACTGTTTAAGTTAAAATCAGAGCGCTTAAGGTAAAAAATAAACATCAAACTATCTTTTACGTACAGAGCCCTATAGGCTTAGCGTTTTGATGTTAACTAATTGTGAAAAAATGACCAACCCGATCCCAATAAAAGAAGTAAATAGCCCTGATTTAACCTGCTCTAAATGTAAAGCCGCTTGTTGTCAGCTAGAGGTAATGTTGATTACAGATACGGGTGTACCTGAACGGTTTATTAAGCGCGACCAATGGGGAGGGGAAACCATGAAACGTTTAGAAGACGGTTGGTGTATTTGTGTTGATCGAGAAACAAAGCTGTGTACTATCTATGAGAATAGACCCTGGGTTTGTAGAATTTTTGAAATGGGATCTTATGAATGTAGCATAGAATTCATTGAAGCCTAGTTCATTAAAGAGTAGTTTCTTGAAGAGCAGCTTATTAAATAAGGGTAAATTGAATAATCGTTAATAGGCTATATCATTTCGAAGATGGTATGCGTCTTGAAATGGTTTAGCATCTAAATACGTTTTATGTATGCGTTTAGATGCTAACAATGACTATTCAGCTAATTTTTTAAAGTGTAGGCAAGTATCCAATAAACGATTTGCAAATCCCCACTCATTATCACACCACACCAATAGTTTAACTAAATGTCCATCACTCACTCTTGTCTGCGTTCCATCAATAATGCAAGAACGAGGATCATGATTAAAATCGACAGACACTAAAGGCGCTTCCGTATAACCTAAAATACCTTTTAATTCTGTTTCTGCTATTTGTTTCAAGCAGGCATTAATGTCCGCAATTGAGACTTTACTATCAACCGTGATACTCAGATCCATTGCGGTGACATTAATGGTTGGAACACGGACAGCAATGGCTTCAAACTTATTGGCAAACTTAGGTAAAATACGTTCAATACCCGCTGCTAATTTGGTATCCACTGGAATAATAGACTGGCTGGCGGCTCGTGTTCTGCGCAAATCATGGTGGTAAGAGTCGATCACTGGTTGGTCGTTCATCGCAGAGTGGATAGTGGTGATGGTGCCACACTTAATCGTAAATGCACTGTCTAAGCTAGCAATGACAGGCACAATACAGTTAGTGGTGCAGGATGCGCCAGATATATACTGCTCATCACCCGTTAATTGTTGGTGGTTAACACCATATACCACAGTGGCATCAACATCTTGGTCGGCAGGATGAGAGAAAATGACCTTTTTTGCGCCTGCTAATATATGTGCATCAGCGTCTGCTTTTGTACCATATAACCCAGTACAATCAATCACAATATCAATATCAAGCGCTTTCCAAGGTAGCTCATTGATCTCTTTAAATGCGAGCAACTGAATAGGGTGGTGTTCAATAATCAGTAAATCATGGCTTTGTGAAACTTCAAAAGGAAAGCGTCCATGGGTTGAGTCATATTGCGTTAAATGACAAATCGCTTCCGGTGTCGCCAACTCATTGATCGCGACAATATCGATTTGTGTTTGATGATTTCCCTCAAATAATGCACGTACAACACTACGTCCAATACGCCCATAACCATTTATTGCAATACGAAGTGACATTGACATTCCATTTGAAAAAAGTAAAAAAATCATTGTAATAAAAAAGCCAATAATTATCTATCAATTACCCATTATTAAGCGTTTCAAATTTCATTTTGAATAAAATTGATTAGATAATTATAACAATAAGTTATGCATTCATTATTTGAATCTAAGTGAGGCTGTAGTGAATCGAAGCTTGGTTGTTTTAATAATGATAATCAAAAATCTAATCAGGGATAACAAAAGAAGGGGGATTGTTAGCAAACTCGCTTTCAATGCAGACCAAGCATAATGATAAGTGTGCAGATTGAACCTAAACATAATTTTCAAACGCACAATAAGGACTATTGCTCAGAGAAATAAAATAAGAAAATAAATATTTGTAAATATTTTTTGGTTTTTAAATTCCTCTAAATAGCGGTATACGGGCAACAGCTTAGTTATTTAGTTCCTGAATAATGGTTGTTTTTAGCTTGATTTTAGATAAATATGATTTAATTGAGGCGGTTCCACTGAAATGTAACATTCATTTTGTTACTATGTTTCGCCGAAACACGTTTGTTATCATTTATTCGGTAATATGGATTAATAATTAAGAGCGGTTTGCTCTAAATGAGGAATAATGAGTTTAAATAAAGATAAATACAGTATCGATAACACCGATTACACTGTAGGTCAGGATAACGTTCAAAAATGGGGATTTGATGTTCATAATCCCGTTTTTGGATTTAGTGCAGGTTTAATCGCCCTGTTTTTAATTGCGATTATGTTAGTTGACCCAGAAGTTTCTAAAGCTGCATTAGATGGAATAAAATGGCAAATTATCGGCGCATTTGATGGCCTATTTATGTGGTCAGCAAATATATTTGTTATTTTCTGTTTGGTTTTAATTGTTTCACCCTACGGTAAAATCCGTCTAGGTGGAGATGATGCTAAAAGTGATTATACAACCATGTCATGGATTTCAATGCTCTTTGCCGCAGGTATGGGTATTGGATTGATGTTCTGGGGCGTTGCGGAACCTGTCGCGTATTTCACTGGTTGGTATGAAACACCATTAAATGTAACACCAAATACACCGGAAGCTGCAAAACTGGCGTTAGGCGCTACCATGTTCCATTGGGGTCTTCACCCATGGGCTATCTATGGTGTGGTTGCATTGTCATTAGCATTTTTTGCTTATAACAAAGGTTTACCACTTTCAATGCGATCTATTTTTTACCCTATCTTAGGTGATCGTACTTGGGGTATTGCTGGTCATATTGTTGATATTTTGGCTGTTATCGCTACCTTATTTGGTCTAGCAACGTCATTAGGTTTAGGTGCACAACAAGCTGCAAGTGGATTCCATCATGTATTTGGTATTGACTCTGGTTTAACCACACAGATTATTATCATTGTAGTGGTGACTCTGTTAGCGGTGGTTTCAGTTGTACGTGGTATCGATGGCGGTGTTAAAGTCATCAGTAATATCAATATGCTATTAGCTATTGTTTTAGTACTGTTTGTCGCGCTAGTGACACTTGCAGTTTCAATGGGGACTATTCCTACTACTGTAATGGGCTACATAGAAAACATTATTCCACTGAGTAATCCTATGGGTCGTGAAGACGAAGCTTGGATGCACGGTTGGACTGTTTTCTATTGGGCATGGTGGATTTCATGGTCACCATTTGTAGGTATGTTTATTGCTCGTATTTCTCGTGGTCGTACTGTCCGTGAGTTCTTAATGGCTGTACTTATCATTCCAACCACTGTGACTATTCTTTGGATGTCAGTATTTGGTGGTGTAGCTATCGATCAAGTGATTAATAATGTTGGTGAACTAGGTACTAACGGTTTAACTGAAGTACCATTAGCGATGTTCCAAATGTTTGACCAATTACCATTTGGTAGCATGCTTTCATTATTGGCTGTTGTGTTAGTGTTGGTATTCTTCATTACCTCTTCAGACTCTGGTTCTTTAGTGATCGATAGTATCACTGCCGGTGGTAAAGTTGATGCACCTGTTCCACAGCGTGTTTTCTGGGCGCTAATTGAAGGTGCGATTGCGGCTGCATTACTCTGGGTTGGTGGTACAGAAGCGATTCAGGCACTACAAGCTGGAGCAATTTCCACCGCATTACCATTCACTATTATTTTGTTAATTATGTGTGTTAGCTTAATAATGGGAATGAGAACGGAACCGCGTAATAAATAATTTATGTGTTAGTTGAAAACGTACTTAGATTAAAATGATAAGTAAGTTTTATAAGGCCGATTAATCGATGATTAATCGGCCTTTTTTGTTTTAAGTTTTGTTTAATGGCTTGATTCATAGCTTTTTACAAAAGCAATTAAACAGCGTTGATCAAATGAAGTGGAGGAGGTTGTATTTCTCTGCATTCAAGATACATCCTCCAGTAGCTAACTCGTTCGTAGTTCAAAGCAAGATATACATGATGGCCTTTGCTACGATTAACTGCGTCAATCCTATTTTTGCAATTGTATAAAGTTGTTTGTCTCACATAACTAGTTTTTAACGGATGTTACAACGCTATTTTACATCGAAAGTAAGAGGTTTGAGTTTCCTTAAATAGGGTAAATCGTGAGGAGAATATCTTCGTATCTTTTTATAAATTGGACATAAAGTCTTGATTGAACCCATTAGCGCCTAGCATTTGTTAACTTTAAGCTTGAAGTAGGCTTTTGGTTGTTAGAGAAAATAGGGAATATTATTTAACATTAATCAGAATAAGGGAATTAATTTAAGATATAAAATTGCATGCAATAGGTTGCAGTCTGTGCAAAATTTCTAATGAATAAATGATCTATTAACCAACAAGAATTATTCTCTACTCTGAGCAGTTATTTTCACTAATAAGATTGGTCAAAAATAGCTAAGGGTTATTTAACAACTAGTACTAGTTGCTAGTTTGTAATGGGTAATGGGAGATATCAAAACAAATGAATAAACAAAAAAATGCCGCTAACTATGTAAGTTAACGGCATTTTAGGTGATGAACCTTTTCCTATCGTCAAAACTATAAGTTAAAACGATAAGTTAAATTAGTTTTGTGTTTTCAGTGTAGTGAAGTGGTAATCCACATCAACCACTGCACGGTAAGCAACTTGATCACGTGTTTGAGCGAATTCTTGGATCGTTACTTTTGATTTATCAATCGCTAAGTCTTGTGCTGGTGAATTGGTGATCACCGTTAGTTCGTGACGTAATTCGTTAGCTGGTAATTTTTTTAGACCATCAATGTAATCAAAACCTGCATCATATGCCGCTGCTTTACTTGTGAACGCATCAGTGGTGAACATTTTATCTGAATGCACAACCTGTGATGCTGCAAAAGCACTTGAACTTACTAATAATGTTGCCGCGACTG
>NZ_WTKU01000039.1 GCF_011378715.1 Psychromonas sp. SA13A | reverse complement strand
AGAGATAAGTACCAACTCATGACGTAATTTGTTTTCAGGTAACTGTTTAAGTTGGTTTACGTAATCAAAACCGGCTTCGTAAGCTGCTGCTTTATTTGTGAATGCATCAGTGCTGAAGTTTTTGTCAGAATGAACGACTTGAGTACCAGCAAAAACGCTTGAGCTGATAAGTAATGTTGCTGCTAGAGTTGTTAATTTTTTCATTTTGAATACCTTAAATAATTTGTTTATACATAGTTGTATTGAATGAGTGTTTAATGCGTTACCGCTGTTTCCTCACTCGATGTAGCTATTATGCCTATCATTTATGTGACCGTCATCACTCTATTTTTCCATTCATTGTGGCTTTTTTGTCACCAATCGAATTTAGAATGATAAAGGCTAGGTGATTGTTCACCGTTTACCTTGTTGTTTATTTACCTGTGACGTGGGCGTTGTTACTTCTTACTCACTCACATTAACAAGGTTTGAATCAGCCAACTCCTTTGCGTCATCTTGTTTTAATACACACTCACTTTCAAAAGATCTACCTAGAGGGAAATAAATTTCCTTTATTGCAAAAATATTTTGTAAGCGGTGTGTTTATTCATCTGTTATCACCTTTACAACAACCGTCATGTTTTACCCCTTATCGGTCGTTGTTGATGAAGATAATAGTCTTCATGAGGTTAATAGCAGGTTAAGAAATGACAAATAATTGAATTAATTTGCGCATTGTAAAGGTGGTGATACGGATAGAGTGAACAAATGGTTCACTTTGTTGTGCTAATGAATAAACCCAGTAATAACAGTGGTTAGACGTGTTTTTTATGATAAGAAGGATAATGATGAACTTGTTTTTAAAGTGAAGATAAGTAGCTATGAACGGATAAATATATCCTTTTTATCAAGCAGATAAGTCAATGAGAGTAAGTGTTGTAGAGCAGTTTTGTAGTATAGAGTAACTTAAATGATAAATATAAAAAAAGCAATAATTGATAGGTTTTACCATTTTTAATGTATTTAAAATAGAGCTGATTTTTACTTTGAAAATTGCTTTAAACAGGTTAAAAAAGGTTAAATGATTTTTAAAAATATTTAAAAAAACCATACAAATACAGGAGTGAAATATATTTTATGGATCATCAACTTCGTAATTTCTCATTCAGTAAATGAAAAAATAAAGAAAGGAAATAACTGAGTACTACAATTTTTAGAGCAATAAATTTTATAAACTTTATTAGATTATAAGCTTTAGAATGTCATTAACTGGTGTTTTTACGTCACCATTCGTGCCCGCGCTTGAGAAGCTGTTCATTGACCAGTTAATTAATGGGTTTTATCAAAAAAGATGTGTTCAAAGTGATGGAGAGCGAATAAGTATCGAAGCGAACCTTATGTAATAAAATAGAAGAGCTGGCATTGCTATAATTTAAAAAAAATAGGAAAGTTATGATGGATCTTCATCAATCCTAAATGTCGGCAAAGTATCGAATATCTATGGCAGACCATGTGCCAACTTCCCTATTGTATTTTACGATGCTTTACAGTTCTTTAATATTAGGCATACGTTAATCTGAGTAACTTGCTAAGGTCGCACCTTCAAGCAAGCTAAAGTGTTAACTAGATCTCCACTAATAAGGATTGAGATGTATTTGTTATTCGATGAGGTAGTTTGAACCATGAAGTTTGAACAAAGTGATTTGCCGTCGAGCAGGGCTCATTATGAGCTTAACTGCATTGAGATAGCTCCCATATAACAACTGCTACGACATTGCCCACAACCATTACACAAATCTTCGTTGAGTACTGGTAATTCACCATCTTCAATTGAGATCGCCGCCTGTGGGCAAGCCATTTGGCAGTGTTGACACTCCATTTGCAGATAGTTATTACAGGTGTTGGTAAAAACAGGATGAAGGTTTATCTTGAGTGGCATCGATGCATGCAGCGCTCCTGTTGGGCAAGCCTTAAGGCATTCACCGCATAAGCTACATTCATTGTAATCGAGATTGAGTTTGGCGACACCATCGCTCATTTCTATTACGCTATTGGGGCACGCTTTTTGGCATTCCCCACAGTTATCACAAAGGCGAAGAAACAATACTTCATTAACCGCGTAAGGTGGGCGAGGTTGACTATGCGGTGTTATCTCTGGCGCACTATTGCAAGCCTGAATCGGTTGATAAAAACGTAACAGAAAATTTCGACGGTTATTATCGATTGATTCAGTCATAAATGTGTACTTTTTTAGGGAGAACATTCATATTTTTTTCTGCAATTAATAGTTGAAGCCAAGCTTGCGTATCGTTTGCCATGTGTTTATAGAATAAATTCGGTGATTTTTTATTTAACTGTTGTAGATATGCTAGCCCCCATGGCAGTAAATGTACTTCCATTAACTCGATTGCAGCTTGCTGCTTATCTTGTTCAATCAAATAGGCAAAAGCCAATAACATTAAACCAAATTGATCTTCCGGCTCACGCACTCCCGTATTCAGAGATATTGCATTTAGCTGTAAAAATTGTCGGTACGTTAACGTAGATTCTCCAAATAGCACCCGTTCTTTATCTAAATATACTGAGCCCCATGGTGGTACTGGCATATCACCAAGTCCCTCGAATAGTATCGAAAAGTCGTTGTGCAATTGCGTTTTATCAATTGCAATGGCGGCTTCTAATGTTTGCTTTTCTAATACATCCTCATCAACTAAAGCTGAAACTAATGTTATTAACTCTGTTTTTGAACAGTGTTGATAAAATAATGTACCCAATAATTTGGCCGTATCGACAATCATTCCCATTACCTTTATTTTTGATATTTTAAGCTAGTTTACTTACTTAACTGCTTGTTTCTATGAGTCACTACACAATTATTGACGGTTATAATTATTTAAGAAGGAGTATTGATTTTTATCAATTAAACCATATTAAAAGTGTGCCTTTTTGTTTTGATAATTATATATTTCTTATCACTAGCAATATAAAAGGCATATCTTTATGACGAATATAATTGAAGAATCTGGTGTATTGAATATTACTCGGCGGGGCTTTATTAAAGCCTCTTCTGCGGTAGTTAGTACTGCCGCATTAGCGAGCGGAATAAGTCTACCTTTTAGGTCTAACCCTGTTGCAGCTGCTGTCTCTGACCAAGTTGACGAAAAAGTGGTATGGAGTGCCTGTACGGTGAACTGCGGATCTCGCTGCCCACTTAGAATGCATGTGCAAAATGGTGAAATAAAATACGTAGAAACAGACAATATCGGTAACGATGAGTATGGCGACCATCAAATTCGCGCATGCCTTCGTGGTCGTTCAATGCGTCGCCGTGTTTACAATCCAGATCGTTTAAAATACCCAATGAAACGTGTTGGCAATCGAGGTGAAGGTAAGTTTAAGCGTATTACATGGGAAGAGGCGTACGATGAAGTTACCGGTACCATGCAACGCCTGATTAAAGATTATGGAAATGATTCAATATACCTCAACTATGGTACGGGTACATTAGGCGGTACGGTTACTAAATCTTGGCCGCCCAAAGCAACTTTAATTGCACGTTTAATGAATTTATGTGGTGGTTATCTTAACCATTATGGCGATTACTCTACTGCACAAATCTCAGCTGGCTTGAACTACACCTATGGTGGTTGGGCGTATAACAACTCTTTCTCGGATCTTGAAAACACTAAGCTTAATATTCAATTTGGTAATAATCCAGCCGAAACTCGCATGTCGGGTGGCGGTTTGATTCATCACTATATTGTAAGTAAAAATCGTTCTAATGCTAAAACTATCATTATCGACCCACGATACACTGATACTGCTGGTGGTCGTGAAGATCAGTGGATCCCAATCCGTCCTTCTACCGATGCCGCGTTAGTAGCGGGCCTTGCTCATGTGATGATCACTGAAGACTTAGTCGACCAAGCCTTTCTAGATAAATATTGTGTTGGCTATGATCAGAAAACCTTGCCGGCTTCAGCGCCTAAAAATGCAGATTACAAATCATATATTTTAGGTCAAGGTGACGATGGTATTGAAAAAACACCTAACTGGGCATCTAAAATCACTGGTATTCCAGTTGATACGATTATAAAACTTGGCCGTGAAATGGGCACTAATAGACCATGTGCAATTCACCAAGGGTGGGGATTACAACGCTCTGCAAATGGAGAGTTAGCTTGCCGCGCTATTGCGATGCTGTCGATGCTGACGGGATCCGTGGGCGTTTCTGGTGGCTCAACTGGTGCTCGTGAAAGTGATATCAATATTCCTTTCGTTCGCTTTCCACAAGTAGACAATCCGATCCAGACTTCGATCTCAATGTTCTTATGGACCGATGCGATTCACCGTCATCACGAAATGACAGATAAAACCGATGGTGTGCGCGGGGCCGAGCGCCTACAAAATCCAATTAAAATGATCTGGAATTATGCAGGTAACTGTTTGATCAACCAACATTCTGATATCAATCGAACTCGTGAGATCTTACAAGATGACAAGGCCTGTGAAATGATTGTGGTTATCGACAATCATATGACCTCGTCGGCTAAGTACGCTGACATCATTCTTCCTGACTTAACCACTTCAGAGCAAGACGACTGGTGTATGGATGGTAAAGCCGCCAACATGCCTTATTTTATCTATGCACAAAAAGCGATTGAGCCTCAATTTGAAGCGAAGAGTATTTATGAGATGTGTTCTCAACTTGCAAAACGCATGGGCGTAGAGCAAGCGTTTACGGAAGGACGTACTCAAGAGCAATGGATAGAGCATTTGTATGCTGAAACACGTAAGCAAGATCCATCACTGCCAACCTTTGAAAAGATGAAAGAGATTGGCATCTACAAACGTAAATACGATCATCACTACATCGCCTATGAAGCGTTCCGCAAAGACCCGGATGCAAACCCATTAAATACACAAAGTGGTAAAATTGAGATTTACTCTGAACAATTAGCTGAAATTGCCAAAACTTGGAAGCTTAAAGAAGATGAAGTGATTCATCCTTTGCCTATTTATGTTGACTCCTTTGAGGGACATAAAGATCCATTGACCTCGAAGTATCCATTGCAGTTAACCGGCTTCCACTTTAAAGCGCGTTGTCATTCAACCTACGGAAACGTAGCTGAGCTTAAAGCCGCTGCTCGTCAAGAAGTATGGATCAATCCTATTGACGCTAAAGAGCGTGGTATTGAACACGGTGATATGGTGAGTATCTATAACGACCGCGGTGAAGTGCGTATTGCAGCTAAGGTAACGCCTCGTATTTTACCTAGAGTAGTCGCACTAGGTGAGGGGGCTTGGTATGCACCCGACGGCCAAAAAGTTGACCATGCCGGTTCGATTAACGTGTTGACAACTCAACGCCCAAGCCCGCTTGCTAAGGGTAACCCTCAGCACTCGAACCTTGTTCAAATCAAAGCAGTACAAAAAGCGTAAGGTAGGTTTAAATGAAACAATACGGATTTTATATTGATTCAAGTAAATGCACAGGTTGTAAAACTTGCCAACTTGCTTGTAAAGATTATCGAGACTTAGGCATTAAACAAAACTACCGACGCGTGTACGAGTATGAAGGTGGCAGTTTTGTCCAAGATGGTGATACCTGGCTACAGAAAGATGTGTTCTCTTATTATCTTTCAATTGCATGTAACCACTGCTCTGACCCTGCATGTGTCAAAGTATGCCCGTCCGGTGCGATGCATAAACGCGATGAAGATGGTTTTGTGGTGGTTGACGAAGATGTTTGTATTGGTTGTCAGCATTGCAGTAATGCGTGTCCTTACGGTGCACCTCAGTTCAACAAAGAGGCCGGTCATATGACCAAATGTGATGGCTGCTATGAACGTGTTGCCGAAGGAAAACAACCTATGTGTGTCGAGTCTTGTCCACTGCGTGCGTTAGAGTTTGGTGAAATCCATATTTTGCGAGAAAAATACGGTACCAATGCTGACGTGGCACCACTGCCATCATCCAGCCTAACACTGCCAAACATTGTTATTAAGCTGAACAAAAATGCAAAACCAACGGGTGATACCACTGGTTTCTTAGCAAATCCAAAGGAGGTATAAGATGATTTTTCATGAGTGGTCTTTGATCTTCTTTACTGTGTTGGCACAAACCGCAGTAGGGGGATATTTACTAGTCAGTAGCCGAGCATTAGCAATGGGACATTCGGTAGAGAAGATAAACAGTTATAAAGTACCGATGTTTGTTCTTTGGGCAATTATGGGTATTGGTTTTATATTCTCTACTACCCACTTAGGCTCACCTCTGCGTGCGTTCAACGCATTCAATCAACTTGGCACAGCATGGCTATCAAACGAAGTGTTTTTTGGTGCGGCATTCTTTGCTGTGGGTGGTTTGCAATGGTTGTTATCTGTACTTAAAAAAGGGGGGGCCAACCTGCAAAAAGCGTTGATGGTGGTTGCGATGGTGTTAGGCGCTATCTTCATGTATTCCATGGTCAAGGTTTACATGATTGATACGGTACCCACTTGGTTTAACATTTATACACCTATCAGTTTTGTCATGACTATAGTTGTCGCAGGGTTACTACTTTCTCAGTTTGTGTTTGTTTCAGCGAAGGACAGTCGCTTCAGCATAGATCGCAACATTGCTATATTAGCGATTGTCGCTATTGCGCTTAGTCTGTTAGCAACCATCGGCAAAGCAAACCTAATTGGTGATATACAGTCCTCAGTTGTTAAAGCATCTGAACTGGTTGATGGACTTGGTTCTTACTTATTGATACAAGTGGCGTTGTTAATGCTTGGTTTATTGTTTTGGATTGTCCCCCTTGTCAATAAATCTTCTGTAAGCTCTATCACTTTATCCGTTGCATTGATTCTGGTATTAGCATCAGAATTGGTTGGCCGTGGTTTATTTTACAGTTTACATATGACGTCTGGTTTATAACTAAGCGAGCTCTACGATAAATAAAAGCTGTACGATAAAACAGAAAAATTAGAGCTTGGTGTAGTTGGAGTTGTACTGGTACTGGTGTAGTTATACTGATGTAGTTGTAATGTGGCTAAGCAATTAGCCACAAAGTTATAATTAATCGTTCCGTTCTAGGTTGTTCAGATTAATGTTAAAACTCGGAAAATGGTACAAAACGGCTTAATAAATTATTAGGTTTCTTACTTCTAAAGTAAGAAAACCCTTAAAGAATATTCGGCGGATTCAACATTGAAGTGCATAACAATTAAGCTTGTCTTATTTTCGAACAATCATTAAATCGGATAACGGGCTTTTTACACAATTTGCACCAGCTTGTAATACATGAGTGTAAATTTGTGTGGTACGGATATCGGTGTGCCCTAATTGTTCTTGAACTGTGCGGATATCAGCACCACGCTGTAATAGATGTGTTGCAAAAGAATGGCGCAAAGTATGACAAGTAACTTGTTTATTAAAGTTTAACTTACGCGCTGTATTTTTAATCGCTTTTTGAATATTTGTTTCGTGAATGTGATGGCGTCTTAAATTATTAGTCCCAGGCTCTATGGAAAGGCGCATTGAAGGAAATAAATAATGCCATTTAAACTCTTTAGCTGCATTCGGGTATTTACCCGCTAAAGCATGGGGTAAAAAGACACCTTTATAATCACTTCTTTGCATATCTTCTTGATAATACAACTTAGCTTTCATTATATGATTTTGTAAAGACTGCTTGAGTTCTGGTGCTAAGGTTACACGTCTATGTTTACCACCTTTAGCATGCCAAATGTTGATTGATAAATAATCAAACTCAATATCCTGAATACGTAATCTAGCCGCTTCCATTAACCTTAACCCACTACCGTATAATAAATAACAAGGCAGTGAGACCGCTGGTGGGACTTCTCTTAATAAGCTAGTAACTTCTTCAGGGGTTAACACGATGGGCAGTTTCGGTTGTGTACTTGTTTTATTAAAGTTTAATTCTAACGTTAATGGTTTATCCAAAAACTCGCGATATAAATAAACTAATGAGTTTAGCGCTAGTGCCTGACATTATTTAGAATAAAAAGATGGAGCTACTTTTTTTGTGTTAGCAAGGTAGGAAAGAAAAGACTCAACTTCGGTATGATGGCAACTAAATGGGTGCTGCTTATTAATAAAATAGATGTAGGATTTTATCCAATGAATATAGGATTTAATGGTTTTTTCTGCATAAAATTTTAAACGCATATTTTCGGCAACGGCACTTAAAAATGGAGATTTCATTTTTATTCCCTCATTGGATTAAAGTAGTGTTTTTATATACAGTGTAGTTGTTATTCCGTATTTCCGTCGATAATGCGGAATTATTCTGTCTATTTACATGATGAGTATTTGATAATTTCTTGTAAGGTATTGATTTATTAATTTTTAAGTGTAATGTTCAATTAATTTTGTCAAATTAAAATGTTCCGTGTTTCCACCGGAAATACGGAACATTTCTGTATAATATCTGTTAGGCGCAAATCAAATTTCGCATATATTTTCACACTTTGAGAATCATTAATGAATACAAAGCAAAAAAAAGCAATCATTCAATATATAAAAGAATTAGATCCTAAAAATGAAGTTATTGAGTCTATAAATCCAAACAAGGATTATAGCGGTGGTAAGATTAAATATAATGACACTACTCTTCATTTACATAGAGAAATTTCTACTTTAGGTGATGAAGAATATGCTAGAGCTTATCTTGTAGTTAAATTAGTTAAGGAACTAGGCTACTCTTCTGAAGAACGCATTATTGAGTTAGAAAAGACCTACAGCATAGGTCGACCAAGCAAGAAATCTGCAAGAGTCGATTTATTAGTTAAATACCCCTCTAACTGGCCAGAAGAAAGCAAACGAAATAATGTATTTTTGTTTATTGAATGTAAAGCACCCGATAAATTTGAATCTGATAAAGATTATATTAAAGGACAAGTATTTGACTTGTCGAAGCAAGAGAAAATCAGACCTGAATTTGGAGTTTATTACACAACTGCATTCGATAGCGCTAATCTACTTGATAGAAGTTTAATAGTAAATTTCGATGAACACCCATCATTTGATGACTGGGATAAAGATGGGCAGCCCTCTAATTCAATAATTCCTGAAAAATTTGATATTCCTAAGAATGTTGAATATGCAAATATTGATCAACCTAGCAAAGAACAGAGGTCTTTAAGAACCGATGTTACAAGGTCTGAGTTTGATCGATTAAGAAAAGAGCTTCATGATGTTATCTGGGGCGGTGGTGGCACAAATAATAATGACGTATTTGTAATTCTGATTCGGTTATTTCTTTGTCGAGTTTATGATGAACTTGAAGCTGCACCCAATGCAAAATATCGATTCCAAAGAGCGGCATATGAAAATGGTCTTGTAGAATCTCCTGAGGATGTTGTCAAAAACATGAGTGAGCTTTTTAAAGAAGCTGCTCAAATTTATCTCGGCTATAGTGAATCTGAAATTGAAGAAACTGTACCATTTGAAGCTAAAAAAATATCAGCTGCTAAAGTTGCTTTCGTTGTTGAGAGACTACAAGATAAATCTCTTACAAAAAATACCCATCGCGGGGAAAGTGATCTACTAGGCGACTTCTTTGAAGGCATAGTCTCACAAGATTTCACTCAAACAAAAGGGCAATTTTTTACGCACGTAAATTTGGTGAAGTTTTGTTTAGATTTAACCAACTTTAAAGATACTGTAGAAAGTACTTTCTTGAACGAAAGAGATCCACAAGGAAGACCAAGGATCCCTAAAATCATTGATCCTTCTTGTGGCTCAGGTTCTTTTATGATCGAAGCTATGAAAGAAGGAACTAAAGCTTTACTTCCTTTAAGAGAAAAAGGGCAACTTCCAAAAAGACTAAAAGAATATGCGTCAATGTGGTTTGGTGAAGATAGCAACAATAGCTGGGCTCGTGAGTTTATCTATGGAATTGAGCCCAATGCAGACTTAGGTTTAGCAACTAAAGTCAATATGATTTTACATGGTGATGGCAGTACAAATATTTTTGTTAAAAGTGGACTTGAGCCCTTTTCAGACTATGCTATCCAGGACAGGTCACATGGCCTTGCAATAACAAAGAAAAAAGATGCAAAGTTTCCATATACAAAAGATTGTAATGAAGAATTTGATTTTGTTTTTACAAATCCTCCTTTCTCAATCTCGTTGAGTGGTGATGAAAAGAAGCAACTAAATAAAGATTTTGAATTAGGAAGTAAAAGCGCAAGTGAAAACTTGTTTATTGAGCGCTGGTATCAGCTTTTAAGGGCCGGAGGAAAATTTGTAGTTGTTATTCCTGAAACAATTTTGGACTCTGCAAGCAGTTCTAGTATTAGATTATTTCTATTTAGGTACTTTAATATTAAGGCTGTTATTTCACTGCCTTATGTTGCTTTTAAGCCTTTTACAAGTACGAAAACCTGTATTTTAATAGCTGAAAAGAAAACTGATGAAGAAGTTGAATATTGGAATAATTCATGGACAACTCAAGAGGCAGAGTATAAATCCCTTGTCAAAGGCTATAAGTCAAAAAACAAAACTGGTCAGTTAATCTCAGCAAAAGAGCTATTAAGTATAGAGTCTGATGACATATCCATTGAAGAGGTACTTCAGTTTCATTCGAGTGACTTAAACCAAATTATTAAAGATGGAAGTTCATGGATATTTAAAAGAGTAGTGAACTCTATAAATATTGATGACTACGATATATTTTTAGCAGAGCCACAGCATGTAGGTTACAAAAGGCGTAAAGGCTTACCAGATTTACAGCAACCTAACGACTTAACTTCAGAAGATAGGGGACAGAGTGTTTTAGGGAACTATAAAACAAATAAAAATGAAAGCCTAAGATATGGGTTTAGAGTGAAGTTAAGTGAGTTAGCTACAAGGCCAAGTTTAAGAATAGATCCTAAATATCTTTATTTATGGGTGAAACGCAAAGGTGAGGTATTTGGTAATTCAAGTAATCTTCTTCAGCTAAAAGAATTAATGATACCTTTTAAGCCAAATAAATTACCAAAAGGCCCACTTAGCGAACCTAGAGCGCTTGTAGATCTTGCAAATGTCGAATCAAAAATGTCAATTGTATCTGGGGTTGAAGAGATTGATGAGTTGGGTTCAGATAAAATAGAGTTTGGTGATTCAGATATTGCTATTTCTAAACTGGAACCATATTTAGGGAAGGTCTTAATTAATAATGTTGAAGAAGAGTGGATCGGGAGCCCTGAATGGCTCACGTATAAGAAAAGTTTAAAAGTACACTCTTTGGATTATTTAAGGTTTTTATTACTTACACCCGAAATGTTGGAAGTGTACAGATGCTTACAATCAGGCAAACGACATGCACGATTAGCTGAAGCTGATTTACTTTCTTTAAAAATTCCTGAAAAAAATAAGAAAGAGCAGACTCAAATTGCAATTGATTGCAAGGTTAAAATGGATGATATTTTAACGAAAAGAAATGAAATTAAAGACTTAAGAAGCGATATTGATGGCATCATTACAGATTGATTAAACAGCGCCTAACAAACAAGGATAGGTGTCGCGAAGCCGACACCTTATCTGGGTGTTGAACAAGCCCGAACGAGGTGCTTTACTTTATATAGTAAATAGTGGAATTGGTTTTCGGTTGGGTCAATGGGGCAACTTTATTAAAGGCGAGTCTCGCTAAGATACAATTGATACATCAATTATATCAGTATGTTATATTTTAAATGTTGGGTGCCATATCACCTCGCTGTCTTGGTTATTATTCATTTTTGTCAATGTTCTGTTGAAGAACATGCGCTTTCACACATTATCTTGTCAGTCGATGCATACCCATAAAATGCATTTCATGATGGCAGCATGGGCAAATACAAATAGCACGTTTACGTTTTATTGGCGTGGTCACTGTGCTGATATCGCTCCCCAGTATCAGCAATATTTGCAGTCGCAGTTGTTTGGCATTGCCTCTTAAAAACCCATAATCTCTAACCCTCTGCAGGCCTTTTGGTAACACGTGTTGTAAAATTAACCATAAGAATTCGAGCACTGGTAAGGTCCGTTTTTTAGTCATATTAGTGCTGCTTTCTTTATACTTAAATGTGACCATTTCCTCGGTGATCTTAATAATGTCTTTGTCGGGCAACACGCCACGATATAGATAGCGTGATAAGTATTTAAAAGCAGAGGTGCCAAATCCTACCTTACGACAATCGACCACCCATTTCTTAGGGATGCCTGTAGGCATGGTTAACTCAGGGCTGTGATTAATCGCATCAATGACTCTTGCTCGCCATACTTTAGCGAGTGCAAATTCATTAAACAGATATTGCTTATCACTTTTGTGCCATTGTTTTTTTGTCGTATCGTAACGTCCGCAGAAAAACTAGTGGACAGCCATAAACTTTGACTAATAGTCATTATCAATCTATTTTTTGATCATGTAGTTTTACATGCTCGGAGGTAGTTTGTTATGACGCAATCTCGACAATCCCAAGTATCGCTTGCCGATACGCCTTATTACCATTGCATTTCCCGTTGTGTTCGCCGTGCTTACTTGTGCGGCGAGGATAAATACACGAGCCAATCATTCGAACATCGTCGGAAATGGATGGTTGAACGCATGCATCATCTTGCCTCTATTTTCAGTATTAATATTTGTGCTTATGCCATTATGTCGAACCACTATCATTTGGTGCTGCACATCGATGAGCAAGAAAATCAATTGCTTAGTGATGAACAGGTTTGCCAGCGATGGGGATGCTTGTATTCAATGCCAACGCTCATCCAACGTTGGTTAACACAACAAACGGTATCGACTGCAGAAAACCTGACTGCACTTAATATCATCAAGGACTGGCGAGAGCGCTTAGCAGATATCTCTTGGTTTATGCGTTGTATCAATGAGTTCATTGCACGTAAAGCCAATAAAGAAGATAACTGCTCAGGAAGATTCTGGGAAGGACGCTTTAAATCGCAAGCGCTATTAGATGAAGATGCGTTGTTAACTTG
>NZ_WTKU01000038.1 GCF_011378715.1 Psychromonas sp. SA13A | reverse complement strand
AGGTATTGAAATAACTGACCTCCACGTTTCTTATCAGACCAAATATAAAGATAAATCGTTTCATGGCTAATCCGCACTTTGTGTTCTTCTCGCAACCATCCTGATATTTGCTCGGGACTCCATTCGAGTCGAATCTTTGAGTTAATTAATGCAATGAGGCTACTCGTCATTTTAATTGCTTTACGAGAATGTAATCGACGATGATGTGCAAACGATTGGGCTTGTTTAATGCGATATCCTCGCTTACCTGTATTACGAGAAAGCTCTCTACTGATAGTTGATTGACTAACTTTTAACTGTTGCGCAATTTTATTTTGACTCAGACCTATTTTCTTTAAAGCATAAATCTGGCATCTTAGCCCATAGGTCAGTTGTTTATATGTTTTCATTGTTGCATCTCTTGCCGGAGAAAAAGCGATAAGCATATATTCAGCTGACCGCTTTTTCTACTAATTCAAGTTATGCACTTATAATCTGAATCCAAGAGAGTTTAAGCTCAACTTAGATCGAATTAAACGAACAAACACTCAAAAAACTAAAGCGACGAGAAATAGCCAAGCAAATTGCATTTGTACCACAATCCATTGACCTGCCCTTTGCATTTACTGTTGAAGAAATTGTGATGATGGGCAGAAACCCTTATTTAGGGCCTTTTCAGCTTGCAACAAACAATGACCAGGCCATTATCAAAGAGGTACTAAGTATTACAGATACCGCTCACTTACAAGAACGTAAAGTGAACCAGCTATCTGGCGGTGAAAAGCAACGCGTTATTATTGCACGAGCTTTGGCGCAACAATGTGAATGTATCTTGTTGGATGAACCTATCGCAAGTTTAGATATTTGCCATCAGTTTGAAACTCTTGATTTGATCCAATCATTAACTCAACAAGGTAAATTAGCGATCACAGCAATCCATGATCTAAACTTAGCCGCACGTTATTGCTCAAGGTTAATATTATTGGGTAAAAATCAACGAGGTGATATCTGTATCGTCGCTGATGGTTCTCCGGCACACGTGTTGAGTCAAAAAAACTTAAAGGATTGCTTTAACATCAGAGCCGATATCATTTCGCAACAGCAATCAATTCAATTACACAATATAGCGCCTATTGCTCGACGTTAACCATTTTGCCCACTGCGTAAAAGTATTAAAGCGAGTACTTTTAAATTACTAAAACGGGTTGTTCAAACAATTGATTTTTATAGGTAAGATATGTGCACTTGATCACAGCAAAAATAGTAACCATAAATTAAAAGAGCCTATTCAGTGTAAAATTCTGATTTTTTGTTTTTTTTAGTTTTTTATGCTGAAAGTAAACTAAATACAATCATTAATAATTGCGAATATCATTTATGATGCATTTTCTCATACATGATCATTTTAGGATAAAAGATGAAAGTTTTAATATTAGGTTCTGGTGTAATAGGTGTAACGAGCGCTTGGTATTTGGCTAAGTCAGGCCATGATGTAACAGTGGTTGACAGGCAGTCAAGTGTTGCAAATGAAACAAGTTTTGCCAATGCAGGTCAAATATCTCCAGGATATTCAGCACCTTGGGCGGCGCCAGGCATTCCAGTTAAAGCGATGAAATGGTTGATGCAAGAGCTTGCTCCGCTAAAAATAAGTATTAAAGATCTCGATACCGAGACATTAGGTTGGATGACTAAAATGGTCGCCAATTGCAATACTAAAGATTACCACATCAATAAATCTAGAATGATGAGAGTAGCCGAATACAGCCGTGATTGTTTACGTGCATTGAGAAAAGAAATTAATATTGAATATGACCATCGCACAAAAGGTACATTACAGGTATTCCGTACCGCCAGCCAAGTAAAAAGCTCTAAAAAAGATATCGAAGTACTTGCTGAATGTGGCGTTGAGCATAAAATATTAACACCCGATGATTGCTTAGCCTACGAGCCCGCACTTAAACATACTATCCATAAAATTGTTGGCGGTATTCAATTACCCAATGATGAAACAGGTGATTGCCACAAGTTTGTTACTGAACTAGCGAAAAAGTGTGAACAATTAGGTGTTAAGTTTGTCATGGATACTAAGATTGAAAAAATTAATAAACAAGGCAATCAAATCACCAGTGTTTCAACCAGTAAAGGTGAAATGACTGCTGATGCTTATTTAATGGCGCTAGGCTCTTACTCAACTCATATGCTCGCAAATGTAGGAATAAGAGTGCCTGTTTATCCTATTAAAGGGTATTCACTGAGCCTGCCAATAGAAGATTATTCTGCAGCACCTGAGTCAACTATCATGGATGAAACTTATAAAGTGGCTATCACACGTTTGGGTGAACGTATTCGTGTGGGTGGCACCGCTGAAATCACTTCTTATAACTTAGCATTATTAGAAAAACGTCGTAAAAACATCGAGTTCTCTATCGCTGATTTGTTCCCTCATGCAGGTGATTTACAAAAAGGCGAATTCTGGACCGGCTTAAGACCGATGACACCAGATGGCACACCTATTTTAGGTAAAACAAAGATTGATAACTTATTCTTGAACACAGGCCACGGCACCTTAGGCTGGACAATGTCAGTTGGTTCAGCGAAGTTTGTAAGTGATGTTATCAATAGTCAAACACCGGATATTGATAGCGAAGGTTTATCAGTAGATCGTTACGGACGTTAGGGGAAATCATGGCTAGATCAGCAACAGCAGTTATTAAATTAAGTGCGATCAAACAAAATTATTTATATGCAAAATCGCTTGCCGCTCCAGCTAAAGCGATTGCCACAATCAAAGCTAATGCATACGGACACGGCGCCATTGAAGTTGCGAATGCATTAGCCGATGTCGCCGATGCATTTGGTGTCGCCTGTATTGAAGAAGCCAAAGAGTTACGTGATGCAGGGGTTAAAAAACCTATTTTATTACTTGAAGGCTTCTTCACCGCCGATGAACTTAACTACATCAGCGAAAATAATATCTGGTGCGCAATACATCATCAGTATCAACTTGATGCCTTAAAACAAGCAACACTTAGCCAACCGATTAACGCTTGGCTAAAAATGGACTCAGGAATGCATCGTTTAGGATTTTTACCTGAAGATTATGCAGATGCTTATCAACAATTAGCAGCCATGAGCCAAGTGAATAACATTGTTCATATGAGTCACTTCTCATCGGCAGATGACTTAACGTCATCGCTAACTGAGCAACAAACAAAATTGTTTATAGAGACAATTGGTGAGTTACCAGGTGAAGTCAGTATCGCTAATTCACCTGCTGTGTTGAGAAAAGCTATCCCCAACAGAAGCCAATGGGTTCGCCCTGGTATTGTTATTTATGGTGCATCACCTATTGATGAAAGTGAGTTAGAAAAGCCATTAGCACCAGCAATGACTTTTCAAGCAAAAGTGATCTCAGAGCGCACCATCAATAAAGACCAAAGCGTCGGTTATAACGGCCTATGGACAGCGGATAAAGCGACTAAAATAGGTACCGTGTCAATTGGTTATGCTGATGGTTACCCAAGGCATGCTAAAACCGGCACACCGGTATTAATTAATGGTAAACAAAGCCAAATATTAGGCCGAGTCTCTATGGATATGTTGATGGTCGATTTATCAATGTTTGAACAAGAGAGCTGCATTGGATTTGATGTCGAACTTTGGGGTGAAAACATTACCGCAAACCAAGTTGCAAAATGCGCCGATACCATCTCTTACACTTTATTCTGCGGTTTAACCCGCCGAGTCAGTAAAACATATATCGATTAATAGTGGTGCAGGTTTAACAGCAATAGTTACTTATTTTTTAAGAGTAACTATTGCTTAATAAACACCTATTGGATCACCATCGTACGTGATCAAATAGGTGTTATTAAAAAAAACAACCGCTAACTCGTCAACCCTTTCCAAAAAATAAGACCCAAATACCCACAATAAAACATTAATCAAAGCGGCTACAACAACTCCACCGTAAAGTTTTCCCAAGTCATCAACTCCTTTTAGCAAAGCCAAACAGGACGTTTGGCTTAAGTTCATTCAGCACATGGATGTGCGGTATGAACTGATGCGTTACAAAAGGAGTTTATTAGTTGGATCAGAAAACGCTCCAGTGTCAGTCTCTTTTCCGCCTTTCTCTTCTGATAAGAGAAAAACGTGTCGCCAACAGGGCGAAACCACTGTTCATAAAAATCAAGCAGCCACGAAGAGCGCAGAAGAGCCAACACCCAATCAACCTCATCAAAAAAACTATCTATTCCATACAGACCATATTGTAGATAAATGAACGTCCAACAATGCCTAAATCAAACAGCCACAACAAAACATTACTCAAAATGGCTACAACAGCCCCACCGTAAATTTTTCCCAAGTCATCAACTCCTTTTAGCAAAGCCAAACAGGACGTTTGGCTTAAGTTCATTCAGCACATGGACGTGCTGTATGAACTGGTGCGTTATAAAAGGAGTTGATGACTTGGATCAGAAAACGATCCGGTGTCAGTCTCTTTGCCGCCTTTCTCTTCTGATAAGAGAAAGGCGAGTCGCCGACAGGGCGAAACCACTGTTAATAATGTTCAAGCAGACTAAACGAGCGCAGACGAGCTAAAATACTAAAAAAACACTAAAACCAAGCACTATGTATTCCTACACAAAGTATAAGAAATGATAATTAATCGCCAAAAACACGTCAAACAAGACATTTTTAATAAAGTATAGCGGTGCAAATACCGTCACCGGAAGACTTAAACAAACATCTTAAATATCTCTTCAAAATCAGAAAAGGGATCATAAAAAGCATTTTTATCATTGATCCGCGATCGCAACTCAGCTTTAAGACTTTTAACCGTGGTGCAGTCACGAATAAACCCATCTATTGCTGCGCACTCACAGTCTAATTCATGACAATGAGCTTCCATCCCTTCTTGGACCATTTTTTTACTACGCGCTTTAAACTTACGCCAAACTAAGGTTTCAATTTGATCATTATGTTGTAACGCGCGATATTCTGCATTTAGGTTCCTTACTTTTTCCTCTAATAAAGGTAACAGATTGGCTAGTGTTGCTTTATCAAACGTCGGATCGTCATCAAAGTGAGTGAGGTATAATTGCAATATGGCAAAGACATCTTTATCTCGACGCGCTTCAGCAAGGACTTGCATTTGTAAGTGCTTTTGTTGTTTTAGTTTGGAGTCTTGCTCTTTATCAGGATGTAATTTAGACGCTAACCGTTTATACATCTTATTGAGCTGACTCCCTTTAAACAGCTTATCTAACTCCCTTTAAACAGCTTATCTAACTCACTATGTTTAAGTTGTTCCTCTGCCTTGTCTTCCTCATCAGATTGATGGAAGCGTTGATAGAAATCGTCGAAAAAATGGTCGTCAAAGGGCGTTTCATCATCCTCTTCAAATTCATCAATCTCTTCAGCCTCTTCAGACGCCTCATGCGCATCCAGATACTCATATATTTTCTGTGGATCTAATATCAATGCTTTTAATTGTTCGTCACTCAAGTCGAAATCAATCTCAAATTCAGCGTTTAATGAGGCTTTCATAAGTTCGACTTCAGCTGATGACATTTTGTCAAGTTGTTGCTCTTGGCTCATCATTAGCTGTGCTTTTACACGTTTATTTAACGCTTCGGACTCCTCTGGAGAGTTAAAAGGATGATCCTGTAAATAACCCAACTCTTCTGAGATCCAATCAATCAACTCTACGCGCTCGTTCTCTGATAAGGATTTGCGAGGAAGAAAGGTGGCAAGGTGTTCCACTTTTGAGCTCAGCCATCTTATTTGCATCTGTTCATAAGGCAACACGACCTCTTCAAATTGCTGATAATTAGTGGCCAGTTTTTTAGTAAAAGAAGCATTACGTTTTTGATGCTTTTCAATTAATTGCCACAAGCTTTGCAATTTATTATCAGATTTTTTATTCAACGGTGTTTGTGCAATTTTTTTAAGTGAAGATAGTTGTGTCATTAAACTGTTCTCGGTTAGGTTGCCGGTTTCCATGCTCTAATATGCTAACATTAAGCATTTTTTTTACATCTAACTTGTCGTTAAACTGACGCTCATGTAGAAAAAGGCCCCTGTTATAACATCGAAGAAGTAAGTGTATAAACATACCTAATTTTTTCATTCAAGATGTTATTATGATGAGTATAACCACCAGCATTCATCTTGATTAATATCACCATTTAGATTGAAACTAAAGACGTGTAACCGACAGCGCGAAAACACTGTTAATAGAAGCTTAGCTAACTCGACGAACGCAGACGAGCCTGCCCCCAAGCAACCTCATCAAAAAAACTATCTATTCCATACAGACCATATTGTAGATAAATGAACGTCCAACAATGCCTAAATCAAACAGCCACAATAAAATATTACTCATCGTGGACGTACAGCCTCACCGTAAAGTTTTCCCAAGCTAAATTGACATTTTAGCAATTGCAAACAGGACGTTTGCGATAATGTCAGAATGGCCACGGACGGCCATCCTGACATGATGCGTTTAAAATGACAGTTTCGATTGGATCAGAAAACGATCTGGTGTCAGTCTCTTTGCCGCCTTTCTCTTCTGATAAGAGAAAGACGTGTCGCCGACAGGGCGAAAACACTGTTAATAAAAATCAAGCAGCCACGACGAGCGCAGACGAGTTAAAACCACTAACAATCATTATGAATGATAATCAAACTGACTCAACGAGCGCAGACGAGACAAAACCACTAACATTCAAACTACCAACACAAACGAAGATGCCGCCCTCTAGCACAGCCCCCATGAAAACTTTACATTCCCGTCTGTAAACTTTACTACAAACGCTTATTTCAACATCAACAAAAAAACAATAAAGCAAACTAAATCAATAACTTAAAAGTTGGCATGACTCTAGCTATATTCTTACTGTAAACATCATTTAACAAACTAAAAAGGAGAGTCACATGTTAGGTTGGGCATTTACTTTTTTTATCGTCGCTATCATTGCAGGTGTTTTAGGTTTTGCGGGTATAGCAGGTGCAGCCGCTGGTGTTGCTAAAATAATATTCTTTGTATTCGTCGTATTATTAGTTATCTCTTTAATTGCAAACGCATTAAGAGGACGAGCACCAAAACTGTAAATCAGCATTTAAACTTATATGGCGCCCTTTATTCAGGCATCTATTTAGCAAAGTAATAAGCAACAATTTAGTTAAGCAAACAGCATATTCAACATTTTATTATTAACGGAGAAACACTATGAACTTCAACAAAAAGAAATCACTATTAATGTTAACGCTTGCAGCTACTTTAGGTTTAGCAGCATGTAGCGAAAATAACGAGAAAACCGCTGGTGAACATCTTGATGAAACCACTGCTGAAGCAAAAAGCATGGCAGAAAAAACCGGTGATAATATAAGTTCAATAGTTTCAGACGGTAAAGATGCAGCAAGTGATGCAGGCGATGCAATAGAAGAAGCAGCAACTGACACTGGTAATGCCATTGAAGATACTTGCGAAGACGTTAAAAATGAATTGGGTACAAAAAATACAGATTGTTAATTCTTTACATCAGATACTCTATTGATAAATATAAGGACTCACTTAAAGTTAGTATCTAATGTGTCAGGATAAAAAGTTCAAATATTATATAAAATAAGCTAACTTTAATCTGCTAGTCTAAATATACAAACGCATATTGTACTCACAAAAGAACAATATGCGTTTTTCGCTATCAGCTATTCAAGCGGATGTTAGCGGCAATTTTCGATACATGGAAGGTTAATAGGTGATGTGTTTAAGCCCAAATGCTTTTTCTATTGGCATGATGCTTGGTTGACTTTGTTTTACCAACTCAGTGATATCATTGAAAATAGACTCTCTAACCTTTGTTTCATTCCTTTAAGCTTATCTAGATTGCCCCTAACTTGCGAAGTTTATTATACCAGCGCCCCATAAATTAGCCTTAATACCCAGATTTTCAGTGCACATAAAGAGATAGTAAATGTAGATTAAAATCGGCCTAATTAAATACCACTATCAACTAATGTAAACCTTGTATTCAAAAAGGAGACGATAAAAACTATTTTCTCCTTTTAAATTCTTTTTTTTATTTTTTATTAAGATAACAGGGATACGAAATAAAGTACTATAAATACTTAAACCATCTAGTTGAAAACTTATAACTTAAAGATAAAAAATCATATAATACAAAAAATATCATCGTTCACGGCACCACAAAGCCTCTCTCAACGAGATCCGTTTAACATTTATTAAACGGACTATTTTTTGAGTAAGGAATGAAAGCTTTCTCTATTCATTGGCTTACCAAGCAAATAACCCTGCCCGAAATCACATTGGTGTTTACGTAGATAAATTAATTGCTCTTGTGTTTCAATACCTTCTGCAACAACTTTAATGCCTAGTCGCTTTGCCATCGTCAAAATAGTTTCAATTAATATCTCAGAGGCACTATCGATACCAATATTTTTAATAAAGCTTCTATCTATCTTAATTTGATCAATTGGAAAGTTAAGCAGATAATTTAAGGATGAGTAACCCGTACCGAAATCATCAATAGCAACTTTAATCCCCATATTTTTACATTGATTAAGAATAGTAAGTACTTTTTTGGAATCTTCTGTCAAAAGACGCTCGGTGATCTCAATAGTAAGGCTCACTGATTTACTGATCTCTTTGATCGCTGTAAGCCATTGCGCTAGTGCATTATCTTTAGTATGGAATAACCTTGGCGATACATTAATGGACAATTCAATCGTGACGTCCATTTCCATTAAGTATTTGCTAGATTCTTCTAACATAAATAAATCAATTTGGTTAATTAACCCCGTCTCTTCCGCTAAACTAATAAATTCAATAGGAGCAATAAAATCACCATTTTTCTGTTGCCATCTAGCCAGTGTTTCGCATTTTATAATTTGCTTGGTGTTGAGCTCCATAATGGGTTGAAAATAAGGTTGTATCTCCTTTTTTTTAAGTGCCGTGATCAACTTATTGCGAAGTTGATGGCGGTACTCTGATTTTCGTTGCATCTCTTGGGTATAGAATTGGTATCCATTTCTGCCGTTTGCTTTTACCTCATACATCGCCTGATCCGCTTTTTTTAACAATTCATCTGCATTGTTTGCATCGTCAGGGTATATTGCAATACCGATACTGGCACTCAAATGAACTTCAGCATTGCTTAGTTGATAGGGCTCCTGCATTTTTTGGGAAATTTTATCCGCTATCGTAAGCGCATGCTTATAATGTTCAACATTATTGAGAATAAGCGCAAACTCATCGCCACTTATGCGTGACACCGTATCAGATAATCTAATGAGTTTTTTTAATCGAACTGCTGATTCAATCAAAACCAAATCACCAGCATGATGACCGAGATTATCATTGATGGGTTTAAAACGATCTAAGTCGATAAATAAAATCGCGATACTTTTTTTACTGCGGGAGGCACTTTCTATTGCAAGATCCAATCGGTCTTGATAAGTGCGGCGATTAGGTAGTTGAGTCAAGCTATCGTGAGAAGCTTGATATTCAATAAGTTTTATATTTAATATTTTTTCAGTTATATCCTGAATAGTCCCTGTAATACAAGATGAGTTGCCGGTTGCTTTGCCATCTGACACTATTTTAAGCCACATTGATTTATTATTTTTTGTAGCAAATTCTATGTTAATAGAAAAAGCTTTAGGCGCTTTTAGTCCGGTTTTTATTTTTGTTTCCCATAATTGATAATCTTCAGCTGAAATATATTTTTTCAGTTCGCCTAACGTAGCAGGTAAAAATGTTTGGGGCTCTCCTATGACTAAAGAGGATTGCTCAGACCATTTTATAAAATTCAATTTATTATCAAGCTCCCAACCACCAATTTTAGCAACTCGCCCCACTGACTCTAATAACCTTTTGTCATCTTTTAACTTTAGTTCTAACATTTTTTGTTTCGATGTTTGTTTAAATCTGAACCAGATAAACAAACTAAATATAAATGCGCTAACAATAAAATAAAAACGCAATAAATAGATGTTAGTCGGTAACTCATTATCGACTAATACGGGAGTCGCTGCTATATGCCAAGAATGCCCACCTACTGCAATCCTTGATGATGCTAATTTTTCCTGTGCATCAAAAACAGCCGATTCGCCGAAGAAAACAGGTCCCGCTTCACCTTGTAAATCGTAACTTCTAATAGCAATGTTCAAACGATGACGAGTGTTTTCCTTTTCTATAAATTTAAATAATAGATCTGCATCAATCGGCGCTGAAATAATTCCCCATAATGTCCCACCAGGTAAGAAAACGGGAGCTCGACCAATAAAGGCTTTGCCTCCCTGTACCAAGTTAACGGGACCAATCATCTGAACTTGTCCGGTATTCACTAATTGTTCAACCATTTCTATTTGTTCAGGGGTATTTTTATAATTTAGCCCCATTGACTTTTCATTTCCTTTAAGCGGAAAAACATAATTAATGACCAAATCTTTTGCTGCTGCAAAGCTTATGAGCATCGGATCTTTTTGAAAGAGAGGTTGTGCATAACGAGCAAAGTCCTCATTGGTGAGTTCCGGGGTGGCTGATATGTAAGAGGCAAAGCCAGTCAACAGAGAAAGGTTATTCTGTAACTCCCCTTGTAGCTTTGCACTGATAGTATTAATCACCTGGGTCGCATTTTCTTTGACAGCGCGCTTTTCATCTTTAATAAATATGGCTTCGAATTGCATTTCAAAAAGAACGATCACCAATATGACCGCTAACAGGGTTAATATTTTAAACTCGCGAGTCCAAAGAAAAAAGATAACAAAAAGCAACATGACGATACTGAGTAAATAAAAAGTTAAACTATCTGAAAATGGTGTCGTCTCTTCTTGTTGAACACTAAAATGGCTATCATTTAAGTCTGAACGGATCAGACCTAACGAGCGAATTCGTTCATTCATATTAAACCAACGTTCTTTATTAATATCCCCTAATGGCTTTTCAGCATAATTTAGTAGTTGATCGATATGTTCAGCGAAGAAGAGGTTGTATTGATAAATATCATCGTATTTGACTAAATAACGGGGAAACTCATTGGCTATTCGTTTTGCTATTTCTTCTTTATGCTCAAGTGCATAAAGCCACCCTTTCACACTCGCTTTGGTAAACTTATTAACAATATCTGGATGACTGTTTGCATATTCAAATGAGGTGTACAAAGAGTCGCCATAAAAGTCTAACCCTAAATCCGCCGGTTTAACTTTATTAAGCTTGACCGCTTTCTCTTTTGCTGAGAATTCAGCGGAAATCGCATAGGTAACAATCGCATCGGCTTCATTGTTTGATAGTGTGTCGATGGTAACAGGTTGATCAACAAATTTTATTTTTGTGAAATCATAGCCATGGGAGCGAAACAGCGCAGCTATTTCAGCTTTAGCAAAATCTGATCCAGTAACGGCAATACGTAATTGTGAGAGTTTCCTGAGACTACTAATATCGGTATGTTGTAGCGAAAAAATAGCCGTCGGGCTATGTTGAAAAAGCGAAGCCAAAATAACTGGATTAAAGTCATTATCTTTAACCAGTAGAATATCTAAACCACCGATTGCAAATTGCGCCAGGCCTTGTTTAAGCTCATCGCTTGGCGTAATAATACTTTTATCTGCTTTTACAGAAGGTCTTATCTCTACATCAAGCCCAGCTTCTTCATAAAAACCTTGCCATTTAGCAGCATAATATCCTGCAAACTGAAATTGATGCTCCCACTTTAACTGTAAAACCACTTTTTCTTCCGCGAGAATAGGACTAGAAAAAAGCAGTAATAACCAACAACCAAATAGTTTGCGAAGCATTTATAAATGTCTCTTTTATGAAAGAATTTCTCGTACTGAAATTATCCAATACGTTTATTTTAGATAGGTATATTAGCTAAGGTATTTAAAACATCAATAAGTACATTACCATCATTTTAGTGTCAAGAATAATAATGTTGATAGATAACATAGGGATCACTACGATCCATGCTAAAGGCTCGGTTTCAGTATTTTTTTTACCAAAATGAAATATTTAGTAGAATACTTACCGACTATTAGTTCGACTTTAAACGTTAGTATTAATAATAACGTTTAAAAATCTACCCTGCACTTTGAAGTAGGGAGGGTATATGAGGCACCACATTCATATTTTCTGAAAATAAATAATTATTTTTTCCCTGTCGTTTAACATCGTACATCGCTTGATCTGCTAAATTAATTAACGCCAGCGGCTCCACTGCATTATCAGGATATAACGCGATACCGATACTGGCACTAATATTGATATCAGCAGCGCTGTCGATTTTATAAGGTATGGCTACCGCTCTAACCAATTCTTCTGCAATACTAATAATACTCTCTTTATCAGGCATATTGGTCAATATAATAAGGAACTCATCCCCCCCAATACGAGCGACCGTATCAACCTCCCTGACACAGGAGGAGAGCCTGGCAGCCGTCTTTTTTAAGGTTTTATCACCTACATCGTGACCAAGCGTATCATTAACCGCCTTAAATCCATCAAGATCAACGAACAGTACTGCAGCGATTTTTGTATGTCGCTTCGCCACTGCTAAGCTTTTTATTAACAGTTCCATAAAAAGCCGCCGCGTTGGCAGTTTGGTGAGCACATCATGATTTGCCATATGCTGAATACGTTTTTTAGCCTGTTTTAGTGCGGTAATATCCTCCTTCATGGCAACATAACGTATAATTCGACCCGCCTTATCTTTTATCGGCGCTATCGATGAAACCTCCCAAAATAATTCACCATTCTTTTTACGATTATGAAACTCGCCCTGCCAAGTGTTACCTGCAGACAACGTATCCCACAACGCTTTATATTCTGCCGTGGATTTTTCTCTAGAGCAAAAGATGCGCGGGTTTTCCCCAATAAGCTCTTGTTGTGAATATCCTGTTTTATTGATGCAGGTAGGGTTAATATATTTAATGACACCCTTTGTGTCAGTAATAACAATTGATGAGGCAGATTGATTAACAACATGTGAAAAAATACGAAGTTCCGACTCCAACACGCTATAAGCCAATATAGTCAGTGTGATCACGCTCCCGCCAAGACAAAATATCCCCCCTAAAAAAACCAGCGAGGTTGATGTAGTCGAATCGCTCAATAAAGGACCGAATGGCGATATCAGCGCGAGTCCCCCTCGCACACCATGTAAAATACCAAATAGACCAAAAACCGTGGCCACTGAAAAAGCAGCCGATCGCCAAGGTGCATTTTTATCGCGTAATAATGTGAAAACAATAGCGGCGCAAGTGCACATAAATGCACTAGAAATAACCACAATTCTTATATTTATGTTTTGCTCAACATGATTAAAGTAATAGAAAAGCGCGGTACTGGTAAAAGGTAAAATAAAATCAAAAAACACTAATGGAGAACAGTCTGCAAACACTCTAATACCACGTAAAATAAGTGAAAAGCCAATGACATAAAGTGAATTTGCGACAACTACCGTAACAAAACTATCAATATTGCCTCGCAATGATATCAAGAGGCTAGCGATAGCAATACATAACATGCCTGCAGCCCAATAACCTGCGCCATTACACCGAGACTGAGAGCGCAACAAAAGAGCCAACAGAGGTAAGTGTCGTGACAACGAGGAGAGTATGTATATCTAGCTCAAATATTTTGGATCCGCTTTACTGGTAAATGATATTTAGAGAATTAGTTTATTGGGCCTTAAATATTACCATTGTTCGTTATTTCAACAATAAAGCGCCTTAAAGGCTAGATGCGACTGAAATAGTGTTAATATTTTTCCATTAAATGCACATAACTCTCCTTAATATCATTAATAAGAAGGCGTAAAGTTAAAACTCAAGACCTTGCTATTTAATCATTGGAAAATGCGCTTTAATGACTAAATGATGAGTGTTCACCTACGCTAACAATAAAAGTTGAATAATCAATTTCTATTGTATACAAAATAGTCTATTTTAAAAAGTTAAATACATACATTAATAGGTAAAAATAAAATATTATTTTTATAAAAAGGTTTTTATTTAATATTGCCTGTTAATGAGTGATCCAAATCCTACTTTTAAGTGTGTTTACATAACTTGGGAATAATGAACAGATTAATGCCCTTTAATTAACGACTTACTCACTATGCTTATCACCAGCTCAAATACAGCACAAAACCGGTTAGTACATGACCGAAAATATCCCTTACTATTCGGTACGATCAACATATCAGCACCAATAAGCCCCCCTCTCTCGCGTGAAACCCGGTCCTTTAGATCGAGAAAGCCGCATGGCGTTTGAATCAAATCAAGTGAGGAACGCTGAGACAAGCGAGTGATGTTATATCCCCAGGCCCGAAGTTGGCTACATTAGCAGTAACATATCTGCCTTTAACCCTCAAAAACAACTAAAGCCCCTCAAGAACGGAGAAAGAGCGTGGCTTCATCATTGGCTCTGCCACTATTCAAGAAGTTATCGCTACCTATGCAAAAGCAAGAAAACAGTCCAAAAAGGATAAATTGAAATGGCGTATTTATGATGCTGCAAGGCGTTCGCTTGGTTTTTTCCCGTTCAAAGCAAGTACCGCGAAGTGGGTTAAAGGGCAGTCCAGTTCGCAAGTCATTTGTTTGGTGTATGGGATAGTTACGGACTGAACGCCTTTAACTTTAGGTCTGGTCGTTTTAGTGAAGATAGCCGTGGTCGATGGTACATTAATATTGTCGTTTAAGTGTCGCAGGTTGCTTCAACGGGTACTGGCGAGTAGGCATTGATTTAGGACTAAAGACGACGGCTAGTTGCTCAGATGACACTGAGTTGGCAAGAAAGGCATTCTATAGAAAATCAGAAAGTAAGTTAGGCAAAGCGCAAAGAGCGAATAAGAAAAAACGGGTAAAAAAGCATTCAAACCAAGATAAAAAATCAGGGCCATGATGCAATGCACAAATTCTCTACAGAGCTTGTGAGGAATAACGGTTTAATTGTTGTCGGAAACGTAAGCAGTACTGCTTTAGCAAACACTAACATGGCTAAGTCTACCTTAGATGCTGGGCGGGGAGGATGTGAAGGTGATGCACTTTATCTATTATCGCGACACAAGGTTTTTGAATAGAGAGAAGTGCTTATCAAAAAATCAATGACGCCATAACACAAGGGCTATCTTGATAAAATAGCGGCTAAATAAGCGCCTTACTTGGTATTTACACGCAGGATTTGCTCATATCATTCGTTATATTGATACCGGTTTTGCTGTTGACTCAAAGACAGTGCACTTCAGTTGCTCTCTATGAGACTTTATTACTCACTGTGCGCCATTGTTAGGTTCTGCCTCTCGAATACTGCGTGCTATTCACCCCATTATTTTATTTTTTTTAGCCATTTAAAAACAGTCGCTTATGCGCTGAGCAATTTAGCCTGAGACCATAACAGGTCATTTCCCGGGTCTTTGAGACGCTTTACGCTGCGCCATAAACACCTTAATTTTCAGCCGTTTGCATTAAAATAAAAAGCCTTTCATGGTAATAAATAGATCCTAAACACTCCCCTTAAAAGAGGCGATACTATGCTTACATCACACAACCTAACCGCGCAGCTCAACAAAAAATTAGCCGCATTTTCCCGCGTCACGTCCCCCGGCATCCCCATTTTAAATGGTACCGATTTTATCGCATCGTTCATTTAGCAGGCGCCGCTGATGCAAGGTAAAGCCTGCTCACCCTCTTGTGCGCCCGCCATCAAGTGACCTTCACATCACGTGGTCGCCACCTTTTTTATCAAGGCGACCAACAAAAATCGCAATTTTGTCAGGCGTGCACTATGAATTTGCTAATGATGGCAAGCACCATAAAAAAACTCACCAAACTAAAAGACATTATACTCCCCCTCTCACAGACACCTGCACTGGGTTTCATCGTTAGTGAACAGCGAGCAGTTTGTTAAAAATGGTGATAAACGATCATTCACTTGCCGTCATTGTCGCGAAATGACATTACATTCAGTGAATAATATGAAAACGCATATCAACACCCGTGCGCATTTAGCTTGCCAATATTGTGATGCGAAAAGAAAAGGGAAAAAAGCTACACCTTGGCTTACGCACAGGCGAAAGTGAAGCAACACACTATCGATGCGGCGAGTTATCATCACTTTTCTGAGCGTTGCATCCATACTTGTTTAAGCTTTGGTCAGCGTCACTTTTGGACGCCACAACAAGCAGTAAAAGCCATATGTACCCGCTGTGGTACTAATGGTGCCTTTCCTTTACCCGTCATGCCTACACTCAATGATTTAGGTGAGCTTATTACCCAATCAACCACTTGGCAGTTATCAACAACCACAGCGCACGAAGCAAACAACGCCGCCTTGTTTGCGCAACGTTTTGCATTACCTGAACATGCAAAAATACACATTGCCTGCCAACGCCATCCAGATTACACGCGACACGTTGACCTAAAGTCATTACAAGGAAGATTACAACGCAACCCGTGCATGCGCTGCGCCGCTGAGCATAAAAGCCAATACACCGCGACCCTGTTAGAAGAGGCTTTTATAGACGTGGGGGTGAACCTTTGTATTGAACTCACAGAAAGTGCATTAAGCAGCCGTGAACAATTCATACCCAGCCAGCATTTACTCACCTTACATTGCCCTGAGCACGGTATCTTGCCTGAAAAACACTTACCTTATTCACTTATTCGTTATGCGCGCAGCTATCAAAGTAATACCCCCTGTCGTCAATGCTCTCCCGACAGCGGTAATACATTAAACACTCCCCGTTTACGCTACTTTGTGGAGTCAACGGAGCGTATCAAAACACATGGCGCGCAGTATCGCTTATTGGATAGTGACACCGATATTGACTCGCAAATCGCTGCCATTAAAACCGCCGGTGAGGTGCCACAGGAAAAACTCATTATGCGCCTGGAATTACTTATACCAAAGGAATTTAATTTATGATCAGATTCGCCCAGTCTCTTTTACAAAGAGATTTTACATGATCAACCTGATGCCTAAAGTTATTCCAGGCCCGACTTACTTGATCAACAATATCTTCATAATTTTTAAATGCGAAGTTTCCTAAGTCATTTGCTCTTAACCAAGCCCAAACTTGTTCAATAGGATTAAGCTCCGGAGAATAAGGTGGGAGATGCATGATTGATAAATTCTTAAATCGACTATTTAGTTTGATTGAATGCCAACTAGCACAATCCATAATAACAAGTGCGTGCCTTCCAACAGGTGTTGCATCTGATATTTGTTGAAGATGTTTTTCCATCATCTCCATACTCAATATTGGAC
>NZ_WTKU01000037.1 GCF_011378715.1 Psychromonas sp. SA13A | reverse complement strand
TATTCTGGTCTAATTGAACTGGACACTTTAATTTTGGATAATACTATCCACTAAAGAGGTGAACATGAATACGAGAAGACAATACAAAACTTATACCAGTGAATTTAAAACTGAAGCATTGGCATTAGTCAGTGAACAAGGCTATAGCGTTCAAGAAGCTGCTTCTGCTTTAAACATCACGACTAGCTTGCTTTACAGTTGGAAACAAAAAGCAGAGCAACATGCTAACTCAACTGTAGATTCAGATGAACGTGCTGAATTACTTGCCTTACGCAAAGAAGTTAAACGACTGCGTATGGAGAAAGAAATATTAAAAAAGGCCAGTGCCTTCTTCGCAAAAGAAATGAAGTAAAGTATCGGTATATTCGAGCGAGTCGCTCTAAATATCCCATAAAATTGCTTTGTAATGCATTACAAGTGAGTCGTAGTGCATTTTATGATTGGCTTGAACGCCCCGCTAAAGTCATCCGTGAAGAAGAGCTGAACATGTATCGAGCAGCACGACAGTTATTCAAGCGAAGTCGCGGTAGCCTGGGCTCTCGCCAGTTATGCAAGAAATTAAGAGAAGCGGGCTTTAAGGTGGGTCGTTATCGTACACGTAGTATCATGCGCAAGCTAAAGCTTGTCGTCGTACAGCGCCAAGCATATAAGGTAACAACAAAGCGTAAACATACAGATAGTGTTGCTGATAACCTATTGGGTCAGCAGTTTAACCCTAAACAAGAGAATCTAGTGTGGGCTGGCGACGTCACCTATTTGAGGACCAATCAAGGTTGGATGTATTTAGCCATTGTCATGGATTTATACTCTCGTCGGGTTATTGGCTGGTCTATATCTGGCCGCATGACGGTTGATTTAGTTGAACGCGCATTGCAAATGTCGATTAATATCAGGCAACCTAAAGCGGGTTTGATGTTCCACAGCGATCGTGGTTCTCAATATACTAGTGGGCGATTTAATCGATTATTGAGTAAGCATAAAATAATAGCCTCAATGAGTAGCGTGGGAGCTTGTTTAGATAATGCAGTTGTTGAGCGGTTCTTCGGCAGTCTTAAGAATGAATGGTTATTAAATATTGTTCACTTAACGCGTGAAACGATGAAGTTAGATGTTGAAGAATATATCCGCTATTACAACCATGAACGGCTTCATACAACACTCGGAGATCTAACTCCGATTAACTATGAAAAATTACAAAGTCAGGTGTCCAGTTGTGCTTGACCAGAATAATTAGCGCAATGGGACAAGAAATATTAAATACTTGTAGTAAAGAAAAATTTAATTATCAGGCTGAGGGAATATATAGTAGAAGTAGTGTTTGGAAAATAGATAATAAAAATATCCAAATGAATGTTTATTGTTCTTTCGATTCTTCTGGTAATTATTACGAGTTATCAGCCACTGCTTCATCCCTTGAAGGACGTGATTTTGTAAAGCAACAATTTATGAAATCAAATGATACTGTTAGTGTAAGTGATGGTGATTTTAGCGTTAATATAAGTGCAAAGGTTTTAAAAAAATATGGAATGCTTTTGGTGGTGACGCACTATAAAACCTTTAACAAGGTGGTTACTAGTAAACTTAAATATACAGATTTTTTTATAAATTTATAAATCAGTTTTTGGATGTGTTTTAGCAATTAAAAATATAACAAACGAGGATAGGTGTTGCGCAGCCGACACCTTATCTGGGTGTTGGACAAGCCCGAACGAGGCTTTCTGCTTTATACAGTAAATAGTGGAATGGGTTTTGGGCTGGCTCAAAAAAAATAGTTGGACACTCAATCATAAAAAATGGGGGTCAAGTCTTTCATTTTGAATTATCTTTCAAGATAAAAAACCTACTCCTGCAACTTGGAATACAGCGAAAATAATCAATATCAAATAGTTACAATAAAACCTTACTCAATTTGGCTGCAACTCCCCCACCGTTGAGCTTTCCCAAATCATTCATTTCTTTTAGCAAATCCAAACAGGATGTTTGGCTTAGGCTCGTTCTGGCCATGGATGGCCAGCAAGAGCCGGTGCGTTATAAAAGCAATTGATTATTTGGATCAGAAAGTGATTCGGTGGTCAGTTTCTTTGCCAACTTTCTTTTCTGATAAAAGAAAGTTTGGTCGCCGACAGGGCGAAAACACTGCCAATAAATATCAAAATGTCCGATGAGCGCAGACGAAATAAAACTAAATATAGATACAACCCTCCCACCGTTGAGCTTTCCCAAATCATTCATTGCTTTTAGCAAATCCAAACTGGATGTTTGCCTTAGGCTCGTTCTAGCCATGGATGACCAGAAAGTGATTCGGTGGTCAGTTTCTTTGAGTTGTTGGTGGGTCATGGGCTTTCTAATGAGTATCATTAATTTATCTATCTGGGGTGTTGTGGGTGGCCTTTGGTGGAAAGTGCTAGGTTACAGGTAAAAGTACTACGAAGATCATCCGGTCAGGTATTGCCTTTTTTAAGCTAATTCTTTTAAGTTAACTCTTTTAAGTTAACAAAAATCTTACCAACTTTGATTACGTCTATTCTCTCCGTTAAAAAGCAATGATCTTAGATTGTTTCATGTTGATAGATATATCGACGACTTTTATCAATAACCATTTATAGGTAAAATAGAAGAAGATGAACTTATATCAACCCTAACTGCCTCAAGAAGGCATAATTAACTCTCTAGGAAGGAAAGCAATAAATGAAATATTCGACTTTAATCATTTTAGGTGGATTAATGCTTAGTCATCAAGCATTTTCTCAAAACAATGGACAAAACACATCTAAATGTTACACACAAAATTCAAAAAATAGTAAAGGATGCCAAGTAACTAATGGTGCGACTCAACAACAAAAAGCATCAAAAGCCAAAATACAAGGGCAGCAAAAAGTAGTCGTAAAAACACCACAAAAAGCTGTAAAAAATCAGCAAAAAGTAATCGTAAAAACACCACAAAAAGTAGTCGTAAAAAAACCACAAAAAACTGTAAAAACTCAGCAAAAAGTAGTCGTGATTAAATCAGCACCAAGAGGTTCTAGTTTAGTTTTGCAAACGCAACAACAATTAAACCGTCTTGGTTTTAATGCAGGCCCAGCAGATGGTCTTATGGGTAAAAAAACACGTCAAGCGATTAAACTTTTCCAAAAGAGAAACAATATCCATGTTGATGGAAAAAGCACATCAATATTGTTGATTAAGCTGAAAAAGAAATAACTCATCAATAATCAAAGCATTAGACTTGATTGCAAAAAAATGCATTTTTTCAACAACAATTGAGTCGCTTTATCGAATATTGATGATGCAAAAAATGTAAACGAGAAAAAAAATGGGGGTCAAGTCTTTCATTTTGAATTATCTTTCAAGAGAAAAAACCTGCTCCTGCAACTTAAAATGCAGCGAAAAAATTGAAACAAGCAATATCAGATAGTTACAATAAAACCTTACTCAATGTGGCTACAACTCCAAGAACTAATGGGGTCAAGTCTTTCATTTTGAATCATCTTACAAGAGGAAAAACCTGCTCCTGCAACTTGAAATACAGCGAAAAAATTGAAACAAGCAATATTAGATAGTTACAATAAAACCTTACTCAATGTGGCTACAACTCCCCCCACCGTTGAACTTTCCCAAATCATTCATTGCTTTTAGCAAATCCAAACAGGATGTTTGGCTTAGGCTCGCTCTGGCCATGGATGGCCAGCAAGAGCCGGTGCGTTATAAAAGCAATTGATTATTTGGATAAGGAAGTGATTCGGTGGTCAGTTTCTTTGAGTTCTTTGTAGGTATAGGTCTTTTCTGATAAAAGAAAGTTTGGTCGCCGACAGGGCGAAAATACAATCAATAAAAATCAAACAGACTGGATGAGCGCAAACGAGATAAAACAAAAAATACTGCAACTACCTCACCCTTGAACTTTCCCAAATCAGAAAGTAATTCGATGTCTCTTTGAATTATTTATAGCTTCTCTACTGGCAGAGAGAAAGTAAAGTCGCCGACATGATAAACCAATATTTATATCGCTCAAAATGACTGGGTGAGCGCAGAAGAAAAAATAAAAATAAGGAAACTTTTAAAACACATTAAATTCATGCTGCCATCATCGAATAAAGATTTAACACAAATTAATAATACAAATTTAACGCGTTATATTTCTGTAGTGCTATAGTCTTGTTACTTTGATTTGAATCATTTTTTTAAAAAAAACCATTAGCTTAATTGAAAAGTTAACGGTCTTCGATTTCATATCCTCAAGGCCCCTATTTTAAAACTTAGCCTTTTAAAAAATATTAATAACCTAATCTAACAAGCAGAAAGTAATGAAGAAAATAATAATATTAATGACAATAATATTTAATATATCGGCATTTGCAGTAGAAGAAACCAACCTTTTTACTGCTTCAGAAAAAACCTATATTGCATCTCATGTCTTTACGTTAGGCAGCATCTCCGATAATTATCCGTTTAGCTTTGAAGATAAAGGTAAATTATCTGGTTTTTCATATGACTATATCAATTTAATAAAGAAAAAAAGCGGATTACAAATAAAAATTGAGGTTGCAAGCTGGACTGAGACTCTTGGCAAATTTAAAGCTAAAAAAATTGATTTGATTGATCTTATCTCTTACAAAAAAAGCAGAGAAATATTTACAAATTTTACAAAGCCTTACTTTGAAATACCAAGCGTTGTCTTTGCTAGAAAAGGTGAGTTCAATAATTACCTCGGATTCGAATCTTTAAGAGGCAAAAAAGTCGGTATCACTAAAGATCTTTATTATTACGATGACATTAAATCTCTGAATATTTTTGATATTGTCATCTTTGAAAATTCAAGAGATAAAATGAAAGCATTAGCTTATGGGCAAATAGATGCAATATTTAACAATCTCATTACAGGTCAAAGGCTCATTAAAAGTTTTGGGTTCTCTAACATAAAAATCCTTGCTGAACTTGATAGCCACCTGGTAAAAAAAGAAGACCTAAGATTGGGCGTGAAGAAAGAAGATAACATGTTATTTTCAATAATAACAAAGTCAATAAATTCAATTTCAAGAGAAGAATATGAGTCGTTAATTGATAAATGGTTTGCAGCTAAAGAAGCAGTGACATTAACTGATACAGGTTTAATTTTAACTAAAGAAGAAACAAATTATCTTAAAAATAAACAAATAATCACTATGTGTGTCTCTCCAGACTGGCTGCCTTTTGAACGAATCGATAAAGAAGGGATCTATAAAGGTGTTGGTGCAGATGTTACTAAAATAATATCAGAAAAAATTAATACCCCCTTTGTATTAGTACCAACCAAGAAATGGTCTGAATCATTGCAAAATATAAGAAATCGAAAGTGTGATATTTTACCTATTGCGATGGATGTTCCCTCTAGAAAAAATTCAATGAATTTTACAGTCCCTTTTATATCAGAACCTTTTGTTATAGCCACAAAATCCGAAGAGCTATTTATTAAAGATATTGCGAGTATAGGAAGTCGTAAGGTTGGCATTGTTGAAAGCTATGCATTCTCTGAGGTGTTAAAAAACAATAATCCGCTACTTAATATTATTGATGTTAAAAGTGCTAAAGAAGGTTTATCTAAAGTTCAGAGTGGTGAACTTTTTGGGTACATCGATATTATGCCCGCTGTCGGATATAACATCCAAAAATATTCTTTTGTTGATTTAAAAATAGCGGGAAGATTAGAACATAATGTTGATTTGAGCATTGCATCACGAAATGATGAACACCTTTTAAACTCAATAATGCAAAAATCATTAAATAGCATAGGTGAGAATAAGCTTAGAACCATAGTAGGAGAATGGATTAAAATAAAAGTAGAGCAATCTATTAACTATGAAAAACTTTTTTATATCTCAGCGGCTTTTACTGCTGTATTTTTACTCCTCTTACATAGAAGTCGCTCAATAAAAAAAACAAATTCGCAATTAGCATTATTAAATAAAGAAATAAAAGAAAAAAATATAGCACTTGAACAGTTAGCAAGAACTGACAAATTAACAGCACTCTATAATCGCGTTAAATTGGATGAAACATTAATTTCAGAAAGTAATCGGGCCAATCGATTTTCTCATAGTTTTGGAGTTATCCTGATTGATATTGACTATTTTAAGAAAGTGAATGATGAATTCGGTCATCAAATTGGCGATACTGTACTACAAGAATTTAGTCATATTATTGAATCAAACTCAAGAAAGACAGATGTTGTTGGCCGCTGGGGGGGTGAAGAGTTTCTCATTATTTCGTCAGAAATAAACTTAGTTGATTTATTATCCTTGGCCAATAAACTACGTAAAGAAATTTGTAGCTATAAATTTGTAAATAATGAATATAAAACGGCTTCTTTTGGAATCTCTATTTATGAAAAAAATGAAAACATCAATAAATTAATAAAAAGAGTGGATGAAGCATTATACAAAGCAAAAGAAAATGGCCGAAACAGAGTCGAAATTGGTTAGAATAGCCTATTCAATCAAACTATTTGGATATAATTGATAAAGATTTATACCGCATATATCTTTATCATAGATCTCGAAATAATACAGAACAACATAACTCAATGCGGCTAGGTCCATTATTCTCGCTGAGTTTTGTCTAAATTAATGATGGCCTTCAAGCAAGGTAAAGTAGCGAATGATACGATATTATCATGTTTTATGAGTAGTCGTTGTTAGCTCTGTTCGCCACATGAACGTGGCGTATGAGCGGTGCGACAAGAAGGTAGATATTACTTTATTTCCAAAAGAGGAGATTAAAAAAATTGCCCGTATTTTTTTCAATATCTTTGACATAAATTTTCTTTAACCACATACAGAATCTTGCATTTTCAGGCTTCGAAACTACGTTTCGGTTCTTCAATCGCTACTCGCCGACAGAGCGAAAATACTGCCAATAAATATCAAAATGACTGGACGAGCGAAGACGAGCTAAAACAGAAAGCCGCTACTAACAGCAACAAACAGAAAGTGCTGGATACCCATAAACCTCAACAGATAAATAATATTTATAATCAATTATTTAAATTAAAACTTAATGAAAAATTACTTCAAAATAATGTGGTGCTCTTTTTTCACTTTCATGCAAAAGCAAAGATCGGCTCCAAACCATTCTAACTGTTTTACCCCACTTTCTGTCATACGGATTAAGCCACCTTCACTTAAAAAATGAACCTAATCATTCTATCCAATAATGAATTTTTAGGGACGAGTAACGTTTCAAAAGAATTAACTTAATATTCTCGAATTCAAGTAATAAGTGTACTCGAAATACAGATGACATGAGTGCTTTGTTACTTATCTTTATAAACGAAATAAAAGCACCTTATTAATCACATAATAATCAAATAAAAAGAAGTTTATAATATTTTTTAGATTATCATAAGCGCGGTTTGATGATTTTTACTTATTTTATTAAGTTTTTCACTTTTTTATAATGCAACCATTATTTATTAAGATAAAACGAAATAATCTTCAGAAAGCATACACGACTGTATATATAACATTATGATTTTAGGTTAAATACTTATGATTAGATGTAGTTTGATCTAGAAGCTCGCATGAGCTGAATGCTGAATCGACTATATCTTATTTGCAAAGTAAAGTTACCGTAGAAATTATTTCCTATAAAAAATAGTTACGTAACAAGGAATACTAGGATGAAATTTTCATTTACTAAATTAGCTGTAATAGCGGCATTATCGCTAACTTCATTTACAACTAATGCAACGATTATCATGGGCGAATTAAGTATTGAGGAAAACGGTACTAATTTAATGACAGCCTCGAATGGAAAAACTTATGCAGGATGGGGTGAAACTTTGTATTCAAGTTACCCGGAAACAAAGGCATTAACACAGACTGGAGGTTTGTACGAAGGTTTCTATATTGCAAATAGATCTGAAGCAGCAGATTTTTTCACTTTGGCAACAGGTGTTACAGTACCTGATCAGAGCGATCAATACTCGTCGCTTAGTGTGACTTTATCCGGTGAATTAGGGCCATATTGTGCAGGACCAAATCAGCCGCAATTTGATTGTGGTGATTATACGCTTGGACACCCAAGTGAAGGTGATGGACTCACATTTTGGTTCGATGAAGGGACTACTGATGAGTACGGGAGAGCTAAAGTAGGAAGAATGACGCTATACGGGTATGTAAATCTATGGATCTGGCACGATAACCTTGATTATGACTGGGATTGCATTCCGGGTCCATGTGGAGTTGAAAGTTTTTACCCTAACAAGTCAAACTCAGCGTGGCTAATGGTACCTGCGCCAGCTACCTCGGCTATATTAGTAATAGGGCTTTTAGGTTTTAGATTAGCTCGCAAGCAAAAAAGAGTTTAATAGCGTCGAAGTTTTCCATATAACAAAGTTCTGTCCCCCCACAAACTTTCATAGATAAATGATATTTAAAATTAACTAATGATTAAAAACGGGGGGTATTATTTTTTGCTCCTTGAACCACTCCTACTCATACAGCATGATTCAACACCGCTACTACATTCCACTTTCGAGTTTCATTTAATGAAAACTCATTCTAGAAATCCTCTGCAAAACCCATCAATTTAATCATATTTCCTTCAATTTTTCCATGATATTAATTTGTCTTTATGCATTTAAATAATTAATAAATTTATGGTCAAAATGCAATTAAAGCGTAGACTTAACTACATGTTTCACAGTGTTTGTGATTTTATTTTTAGGTTATTTTATGGAATTCAAAGATTATTATAAAATACTCGGTGTCAGCAAAAATGCTGATGTTAAAGATATTAAAACAGCCTACCGAAAACTTGCCCGCAAGTATCATCCTGACTTAAATCCTGCTGAAGGCGTTGGCGAAAAATTTAAAGAGATCGCTGAAGCTTATGAGGTATTAAAGGATGCCGGTAGAAGAGCAAAATTCGATGAGATCCTAGAATATGGGGATCAATCAAGCCAAGGATTTCAGCCTCCGCCGGGATGGCAACAAGATCAACATGCGTACCAAGGCGATCCTAACCCTGATGCACACTTTTCTGATTTTTTTAATTCCATTTTTAGTGGTGGATTTGATCAATCACATTTTCATGGACAGGCTCAGCAACATCATTCTAGAGGCCAAGATGTTGAAACGGAACTGGCTATGTCATTGCAAGAGACGCTGCATCAGCAAATTAAAACGGTCCACTTTAAATTACCTGTTTCCGAAGGTGGAAAAACACATCAAATTAAAAAACAATTAAATATAAAAATACCGCAAGGCGTTATTAATGGCGAGCGTATTCGCCTTAAAGGCCAAGGAAAGCCGGGTTATGGCGGTGGTGAACCGGGTGATCTTTATCTGCATATTCGTATAAATAACCATCCCCTGTTTGATGTTCAAAAACATGATTTAGTATTAACCTTGCCGCTTACACCTTGGGAAGCAGCGTTAGGAACTAAGGTCACTGTACCGACGTTGGATGGCAAGGTGACGCTAACAATCGCTGCCAATACTCAATCAGGTACAAAATTGCGCGTTAAAGGTAAAGGCTTAAAAAGAAAAGATAAGTTGGGTGATCTGTTTGTGGTTATTAATGTGATCATACCGCCTGTCAGCAATGATAAAGCAACCCAATTATGGCAAGAGCTTGCAAAAAACTCAGCTTTTGACCCACGGGTTTCATGGGGAGAATATCTATGATGCGCAGATTAACGGTGATTTCACTCAATGAGTTATGTCAATTAGAGAGAATTGAAAGTCATCATATTATTGAGATCGTTGAAAATGGCATTGTCAAACCCATTGCTAATGCCAACAGTAAGGACTGGGAGTTTGACACTTCGAGTGTTCATTGGATAAAAAAAGCGGTGCGACTCCACCAAGATTTAGAAATTGATTGGCTAGCGGTGGCCTTACTTATCGATTTAATTCAACAAAGGGATTCGTTACAAAGAGAAAAAGAGTTTTTTCAACAACAATTGAGGCGGTTTACTCAGCATTAATAAACCAATATAAATACACCAGTATAAATACACCAATAAAGAACGAGAAGTGATTGCTTTCTCGTTCTTTCTATAACCAATAACAGCTCTTATTGCCGTCATAAAAAAGCAGGTAAGAAACTAGGTAAAAGTGATGTTACTTATAGAGCCTTTCGACGAAACATGTCTACCTTTAACTGACACTCATCCCCTAGCCAACATGCATATTTAGTATGATCGTCTAGGTCGTTTCCTGTTAAAGGGTGAACAAATATACTCAACCCTTGACGCGACTCTTCAAGCCAAGGAATAAGTTGTTCAAAATCATTCGATGCAAAAAGGATTTGGCAACTCCAGCATGGATGAGGCCCCACCAATTTTTGATGTACTCTACCTATTTTTAAATTGAATAAATCCCCTGCTTTTTCACATAATTTTGCTGCAAACTCTACTGTTGTCTGGTCAAAATAAACATGTGCATGATAATTAACATGAAGATTAATAGGTCGTTGAGGTTGGTTCATTTCGTTAATTCCCCCTATTTTACTTTGATTGTTAGCGTTTTCTATTGTTCGCACTATGTGATCAATTAATGGCAATCAATTTATACCCGATACCCATCATAAAGTCAGTGGTTATTACTGTCTATTAAATAGATGCTTAATCATATTCGTTCTTTAGGCATGTGATTAAGCACACCTGCTAATAATTCATTTTCTTGGGGCATTTCTATGGTTCGACTGTCCCACACTCTTTGACGAATATTGGCGGGGTTAGCTAACAGCGAAGTTGCTTGTTCACGAGTAAGTGGTTTACTAAATAAATATCCCTGAATTGCATCACACTTTAAGTTTTGTAATACATGTAATTGAATATCAGATTCAACACCTTCTGCAATCACATGTAAACCGAGACTATGAACCATAGCTATAATAGCGCTCACTATTGCGGCACCTTGTGCATGGTCGGGAAATTCTTTTAGGAATGATTTATCAATTTTCACCGTATCAATGGGGAATAGTTTTAAGTAACTAAGTGATGAATAACCAGTACCAAAGTCATCCAATGAAATACGCATACCTGCTTTATTCAATTTATTAAGATTCAACTCAACCATTTTAATATTATGGATCAATGCTGATTCGGTGATTTCTATAACTAATGAATCCGGTGTAAGGTTGGCTTGCTTGATCGTCGACAAAACTTTATTCGCGAAGTCTGGTGTTCGAAACTGTACCACTGAAAAGTTAACCGCTAAGGTTAGGTGCTGATGACCAATATCATGCCAGACTTTTAACTGTGTGCATGCTTTTTGAAGAACCCAGTTACCAATATCATCAATTAGCCCTACATGCTCTGCAATTGATATAAATTCTTCAGGAGAGACTAAGCCCAGTTTTGGATGGTACCAACGCAGTAAGACTTCAAAGCTATCAATTCGCCCAGTTTCTAGTGTAATAACAGGTTGATATTCTATAGACAGTTCATTGCGTTCAATGGCTCGATGTAACTCCCCTTCCATATATAATTGAGACTTGGCATGTTGATTTGTCTCTTTGCTGTAATACAGACAAACTTCCTTACCTAAGGTTGCTTTAGCTTCTCGTAATGCAATCCCCGCATGTGTGAGTAACAGCTCCGTGTTTTCACCATCACTTGGATATACACTGGCACCGATGCGAGGATCTAAAAAGAGTTCAGTATCCTCCGCTTCAACAGGTTTCTGCATACAACTAAATAAACGTTGGATTATCCATGTTGCTTCTTCCTGTTTTTTCATGTCTGTTAGTAGCACCACAAATTCACCACTATTGGTGCGAGAAAGATTACTTCCCATTTTTTCAACGTTATCAATCATTACAGAATCTGCAGATCGTAGTGTCTTTTTTAAACGCTTGGCGACTATATTGATGACTTTATTATTCGCAGCTTCTCCGAGCGTATTTTTAATGATTTGTGAAGCATCAATATCAATAATTAAGATTGCAAATAACGTATTTAAACGCAAGCTACGTTCAATACTTTGTTTAATACGGTCAATCAAAACTATTTGATTCGGGAAATCATTAATGTCATTTAAATCAAACTGATTCGTTTTTTTTGCGTAAATTAAAGCTTCTAGTTCTATTATACGATGATGTAAATTTTGGACTGTCGTTTGATCTGTTCGATTAAACTCAGGCACAGGGAGTGTCACTAATTTAGACTCATTATTGCTCGCGATTACTTTTTCGCTATTTACGCTAGTTTTCTCTTGCGTTATTACACTGTTTCGCTTGATAGGTGGTGCCATTGCTTTGTCACCGGACTCAATCATAGACCAACGAACCACCTGATTACGCCCCGACTTTTTAGCAGAATAAAGTGCTTTATCGGCAATATCGATAATGAATTCCGGTGTGAATCCTCCTCCTGAAATACTTGAAACACCAAAACTAGCGGTAAATGGAATGATGCCATTTGCTTCACCACTTTTATCATTGTTAACCACTGAGCGAATACGTTCGGCAATATCAGCAGCTAGTTTTTCATCAACTCCTGGCAGCACAATACAAAACTCTTCACCACCGTAACGACCTACTAAATCGTCACTGCGCGCAGTTTCACTTAAGATTTGAGCAAGTGATTTAATGACAATATCACCGGTGGCATGACCGAAACGATCATTGACTAGTTTAAAGTGATCAATATCTAGCATGATGCAACTAAGTGTCTCGTCATCCTCCATCTCACTCAATAAGGTTGCAAAACCTTCAAAGAGTGAACGGCGGTTTAATAATCCGGTTAAAGGATCGCGTGTTGCTAATACTTGTAGTTTTTTATTTTGACGTGTTATTTCTTGTTGGCTATGTTTTATTTGGCTTAGTGCTCGCTCTAACACAACATTTTTATTTTCTAATTCGGTGATATCATCAAAGGTCACAACCACACCACGAATATCAGCATCGGCTGTTTGAATCGGTGCAATATTAACGGCAAAACTCAAGTTTTCTTTTAATTGGGTGCATAACTTTAAGTTTGAATGCTCTGTTTCAAAACCATCTAATAACAACTGCCAAGGCAAACGATAAGGCTCATCGCTTTTCTCATTGTCTGTTGGGCTCCAATCAAAATCTGATAGATTTTTACCAATTAAGCTAGCTGAAGGCTGACCTAGTTTTTGTTCAAAAGCGGTATTAACAAAAACAATTCGTCCATTGTTATCAAGTATGACTAAACCTTCAGCGAGTATATTCAAGGCAGCACTAACACGGTCAGGAATTACGTTACTTGGGTCTAGTTCATTGAGTGCTCGTTTTAGGAATAACCAAAATACGAAAAATCCAACAGTTAATATAAATATAATAATGGTGATAATAGAGCCGGCTCGCTCAAATATAGTAGGGTTACCATTCAGCGGTTTAAAACTAACCTCTAACGCTCCCCAACGCCCTTCTTTCCCGTGAATAGGTACCAATATATTAGCAACAGTTGAAGCACTTTTATCAGTTAAGTGCCAAGAGTTAAGGTGATCCCCCGCACTCGAGATAAGTTGTTTATCGGAAGTTCGTAAACCCAGTGAGTTAATGCTTGTATTCTGCTGCTGAAGTGAATGCATTAATAATGTAACAGAGCGGATATCACCTTTCATTACATCTGCGGATACTTGTACCGCTAATGATTCAGCAATTACTTTACGTGCATTGAATTCAGCCAATTTTGAATTTGGAATAAAGCCCAAAAAATCGGCAACGAGTAACAAACTGACCGTGAGCATGCTAAGCCCAATAGCAAGACGAACAATAGGAGATATTACAGGTACTTTCATAGGTTATTTTTTAATCCTATCATCAGGTGATTGTACTGGACTTTGATCTTCAAATAATGCATCGATATTAGCGCCTGCTGCATCTCCCCCTGCAGCGTCAGGATCACTTGATTCAGCTGGGGTTAATGCCTCACTGGCCGTCAATATCGGTAAAACATCCAGCGAACGCCATGCAGGCATTGCGGTTAAAAGGCTAGCTAACAGAGAGCCCCCTCGTAATAACCAACTTACAAAAATAGCAGCACCAGTAATACCCACGCCAGCGACTGTTCCAACGTTCAGGTCTTGAATGATTTGGTTTTGTTCTGCAGAAGCATCTAAGTCTTGTTGCATTTTATCCAAATCATCTAAAAATTCAGGGCTACGTGAGCCAATATTAGCAACCGTTGTACTGAGCGGCGTTATAGTTTCTGTTTGTATTCCATTATCAATCCAAATTGAGGTTAATTCCTGAAGAAATGTTTGGCTTTGCTCTTCAACTAAGGAGGTATTATCATTATCGTCATTACTTGCGGGACGCTCAGAAAGCACACTCAGGAAGATATCTTCGTCCAATGGTGTGGTCATTAATCGGCCCTGTTCGCCTAGTATGTCAATAGTAAGATCAACATCATTAACAGCTTCTGTAGCAATGTTGTTATCTACAATATCTTCAGGTGAGTCTGTATTGTCATCAGGAGTTGGCGTTGGCTCAAGCATTTCAGGTTCATTTATTATCTCATTATCAGTAATGCTGGTGTCTGTTTCTCTTGTTCCATTAATTTGTATTGTTACTGTACTGATGGTTCCATCGATACTACTGACGTTAAAGGTTTCTGCATAATGTTCGCCCTCAATCAATTGATTAAATGCTGATTTTGCCGTAAACACCCATGCACCTGAGGCATTAATAGTGAAGGTACCATATTTGCCTACAATAGTATTTGCAGCAAAGGTATTCTCTTCATTATCAACATCACTAGCTGTTAATTGACCAGCAGTGGTGATCGGGGCATCTGTTTCATCTACTTCCAAACGCTGACTGCTCACTACCGCGGCATCATTAGTGCCGTTAATCTGAATAGTGACTGTGCTAGCTGTGCCATCGATACTCACGACGTTGAAGGTTTCGGATATGTTTTCATTTTCATTCAAGGCATCAAAATTGTCGTTCGCAGCGAAAGTCCAAGCACCAGACTCATCAATATTAAACGTACCGTAGGTGCCGATTAGCGTATCAGAAATGAAGGTATTATCCTCATTATCAACATCATTCGATGTTAATTGACCGCCGGTAATAATAGCCGAATCTGTTTCATCTACTTCCAAACGCTGACTACTCACTACCGCGGCATCATTAGTACCATTAATTTGTATGGTAACGGTGCTAGCTGTGCCATCGATACTAGCTACATTGAAGGTTTCTGATATGTTTTCATTTTCATTTAAGGCATCAAAAGCATCGTTCGCGGTGAAAGTCCAAGTGCCAGATTTATCAATATTAAACGTGCCATAGCTGCCAACCAATGTTTCAGAAATGAAGGTATTATCCTCATTATCTACATCACTAGCAGTTAGTTGACCGCTAGTGGTAATAGGCTCATCTGCTTCATTGATTACTTTAGTCTCCAAACTAACCAATGCTGCATCATTTGTTGCAGAAAATAGGATATCAGCGGTCATTTCTAAGGAATCGATTTGGCCATCATTAGCAACGACACTTAACTTAAAATAGGTATCGATTAAAGCATCGTTAGCCAGTGTTGCTTCACCTACTTCTGTTAATGTTACTGCGCCGCTATTAGCATCAATCGTGAAATAGCCATTTTCATTGCCACTATTAATACGATAAGTCAGAGCGTCGCCATCTAAGTCAATAGCAGCGAAGCTTGCGACTAGATCACCCGCTATTGCGATATTTTCAACCTGGGTACTACCATTTACCTTGTTAATGGTGGGCACATCATTAATCGCAGCAAACTTTATCGTTGCTGTCTCTTGTTCGGTTGTTAATTTGCCATCAGTGGCTGTAACGCCTAATGTGTAAACAGCGTTAGTTAAGGCATCGTTATCCAGTTCAACTTCACCAGCGTTCGTTAGGGTCACTACACCTGTATTAGTATCAATAATAAAGTAGTCATTATCATTACCACTGCTGATGTTATAAGTTATTGCATCACCGTCTAAATCGCTGCCTGTAAAGGTTGCAACCACATCTCCCGCTGCTGCAATATTTTCAACTTGAGTGCTACCGATAATGGTATTGATGGTTGGCGCGTCGTTAGTCGCCTCAAAATATATAGTTGCTGTAGCTTGCGCTGATACAAATACACCATCAGTGGCTGTAACAGCTAAACTATAAACAGCGTTAACCAAGGCATCATTTGACAGTATTGTTTCACCTGCTTCTGTTAGCGTCACCACTCCTGTATTGCCATCAATAGTGAAGTAACCATCGTTGTTACCACTATTAATATGATAAGTCACCTTATCACCATCTACATCGCTGGCGCTGAAAGTGGCAACCACATCTCCTGCAGTCGCAATGTTTTCAATTTGAGTGCTGCCCACATTAGTTGTAATGGTCGGCGCGTTGTCATTTACATGGTTAATTACAATTATTGCACTGGCTTCGCTTGAGCTGCTTATACCGTCACTGGCAGTCACACCTATCACTTGGTTACCGAGGTTAAGAATATCGTTTTCAATCGCCGTTTGACCAGCAGCAGTTAAAGTAACGTTGCCTGTGTTAGTATCAATCTCAAAGTAACCGTTGTCATTACCACTGGAGAGACTAAACGTCACGGTGTCACCGTCTGCATCACTAGCGCCGAAGATCGCGACAATATCTCCCGCAGCAGCAGTATTTTCAACTTGTGTACTGCCCTTAACGTTATCAATGATTGGTAGATCATTGCTTCCTGTTACCGTAATAGTGATTGTTTTTGTTTCACTCACACCGTTTTCATTATCAGTCGCAGTGTATGTGAAAGCCACATCACGGCTTGTATTAACAGCCAAATCATCAAAATCTGCATTTGGATTAAAAGTATAACTTCCATCTTCATTGAAGATCAGTTTACCTATTTTTACATCATCAACCAGTTGATAGCTTACTATCGTTCCATCTACATCACTCGCCACGGGTACACTGCTGTTTAAGATGCTGTTTTCATCAGTGGTGACTGCATCATCAAAAGCGACTGCTACATCGTTTACGTTTGTAATAGTTACATTCACTGTGCCAACTTGGCCTTCTTCATTGGTATAAGTAAAGCTATCGCTACCGTTAAAGTTAGTATTCGGGATATATTTAATTGTGCCATCAGTATTGATTGAGACATTACCGTTAATACCCTGTGTGACAGAGGCCACTGGCGAAACTGCCGCATCAGTGCCATCAGCCGTGTCGGTGTCATTGGCTAATACATTAATATCAATCGCAGCATCTTCGTTCACGCTGGCGATATCGTTATTCACAATCGTTAAGTCATTAACCGCATCCACGGTGACATTAACCGTGGCTTCTTGCCCTTCAGCATTCGTATAAGTAAAGCTATCCGTGCCATTAAAGTCAGCATTCGGTGTGTATTTCACCGTGCCATCAGCATTAACTACTACTGAACCGTTACTACCTTGGGTAACAGAGGCTACTGGTGAGATCGCCGCTGCAGTGCCATCAACTGTATCGGTGTCATTTGCAAGCACATCGATATCAATCGCCTCATCTTCGTTAGTCGTCGCGGTATCGTTGGCTACGACGGTTAAATCATTAACCGCATCCACCGTGACATTAACCGTGGCTTCCTGGCCTTCTTCATTGGTATAAGTAAAGCTATCCGACCCATTAAAGTCAGCATTTGGTGTGTATTTCACCGTGCCATCGGCATTAACTACTACTGAACCGTTGCTACCTTGAGTCACGCTTTCTACTGGTGAGATCGCTGCTTCAGTGCCATCAGCCGTGTCGGTGTCATTGGCTAACACATCAATATCAATCGCAGCATCTTCGTTGGTGCTTGCAGTATCGTTGGCAACGACAGTTAAGTCGTTCACGGCATCCACGGTGACATTAACCGTGGCTTCCTGGCCTTCTTCATTGGTATAAGTAAAGCTATCC
>NZ_WTKU01000036.1 GCF_011378715.1 Psychromonas sp. SA13A | reverse complement strand
TATAAGAAACTAACAATTTATTATTCTGAAATAACTGCGATTGAACAAGTTCATTCGCTTCGTTATTCATTGAAAGATAAATCTTTCAATGTAAATGAATTATTTCGTGTGTCACTATTATTGATGTTGCCTAACAAGTAGGACTTTGATTTTTTGAAATCACATCAACAACAAGTGCTCACACAGATTGTTTGATTAAATTGTTAAAGAGCGTGCCTCTCGGCTAGGCGGCGTATACTACGCGCCTTTCGAACATTGTCAACGTTTTAATTTAACTTAATTTCGAAGCGAACCACGAAGCGTTAATACGTTAAAAATTATTCTCAAACTCGTTGAGTAACTTGCGCTACACCCCGTGTCTGTGGGGTCGCATTATAGGGATTGAGATCACATTGGCAAGTGTTTTATTGCGATTTATTGCAATTAATTTTTATACCTACTTTGAACACAAGTTATCCACAATTTTGATTTTGTTATCCACACTTTTGTGTCGTATAGTGGCCTTTTATTATGTCGATCAAGAAGGTTTATTATGTTTCCTACACTACGTCCTTATAAGAATATCTATCCTACAATTGGTAATGCTGTTTATATTGACCCATTTTCTTCCATAATCGGTGATGTTCACTTGGCAGATGACGTGAATATCTGGCCGATGTGTGTTTTACGTGGTGATGTTAATTCTATCTATGTGGGTGCTCGTACTAATATTCAGGACGGCTCCATTCTACATGTGGCTAGAAAAGGTGAAGCAACCGTTGATGGTTACTCCCTGAATATTGGTGAAGACGTCACGGTTGGCCATAAAGCAATGTTACATGCATGTACTATAGGCGATCGTGTTTTAATTGGTATGGGTGCGATTGTATTAGATGGTGCTCATATTGAAAATGAAGTGATCCTTGCAGCAGGCTCCTTAGTGCCCCCAAATAAAGTGTTAGCTTCTGGTTTTTTATATGTAGGTTCTCCTGCAAAAGCTGCACGTGCTTTAACTGAAGCTGAATTTGCTTTTTTAAAACGCTCTGCCAGTCATTACGTTAATTTAAAAAATGAGTATCTTGAAGAAACTTCTGCATAACCGCCATCAGCAGCAATAAATACTTCGTTATCTATTAAATAGCAGTACAGCGGCTTTTAAGAATAAGCTATGTACTGCTCATCTAACTACCTATTCGTCTAATCATCTATTTATCTATCTACTCTTTTCAACTATCTATTCTTTTTAACTGCATGTTTGAATTCTATAGCAGAATTTATAAGGCTCCAGATCAAGTCATTAATACCAATCAGTGCATAACAACCGGGATTAATAGTAAATAAACTTTTCTAACTTGTTCCCCCTTTTACAACAACTCCAATCAGCGAACATACAACGCTCATCAATTAAAGTGCGATCAAACCGTCCCCATTAAATTAAATAAATCTCACCGTTTACGTTAAACAATTTTTTATCTTCCTCCTCTAAATGAATACTTAAATTGATACCCAGACAATGAGGCTATACCTTTTGTCCCGTTAGAAGATCAATAGCTTCTGACTTCTTTCTTTAAAAACTATTCATAAAAGGAAATACAATGAAAAATATAAACGTTGATTATGTGCAAAATCCAAGCATGCCGCCTTTGTTAGCCAAACTCCCTTTTTGGCCAGTCCATGTTAGGCAAGATATTGATAAACAATGTTGGAGTAAAACCTGTATCAGTGAGCAGATAAACCTAACTGAATGGCAGTCTTATTTAGATGTTCTACCAAAGGACCCTTATGTTGAAACACGTTGGAAAAGTATGTCTTGGCTTTATTTCAATGAAAGCAGCGAGCTTAAAGTATTAGATAATTGTCCGATGGCACAAGGGGGGGCTTATAACGATGCCGATACAATGGCGAATAAATTACGGCATTATCCCGCACTCGATAAAAATTTCTTAGCGCGTGATGATGTACAAGAATTTGTTAAGGCTTGGGCGGGACTTTGGCGTATTGATCCAAACGAGCCGATCCTTATGCAAATCACAGGTGTTAAAGGAAAGCAGTCATTAGATCCTTTACAAGGTCAAGGCATTCATCAAGATGGTAGTAAGTTCTTAAGTATTCTTGTACTTAATAGAGATAACGTGACGGGAGGAGTTAATACTATTTATAAAGATAAAGCAGGTGAGCAGGTCATTTCAAAAACGACATTAGCCCCTGGTGAAATACTACATATTCAAGATGATGAAGTTTTTCACCATATCTCTTCTGTACAAGCACTTGATCAACAACATTCCTTTGAGCGCTTCATTATTATCATAAATGCACGTTTTAACGATACTTTTCAAAATCGTATTTTACGTCAACATTTTGCGGATGCAGTGCTTGATAATGGTTAATACCCATCACACTAATTAACTGAACTTGTTTAATAGAATTGGTACAAGTGCTTTAGCGTCTTTCATTTAACATGCAACTTCAGCCAACATTGGATATACGAGGCATTGTTAAAAAGGGACGAAAATTCACGGAATAGATCAATGAATAGCTAGTTTGGTAGGATTTCGGACAGGTGGCAGTTAATCACAACTTATATATAAATAATAAGGTGTGTTTCATTACTTAGATTCAAATAATCGAAACACACCTTTATTTACAGGATTTGCAGAGTCTTAATTTTAGTTTTTGCTCATTTCTTTGTGTAGTAACATACTAGTTTTATAGTTTAACTCGAGCGCTTTTTCACTATTGGCATGTTCACTGACAAACATAGCACAATCTTTTAGGACTTTTTCTGGCATAGTCGCTTTGCTTTCTGGACTAAAGCCTAGTTTCATAAAGAAATCTGGCATACGCGTTAATACAAATAAACGTTTAATCGCTAAGTTTTCTGATTTTTTCACTAATAGCTCAACCAACGCACTACCTTGGCCACGGCCTTCATAACCAGGTTCGATTCCTATTGAACGAATTTCAGCTAAACCTGTGTCATAAATGTGGACAGATCCACAACCTGCTACTATTCCGTCTAGTTCAGTGACAACAAACTCATCAATTGATTTTGCTAAATCTGATTTATCACGTGGTAAGTTTTCACCTTTCTCGGCCCAGTAATTAACCATTGACTCAATACGGTCTATATCTTCAACATTTGCAGTTCTAATAACAATGCCTGACTTGCCACGTTTAGATAAACGTTGCTCAGCTTCTGTTAATGCAAATTCCACTTGATGCGGTGCAACGCCACCTAATGCGGTACGCGCAGCTAAAGTTGCTTCTAATGTTAAGGTTGGATAAACATCATCTTCAATCACACTAGAGAATTGCTTAAACTCTGCAACGGTTAAATCTTCTAATGGTACGCCTTTTTCGATCGCTGCTACCACGGCAACACCTACGATATGGTGTGCTTCACGGAAAGGGATCCCTTTGGCAACTAAATAGTCGGCCAATTCAGTTGCATTTGAGTAACCACCCTGTGCAGCTTCTTTAGTACGTTCTTCATTGACTTTAAGATTTGTTAACGCCATTGCGCCCATTTCTAAGCAGTCACCCCATGTATCTAATGCGTCAAATAGACCTTCTTTGTCTTCTTGCATATCTTTGTTATACGCAAGTGGTAACGCTTTTAATGTCATTAACATACCGGCTAATGAACCAAATACACGTCCAGACTTACCACGAATCAATTCCATTGCATCTGGATTTTTCTTTTGTGGCATTAATGACGAACCTGATGTCACTTGATCTGACATTTCAATAAAACCAGACTCACCACTATTATAGAAAATTAAATCTTCAGCCATACGTGATAGATGTACCATTGATAATGTTGCACAACTCATCAATTCAACAACGTGGTCACGGTCTGACACTGAATCTAAACTATTGCGTGTTGCGCGTTTAAAACCTAGCGAATGTGCTAATGCTGTTCTATCCATCGGATAACCAGTACCGGCTAATGCACCACTGCCTAATGGGCAAGTATCCATGCGATCAATACAATCTTCTAAACGGCTATGGTCACGCTCTAACATTTCTAAATAAGCTAAACACCAATGTGAAAATGTCACTGGCTGAGCACGTTGTAGATGCGTATAACCTGGTAAGACAACAGATTGATGAATACGCGCTAATTCAATCAACTTAGCTTCTAATGTATTAAGGTGAACAATTAACTCTTGTGCGGTTTTTTTACACCATAATTTCAAATCTGTAGCAACTTGGTCATTTCGGCTACGACCTGTGTGTAATTTTTTACCTAAATCACCGACTTTATTGATTAATTGCCCTTCAACCCAAGAATGGATATCTTCGGCGTCAGATTGTAATACTTGCTCTGGGTTGGCTTGTACTGAAACTAGCAATTCATTTAAGCTTTTATCAATACTAATTTGTTCATCAGAAGTTAATACATTTACCGCTAACAACGCTTTTGACCATGCTATTGAGCCAATAATATCCTGTTCAGCTAAACGGTAGTCAAACTTCAAGGAATCATTAAATAATTTAAATTTTACGTCTGCCGCTTGGCTAAAACGTCCGCCCCATAGTGCCATTTGTTACTCCATTCTGACTTGGCAATCATGCCAAATCCATTTGTTAAGGGATTACTATTAATTTCACTTCTATTTATAAACGCACTGGTTTTTAAAAACGCTTATAAATAGAAATTCCTGCTCTCGATAACCGAGGGCAGGAATTTTATAACATATTTTGTTTATTTGTTACTGTTTAGCTTACGAATGCGGCTAGACAGTGAATATAAACGGATGAAACCTTCAGCATGTTTTTGGTCATAAACGTTATCATCACCAAATGTAGCAAACTCTTCAGAGTAAAGACTATTTGGAGAACGTTTCTTAACTGCTGTTGCTTGTCCTTTATATAGACGTACAACTACTTCACCGTTTGCATCTTTTGCTAGTGACTCAGACGCCGCTAATAAAGAACCACAAAGTGGTGTAAACCAACGACCGTCATACACTAAGTGAGCAAATTCTTGGCCCACTTGATCACGCCAGCGACGAGAAGGTTTGTCGTGTACTAATTCATCAATACCACGAAGTGCAGTCACCATCACAGTACCTCCTGGCGTTTCATAACAACCACGAGACTTCATACCTACTGTACGGTTTTCAGTGATATCGATACGGCCCACACCATGTGCTGCGGCTTTTTCATTCAATACCATTAACGCATCGTAAGGAGACAAAGCAACACCATCTACTTCAGTAACACGTGCATTTTCAACTTTTAACGTTACGTATTCTGGTTCATTTGGTGCATCAAGCGGATCAACCGTTAATGTCCAAACACCTTTACTTGGTTCGTTGTATGGGTCTTCTAGCTCGCCACCTTCGTGCGAAATGTGCCATGCATTTGCATCACGGCTGTAGATTTTTGTTGCTGAAGCCGTTGTTTCAATATTACGCTCAGCAAGGTAATCCAATAGGTCTTCACGAGAAACCATATCCCATTCACGCCAAGGTGCAATAACACGTAGCTCTGGTGCTAATGCAGCAAAACAACTTTCAAAACGAATTTGGTCATTACCTTTACCAGTACAACCATGACAAACGGCATCTGCACCTACTTTTAATGCAACTTCAACCTGAGCTTTTGCAATGATTGGACGAGCCATAGAAGTACCTAATAAATAAGTACCTTCATACACTGCGCCAGATGCAATTGTTGGGTAGATGTAGTCTTTAACAAATTCTTCTTTCAAGTCAACGATGTGACATTCAGAAGCACCTGAAGCAATTGCTTTTTCGTGCAAACCAACTAATTCTTCTGCTCCTTGGCCTACATCGGCACAAAACGCTACGATTTCACAATCATCATAAGTTTCTTTTAACCATGGAATGATTGCTGATGTATCTAGACCGCCTGAATAAGCGAGAACAACTTTTTTAACTTTACTCATTGATTATTTCCTTTCGTCTACATCTATTTATTTATTAATTAAGGTAAGCATAATAGCGTTTTGTATGTGCATTCTATTTTCAGCTTGATCAAAAATCAATGAAGCTGGACCATCCATTACATCTGAGGTGATATCTAAACCACGATGCGCTGGTTGGCAATGTAAAATATGCTTAATACCGGTTTGGTCAAGTAAGTCTTGATTAATTTGGTACGGCATAAATTTAGCTTTAATTTGTTCTAACGGTGTATCGTCGCCCATTGATAACCAAGTGTCACCATAAACAACATCATAACCTTTAATATCATCAATATTATTGGTTACAGTAATTTTTGCACCCGTTTGTTTTGCAATTTCTTCTGCTTTTTTCATGATTTGCGCATCAGGACTATGACCCAGTGGGCAAACAGCCGTTACCGTTGCACCTAAAATAGCGCCGGCAATAAATAATGAATGCGTTACATTGTTACCATCGCCGATATAAGCAAGTTTAACTTTTGTTAAATCATCATAGTTTTGTGCAATGGTTAAGAAGTCCGCCATGCCTTGACACGGATGGTACAAGTCACACAGAGAATTAATCACTGGCACACTTGCATACTCCTGCATTTCAAGCAGTGTGTTGTGGTCAAATACACGCGCGACAATGCAATCTGCCCAACGCGAAATATTAGCAGCAAAGTCTTTCACATCTTCGCGGCTACCCATTGCGCCATTCGTTTGATCTAAATAAACGGCATGGCCGCCTAATTTGTTAACACCAATATCAAAAGTAACACGTGTACGTAGTGATTGCTTTTCAAATAAAGTAACAACGCTTTTACCGGCTAATGCCTGCGCATATTTACTTGGATTGGCTTTTAAATCTTTACCCAATGCAATCAAGTCTAATGCTTGTTGTTGAGTCATTTCCATGCCGGTTAATAAATTTTCCATTGTCACTCTCTACTTATTCTTTATTTAATTACTTTGGTACCCACTGCTTTACCTGCAAGCAATGACACTAAATTCTCTGGATTTTTCCAACTTGCTAACATTACATAACCTAATTCATCGGCGGCTTGTAATGCAGCTTTTACTTTGACAGCCATTCCATCTTGAATCACATTTTCAGCAATAAGTGTATCAGCTAGTTGTGTATTTAACTCAGGAATAACCTGTTTCTGTGCGTCCCATACTCCATCCACATCGGATAAAAATACAAGTTCAGCGCCCACCAGCTCACAAATAGCAATCGCAGCTTGGTCTGCATTAACATTATAAAGATTACCATCCTCACCTATCGCGATCGATGAGATAACTGGTAAGAAACCATTACCTAGCAAGCTATTAATAAGTTTTGGATTATTAGGGCTACATACTCCCACTGCACCTAAGTCCGGATCCATCTGCTTCACCGAGCAGCTAAAGCCATCAGCTAATGATAATCCCACCGCCGACAAACCTGCTTGTAATGCTTTTGCCATCAATAATTTATTTGATGTACCTGCAAGTGCACCTGCAACATATGGAATTTGATCAAATGGTGTAATACGTAAACCATTTTTCTTTTCACTTTTGATGTTCATTTTATTAAGCACATCTTCCACAATCACACCACCACCATGCACTAACAATAATGGGCGTTGTTGTATTGCCAAATATTCTGTCAGCGCGGTAAATAAATTAGACAATGCTTGATTGTTTTCTAGTACTGCTCCGCCTAACTTAATAAGTAGCGGTTTTTGTTGTGATTGTGTCATTGAGGATCCGTTTTATAAAATAGAAGTCGTAATATCAAAACCAAAACGTAAATTAATGCATTGCATCGCCTGTGATGAAGCACCTTTAAGTAAGTTATCAATAGCACTAAATACGACTAAATCTTCGCCATCAAGCGCCCAACCTAAATCACAAAAAGGCGTACCGACTACATTTTTAAGCGCAGGAAAAGACCCTTCCATTAAACGCACAATCGGTTTATCTGCATAAGCAGTTTGATAAGCTTGATCTATTTGTTGTTTAGTCACACCTTCATTCACAACCACATTGATACTCGCTAAAATACCACGTTTAAAACTACCTAAATGTGGCGTGAAGACTACGTTTGTACCCAAGTGTTGATCAATTTCTGGTTTATGACGATGTGTGAATACACCGTAAGGCTGTAAGCTCACTTCACAAAAACTACTCGCTACATTGGCTTTACGGCCTGCACCACTAACACCACTAGTAGCATTAATCGTTGGTTTGATACCTGATTTAATTAATCCCGCTTCAAACAATGGCTTTAATGCGGTTAATGATGCAGTTGTATAACATCCCGGAACAGCGATTAAGTCAGTCTTTTTCACTTGCTCAGCATTCCACTCAGCCAAACCATAAACGGCTTGTGCTAATAACTCAGGGTATTGATGCGTAAAACCATAATACTTTTCATAAAATCCAGCCGATTGCACACGGAATGCACCAGATAAATCAAATACCACAGTATTTTCAGCTAAAAATAATGGCGCTAAGTCATGGCTGACTTCATGTGCTGTTGCCAAAATAACGATGTCTATATTTTCACAAGCAGCTTTAATGCCACTCACACCGAGAGGTTGTAGTGGTAAATCTACGCAACCGCGTAAATTGCCGTATAAATCGGAGATTTTTTTACCCTTATCTAAGCTACCTTCAGAAACATATAACCCAGATAATTCGATACTTGGGTGGCGCGTTAAAAACGTCGCTAATTCTGCTCCCGTGTAACCACTAGCTCCCACTACAATCGCTTTTAACATAAAAAAATTCCTGATTAATTACTGACTTAATATGTGATAAATAAACTCGAGTAACAGTATAAAGGTAGAGTCACTTGATATAAAGCTATACTCTAAATCAAAGTGACTATTTATTCAATAAATGTGAATAAATATTTAAAAGATGTTAAATTGCTTCTTGCTTGTAATAATTTGCTTATTTCGACTTCTAAAAATCACTCAAAAAGAAAATGTAAGCAATTGAATATAAATACATTTATTTTTTAAAACTTTGTATCTAAAAGTCATTTTCAGTTGATTATTGGCGTGCTACAGCTAATCGAGCCTGTGTTTTACAGCTCGAATAAAATGATAAAGTTGCTTGCGTTGGATAAAAGATAAAAAGTAAGCCAATTAGTTATTTTTTTATGAGCATAAAAATAGCTTTAATATTACGCACATTCAGGCATAAAATAAAAATTCTTAAATATTTAGAACCACCACAGAGTAATGTAAAAAATTGTAGTAAACACAGAATATACCAAAGTAGGTCTATTCATTAATAAACATCATCTTTATAACTCGTTGTATTGAGAGTGTGATCTTGTATCAATAAAATAAGTGATTTTCCTATTAATAAATCATTTATTTTAGCCACAACAGTGGAACAGTGAGTTAATACAATGAGCTTAGGCTCAATATTAAGGAACAGTATGTCATTACCAGCTTTCATCGACTTATATAAAGGCCTTATCAAACTACCTTCCATTAGTTCCACAGATAGTGCATGGGACCAAAGTAACGTTGCCGTGATCAATCAACTTGCAGAATGGTTAACTGACCTCGGCTTTAGTACCGAGATCACTGAAGTAAAAGCAGCACCAGGCAAGTTTAACTTAGTAGCAACACTGGGTTCAGGTGACGGTGGCTTATTGCTTGCTGGCCATACCGATACCGTGCCTTATGATGAAGGTAAGTGGCAGACGGATCCATTCCAAGTGGTAGAAAAAGACAACCGTTTATATGGTTTAGGTACTATCGATATGAAAGGTTTTTTTGCTTTTGTTATAGAAGCATTAAAAACAATCGACCGTGAAAAACTCACTAAACCGCTACGTATTTTAGCGACTGCAGATGAAGAAACTACCATGTCTGGTGCTCAACAGATCTCCGAGCAAAAACATTTTAAACCTGATTATGCTGTGATTGGTGAGCCGACAGGCATGGTACCGGTGACTATGCATAAGGGGCATATGTCTGAAGGGATCCGTATTACCGGTAAAAGTGGCCATAGCTCAGATCCGGATAAAGGCTTGAATGCGATTGAAGTAATGCATTTAGTATTGTCTGAACTTAAGAAAGTGCAGCAAACTTTCAAAGAAAAATATAACAATCCACACTTTGAAGTGCCTTACCCGACACTCAACTTTGGTGCGATCACTGGTGGTGATAGCCCTAACCGTATTTGTGGTTGCTGTGAGTTACATATTGATATGCGCCCTATTCCTGGTGTCACCACTAATGAATTATTTATTACGGTGAAAGAGGCATTAACCGAAATTGAAAAACGCTATCCAAATTGTATAGAAATGTTCCATTTGCATGAGCCGATCCCCTCTTATCAGTGCCCACTGCATTCAGATTTGATCGATAATGCGGAAATTTATACTGGTAACAAAGCCACCAGCGCTAATTACTGTACTGAAGCACCATTTATTCAAGCATTAGGCTGCGATACCATCGTCCTCGGCCCAGGTCATATTACTCAAGCACACCAACCGAATGAATTTTTAGATCTCTCCTTTGTAAAGCCAACACAAGAGGTAATAACAAAACTTATTCATCACTATTGTTCATAAAATATAAGGCGTAATTTTCTCGTAATTAAATTACGAAAAAATTATTTTCAAGAAAATAAATATATAACGCAAGCGAAGCTAGATTGACTAGCCTCTTCATTGTGGTATTTTATTTAGTTCTACGACAAGAAATTGTAATTTTATTACAGGAATAGGGAAGTACGATGACAGAAGAATATGCAAACCTGCGAGGCAATGTTAGTTTATTAGGTCAATTACTTGGAAAAAGTATTAGCGACCACCTTGGTGAGTCATTCCTTGAAAAAATTGAAAACATTCGTCAGCTTTCTAAATCATCTCGCGCAGGTAATAACCAAGATGGCGAGCGTTTGATTGAAGTGTTATCAAACTTAAGTGACCATGAATTATTACCAGTAGCACGAGCATTCACGCACTTTTTAAATCTAGCGAATATCGCAGAACAATTCCATGGTATTTCTCGCCATTGTGATACTGGTGTTTGTGCACCTGATCCGCTACAGCAATTAATCTCAAAATTAAAAAACAGCGATATCTCAGAAGAAGAGATGCAAAAAACAGTTGCTGAATTAAAAATGGATATGGTGCTAACAGCACACCCAACGGAAATAACACGTCGTACTTTGATCCACAAACACAGTGCTATTAACCAATGTTTAAGTCTTTTAGAACTCACTGATATCTCAGATAAAGAACGCGACCAGTTGTTAATACGTCTTGAGCAGTTAATTACACAAGCTTGGCATACCAATGATATTCGTAAAAACCGCCCAACACCTGTAGATGAAGCAAAATGGGGCTTTGCGGTTATTGAAAACAGCCTATGGGAAGCTGTTCCTCAATATGTGCGTGAACTAGACAAAACCTTACAGGACGGTTTAGGTATCTCTTTACCACTTGACGCTTCGCCAATTAAATTTACTTCATGGATGGGTGGAGACCGAGATGGTAATCCATTTGTAACGGCCGAAGTTACCAAAGAAGTATTAATTACTAGCCGTTGGGTCGCTGTAAGTTTGTACCTTGAAGATATTCAGGAACTAACTAAAGAGTTATCAATGGATAACTGTGACCCAGCTTTACGCGCTATTGTGGGTGAAGGTGTTGATGAACCTTACCGTGCAATCCTACGTAAATTACGTACCGAATTAAAAGAAACATTAACGGCATTAAGCGCAACCTTGCAAGGCCATGAAAGCAATGCAAAAGATATCATCATCACAACTAAGCAGCTTAAACAGCCATTAGAGTTATGTTACAACTCTCTGATCAATATGGGCATGGCTTCTATTGCGAACGGTTTGTTATTAGATATTTTACGCCGTGTAAACTGTTTTGGTGTCAACCTGGTTAAATTAGATATCCGTCAAGATGGTGAACGCCATGGAGATACTTTATCTGAATTAACACGTTACCTAGGTATTGGTGATTACAACGCTTGGAATGAAGAAGATAAGCAAGCCTTCTTATTACAAGAGCTAAATAGTAAACGCCCGCTTATCCCTTCTGCTTGGAAGCCTTCCGCTGACGTTCAAGAAGTATTAGATACTTGTAGAGTCGTTGCAGCAACTGACCCTGAAGCCTTAGGCATTTATATTATTTCAATGGCTCGCCAAGCTTCTGATGTGCTAGCAGTGCAATTGCTACTAAAAGAAGTAGGTTGTCCATTCCGTATTCCTGTTGCTCCATTATTTGAAACATTAGACGATTTGAATAATGCAGCCGACGTTATGAAACGCTTATATGCAGTTGACTGGTACCGTGGTTATATTAACGGTGAGCAACATGTCATGATTGGTTATTCTGATTCAGCGAAAGATGCAGGCGTAATGGCGGCTAACTGGGCGCAATACACCTCGCAAGAAGCATTGATTAAAATCAGTGAGCAAAATGATATTCAATTAGTATTGTTCCACGGCCGTGGCGGCACAATTGGTCGTGGCGGTGCACCAGCACAACAAGCATTATTGTCACAACCTCCAGGTTCTTTAAAAGGTGGATTACGTGTAACAGAGCAAGGCGAGATGATCCGCTTTAAGTTTGGCTTACCAAAAGTAGCGGTACACAGTTTGAACCTTTATACCGCCGCTATTTTAGAAGCTAACTTGCTGCCACCACCAGCACCAAAACAAGAATGGCGAGATGTAATGCAACAATTTGCAGAGCAGTCATGTGAAGAGTATCGCCACTTTGTACGTGATGAGCCTGACTTTGTGCCTTATTTCCGCAGCGTGACACCAGAGTTAGAGTTAGGAAAATTAGCTTTGGGTAGCCGCCCCGCTAAGCGTAAGCCTAACGGTGGCGTTGAAAGTTTACGTGCAATTCCATGGATTTTTGCTTGGAGTCAAAACCGTTTGATGTTGCCAGCATGGTTAGGCGCAGGTACATCACTTAAAACATTACTCGATGAAGGTAAAAAAGACCTATTACAAGAAATGTATGTTAACTGGCCTTTCTTCCATACTCGTTTAGAAATGTTTGAAATGGTATTCATGAAAGCTGATGAAGAGTTAACTAAGTTTTATGAAGAACGTTTAGTACCAAAAGAGTTATGGCCTTTAGGTGAACGCCTACGTGAGAACCTGAAATTAACTCGCGAAACGGTTTTAGAAACCATTCCAGATCACCAGTTAATGCAAGAACAACCTTGGATAAAAGAGTCAATCAAACTACGTAACCCGTATGTTGATCCACTAAATATGTTGCAAGCTGAGTTATTGTCTCGTTCACGTTCGTGTGAGAAAAATGAAACGATTAACCCAGATATTGACCAAGCGTTAATGGTTACTATTGCAGGTATCGCGGCTGGTTTACGTAATACAGGTTAATCACTAGGCTTACATAGCAACTGGTCATAGTAGCCAGTAACTAGTAATATTTACCCCTCTTTATTATTGTATTTATACAATCAATAAAGAGGGGTTCATTACCCTCAACGCTGATCATATCGCTCTAATATTCATTTTAAGTCCCGCACCCTTATATTTAAACAACACCTTCAAACATTAATAAATTCAAACGACACCTAGCTATATCGGTATATTTTTTCATATAGTTCAAATAACCATCACACTGTCCAATTATTGAAACTCCTTATTTGTTACACATTTTATTGAGCTAAACCATGTTAATATCCTACAAATACTAATGGTTAGATAGCTTTCTGTGTGTAATAAAAACGCAATATTAAAGCAATCTAGTTTACTCATGAGATGTACTAATATTAGAAAGGTTTAAGTTATGAAATACCCTTTAGCATGCACTTTTGTATATTTAACTTTATTTTTACAGGGCTGTAATAGCCACGCTGAGAGCAACTCAGTTACCACAAAAGCAAGTGATTACAAAGGCTCTGGCTCCCTTACCTATGGTATAGCAGAGTCCACCGTCACGAATCTTTTTACACAAGGTGGCCGAGTGGCTGCTATCGGATCGATTAAGAGCATTGATGGTGCAACAACGTGGACAGTACCTGCCGTTGTAAACTATACAAATGATGCAATGCCCTTTGCTGCTGATTTATATAATGACTATGGCGATCAATACCCTAATGGTAAAGCCGCTACCGCAGCATTAAATGACACAGACATTATAGAAGTTGACGCTGATGGCGAAGTGATCACCGCTTACATCTTTGCAGATAACTACTTTGAAATGTATATAAATGGTGTTGCTGTCGGCAAAGACCCAGTCCCTTTTACGCAATTTAACTCGAATATTGTTCAGTTTAAAGTGAATAAACCTTTTGATATTGCAATATTAGCGGTTGATTGGGAGGAAAATTTAGGAACAGGTACCGAAGATAATCGTGGTCGTAAGGCGCACCCAGGTGATGGTGGTTTTGTCGCAGTATTTAAAGATAACAATGATAAGGTTGTAGCAATTACTGACAACAACTGGAAAGCACAAACTTACTATACGGCTCCTATTTCAGATTTAAGCTGTTTATCTGAATCAGGTCATTCCCGCTTATCGACTGGTTGTACTATTGAAGGCACTGACGATGCTTCAATACTTTATGGCGTACATTGGGCTATGCCAACGGGTTGGGAAAAACAAGGTTATGATGATAGTCAGTGGCCATCAGCGACTGTATTTAGTAACGAGACAGTGGGTGTAGACAATAAAAAATCATACACAAATTTCACTGATATTTTTGATGACACTCTTAATAGCAAGATGAATGATGCTCAATTCATTTGGTCTTCAAATTTAAGTTTAGATAATAAAATTTTACTAAGAACCAGCGTTACTCAATAATTTACTTTATTGAGTAAGCAGCAATAAGAAAGCGTTCACTTAGTTTATTTATGTATAAACGACAACGGGAGCATTTAGGTTAACTGTAACTTTAATGCTCTGCGTTTTTATTGGCTTTAACTTTCGCTTTAACTACCGATTAAATGCCAATTACATGTCATTTTACGTCAATTAGATATCCATTAAATACTAACCTTAGTTACTCGATCTCTAAAATAACGTTCTTTCCTATTAGTTTCATCTTCATCGTCTTATGTTTATAGCCCACTGATGACATCGATTTTTATAGTGGTTTAGGTAATAGTGGATATGTTAATATTACGTTTTGATTAGTATTCGGTAACAAGATGACAGAAAATACAGTTATACAACAACTTGATGCATTAGGTTTACGCTGCCCTGAACCGGTTATGGTGATCAGGAAAACGGTCCGTAAATTAGAAGCGGGTGATTTATTAGAAATTATTGCCGATGATCCAGCAACAACCCGTGACATCCCAAGTTTTTGTCGCTTTATGGAGCATCAATTAGTAGAAGCGCAAATTGAAACACTGCCTTACCGCTATCTGATCAAAAAAGGATTGAAGTAATAAACAGCGAGCTAATTAACAAATGCCTTAATTAATAAATATATTAATTAACAAGCACCTTCGCTTCGACATTAATTTTATTATTTAACAACCTATACAAAAATATTGCCCCAACTATCACTACAGCAGCAGATAGAGATAGTCCAATATCATAGCTACCAAAAGCTTCGGTAAGGTATCCAGTAGAGATAGGTGCAATAATTTGTGCAGCACCATAAGCTAAGGTCATTGTCCCCATGAACTTAGCAGGATTACTTGGATAAAACTTACCAGCCATGGTCAGCACGAGGCTAACACAAGCGATAAAAGTACCTCCGAACAACAGAACGCTTAATATAATAACAGCAGCACTATCACTAAATACAGGAAGCAGGATCCCTATCGCCTGTAGAATATATGCCGCAATTAATGCTTTAAGATAACCAGTACTGCGTGCAATTCGATCCCATATAAAAGGGGCAGGCATGGCGGCAACGCCAACCAATAGAAAAGCAAATCCCCCCAGCCCTTGTAAACCTTCAATATCCTCGACAATATCAACAATGAAAGTAGAGCTAACAACATAACCGTACCCGGCACAAAAATAAGACAACATCATTAGTGATTTGAAGGTTTTAGTAGGAGGGTTATCTTTAATGTCACTGTCTATTTGACCATCGACAAAGGGATGGGGTATCCATAACCAAGCTGGAATAGAGAATATTACCGCCATCACAGTTAATGCGAGCCATTGCTGCTGCCAGTCAGCAGACATAACAACCATCATTTCCACCAATAACGATGTCACAATAATACTGACTCCAGCACCAGAGAAGTGAACACCTAACTCAGCACGATGATTATTTTTAACTAACCATTTTAATATCAAACCAGATGCAATAATAAAACCGCCTGAAGCACAGACACCAGCAATAAAACGTAATACAGACCAAATAACGATGTCAGTTGTGATCACCATCAAAGCAGAAGTAACAACACTTAATATCAGATAAATTCGATGTAAATTATATTTGTAGTGGAGATTATGCAGGTTAGCAGCCAATAAAACACCGAACATGTAGCCCATAAAATTAGTCGTCGCTAACCAGCTTCCACCAATCTCAGTTAAGCCTGCATTATCCTGCATTATCGGTAATAAAAGACTATATGAAAATCGAGCCACGCCAACGGTAACAATTAAACTACAGATACCAGCGAAATATACACGAACTTTTGTTAACTCCATTAACATTGTCATGACTCTTTATTGTGAAAATTATCAACACAGCATACGCCAACCTATTAATCTTAAAAATTGAATTATTTAGAATAAATACTTCTTATTATAAGAACTATTTATTATTTAAGTATGAGGACTAATATGGAAATTTTGACCCTAAGAACCTTTAAAGCAGTTGTTGATGAAGAAGGAATTAAAGGTGCCGCTGATAAACTACATACGGTTCAGTCCAATATTACTAATAGAATTAAAAAACTTGAAACAGAGTTAGATACAAAACTGTTTAATATCATTGGTCGGAAACTACATTTAACACTAAGCGGTCAAGCGCTTTACAACTATGCAGATCAAATTCTACAGCTAGAATATGAAGCCACCACCGTCATTTTACGTAATAAAGAAAATTACGAATTAAGGGTCGGTATGCCAGAAACCTTCGCAGCTGTTCATATGCCACTGGCCCTTAAAAAGCTGAAGCAAAATCACCCTCAAATCAGAACTAAAATTTATACTGATACCAGCGATAAACTGGTTTTTTCTGTGCTTAATAATAAAGTTGATTGTGCCGCTATTGGTAATGCACCTCAACATGAGAAGCTTGTTGTGATTCCTGTTGTGAAGGAAGAACTAATAATGGTGACCTCACTAGATAGTGAATATGACCCAGTGCTATTTGTTCGTGATCCAGGCTGCGGTTATAGAAAACACGCAATTATGTGGCGATTGGAGGCAGAGCGAGATAACGATGAGCTAATGTTAATGAGCAGTGCAGACGGTATTTTAGGTTGTGTCGCAGCGGGGTTAGGTTACACCATTATTGGCAAAAACATGGTGGTTGGCAGTCGCTATGAAAAATCACTTGTCATGACACCGGTCAGCCATGGTCCATCATATGTGCAGTTGTCGATTGTTTATCGTAAAGATAGCCCTTTAGAATCCGGGATTTTGACGCTAGCAAAACTGCTAACCGATACTAGCTACGCTAAATAACTGTATCACTACAGTTCAACCTTGATGGTTGGCGATATGGATAAAGCTGTCGAGTTTTACAATAAAACGATATGCCTTAGAACCCCTTACTGGTGGTTCAAATTTTTCCTTTTGAGGTGGTTTTATATGACCTTACGTATTCCGCGTTAAAATTATTTACAACGTTAGGTTTTGTTTGCTCTTAAAACAAGACAACAACATGTAAGAGTGCAAACCTGAAATAAAACTGGTTTGGAAAGTTTTATTCACTAAAACATTAAATTCATTCATTCTTTTACAATGTACTCGCAACATAAAGTCATATTCTCCCGTGATCGAATAACATTCGTAGATTTCCGACGTATCTTGAATTAACTCAAGAGTTTTCTCTCGCGCGTTTACTTCGCTCTTTCTATATTGCACCATAATAGAAGCGGTGATCTCTAAGCCTGCTTTTTCTTTATTTAAAACAGCTGCGTAGCGCTCAATAATACCAACTTCTTCCAATCTTTTTAAGCGGCGAAAACACTGTGAGGAAGATAAACCCACTTTCTCTGCCAGCTCCAAACGAGGAATTTGGCTATCCTCTAATAAAAAGTTCAGAATGCGAATATCATATCCATCTAATGGTACATCATGCATGATTTACAGCCTTTTATGGATTTTAGTGCAATTATAGTTGCATTAAACGTATTCCAGCAAGGTTATTTTGCTAGGACACTCTTATCGCTATCACGTTACATTTATGCCTGTTATTACTATTTATATTACAAAGGAAAAATGATGAGTTTAGCGATTTTAGGTGTCTTTATTCCAACCTTCTTTTTTGTGTCTATCACCCCTGGAATGTGTATGACATTAGCCTTAAGTTTAGGGATGAGAATTGGCTATAAACGTACTTTATGGATGATGTTAGGTGAGATCATTGGTATTGGGCTGGTTGCTACTGCGACTATTATCGGAGTGGCTTCGGTAATTAGCAGCTATCCGTGGCTATTTACTATTTTTAAATTTATCGGAGCAACCTATCTTTTGTACTTGGGTGTGATGATGTTGCAATCAAAGGGGAAATTAGCAATTGGTACGGAAAATAACCCCACCAAAAAGCAGCATAATAAAGCCCTTTTTATGCAAGGTTTTATTACTGCGATTGCCAACCCAAAAGGTTGGGCTTTTATGATCTCACTGTTGCCACCATTTATCAATAATGAGCAACCTTTAGCACAACAAATGCTCATTCTCGTGGGCATTATTTTGACCTTTGAATTTATTTGTATGTCACTCTATGCAGCAGGTGGTAAAGGGTTGAAATATTTATTAGCTAGTGCCGAAAATGTACGTTTAATTAACCGTATATCAGGCAGTTTAATGATCGGCGTTGGAGTTTGGTTAATATTAACTTAGCAATAATGAACAATACGGCCTGTTACTGCCGGTATTGTTCACTATCTATAAATATTAACCGATATTAGGCCCTAACCAACGCTCAGCAGTTTGTAAATCCCACCCTTTGCGTTGTGCATAGTCTTCTACTTGATCCTGTTGAATACCAGCAATCGCAAAATAACGACTTTCAGGATGAGAGAAAATCCATCCCGAAACAGCTGCACCTGGGTACATGGCGTAACTTGATGTTAATTCCATTCCAATTTCTTGCTCTACATTCATTAAATCCCAAATCACTGCTTTTTCACTGTGTTCTGGGCATGCAGGATAACCTGGTGCAGGACGAATACCTTGGTATTTTTCACGAATTAAATCGTCGTTGTCTAAAGTCTCATCTGCGGCGAAACCCCAATACTCTTTACGCGTTTTTTGATGTAAATATTCAGCGAAAGCTTCAGCTAAACGGTCACAAACAGCTTGCACTAAAATAGCATTATAATCGTCATTATCTGCTTTATATCGTTCAGCAACTTCACGCTCACCAATCCCGCCTGTTACAGCAAAAGCTGCAATATAATCCGCGACACCTGATGACTTAGGTGCAATGTAATCAGCTAAAGAGTGATTCACAAAGGGTGGCTTTTTCTCTGTTTGTTGACGTAATTGATGACTCACTTGCAAGATTTCAGTGCGTGTTTCATCGCTATAAATTTCAATATTATCGTCAACACGATTTGCAGGGAAAATGCCCACAATACCCGATGCACTAATTTCACCGGCAGCTTCAACCGTGTCTAACATAGCGAGTGCGTCTGCAAACAGGCGTGTCGCTTCTTCACCTACGACTTCATCTTTTAAGATGCGTGGATATTTACCTGCCAATCCCCACGTCATGAAGAATGGTGTCCAATCGATATAGTCACGTAATACATTAATCGACATATTTTTTACTACTTGCACACCCAATTGATTAGGCACAGTAGGTTTGTAATTTACCCAATCTAATTTAGCACCATTAGCACGTGCTTGTGTTAAACCAATCGGTGCACTGCGTGGGCGTTTATTGGCATGCTGTACTCGAACGCGGTCATAATCTAAATTCAATTTTTCAACAAATTCAGGTTTATGCTTTGGATTCAATAATTTTTGACATACACCTACTGCACGTGAAGCATTCGATACATAGACCACGGGTTGATCGTAATTTTGTTCAATTTTAACTGCCGTATGTGCCTTCGACGTGGTTGCGCCGCCGATCAATAATGGAATCGTTAATCCTTGGCGTTGCATCTCTTTTGCTACGTACACCATTTCATCTAATGATGGAGTGATTAAACCAGATAACCCGATCAGATCCGCATTATGTTCTAACGCAGTTTTAATGATTTTCTCAGTGGGTACCATTACACCTAAGTCGATAATTTCATAGTTATTACATTGTAAAATAACACCTACGATATTTTTACCAATATCGTGTACATCTCCTTTTACGGTTGCCATCACTACTTTACCGTTGGTCGCACCCACTGCTTTAGTTTCTTCAATAAATGGATTTAAATAAGCAACAGCTTGCTTCATTACTCGCGCAGATTTAACCACTTGCGGTAAGAACATTTTACCTTCGCCGAACAGGTCTCCAACGATATTCATACCATCCATCAATGGCCCTTCAATCACTTCGATTGGCATATCGGCATTTTGACGTGCTATTTCAGTATCTTCTTCAATAAATTCTGTAATGCCTTTAACTAATGCATGTGCAATACGTTCATTAACGGGCAGGCTACGCCATTCTAATACTTTGGTTTCGTCTGCTTTTTCAGCACCATCACCACGGTATTTTTCTGCAAGTTCTAATAAAGCATCTGTGCCATTAGCATGTTTATTTAACACCACATCTTCAACGGCATCTTTTAATTCTTTGGGAATATCATCATAAATCGCAAGCTGTGCAGCGTTTACGATCCCCATATCCATTCCGTTTTGAATACAGTAATAAAGAAATACAGCGTGAATCGCTTCACGTACAGGATTGTTACCACGGAATGAGAAAGATACGTTTGAGACACCGCCAGAAATCATTGCATGAGGTAAGTTATCTTTAATATCTTTCACTGCTTCAATAAAGTCTACAGCATAGTTATTATGCTCTTCGATCCCCGTGGCAATAGCAAAAATATTAGGGTCAAAAATGATATCTTCCGGTGGAAAGCCAACTTGGTTAACTAAAATGTCATAAGAACGCTTACAAATTTCATATTTACGCTCGCGTGTATCTGCCTGTCCATCTTCATCAAAGGCCATCACAATTACGGCAAAACCATAACGACGAATCAATTTGCCTTGGTGAATAAAGTTATCAACGCCCTCTTTCATACTGATTGAGTTAACGATACCTTTACCTTGAACACACTTAAGGCCTTCCTCTAAAATTTCCCATTTAGAAGAATCGACCATGATTGGCACACGTGAAATATCAGGTTCAGAAGCACATAGGTTTAAGAAACGCTTCATCGCAAATAATGAATCAAGCATCGCTTCATCCATATTAATATCGATAATATCTGCGCCTGCTTCTACTTGATGCAAGGCGACTTCAAGCGCTTCATCGTATAATTCATCTTTAATTAAACGTTTAAAACGGGCAGAACCCGTTACGTTTGTTCGCTCACCAACATTTTGAAAAAGTGAGCTAGAGCGAATAGTTAATGCCTCTAAACCACTTAAACGACAAGCAACTTCAATCTCTGGTAATTCACGCGGTTTGATACCCGCAACGGCATCAGCCATCGCCTTAATATGCGCAGGCGTTGTACCACAACAACCGCCCACTAAATTTAAAAAGCCACTTTCAGCCCACTCTTTAATATGCACCGACATTTCATCGGCTTCTAAGTCATATTCACCAAAGGCATTTGGCAAACCGGCATTAGGATGTGCAGAAACATAAGTTTCTGAGATACGCGACATTTCTTGCACATATTGGCGTAACTCATCGGGGCCCAAAGCACAGTTTAAACCGAATGTTAGGGGCTCTGCATGACGCAATGAATTGTAGAAGGCCTCTGTTGTTTGACCTGATAATGTACGACCCGATGCATCGGTGATCGTACCAGAAATCATCACAGGAATTTTATAACCGAGCTCTTCGAATACCGTTTCAACTGCAAAAACAGCGGCTTTTGCGTTTAAAGTATCAAAGATAGTTTCAATCAGAATTAAGTCACTACCACCTTTAATTAAGGCTTTAGTCGATTCAATGTAAGCAACAACCAGTTCGTCAAAAGTAACGTTACGAAAAGCAGGATCATTAACATCAGGAGAGATTGAACAAGTACGGTTTGTTGGACCTAATACACCCGCGACAAAACGAGGACGGTCAGGTGTTTCATCGGTTTTTTCATCGGCAACACGACGCGCAATACGTGCGGCTTCATAATTGATTTCAGCAGAAATAGATTCCATCGCATAATCAGCCATAGCAATGGTTGTTGCGTTAAATGTATTGGTTTCAAGAATGTCTGCACCCGCATCTAAATATTCACGGTGAATATTAGCAATTACTTCTGGCTGCGTTAAAACTAATAGATCGTTATTGCCTTTTAAGTCGCTTTTCCAGTCTTTAAAACGTTCGCCACGAAAGTCAGCTTCTTCAAATTTATGGTCCTGGATCATGGTTCCCATACCACCATCGATCAGAAGAATGTGCTTTTCTAACTGTGCTTTAATTAATGCACTACGATCACTTATCGACATAGAGTTCCCTGCTACTTTTTTCTGAGTAAAAAATGAGGGTGAATAATAGCATAAAACTTGTACTCATAACCTTTCAAAGCCATTTCTATCTTGAAATATTCTGTTATAAATTATGAATTTTTTGATGGTTGAAACAGGTCATATATTCACTAAAGTAATAGCAATTATATTAGGTGAGTGATCTATGCTGTGCAGAAAAAACGGATTAGCTTAAAGCGGAAGATTTCAATCGAATCGTAAAAATTGTATATAAAAAAAGCGAGCTGCTTAGCTCGCTTTAAAATATAAAGAACAATTGAGTTGTGACTATTAAAAGGGGTACTAATATCGATAATAAAAACTCACTTGATATTAGTAAAACTTTACAAATAATCCACTATCTAATTTGATAAAAGTGAATGTTAGAAACGCCCGTTGGCAATGAGTTAACTAATGTAAACTCCTAACTCTGACACCCACTTTCAATAAAATGATAAAACGTAAAAATAATTAATCCTCCTGTATTAATGAATACAACCAGTATTAACTTCTAAAACTGTATCTAGTTACCCCGTTGGGTAGGTGAGTGTTTAAATTAATAACTCAGTTTTTGATACGGTTTTAGTACACTGGTACGAGTAAAATTTAAAATAATCTTATACCTCCGTTTTATGTTTGTTAACGTGAAAATGCTTAAATTGGTCAAGTGCATTTAATGCAATTGTGAAGCTGCTTTTAACAACTAGGCTTCCTGAATAACCAACCTGCTAACTGCGCAGAAGCATTGCCTATCTTTGACTTTACTCCTCTTAAGCTCTCTTAGCTACTAATAATTATAGGAGAGCTTTTTACCTTTTCCAGTACTACTTTTCATCTTTATAAATTATTTACAAAATTTATATTAAGTCACTGAGATCGTATGGCGTTACCTGATAAACACAGTAATTTAACCAATTGCTATATAAGAGATTTCCATGGCTACGCCAAATTGCATGTGGAATTTCATTCTCATCATCATTCGGATAATAGTTAATCGGCATGACCGGATCTAACTCTTCTTCGAGGTCTCGTAAATATTCATTATTTAATGTATTTGCATCGTATTCAGGGTGCCCAGTGATATAAACCTGACGACAATCAGGACTTGCCGCAAGATAGACTCCCGCATCAGGTGCATCTGCAAATACTGTTAAATCTGTTTTGTCTTTAATGGTGCGACTATTAAATTCAGCATAACGAGATAATGGAGCCCAAAATTCATCGTCAAATCCTCTTACTAATGGGTGATGATGATATGACGTTCGATGTGAATAGATACCAGAGAGCTTATCATCACGGGTCTCTTTCTCTAACCCATAAAGTATGTTTAATGCGGCTTGTGCAGCCCAACATAAAAATAGCGTTGAGGTAACGTTATGGCGAGACCAGTTAACTATTTCCGTGAACTTTTCCCAGTAATATACATTTTCAAATGGAATGGTGCCTAGTGGCGCACCAGTAATAATAAAGCCATCCCATTTTTGATTTTTGATCCGCTCAAAATCACCGTAGAACTTATCTAAATGCTTTTGCGGCGTATTTCGTGTTGCTCTGGCATCCACTCGTAACAGTTCAATATCAACTTGTAAGGGTGTATTAGACAATAAACGCATGAGTTGCGTTTCAGTTTCAATTTTTTTAGGCATTAAATTAAGGATCAGAACGCGTAGAGGACGAATGTTCTGGTGGCTAGCTCGTGTTTCTGACATCGTAAAAATATTTTCAGATTTTAAAATACTTGATGCAGGTAAATCATCTGGAATACGAATTGGCATAATTACTTCCTTAAAATGGCCTTTTAGACATCTAGAAGTCTAACATTAAAATAACTTTTTTAAATACTTAAATCTAATTTAGCACCTGTATTTATTTTTCACCTGTACTTTTAGTACCTTATTTCTTATCAAAAGTTAACTATTCTCTATGTTGATCCTTCACGATTTTTAGTGCGGCTAATGCTTCCACGACCTTATCTTCACTTTATGTAGAATAAGTTCGATACATTAGTTAGACTAAAAAAACACCAATAATTAAAAACAAAAGGAATAGTAATGCTTAATATTCAAACGGTTGTAGCGGACTTAAATAATGCACAACATGCACAGGCTTATTTAAGCTTAATGTCGCATTATGCTTGTGATCCAATGGGTGGAGGTGAAGACTTGAGTGACTTTGCTAAAGAGAATTTAATCACAAACTTGCTTGCTAGAAATGATGTTTTTATTGTTTTAATTTTTAGTGGTAACCATCCAGCTGCATTATTAACAGCGATAGAAGGCTTCTCTACTTTTGCCTGTAAACCATTATTTAATATTCATGATGTTGTCGTACACAATGATTTTAGAGGCCAAGGCCTTACTAAACATTTATTTGAAAAAATTGAAGAAGTCGCAAAACAGCAAGATTGCTGCAAAATAACGTTAGAAGTATTAAGTGGTAATGCCATTGCTTGTAAAGCTTATCAGCGTCTTGGCTTTTCTGATTATCAGCTTGATCCTGAGTTTGGTAGTGCATTATTTTGGACAAAAAAATTATAAACGGCTCTCATCTAAAGATAGCTTTTATAGCGTTAATTACATTCAGTATATGATCTGATATTGAACAGAAAAATGAATCAATCTAGTTACGGATCATATGGTTGAGCACTTTGCAAAGTGTCTAACGCAGAAGTGATACAGTTTAATCAACAAGATAGATCAGCTATTAAGTGGAATTGCTGTTACCTACTGTTTAGCTGATTGATCAACTAAACGGTAAACAGCCCTACTGATTTAGTCGCGATCAAAAAGCTGACTAAATACATTAGCGCTTTTGGTAGTTAGCCTGTATTGCTTTAATGTCTTCAACCATTAAATCCATATCAACATGATTAATGCCCTGTGCATTAATTGTTGATTTAAACGTGGCATGAAACTCACCTTCGGGATTAATTAAAACAATGGAAGCACTATGGTCAACTAAATAAAAATCATCTGTTTCGCCCTCTTCAACCAAACTATAAATTAAACCTAATTGAGTGACAAATGGCCAAAGTTGTTTATGGGTACTGGTTACGCCAATAAATTCTTTATTAAAATAGTGCACATAATCTGCCAGTTGTTCTGCTTTATCTCGATTAGGGTCAACGGAAATAAATACAACTTGTGTGGTTGTATTTTGATCATTGGCTAAGCTTGGATAAATACGGTCTAGGTCTGCTAACGTGGTTGGACAAACGTCGGGGCAATAAGTATAACCAACAAAAAATAAGGTCCACTTACCTTTTAAGGATTGGTTTGTAAAAGCGACTTTCCCAGCTTTTTCAAAGGCAAATTCAGGTAGTGGCTGGCGTGTCTGTTGTAACACTAAGGCACTATTTTTAGTGCTAGTTTTAGTAGTAGTTTTACTGTGAACTAAATGAAAAGATTGGGTGCTACCGATAATAAAAAATAAAATCATTAACAGAGCACTAAAAATTATTATTAAACGTTTCATTTAATTCACACTATAAGTTTGGAAGATGGTTATTAATAACACTAATTGCCAATTACATCCAATCTGCAGTACGAATAACACCGACCGCAATCCCTTCAATATCAAAAGATTGATACTCTAAATCGACCTTTATGACGTCAAATAAAGCATTCTCTGCTTTTAGTGTTATCTGCTTACCGTCGCGATAAAAACGTTTTACGGTGACATTATCTTCAACACGCGCAACAACAACTTGACCATTGTTTATATTTTGGGTTTTATGCACCGCTAATAAATCGCCATCCATAATACCAATATCTTTCATGCTTTCGCCTTCAACGCGCAGTAAAAAATCTGCCGCGGGATGAAATAATGCGGGGTCTACATCGTAATGTGCTTCTACATGCTCTTGAGCAAGAATAGGTTCACCAGCAGCGACTTTACCGATTAAAGGTAAACCTTCATCGGCCACTATTTCATTATCTTTATGGTCGCTAACAACACGAATACCACGAGAGGTGCCTGACAATATTTCAATTGCACCTTTACGCGCTAAAGCTTTCAAATGCTCTTCTGCTGCATTGGCGCTTTTAAACCCAAGTATTTTCGCTAATTCGACACGCGTAGGAGGCATGCCAGTTTTTGCAATCTGATCTTTAATAACGTCTAAGACTTCGCCTTGGCGTTTGGTTAATTCTTTCATTATGAACTCCAAGCAATAATAAACTGTAAACAAACACAGTGTATATTTATACATGGATAATTACTAGGGTCTGTTTTCTCTTTCACGTGGTTTTTATAGGAATTTATACGGTGAATATTAGTTTGAATAGATTAATGACTTTAAATCTATCTTGGATTCAGATCATAAGTGCATAACTTGAATTGGTAGAAAAGACGGTCAGCTGAATATATGCTTATCGCTTTTTCTCCGGCAAGAGATGCAACAATGAAAACATATAAACAACTGACCTACGAACAACGATGCCAGATTTATGCGCTAAAGAAAATAGGCATGAGTCAAAATAAAATAGCTAAACAACTGAATGTGAATCAATCAACGCTTAGTAGGGAGCTTTCTCGCAATACAGGTAAGCGAGGTTATCGAATTAACCAGGCCCAACAAGCTGCAGTTAAAAGGCGTATTGAAGCGCGTAAAGCGATTAAAATGACATCTACTCTGATTGCATTAATAAATGTAAAACTAGGTGAAAAATGGAGTCCTGACCAAATCTCAGGATGGCTTAAGAAAGAGCATGGTACCAGTATTAGCGATGAAACTATTTACCAACATATTTGCTCCAATAAGCGGAGTGGTGGTCAATTATTCCAATATCTGCGTCGAAAAGGCAAGGCTTACCAAGCGCGCAATAAAGATAAACAAGCTGGTCGAGGTTTTATCAAGAACCGCGTCAGTATTGATGAGCGACCTAATATCGTTGATACACGTAGCCGAGTTGGTGATTGGGAAATAGATTTAGTCATTGGTAAAGGGCACAGCGGCGCATTAGTGACTATTGTTGAGCGTAAAACGCGTTTTACAGTATCGACACGTATTGATGATAAGTCAGCAAAGACTGTCACTGCGGCCACACTTGCATTATTAAAACCATTTAAAAATGCAGTATTAACCATCACCGCTGATAACGGTAAAGAGTTCGCTTATCACGAAGAGTTAACCAAAAAATTAAAGTGTGCAGTCTATTTTGCAGACCCATACTGTTCATGGCAACGTGGTTTGAATGAAAATACAAATGGTTTGTTAAGACAATATTGGCCCAAATCTACCGACTTTAAAAAAGTATCGAATTCATTAGTAAAAGAGGTAATATTGAAACTCAATGACAGACCAAGAAAGAAATTAGATTACAATACGCCAGCCAAATTAATGGCTGAACATATGG
>NZ_WTKU01000035.1 GCF_011378715.1 Psychromonas sp. SA13A | reverse complement strand
CAGTCGCGGCAACATTATTAGTAAGTTCAAGTGCTTTTGCAGCATCACAGGTTGTGCATTCAGATAAAATGTTCACCACTGATGCGTTCACAAGTAAAGCAGCGGCATATGATGCAGGTTTTGATTACATTGATGGTCTAAAAAAATTACCAGCTAACGAATTACGTCACGAACTAACGGTGATCACCAATTCACCAGCACAAGACTTAGCGATTGATAAATCAAAAGTAACGATCCAAGAGTTCGCTCAAACACGTGATCAAGTTGCTTACCGTGCAGTGGTTGATGTGGATTACCACTTCACTACACTGAAAACACAAAACTAATTTAACTTATCGTTTTAACTTATAGTTTTGACGATAGGAAAAGGTTCATCACCTAAAATGCCGTTAACTTACATAGTTAGCGGCATTTTTTTTGTGAGTTTGTTTAATGATAAAATAGTTTAATGATAAAATAAGCCTGTGATTCATATTTGCCTTATTCATAGCGGCGATTTTTAAAATAATACTTTTTGTCATGGTCATTGATTTCTCTAAGCACTCGACATGGACTTCCAAGGGCAACAACATTCGCAGGTATATCTTTTGTCACTATGCTGCCTGCACCAATAACAGTATTTTCACCAATCGTCACACCTGGTAAAACAACCGTATTAGCCCCAATCCAAACATTCGAGCCAATAGTAATTGGAATATTAAACTGCGTTGCCTGTTTACGAATATCTGGGTCGATGGGATGTCCCGCCGTTGCTAAGGTAACATTGGGCCCTAACATGACATCATCACCGATATAAATATGAGTATCATCGACTAAGGTTAAATTGAAATTGGCATACACATTGTCACCTAGGTGCGTATGTATTCCCCAATTAGCGTGTAACGGCGGCTCGATATAACAATTATCACCGACCTCTGCAAAGATTTGTTGCATCAAATCATTACGTTTCGCCTGTTCTTTTGGTCTTGTTTGGTTAAAATCATATAAAACTTCTAAACACTGTAATTGTTGTTCAGCCAATGTTTGATCGTCATAGCTATAAATCTTTTGACTGTGCATCTTTGATTTAATATCCATTTATCCTGCCCTATTATCCTGACTGATTAAACTATACCCATGCTACCTCAAGATGCAAAGTCAGCAAGGCAAATTGTACCGAGATGCTAGGCATAAAATTGAAGTATAGATATTCTACATAGAGATTTTATAACAATGCAGATTGGTGCAAGTTGCCTTGCCCTTCGGGGCGCAACCTAGAGGTGGCATGGGTATATATTTAAATTAGCATTTTTCAAGCATCCTATTTAGATTATTGAATGCTTTATTTTTGATTGATATTGACTAATTAAGGTACTGGTTAATTCAATAAGCGCCATGAAAACTTAATCAATCTAAGTCATCACTGAGATTAACAAGTAACCACTTTTATAATCAGTATTAACTATTAAAGTAGTGCTCCGAAAATGGTTTAGGTTATAAAAACGATGAAAAACTATAATCAATGAGCTTAAAGCCCTTGCTTTTCAAGTATTGCACGATAAAAGTGTTGAGTTAACCAAGCAAATATTTTCCATGTATATTGCTTGGGTTTACTTAAATGTTGGCAATACACATAACTATATTCAATACATGCTTTAGCTCTTCGATTGCGTTTAAAGTCAGGAGCGCCAGAACTCATATTAAAATGTAAATAATGGCGTTTAGCGTAGTCGATGGTAAATGCCGAAGCTCGGCGATACAGTGCTAATTTCTGAGGTTGCTGAGTATCGTAACCTAATATCGGACAAGTCATATTATTCTCAATGATCACCATGCCAACGGTCGCTAACATCTTTTCTTGATAAAATAATCCATAAAGAGATAACAGCCCAGCTTGTACCGCATTGATAAAATAAGACAAAGTAAATTGTATATTATGCTCGCTGTATTTTTGTAAGTACAACATGTCATAGAGTACTTTTGCTCGTTTTATATCTGACTTTAAGAACAATTTTTTAAATTGCCATTGTGGCTGCTTTAATAATTTCAAATCATGTTTAAGATCTTTGCCTGCAACAACCGCTTGCCAGTCTATATGTAAGTAAACTTGCCGTGTAACAATCGCTAACCAAGCATCTTTTTCACATCGTTCAATAATAGCTGCATGCTGTTGATTATTTAAAGATCGTAATAACAACGCATGCTCATTACTGGTCTGCAAAGCCTGTTTACGTAATGCCGGTAAATCAATATTAGCCCATTGCGCTGAATACATATTCGTTGATAAGCATTGGTTATTTAAGGTTTGAACACTTCCCACACCGGCTAGTTGCAATGGTTTTTCAACACACTTAATGAGCTTATAACTTATCCAGCGTAGTACAGAAAATTGTACTTTAGGAATTTCATCTTTTGCATAACCCGTGATCAAGGTTAATGGCGACACCACATAACTGTTATTTAATGGTGCTCCTTGCTGTTGGTGTTTGCCAGAGATGGATAATGTCGCAGGGATCGTTAACTGTTGCTGTTGATAGCAATAAAATTCAGCCTGTAAATGATCTATTTTATGCCCCTGTAACATCATGCTGAAATAGATTTGATGCCACTGCGAAGCCGTTAATTTATTTATATTTTCGGTTGAATAATTTGCGCTTTTCTCACTTTCACCTGTCTTTTTCTCACTTACCTCTTTATCACCTACTCTCTTATCGGTTATATTTTTATCGCTTAAGCTAGGCATACTCAAACCTCTCCATTCCATTCAATACCTGCCGTGCTTGCAGCCGCTAAGGATTGCTTGTTAAGTAATGCTGTTATTATTAGCTCAGTGCCGCTTATTATCTGAGCCCAAGGTTGTAGAGGATATGTTTTATCACTAAGCGCATTTTTAGCCTGAAAAAAATCTCGCCAAGTTTGGGTGCTGAATAAAGTGCTAACCCCACCTGCAATCAACATAGTGAAACCAATATATTGTGCTTGTGATGGATTATTGTTAATAGTTACTTTTGGAATGACTGCTTTTTCAATGTTTAAATGTTCAATGGCTAAAAACCGCAGTTCATGTGCGATAAGATGTAATCCACTGGTTGCCCTTGGATTGCACTCAATCACAAAATACTCTCCATTTTGTTCGATGAAATCAAAGGATAATTGCCCATGAAAGTAAACCTTTTGCGCATAGGATTTAATAAAGGTGTTGATGGCATGATTTACGACGGGTTGAAAGTAAGTTGCCGCTGAACCGTTAACACAATAAGCAGGACGGTAGACTTGATGAGCAATCAATTTTCCGTTATCGAATAAAGCATAATTACAAAGTGCTTGGCCGGTTAATTTTTGTTGTTGTACCCAGGGCCGTGACTCTGAGATATTAAGATTGTGTATCGCGCTGGTTGTTACATCTCGAATCACTTGCTCGCCAAATCGGCTAAAGACGGGTTTTAAAATACTATCCCATTCAAGGTCAATCTGCTCAGTTGATGTTAGCTTTTTAGTCTTGGGTAACTGCACGCCACTTAAACCCGATAACATCTCGAAAACAGCAAACTTATTATGTAATTTTAATAATAAATTAGCGTCACTGATCAAACAATTTGTTTGCGCTAATAAATGCTTAAACTGGGCCAGATAGAAGATCTCTTCACAGGTAGGGATCAACATTTGAATTTGATACTTGTCAATTAATGCAATGACTTGCCTTTGATATTGTTCAGGATTTTCTCTTGGAGAGACCGTTTTAGCATAAGCTTTGATTCCGACTAAAAACCGCCCTAAGGGACATTTTGCACAATCAGTCATATACACTTGATGCCCTTGAGACATTAGTAGACGAGCCCATTCAATGGCAACGGGAGCTCTTGCGCCAGTGATCAGGATGTGCATAAATTAACCACTCGACGTTGTTTGTTGGCAGTGTTCCAAGTCGGTTTAAGCGCAAAAGTGAATTCCACAGAGGATAAACCTTGCTGTGTAAAAAGTCCCACCAGCGCAGCCTGTATGGGTCCTTGCATAGAAAGTTCTGCTGCGATTTCAATCTTGTTGTCAGCGACTTGTGAGATTCTATAATCGCAATGTTGTGTTAGCTTTAAACTGATAGCTCGATAGATTAAGTCAGGTAATAGCGGTACTTGTTTACCCTGCGTATTGAGTATTAAGCAATCACCACAACGTCCTGCAATTGCACCAATGGCTTCAAATACACTAACTGTTTTAGATCCATTTATTAATTGCTCATGATCCTTTAAGTAAACTGGTCCCTTTAAGCAAGCAGGCTCTTTTAAGCTGCCAAGTTTATTTAGACTATCAGATACTTTAATAACATCATCGAGTTGATAACGAATAATCGGTTGAGTGCGTCGACGAAAGTCAGTAATGATTGGGCTGTAATGCGTTTTTTGTTCATTTAACCAATGTTTTTCAATGAACACGATGTCTTCATTCCAACGCATCTGCCCGAATTGATCTGTGCTCCCTAAAAACCCCTCCGTACACTGGTAGACTTCATGTATCGGACATTTAAAGGACTCTTGAATCATTGCTTTATCGGCAGGGGTAAGCACTTCAGCCCCTGAGATAATTCGCGTAGGTTTAATTGGCAGCGCACTGTATTGACCAGTAAATAATGCACAAAGTTGCAATGCTTGTGCACTGCCTATCAGTAAAGTGGGCTGAAATTGATCGAGCTGTTTCATCCATACTGCGATCGGCTGTGTAATATCAATATAACAGAACTGAATCGGGCCTTTATTAATGGTGCTATAAAGTGGGCTATTTGCTCTTAAAACTAAGGCGATACGATGTTTTGTGAGTAGATTTGGTAATAATTTACCCAGTATATTACCCGCCCATATTTGCCTTTCCTGTGAATTGGCTAAAAACAATCCTCGCTGGCCAGAGGTACCGGAAGAAAGCCCCACAGTAATATCGCCAATGCTTGACTGTTTAAATTGACGGCTATTTTCAGCCTCAGTAGCGATCTCAAATAATTGTTGTTGTTTTAATCCACGCGTATTTAACTGATCAAAATGCTTCATCATGATCTGCTTATTGATGATCGGAAACTGATCTAAAGATTGCCCCTGTAAAGTCTCATAATAAGGGGAATGCTGACACACCCAATCAAGGTGCTTTTTTATTTGTTTATCTTGCCAATGTTGTAATTTTGCTCTGTTATTAAAACGCTGATATCTGGCTTTATAAAAGGCATTTAATAATGCAATCATTGCATCCAACCTTTGGCTTTTAACTTATCAATCGTTTCTGCACAATGCGAAGGCACAAACTCAATCTCTTGGTGATAATGCTGATAACAAAGCCTGAGTTGCTGTAATGTATGGCGATATTCACTCATATCATCACACAGGAAATTAGCGATCCAATGTTGGTTTACATTCTCAGCAAGGCTATCAATTAACCAACAGGCATCGGCTAATAAAAACACCCACTGCTGCTCAAGCCGACACAATAGCCCTACTTGTCCAGCGGCATGTCCCGGCAATGCGACTAAATATAAACGCTGATCATTAAATAAGTCACGACACATTAATGATATCTCAGGCGAGACTTGGTCCATTTCCCCAAGTACTTGTGTTATCGGTAACGGAAAATCACCATGAATTTGTAATTGTGGTAACAGCGCAGCCGGTAATAATTTTTTTAAATAACCTTTGCGCACGCCATTAATACGGCCTGATTTTTGTATCGAATCAAGTCCTGCTTGTGTGCAATGAATTCTGGCAGCTTTAAACTCACTGACCGCTGCTATATGGTCGGCATGAAAATGTGATAACACTAGGTGCTTTATCTTATTCAGTTGAATATTTTCAGCTTTTAATTGCTCTGTGATGCAGTCTCCCTGTTTTAATTTACAGGGAGTCACCCAAGCATAAAAACGCTCAGGAAAAGAACGTGTGACATTAAAAAATTGTTCATGGTAGCCAGTATCAAAAAGCACAAATCCGTGTTCTGGATGTTCAATTAAAGCCACCGCTGCGGGAAAAGCACGCGGTGTTAATCCACTGCCAGGTTTCACAACAAAGCCTGGGTGAATACAGTGTCCGCCTTCAAACAGTTTTATTTTTAGTCCAGTCGACATAGCGTTTTATTCCTTCAGTCATACTGACATTAGCCTGATAACCTAACATTTTTTTAGCTTTATCAATATTTAAGGTTTGGTGAAAGTTTAACAACCCTGCACTATAAATCGTGATCTTAGGCTCTGGTTGATGAGGTAAATATCGACACAGCTTTTCATTTAAGGCAATCACAGGTGCACATAATGCATAAGGTAAGGTTGTTAATGTCAGTGGTTTTGTTTGGTCTTGTTGCAATGCCGATAGTAACTGTTTTAAGACCAAGTTAACTGGCATTGGTTGATCATTACTAATATTAAAAATACTGCCATTTTCTAGTTTTGGTGCTTTTAAACAGGCTAATAAAGCGGCATCGGCGACATTATCGACATAGGTTAAATCCAATACCGGATTTTTTGCCGAAGGTAGAAACAAGCGATGGCCTCGCATCGCCTTTAATAATCTTGGTACAATTGCCCTGTCATTCGGTCCAAATATGCCACGCGGTCTTAGTATCACAGTATTAATGACATTTTTTTCTTGAGCTGCAGTGGTTAATACAACTTGTTCTGCTAAATATTTGGTTTCGGTATAATCACTACAAAAGTGTTCCGCTACATTATCTTGCTCACTGATCAGCCAACGGTCGGTAAAATCAAAATACACACTGGTCGTTGAAACAAGCACAAAGCGAGTCACCTTATGTTGTTTTGCTAGGTTCAATAGATTTTCAGTGGCAACCACATTAGCTTGATAAAACTGCTCATAACTTCCCCAAGGACTAGAAAAGGCGGCACAATGAATAATGGCATCAAAAATCGGCATTTCCTGACCACCAGCGGATTCAAAAACCTTAGCTAATGCTTGGCCATCACTTAAATCAACAATATGCCCCGTTACTGGGTATTTATCGCTTAATTGCTTAACTATGTTTTTATCTCGTCCGATAAAATGTAATTGATGCTGCTGATGGTATAAGCGAATAATGGCACTACCTAACATGCCCGTACCACCGGTGATCAATATCTTGAGCGATATTTTATTGATAGTATCGGCACTCATAATGTTAATAACCCCATGCCTAATGACAACCCTGCCGCCGTACCAAATAGTAATACTGTTTTGGTGGTTAATGTTTTAGGCTCTGATGATTTTGTAGGTCTAGATAATGTTGTCGGTTTTAATGTTGTTTTAGATGTTAATAGTTTGTCGGAAGCAGGATTCGACTGTTTTGTTTGCTCTCTATCAAGGGCTATTTGTTGTCGTAAAAAATGCAAATTAATAGGCAATGAAGCAGCAATTTGATTGCCTAATTGCGCCACATTATTAACCACTTTATGGTCTGCAAAACCAATGATACGCGGTAATTTATTAATCGCACGGTGGCTTGCTTGATGTGGTAATACATAATCAATGTGTTGTTTATTCACTTCAGCGCGTTTTAATCCCTTTTCTAAAAAGGTGGGCACTGCTTTCACCATTTCCCTAAATAATGCTTTGCCATTCATCTCAAACTGACTCGCCGTTACCAAGTCAGCATGTGCAGTCGTGTGTGGGTTAATGGCACTGCCTCCGCCTTTTACTTGGCAAAGCTCATAACCTTGATGGTGAGTCTCAAATAATGCGCCTGTAAAACCGCTTGCAAGCGGATCAGCCTGTAACACATAAGCTGCGGCACCATCGGAAAATAGTGTCGCCACTTCAAACGAGGCGGGTGTCGTTTTGTTCAATGTAATACCCGTACCACACTCACTGCTAACAATGACGATACGTCGATGGCGCTTAGCAAGAAAGAGACACTGCGCGTAGTCTAATGCAGATAAAAATGACAAACAGGAGCTGTTAATATCAACGCTAGTTAAATGGGCTGGTGCTTTTAAATATGCTAAAACGGCTGCCGCATCATAGGGCAAAGTTTGATGGTGTGTTGCACTGGCATAAAGAATAAAATCAATATCCTGTATACGCATACAAGCATTTTTTAATGCACCAATAATCGCTTCACCCGCCATCATAATAGCGGTTTCATGAGATGCGGCAATATAACGTTTTTCAACACCATATTTGCGTTGGCTTGTCCCCAATTTCAAACCTAAATGGCGATCAAAATCTTCACCATTCCAAGTTTGTTGTGGTAGATAAATATCACTACCCATAATATTAAATGCCATATCACCCTTAACTATCAGCTGTTACTTTAACTAAAATTAAAACCCAAACCAAAACCAAAGCTAAAGCTAAAGCTAAAACCAAAGTTAAATTCAAATGAATAAATATAACCAATTGATTTATAAATAACTATTTTATAGTTACTCTAATCGAGATTGTTTTGTGTTTAGTCAGCGATTTATTTAAATAGTTTTTTAATTGCTGTGATCATCCAACTCATGATTGGGCCTTTGCCTTTATCAAGCCGCTTGACGATCCCCATTTCTACAATTAATGAATCGGGAATATGTTGCGATGATAATTTAACTAACTTATCCGTATTCCACTGATCGTTAACTATATGTTCAGGCACCAATGCCCAACCAATACCATTCCCGACTAAACCACTAATATGATAATAACTATCCACATACCAATGCTGCACTGAAATTGACTTTTCAGGTTTCCCTCCGAGACGATTACGGATCACCAATTGTCGGTATTGATTTAATTGCGCATGAGTAGGTACGGGTACCTTCGCTAAAGGATGGTCAACAGACACTACCAAAGCGTGTTTGAATTGGCTAATAATCTCTAACTCCAAATCATAACTCAGCGCTTTTAAATGGAATAAAATACCAAAGTCTGCGGTTTTATCTTCAATCCATTTAGCGATATCATCTTGAGAGCCATTGATAATAGTTAACTTTAACAACGGGAATCGTTGACTCACCTCACCAAAAAAGGAGTCAAGACTAAGAATAGGAACGGCTTCATCAATGGCTATTGTTAATGCTAACTCTTCACCATCACTAGCAGTTAAAGCCCGAGATTGTAATCGTTGGCATTGAGATAAAACGGCTTGCGCCTCAATGTACATCTCCTCTCCTAATGGCGTTAATACTGGTAAACGCGCATCACGATTAAATAACTCAAACCCAAGGTCTGCTTCTAAGTTTGCAATAGCCGTACTCACACGTGACTGTGCTTTTCCGAGTTTACGCGCCGCAGCAGAAAATGAGCCTTGCTGCACTGAAAGCACAAATGCATCGAGCTGATCTAAGGTCCAATTCATATTTACCTTTCAATATTTAAGTATTCAAGAAACCAAGTATTCAAGAAACAATGTATCCGATTAACGGATAGATATTAACTTTCACCAATCTAATTAACAAGCATAATAACGCCACTAAAAACGTTCACATATTTCAAATAACGTACCTAGACAAAAAGTAGCTTGCGGATAACAACTTTTTATCCAAGTGCAGCCCAATCGTTTTCAAATAAAGATATTAGCCAGATAAAAATAGAGAATAAAATGCAAAACCAAAGTATCGATTTTCCACAATCAGTGCCACCGCTCAGCTGTGAAAATAAACACTTAAGCTCAACAAGGTCAATCACAACTGATAAATCAATCAGTAAAGTTTTTTGGCGCTATGCGATCCCCTCCGTTGCTGCGATGGTGGTGAATGGTTTATATCAAGTGATAGATGGTATTTTTGTTGGTCATTATGTTGGTTTTGAAGGTTTAGCTGGTATTAATATGACGATGCCAATAATGGGCGTCATTATTGGTTTAGGGTTAATGATTGGTATGGGTGGCGGAAGCTTGATCTCCATTTATCGTGGTCAAGGTGCTGCGCATAAAGCTAATGCGATATTGATTAATAGCCTCTATTTGATCGTGCTTTTTGCAGGATTATCGACGCTATTAATAAACAATTTTGGTGGCGTATTACTAAACCTACAGGGTGCGGCAGGCAATACATTGTCACACAGTATGAATTACCTCAGTATATTTTCTTGGGGTGCTGGTTTCGCCATCTCTGCTGCCGTTATTCCGATGCTTATTCGTAATGACAATAGCCCAAACTTTGCGACGGGTTTAATGGTTTTTGGCGCACTGGTTAATATTGTGCTGGATTACCTTTTAATTGGCGTTTATTCCTTGGGATTACAGGGAGCAGCCATTGCAACTGTCATTGCAGAATGCTTAGTTTTTAGTGTCGGGATGATTTATTTTTTCTCATCTAAGGCTCAGACTAAGCTAACTCTGAAAGGATTGAATTTCAAAAGTAGCGTAGCCATTAAAATCATTAAACTAGGTGCATCAAGCCTATTTATGTTCCTTTATTTTGGTTTAGTGATTGCATTACATAATAAATTATTGATGGTTTATGGTTCGCCGGTTAGTGTCGCTGCATTTGCTATTATTGGTTACATTGCCACATTATATTATGTAACCGCAGAGGGAATTGCTAACGGCATGCAACCACCCGTCAGCTTTTATTTCGGAGCTAAACAAGCAGAAAAGATCCAAGCCACCGTCATATTGGCGCTAAAAATAGTAGTCTAACCGGGTATTGCGATAGTGGTTATATTGAATTTTTTTCCTGACTTTTTTATTGGCTTATTCAGTCAAGCAGATATTGAATTAGCAATTGAAACGCAACAAGGTTTACGTTTGCACCTTTTTGCGCTGTGCTTAGATGGCTTTTTGTTTATTGCTACCGTTTATTTTATGTCGGTCAATCAAGGTGCCAAAGCATTATCAATTTCAATAGGTAACATTGTGCTGCAATTACCTTTTTTATATTTATTACCGCAATGGTTAGGGATCGATGGTGTTTGGTTATCACTGCCCCTTTCTAATGTGTTGTTAACTTTGATTGTTGTTCCAATGTTATGGCGAGATTTGCAAAAAATGAGTAAACCTACTTTACAAAACTAAAGGGCATAAACCTAAAGCCTGTTATGCCCTTTACTTATTACAGAAGCTTTACCTATCCCCTATCACTCTGCAGATAAACGTGATAACGCCTTGAATAGCTCGGGCGTTGCAAGTACAAGTGCTTGTTCTTGTTTAGTTAAATAACTAACCGCTTCACTAATTGTTGTCGCTTCATTTATCTTCATGGTTGCCGTGGCTTCAATAGAACTAACTTGTCCAAGAGGGCGCGGCGGAACAGGATCAATAAACGCTAAATGGAGTGCGTGCCAATGTTGATCACTGACTAATTCCACTAAATCAGGGCAAACCTTGATAGATTCCTCATAAATAAGTGAAATATCATCCATCGATTGACGAATCGCCGGCCTTTCAGTTTCATCTGGCGTACGTAGTAAGTGCAGTTTTTTTAGCAATGCGCCTAACCTCCAAGATCCCGTCAACATAGATAAAGGTACTGACAGTAACATGCCAGCAATCGCAGGTGACAACCACGCTAATAATGCTAAAGAATTGAAATAAGCTGCTACGGTTAAAAATACACCAAACGTCATATGCCAACGATGTCGGTATATTAAGTATTTAATAGGCAAGCTACCATCGCCACGACGTTGCGGGTTCCAGCCTGAATCTTGTCCAATTAAAATCGACATAACCGCACCACTATGAATCAACATCATAATGGGTGCGATCAATGCTGACATGATCACTTCAAGGATAAAACTAAACGTTAATACAATAAAACCACCAGCACGCTTCCTTGATTTTGCATCGACAAGGTATGAAATAAAGCCCAGCGTTTTAGGCGTAAATAAAATAACCATGGTAAAAATAAATAAACTCAATGCACGCGCAGCATCCATTGTTGGCCAAGATGGAAAGAATGAAAATTCATTTGCAAAATATTCTGGTCGAATATATTCAGCTTGTAAAGAAAGCCCTAACCCCACCATGATCAGCAACAGCCATAATGGTGAAGCTAAATAAGACATCACTCCCGTCAATAGATGCATGCGACTCACCCAATGCAGACCTTTTGCAGTAATAACACGACTATGCTGAAGATTACCCTGGCACCATCGACGGTCTCGAATAGCAAGATCAGTCATAGATGGAGGACACTCTTCATAGGAACCACCGAGATCCGACGCAATAATCACGCTCCAACCAGCACGTCGAATTAAGGCCGCTTCCACAAAATCATGGCTAAGAATATGTCCACCAAAAGGAGGAGGTCCTTTAAGGTCTGGCAACCCCGCAGCAGACATAAACGCTTCGCGACGAATAATTGCATTATGCCCCCAAAAATTACCTTCTTTATCCGTCCACCAAGCAAGGCCAGTACCGACCACGGGACCATACACACAGGTTGCAAACTGCTGTAATCTCGCCATTAACGTGGTGCCATTAATTAACTGAGGAATAGTTTGAATTAAGCCGGTATCAGGATCTGCTTCCATACGACGCGCCAACTCTACTATGGTATCGGCTTCCATTAAGCTATCGGCATCTAAAACTAATAAATGCGCATAATTACTGCCCCATCGACGACAAAAATCACCGACATTCCCCGCTTTTCTTGCGCTATTTTTAGGGCGGCGGCGATAATAAACATTAACCGTTTTACCAATACGCTGACGCAGTAAATGAAATCCAGCTTCTTCAGCTAAAATAATATCTGGGTCAGTAGTATCACTAATAACAAACCAATCAAAGGCGTTGCCCTCTCCAAGGTTACCGATAGCAGTTGCCATGACTTCAATAGAAGCAAATATTTGATCAGGTGCTTCGTTATAAGTAGGCATTAACACTGCTGTTCGACTCATCAACTTAGTACTTAAACGCTCAGGAACCGTTCGCCTGTGAGCAAGCACTAAAAAGAACCCCACTATCGAACCACTAAACGCAACGGTGATCCAACTAAACGTTAAACCAAATAACAACAGGAATAAATACTGAACAAAGGTCGCCTGTTCAATTGTCAATACCGAGCGCATTTCATTAATGCCCCATACAGATAACAATAAAGCAGAACCTAATACTAACCAGCGTCGCCATGCATGGGAACGGCAACCATTTTCATTAATTGGCGAGTGTTTATGTTTAACATTAAAAGATCCTAAAGATTGAGCAGCCATATCACCGATATTTTCATCGGGCATACCCTGCTTAATAGTAAATACACTAGGTTGAGGTTCGGCGACTTTTGCAGATCTTAATTTGTCCATTGATACATCCACGTTTCGGCTTTACGACCATCGGAAAACTGTAAGTCTAAGCGCAGCTCAATCAAATCAACATCCAAAGGATCTAATTCAAAAGTAACGCGGTAGCCATTATTATGTGGATTGTCAGTTACGACGATATTATGAACCTCACCAGCAGAATTTTTTATAGCTGCTTTAGGCGTTTGTTGATTGTCATTACTAGCGGGATTAGGGAACGTATAATCAATAACAAATAAGCGTTTTGGTGTTGGTCCATTAATGCCTGCACGGCCACTTTTTGTAGATTCGACGATCGCTTCGCCTTGTTCAACGGTGGGCTTTTTACCCCAGAATAATCGATACGAAAATTGATACTCAGAACCAGCAGGAATAACGTCACTAGGAGACCAATAAGCCACAATATTGTCATTGATTTCAGACTCGGTTGGAATTTCTACCAACACAACCGCCCCCTTCCCCCAATTACCCACAGGCTCTACCCATAAACTTGGACGACGCTCGTAATGTGCTTCTAAATCTTGAAAATTATTAAAATCACGGTCACGCTGAACTAAACCAAAACCTAAGGGCGCATTATCTGCAAAAGCACTAATTTGTAGGTTGGTAGGGTTTCGTAACGGACGCCATAGACGTTCACCACGGCCATTAAGAATTAATAATCCATCGGAATCATGAACACGTGGACGAAAATCATCGACGTTTTCTCGACCATAAGAAGAGAACATAAACATGCTTGTTTCAGCGGCTAAACCTACTTTATCTAAATCAACTCGCGGAAAAAGTGTTGCTTCAATGTCCATCACAGTATTGTCACCTGGGCGAATGGAAAATCGGTAGGCACCTGTTGTACTCGGACTATCTAACAGCGCATAGACAACAATTGACGTACACTCAATTGAAGGTTTTTCAATCCAAAAGGCACGAAAACTAGGAAACTCCTCACCTTCAGGGTCCGCAGTTTTTAACGCCAAACCACGAGATGATAATCCATAGGCTTGGCCCTTGCCTAAAGATCGAAAATAACTGCCCCCCTGAAAAACTGCCAATTCATCAAAGTAGTCAGCATTATTCAACGGATTATGAAGACGCAACCCGGCAAACCCAATATCACCCGTTGGTAATGGCTTCTGCATCACCTCCCCCGTCGTAAACAGACTAGGGTCATAACGTAAGTGTGTTGATTTTCCGTCATCTACAATCGCTATTTCAACGGTTTCTTTAAAGTAAAAACCACGATGAAAAAGTTGCATTTGAAATGGCAGCTCACTATTAGCCCAAATAGAAGAGGCAGGATTGAAGCGAATATCTCTATATTCGTCGTAATTCAACTCTTGCAAACTGGCAGGTAGAGTAAGGTCAGGTTCTTGGTAAGGTACTTCAGCTAATTTACGCGCAATCCCTGCAACAGTATTACGGTCAAATTTACCGTTAAGCGTATAAAGTGGTTTAGCTGAATCCATCTCTTTTGATGGTTCTGTTTGCGCAGCTAAGGAAACCATTGAAAACGATAAACTGGGTAACAAAACACTTATTACACTTAGGTTTTTCCAAAAATTAAAACGTAAAGACTTATATAATAATGACATATATTTAAACTCTTAAGTTATGGGTAAAAGCACTGTCTGTTCTGATTTAACAGGTACTCTAGTTAAGTCGAAAGGTCGCTAATTAGCGATGGCTGAAAAGACAACCAGCTAAGTAGGTAAAATCTTATTAAATTTTAAAATGCAACATGAAAGCCTATGATTTTATTTGATTTATTTTTCAAATTTCTTATCCGGATTTATGTTTAAAGGTAATAAATAAATGCTAATACAGTAAAAGTTAAGCTAACTTCTATTGATTAAAAAACTACCTATTAAGTGGATGTGTAATCAACAAATTCACAAGGGTTAAGTTGATAAAACAATGACTTTCATAACTATCGACTACGAAAGAAACTATAAGTTCTAAAATAATCATCAAATACAGTCCGCAAAAATAAACATCACTATCAGCCGTTGTTAAGCTTCAATGTATTGGCTTGTTTGTAATACCCTTCCTGCCATCAATAAATCCAAGCAATTAAACTAAGTAGTTAAATTAAGTAGTTAAACCATGTAATTAAACAGGTGGGAAAATAGAAGCCTCTAAACCCTAGTACGGTCATTTTATTGAAGTATCACAATCAATTTTATTTACGAAATAAGCTATCAGTTATGATAAAAATCACCATAACGATTGACTTAATAATTACTTTCAAAATTACCTTAAAAAGGCAGAAATAAAGAATTTCAGGATCAAAGAGGTAGAAGAGCAGATGACATTTGTAAGTTGCATTTTTCGGTAATAAGGTTGAGTATATTAATCACTTACCAATCAAATAGAGAATGTATATGTATCAAATTGTTGCATCAGATCTCGATGGCACTTTATTGACATCGGAACACCAAATTACCACTTATACCAAACAGATCCTCACGCAATTACATCAACAGGGAAAATCCTTTATATTTGCTACCGGCCGCCATCATGTAGATGTTGCAGCCATGCGTAAGCAAGTGGGTATTCCGGCTTTTATGATCACCTCTAACGGCGCGCGTGTTCATGACAGTGAAAATACCCTCATTTTTCAACAAAACATTGCAGCAGATACAATACAAAGCATCATGAAAATATTGGCGGCGGATAAAGCACTTCAAGCTAACTTATATCAAAATGATGATTGGTTAGTGAGCAGAGAAGATTTTTACGATACTAGTAACGAAGCGCATTTTTCTTATAAAGTATTTGATATCAACAACCCACCTGTAGAAGGTGTTGCAAAGATCTTCATCAAGCACGAACAAAAAGACCACGACAAACTAGCCTTATTGGAAACTCAACTAAATGCTAAGTTTGCGGATAAAGTGCATATCACCTTCTCTTCTCCAAACTGTCTGGAAATTATGGATAAAGGAGTTTCTAAAGGCCATGCATTGCAAGCGATTGCTAAAATGAAAGGCTATGAATTAAAGGACTGTATTGCGTTTGGTGATGGCATGAATGATTTTGAAATGCTATCGATGGCAGGCAAAGGTTTAATTATGGAAACTGCACACCATAAAGTTAAAGAAGCGTTACCAAACCTAGAAGTGATTGGTCGAAGTGATGATGAAGCGGTCGCAAATTATCTTGCAAAGAATTTGTTAATACAGCAATAAGCAGTTATACAGAATTATTTACAGGGTCTTACAGCCCCCAGTAAATAACCTTTCTCAGTCACTGAGCAGAACAAAAACAAGTTTACGGCAAATGGAATTGCAGCAAACTTGCTTGTAAATAGATTTTTTAACTAGACCTTCTAGCAAGGGCTTCTAACCACACCCAGTAGTTAAAACTTCTGACAATCCCTTATAAAGTCATTTAACAATGTTATAAGAATGGTCAACTAGCCTTATTGTGCAGTTGCAGTCATTGACGATCGGAGTTCTTTAATCTGTTGACTTTGTTTTACTAACAGCATCGCCGTTTCGTGTTGTGCATGCACAAATGAGCTAATAGCAAGATCCGATAACTCTTCTTTATCATCTAATGAGTTAATCTTCACAATCAGATTTGCTTGCGGGTGATATTCCAATACGGATTCGCAAATAATTTTGATATTTCTAATCGAGTTTACCGTCAAGATAACACTAGAAGACAGCTCGACTTTGAGCGATTCTAATACGGGTTGCTTGTCTAAATGACCAAAATACGCTTGATAACCTCTTTTTCTAGCTACTAAAACATGCTGTAAGTTATCGGAAATGATCAAGAAACTTTGGTTTTTAGCGTGTAACTCTTTAGCCACAATTCGCCCTAAGGTATCAAAACCACAAATAATCGTATGTTGCTCAATAGTAACCGGCGTAATTTTATCCGCCTCAAAAAACTCAGTGACAAACAAAGCTGACAGCTTGTAGATGTTATTGACCATAAATGGCGTGATAATCATCGACAATACAGTAACCAGAATAAGAAAACCGCCTAATTCTTGTGATAATAGGTTTTGGCTAGTGGCTAATGCAAAAATAGCAAAAGAGAATTCTCCGACCTGACAAAGCGCTAATGCCGACTTTATCGAGTCACTTTTGTTCGATTCTTGTCTTATCAAAAAATACACAACGGTGGCTTTAACCAACATTGCGGATACAAGAACACCTGCTACTAAATGTAAATGAGTTAAAAAATACATCACATCTATTTTGGTGCCAATAGAAAAGAAAAATGCGCCTAGTAGAAGATCTTTATAGGAAGCAATATCAGACTCCACTTTCACATGAAAGTGACTTTCTGCAATGATCATACCTGCAATAAAAGCACCTAAAGAGTAAGTGAATCCCATTTCATGAGCAAGTAACGAAGCACCTAATACAATGGTTAACACAGAACCGAGGAACATCTCTTCCATGCGAGCACGGCTTGAAAAGTGTAATAGCCATTCAATGATTTTTTTGCCTAAAGTAAACATAAATGCGATCACTAAACAGGCATAAACAGCTGTTTTTAACAAGACATCGCCAACTGACAACCCTTCTTTTGCTAGGAACCCAATCAACAACAATATAGGGATAACCGCTAAGTCCTGAAAGATTAAAATCGCCACCGACTTTTCACCATAAGGTGTGACAATGTCTTTGGATTTTTTAAGGTATGTCACCACAATGGCAGTGGATGACAAACTAAAGGCTAAAGCAATAATAATTGCTGAAGTGGTATCAAGTTTAACTAAGTAAAAAGCGATTAAAAAGGTGATCGCAGAGCTGGCGACCACTTGTACAAAACCATTCAAAAAAATAATTTTTCTCAACTTCTTTAGTTTAGAAAAAGACATCTCTAAACCAATGGTAAACATCAAAAAGACGATACCAAACTCACCAATCAACTCTAGTGATGAAAGATCAGCATGACCATTAAAATCAAAAATATTACTGATGATTGTGCCAGTGATGATGTAACCCACTATGTGTGAAATAGCGAATTTAGTTAGCACAATATTAATAATGCTAGCGATGGCTAAAGAGATAGCGATGATGATAAGAATCGAGTCCATGAAGGGCCTTAAGTGACAGTCCGAGTTCTCACAATATATAACGTAGATCACATTTTACAAACAATTTTTTAAGAATAAAAAAGCCCATCTCAATGATTTTTAAAAAATTGATAAAACAAGTCAGCTTTTATTAACAACTGTTTGTTAATGATGATTCAAAAAATATCCAGACCTAATTCTGTCAATATCAGCAAGCATAAGAACCTATACAAAAGAGTTATTTTCTAAATCATCATACAAATGAACAATAAATTGACCGAAGATAAGGTTTTGAACAAAAAAGCGATTAAACTTTTAAGCTTCAGATTAATAACGTAAAAAAACCTTTCTTAAAATTTGTCCAGATAATAATAAAAATTGATGAGTGCTTGCACTATTTAAAGGAGATAAAATGACAACGAAAATAGAAGGCGTAGAAGGTGTAGTTCATGCCGTTGATTTAGCGGTTAGACCATTTGGTTGGCTATTATTAACCATCTTCGTCGTAGGATATTACTTTATTGCAGCCGAAGAAAAGTATCATATCAACAAAGCAAAACCCGCACTGTTTACTGGTACATTCATGTTTATGTTACTCGGTGGATACTACGCAGTTAACGGGCTCGATTTCAGAGCATTTGATACTGAAATTGCACACTTAATATTAGAAATTGCAGAGATTTTCTTTTTCTTATTTGTAGCAATGACCTTCATCGAAGCGCTGATTGAAAGAAATGTATTTGATGCATTAAAAGAAAAACTGCTTAAATCTGGTTTTAGCTATCAGAAACTGTTCTGGGTAACCGGCTTTTTAGCCTTCTTTATCTCACCAGTAGCCGATAACTTAACAACTGCCCTTATTCTCTCCACCGTGTTAATTACCATAGAAAAAGATAACAAAGCCTTTCTTGTGCCAGCGGCTATCAATATCGTTGTTGCTGCTAATGCAGGCGGTGCATGGTCACCATTTGGTGATATTACAACCTTAATGGCATGGTCAGCAGGTAAAGGTTCATTCATTGACTTCTTATTCCTCTTTCCTGCATCTATTACTGGTTGGGCTGTTACCGCTTTCTTACTTTCTCGCTTTGTGCCTAAGGGTCGTCCTGCCAAAGTTGAAGGTGCAGAACCCATTAAAATTCACAAGGGTGGTAAAGTGATTGTTGGCCTTGGTATTTTCACTATTGCGTCAGCAGTATTAGGAAAGCAATTGATGCATTTACCTCCAATGTGGGGCATGTTATTTGGCCTTTCATTATTACAGCTTTATGCATACACACTAAAAAAATACCATAACAATGACATTCAAATTTATAAGTCTGTTTCAAAAGTTGAAAATGACACGCTACTTTTTTTCTTTGGTATTCTGGCCGCCGTTGGCGCACTTCACTTTGCAGGTTTCTTAAATCATGCTGCAAAACTTTATACTATGTTTGATCCTATGTACGTCAATGTTGGTGTCGGTTTCTTATCTGCCATTGTTGATAACGTACCTGTCATGTCAGCGGTATTAAAATCATCACCGGATATTCCGTTAGCACAATGGATGCTAGTAACATTAACGGCAGGTGTCGGCGGCAGTATGATCTCATTTGGCTCTGCAGCAGGTGTTGGTGTGATGGGTAAATTAAAAGGCGTTTATACTTTTAGTGCGCACATGAAATATTCTTGGACTATCCTCGTTGGATATTTTACTTCAGTGATTGTTTGGTACTTACAGTTTGAAGTACTTGGTTTGTATATAAAACCCGCTATACATGCTGCTTCAGGGCACTAGTTCGCTCTATAAATAAGTGATAAGCAAATAAGTACTTATTAAAATCCAATATGTCCTCTGCTGAGAACATGTTGGTTCATTCACAAAGCTATTTATTCGCCTATCCATTTACTCGCATTCCGATCTACTCACGGCTGAACTAGCGACTCAACTTTATCCCACACAGCCACCTAACCAATTAGCCTATTTGAGTTATCATCTCGATTTCGATTACAACTATAGCTGTAACTAAAGCTAAAACGATTGATCAAAGTATCTTCTTTATAGCTGTTAATAAATTGCAACCTATTAATATTCAGACATTTAAGATGATTTTCCATTCTTAAATGTAATGTGAGTTGCTAGAATGCCCTCAAACTATTCTAGAGAAGAAAATAATGGCTAATTTCAATACGCATTTTAATGTTGCAGCAATTAGTACCGGTCTCGGTGCAGCAGCGCTTTTATCCGCTGATCATATCAACCTTAATACAGCTCTTGGCCTTTGGTTTTTAGGCACAATAGGTGGGCTATTACCAGACATTGATTCTGACAACTCAACATCGTTGGATATTATTTTTAACTTGTTTGCATTCAGTGCCGTCTTAATCGTACTCAGGTACGTGAGCAGTGACATGATCAGCTTTGTTGAGTTTGAACAATTAAGTTTAATCGAACTTATTGCAATACCATTAGTGGTGTACGCAGTGATGCGCTACTTAGTCAGACCTATTTTTGAAAAAATAACCGTGCATAGAGGAAGTTGCCATTCACTGTCATTTGTTCTTTTAATTGCACTGTTTACAACGCAAATTATATGGCGGTTAGCGCCACTAACATCAGAACAATCAGTATTCATTGCTTGGTTGGCTGGCGGCTTTGTATTCCTAGGAGGAGTCATTCATCTAACATTAGACGAACTGTATAGCGTAGATTTAAGTAATGTCACTATTAAACGTTCTTTTGGATCGGCACTGAAACTGGCTGATTTTAAAAACAAAAGTTTAACGTTATTAAAGGTACTTTCGATTATAGCATTAGTCTATACAGCCCCTTCTCCCGACCAAACCATCAATGCATTAAGCGACTGGTCAAAGCTAAAATTAAGCCCTTATTCAGTGTTGGTAAATAATAAATAGTTTCAGCAACATGTTGACGCGTAAAGTAAATGAATTTTACATTCTAATTTTACTTTAATGTTAAATATCCCTTTAAAAGGTGCATATTTGAGAGTAATGAAATAACAAGGTGGGTTATAAAAGAGTATACTAACAATTGAGTAAAAGAAGGACTTAATGTGGAAACTGATCCATCAAAACCTGGCTATGAATTTGGAAGCGACTTAATGTCTGGCCGAACCTATAGCGAATTAGATAATGAAACTGACTTTTTAGTTAATAGACCTAATGGAATGAAAGGTTTCACCTTAAATATCACAACAAAAGGCAGTGGTGTTATCATTTGTGACGGCGAAACATTTGTTGTTAAAGAGAATGACATTCTATTAATTCCGCCCACCGTTCCTCATTATTATTCTCGTAATCCACTGTTTGAATCATGGGAAAGACGCTGGGTTTACTTCAGACCAAGAACACATTGGGAAAAATGGTTGTCATGGGACAAAATGATAGGTGATGTTTACACCTCACATATCCTTAACCAAAAAGACATCGACGTCATTAATAGCTGTTTTATTCGCATTGAAAAAAACATAAAAAGTGATTTACCATTAAGTACTGAATTGGCGTATGCAGGCTTAGAGAAATTAATTATTGTCTGTAAATCATTGCAACCAAGTATCTGCGGAGAACGTTACGATCAACGAGTATTAGAAGTGATCGATATTATGTCGCGTAACTTAGATAAAGACTTCAGTATTGAATATTTGGCAGAACAAGTAGGCTTGTCTGAATCTAGACTGATGAATCTATTCAAAACGCAAGTACATGTCAGTATTTTAAAATGGCGAGATGAACAGCGCATATCTTGCGCTAAAAACATGCTAGTTAATACTGGAGATTCTATCGCAGATATTTCAAAATTAGTCGGATACAATGACCCTCTATATTTTTCTAGGGTGTTTAAACGATTCGTAGGCTTAAGCCCTAATCAATTCAAAAAAGAAAACTGCTAACTAGATTAGCCGTTTTTGTTTTTTAATATCTTTCATTATCACTCTTCGATTCTCAAAATCACTAAACCAATACCTTTGCATCTTATACATGACTAATACCCCTGAATAATCATTAGGTTTTATGCTACTTGCTCCTCGGTTTTGTTTTGCAAACTTCTTTGACGAAAACGAGAATAAGCAAACCAAGCTAAAAGAGAAACAAAAATGGCGATTAACGCTAAAGAAGCAGGTCTAGACAAAACAAAGAACCAGTCTCCTTGTGCCATTGTTACCGTTCTTCTTAAATTCATTTCCGTTAGATTGCCTAATACTAAACCTAATAAAATAGGAATAGGCGAGAAATCAAGTTTGATGAGTATATAAGCAGCAACACCGAAAATAATAGCGACGAAAATATCATACATCGTATTGTTGATTGAAAAAGTCCCCGCAAAACAAAAAATAACAATTAAAGGTGTTAATAAAGAGAAATCAACTTTAGTGATTTTGGCAAAAAAAGGCATCAATAAACGCCCTTGTATTAACATAAATATATTAATTACAATCAAACCAATCATCACTGCATAAACTTCTACTCCGTGCTCCTGAAATAAATTAGGCCCTGGAGTAAGTCCATTAATCATAAGCGTGCCCAATAAAATAGCAACAGCAGCATCACCAGGAATCCCAAGTGTTAATAAAGGTATTAACGTCGCACCTGTAACTGCATTATTGGCTGACTCAGCAGCCGCAATCCCCTCTTCAGATCCTTTGCCAAAGGCCGCTTTATTTTTAGAGTTTCTTCTTGCGGTATCGTAACTTAAAAATGAAGCCATCGAAGCACCTGTACCCGGTATACAACCAATCACAGTACCAATAACAGATGAACGAATGAGTGTGATATAAGAACTAAAAAATTCTTTTAATGGTAATACATCATCTTTATTATCATCCGTTTTTATGGATGCATATTTAACCGTTTTACTGTACTTACTTGCATTGGAAATAGTTTCTGATATTGCAAATAAACCAATCAGTACAATCACTAAATTTAACCCACCGTAAAGATTAAAGTCATCAAAGGTAAACCTAAATACACCGCTAATACTATCCATACCAACGGTAGATAATAATAAACCTAAACAACCAGCAATAATGCCTTTGAGTAAATTACCACTACTCACACCAGATATAATAAGCAAACCAAAAACACATAAAATGAAATACTCTGGTGGTCCAAAATTAAGTGCTATTTGAGCCACTAATGGCGCTGCAAATAACAACACTAATGCACTAAATATTCCCCCGAAACCAGAAGCATATAGCGCCGTTAACAACGCTTTTTTAGGCTTGCCAGAACGAGCTAAAGGATAACCATCTAACATAGTGGCCGCTGCATGCGGTGTACCCGGTGTTTTTATCAATATCGCAGATATTGAACCACCATAACTTCCTGAACAATAAATTCCCAACAAAAACATAAATGAAGCAATAGCATCCATCGTATAAGTGAACGGCATAAACAGAACTAAACAGAGCATCACGGTTAAACCAGGAATAGAGCCAAACACTAATCCAAGTAACAACCCAAGATTGAGGTAAACAAAGCTAGACACTGTAAAAAAAGCTATAAAGCCTTCTATAAATAAATTATCCATATTTACTCCCTAAGGCAGCTGCACTAGTAATAAAAATTTAAAAACATAATAAACAACCGCACAACAAACCATTAAGAACATATAAAATTTAAAATTAGTAATACTAAAGAAGAGCAATGACAAAGCACTAAACATCATAGAAGCAAATAAAAATCCAATAAACGGAGTCACCGCAGCATAAGCTACAATCAAAACAATAAATAAAACTGCTCTTATTTCTTTTTTAAAATCAACATTAAATGTCGACATATTAATAGAACCATTTTTTCTTTGTAATCTGGCCTCGTTAACGAGCAGGAAAACACTACAGACCAACATCAAGGTGGCAATCCAACGAGGGAAAGATTGTGCATTTATCCCGACTTGACTACTCGCTTGTATCTGTTCAGGTATCACTAATAGAATAAATAAAGATATCCCCACAAATAAAAGGCCACCTAAGATATTGGACGTCATTTTCATCTCTGCTCTCCTTTAATTATTTTTTAGCCATTTTCCAAAAACGTTCCACTTTATCAATGGTTGTCATGACATGTTCATTCAATGCTTCACCATCAACAGGATCGATGTTCACACCTAAATTATCAGCAATAGTTTTAAACTCAGGATTGTTTAAAATATTTAAAAAATGCGCTCTGATACTTTTTATTAAAGCGGGATCGGTACCTTTACGAGTAAGCATCATCATACGATTAACGATCCAAGTATCGTAACCATATTCAGTCACAGGCGGTAAATCATAGATATCTGTTTTTAAAGGTTTTTGATCAAAAACGACCAATGCTTCTAATTTGTTAGCTTTAACATATTCTTTGGCTAATGAAGCATGAGTTACAGCGAGAACAACATCACCGGCAATAGTTGCATTCATAGCTTCATTTGCACCATTAAAGCCAACCGCTTCATAATCGATGCCCATTTCAGATAATAAAGCAGAAATAATCAGAAACTCAGTACCATTAAGGCCATTAACACCAAATAATACCTTTTTCTTAGCGCCGTAAGTTTTTAGATCTTCAAAGGATTTAATACCAGAATCAGGTGTAGCAACTAATACAAAAGACGAAGTATAGATATTCATGATAGGCATAAAGTCTTCCCATTTATAAGCAACTTTATTAGTTTTAGGGCTAATTGAAAAATTACCTTCACTGCCATAAATAATTTTAGTGGTATTCGGTCTCTCACGAAGATATTCAGTTAATGCCACAACCCCACCAGCACCTAATCGGTTAGTGGGAATAATAGGTTGCCCAAACTCATCAGCACCAAATTGAGCCATTGCTCTATTAACTTGGTCAGCTAATCCCCCTACGGCCCAAGGTACAACAGTTGTGATTGGTTTTTGTGGCCAATCATCAGCTTTAGCCTGAACTGAAAAGGCAAATAAACCTAACGAAATAAGTGTGGTTATCTTCTTAATACATTGCTTCATCGAGCACTCCTTAATATTATTATCCATATATAATCATTAAAGTGTAATAACAACTAACTAACTAATCTTAACTATAATTGTTAATAACTTACAATAAACTTGCTAACAAATTGCTAACAACTAGTTTTAAACTCTTCAAATATTAAGCTTTAATTCAAATATTAGTGCGATTAAGATCAAATTTATTTGATCTGTCGATATTAAAAAATATCAATCGAGAACTTGATCACATGAAATTGTTAGTAGTATTGTCCATATATTAAATATAGAGAATACTATCCCAAACTAAAGTCTAATTTAAATAAGGAGTGAAAAAATGACTAAAAATAAAAAAAATGTTTTAATCTTTTTTACAGATCAACAACGAGCAGATACATTAGGTGTACACGGTAACCCATTAAATCTCACTCCAAACATTGATTATGATGCAATGACAGGGACGCACTGTGAAAATGCATTTACGCCACAACCTGTATGCTTACCCGCACGAGCTGCTTTGCAAACCGGAAAGTACTCGTCTGAGATTAACTGCAACACAAATGATGATGTATTACCAACTACTGAACGAACGCTTGCTCATCACTTTAACGATGCCGGATACGAAACCGCCTATTTCGGAAAATGGCACCTTAATGCTTGTGATACAGCTCCATTTAAAGAACCCCAAGGTGGTTATAAAACATGGTGTGCGGCTAATATTCTTGAGTTTATTTCAGATGCTTATGAAACCGTACTATTTGATGAAACAGGAAAAGAAGTCAGATTGCCTGGCTATCGAGTCGATGCTACCATTGATTTAGCGATTAGGCACATTGATAAAAAGAAAGACCAACCATTCTTCATGATGGTTTCATTGCTCGAACCCCACATGCAAAATACAAGGGATGATTATCCTGCTCCAACAAACTATCAGTCACGTTATATTGATGCTTGGACACCACCTGATTTGAGAGCATTGGGCGGTACCTCTGCTCAACATTTACCTGGTTATTATGGAATGGTGAAGAGAATAGATGAAGCCTACGGAAGAGTCAAAGATGCACTCAGAAGCTTAGGTTTATTAGAAAATACTATTGTTTTATTTACCAGTGACCATGGTTGCCATTTCAAAACACGGAATACGGAATACAAACGCTCATGCCATGACTCCTCGTTAAAAATACCAATGGTCTGGTCTGGTGCACAATTCAGTCACGGCGGGCGTCTTCCCAACAACATAAGTTTAGTGGATGTTCCACCTACTTTATTAGACGCTTGTGGAATACCTGTACCTGATGATATGAGTGGCCAATCTATTCTTCCGCTTGTTAATAGAACTGACAATAATTTCAGAGAGCATATTTATGCTGAAATTAGTGAATCTCATGTAGGGCGTTGCGTTAGAACATCTCGCTGGAAATACAGTATTAGAAAACTCCCGAATAACGCCTTTATCGATGATTTTCTGTATGACATTAAAGCTGATCCATGGGAGTTGAATAATATTATAGGGTACAGAAGCCACCAGCAGGTTGTTAAAGTAATGAGAGATAGATTAGTCAAACAGATGTTAGCGATAGGACAAGAAAAACCCATTATAATAGATGCCGCAGAAGTAGATTCGAAACAATATGCGGTAACCGGTGCAGAAGCATTTTTATAAAAAATATGGCGTGGTAACGATTTGTTTTATTGTTCAAGGAGCATAAAATAAACTTAGCAAACTGCGCTGTAACATCTCTTGGATTCAAATAATAAATTAAAAATCCTTATATTAATATTACATAAAACAAAGCGGTTTATATGGATTAGTAATATATAATAATCGATAAACCAACGCTTCGCTCACTATAACTCGTTTACTTTTTAGCGTGGATATGTACTTCGGTAAAACTTTTAACCCTGCAGTTAAGATTGTTCAACAAAACCAGTTTGTAAGCTTTTACTTATATCATATTTTTAGAACTCTTATATCTGCTCTGTTTGTAACTTTTCAACTATTGGAATATCAGCGGCAGCCCAATCAAGCATGTGTAACTGATCGATTTTCAGCCACTTTTGATCTGTATGCTCAGTAAGGGTTATATCCTTGTTCTCAACAGGACAAATGAAAGAGTGCATGGTGATGAAGAAATCCGGATATTGATGATGAACGGTATTGAAAAATTGAGGGTCGATAATATCTAAATGAAGCTCTTCTTTAATTTCTCTAATGATTGCTGACTCTTTTGTTTCTCCAAGCTCTATTTTACCACCAGGAAATTCATATTTTTTAGATATATAGTCAAATTTGGCAGGCCCACGTTGAACACAAAGTGTTTCATCACCATATTGGATAATTGCAGCAACTACATTTAATTTTTTCAAAAAGATTCCTTAATAGATAATTTTTAAGATAAACGCTCTAGCCAGAGATGATGCTCAGAGGTTAAATCACTTAAACTCTAAGGTTCTTAATACAATATACTCCCTATAATTTTTACACTTTAATGCTTTTATTATTTTAATTTCAAGGAGTTGTTTTGTTCATCAGTGCTTTAGCATCAGTTATACCTTGGTTACATTCTTTTTCATACCCATGAGCTTCAATAATCTACAAATCGTATCCTTAATGTTAATAAGTTGAATTAAGCTCTGAACTAAAGCAGGTGGCAACACGTTGCTTAGAAGCTTGATTAATCAAAGTATCCCTATCAGTCATGCATTATTTGAATAAATATTGACTCGGGGGCAAATACACACTCTATTTGTGAACCTCGCATTACTTATAATTCTGTGTTTTTTCTTTCATTAACCAACATAAGGAATAAATATAAAAACAAAATCTTCCTTTATTACTTGAATCTAAGTTTTCACCTTTCACTTTTTCTTTTCTAAAAATCATCCCGCACTCTTTTTTTTACAAACCCGCCGTAAAATTTCGATTATTTTGAGTAAACTACCAATGGTGACCTATGGACACCATTAAATCATACTATCGCTATTAAAATGTATTCAACTTTATAAACTAAATTCTTAAAAAATTTTTAAACTCCGCAAATAAGTTTCATTTTTTAACTGTTATTTTAATAATTTGGATCTATTTATTAAGTACAAAAATGCTTATCTTAAGTAGTTTTAAGCAAAATGTATTTCGTTTTATTACGCTACCTTTTGTTTTTATAAGTAAATCACAACGAATTATTTAGTTTTTTTAAAGTAATTATAAATACAATAATAACGCTCAGAACTTTTATTCTCGTTAGTATTTTGTTTGTTTCTATTTGCTTTTTTATTTAAATTTTATTACCACGCAATGTGCTTATGAGCATTGCACTCATTGACTTGTCTGCTTGATAAAAAGAAGATATTTATCCGTTCATAGCTACTTATCTTCACTTTAAAAACAAGCTGACTATTATCCTTCCAATCATAAAAAACACATCTAACCACTGTTATTACTGGGTTTATTCATTAGCACCACAAAGTGAACCATTTGTTCACTCCATCCGTATCACAACCTTTACGATGCACAAATGAATTCAATTATTTGTCATTTCTTAACCTGCTATTAACCTCATGAAGACTATTATCTTCATCAACAACGACCGATAAGGGATAAAACATAACGGTTGTTGTAAAGGTGATAACAGATGAATAAACACACCGCTTACAAAATAATTTGCAATAAAGGAAATTTATTTCCCACTAGGTAGGTCTTTTGAAAGTGAGTGTGTATTAAAACAAGATGACGCAAAGGAGTTGGCTGATTCAAACCTTGTTAATGTGAGTGAGTAAGAAGTAACAACGCCCACGTCACAGGTAAATAAACAACAAGGTAAACGGTGAACAATCACCTAGCCTTTATCATTCTAAATTCGATTGGTGACAAAAAAGCCACAATGAATGGAAAAATAGAGTGATGACGGTCACATAAATGATAGGCATAATAGCTACATCGAGTGAGGAAACAGCGGTAACGCATTAAACACTCATTCAATACAACTATGTATAAACAAATTATTTAAGGTATTCAAAATGAAAAAATTAACAACTCTAGCAGCAACATTACTTATCAGCTCAAGCGTTTTTGCTGGTACTCAAGTCGTTCATTCTGACAAAAACTTCAGCACTGATGCATTCACAAATAAAGCAGCAGCTTACGAAGCCGGTTTTGATTACGTAAACCAACTTAAACAGTTACCTGAAAACAAATTACGTCATGAGTTGGTACTTATCTCT
>NZ_WTKU01000034.1:4067-31445 GCF_011378715.1 Psychromonas sp. SA13A | reverse complement strand
TATTCTGGTCAAGCACAACTGGACACCTGACTTTGTAATTTTTCATAGTTAATCGGAGTTAGATCTCCGAGTGTTGTATGAAGCCGTTCATGGTTGTAATAGCGGATATATTCTTCAACATCTAACTTCATCGTTTCACGCGTTAAGTGAACAATATTTAATAACCATTCATTCTTAAGACTGCCGAAGAACCGCTCAACAACTGCATTATCTAAACAAGCTCCCACGCTACTCATTGAGGCTATTATTTTATGCTTACTCAATAATCGATTAAATCGCCCACTAGTATATTGAGAACCACGATCGCTGTGGAACATCAAACCCGCTTTAGGTTGCCTGATATTAATCGACATTTGCAATGCGCGTTCAACTAAATCAACCGTCATGCGGCCAGATATAGACCAGCCAATAACCCGACGAGAGTATAAATCCATGACAATGGCTAAATACATCCAACCTTGATTGGTCCTCAAATAGGTGACGTCGCCAGCCCACACTAGATTCTCTTGTTTAGGGTTAAACTGCTGACCCAATAGGTTATCAGCAACACTATCTGTATGTTTACGCTTTGTTGTTACCTTATATGCTTGGCGCTGTACGACGACAAGCTTTAGCTTGCGCATGATACTACGTGTACGATAACGACCCACCTTAAAGCCCGCTTCTCTTAATTTCTTGCATAACTGGCGAGAGCCCAGGCTACCGCGACTTCGCTTGAATAACTGTCGTGCTGCTCGATACATGTTCAGCTCTTCTTCACGGATGACTTTAGCGGGGCGTTCAAGCCAATCATAAAATGCACTACGACTCACTTGTAATGCATTACAAAGCAATTTTATGGGATATTTAGAGCGACTCGCTCGAATATACCGATACTTTACTTCATTTCTTTTGCGAAGAAGGCACTGGCCTTTTTTAATATTTCTTTCTCCATACGCAGTCGTTTAACTTCTTTGCGTAAGGCAAGTAATTCAGCACGTTCATCTGAATCTACAGTTGAGTTAGCATGTTGCTCTGCTTTTTGTTTCCAACTGTAAAGCAAGCTAGTCGTGATGTTTAAAGCAGAAGCAGCTTCTTGAACGCTATAGCCTTGTTCACTGACTAATGCCAATGCTTCAGTTTTAAATTCACTGGTATAAGTTTTGTATTGTCTTCTCGTATTCATGTTCACCTCTTTAGTGGATAGTATTATCCAAAATTAAAGTGTCCAGTTCAATTAGACCAGAATAAATTTCAAAATAAACTCTTTGTTTATTATCAGTAGAAAGCGAAACCGTAGCATTGAAAATATAATAAGGATTATCTCTTGTTAAAGGGGCATTCATATCAGCAGGATGCGCAATGGTTCAGCTGAATTCTTTATGATAGATTGCCCCCAATCATGTATTTGCCAAACAATATCTGCGGAGGTTGCCGATGAGTAAAAACATATTATTCCGAAGAAATAACATAACCTTTCATTTTTCATGTTTACTCCTGAACAATTTGTTAATAGTTAAATAATGAATAAAAATATAACGCCCATAATAACAGGCTAAAAATTGTGGGATAAAATGAGTGAGGCATGAGCGATAGCCAACTGTTTTTAGTCCTTGTTAATTTGACTTGTTATATTTCGGTATTTACCAAATTTGTAATCATTTTATCATAACGGTTTTGCCTCAACTGAATTCCAAGCAAGTATGCGAATATGATCATGCATACAAAGCCAAGTACTGAAGCACTCCCTTCACTGAAAACTAAAAACAAAAAACCACCAAGAGTAATTGTACTAAATGCACCAATAGAGAATCTAGTTGTCCAAATATCAAAGAATTTATAAACAGAGTTTTTACCAATTGAAGTATATTGGAACTCTCCATTTTGATAGCAGACTATTCCAGGTGTTTTCTTCAGGGCATATATTATTTTTGTACACTCATCATGCTCAATGAGTTATAAAATATCTGAATAACTCATACGTAAGCCATGTATTAAGCGGAAAAGTTCTGTCACCGAATGCTTTTGATTCTTTTCAATTGCAACATCAAACTTTTCAAGTAACTCAGCTGTAACTTTTCTCGTTTGACTCAAATTAAAATAAGTAAGGGCAACTGTGCCAATGGCAGTAATAATGCCGAAAATTATTTTTGTTAACTCCGTGACTTCCATAACACCTCGTGAGAAATATAACATCTTATTAGATAACAAAATGTCACCTTTCCCGCGGAAAGATGGCAAACATCTAATGATTAATAATAGACTTAGACTACTGCAACTATCATTTTAATCAATAATTTAAAATAAAATATGAAATATAAGTCATGTAGAAAGACGACAAAATGTAATATTTACGATGAAAATATTGCAAATACCATAGGATCTACAAGTAAACATATTTTCTTTGTTGTAAAACTATTGAATAGCTCTTCTATTTTATCAATAAAATACAAACAGGATGTTTGGCTTAGGTTCGGTCTGGGCATGGTGGCCAGCAAGAGTAGATACGTTATAACAGTACTTTTTTTAGGGGATTAGGAAGTGATTGGTTTCAGTTTCTTTGGGTTCTTTGTAGGTATAGGTCACTACTGGTCTAGAGAAAGTAAAGTCGCCGTTAGGGCGGAACACAAAGCAGGAAATATCAATCAGCTTCGACGAGCGCAGACGAGAAAAACGGATAAATAAAAAGCGATGCATTCCCACGGAGGACCATGGGAATGAGGTGAAGTCAAAACAAGCAGGCTAAAAAAAGAATGGGCTCAAGTCTTTCATTTTGAATGTTGTAATATTCATACTTTTAAACTGGATTTTGAATACTTACACGATTAACACTCCCAATTAATGAGGAAAAAAATTAAAAATAAGCATCACGTTTGACAGCCATCAATATTTTGAGAACGAAACTAATAGCTTTATCATTTGTAGTTACACTCTCAAAGTATGCTTTAGATATTGATAATTAATGAGATAGTTTATGTTCTATACCAACACAACAATTAAATTGACTTTTTCCATCACTTCTCTAAAGACTATGCTTCAAACTATACGCATAGTTATGTTATATAAGGGTATGATGTAAAAAACTTTTTTAAAAGGTGACGCGTGTGTTTAAAGTTTACCATTCCAATCAAATAAGCTTGCTGAAAGAGCTGGTGTTGGCGCTGATGAAGCAATCGCCATTAAGTCATCCTTTTGAAAATGAAACTGTTCTCGTGCAAAGTCCGGGTATGGCGCAATGGCTGCAATTAGAGATTGCGCAATCAACGGGGATCGCGGCGAATATCGATTTTCCGCTGCCAGCGAGTTTTATTTGGCAGCAATTTAAACATGTTTTACAGGATGTGCCCGATAACAGCCCCTTTAATAAACAATCCATGACCTGGCAAATAATGAAGTTGTTGCCTGACTGTTTGGAAGATGAAGATTTCACTGCTTTAAAAGATTATCTGCAGGATGACACACACCTGCGTAAACGCTTTCAGTTAAGTGGCAAAATTGCGGATATTTTTGACCAATATTTAGTGTATCGACCGGAATGGATTGATAACTGGGAAACACTTGAAGATAACCAAGTGAGCTTAGAACACTTACAACCAGATTGGTTGGATGCACATCTTTGGCAAGCTAAGTTATGGCGTTTATTGGTCAGTAGTATTAAAGAAGGGTTTCAAGCACAGGGCAAAGCCTATCACCGTGCGGGTTTGTACCAAGATTTTTTAAGTACACTCGAGACTAAAACAACGGCTGAATTAAGCCATTTACCAAAACGTATTTTTGTCTTTGGTATCTCCTCTCTACCTGAATCGTACCTGCAGGCCTTATTAGGTTTGGCAGAACATTGTGATGTGCATTTTTTATTAACCAATCCTTGTCGTTATTATTGGGGTGACATTGTTGACCCTAAACTGCTTGCAAAACGTTTTGCGCAATCGCGTCCAAAAGTCGGTGTTGAAGCAGGCGCTGTTGCGGAACTAACGGCGACGAGTTGGCAAAAAGATGCGGCGCATTTAGCCTGGGCGAGCAGTGGTGATGTGGAAAGTGAAGTGGGTAACCCTTTACTGGCGTCAATGGGTAAGATGGGGCGTGATTTTTTATACCAATTGTATAGCCTTGAACAACAAGAGATTGATGCCTTTGTGGATATTGACCGCGATAGTCTTTTACACAATATTCAGGCGGATATTTTAGATTTAGCCGATAGTTCTGCACAAACCTTAATTGATCCCACGCTGCGTATTGAAATTAGTGATGACGATAACTCGTTGAGCTTACATGCTTGCCACAGCGTGATGCGTGAAGTGGAAGTATTACACGATAATTTATTGACTATGTTTGAGCAGGATAAAAAGCTCACACCTAAAGATATTATTGTGATGGTGCCAAATATTGATGCCTATGCGCCTTATGTTGAAGCCGTGTTCAGTCGCTCGGGTAGCAGTATCAGCATTCCTTTTTCTATCTCAGATGTCAGTGCGCAGCAAGAGAATCCTATTCTGGCGAGTTTTTTACAGTTATTGAACTTGCAACAAAGTCGCTATACACGCGAAGATATTTTAGCCTTGCTAGAAGTGCCGGCTATTTTAAATCGTTTTGCTATTAAGCAAGATGAGTTTGATTTATTACAACACTGGATCACTGAAAGTGGGATTCGTTGGGGACTTAATGATAATTCGGCAACCCAATGGGAGCTGCCTGCATTAACGCAAAATAATTGGCTGTTTGGTTTAAAACGTATGTTGCTCGGTTATGCCATGAGCGACAATCTGTTTGAAGGCATTGCGCCTTACGATGAAGTTCAGGGTTTACAGGGAGATTTGTTAGGCCGCTTTATTGAGTTTGTTGATACTTTAATTGTGTTAGAAACTAATTTAAACCAAGAAGTTAGTTGCGCGGAATGGCAGTTGTTTATTAATCAGTTGATTGATGATTTTTATCTTGAAGATGAAGATAACAGTGCTTTATTTAGCCAAATTCGTCAGCAAATGCAAGCGCTGACGGAACAAACGGCGCAGGCTAAATTTGATCAACCCTTAGCCTTAATGGTGCTGGTGGAGTATTTACAAGAACACCTTTCTAGCCAATCTAACAGCCAACGTTTTTTAGCTGGGCAAGTTAACTTTTGTACGCTGATGCCAATGCGGTCTATCCCATTTAAAGTGGTATGTTTGTTAGGGATGAATGATGGATTATATCCGCGTTCTTTATTACCCATGGGATTTGATTTAATGGTTGGGCACCGCAAGCGTGGTGACCGTTCACGTCGAGATGAAGATCGTTATCTGTTTTTAGAAGCCTTGCTATCGGCGCAATCGAACTTTTATGTGAGTTATATTGGTAAAGATATCAGTGATAACAGTGAAAAAATGCCCAGTGTGTTAGTCAGTGAATTGCTCAATTATATTCAGCAGAGTTTCAGGCTTGCTAGTCAATCGGTGAGTTTAATTGCAAGCGGCGAGCTAGAAAGTGGGCAACTAGAAAAAGCGTTATTAGCGTCATTAACGCATCACTATCCTATGCAGAGTTTTAGTGAGCAATACTTTCAAGGTAAGCAAAAAACCTATCAACAATCTTGGTGGCAGGCATTAACAAAAGTGCCTGTAGCGGAAGATGAAATTAACCAACCGTTACCTTTATTACAAAGTGACCACGTTGAATTAACGTCATTGATTCGCTTTTTACAAAATCCTTGTCGCGCATTTTTTAATCAAGGCTTGAATGTGTATTTTGAGATTGATGAAATTGACCAAGAAAACGACGAGCCCTTTGCCTTAGATAACCTGCAACAATATATGCTTAAAAAGCAGCAATTTGAAAATGGTTTAGATGATCAAGCATTAACTGAGTTATATGTGGGTTTACAAGCACAGGGTAAGTTACCCGTTGGTGAATTTGCTACCTTGATCTTTAATAAAGATTTGCAGGTAATGGTGGATTTAGCTGGCGTTTATAGTGGTTATTTCATTGGCGATATTGAGCAAATACAGGTCGATATTCCCTTTGATAATAAACGCTTAATTGGTGCATTAGATGACCACTGTGAAAATGGATTAGTACGCATTAAACCGGGCAATATTAAAGGTAAAGATTTATTAAAACTTTGGGTTGAACATTTGAGTTATTGCATTGTGCACGGACAACACCTAAATGCGACTTTATTTGGTCAAACTAAGGGGCATTATTTTGAAGAGATCCCTGCGGATTATGCGCATAAACGTTTATCGGAACTGTTAGCGTTATATGAGCTGGGTTTACAGCAAGCCTTACCGTTTTTTGTTGAAAGCGCTTACCAATGGTGTGAGGCCGTTTGTCAATTACAAGCTAATGTTTTTGTATTAGATGAACTCAGTTTTGATACTCGTGCAGCTGGCCAACAAGCAGCTTTAAAAGTGTTTAATAATAGTCGAGGTTATGCCGAAGCCAATGACCCTTATATTAATCGTCTTTTTGATAACATTGAAGACCATTGGCAAGCTTTTGAATCCATCGCATTACAGGTCTTTATGCCGTTATTATGCAATTTGAATGATTTGATTTATCAACAGTGGGGAGAGGAATAATTATGGTAGAAGAAAATTTAAACCCCGACCTTGATATAGCTAATGATGAGATCAATAGCGATATTTCTGTAACCCCTTTACAGGCGTTAACCTTTCCACTGTTTGGGCGTCGATTGATAGAAGCGTCAGCGGGTACGGGTAAAACCTATACCATTGCGAGTTTATTTATTCGCTTGCTGTTAGGTCATGGTAAGCAAGGCGATGCCCCGTTAGATGGCGATAATACAAATGCTATTCAAAGTGCTGAGCAAACTAAGCAAAGTGCCATGCAAAGCACTAGTCAAGCTAGCAGCCAAACTGCCCATCATTCGGCATTAACCGTAGATAAAATTTTAGTGGTGACCTTTACTGAAGCGGCTACTGCAGAGCTAAGAAGTCGAATTAGAGAGCGTATTCGTGAAACACGTTTAGCGTTTATTGCTGGCAGTAGTAAAGATGATTATTGCCAGCAATTGATTGAAGATAGCACCAACCTTGAACATGATATTCGTTTACTACGTTTTGCTGAATTACAAATGGATGAAGCGTCTATTTTTACCATTCATGGTTTTTGTCAGCGCATGTTACAGCAAAATGCCTTTGAGTCAGGTAGCTTATTTCAACAAACCTTATTAGAAGACGATTCTGAAATTTTAAGCCAAGCCTGTAACGACTTTTGGCGTGCACATTTTTATCAATTATCTACTTCATTAACGGAAGTTATTTATGGTTATTGGGCGAACCCTGCAGCGTTAAAATCAGAATTACAGCAATGGTTGTCACGCAATGATTTAACGTTTATTCCAGCTATTACTGATTTTGATTTTCAAAGTAAATATGAAAAAAGTTTAAATGCCATTGCACAGGTTAAACAAGCCTGGAATGCTGATAAGGATGATTACTTAGACATTATCACGCATTCTGGTGTCGACAAGCGAAGTTATAGTAAACGTAATTTACCGGAATGGTTTAAGAATGTCAGTGAATGGGCATTATCTACCCAGCTGGACTTAACACTACCTAAAAGCTTACCCAAGTTTTCACAAGCTGAGTTAATTAATAAAACGAAGAAAGGGGCTGCACCAACGCATGCAACATTTGAATTAGTTGAAGCCTTACTTGAGCAAGATATTTCGATTAAAAATACTTTATTGATTAAAGCGACACATTGGATAAAAGAGAATTTACAGAACACCAAACAACAGCACATGTTGTTAGGATTTGATGATTTATTAACGCGTTTAGACCATGCATTGCAGGTGTCGCCAGCTGGGCATTTAGGGCAACAAATAAAGCAGCAATATCCGATCGCATTGATTGATGAATTTCAAGATACTGACCCGGTGCAATATCGCATTTTTGATACGATTTATGCGCAAGTTATTGTTGATAATGATCAGCTTAATGATGCGATTGATGACGCAGCGAATGATATGCCGGATCAAATTAAAGACGGCACTAAAGCTCAAGGGCGAATAGATCAAGTAGAACAATTAACGCGCTTTGACCAATCAGGTTTATTTATGATCGGCGACCCTAAACAAGCGATTTATAGCTTCCGTGGTGCAGATATTTTTACTTATATGAAAGCGCGTAATGCGGTCACCGCGCATTATAGTTTGGATAATAACTATCGCTCCAGTGCGGAAATGATTGATGCGGTAAACGGTTTTTTCCAACATCGAGTCGCACCGTTTATTTACGATCAAGATATTCCTTTTTTCCCTGTGCAAGCGCCACCCATTAAACGTAAAAAATTAGTGGTCAATAACCCCGATGATGATCAACAGACAGCATTGCAGTTTTTACATATTAATGGTGGTTTAAGTAGCGATGCCTTTCGATATGCAAGCGCACAAGCCGCAGTGAATGAGATTAAGGCGTTATTGTTATTGGCGCAGCAAGACCAAGCTTATTTAGAAGACTCTGAAGGTAATAAATCACCTATTCTAGCGAATAACATTTCGGTATTAGTCCGTACCGGTAACGAAGCCAACATTATTCGTAAAGCGTTATTAGAAGAAAATATTAATAGTGTGTATTTGTCATTGAAGGAGAGTGTATTTGCAAGTACTTTAGCGCAGGATTTGTTGCGTTTATTAAGTGCCTGCTTGCACCCAAGTAATGAACGTTATTTACGTTCTGCAATTGCTTGTAAATTGTTTTCGTTAACCCCTTATCAAATTCACTTTACCTTTTCTGACACCGCCAGTTGGGAAGCTAAAATTGCTGACTTTGCGCGTTATAAAACCGTATGGGAAGAAAGTGGCATATTGGTGATGTTGCAACAGTGTTTTCATGAGCAAGGTATTAGCGCTAATTTATTAGCGCAAAACCAAGGGGAACGTGCATTAACGGATCTCTTACATCTCGCTGAATTATTGCAAAAAAATAGCATGGTGTATGAAGGGGCCTTTGCGTTATTACGTTGGTTTAGCGAGCAGATAAATAATGCTAAAAACGAGCAAGGTGAGCAGAAACAACGCTTAGAAAGTGAAAAAGAGCTAGTACAGGTAAGTACTTTACATAAATCTAAGGGGCTAGAATACGATATTGTGTTTATTCCATTTAGTGGTTTATATCGTGAACCTAAAGAGTGTTTGTTTCACGATAACCAACAACGTTTAGTATTTGATTTAAATGGCGAAGAAGCAAATAGAGAAAGTACTGCCAAAGAGTTGTTAGCGGAAGATATTCGACTGCTTTATGTCGGTTTAACGCGCAGTGTTTATCGTTGTTATTTAGGCATTGGCCCCTATAAAAGAGGACGCGCTAAAGTATCACCGTTAACCAAAAGTGCGTTGGGTTATTTATGTGTTAAAGCGGGTGAAGAGTTACAGGCCGGTGATGACCAAAAACTGCAACACTTATTAAAAAGTGTATGTGACATGTCGAAAAATATTGGTATTCGTAATACACCTAATCCCTTGAGTGAAACTTATCAAGCGGCCAGTCAATCAGCGGCTGAATTAATTGCACCGCAGCAGTTTGTTGGGCACATTGAAAAAAATTGGTGGGTGACTAGTTACTCGGCTTTATCTCGTTTCCATAGCGCGCCGACCATTGAAGATAAACAGACCAAAAAAATTCCAGAAGAAAGTGTTCAAACCTTAGAACAGTTACAGCAACCTTCGTTACTACAACCGACTCTAGTAGCGCAAGAGCAGCAAGTTAATAATGTATTTAGTTTTCCGCGTGGTGCAAAACACGGTACTTTTTTACATGAGTTGTTTGAAGAAATTGATTTTCAGGATAGCCCCGCAGATAAGTTGATCCCTTGGTTAACGGACCGTTTAATTATTAATGGTTATGAACCAGCGGAAGAGTGGGCGCCGATTGTCAGTGAATGGATAACGCATATTTTAGCGCACCAATTAGCTGCCAATGAATACCCTGAGTTATCGCTGTCGCAATTAAGTGAAGCGCAAAAGAAAGTAGAGATGCAGTTCTTTATTCCGATGCAACCGATTGAAGCGTCATCGGTGAACCAGTTGATTACTCATTACGACCCTTTATCGGCACGTGCGGGTTTATTACAGTTCAACCAAGTGCAAGGCATGCTCAAAGGCTTTATTGATTTAACTTTTGAATATCAAGGGCAATATTTTGTATTGGATTATAAGTCTAACTACTTAGGTGACAGTCTCGCGGATTATAGTGAACAGGCCATGGCCGATGCAATTGTTGAGCATCGTTATGATTTTCAATATCAATTATATACCTTGGCATTACACCGTTTGTTAAAATCACGCTTAGATGATTACGATTACGAGCAACATATTGGCGGTGTGTTTTATACCTTCTTACGGGGAATGCAAGGAGAGCACAATGCAGGTTCTTATTTCACTAAACCAAAGTTCGAACTGATTGATAAATTAGATAAGTTATTAAGCGGTGAGTTAAGCGCAGAAAAACTGCGAGAGGAGTTGTCATGCTAGATAAAAACAATAACCTTGGCACTAAGTCGGTACAAGGGATCATAAGCGAACAGCTCAGCGCAAGTGAACAGGATATGTTAGCGTTATTAAAGCGCTGCCAGTTAAATCAACAAATTCGCCCAATAGACTTCCATTTTGCAAAATTTATGGCGCAATTAGGGGCTGATAATTTAATGCAATTAGCGGCTGCGCTAGTGAGTCAGCAACTCGGTGGCGGTCATATTTGTTTACCTATCGATAAAATAGGTAGTTTGTTTCATCAACATTGTTTGCAGCTTGGTATCGATTCAAAGGTTGAAAGTGAGCGTCTACAGGTGTCTTGTATTTTTCATGATCAACAACAAATGCATTATGCCTTAAATGAAAGTATTTGTTGTGGTGACGATGCGCCTTTACGCTTGCAGTATGACGCTTTATTCATGGCACGTTACGCTGAATTTGAGCAACTTATTTCAGATAAACTTTTGCAGCCTATTGCTGTACAGGTAAGTGAAGAAAGCAAAGCATATTTAGAACAGTTGTTTAAACCTCAGTACACTTATTTATGGCAGGCATGGCAACAAGATAACACTCAATCGGTACAGATTTTATGTGAAAAGTTTTTAGATGTTATCGATAATGCTGCCGTTGATTGGGGAGCGGTTGCCGCTGTTTTCAGTAAAGCAAACTGCGCGGATGATTTAAACTCATTAGCAACACTAATAAGCAATCACGTGCGTTGTGATTGGCAAAAAATAAGCGCGGCATTGGCGTTAACCTCTGCGCGTTGTGTTATTTCAGGTGGTCCAGGCACAGGTAAAACCACCACTGTGGTTAAACTCTTAGCTTTGTTATTACATGCTGAACCGGATTTAATGATAAAAATGGTCGCGCCAACGGGTAAAGCGGCGGCACGTTTAACGGAATCGATTACTAACGCATTAGCTGATTTAGATTTAGATAAAACCGTTGCACAGCTTATTCCTACTGATGCTAGTACTATTCACCGCTTATTAGGCGTACGTAATAATAGCGCCCACTTTCGTCACCACGAACACAACAAGTTAGTATTAGATTTGCTGCTGGTGGATGAAGCCTCTATGGTTGATTTACCTTTGATGGCTAAGTTATTGAGTGCTTTACCTGATCATGCTCGTTTAATTTTGCTCGGAGATAAAGACCAATTAGCTTCCGTTGAAGCGGGCGCAGTATTAGGTGATATTTGTTCGTTTATTGAATCGGGTTATAGCCAACAAAAAGCACAGCAATTAGCAGATTTAACTGGTTTCGATAGTTTATTAGATCAAGCAAACATTGCGACAGCTGCTGCATCCGAAGCTGCTACGACTAAAACTACAATATCCCAAACAGCAGTATCCCAAACAAGAATGTCGGATAATTTATGTTTATTGAAAAAGAGCTACCGTTTTGATCAATTCTCCGGCATTGGTTACTTAGCATCGGCAATCAATAAAGGCGGCATTACTGCAGCCAAACTATTGCGACTATGTGAACAATACGATGACCTAAATTATTATCCTAATGACCCTCAAAGTGATGCTATCTTTGAACAGCTAGTGATTGAGGGTTATGGCCCTTATTTATCTGATATATGCGCGATTAATGACGATAACCGCGATCAAGCAAAAAAATTGTTACAGCAATTTAATGATTTTAAAATTCTCTGTGCAACGCGTGAGCAGGAGTGGGGTGTTGATAATCTAAATCATCGCTGTGAAAAAATATTGCAAAAGGCGGGTTTATTAGCACGTCGTTTCGATCTCACACAAACTTGGTACCTTGGACGACCTGTGATGGTGACTGAAAACAGTTATCACCTTGGATTGTTTAATGGCGATATTGGTGTGTGTTTAGCAGATCAAAGTGGGCAATTAAGGGTTTATTTCGTGATGCCCGATGGTTCCGTGGCTGACTTTCAACCTAGTCGATTACCTACTCATCAAACGGTATTTGCGATGACGGTGCATAAAAGCCAAGGTTCAGAATTTAAACATACCTTGCTGGCTTTGCCTGACTATGCGTTACCTGTGATGAATCGGGAGTTGATTTATACGGGTATTACACGTGCAAAAAAACAATTAACGCTGATTGCTGATCTTTCATTAGTGGCCAGTTCAGTGAGGAATAGAGCAAGTAGAAATAGCCGTTTAACCGAACGATTAAGCACAAATTAATGAGTACTTACTGAGAACATAACTATTTTAGCAAGCCGCTATGCTAGCAAGGGCTATTTTAGAAAACCGTTATGTTCGCAAACAGCAAGCAGTTTTAATTTGGCAATGGGTAGATACTTAATTTATTTATAATAGGCGAGTAAAAATGACACCGGCAATATTATTAGCAGAAAAAAATAAAATAACGTTTCAAGTACATCAATATAAACATGACAAAAAAGCTGAATCCTATGGTTTAGAAGCCGCTGAGAAATTGAATGTGGACCCACTACAAGTTTTTAAAACCTTGGTGGTTGAAGTTGATAAACAATTAGTGGTGGCAGTACTACCAGTGACGGAACAACTTAATTTAAAAGCCGTCGCGTCGGCATTAAAAGCTAAGAAAGCGCAAATGGCGAATAAAAATGATGTGTTACGTTCTTCGGGTTATGTGCTGGGCGGCGTCAGCCCGCTTGGACAAAAGAAACAATTGCCAACCTTGATTGACGAAAGTGCATTAGCACAACAAACTATTTATGTAAGTGCTGGTAAAAGAGGGTTAGAGATACAGTTAGCAGCGCAAGACTTAGCAGATCTTTTATCGGCTCGCTTTGTTGATTTAACTTAATGTTTTTTATTTACTCCTGTTAGCGCTCCGGTCTAGATTCTGTCTGCATCTACATTGTGTTGAAGGAGACAGTTGATCGTAAAATAGATCCTTTCGCTGACAGGTTTGAACCTTGAATAATTTCCTCATAAACACAGATTTATTTTAAATACTATCTAGCTTCTCAATACGTCTATGTTAGCATGCGCTGAATTTTCTGGCGTAGCGTCGGAAACACTTTTTTAATTGTTAATGAGACAGTAGATGGAACAAGTAATTACCCTATATTTAAAACTATTTTTTATGATGACACCGTTTTTTGTGTTATCTGTTTTTTTGATCATGAGTAAAAGATTAACCTCATCGGAAAAGAAGCAAATTATTCTTAAATTAAGCATTACTGTGCTCATCATTAGCTTAGTATTCCTGATCTTCGGTCAATATATTTTCAGTTTATTTGGTATTACATTAGATGCCTTTAAAATTGGTGCTGGTACTGTGTTATTTTTAAGTGCGTTAGAAATGATCAAAGGCGGCACAGAAGTGCCTGAAGGACCAGAAGGCTCTAATAAACGCGGTGTTGATTTTGCCATTGTTCCCTTAGCTATTCCGGTAACAGTTGGCCCAGGTATGATTGGTATATTAATGGTTATTGGTGCTGAGTTAGATGGATTAGCCGATACGATTGTGGTGGTATTAGCCTTGATTGCTGCTGTAGTTTCGGTGGCAGCTGTGCTGTTGTTCTCTAATAAGATCCAACGTTTATTAGGTCAGCAAGGTTTAGAGGTATTACCTAAAATCACAGGATTATTTGTTTCTGCTATTGGCGCACAAATTGTATTCTCTGGGATCCAAGGATTTTTTGTTGGTGGGTTGGTCGCTCAATAAAAAATAGGGCTGTGTTAGCTATTGAATAAAAAGTTAACACAGTATTTAAGCGTTATTTAAAATTGTTTTTAACAAGCTATGTTTTTAACAAACTATGTAATGAAAGAGCTAACAAAGCTTGCGCTAAGCGCTGTAACAAGCCCTTTAATAGCGCATTTAATAGGCTTAGTAGCTAAAGCGATTAGGCTTAGTCACTAAAGTTATGTATTGAATGAACTACTTTTCTTAAGATTCAGACCAAACGGCGAATTCATTGCCACTTGGTTCGGTAAAATGAAAGCGCACACCACCCGGAAACGCAAACAGCGGGGTGCTTATTTTACCGCCGGCTTGCACTATTTTTAGCTCAAGCGCAGCTATTTCCATGGTATAAAATACTGTCAGTCCAGCACCATTAGCTGAATTAGAGATTAGCGGAGAACGATAAAAACCACCGTTAAGTCCTGATTTTTCGACGAACGCAATATAATCTGGCCCATAGTCAGTAAATTGCCAGTTAAAAACTTGGGTAAAGAAACTTCTAGTTGCCGCTAAATCTTTCGCTGGATATTCAAGATAATTTATCTTGTCGCTTTTAGTCATGGCTTATCCCTCTTAGTTTGAAATGATAAGTGCTTCAATGTTAAATCCGCGTGCTTTAAAAATGTTAATGCTGTTAATTTACCTAAATAGCATGGTTTAATTTTTTTAGTCTTGCTCTCGCTTGTTATATGCGGGCGAACATTAAAGGTATTTGATGATGTCAGTTGCTAACCACTTTGAATGTGAGCGTTATTTAAGCAAGCATTTACGAATTACTAAACAAGTATCTAAACAAGTACCTATGCAATGGCCTGCAAGTATTTAAGCAGTTACTATCGCTGAATCATAAAATTTATAAACAGAAAGCGATCACAGGTCTAAAACTATTTGCTCTTTTAGTACTTATTTTTTTATGAATTGCCAAAAATAGCACTGATCTTCTAAAAAACTGAGCTAGCACTCGGTTTTTACTATCTGCTACCTATCGACTATCAGCAAAACAGTGTCTATAATGGCGCGTCTTAAATTTCACTATAGAAATCATAAAATGATTTTTGATTAAGGTGTTATTTTATCATGCGGTTAGTCTAAGCAAATACACCTTAGTGATGAAAGCGAATAAATAAATAGGCTTTTATCAGTAAATACAATTTTTAACGTAAAAGATAAAGGAATAAAAATGCAAGTTTCTGTTGAATCTACACAAGGCCTAGAGCGCGTATTAACAATTACTGTTGCTGCTGAAACATTCGATAAAGAATTTGACGGACGTCTACGTCATTTATCAAAAACACAACGTGTTGATGGTTTCCGTCCAGGTAAAGTACCAGCATCAGTTATTGCTAAGCGTTTTGGCGCAGCTGTTGAGCAAGAAGTTGGCGGCGAAATTATGCAACGCAACTTTTATGAAGCTATTGTTGCTGAAAAATTAAACCCAGCTGGCGCACCTGCTGTAGCTCCTGTTGCTCGTAAAAAAGGTGAAGATTTTGTTTTCACTGCAACATTTGAAGTTTACCCAGAAGTAACATTAAATGAATTAGACGCATTAACAGTAGAAACTGTGACTGCTGAAGTTGAAGATGCTGATTTAGATAAAATGTTAGTAACATTACAAAAGCAACATGCTGAATGGAACGACGTTGAGCGTGAATCTCAAAACGATGACCAAGTAACTGTTGATTTTGAAGGTTCTATCGACGGCGAATTATTTGAAGGCGGTAAAGCGGAAGGTTTCCAAATCGTTTTAGGTAGTAACCGTATGATCCCTGGTTTTGAATCAGGTATTGTTGGTAAAAAAGCAGGCGAAGAGTTCAACATCGACGTAACTTTCCCTGAAGATTACCATGCAGAACAGTTAAAAGGTAAAACAGCACAATTTGCAATCAACTTAACTAAAGTTGAAGAGCAAACATTACCTGAGTTAACAGAAGAATTCGTTAAAAAATTCGGCGTTGAAAGTGGTGACCTAGCTGCTCTTAAAGAAGACGTTAAGAAAAACATGCAACGTGAACTTGAGCAAGTATTAAAAAATACTGCAAAAGACAACGTATTAACTGCATTAGTTGAAAACAACGAAATCGAAGTGCCTAAAGCATTAGTTGATGGTGAAGTTAACGTATTACGTAAACAAGCTATGGAACGTTACGGTAAGCAAATGGACCCAAGCAACTTGCCTGAGTTACCAGCTGAACTGTTTACTGAGCAAGCTGAAAAACGTGTTAAAGTAGGTCTTTTATTAGGTGAAGTAATCAAAGTTAACGAATTAAAAGTTGACCAAGAAAAAGTTGCTGCATTAATTGAAAATGCTGCTTCTGCTTACGAAAACCCATCTGAAGTTGTTGAATATTACAAAAACAACAAAGAACTAATGCAAAACATGGAAAATGTTGCATTAGAAGAGCAAGCGGTTGATTTTATCATTGAAAAAGCTAAAGTAGCTGAAGTAAAAAAATCGTTCGATGAAGTAATGAATAAACCTGCTGCTTAATAGTTTCTTTAACTATTAATTCAAGTGGTTATACATTTCAATGGCTCGGGTGATTTCACTCGGGCCATTTTCATTTTTAACGCAAACAATAAAAATAAATAATTAGGATGGAATATGACTAACCCATTTGCTGGAAATACGGAACAAATCAGTAACGCACTTATCCCTATGGTTGTTGAACAAACGGCAAAAGGTGAGCGTTCATATGATATCTATTCTCGACTATTAAAGGAACGTGTTATCTTTTTAACCGGTCCTGTTGAAGATCACATGGCTAACGTGATCACTGCGCAGTTACTTTTTTTAGAGTCTGAAAGCACAGAAAAAGATATTTACATTTATATTAATTCACCAGGTGGCTCGATTAGCGCTGGTATGGCAATTTACGATACAATGCAATTTATCAAACCAGATGTAAGTACTATCTGTATGGGAATGGCCGCTAGTATGGGCGCATTTTTATTAGCAAGTGGCGCTGAAGGTAAACGTCATGTATTACCTAATGCTAAGGTGATGATTCACCAACCACTAGGTGGTTTCCAAGGTCAAGCTTCTGATTTTGAAATACATGCAAAAGAAATTTTAGCAACAAAACAGCGTATGAATGAGTTATTAGCATTCCATACGGGTAAAGATATTGAAGTTATTGCTCAGGATACTGACCGTGATAACTTTATGCGAGCTCAAGAAGCAGTTGACTATGGTATTGTTGACTCAATCTTAACTCGCAGAGCATAAATAAGGGATAACGATAACTATGTCCGATAAAAACAACAATGATGCTAATAGCAGCCTATTGTATTGTTCGTTCTGTGGTAAAAGTCAGCATGAAGTTAAAAAACTGATTGCAGGACCTTCTGTGTATATTTGTAACGAATGTGTTGATCTTTGTGATGACATCATTAAAGAAGAAATTGCTGAGCTTACAAGTAATGCTGAAACCAGTACTAACAGCAATAAAAAATTACCAACACCCCATGATATCCGTGCGTCATTAGATGATTATGTTATTGGCCAAGATTTAGCAAAAAAAGTGCTATCTGTTGCTGTTTATAATCATTACAAACGCTTAAAACACGGTGATATCGCCGATGGTGTTGAGTTAAGCAAATCTAATATTTTGCTGATTGGTCCAACGGGTAGTGGTAAAACACTGCTGGCTGAAACCATGGCTCGTTTATTAGATGTACCATTTACAATGGCAGATGCAACCACTTTAACTGAAGCTGGTTACGTGGGTGAAGATGTTGAAAACATCATTCAAAAACTATTACAAAAATGTGATTACGATCCTGAGAAAGCGCAACGCGGTATCATTTATATTGATGAAATTGATAAAATAACACGTAAATCTGAGAATCCATCTATCACTCGTGATGTTTCTGGTGAAGGTGTTCAGCAGGCATTATTGAAACTGATTGAAGGTACCGTTGCTTCTATTCCTCCACAAGGTGGGCGTAAGCATCCAAACCAAGAATTTATTCAAGTTGATACATCTAAAATATTATTTATTTGTGGCGGCGCATTCTCTGGTTTAGATAGTATTATTGAGCAACGTATTAACACCGGTGCTGGTATTGGCTTTGGTGCAACCGTACGCGATAAAGATGCTAAAGCGTCATTAAGTGATACGTTCAAGAAAGTGGAACCTCAAGATTTAGCAAAATATGGTTTGATTCCTGAATTTATCGGGCGTTTACCAGTAGTTGCAACATTAACTGAATTAGATGAAGAAGCATTAGTTGAAATTTTAACTGCACCTAAAAATGCAATTACAAAACAATATGCTGCTTTATTCGGCTTAGAAAATGTTGAACTTGAATTCCGTCCTGAAGCGTTAACAGCGATGGCTAAGAAAGCGATGAACCGTAAAACTGGTGCACGTGGTTTACGTTCTATTGTTGAAGCAGTGCTATTAGATACAATGTATGACCTGCCTTCAGTTGAAAATGTAATCAAAGTGGTTGTTGATGAAAACGTTATTATGGGTGATGCATCACCTTTGTTAATTTACTCAGAAGAAGAAAATAAACTCGTATCGTCTGATAAATAAGCAATTAATAACAATAAAATAAAAAAAGAGGGCATTATGCTCTCTTTTTTTGTTTCTACGCTTGAAAAAAAACTTAACATCCCCAATATTGGATACAAGTAAAAATATTTTTACGCGTGCATTCATTTCATGTATTTATTTTCAATACTTTTTCTGGGGACAATATGAAATTAGAAACAGACCAGCTGTTGACGCTACCTGTCTTACCACTCCGTGATGTCGTTGTTTACCCGCACATGGTTATTCCATTATTTGTCGGCAGAAAAAAATCGATCAGCTGTTTAGAAGCTGCGATGGAGCAGGGCAAAAAGGTATTATTAGTAGCACAAACTGAAGCTTCACTAGATGATCCTAAAATAGAGGATTTATACTCAGTGGGTACGGTTGCTAATATTTTACAATTATTAAAATTACCTGATGGCACGGTTAAAGTGCTAGTCGAGGGTGTGCAACGAGCCACTATTCTTCGTAACATAGATCATGAAGAATACTTCTTTTCTGAAGTTGAACTGCTAGAAAGTGAAGGCGTCGATGAGAAAGAAGAAGAAGCACTGATCCGCAGTGTATTAGGCCAATTTGAGTCATATATTAAGCTCAATAAAAAAATTCCACCTGAAGTACTTGCTTCTGTTAATGGTATCGACGAACCAGAGCGTTTGGCAGATACAATTGCAGCGCATATGCCATTAAGCCTAGAAGATAAACAAACGGCGTTAGAGTTAACTAATGTGACTGAACGTTTTGAATATCTAATGGGTATGATGGAAAATGAAGAAGATATTCTAAAAGTTGAAAAACGTATTCGTAGCCGTGTTAAGAAACAAATGGAACGCAGCCAACGTGAGTATTATCTTAACGAGCAAATGAAAGCGATTCAAAAAGAGCTCGGTGATAGTGAAGAAGGTCAAAGTGACCTTGAGCAATTAGAAGAAAAAATTGAAGCGGCTGGCATGTCAGCTGAAGCAAAAGAAAAAGCGTTATCTGAACTTAAAAAGCTAAAAATGATGTCACCGATGTCATCGGAAGCAAGTGTTATTCGTACTTACATTGAAAGCTTAGTGAATGTACCGTGGAAGAAACGCAGCCCTGTTAAAAAGAATTTAGCTAAAGCACAAGAAATCTTAGACGAAGATCATTACGGTTTGGAAAAAGTCAAAGAGCGCATTTTAGAATATTTAGCAGTTCAAACACGTATTAATAAATTAAAAGGGCCTATTTTGTGTTTAGTAGGTCCTCCAGGTGTTGGTAAAACATCTTTAGGCCAATCCATTGCGCGCTCAACTGGCCGTAAGTATGTACGTATGGCATTAGGTGGTGTACGTGACGAAGCTGAGATCCGTGGTCATCGTCGTACTTATATTGGTTCGTTACCGGGTAAGTTGATTCAAAAAATGACTAAAGTGGGCGTTAAAAACCCATTATTCTTATTAGATGAAATTGATAAGATGGCTTCCGATATGCGTGGTGATCCTGCTTCTGCATTATTAGAAGTGTTAGATCCAGAACAGAATAATAGCTTTAATGACCATTACCTTGAAGTTGATTACGATCTTTCTGATGTGATGTTTGTTGCTACGTCTAACTCAATGAATATTCCAGGTCCACTTTTAGACCGTATGGAAGTGATTCATTTATCAGGTTATACAGAAGATGAAAAACTTAACATCGCTAATGGCCATTTATTAAGCAAACAAATTAAGCGTAATGGTTTAAAAGAATCAGAAATTTCAATTGATGATAGCGCGATAATTGGTATCGTACGTTATTACACGCGTGAAGCCGGTGTTCGTGCTTTAGAACGTGAGATTTCTAAAATTTGTCGTAAAGTTGTGAAAGATATTTTATTAGACAAAAAACTGAAAAAAGTAGATGTTACTATTGATAATCTAAAAGATTATTTAGGTGTACGTCGTTATGACTTCGGTAAAGCAGACTCTGAAAATCAAGTTGGCCAAGTTACAGGGCTTGCTTGGACATCTGTTGGTGGTGATTTATTAACTATCGAAGCAACCTCTGTACCGGGTAAGGGTAAGTTAACTTACACTGGTTCATTAGGTGATGTGATGAAAGAGTCTATTCAAGCTGCGATGACAGTGGTGCGTGCGAAAGCTGAAGAGTGGCGTATTAATAGCGACTTCCATGAAAAACGTGATATACATGTGCACGTGCCTGAAGGTGCTACGCCAAAAGATGGCCCAAGTGCTGGTGCAGCAATGTGTACGGTGTTAATTTCTAGCTTAACAGGTATTCCTGTTCGCGCTGATGTAGCGATGACAGGTGAAATTACGTTACGTGGAGAAGTACTTCCAATTGGTGGTCTAAAAGAAAAATTATTAGCGGCTCGTCGTGGTGGTATTAAAACGGTATTGATTCCGTTTGAAAATACACGTGACTTAGAAGAAATCCCTGATAATATTAAAGACCAACTAGAAATTAAGCCAGTTCGTTGGATAGATGAAGTATTAGAAATCGCTTTACAAGATAGCATCAAAGGTTTTTCTATCGGAAAAACTGAAAAATAGGTGACAAACCGCATAAAATAAGGGCTATCTACCTAATTTTATTCAAATTTACTTGCTTGAATTTGAATAGAACAGTAGCCTAGCCCTGTATTTTTTTACTATGTGCCATTCAATCTTAAAATAGCACCAATTTATTATAGACAGGGGATTTACAAATGAACAAAGGACAATTAATCGATAACATCGCTGAAAGCGCAGATATCTCAAAAGCTGCAGCTGGTCGCGCATTAGATGCATTTATCGACAGCGTTACTACAGCTTTAGTTGAAGGCGACAGCGTATCACTAATTGGTTTTGGTGCTTTTTCAGTAAAAGAGCGTGCTGCACGTACAGGCCGTAATCCACAAACTAATGAGCCAATTCAAATCGCAGCAGCAAAAGTACCTGCATTTAAAGCGGGTAAATCATTAAAAGATGCTATCAACGCATAAGCGTTTTTATTGCACCGTTATGCATTAAGCGCGTCCTATGATGCGCTTTTTTGTTTTTAAGTCTTAAAGAGTAAAATATTATGTTAGATAAAATGCGCGAAGGCTCTCAAGGGATCGTAGCTAAAAGTATTTTAGTGGTGATCATCCTGTCTTTTGCTTTGGCGGGGGTGAGTAGCTATTTAGGGACTACTTCAGAAAGTGCAGTTGTCACGGTTAACGGTGAAGCTATTTCACAACAAAGTGTTGAACAAGCTTATCAAAATGAAAGAGCGCGTTTACAACAGCAATACGGCGAACAGTTTGACTTGATCGCTTCTACACCTGGTTTTACACAACAGATTCGTGCTCAAGCTACACAGACATTAATCACTGAGCGTTTGATTGCACAAGCCGTTACTGAAATGGGTTTACGTGTCGGCGATGATCAAGTTAAAGAAGCTATTCGAAACATGCCTGAATTCCAAGTTGATGGTAAATTTGATAACAACTTATACTTGTCTTTATTACGTAACAATAACTTAGCTCCAGCACAATTCAGTGCAAACTTTAAAACTGACTTAGTACGACTACAACTATTAGAATCATTAGTGGGTAGTGAGTTTGTTTTACCATTAGAAGTCGAGCAAGCTTATCAATTGCAAGGTCAACAACGTGTTGCACGTATTTTGAATATAAAAAGTGCTGATTTTATGACTACAGATTCTGTGTCTGAAGATGAAATCAATACCTACTATGCAGATAACAGCGAGCAGTTTCAAAATCCTGAGCAAGTTGATGTTGAATACATTCTGTTAGATGCTGCAACATTAGCACCAGAAGTAAACCTGAATGAGAAAGATATTGAAACTTACTACGAACAACATGCGGATCAATATCAACGTGTTGAACGTCGTAAAGTAGCTCATATTCTGGTTCAAGGTGATTCAGAAGAAGCGAAAAATAAAGCACAAGCTATTTTAGATGAATTAAAAGCGGGTGCGGATTTTGCTGAATTAGCAAAAACAAAATCAGATGATGTTTTTTCTGGTAAAAATAATGGCGAATTAGATTGGTTCGAGCGTGGTGTTATGGATCCTGCATTTGATAAAAGTGCTTTTTCGTTAACAACTGATGCACCTCTATCTGATGTTGTTAAATCAGAATTTGGTTTTCATATTATCAAATTAATTGAAGCACAGGAAAAAGCAACATTACCGTTGGATGAGGTTAAATCTAAAATCGAAATCGCGCTTAAAAACGATAAGATGAAAGAGATGTACGACAACTTATACCAACGTTTAAGTGAAGTCGCATTCGAGTCTCCTGATAACTTAGAAGAAGCCTCTGCTGAAGTTGGTGTAGCGATTCAAACAACAGGTTTCTTCTCAGCTGATAATGCTCCAAGTTCTGTTGATAACCGTAATGTACTTAATCAAGTGTTTAGTGAAGATTTCCGTGCTGAAGGTTTAAACTCTGAGATTATTGAACTTAATGATTCTCAAGCAATTGTAGTGCGAGTTAAAGCTCACAAAGACGCAGCGACTAAACCATTAGCGGACGTTTCTGAGCAAATTACATTACAACTTGAAGAGCAAAAAGCAGCAGCTGCAGCACAACAATTTGTAGAGTCATTAATGGCTAAATTAAACGCTGGTGAATCAATTGCAGCTGAATTAGCGGATAAAGATATTGCGTTCACTGCACCGTTGACGCTAGCACGCTATAGCCGCGATTATGATGCTCAGGTTATTCAACGTTTGTTCCAATTAGCTAAACCAGAAGCTGAAAATGTGACACGTGATTACGTGGTTACTGCACAAGGTGATTTTGCAGTTATTGAGTTATCTGATGTTGTTGATGTGGATAATGCAGAAGCGAATGAGCAGACTAAAACGCAATTATCAACTATGTTAGAGCGCAGTACTTCTGAAGCGACTTATCAAGCATTAGTGACGTACTTGTTAGACAATGCTGATATTAGCTATGCCGGTGAACAATAAGTCCTAATGTCTAATGAATGACTTAATAAACTATGTTTCATAATTAATAAGTTATTCTATAAAACCTAGATAAATAAAAAGCGGCTCAATGAGTCGCTTTTTTAATGTGTAACTTGTTGATTTTGTTTTATTACCCCGAATTGAGATTATGTAGACTCAGTAAAATTTGTCACTATTTATCCCAAAATACTTTCCTGAAGTGTTTACGACAAACAGAGACATAACTTTCATTTCCACCTATTTCAACCTGAGCACCTTCCTGAATTGCCTCACCATTTCCATCCAAGCGTAAAACCATATTAGCTTTACGACCACAATGGCAGATTGTTTTTAACTCGATCAATTTATCAGCCCAGGCTAATAAATATTGACTACCTGGAAATAGTTCACCTTGGAAATCTGTTTTAATACCATAGCAAAGTACTGGAATGTCTAATATATCCACAACATAGGTAAGCTCTCTAACTTGTTGTTTGCTTAGGAATTGAGACTCATCGATTAAAATGCAGTGTTGTTTTTGCTGCAGATGTACTTCAGCGATCATTTCAGCTAAATTATCCGTTGCTGCAAAGATATGCGCATCGCTTTCAATGCCGAGTCGTGATGAAACTTTACCAATACCAGAGCGATTGTCGATGGCTGCAGTTAATACAAATGTATTCATGCCTCGTTCACGATAGTTATATGATGATTGTAATAGTGACGTTGATTTACCTGCATTCATTGCGGAGTAATAAAAATAAAGTTGTGCCAAAATAAAGTCCTGTTATCAAGCTGATTAATATACCCAAACTGCAAAGAACTTTTTATGGTTCGCAGGGCTAATAACGTATTATAACACTACCCAATCACTTTGTTATTGTTCGGTATATATTTACTGTAATGTAGTGATGTAAATAAATTAAAATAATCTTGGGATAAAGTATTTTTAAATGGAGTGAGTAATGAGTAAAGCAGTTTTATATTATGTATATGATCCGATGTGTAGTTGGTGTTGGGGATATCGAGATAGTTGGTTAAAACTATCTCAAGCATTAGGATCAAAGGATCTAAGCATTGAATATAAGTTAGGTGGGTTAGCACCAGATTCTGATGTTGTTATGCCCAATGAAATGCAACAGATGTTACAGGGAATTTGGCATAAAATTCACAGCCAATTAGGCACACAATTCAATTTTGACTTTTGGACACAATGCGCACCGCAGCGATCAACTTATCCCGCTTGTCGTGCTTGCCTTATTGCAAGAGATAATGACCAAGAACAAGCTATGTTATTTGCTATTCAGCAAGCTTATTATTTGCAAGCAAAGAATCCATCATTAACCTCTACATTAGCAGAGTTAGCCGAAAGTATTGGTTTTAATAGGGAATGGTTTGAAAAACAATTGAATGATGACGAAGTGAATGTGAGATTCCATCAAGAAATTTCGGCTAGTCGTCAGTTGCCTATTCAAGGTTTTCCATCATTAGTTTTAGCGGTTAATGGTCAACATATACCGATAGCCATTGATTATTTAAATTGGCAAAAAACCTATCAACAAGTTATAGATTTATTAAATTAATTCAGTAGTTAAAGTTGTTAGTGAATAAAAAAGCCCGTTTATGGATGCTAGTTTAATGTCGCATTTCATTAACGGGCTTTAAATTTAGCTAACGTCTCACTTAATAAAGTTTACGCTGCATTCTCACGTGCTTCAATGAAAGCGATAGCGCGCGAGATACGTTCAACACTGCGTGTTTTACCAATTAATGCTAATGTAACATCAAGAGAAGGGGACTGACCTGCACCTGTAATTGCTACGCGTAACGGCATGCCTACTTTACCCATTCCTACTTCTAGTTCAGCGGCGGTATCTTCGATAATTTGGTGTAAGTTAGTTTCTGACCAATCATCGCTAGCTTGTAGTTTTGTTTGCACAAGTTGTAAAGCTTCTTTAGCAACAGGGCGTAAATGTTTTTTAGCTGCCGTGGCATCAAAATCTTCATAGTCTTCATAAAAGTAGCGACTAGAATTTGCTAACTCTACTAATGTTTTTGCACGTTCTGCTAATGCCGTAACAACTTCCGTTAAAGCAGGACCATTACTGGTATCAATATTTTGCTGCTGCATATGCCATTGTAGATGACCTGCAACATATTCAGGGCTTGATGTTTTAATGTAATGGTTGTTTAACCAAAGTAATTTATCAGTATTAAATGCTGATGCAGACTTACTAACATGATCCAAGCTGAATAGGTCAATCATCTCTTGTTGTGAGAATATTTCTTGGTCACCGTGAGACCAACCTAAACGAACTAAGTAGTTATTTAATGCATTTGGTAAATAACCTTCGTCACGATATTGCATGACAGAAACAGCGCCGTGACGTTTAGAAAGTTTTGCGCCATCATCGCCCAAGATCATTGAACAATGCGCAAAACGTGGTACAGGTGCGCCAAGTGCTTCATAGATGTTGATTTGGCGAGGTGTGTTATTAATATGGTCTTCACCACGTACAACGTTAGTAATGCCCATATCCCAATCATCAACAACAACACAGAAGTTATATGTTGGCGAACCATCACTACGACGAATAATAAGGTCATCAAGTTGATCGTTAGCTATTTCTATTTTTCCGCGGATCTCGTCATCAAAAATCACTGAACCTTGTTTTGGATTACGGAAACGAATAACACAAGGTTGATCGGCTGTTGCTGCTTGATTCACTGCAACAATTTTAGGATGTTGTGCATCATAGCGTGCCATTTCTTTATTAGCTTCTTGCTCGGCACGGATCTCATCTAATAAATCTTTAGGTGCGTAACATTTGTAAGCTTTATCTTCAGCTAATAGCTTATCCACCATTTCATTGTAACGGTCGAAACGCTTAGTTTGATAATAAGGCCCTTCGTCCCAATCCAAACCTAACCAAGTCATACCTTCTAAAATCGCATCAACAGCTTCTTGAGTAGAGCGCTCGATATCGGTATCTTCAATACGTAATACGAATTGACCACCTTTGCTTTTTGCATGTAGCCATGAATATAGTGCTGTACGCGCACCACCAACGTGTAAATACCCAGTTGGGCTAGGGGCAAAACGAGTTTTAACTGTCATTAAAAATTTCCTTATGGAACTATTGAATAATCATTGCCGTATTTTAACGAAACCGCATCTAATTACATTAACTATTTATCGATAGCGCGCATTTGCCTCTGAAAAGGGTGAAAACAATAAAAATTAAGCGTTTTTTGCTTGCCCTTTAAGCAGTTAAGCAAAAAAGAACACTTTTATTTAAAAAGGCCTTGACTGAAAAAAGTCGAACCCTATAATACGCCCCACAAACAACGGCATTCAATTTAATGTTTTGTTAGTAAAGAGTAACATGGGCGATTAGCTCAGTTGGGAGAGCATCGCCCTTACAAGGCGAGGGTCACTGGTTCGAACCCAGTATCGCCCACCATGTTACTTGTTCTTCAAGAGAATTAAAATTTTGAACTTTGAAAGTGGGCGATTAGCTCAGTTGGGAGAGCATCGCCCTTACAAGGCGAGGGTCACTGGTTCGAACCCAGTATCGCCCACCACTTTCAAATGTTATAGCAATAAACTTTAAAGATGGGCGATTAGCTCAGTTGGGAGAGCATCGCCCTTACAAGGCGAGGGTCACTGGTTCGAACCCAGTATCGCCCACCATCTTTAGTTTATTATTATGACAACAATAAATATCATGGGCGATTAGCTCAGTTGGGAGAGCATCGCCCTTACAAGGCGAGGGTCACTGGTTCGAACCCAGTATCGCCCAC
>NZ_WTKU01000034.1:0-4061 GCF_011378715.1 Psychromonas sp. SA13A | reverse complement strand
CATGGGCGATTAGCTCAGTTGGGAGAGCATCGCCCTTACAAGGCGAGGGTCACTGGTTCGAACCCAGTATCGCCCACCATGATATTTATTAAAAGATTTAAAGATGGGCGATTAGCTCAGTTGGGAGAGCATCGCCCTTACAAGGCGAGGGTCACTGGTTCGAACCCAGTATCGCCCACCATCTTTACGTTTTTATCAGTACGGCATTAAAATATCATGGGCGATTAGCTCAGTTGGGAGAGCATCGCCCTTACAAGGCGAGGGTCACTGGTTCGAACCCAGTATCGCCCACCATGATATTTGAAAAAGATTTAAAGATGGGCGATTAGCTCAGTTGGGAGAGCATCGCCCTTACAAGGCGAGGGTCACTGGTTCGAACCCAGTATCGCCCACCATCTTTAATCTAGTCACTCACTTATTAAATAATCAACTTAATAAGTCTACAAATAGAAAATAATCCTCATTTAAATCCATTGTGAACCTATATTAATTTTTATACCTGAAGCTAATCCTTTATGTCACAAGTGGCTATTTAGATCTAAGTAATAGTTAATTGATTTATACTTATTAAAATTAATGGCATTTTAGTTACTGCTTTAATTCGGAACGTCTTACTATAACTCTCAGAATTTTTAGAATTAATCAGCAGATTTAAAATTGTTCCAGTCTATTTCCGTTGTCAGAACAATTGGTTATTACAAATAATGACTTCTATAGTTACTTTATTCTTAACCCTAGATAGTTCAGTCATTTGTTCTCGATTGAGATCACTACATGCTTTATATAAATAAACGACATCTACATTAATACTTCTATTAACTAGTCTACATTTATCGAACAAAAAACAAGGTTTCTTTTCATTATCAGTATAATAAAGATTATGATCATAATTTTAAGATATAACTAATATTATTTCTGTAAACAGATACCACTATAAACATTTCATTCTATTGGTATGGGCATAATAAACAGCTTTCATAAAGACACTCATATCAAGGTTTCTAGCTAATGAAGATGAATTTTTATCAATTTAAATAAGCTAAGTGATCAGATAGTTAAGGTGCAACGTATACTAAATGTAAATTTGACTAAAACACTTATCTCTATTACTTTAGTATTGGTTTATTTGATTTTTTTGGAATATATAATTTATAGTGTTTTACATAAGAAATAGACATTAACAAACAGTTTGAAACAATAATCAAAAAAATAATTTTTTACAAAATAAATATGCAATAAAAAAAGGATAAGTTTGTTGTGTATTTTTTTTAAATTTTCTAATAGTTTATTTATTAGAATTAGAATAGTCGCGTTGGGGAAAAATAATGGAAAAGCAAAATAATCTAGTTGATGATACGAATGACACTGAAGTTGTACTAAATGAACAACAAGTGACTGAAGCTGAACAGCAATTAAAAGCCGGTGAAGAACAATTAATTGCAACGGAAGATCAATTAGTCCCAACTGCGACGGATGATGCCGTCTCTGAAGTTGAAGCTGAAGAAGAGATTGTCTCAGATATCGAAAATATTGACGATTTAGAAGCGTTACTTGCGCTTGGCGAAGAGGTCTTTGATTTAGATATTGAAACTGCTGCCGGTGAATTATCGAATGGAGGGAGTTCTTCTGTTGTTGATTTCGCTCGAGATGGCGCCGAAACTATTGCCACCACTGCTTTCCAAACATCTGCCTTCAATACCCCCACTATAGATACGCAAGTGTTTACTGACGAAAATGATGACGATGCTAATTTTAATGTTAACTCTGCTGCAACACTTACATTAACAAATACTAACAACTTTATCGAAGATGATGGTAGTGCAGTCATTGGAGCCGTGGTTTCAACTTATACCATTAATGATTTAGATGGTGATCAAGTTACAGTTACTTTAAGCGACACTGAAAACTATGCCTTAGATGGTAATGGTAATGTTGTGTTAACAGAAACTGGAGCGGCTTTGGTTAATAACGGCCAGGATTTGCCTCCATATACATTAACACCAAATGATGGCCAAGTTGACGGTCAACCGGTAAGCCATGACCCAAGTATTACCACTACAAATGATGCACCGATCTTAACATTAACTAGCACCACTGATTTTTCAGAAGATGATGGAAGTGCCGTTGAAGGTGCAGTGGTTGCCACGTTTGAAACCTCTGATGAAGATGGCGATGATGTGACGGTTATCTTGAATGACACTATCAACTATGCGTTAGATGATAATGGTAATGTTGTGTTAACAGAAGCAGGCGCTGCTCTGGTTAACAGCGGTCAAGCCTTACCTCCTTTCACATTAACCCCAACTGATGGTCAAGATAATGGTGAAACCGTTTCTGTTGAACCAGGTATTACTGCAACTAATGATGCACCGATCTTAACATTAACTAGCACCACTGATTTTATAGAAGATGATGGTAGCGCCGTTGAAGGTGCTGTGGTTGCCACGTTTGAAACCTCTGATGAAGATGGCGATGATGTGACGGTTATCTTGAATGACACAATCAACTATGCGTTAGATGATAATGGTAATGTTGTGTTAACAGAAGCAGGCGCTGCTCTGGTTAACAGCGGTCAAGTATTACCTCCTTTCACATTAACCCCAACTGATGGTCAAGATAATGGTGAAACCGTTTCTGTTGAACCAGGTATTACTGCAACTAATGATGCACCGATCTTAACATTAACTAGCACCACTGATTTTATAGAAGATGATGGTAGCGCCGTTGAAGGTGCTGTGGTTGCCACGTTTGAAACCTCTGATGAAGATGGCGACGATGTGACGGTTATCTTGAATGACATAATCAACTATGCGTTGGATGATAATGGTAATGTTGTGTTAACAGAAGCAGGCGCTGCTTTGGTGAACAGCGGTCAAGTATTACCTCCTTTCACATTAACCCCAACTGATGGTCAAGATAATGGTGAAACCGTTTCTGTTGAACCAGGTGTTACTGCGGCTAATGATGCCCCAGTATTGACTTTGACTAGCACCACTGATTTTACAGAAGATGATGGAAGTGCCGTTGAAGGTGCTGTGGTTGCCACGTTTGAAACCTCTGATGAAGATGGCGACGATGTGACGGTTATCTTGAATGACATAATCAACTATGCGTTAGATGATAATGGTAATGTTGTGTTAACAGAAGCAGGCGCTGCTTTGGTGAACAGCGGTCAAGTATTACCTCCTTTCACATTAACTCCTACTGATGGTCAAGATAATGGTGAAACCGTTTCTGTTGAACCAGGTGTTACTGCGACTAATGATGCCCCAACGATTGATATCACCTCAGTGACGAACGTCACCGAAGATGCGGCAGAAACCGTGGCAGGATTGGTGGTAGCGACGTTTGAAACGAACGATGAAGACAGTGACTCGGTCACTGTTGTATTAAGCGATACCGTTAACTATGCAATGGTTGATGGTACGGTCGTGTTAACCGAGGCGGGTGCTGCCTTAGCGAACAGCGGTGAAGAATTACCAGCATTTACCTTAACACCAAGTGATGCGGAGGTGAGAGGCGAGCCGGCGTCAGCGGATCCAAGTGTGGAGTTAATGAATGATTTAACCTTCGTTAATAATGATACTGGAATATTGAATGAAGATGCTGCCATTGATATCGATGTGTTAGCGAATGACGATGACTCAGCCGATGGATCAGATGCGGCGGTTTCGCCAGTAGAAAGCGTGACTCAAGGTACCAATGGTATCGTGACTATCAATGCCGATGGCACGGTGAAATACACGCCGAATACTGACTTTAATGGCACGGATAGCTTTACTTATACCAACGAAGAAGGTCAGGAAGCTACGGTTAATGTCACTGTGGATGCGGTTAATGATTTAACCGTTGTAGCTAACGATACCGCGACGACTAACGAAGATGCAGCGATTGATATCGATGTGCTTGCGAATGATGATGACTCAACCGATGGCACTGCAGCGGCGATCTCGCCAGTAGCCTCTGTTACCCAAGGTAGTAACGGTTCAGTAGTAGTTAATGCCGATGGCACGGTGAAATACACACCGAATGCAGACTTTAACGGCACGGATAGCTTTACT
>NZ_WTKU01000033.1 GCF_011378715.1 Psychromonas sp. SA13A | reverse complement strand
ATGTGTTTCTTTACGTAAGGAGGTGATCCAGCCCCAGGTTCCCCTAGGGCTACCTTGTTACGACTTCACCCCAGTCATGAACCACACCGTGGTCATCGCCATCCCCGAAGGGTTAAGCTAATGACTTCTGGTGCAGCCCACTCCCATGGTGTGACGGGCGGTGTGTACAAGGCCCGGGAACGTATTCACCGTGGCATTCTGATCCACGATTACTAGCGATTCCAACTTCACGGAGTCGAGTTGCAGACTCCGATCCGGACTACGACAAACTTTAGGAGATTCGCATACCATCGCTGGTGAGCAGCCCTTTGTATTTGCCATTGTAGCACGTGTGTAGCCCATCCCGTAAGGGCCATGATGACTTGACGTCGTCCCCACCTTCCTCCGGTTTATCACCGGCAGTGTCCCTAGAGTTCCCGGCATAACCCGCTGGCAAATAAGGATAAGGGTTGCGCTCGTTGCGGGACTTAACCCAACATTTCACAACACGAGCTGACGACAGCCATGCAGCACCTGTCTCAGAGTTCCCGAAGGCACTCTACTATCTCTAACAGATTCTCTGGATGTCAAGGGATGGTAAGGTTCTTCGCGTTGCATCGAATTAAACCACATGCTCCACCGCTTGTGCGGGCCCCCGTCAATTCATTTGAGTTTTAACCTTGCGGCCGTACTCCCCAGGCGGTCTATTTAATGCGTTAGCTTTGAATCCCACGGCATATAGCCACAAAATTCTAATAGACATCGTTTACTGCGTGGACTACCGGGGTATCTAATCCCGTTTGCTCCCCACGCCTTCGCGCCTCAGCGTCAGTCTTTGTCCAGGTGGCCGCCTTCGCCACTGGTATTCCTTCAGATCTCTACGCATTTCACCGCTACACCTGAAATTCTACCACCCTCTACAAAACTCTAGTTAACCAGTTTCAAATGCAGTTCCAAGGTTGAGCCCTGGGATTTCACATCTGACTTAATTAACCGCCTACGCGCGCTTTACGCCCAGTAATTCCGATTAACGCTCGCACCCTCCGTATTACCGCGGCTGCTGGCACGGAGTTAGCCGGTGCTTCTTCTGCGAGTAACGTCACAGCTGCACTCTATTAAAGTACAACCTTTCCTCCTCGCTGAAAGTGCTTTACAACCCGAAAGCCTTCTTCACACACGCGGCATGGCTGCATCAGGCTTGCGCCCATTGTGCAATATTCCCCACTGCTGCCTCCCGTAGGAGTCTGGACCGTGTCTCAGTTCCAGTGTGGCTGGTCATCCTCTAAGACCAACTAGGGATCGTCGCCTTGGTAAGCCATTACCTTACCAACTAGCTAATCCCACTTGGGCTACTCTTATGGCGTGAGGCCCGAAGGTCCCCCACTTTGATCCGGAGATGTTATGCGGTATTAGCAGTCGTTTCCAACTGTTGTCCCCCACCATAAGGCATATTCCCAAGCATTACTCACCCGTCCGCCACTCGTCAGCAAAATAGCAAGCTATTCTCTGTTACCGTTCGACTTGCATGTGTTAAGCCTGCCGCCAGCGTTCAATCTGAGCCATGATCAAACTCTTCAATTTAAAGTTTAATTTGCAACCTAAGTTGCGACTCAATACTACTGACTAAAACTATTGTTGCTTATAAATAAACAACGATTGTTATTCTGAATTAATGAATTAATTCGTGTGTCACTATTATTGATGTTGCCTTTACAAGAAAGGACTTTGATTTTTTTGAAATCACATCAACAACAAGTGCTCACACAGATTGTTTGATTAAATTGTTAAAGAGCGTGCCTTTCGGCTAGGCGGCGTATATTACGCGCCTTTCGAACATTGTCAACGTTTTAATTTAACTTAATTTCGAAGCGAACTACGAAGCGTTAATACGTTAATAACTATTCTCAAACTCGCTGGGTAACTTGCGCTACACCCCGTGTCTGTGGGGTCGCATTATAGGGACTCAGATCACATTAGCAAGTATTAATTAGTGTTTTTTGTGATTATTATATTGAATGATTACTTAGCGAACAATTTGCTTTATTTTCATACTAATAACGCACTATATTGAACATATATACCCGTTATAATGAGATGCTATTTCATAAATTCATTGTTTGTTGTTTTGTTCTTATATAGAGAGAGAAAATATTGTGATTAATATAGACATATTAGTAGGTAGTACATTGGGTGGGACAGAGTATGTTGCAGAGGCTACCCAACCTTTTTTAGAAGAAGCTGGTTTTAGCACCCAAGTTCACTTCTCTCCAGATTTGACCATATTGAATATAGAAGAAGAAAGCATATGGTTAGTTTGTTTAGCAACACATGGCGCAGGTGACTACCCAGATAACTTTAAACAGATAGTAGAACAGATTAATAACATTTCGGATGATTTGTCTAACATTCATTTTGGCTTAATCGGTGTTGGTGACTCGAATTACGACACTTATTGTTATGCAGCAAAGCACTTCGATCTTCTGTTACATGAAAAAGGTGCGCTTCGATTAGGTAATATCTTCAATATTGACGTTGTTGAATCACCGATCCCAGAGGACCAAATTGAAGATTGGATCCCTTTATGGATAAAAGATCTTAATTCTTTAGCTATTTAATTGATAAGTTACCCACAAGTTTCTGTGCATAATTCATTTATAACTGCTGAATTAGTTTTGCGTAATCACTTTATAAAAATGTGCATAAATAGGCCTGTTGATAAGGTGTCTTTCTATACTCAGGTTGATCGCATTAAGATCCCCTATTATGCACACGATCGGATCTCTTTTAAGATCCTGATCTTTAATCATTTAAAGTTGTTTTACACAGAAATTCAATTGCTTAATAAGTATAGTAATAAAAGATCTTTAAAGATCTATATATAATACTAATACTATTGTTTTCTGTTAAAACAACCTTGTTGCTTTCCTTTATTTTTTAAACGGGTAAAATCTAACTTTAATTTTATATAGCTGTATTTGGAATATTATGATTTACCATGAACAATTTGACGTTATCGTTATTGGCGGTGGCCATGCAGGAACTGAAGCTGCTGCTGCGCCTGCTCGAATGGGATTAAAGACCCTGTTACTGACTCACAATATTGAAACATTAGGTCAAATGTCATGTAATCCCGCTATTGGTGGGATTGGTAAAGGACACTTAGTTAAAGAAATTGATGCTTTAGGTGGTTTAATGGCATCAGCTATCGACAAAGGTGGTATTCAGTTCAGAACGCTTAACTCAAGTAAAGGTCCAGCTGTACGAGCAACACGTGCGCAAGCAGATCGTCTTTTGTACAAAGCAGCTATTCGTGAAAAGTTAGAAAATCAAGAAAACTTACAGATATTCCAACAAGAAGTGGAAGATCTAATCATCGAAAATGATCGCGTAACGGGTGTGATCACCAAGATGGGTGTACGCTTTTCAGCTAAGTCAGTTGTGTTGACTGTTGGTACATTCTTAAATGGTTTGATCCATATTGGTTTAAAAAATTATAGCGGTGGACGCGCAGGTGATCCTGCTTCGATCACGTTATCGGATCGCTTAAAAGAGATGCCATTACGCATGGGTCGTTTAAAAACAGGAACACCCGCTCGTATTGATGCTCGTAGTATTGATTTTTCAGGTTTAGAAGTTCAACACGGTGATAATCCAACACCTGTATTTTCATTTTTAGGTAATCGCACAGAGCATCCTCGTCAAATCCCTTGTTATATCACTCATACGAATGAAAAAACGCATGACATCATTCGAGCTAATTTAGACAGAAGTCCAATGTATTCAGGTGTTATTGAAGGTGTTGGTCCTCGTTACTGCCCTTCTATCGAAGATAAAATAATGCGTTTTGCTGATAAAAATTCGCATCAAATATTTGTAGAGCCTGAAGGTTTAACAACACATGAAGTTTATCCTAATGGTATTTCTACAAGTTTACCTTTTGATGTACAACTCGCTTTTATTCAATCGATGAAAGGTTTTGAAAATGCCTTTGTCACTCGTCCTGGTTATGCCATTGAGTATGATTACTTTGATCCACGAGATCTTAAATCAACACTAGAAAGCAAATATATCGATGGTTTATTCTTTGCAGGCCAAATCAACGGTACAACGGGTTATGAAGAAGCTGCTGCACAAGGTTTATTAGCCGGAATGAATGCAGGTTTACAGGTACAAGACAAAGAAGGCTGGGCTCCTCGACGAGATCAAGCTTATATCGGCGTATTAGTTGATGACTTGTCGACATTAGGTACCAAAGAACCTTATCGTATGTTTACCAGCCGTGCTGAATATCGATTGTTATTGCGTGAAGACAATGCTGATACACGTTTAACAGAAAAAGGCAGAGAGTTAGGTTTAGTTGATGACGTTCGATGGGAAGCCTTTAGTAAAAAACAGGAATTAGTTGTAACAGAATTAGCTCGACTAAAAAATCAATGGGTTAATCCTAACTCTATCAATGCAGATAAAATTAATGAATTATTAAAAAAACCAATGCAACGTGAAAGTACATTGGAAGCGATGATCCGTCGACCAGAAGTTACTTATGAAACATTGATGAAAGTTGATGGGTTAGGACCTGCTATTAGCGATCCTATTGCAGCAGAGCAAGTTGAAATTAATATCAAATACCAAGGTTATATTGATCGTCAGCTTGATGAGATAGCAAAACTAAAACGCCATGAAGATACACTCTTACCAAAAGATCTAGATTATTCAGAGATCAAGGGATTATCTAATGAGGTAACTGCGAAGCTAAATGATTTAAAACCTGAAAGTATTGGTCAAGCATCGCGCGTATCTGGGATCACCCCAGCTGCTATTTCTATTTTATTGATACATTTAAAGAAAAGCGGCGTTCGTCGTAAGGCCGGTTAATGAGTTTACGACTTCAGTTAGATGCGCTTATTGCGCAAACAGATCTTGTCATTACGGATCAACAAGTATCTCAATTAGTACAGTTAGTTGAGTTGTTAGCAAAGTGGAATAAAGCGTACAATCTCACTTCTGTACGCGATCCATCACAAATGCTTGTCAAACATATTATGGACAGTATAGTCGTATCACCTCATTTGCAGGGAGATAGCTTTATTGATGTTGGAACTGGACCGGGTTTACCAGGTCTACCGTTAGCGATATTAAATCCTGATAAAAACTTTGTTTTATTAGACAGCTTAGGAAAACGTTTACGTTTTATTCGACAAGCGATCCTCAGTTTAGGGTTAAAAAATGTAGAGATAGTACAAAGCCGAGTTGAAGAATATCGACCTGAAACTGGTTTTGACTGTGTCTTAAGCCGTGCCTTTGCATCATTAGAAGATATGTTATCTTGGTGTTACCACTTACCTAATACAGGTGGTCACTTTTTAGCGCTTAAAGGGCAATATCCTGAATCTGAAGTTAATAATTTAGATTCAAAATTTAAATTTATTGAGTCGGTTACATTACAAGTCCCACAATTAGATGGTGAACGCTGTTTAGTCAAAGTTAAGCGTGTATCGTAATCACTCAAATACATATTAAGTAGGTTTTTGTGGGTAAAATAATAGCGATTGCAAATCAAAAAGGTGGCGTTGGTAAAACGACTACTTGTGTTAACTTAGCGGCTTCAATGGCTGCCACTAAACGTAAAGTTTTGATTATTGATCTTGATCCCCAGGGTAATGCAACCATGGGCAGCGGGATTGATAAATATGAAGTTGCTCATACCGCATATGATCTTTTAATTGATGAGCTTCCCCTTGCTCAAGTGATTGAGTCTGAAACGACGGGAGGCTTTGATTTAGTCGCAGCTAATAGTGATGTTACTGCAGCTGAAGTTAAATTAATGACTTTTTTCTCGCGCGAAACACGTTTAAGAACAGCTCTAGAAGGCGCTAGGGATATTTATGATTATATATTTATAGATTGTCCCCCTTCTCTCAATATGTTGACCGTAAATGCAATGACGGCTGCTGATTCAGTGTTGGTGCCTATGCAATGTGAATACTATGCGTTAGAAGGTTTAACGGCATTAGTTGATACGATTAGTAAACTGGCAGCTGTGGTTAATGCTGATCTAAAAATCGAAGGCATTTTACGCACTATGTACGATCCTCGTAATCGATTATCTACAGATGTATCTGATCAATTAAAGAAGCATTTTGGTGATAAAGTTTACCGTACTATTATTCCACGTAATATTCGCTTAGCTGAAGCGCCTAGCTTTAGTAAGCCGGTAATGTATTATGATAAAAATTCTACCGGAGCAAGAGCATATTTATCTTTAGCAGGTGAAATTTTAAGGCGTGAAGAGCAATCTATTAGTACAGAACAGGAAGTTATTTAATATGTTAGGCAAAAAAAGAGGCTTAGGTAAGGGACTGGATTCATTATTAAGCAGCAGTACCGTCACGCGTAATAAGCAAGTCTCACATGATGCGAATGCAGAACAGACGCAGCAGCGTATTAATCAAGATCAAGGTGCCTTACAAGACATTGATATTAATAAGTTGCAAGTTGGTAAATACCAACCTCGTCGAGATATGTCATCGGATGCATTACAAGAATTAGCTAACTCTATTCATGCTCAAGGTATTATTCAACCCCTTGTAGTTCGTGAGACCGGTCATCAAAAATTTGAAATTATTGCAGGCGAACGTCGTTGGCGAGCTGCAAAAATAGTTGGGCTTGAATCTATTCCTTGTTTAATAAAAAATGTAGAAGATGACGCAGCTATAGCGATTGCCTTGATTGAAAATATTCAACGTGAAAATCTTAATGCAATGGAAGAAGCGATTGCTTTAAAGCGCATTGTTGATGAATTTGAATTAACTCACCAAGAAGTTGCTCAAGCAGTTGGAAAATCACGTACTGCCGTTAGTAACCTACTCCGTTTAAATAATCTTAACGAAGATGTTCAAACATTATTAGAACATGGCGATCTAGAGATGGGCCATGCTCGCGCTTTATTAGTTTGTGAGGGAACGCTACAATCTGATCTTGCTAAAATAGTTGTAAGCAAAGCATTAAGTGTACGTGAAACTGAAAAATTAGTTAAAAAATCGCAAGCACCAGAGAAAGTTAAAACTCCTCCTCTTTTTTGTGAAAAAACTGAGTTATTTGTTACAACTTTAGAAAATAAATTTGGTCTAAAAGTAACAGCTAAAAATAGTAAAAATGGATCTGGTAAATTAGTCATAGACTACAGTTCTATAACAGACTTAGATGCATTGATCACATTAATAGAAAATAAATAACGGAAAGCGAAGGTTTTCGTTACTTTATTGTTTTAGATCATATGCAGTTTCCTCTGCTTTATATTAAATAATCATGAAAGTTTTCCGATTCTACTACCTCAACGCATCGCTCCATATTGCATTGACATTTTTTGTCGGTATAATTTGCTCAGGTTTTAATTTGGGCGAATAATTGATTATTTTTTATCATTTATTCATGCTTTGAATTAGCTAGTAAAAGGAAATCAGAGTGGTTGATAAACTAGCAAAAAAAGGTCAGGTTTCAGGGCTGAAATTGGTGGCTTTTCAATTATTATTAATGCTAATTATTGCATTGGTTTCAACAGTGTTTTTTTCGATTAAGTCTGGTTATTCAGCCTTAGCTGGAGGAGTCACTTTTTTGCTTCCTAACCTTATTTTTGTTTTGATGGCATTTGCACACGCAGGTGCTAGACAAACTAAAAAAGTACTTAGGGGGTTTTACGCAGGGGAGGCTATTAAACTCTTTTTAACTGTGCTGCTGTTTGTTGTGTTTTTGAAATATGTGTTGTTATCACTAACTGCTTTCTATATTTCATTCTCATTTCTGGTTGCCTCACAGTGGTTAGCGCCTTTCTTTTTTTATAACAACGATGGGATAAAACATGTCAGGTCAAGGTGAAGCTCTAACATCATCAAGTTATATTCAACATCATCTAACAAACCTTACATGGAGTGTTGATGGTGGTTGGAATGCGCATGATGCTGGATTTTGGACTTTTCACGTCGATTCTCTACTGGTAGCAGTAGGCCTCGGTGTATTATTTCTTTGGTTGTTTCGTAGTGTTGCAAAATATTCTACTGTTGGTGTACCTGGTAAATTACAGTGTTTCATCGAAATGGTAATTGATTTTGTAGATGAGAATGTAAAAGATACATTTCATGGCAAAAATGCCTTGATAGCACCTTTAGCATTAACTATTTTTGTTTGGGTTTTCTTAATGAACCTAATGGATTTAGTTCCTGTTGATTTGCTACCTATCGCTGCGCAAACTATCGGAGTACCTTATCTTAAAGTTGTACCTACAACTGATTTAAACGTAACACTTGGTATGTCATTGAGTGTATTCGCTTTAATCATTTACTACACTGTTAAAGTAAAAGGTTTCGGTGGGTTCGTTAAAGAACTGACTATGCAACCATTTAACCACTGGGCATTTATCCCTGTAAACTTCCTGCTTGAATCTGTGACGCTATTAGCGAAACCTGTTTCATTAGGACTGCGTTTATTCGGAAATCTATATGCTGGTGAATTAATCTTTATTTTAATAGCACTACTGGGTTACTGGCAATTACCACTGTACTTTCCGTGGGCCGTATTCCATATTTTAATTATTGTTCTACAAGCTTTCATATTTATGATGTTAACTATCGTATATATGAGTATGGCGCATGAAGATCATTAATTATTTAGGTATGACGTTAACTTTTACTTTTTAAGTAATTACTTTTAAACATAAAACAATTTAATTTTATTTGGAGAATTTTTCATGGAAACAGTATTAGGTTTTACTGCAATCGCTGTAGCACTTCTAATTGGTTTAGGCGCAGCTGGCACAGCTATCGGTTTTGGTATCTTAGGTGGTAAATTCCTAGAAGGTGCTGCTCGTCAACCAGAAATGGCACCTATGTTACAAGTTAAAATGTTCATCGTTGCTGGTCTTATCGATGCAATCGCAATGATCGGTGTTGGTATTGCATTATTCTTCACATTTGCAAACCCATTTGTAGCTCAACTAGCGGGCTAATAACGGATCCTAATTTACTTAATTACTAAGGAGCTGTTATGAATATTAATGCAACCCTAATTGGCCAAGCTATCGCATTTGCGATATTTGTTTGGTTCTGCATGAAGTATGTGTGGCCACCACTTTTAGACGCAATAGAAGCGCGTCAAAAGAAAATTGCGGATGGTCTAACACAAGCTGAACGTGCAGGAAAAGATCTTGAACTTGCGCAAGCTAAAGCAGCTGACAAGCTGAAACAAGCTAAAGCACAAGCGGCAGAAATTATCGATCAAGCTAATAAGCGTCGTACACAAATTGTTGAAGAAGCTAAAAATGAAGCTGAAACTGAGCGCAGTAAAATTATTGCTCAAGGTGAAGCGGAAGTTGAAGCAGAACGTAATCGTGCTCGTGAAGAGTTACGTCAACAAGTTGCTGTTCTAGCTATTGCGGGTGCTGAAAAAATCATTAAGCGTACTATTGATAAAGAAGCGAATAGCGACATTATTGATAAATTAGTTGCTGAACTATAAGGAGCGAAGTTATGTCTGAATTGACTACTGTAGCTCGTCCTTATGCAAGAGCCGCTTTTGAATTTGCAGTTAGTAATAACAAAATCGAAGCTTGGTCTACGATGCTGTTTTTTGCCGCTGAAGTTGCACAAGATGCAACCATGGCAAAGATACTAACACGCGATAAAGCACCAAAAGAGTTAGCTGATCTGTTTCTTAATGTTTGTGGAGACCAACTCGATGAGAATGGTCAAAACTTTATTAAAGTATTAGCTGAAAATGGACGTTTGAGTGTTTTGCCTCGCATTACACAACTTTTTTCTGATTTAGAAACTGAGTATAAAAAAGAGATCGACGCTGATGTTGTCTCTGCTTATGCACTGTCTAAAGTTCAATTAAAAGAGTTGAGTATATCGTTGGAAAAACGCCTCGCACGAAAAGTAAACCTAAATTGTAGTATTGATAAATCGTTAATTGCTGGGATGGTTATTACCGCCGGTGATTTAGTGATTGATAGCACCGCTAGCGGTCAACTATCTCGTTTATCACATACTTTACAATCTTAATGGGAAGTTAGCATGCAACTGAATTCCACTGAAATTAGCGATCTTATCAAGCAACGAATTGGAAAATTCGAAGCGGTAAGCGAAGCGCGAAATGAAGGTACAATCGTTTCTGTAAGCGATGGTATTATTCGCATCAACGGCCTTGCTGAATGTATGCAAGGTGAGATGATCGAACTACCAAATGGTAGCTTTGCTATGGCACTTAACCTTGAGCGTGACTCGGTAGGTGCTGTTGTAATGGGACCTTACCGTGACCTTAAAGAAGGTGAAAAGGTAAAATCAACTGGTCGTATTCTTGAAGTACCAGTAGGTAAAGGTCTTCTTGGTCGAGTTGTTAACACAATGGGTGAGCCGATTGATGGAAAAGGACCTATCGAAAACGATGGTTTCTCTCCAATTGAAGTGATCGCACCTGGTGTAATCGATCGTAAATCAGTTGACCAACCAGTACAAACTGGTTGGAAATCAATCGATTCAATGATTCCAATCGGTCGTGGTCAACGTGAACTTATCATCGGTGACCGTCAAGTAGGTAAAACTGCTATTGCAATCGATGCAATCATTAACCAAAAATCTACAGGTTTATACTCTATCTATGTTGCGATTGGCCAAAAAGCGTCAACTATTGCAAACGTAGTACGTAAACTTGAACAGCATGGCGCGTTAGAAAATACTATCGTTGTTGTAGCATCTGCTTCTGAAGCTGCTGCATTACAATACCTTGCACCGTATGCAGGTTGTTCAATGGGAGAATACTTCCGTGACCGCGGTGAAGATGCACTGATTGTATATGATGATCTTTCTAAGCAAGCTGTTGCTTACCGTCAGATTTCACTATTGCTTAAACGTCCACCGGGCCGTGAAGCATACCCTGGTGATGTTTTCTACCTTCACTCTCGTCTTCTAGAGCGTGCATCTCGTGTAAGCGAGCATTACGTTGAAACCTTTACTAAAGGTGCAGTGAAAGGTAAAACTGGTTCATTAACAGCATTACCAATCATTGAAACACAAGCGGGCGATGTATCTGCATTCGTACCGACTAACGTAATATCTATTACCGATGGTCAGATCTTCTTAACAACTGAACTCTTTAATAGTGGTGTACGTCCAGCGGTTGATCCAGGTATCTCTGTATCACGTGTTGGTGGTGCTGCTCAGTGTAAGGTGATTAAAAAGCTTTCTGGTGGTATTCGTACTGCTTTAGCGCAATACCGTGAATTAGCAGCGTTTGCACAGTTTGCATCTGATTTAGATGAAGCTACGCGTAAACAGCTTGAGCATGGTAAAAAAGTAACTGAATTAATGAAGCAGAAACAATATGCTCCTATGTCAGTTGTTGAACAAGCGTTATCACTATTTGCTGCAGAGAAAGGCTTCTTAAATGATGTCGATGTTGAAAAAGTATTAGACTTTGAAGCATCTTTAATCTCTTACGCTAAAAATGAGCATGCTGAGTTTTATGCTCAAATTAATGCATCTGGTGATTACAACAAAGAAATCGAAGGGCAATTTAAGTCTCTTTTAGAATCTTTTGTTGCGACGCAAACCTGGTAATTAATTAACGGCGAAAGTCGTTAGTTAGCATTAATTAGGAGTAAGAAATGGCCGGCGATAAAGAAATTAGAAATAAGATCGCGAGTGTGAAAAACACTCAAAAAATCACTGGTGCCATGGAAATGGTTGCAGCATCAAAGATGCGTCGTGCGCAACAACGCATGCAAAGCAGTCTTTCTTATGCAACTACTATGCGCAAAGTGATTGGTCATATCGCACTAGGTAACTTGGAATACCACCACCCTTATCTTGAAGAAAGAGATATTAAGCGTGTTGGTTATATTGTCATTTCAAGTGATCGTGGTTTATGTGGCGGTTTAAACATTAATTTGTTTAAACCGGTTATCCAAGAAATGAAAAAACACAGCGAAGCTGGCGTTGAAGTTGATTTAGCCATTGTCGGTTCTAAAGCAAAAAGTTTCTTTGGTAATTTAGGCGCTAACATTGTTGCTCAAGCTACGGCTTTGGGTGATGCACCACAAATCGATGATTTAATCGGTTCGGTAAAAGTAATGTTAGATGCTTATGATGCAGGTGACCTTGATCGTTTGTATATAGTGAACAATAAATTCGTTAGTACCATGGTACAAGTACCTACAATCAGTCAGTTATTACCTCTGCCAAAAGCAGAAAGTGATAACGAAGTTGCTGCCCATCACTGGGATTACATCTACGAAGGTGATGCTAAAGATATTTTAGATTCATTATTAGTTCGTTATGTTGAATCTCAAGTGTATCAAGCAGTAGTGGAAAACTTAGCGTGTGAGCAAGTTTCACGTATGGTTGCAATGAAAGCAGCAACCGATAACGCAAGTGACTTAATTGAAGATTTACAACTTGTTGCCAACAAAGCACGTCAAGCTGCAATTACTCAGGAACTATCTGAGATTTGTGGTGGTGCGGCTGCGGTATAATTTTAAAATAAAGATTTTAGAGGATCAGAAATGAGTTCAGGTAAAATCGTACAGATTATCGGTGCTGTTGTGGATGTTGAATTCCCACAAGAAAGCGTTCCGAATATATACAGTGCACTGATCGTGACTGAGAAAAACCTAACAATGGAAGTGCAGCAACAAATTGGCGGCGGCGTTGTACGTTGTATCGCTATGGGTGCTTCTGAAGGTTTGAGTCGTGGTTTAGAAGTTACTGATACTAAACATGCAATCACAGTACCTGTTGGTACGGCTACATTAGGCCGTATTATGAATGTATTGGGTGAGCCGATTGATGAATGTGGTCCTGTTGTTTCTGATGAACAATACGAGATTCACCGTGCAGCTCCTTCTTATGAAGAGCAGTCAGCATCAAATGAAACACTGGAAGTAGGTATTAAAGTTATCGACCTAATCTGCCCATTCGCAAGAGGTGGTAAAATCGGCCTGTTCGGTGGTGCTGGTGTTGGTAAAACAGTTAACATGATGGAGCTTATCAATAACATCGCACTGAAACATTCAGGTTTGTCTGTTTTTGCTGGTGTTGGTGAGCGTACTCGAGAAGGTAACGATTTCTACTTTGAAATGCAGGAAGCTGGCGTTGTAAACGTTGAAAAACCTGAATTATCAAAAGTGGCAATGGTTTACGGTCAAATGAATGAGCCACCAGGAAACCGTTTACGTGTTGCCCTGACTGGCCTTACAATGGCTGAGCGCTTCCGTGATGAAGGTAAAGACGTACTTCTATTCATTGATAACATCTACCGTTACACACTAGCGGGAACAGAAGTATCAGCTCTACTAGGTCGTATGCCATCAGCCGTTGGTTACCAACCAACACTTGCTGAAGAGATGGGTGTTTTACAAGAGCGTATTACCTCTACTAAAACGGGTTCTATCACTTCTATCCAAGCGGTATACGTACCTGCGGATGATTTAACGGATCCATCTCCGGCAACAACCTTTGCTCACTTAGACGCAACAGTTGTACTTAACCGTAATATCGCATCTATGGGTCTATACCCTGCGATTGACCCGTTAGATTCAACATCTCGTCAACTTGATCCACTTGTTGTTGGTCAAGAGCATTACGATATCGCACGTGGCGTGCAAGGTATCTTACAGCGTTATAAAGAGCTAAAAGATATCATTGCTATCCTAGGTATGGATGAGCTTTCTGAAGAAGATAAGCAAATTGTATCTCGTGCACGTAAAGTTGAGAAATTCCTTACTCAGCCTTACCACGTAGCTGAAGTATTTACAGGCGACCCAGGTATTTACGTACCACTTAAAGACACATTAGCTGGCTTTAAAGGTTTAATTGCTGGTGAATACGACGACATTCCTGAGCAAGCGTTCCTATACGTAGGTGCAATTGAAGAAGCTGTCGAAAACGCTAAAAAAATGTAACAGCTGGAGGTTACTATGGCTAAAGCAATGACCACACATTTAGATGTTGTAAGTGCTGAAAAATCTTTATTTAAAGGATTAGTTTCACATTTATCAGTATCTGGTCAAGAAGGTGAACTAGGCATTATGCATGGTCACACACCACTTCTGACACCAATTAAACCAGGAATGGTTCAATTAGTTAAGCAAAATGGTGGCGAAGAAGTCATTTATATCTCAGGCGGTTTTCTTGAAGTACAGCCAGGTGGTGTTACGGTATTAGCCGATACTGCAATTCGTGGTCAAGATCTTGACAAAGCGAAAGCAGAAGAAGCTAAACGTGCAGCAGAAGCACAAATGTCAAATCCTTCTAAGGATATTGATTTTGCACTGGTTACTGCACAACTTGCGCAAGCAGTTGCACAGTTACGTGCGATTAAGTTAACACGTAAGTAGATATTTAAACTTTCGTTAAAAAAAGGCGACCATATGGTCGCCTTTTTTATTGCTGTTAATTTTGAGATTGGTAACTGATATTTAATATTCAATTGTATTTTATATCAATAGTTTATTTATCATACTCTAAGATACTATTATCCATTATCAAATCCTATCTACTCCATATCTAATTTGATTTCATAACCCACAAATAACTGGCTGATATTATTTAAATTAATGTCTGAGTTAGCAAATCAAGAAATCTGTATTAATTGGTCACGTATATGGCTTTATTATTAAGGTAGGTTGTTATATAAGATGATCAAAATAATCACAGATAGGCTGTTAATTTTATTTTTTGAAGTAATTTAAAAGAAAGGGTATTGGTTTTATTTATTTATATATATCTATTAATAAACAGACTGATATTTAATTTAAAAAAAAAACGTATTCAATGATGAATACGTTTTTGATATAAAAATTTATTATTAATGATTATCACAAGCACCGATTGCACCTGGAATAGACAGTGCTGGAACCAATAAGTAATCTTCAGAACAAGTGCCAGATTGGTTAGTTACAGTACCAGTACAACCAGCAAGAAGAATAACAGCTACTGCTGCAACAGCAAATTTTGCGATATGTTTCATATTTATATCCTTATTTTTATTAAACAATCAAACAATTGTCAATTGTAAATATACCTTATGGAATTTGAATTTGCTACAAAACATTCTACAAAAATGAATGATTAAAGATTAAATAATTAATTTGTATATTAATTAATCATTTAATATCAAATGTGCAGACTTAACTTGCCACTCTACTAACTCTGTTTTTCCTTTTTTAGATAATTGATAAGTACCTCTTTCTACTTTTTCAAACCAACCATAATAATCGTCACTTAAAAATCGTGTTGCCTGTGGTTCTGAAATTGCTTTGTTGATCTGCATACCTTTTGCTATTGGTTGTGATAGAAAAAACTCTGCAACACGAATACAACGTTGTCTATATGCTGTTAAACCTGCTTTGGAGCGTGTAGAGCCACCTTTTTGTGTATCACCTACACGTTGATTAAACTCTTTTAACAATGCATCTTGCTTACGTTTATTTTTGCGTGGCATGTAATCTTGTGGGTCAAATATAACCTCCACATATTGCTGATCTTGTTGGATATCAACCACTATTAAACCTATTGCTAAACGCTTGATCAGCTTCTTAACTTGTTTACTTTGTTTCTTGTAAACCGAGCATTGTTTGGGCACTGCAATATAAACGATATCAGACAAACTAAACCTATCTACCGCTTGTAATAACAAGGTGATATTTAAATTTAATTTTAATTCTACAATAATAATCTGTTCATTCTTTTTAGCGACGATATCGCAGTTTTTTATCTCACCCTTAACTTCATAGTCTAAACATTGTAGATAGTTCTTAATTGGCTGATATAAATCACTTTCTTTTATTTTATTAGGCATTGTAAAAGTTTGATCGCTTTAAATATTTAATGTTATGAGTATCTAATAGGTCGCTTATGTTTACCACAGCTCACTGCTTTTTATTTACAACTAATCAATATCTTTAATTTGTCGATAATTGATTAAGAATTGTAATGCTTTTATTAGTAACAGTCAGGTCATTGCTAACATAGGCAGCAGAGATTGCGCCCTCTTTCATGATACATATTGCATCGAGTAAGAGAGGATTTTCCTCAATTAAGTGTTGTTCGATTAGGTGACGGATTTGTTCTTTATGTTGCAGGCAAAAGAGTGAAATTTTACCATTTTTATCACTAAATTCAGCAGAGCTATTGATAAAAAAGCAACCTCGAAAGTTACCTAGTACGGGGTCAGTATTATTAAACCAGCTTTGTAATGCATCAAATAAACATTTAATAAGCTCTTTATTAGAATTTACAGCCCTTATTTTAGTTGTTAACCATTCCATGAAAAGTTGATGTCGCTGCTCAAGTGCTGCAAGGATTAGTTCTTCTTTGCTTGAAAAGTGATTGTATAAAGTGTTTTTAGCAACACCTGATACTTGTAATATTTCGTTAATACCAATCGTATTAATGCCCTTCTTATAAAAAAGAGATAAGGCGGTATCGATTAATAATTGTCGTTTTTTATTCATTTAAGATCATCCGTTATATAAATTGACAACTTATATACGCTTTAGTTATCCTTAACAGGACAAGTCTGTCCTTTTTTGGAGTTTACATGAATAAATTATTTTTACCACTTTTAGCTGGAATCGGAGCTTCATTGGCGATTGGCTTGTTATCGTATATGGATCAAAACTTATCTGATGTTGCATTATTAATGGCTCCTTTTGGTGCTACTGTCGTGATTGTTTTTGGTCTACCTGATAGTCCTTTAGCACAAGCTAAAAATGTTATTTTTGGACATTTAATCACTGCTTTTATTGGTATCTTTTTTGTCCAATTTATTGGTGTAAGTCCACTCTATTTAGCAATGGCAACCGGATTAGGTGTAAGTGCTATGCTGTTAACAAAAACCACCCATCCTCCTGCAGGAGCAAATCCCATACTCATTATGTTATCAGCACAAAGTTGGAGTTTTTTAGTCACCCCTGTTTTGATCGGTGCGGTTGTGATTGTATTATTAGGAAAGTTGATGAAAACAGCTAAAATAAAATTAACATCACAGTCTATATAGGTTTATTGATAAAAGTGAGCGCTTACATATTATTTGCTTTTTATACTCGTTTTATTTATTGATAACGATATTTTTTATATTATTGGTTTCTTTTATCTCGTTTGAATCGTCAACTTTTCAATTGTTTTGTTTGTTATTGTTAAGTTCTTTCTGATTCGTATTAAAATTATTCTATTTTGTTTGATCTACTTCTCTGAGATTAACCTGTAAAGTGAGTTATAGCGCTATTGCCATTGGTATAATTGACGCCAATAGGTATAATAGATTTCATTTTTTTTAATCAACTCGAAGCCTAAATCATGCAAAAATTCGATACAAAAACATTCCAAGGGCTGATTCTTGCATTGCAAGACTTCTGGGCTCGCCAAGGTTGTGCAATAGTTCAACCGCTTGATATGGAAGTTGGAGCTGGAACATTCCACCCACAAACCTTTTTACGTTCGATTGGTCCTGAGCCAATGAGCAGCGCTTATGTACAACCTTGTCGCCGTCCTACTGATGGTCGTTATGGTGAAAACCCAAATCGCTTACAACACTACTACCAATTCCAAGTAGTATTAAAACCATCTCCTAAAAATATTCAAGAGTTGTATTTACAATCGCTTGAAGAAATTGGTATCGATACCTCTATCCATGATATCCGTTTTGTAGAAGATAACTGGGAATCACCAACGTTAGGTGCTTGGGGACTAGGTTGGGAAATCTGGTTAAACGGGATGGAAGTGACACAGTTTACTTATTTCCAACAAGTGGGTGGACTTGAGTGCTCTCCTGTTACCGGTGAAATTACCTATGGTTTAGAGCGTCTTGCTATGTATGTTCAAGGTGTGGATAGTATCTACGATCTCGTATGGACAGATGGCCCAATGGGTAAAGTGACTTACGGTGATATTTTTCATCAAAATGAAGTAGAACAATCGACCTACAATTTTGAATATGCCGATGTTGATGCATTATTTACACAATTTGATCAATGTGAAAAAGATAGCCAAAAATTAATTGAAGCTAGCTTGCCGTTACCTGCTTATGAGCAAGTAATGAAAGCATCGCATGTTTTTAACTTGTTAGATGCTCGTCATGCAATCTCTGTTACTGAGCGCCAACGTTATATATTACGTGTGCGTTCATTATCAAAAGCCGTTGCAGAGGCTTATTACGCTAAGCGTGAAGCACTTGGTTTCCCACTTTGTAAAAATTTAAATTAATAGAGGCAAGTTTAATGTCACAAGAAAATTTATTGATTGAGTTGGGAACCGAAGAGTTACCACCAAAATCACTTCGCAAACTTGCTGAGTCATTTGCTAGCAATATCGAAGCGGAACTAAATAAAGCTGAATTAACATTTGAAAAAGTTAATTGGTTAGCATCACCAAGACGTTTAGCTGTAGTAGTCACTAATTTAGTCGCGACTCAAGCTGATAAAATCGTTGAAAAACGTGGCCCAGCAGTAAATGTAGCTTTTGATGATAATGGTGTTGCGACTAAAGCGGCCCAAGGTTGGGCACGTTCTAATGGTATTACCGTTGAAGAGGCTGAACGTTTAGTCACTGATAAAGGTGAATGGCTATTATTTAAGTCTGCGGTAAAAGGGCAACATATTAACAGCCTGATCCCTGCTATTGCGGAATCAGCATTAGCTAAATTACCGATTGCAAAACCAATGCGTTGGGGAAGTGCAAGCACGCAATTTATTCGCCCTGTACATACCGTAACTATGTTATTTGGTAGTGAATTAATTCAAGGTGAATTATTAGGTGTTGCCTCAGATCGCACTATTCGCGGACATCGTTTCATGGGTGAAGCTGAGTTAACGCTATCACATGCGGATCAATATGAATCGTTATTAGATGATTCGGGTAAAGTTATTGTTGATTATGAGCGTCGTAAAGCGATCATTCGTGAACAAGTAGAAGCGCTTGCTGCCCATGAAAATGGTGTTGCTGCAATTGATGATGAGCTATTAGAAGAAGTTACTTCTTTGGTCGAATGGCCCGTTACATTAGTTGGATCGTTTGAAGAAAAGTTCTTAGCAGTTCCTTCTGAAGCGCTTATTTACACTATGAAAGATAATCAAAAATACTTCCCAGTATTAGATAAAGAAGGTAATTTATTACCACGCTTTATCTTTGTCTCAAATATTGTAAGTCGAGATCCTAAGCAAGTTGTTTCTGGTAATGAAAAAGTAGTACGCCCTCGTTTAGCGGATGCTGAATTTTTCTTTGAAACAGATAAAAAGAAAACATTAGAAAGCCGTTTAGCATCGCTATCAACTGTATTATTCCAAAAGCAATTAGGCACGTTAAAAGAAAAATCTGAACGAATCAGTGCTGTTGCTGAAAAAATAGCAACTAGTATTCAAGCAAACCCAGAACATGCACAGCGAGCTGGTTTATTATCAAAAGCAGATTTAATGTCTGAGATGGTAATGGAATTTCCTGACGTTCAAGGTGTGATGGGCATGTACTACGCTCGTTTTGATGGTGAGCATGAAGATGTTGCCGTTGCGTTAAATGAGCAATACTTACCTCGTTTTGCTGGTGATAAACTGCCTACTTCTTTAGTTGCTTGTGCCGTTTCACTAGCAGATAAATTAGATACGCTGGTGGGTATATTTGGTATTGGTCAAGCGCCTAAGGGTGATAAAGACCCATTTGCACTTCGTCGTGCTGCTATCGGTCTATTGCGTATCATTACAGATAAAAACTTGGACTTAGATATTGTCGATTTAGTTGAAATAGCTAAAACAGAGTACGCAGATAAATTAACAAATGATAACGTCGTTAATGATGTTGTTGATTTCTTATTTGCTCGTTTCCGTGCGACTTATCAAGCAAATGGATATTCAGTTGAGTTAATTCAATCTGTATTAGAACGTCGTCCAACCAAACCTGTAGATTTTGAAAAGCGCATCAAAGCGGTTGCGAAGTTCCAAACGTTACCTGAAGCTGCTCCAATAGCTGCTGCAAATAAACGTATTAGTAACATTCTTGCTAAGGTAACCGAAGATATTAACCTTGAAGTTAGTCAAGAATTGCTCCAAGAAGACGCTGAAAAAGCACTTGTCGAAATTTTAGGCTCTCTAGAAAGCAAGCTAAGCCCTTTATTTTCAGTCGGAGACTACGAGTCAGCCTTATTTGAGTTAGCTAGCCTACAGACGCCTGTAGACGTTTTCTTCGATAATGTAATGGTAATGGCAGATGATTTAGCTGTAAAAAATAACCGTTTAGCGTTATTAAACCGTTTACGTAACTTATTTTTACAAGTTGCCGATGTGTCGGTGCTATAAATAATATTATCGATTAATACTAAAATGGTTAATCGTTGTTATAAAAAGCTCAGTTTATACTGAGCTTTTTTGTTTCACGTGAAACAATACTCGCAATATTTACAATTTTAGAAGCTATTTTACTTGTTAATATAAGCTTGAAATAGCTAAATTTTTTTAAGGCTAAAGCATATTACCTATCATTATTGGTCCTATCATTTAATATGTTAGATCGTAAACTAGACAGATTGCTTAAAACATTACTCAAATTTAATAAACTGCTTGGTTGAATAATTATTAAATTTATAATGCATCTTTATTACATTTTAAATTTAATCGTTGTTGTCTGTAATTGTTTCACATGAAACAATTGTTTTTTAAATTAATATTTTATTTTAATTCTCATTTTATATTCAGGATTTTTGCATGCCCTATTCAACATTTGGAAATAAATTTACGCAGCACTCAGGCATAACAGAGTTAATGGATGATCTAAATAAAGGCGTAAAAGGCGGTGATGATATTTTAATGCTAGGTGGTGGTAATCCAGCCGCTATTCCGGCTATCCAAAAACGATTCACTGACCTAATGCAAGACTTATTAAATGAAGGGAAGTTAGTTGATACACTCGCTAATTATGATGGACCTCAAGGAAAAGATAGTTTTATTACTGCACTGGCAGAACTGTTTAATGACTTATATGATTGGAATTTATCTTCTGAAAATATAATGTTAACTAATGGTAGTCAAAATGCATTTTTCTACTTATTCAATTTATTAGCTGGTGATTTTAGTAATGGAAAAAAACGTAAAATATTATTCCCATTAGCACCTGAATATATTGGTTATGCTGATGCTAGTGTTTCGGAAGCATCATTTGTTGCGGTTCGACCTAAAATTACGGAATTAGAAAATCAACAATTTAAATACCATGTTGATTTTGATGCGCTAGAAATATCTGATGATATTGGTGCTATTTGTGTGTCTCGCCCTACTAATCCAACTGGTAATGTTTTAACTGATGATGAAATAGATAAGTTAGATAAGCTGGCTAAACAGCATAATATTCCGCTTATTATTGATAATGCTTACGGTACACCTTTTCCTAATATTATTTTCGAGAATGTTAAACCTCATTTTAATGACAATACTATTTTATGTATGAGTTTATCTAAATTCGGTTTACCTGGTGCACGCTGCGGTATTGTAATTGCCAACCCAAGTATTATAAAGGCCATGTCCAATTTATCGGGTATTATGGCACTATCGCCTGGTGGAATTGGTCCTGAAATTGTATTGCCGTTAGTCAAAACCAAAGAAATTATTACTTTGAGTGATGATGTGATTAAACCTTTTTATCAACAAAAATCACAAATAGCGATTTCATTATTATTAAAAAAAATAACCAATAAAAATTTCAGAATTCATAAAGCTGAAGGTGCATTATTTCTTTGGCTTTGGTTTAAAGATCTACCTATTAGCTCAAACGAGCTCTATAAGAGATTAAAAGAGAAAGGTTTGATTGTTGTTTCTGGGCATTATTTTTTCCCTGGACTTGATCAGGATTGGAAGCATACACATGAATGTATTCGACTCAATTATGCACAAGAAAGTGATGTTGTTGAACGTGGTGTTGATATTTTAGCGTCGGTTGTGAATGAGTTATATCAACAGAAATGATAATAAACTTTGGATAGGTTGTTTCACGTGAAACAACCTAGAGCGACTTTTAAAGGAAAGAATTAAAATATAAACTCAAATCAATAAACTCAAATCAAGGTGAAGACCAATTCACTTAACTTTTCTTTATAAATACTCTCTTCCACTTTCCCTCTATTTCTTATTCTTAGTGTTTTAATTTTACTATCAGTGAGTTTAATACTTCACTGATTGTTTTAATGCTGGCACTTGATTGATTAATTTTTTGTAGATGTTTACTGACTTGATGAGTGTGCTTTTCAATCGTTTTCGTATTTATTGCAACCTCATTAATAGTGATTGACTGCTGCTCTGTTACGGTTGCTATAGTATTGTTATGTTCATATATACTATCAATAATATGGGAAACTGAATTTAGTTCTTCTTGTACTGATAAACTATGGTTTGCACAATCAATTGCTGCATTACTTTGTAATAACACCATCTCGTTTGCTTCAGTCGCTGTTGCTATTAAATGATCAATGATGGTTTGTATTTCTTTTGTGGAATGTGATGTTCTAATTGCTAAAGCACGCACTTCATCAGCTACTACAGCAAAGCCTCGGCCTTGCTCTCCTGCCCTAGCCGCTTCGATAGCTGCATTTAAAGCTAATAAGTTAGTTTGTTTAGATACATTATTAATCACTTCTAATACATTATTAATAGAGGCAGTGTCGGCAGTTAATTTTGTTACTACTTTACTTAACGATAAAATATTATCGGATAATTCTTGAGTTCTATTTACTTGTAACGCTAATGTTGTACTTGCCATATCAACTAATTTAACGGCTTTATTTGTTTGTTGACAAGTTTCTGCTGCACTCTCGGTAACATCAGTAAATGAATTTGATAGAGCTAAAATGGAGTACGTTACTAACTCTGTTTGCTTTTGTTGCTGTTGACCGCTCTCTGCGGCTTGTAGAGTACGTTCTTGTAATAAGTTACTCTCTATTAAGGATTGTTCTGATTGTGTCTTTAAGGCACTTGTAAGGTCCATCAAATATCTTTGTAATTGCTCGCAACGGTGAGTCACTGAAGTGAATTCTGATAGTTGACTTTTGATAGTGAAATTTTTACTGAAATTACCCGTTGTTAATGCATCAAAAAATGGTAAAAGTTGGCTAATAAAATGTAAGCTTTTGAACTGTAGCCATGCAGATATTGTTAGCATCAAAATAAATATTAGTAACGTAAATATACCAATTAATTTTACTTTTTTCGTTATTTCCTGTTTTTGTTGATCAACCACCTCTGAATATAAGGTAAAACTTCGGACTAAATTATTTAACTCCTGTGTGATTTGTTCTCGGCTAATAACGATGGCTGTTAACATTTTCGTCGTATTGGTTAGTTCTTTGGGATAACGTGTAGTTAAACTATTTAATTCGTTAATGCTTTGCTTTGTTATATCAACAGTCTCTGGTTGATCAAAACTAAACTCATCAACTTCTTCTGTTATATATAAAAGTAAACTTGGTAAAGTATCGAGCTGATCAATATTATTTTGAATCATTTTGTTTTCTGTTAGTAGCTGCTCTTTTATTTGTAGATTATTTTGTTGTATGTAGCGTTGCCTTAACAACGCTATTTTTTGTAACTGTTGACTTAAAGTTAATAATTTTTGTAGGTATCGTGTTTTAATAATCATGCTAACGTCGGATTTTTTAGTTAAAGCAATTAAATCAGATATTAGATCATGTCGTTCTACTTCGTTATTTATTAATAAAATTTCTGGATTTGCAGCCAATTTCCCTGCTGCTCTTGCCTGTTGAATCGCTTTCTGTAATTTTGTAATTAGTATAATGACTGAGTCTGATTGCCTGTTTTCAAGCCAGTTTATAGGTGTATCACGTAGTTTTTCTAGTTTAATACTTGCATCAAGTAATTTATTAGCATCACCTGAAGCAAGGTAATGTTGTAAAGAAAGTGTTACATCAGAGGCTAATTCCGATTTTATAGCATGGTAAGACTGATTGATTTGATATGGCTTATCCATCTCATGCCATGCCCATATTATAAAAGCACTGATGAGAATAAGTAATAAGGCAATACAACAAGAAATAAATTTTGTAAGTAAGTTAATTGACATTATGCGATGCTTATAAAAAAGTTAAAAGCAGAGCATACAACTTGAATATTGCAGTTATATTGCAAAAAATAACCATTTAGAGGTGTAAATGAGTTATCTAGAAAGTTTAAAGTTTATTTAGATATATTTATCAATGGCATAAAAAATCCAGCTGCTAGGCTGGATTTTATATTTTTCAATTTTAACAACCTTTATAAGTTGCTAATTATATGAAGCTTAGATATCAATATTTCCTACACGTAGTGCATTTTTCTCGATAAATGCACGACGAGGTTCAACATGGTCACCCATTAAGGTTGTAAATAATTGGTCCGCACCAACAGCATCATCAACCGTCACTTGAAGCATGTGACGCGTATTAGGGTCCATCGTTGTTTCCCATAGTTGACTTGGGTTCATCTCACCCAGACCTTTATATCGTTGAATATATAAACCACGTTTTGATTCATGCATTAACCAGTTTACTGCTTCAATAAAGTTTTCAACTGGTTTAGTACGTTCACCACGTTGAATATAAGCACCTTCTTCTAATAGGTTCTGTATTTCTACACCTAAAGCAACTAATGATTTGTATTCAATTGAGCCAAAGAACTCTTCATCAAAAGTATAAACAGTATCAACACCATGTTTACGTACAGTAAACAAAATTTTGTTGGTTAATTCGTCTTCTGACTTAACGACCTTAGCTTTATAGATGGTCCCTTCTAAATCTTGGCGGTTTAACACCTCAATAATAGTTTCCATCCATGTTGTTACTTTATCTGCATTCACTAGATCTTCAGCTTTTAATTCAGGCTGATAGATCAGTTTATCCAATACAACATTTGGGTAACGACGTGTTAAGCGAACAATCGTTTCTTGTGCAGTACGGTAACGTTCAATCATACCTTGTAAAAATAAGCCGGTGATACCAGGTGCATCAGCACTTACATGTAAAGATGCGCCTTCCATTGCGAGAGCAGTTAAGTAAGCTTGTAACGCTGGATCATCTTTTAGGTATTGCTCTTGCTTGCCTTTCTTCACTTTATAAAGCGGTGGTTGAGCAATATAAATGTATCCATTTTCGATTAACTCAGGCATTTGACGATAGAAGAACGTCAATAATAGCGTACGAATGTGAGAACCATCGACGTCGGCATCGGTCATGATGATGATACGATGATAACGGGTTTTCTCTGGGTTATATTCATCACGCCCAATACCACAACCTAATGCAGTGATTAGCGTTGCTACTTCTTGTGAAGATAACATCTTATCAAAACGTGCTTTTTCAACGTTAAGAATTTTACCCTTAAGCGGTAAAATAGCTTGGTTTTTACGAGATCGGCCTTGTTTCGCACTTCCGCCAGCCGAGTCCCCTTCCACTATGTATAGTTCAGAAAGTGCAGGGTCTTTTTCTTGACAGTCTGCCAATTTACCCGGTAAACCTGCTAGATCTAATGCGCCTTTACGACGAGTCATATCTCGTGCTTTACGAGCTGCTTCACGTGCGCGTGCGGCATCAACAATTTTACCAACGATGATTTTTGCTTCCGCAGGGTTCTCTAATAAGAACTCTTGTAAGCGTTCATTCATTGCTCCTTCAACAATTGGTCGCACTTCAGAGGAGACTAAACGGTCTTTTGTTTGTGAAGAGAATTTAGGATCTGGTACTTTAACAGAAATAACCGCTGTTAAGCCTTCACGTGAATCGCCACCTTCAGTCGATGTTTTATTTTTATTGTTTTTAACTTTTGCTAATTCTTTCTCAATGTATGAGTTTAAGGTACGTGTTAAAGCACCACGGAAACCCGTTAAGTGAGAACCACCATCGCGTTGTGGAATATTGTTGGTGAAACAGTAAATGTTTTCTTGGAAACCATCATTCCATTGCATTGCAACTTCAACCGCAGTGCCATCTTCATGTTCTGTATTAAAGTGGAATATTTTATTATGTACTGGCGTTTTGTTTTTATTTAAATATTCAACAAAAGCTTGTATGCCACCTTCGTAATGGAAATGATCTGCCTTATCTTCTTCACGTTTATCTATTAATTTGATAGATACACCAGAATTTAAGAATGATAATTCACGTAAACGTTTAGCTAAAATATCATATTGGAATTTCACATTAGAGAAGGTCGATGGGCTAGGCCAAAAACGGATCTCTGTACCGGTTTGATCGGTATCGCCAATAATTCCAATAGGGGCTTCAGGCTCACCTTTAGCGTATGTTTGTTGATGAATATTGCCACTACGTTTAACGGTTAAACGTAGTTTGTCTGATAATGCATTTACTACCGATACACCCACGCCGTGTAATCCGCCCGATACTTTATAAGAGTTATCATCGAATTTACCACCGGCGTGCAATACCGTCATAATTACTTCAGCGGCTGAAACACCTTCTTCTTCGTGCATATCAACCGGGATACCACGACCATCATCGCGCACTGATACGCTGCCGTCGGTATGGATAGTACAAATAATATCGCTACAGTGGCCTGCTAGAGCTTCATCGATTGAGTTATCTAATACCTCAAAAACCATGTGGTGTAGACCCGTACCGTCATCGGTATCACCGATATACATCCCAGGGCGTTTACGAACCGCATCTAACCCTTTTAGTACTTTAATACTTGACGAATCATAACTATTCTCAGCCATAAAACTTTCACCTTTCTACTGTAATTTTACCCTGTTTCACGTGAAACAGAGTGCGTTCTTGCGTAAATAAATCCCCAATACTCTGCGCTGAAATCGCGCTAATAAATACTTGAGCATCGGACTCTATAATATGTTTTGCTAATAGTGTTTGCTTGTTGCTGTCGAGTTCAGAACTGAAGTCATCAATTAAAAAAACACACTGCTTATTGTCGATGGAATTTAAAAATAACCCTTGTGCTAAACGTAATGCATAAACAAGTAGCTTTAACTGCCCTCTTGATAACACATCAGAAACAGGTAAGTTGTTGATTTTTAATTTTAAATCCGCCTTTTGTGGACCAACACTTGTATAACCTAATTGTTTATCTCGATGAAAATTATCGGATAAATATTGTGCTAATGGCTTATTGTTTTTGTCCCAACCACAAAAAAATTGACTTTTGATAGTAAACTCGGGCAGAAAATCTGCAATAGTTTGTACTATTAAAGGCTCTAATTTCGCAAAGTAATCGGCTCTCTGTGCGCTTATTTGCTCACTCAAGACACAAAGTTCATTATCCCATACTTGAAGCTCTTTGTAAGCGTTACATTGCTTTAAAGCGGCATTCCTTTGTTTTAAAAGTCGCTTTATGCGAGACCAGTTACTATAAAACAAAGGATCATGATAAAAAACGCCCCAATCTAAATAAGCACGGCGATTTTTAGGACTTCCTGATAATAAAGAATAGCTTTCTGGCGTGATTAATTGCATCGGAATGTATTGTGTTAGTGACGCTAACTTCTTAACTATCTGACCATCTATTTTAAGGGTAGTTTCACCGCCTCTCGACTTTTGTAAACCGATAGGAAAAACGCGCTGTTGGAAGTTGATTTCACTATAAAGCGTAAAATGAGCTTGGTCGTGTTGAATAACTCTATTAGTTAAATGAGTTCGAAAAGAACGCCCTAACCCAAGTAGATAGATAGCTTCCAGTAATGACGATTTTCCACTACCATTTTCACCAACAATTAAATTAATTTTGCAGTCAAAGGTAAGTGTAGCGGAGTCGATATTACGGAATTGGTTAATGATTAATTTCTGTAATGACATTAATCAATTCCTTGAATAAAACGTGATGGGTGCAATTGTTAATCGTTAAAGACGCATTGGCATTAATACGTATAGTGAATCATCACTATCAAGAGACTCTATTAGTGCACTGTGATCTGATGTGCTGAATGTGATTTTTACTTGTTCGCTTTTCAAGGTGTTTAATACATCCAATACATAACTTACATTAAAGCCAATTTCTAACTCTGCAGAGTGATAATCTACATCGATGTACTCTTCTGCTTCTTCTCTTTCTGGGTTATTGGCGGTAATTTTTAATAAATTTTCAGATAGCGTTAAGCGTACGCCGCGAAACTTTTCATTTGATAAAATGGCTGCGCGAGTGAAAGCTTGTTTTAACGTTTCACGACTAGAGATTAATTCCTTATCACCATTTCGTGGAATAACACGTCTGTAATCAGGAAAACGTCCATCGACTAATTTGGTGGTGAAGACAAATCCATCAATGACAGCACGTAAGTTATTTTTACCTAATTGAATGGTAACGTTAGCTTGATCTTTATCTAATAGCTTAACCAGTTCTAAGACCCCTTTTCGAGGCACAATAACGGATTGCTCTTCAATTGATTGGTCAATATTAATAGAACATGATGCTAAACGATGGCCGTCGGTAGAGACACTGCGTAAGGTATTGCCAGAGACTTCAAAAAACATACCATTCAAGTAATAACGGACATCTTGGCTAGCCATAGCAAACTGTGTGAATTCAATGAGTTTTTTAAATTCATTTTGAGGCACAGTTATTTCGATCAAACTTTGCCATGTTTCAATATTCGGAAAGTCAATTGAAGGTAAGGTTGATAGTAAATAACGGCTGCGGCCTGAGCGTACTGTTACTCGCTCATTTTTAACTTCAAAAGTAACTTCACAGGGATCGGCTAATCCGCGACAAATATCTAATAATTTACGCGCAGGTACAGTGATTGCGCCATTCTCAGATGCTAGATCTAATGGTATTTGTGCCATTAATTCTACTTCTAAGTCTGTACCCGTTAGGTTTAAAAAGTTATCTTTTACTTCAATCAGTATGTTACCCATAATCGGTAAAGCTGGACGCCCGCCCGCAACTGAGCCTACTACTAATTGTAGTGGGCGTAATAAAACTTCACGAGAGATAGTAAATTTCATCAGTTAACCTTTTCTTACATGGACAATGTGCGGATAAGTATTTTGTAGTCTTCTTGAATATCATTATTTTCACGACGCAATTCTTCTACTTTGCGGCAAGCATGTAATACCGTGGTATGGTCTCGACCGCCAAACGCTTCACCAATTTCCGGCAAACTATGCTGAGTTAACTCTTTTGCTAATGCCATCGCTATTTGGCGTGGACGAGCGACAGTACGAGTACGACGTTTTGAGGACATATCAGAAATTTTTATACGATAGTGTTCAGCTACTACTTTTTGAATGTTATCAACTGTAGTTTGTTTGGTATGAACGGCTAACATATCACGCAATGCATCTTGTACTAACGGAATAGTGATATCCTGTCCTGTAAATTGTGCTTTTGCTGAAATATTCGCAATCGCCCCTTCTAAAACACGTACATCAGTAATAGTTAATCGTTTTGCGATAAAGAAGGCGACATCGTCGGGTAAATGTAAACCACGCTCTTCCGCTTTAGTTATTAAGATAGCAACACGCGTTTCTAATTCTGGTGGATCAATTGGAATTGATAATCCCCAACCAAAACGTGTACGCAGTCGCTCATCAATTCCTTCAATTTCTTTAGGGAAACGGTCACTGGTTAAAATTACTTGCTGATGCGCATCTAACATTGAGTTAAATGTTTGAAACAACACTTCTTGAGATCGGTCTTTACCAGCGAAGAAATGAATATCATCGATTAATAGAGCATCAAGAGAGGCATAATATTCTTTAAATTGCTCAATAGTATTGTTACGAATTGAATTGATCATGTCTTGAACAAAACGTTCAGAACGAATATACACAACTTTGCTGTCAGGATTTTCTGCAACAATGGCATTACCTACGGCGTGTAATAAATGTGTTTTACCTAGACCTGGATGTGCATATAAAAATAATGGGTTATAAACATCACCTGGATTTTCTGCAATTTGTTGTGTGGTCGCGATTGCAAAATTATTTGATTTACCTTCAACGAAGTTATCAAATGTATATTTTTTAATTAAATTACTTTTATGCGCAACAGTTGGTGACTTTGATTCACCTTCCCAAGGTTGATTGGTATTTAAAACGGGGGCTGCTTTTTGTGCCGCTGGTTTATTAGCTGCAGCATTTGCTGTACCTACTAATAAACGTATCTTTATAGTTTGATTGGCATCTATAGCATGGATCAATGTTTGCAATTTAGTCTCAATGATATCCATATACTTTTCACGTACCCACTCACTGGTATATTTATTTGGTGAGTATAATGACAGTACATTATTATCATATTCTGCCTGTAGAGGACGTAACCAAGTACTAAAGTCTCCTGCTGATAGCTCATCTTTTAATTGTGCTAAACATTCTTGCCAAATAGCGAGGGACATCGTCGAACTCCAGTAGATACATTAGGGCGGATAATTCTACCGACAAGAGCGGCATTACGCCATAAGATCTGTTAACAAAAAGAAAAAAAAGATCCTTGTATTTTGCTGCATTCAATGTTTAAAGCATCCACAAGCCTATAACTAGGTAGCATATGGCATCGCGTACTTTATCCACAACAAGATAATTTAGCTATTCAGAAATAAAGCTTGACAAGATCACGGAAGATCCTTGCTAATTAGCCCTGCTTATATATAATCTTGCCACCCTAACTTTTGAGTTTGGCTCGTAGTGATAATTTATCTTCTTAGTATCAATTTCTAAGGAGTATGAATTTAATCTGCCAGAAAGAAGCATCTCTGATTGACTTTTAGTCGATCAATCAATAGAATTCGCTCTCTTTTTAATCGGCTAATGCTTTTGATTATTCTTGCCTGGTTACTTTTCGAAGTAATTAAGCTTAAATATGTTAAAAAAACTAGCTACTGTACAGTACTTAACAATAAGTGGAAAAGAGCATGAAACGTACTTTTCAACCAAGCAACATCAAGCGTAAGCGTTCACACGGTTTTAGAACTCGTATGGCGACTAAGAACGGTCGTGCCGTATTAGCTCGTCGTCGTGCTAAAGGCCGCGCTAGCTTAAGCGCATAATTTACCAGACGTGGTGAATTATTCGTTTTCTCGGGAGTTACGTTTGTTAACTCCCGAAGATTTTCAACCTGTATTTAAAAATGCTATTCCGGCAGTATCTCCACACTTAACTCTTCTTGCTAGAAAAAATACCCTAGAACATCCCCGTATTGGTATGGCTATTCCTAAAAAGCACATTAAACATGCTGTAGGACGTAATCGTATCCGTCGTATTGTAAGAGATCATTTCCGCCTTCAACAACATGAGCTTCCAAACATCGATATCGTCGTCGTTGCCAAAGCTGGTATTGCTGATTTATCAAATCAAGAACTTCATAAAGTATTGGATAAGTTATGGCGAAAATTAGTGCAGCGTTGCAATGGATAGCAATTAAATGTATTCGTGGTTATCAGTTAGTTATTAGTCCCATGATTGGACCTCGTTGTCGATTTACGCCAACTTGTTCACATTATGCGATAGAAGCAATTAAGAGTCATGGTATGATAAAAGGATGTTGGCTAGCGGCTTGTCGTCTTGTAAAATGCCATCCTTTTCATGAAGGAGGATATGATCCTGTACCTCCTTGTTGCGCTACTAAAAATAAACCTAAACCTTAGAGATAAAATACGTTATGGAATCACAACGCAATTTACTTTTCCTCGCACTCTTGTTTGTTAGCTTCTTGCTATATCAAGCATGGGTTGTTGAGCAAAACCCTCAGCCAGATGCTGCTGCGCAAACGACTGAACAAAGCACTACAACACAATCATCAGTTCCATCGACTAGTAATCATAGTGCTGATATACCAACTTCATCAGATGATACTGCTTCTGTAGAAGTACCAACACAAGCATCAACTAACGCAATTGCTGTTTTAGCTAACGATCAATTACGTTTAGAAATTACTTTAGTAGGTGGTGATGTCATTGTTGCTGATTTAATCGGTCATGATGATGAATTAGATTCAGGTGTTCCATTTCGTTTATTAGAAAATGATAATGGCTTTACCTACATCGCACAAAGCGGTCTAATTGGAAAGCAAGGTCCGGATGCAAATCCTAAAGGACGCCCTTTCTATAGTGTTGATAAGACTGAAAATGTTATCTCTGAAGGTAAAGACTCGGTTTCTACTGCACTACGTTATGTAGATCAAGCTGGTAACGTATTTATTAAAACGTTCACATTAAACCGTGGCGAATTCAATGTACACGTTGACTATACTATTGAAAATAAATCAGATAGTGAGATCAATGTTCAGTTATACGGGCAGTTAAAAGAATCGTTAGAAGAGCATTCTACGAATCTAATGATGCCGGTTTATCGTGGTGGTGCTTACTCCACAACTGATACTAAATACAGTAAATACAAATATGATGAAATGGTCGAACGTAACCTGAACAAATCAACTGAAGGTGGTTGGGTTGCGATGTTACAACACTATTTTGTTTCTGCTTGGATCCCGTCTCCAACAGACAATAATTTGTTGTACAGTAATATTATCCAAAATAAAGATGCGGCTATTGGTTTCAAATCTCCAATCAAAACTATCGCACCTAACAGCACTGAAACATTTGCTACTAACCTTTGGATAGGTCCTAAATTACAAGAAGAAATGGCACAAGTTGGTGAGAACTTAGACTTAACCGTAGATTACGGTTGGTTATGGTGGCTTGCACAACCGTTATTCAAATTGTTGTTATTCTTCCAAGGTATTGTTGGTAACTGGGGGGTGGCAATTATTTTGATCACCTTTACAGTTAAAGGCGTGTTATACCCACTGACTAAAGCACAATACACGTCAATGGCTAAAATGCGTTTACTACAACCTAAAATCCAAGCATTGCGTGATCGTTACGGTGAAGACCGTCAAAAAGTATCAAAAGCAATGATGGAAATGTATAAAGAAGAGAAAGTGAACCCATTAGGCGGTTGTTTCCCTATCTTATTACAAATGCCAATATTCATCGCTTTATACTGGTCATTAATGGAAGCGGTTGAATTACGTCATGCACCATTTATGTTCTGGATCCAAGATTTGTCAGTACAAGACCCATTCTACATACTGCCAATTCTAATGGGTGTAAGTATGTTCTTCATTCAAAAAATGTCCCCTGCTACGGTTCAAGACCCAATGCAGCAGAAAATTATGAAGTTTATGCCTGTTGTCTTTACTTTCTTCTTCTTGTGGTTCCCTGCAGGTCTAGTACTTTACTGGCTAATGAGTAACATCGTGACATTAGTACAGCAAACTATTATTTACCGTCAGTTTGAAAAGCAAGGTTTAGGACATAAAAAGTAATTTAACTATTTAGCTTTTACATAAAGCATCATAAATAATTATATTATTTAATCATTGAGAAAAGGCGACTATAATAGTCGCCTTTTTTATTGCCTTTATTTTTAGGAACAGAACATGATAAAAGCGACTGATACTATTGTTGCACAAGCAACTGCACCTGGCCGTGGCGGCGTTGGCATTGTGCGTGTTTCTGGGCCTGATGCAGAAGCGGTTGCACAGATTGTTTTAGGTAAACTACCTAAAGTACGTTACGCGGAATACTTGCCTTTTCACGATCAAAATAATGAAGTCCTAGACCAAGGTATTGCATTATTATTTAAAGGACCGAATTCATTCACTGGTGAGGATGTGCTAGAGCTTCAAGGTCATGGTGGCCCGATAGTGATGGATATGTTGATCAAAGCTATTTTAACCATTAAAAACCTTCGTAGCGCGAATCCTGGTGAGTTCTCTGAACGTGCATTTATGAATGATAAGCTAGATTTAGCGCAAGCTGAGGCTATTTCTGATTTAATTGAAGCTAGCTCAGAGCAAGCTGCTAAAAGCGCGTTACATTCACTGCAGGGTGAGTTTTCCAATAAAGTAAATGAACTTGTTGAAAGTCTGATCTATTTGCGCATTTACGTTGAAGCTTCCATTGATTTTCCTGAAGAGGAAGTTGATTTTTTAAGTGATGGAAAAATTGCTAATGATTTATACAAAATTATAGACAACCTAAGCGCAGTTAAAGAACAAGCCAAGCAAGGTGCTATTTTACGTGACGGAATGAAGGTGGTGATTGCTGGGCGACCTAATGCAGGTAAATCAAGCCTATTAAATACCTTAGTGGGCAAAGAAAGTGCGATTGTGACTGATATTGCTGGTACTACACGAGATGTGATGCGAGAGCATATTCATATCGATGGTATGCCATTACATATAATCGATACTGCTGGTTTACGTGAAGGTGCTGATGAGGTGGAACGTATCGGTATTGAACGAGCATGGACTGAAATTAATAATGCCGATCGTATTTTGTTTATGCTAGATGCCACCACTACAGACGCAGAGGATCCGCGTGAAATATGGCCTGACTTTATTGATCGTTTACCGGATAACGTAGGCTTGACCGTGGTACGTAATAAAGCCGACCTAACAGGTGAAACGCTAGTCACAACAGAGCATGATAACCACCCTGTTTACCGTATTTCGGCTAAAACAGGCTTAGGTGTCGATGATTTAAAACAACACCTTAAAGATATTATGGGCTATCAAGGTAATACTGAAGGTGGCTTTATGGCAAGACGACGCCATTTAGAAGCCATCGACCGAGCTGAGCAACATTTATTAGAAGGTAAAGTACAGCTTGAAGAATACCGAGCAGGTGAATTATTAGCGGAAGAGTTACGTTTAACACAACAACATTTAAGCGAGATCACTGGTGAATTTACTTCTGATGATTTATTAGGGCGTATTTTTTCCAGTTTCTGTATTGGTAAATAAAGGTTTAAAATCTATTTTATTAAGCCGCCTATCTGGCGGTTTTTTTATCTTCAACTCTCAACTTCTTGAGTAAGGTAAATACTCGCTACATGATTCCAAAAGGCCTAAATAATATTTAAAAGAAAATTGAACTTTTTTTAAAATCGTTAAAATTAGTAATATTTTTGTCATACAAAATCCCTAGACTGCTTCTCCGTAAACGGCACTTAGCCGTTAAACAAAAAATTATATTCCTTAGATATTATTTTAAATAAAACACGGATGAATCATGAAAAAAACATTATTAGCAACAGCAATTCTAGCAAGCGTAGTGTCAGCAACGGCAAATTCTGCAACAGTATACGACAAAGACGGTACAACGCTAAAAGTAGGTGGTCGTGCTGAAGTACGTGCTGAGTTTATTGATAATGATGAAGGCTCGATTACTGATGAAAGTCGCGCTCGCATTAACTTTGGTGGTGAAACTAAAATTTCAGAATCATTAACAGGTTTTGGTTTTATGGAATATGAGATTAAACCAGGTGAAGAAGCTAAAAACCGTTATTTATTTGCAGGTTTCGCAACTGAATTTGGTAAGTTTTCTTACGGTCGTCAAGATACTGCTAATGTACAGGTATCTGATATGACTGATATTGCTTCTTATCATTCTGGTATTCAGCAAGTATTTGATGCTTCATCGGATAAAGAGGACAATACTTTTCTTTACTCGAACAAGTTAACGGATCAATTAACGTTACAAGCTAACTATACAGCTAGTGACGTTGATGATAGTGATTCATATGCTGTCTCTGGGCTGTATGAGTTTGATTTTGGTTTAGTACTTGCTGCTTCTTATACTGATACAGAAGCAGACCAAAACCAAGCAACCTTGGGTGCTGCATATACACTAGATAATTTATATGTTGCTGTCACCTACGCGCTGGGTGATATTGATGCTGATAATGACTTCAGATCTATAGAGGCTGCTGTTCAATATAAGTTTACCAAAGAATTTCGCATGATAGGTATTATTGGGCAAGCAGAAGAAGCGGATGTAGATACAGAAGACTTTTACGCAATAGAAGCACAATACCGCTTTAATAAATCCATCCGCACTTATGTTTCCTACGCACTCAACAACCTTGATGACAGTGACGATTCATTAATCGCAGGTATTCGTTACAACTTTTAAGTACAACGAAAAATACTTTAATAAACAATCTCGACAGTGGCGAGGTTGTTTATTTTAAGGCTGATTCCAATCTGCCTATCGTGCCCATAGTGCTACTTTTTTCTCTTCGTGATCACTTTTCATTTTTGAATTCAAGTAATAAATCCAACGCCTAACGAAATACTTAAAAATCATATTTTATGACTTTATAATTTTATTTTTTTAAACTCGTTAGCCCCTCTGTTTACATTATTTCACGATTTCTCAATTTTCACAGTCTTCTTAGATTGGCAGAATAAAAGATATTACTACTCCTTTAATCTCATTCATTAACTAATCTAAGCGATCAATGAAGAGGTATAACTGGCATAATCACTCCTTATTTTTCGATTTAACCGCATAATAAAGAAACAAAAATTGATCCTATTCGCTCATTTATATTGATTTTTATAATCAAATATTCAACATCACTTAGCTTTACTCTTTTTTCCTATTATTTCTCTGTGAGACATTGACCATTGCAAGCAGGAGAAATTGCACTATTTGTTAGGTTTATTTAGCTAGTCATACAAATAATATAACGTTTAACCTGTTGATTTAAATGTATTCGTTTATTTTTCGTACGTGTAAGTCAAGGATTAATGTAAATAAAACTGCAATTATTAATTAACAAAGACGTAATATTCATCTCGCAAACGGGGAATTGATTTACAGGATGTAAACATTGAACCAACGCATTGTCAGGATGACAATTGGACCTCTCAGGATGAGAGTTTATAAAACAGGATGTTTTATAGTCACGGAAGAAAGGACACTCTAGGATAGAGTTTTTAGTATCTACTAGGATTGTGGGTATTAAGTCAAGATGACAAAGAAGGACACCTCCTAAGGAAAGGGAGATGATGGATAAACAGGATGTTATCTAATACGGATGTTACAAGGACGAGCCCAAAGGAGTTGGGAAGTGGACGCCTAGTATGGCATGGTCAAAGGGATGTAACGCATGGAGCATCAACTATCACGGATTCGATAGAGAGACTAAATTAAGGGCAGCTTCGGCTGCCCTTTCCTTTTTCTGGTTTTTAATTCACGCCAACTGGCTTTTCAAGCTACCTTCTAATAATTCATACTTAAACTTAA
>NZ_WTKU01000032.1 GCF_011378715.1 Psychromonas sp. SA13A | reverse complement strand
AATTTACATTAAAGGTGTCTTGGATATATTTTTGAATGTCTTTACCCATTAAACGACCTCCCTTCGCTTTGACAGCATGACTTATTACGTATTCTTTTAATTGAGCTTTTTGCTCATTACTTAAACGAGAAGGCTGACCAGTCGCTTGCTTTAATGCTAACGCATCAAATCCACCCGATAGATATTTTGTTATCCATTCGTTAACTAATCGACGACTTACATTCAATATCTTAGCAATGGATGTTCTAGAGTGACCATCATGGAACTTTTGCACAGCCAAATAGCGCAGTTTAAGGCTAGCATTATTTGTATATGGAATTTTTATTTTGGAAATATTATTCATATGATAATCGAGCAATTAATGGTAAATGAATAATACCACATTAGATCACCAATTAAATTCCTTTGGTATTAATATGGTTGAGCACCCTATTCTACCGACCAGCATTAATTCGGTATTCTCGATCAGTTACCCCCCGAGTTTAGAAAAGGCAAACGTGGTTTTATGCGTCCAAGCTATAAAGTGTGCTGGATTGCTAAATTCTTAGCGAATTTTAACGTGGAGTGGCAACTTGAGCTCCAGAGTGAGGTGAGCTTTGCAGGATTAGAAAGTGAGATCGGTACACCATTACGTATCGATTTTTATCAAGCCAATTTACACATAGCGATTGAAGCCGACGGTATTCAACATGTATCAGAAAATCAGCAAATACATGCTCAAGCAGACAGGGAGGAACGGTTTGAAAAACAGGTACGCCGTGATGAAGCAGTCGATCGCTACTTTGAAGCACATCACTCGTTAACTCTGATAAGACTCAAAGCTTATCAGTCAACCTTACATGACGGCTTTAAAGCCCTGGCCATTGATGAACAATACGAGATAGCCTGTCAGGCAGCAAGCGATATATATCAATCACTGTACCATCGCATCCCGCACATGATTGATAAAGAGGCACTATTAATCACTGCCATTGAGAATACAAAATAACACTCTCCACCGGCTAAAGCGCCTTATGCGCCTCTATCTGTCATCCTAACTGTCCGGGGACGATCGCAGAGGTGCCATTACTAAAATGACAGTATCCCCAGATAAAGTAGAAGTCAAATGTTCTTCATTCGTATAGTTAGCTTTTGTTTTATACATTAATTTTTTGATACTGTACCACTACATACTCTCTTTTTGTTTATTGATAACACCAAAAGTAGAGAGCTTATCAGTCTTGTAGCAAGGATAAAAACAGAATTGGAGATTGGGAAATAGATTTGTTCACCGGTAAAAGTCACAGTGGCGCAGTATTTATTATTACGCCTGATAGTGGCAAAGAGTTTCCATATCATGAATTGACATCCTCCCCGCCCTAAAGAACGGGGAGGATGTCAACAGTAAAGTCAATGACAGTCACGTTAACGGTTCCCAAGAATAAAAAATCCACTACAGGTTATCAAAAAATTGTTAAGGTCATTCTGAGTTGACTAATGCTTACCTAATCTAAATAGGCTAGGCAGCACTATTATGCTAATCATCCTCTTATAACGTTACACCTGATTTAAATATCGCTAGTTCTCTAATATCATTCAGCTCATTTTTAGTAGGGGTGCCGCTAGCTATTTCACAAATTAATTCAATGAATTGCTTCAACAGTTCAGACATGGAAACGCCATCTAATAAAGCGCCAGCATTAAAATCTATCCAGTGTTTTTTCTTATTAGCCAGCTCAGTATTTGTGGCTAACTTAACCGTTGGCACAAAACCTCCGTATGGTGTTCCTCGGCCTGTAGAAAACAAAACCATGTGACAACCACTAGCAGCAAGAGCGGAAGTTGCAACGGCATCATTACCTGGTGCACTCAATAAGTTCAGCCCCGGCACTTTTAATGTCTCTCCATACTTAAGTACACCCATTACTTTACTGGAGCCTGCTTTTTGAGTACAACCCATGGATTTATCTTCTAGTGTAGTGATCCCTCCTGCTTTATTACCCGGAGAGGGATTTTCGTATATTGGCTGATTATGGTCGATAAAATACTGTTTAAAACTATTCACCATTTCCACTGCTTGATCAAAAGTTTGTTTATCTTTACACCGTTCAAAAAGAATATGCTCAGCACCAAACATTTCCGGTACTTCTGTAAGTACTGATGTTCCACCTTTTTCAATCAGGTAATCAGAAAATAGCCCAAGAAGAGGATTTGCTGTTATACCTGATAAACCATCAGATCCACCACATTCTAAGCCTACTTTTAGCTTACCGATTTTAATAGGGGTTCTGCGATCCTCTTTAACCATTGAATGTATTTGTTTCAGAAGATCAACCGCCATTTCTATTTCATCTTCGACCTGCTGAGCAACCATATATTTCACACGGGAATCGTCAATAGGCCCGACGGTTTCCTTAAATGGATCTATTTGGTTATTTTCACACCCTAGACCAATAACTAATACACCTCCAGCGTTAGGGTGACGAACCATATCAGCCAGAATTTTTTTAGTATTTTCATGATCATCACCTAATTGGGAGCAACCATAGTTATGCGGGAAGAGGAACACGCCATCACATTGCAGTTCTTCTATTTGAGATGTGAACGCTTTAATCGCTTGTTTAGCTATACCATTAACACAGCCAACGGTTGGAATAACCCAAATTTCGTTTCTTATGCCAACGTCACCATTATCTCTGGTAAATCCCATAAATGTTTTATCGAGTAAACCCGTTTCTTTGGATGTAATAAAATTTGGTTCGTATGAATAGTTATCAGATCCTGAGAGGTTAGTTCTCAGGTTATGAGTATGCACGAGAGAGCCTGTAGTTATATGCTGAGTTGCATGTCCAATTGCAGTGCCATATTTCACAACGTCACCATTAACTACAATGTTAGTGATCGCGAGCTTGCCACCACGATGAACATCTTCTTTTAGTAAGATTTTTAGTCCATCCAGATCAATGACTTCATTCTCATAAAAGTCTTCCAAACATACAACAATATTATCAGCTTCATTAATCTTAATAAATTTTTTCATGGTTACCTCTATTATAAAGTTAACCCGCCCGACACTTTCTATTGTATTACTTAGGCTGTATTTTAATCAATAAAAAACACCAAATTATTGCTAAAATATTTAAAAAAAAGAAAAAAAGTCTTAAAAAGTACTTTAAATGTAAAAATAAATAATAAAGTACCGATAAAAAACACATTTAAATGATCAACCCCACGTTTGCTAGCCTTTTTCAATTAATTTAACAAGTCCATCAATACACTGAGTTCAGTCGATAACACCTGTCCGACAACAGAAATATTTATCGTTAAGGAATTTACAATGACAGATTTATTAAAAAGAGATTTATCCGGAATGAAATCTTATCCAGAAAAAATCATTCAATTTGGCGGAGGCAATTTTTTAAGAGCATTTATTGGCTGGCAAGTTCAACTATTAAATGAACAAACAGACTTTAACGCAGGTATCACTATTGTACGTTCAATCGATGCTGGGCATCAGAGATTAGATTCACAAGATGGTCTTTATACCGCAATAGTTCGTGGTATTAACGAATCTGGAAAAAGTGTTTCTCAACCAAAGGTTATTTCATCTATAAACAGAGAACTGTTTGCTTACGGTGAGTTTGAAGAAGTCCTAAAGATTGCTGAAAATCCAGAGCTTGAATGGGTCGTTTCAAATACGACTGAAGCGGGTATTGAGTTTAAAGACAGTGATAAAATCACTGATTTTCCACCGGCTACATTTCCCGCGAAGTTAACGCTTTTCTTATTGCGTCGTTTTGAGACGTTTAATGGTGATAAAAATAAAGGATTGATCCTACTTCCTTGTGAGTTGATTGATTACAACGGTGAGAAATTAAAAGAAACAATCAAACAGTATGCAGATCTATGGAACTTAAGTGATGAATTTAAGGGTTGGTTAAATGAGAGTAATACCTTCTGTTCAACATTGGTTGACCGCATCGTTACTGGTTACCCTAAAGATGAAATTAAGCAGTTAGAAGCAGAATTGGGCTATAAAGATAACTTTATTGTTGCTGCAGAATATTTCTACCTTTTTGTCATTCAAGGACCTTGCTCTCTTAAGGATAAATTAAAGCTAGCACAATGCTCTCTGAATATTAAAGTTGTGGACGATATAAAACCCTACAAACAACGTAAAGTAGGTATTTTAAATGGTGCGCATACTGCAATGGTACCAGTTGCTTATCTTGCCGGACTGGACACCGTTGGTGAGTCAATGGCAGATAAAGATATCGTTAAGTTCGTTGCAAATATGCTGGATGACGAAATTATTCCCATGTTATCAATGGATAAAACGGAACTCACTGACTTTAGAAACAGTGTTATGCAACGATTTGAAAATCCGTACATTAAACACTATTTGTTATCCATTTCGTTAAATTCATTAACCAAGTTTACAACCCGATTGTTACCTCAACTTATCAGTTACGTAAAGGAAATGGAAAAAGCACCAAAAAATATTAGCTTTAGTTTAGCTGCACTATTTTGCTTCTATCTAGGGCAAAGAAACAACGAAGATATACCGTTAAATGATGACCAGATCCTATTAGATAAATTTGAAATATGGAAAAAATCAGATATTGATAATGCCGTATCTCAGTTCTTATCTATGAAAGATCACTGGGGAGTAGATTTAACTTCATTACAAAATCTCGAACCGTTAGTAAAAGAATATGTTAACAAAATTCAGACCGTAGGCATGCGCCAAGCGATCAAGTCTTTATAATATTACACATAACCATTATTACTTAATAATAAAAGGAATACTTATGACTAAGTTACACACTGGAATCAAAAAAATAGCGACAATTGTTGGATTAACATTTGGAGTAAGTTTTGGTGCACAAGCTGCCACAGAAATAATGGTAGCTTATGGCAATCAACCTGGAGAGCCAATTGATCAGGCGATGCATTACTGGGCAGATCAAGTAAAAGAAAAATCTAATGGTGAAATCATTTTTCAACTATTTCCATCTAGTCAATTAGGCGGTGAAACAGAAGTCTTGGAACAAGCTAAATTTGGAGCAAATATTATTGCCATCGCTTCATATGGCTACCTGATGGATACCGTTCCTGATTTTGGGGTTATCAACGCTCCTTATATCACTCAGTCTTTCGATAAAAAATCTAAATTAATGCAAACTGAATGGTTTAAAGGGCTAGAAGGTCAATTAGCAAATACAGGACTTCAGATGGTTGTTCCAGATGTTGTATACGGTACTCGTCACCTTCTTTCTAAAAAGAAAGTCGAAAAACCAAGTGATCTAAAAGGCGTAAAAGTACGCGTTCAACATTCTCGATTGATGGTTGCTACAGTAGAAGCAATGGGTGGCGTGCCAGCTCCTATGTCTTTATCAGATGTATACCCAGGCCTTTCTCAAGGTGTGATTGATGGTGTAGAAAACCCAGCAGTAGTATTATTCGGTGGTAAATTCTATGAAGTTGCTAAGAATTTAAGCTTAACAGGTCATATCAAAATGTTATCCCCATTTGTTGCCGGTACGGGTTACTGGAATAAATTAACAAATGAGGAACGTAAAATCATTACAGAAACAAGTCGTGATATGGTGAAATATGGAGCAGCATTGATCAATGATCTTGAAAAAGAAGCATTCGATAAAATGAAGGCAGAAGGCGTACAGATAAATGAAGTAGACGCAAAAGCATTCGCGGACGTGGCTGGAGATGTTGTTCAAAAAGCATTCCCAGAATGGACTCCTAACCTATATAAAGATATTCAGAAAAAATTATCTGAAATGTAATGTCGTCATTTTAGGGGCTCATAGTGAGCCCCTTCTTTGAATAAACTGGAGAAAATGATGCAAGCTCAAACATCTATAAGCAATAAAACCTTTACTGGATATATAGATAAACTCAGCCGTTTAGATGAAATTCTCGCGGCTGTATTGCTGGCAGTAATCGTGATGTTAATGGGATATGGTGTTATTACACGTTATGTATTTAATGCTCCTAGTACCTGGGTGGAAGAGATCTGTATTGCTTTGTTCATCTGGATGACATTTATGGGGACAAGTGCTCTTATGCGTTATGATGAAGTCGTACGCATCGATTATTTAGTGAGGAAACTCCCAACTCAAGCGGCCAATCTAATGGATGGACTACTACGTCCAATTCTAGTCATGTTCGCAATAATCTTTATGATTTATTGGGGATTTAAACTTCTTCCGTACTCTCAGGTTAGATTCACTCCCGCATTAAAAATACCTTATATCTATATTTATGCAGCAGTTCCGGTTAGTGCAATATTTATGGCTTATCATCAAATAAAACAAATTTTATCATTTTTCAACCCCTGCATTAAGGAAGCCTAACTATGACTGTTTTTATCCCAATCACTGCTCTTCTTGTTCTTTTTGGTCTTGGTATTCCAGTTGCATTTTGTATTTTTCTTTCAACAATATTCTATTTTTTGCTTAACGACACGTTACCTATGATGATGCTTATTCAGCGCCTAGCTGGCGGGCTTGAGTCAGTGACCTTATTAGCCATTCCTTTTTTCGTTATGGCAGGTGTCTTTATGAACCACTCTGGAATTAGTAAACGATTGTTACGTTTCAGTGAGGTGCTAACGGGGCACATGAATGGTGGCCTTGCACAGGTAAACGTTGTGCTAAGTACTTTAATGGGCGGATTGTCTGGTTCAAACATTGCAGATGCAGCCATGGGATCTAAATTACTTGTTCCACAAATGGTTGCTCGTGGTTACAGCGCTTCTTTTTCATCTGCTGTTACTGCAGCTTCAGCATTAATAACACCGATCATTCCACCTGGTATTGCGCTTATTATTTATGGTTACGTGAATAATGTATCTATTGGTAAACTTTTCCTTGCAGGTGTTGTTCCAGGGCTCATGCTTTGCCTGATGATGATGGGACTTGTCTCTTTTATTTCAAAGAAGAGAAATTATGCACCACTGCGTGAAAAAAGAGCTCCTCTTTCAGAAATTGCGCTCTCCGCTAAAGATGCAGTGTTAGCTCTTTTGCTACCTATAATCATCATAGGTGGCATACGCTTTGGGGTCTTTACTCCTACAGAAGCTGGTGCAGCAGCGGTTATATATGCCTTAGTATTAGGTATGTTTATTTATAAAGAGATGAATTCAAATCTACTTTGGGATGCGACAAAAGAATCGGTAATGGCATCTGCAAATGTATTACTTATTATTTGTGTTGCCGTTGGCTTTTCTAAATTTCTAACTTGGGAACGTGTACCACAAGATTTAGCTTTTTGGTTAACGAGTGTAGTAGATAGTCCGATAGCCTTTTTACTAATAGTTAACTTATTTTTGCTTGCTGTCGGTATGTTCCTTGAAGGTAATGCTGTCATGATTGTACTTGCTCCATTACTTGCTCCCGTTGCAAAATCTTATGGCATTGATCCTGTGCACTTCGGTATTATTTTCATCTTTAATAGTGCAATTGGAACCGTAACACCACCACTGGGCACTGTTATGTTTACTACTTGTTCCATTACTAAGGTCAAAATTGAAGACTTTGTAAGGGAAATACTTCCATTTTGGTTACTTTTAATTGTTGCTTTAATCATGATTACTTATATTCCTCTCATTTCAATCGGTTTACCAAACCTAGTATTTGGATAAGGAGGTAATATGAAAAAAATAGCGATTATAGGCGAATGTATGATTGAGCTAAATGGAAAGCCATTTGGGCCTATGCAACAAACTTTTGGAGGAGATACCCTGAATGCAGCCGTTTATCTTTCACGATCTAGCAACGATGAAATAAAGATTCAGTATGTAACAGCCATGGGGACAGACCCCTTAAGTGATGGAATGATTCAACGCTGGCAAGACGAAGGGGTGGGTACAAAGTTGGTATTAAGAGACGCTTCTCGCTCTCCTGGGTTATACCTGATTCAAGTAGACGATCAAGGTGAGAGAACATTCTTGTACTGGCGGAATCAGTCAGCAGCAAAATACCTATTTCAACATAAAGAGTTATCGAAAGTTCGAAAAGCACTGCTCGATATGGATATGGTATTCCTAAGTGGCATTTCTTTCGCAATTTTAGAGCAAGAGGACCGCGAACTATTTATCTCATTACTAAAAGGGTTAGCAGATAATGGTATCGAGATAGTATTTGATAGTAATTATCGGCCTGCTTTATGGGCAAATGACAGCTTGAAAGCTGTACGAGAGGTTTACAAGAAAGTATCCGAAATATGTTCCATCGCATTGGTTACTTTTGAAGATGAACAATTAATTTGGGGTGATAGGTCTTACCAAGAGACCCTTACTCGATATCAGCAATCAGGTACGAAAAAAGTAGTCATAAGACTGGGCGCAGAGGGATGTGTATTTAAAGATTTTGAAAATATGCATGACACCACTATGGTAAAAACGACCCCAGTTCAAACAGTTGTTGATACGACATCTGCAGGGGACTCTTTTAATGGTGGATTCTTATCTGCATATCTCACTGGAGAAACCATCGAGAATGCATGTATCAAAGGCAATTTAATAGCAGGCATTGTGATTCAGCACCAAGGGGCCATTATCGCAAAAGAAGCCACAAATACCCTATTTAATTAAATTTATTAAGGAAAGTTAATGAGTACTATTATTAAACAACTTAGCAAGTTCAAAGTTGTACCAGTCATTGCAATTGATAAAGCTGAAGACATTCTGCCTTTGGGAAAAGTGTTAGTAGAGAACGGATTACCTGTCGCTGAAATAACCTTTCGTTCTGAAGCAGCGGTTGATGCAATACGCCTTTTAAGAAATGCTTATCCTGAAATGTTGATAGGTGCTGGTACGGTACTCAACAGAGAGCAAGCAATTGCAGCCAAAGAAGCTGGGGCGACATTCGTTGTTTCACCGGGCTTTAATCCAAATACAGTAAAAGCATGTCATGAAATAGGTATTGAGATCATTCCTGGCGTTAATAACCCAAGCACGATTGAAGCTGCACTTGAGATGGGGATCACGTCTCTGAAATTTTTTCCCGCAGAAGCATCTGGCGGCATTAATATGCTTAAGTCGCTGCTAGCTCCTTATGGTGATATTCAAATCATGCCAACGGGAGGTATTAACACTAGCAACATCAACGATTACCTGGCAATCCCAAGAGTTATTGCCTGTGGTGGTTCATGGATGGTTGATAAAGAAATGATTGCGAGAGGAGAATGGGACAAAATAGCTCTGCTCACAAAAGAGGCTGTTGAATTAGTACGTTAACTAACCTAAAGCTCTGATTAATGAACAGAAGCAGCATTATGCTGGTTCTGTTTTTCCTGTTATCAAACTATGTTCCATAGTCCTTCTAGCTGACTGCAAATGAAGCCGTAATGCACCAATGGCACCTATATCATCTCCAATTAAGATCTTACTTAGTATGATCATATGCTCTTCAATTGCCACCATATTTCTCTTACGTAAGTCACTATTATCCCACTGATAATGATAATGAAAGATCACTGACATCACTTCATAAAATTGATCCATAAATGGATTATTTGCTGCGGATAAAATGAGACGATGAAAGTTACGATCTAGATCAGAAAAGGCCTGATATTCATTTACGACTTCCTCTCTGAGATCTCGATGCAATTTAAGCAACATTTGCGCTTCTTTCCAACGGGGATCATCTTTTGGTAAGTTCATGAACATACTGAGGCCGTGACATTCAAGCATTTCGCGAAGTTCAATCAGACTAGCCGCATAACTATATTCGAAACGAACCATTCGCCATCGTCCCCTGGATATATTTTCAATTAAGTTAAACCGAGAGAACTTAATCAAAAACTCCCGGACAACCCTTGTCGAACAATTCGATTGCTTTGATAAGTCGAGCTCAGAAAACTCATCTCCTGGTATAATATTTCTGTTTTTAATGCTGCTATTAAAAAACACCTCAAATTTCAAGGTCTGTAATTCACCAGTAGAAGCTGGCTGCTGGAAAATATCAGTTTCATCCGGTTGGCGTAATATTTGACACTCACCACCTGCATCTTTCAATATCCCTTTCAAGCATAGATCTTTGATTACATGCCTGATCGTTGTTCGACTAACACCGAAAAGTTCAGATAACGATGATTGCGAAGGTAATGGAGAGTATATGTGACCAAGATTGATCGCATCCAGAAGCTGGTTTGTAGTACTTTCTCGTAAATTCTTATTTCTAGCCATTATCTAAATCCAATATAACAAAACACCATTAAATACCATTTAAAACCGCTTTAAATAGATGTATGTCACACTTTATAGCGTTCATTACCTTTTAAAAAACAGAAAGTATAAATTAACTACAATTGTATTAATAGAGAGGTTGGTATGAAATCGTTAATTTGTAAAAAACCATTTGAAATGAGCTACGCTGATGTAGAAATGCCATCAGTAAAAGAAGATGAAGTATTAGTAAAAGTAGTTGCTGTCGGTATATGTGGCACAGATATTCATGCTTATTCCGGTAATCAGCCTTTTTTCAGCTATCCACGCGTGTTAGGTCATGAACTGTGCGGACACATAACCGCAATGGGCAAAGAAGCTGAAAATGAAGGTGAATTTATCATTGGCGATAAAGTTGCACTTATCCCTTATGTTGCTTGTTACGAATGCCCTTCTTGTAAAAGCGGAAAAACAAATTGCTGTGAGAATATATCTGTTATAGGTGTTCACCGAGATGGTGGTTATAGCGAATATATTTCTGTCCCAAAAAACAACATTTTAAAAGTTAATGATGTCGATAACAATACTGCTGCACTAATAGAGCCCTTTGCCATCAGTGCACATGGGGTTCGTCGAGCTCAATTACGTAAGGGTGAGCATGTTCTTGTTGTAGGCGCAGGCCCCATTGGTCTCGGTGCTGCTGCCATTGCTGCAGCTGACGGAGCAAAAGTTATCGTTGCAGATACTCAAGAAGAAAGAAGGCGACATGTAGAAAAAGAACTTGGTGTATTAGCTGTTGACCCGATGGCTGAAAATTTTGAAGCACTGGTACTGGATCATTTCGATGGTTCATTGGCAGAAACGGTTATCGATGCCACCGGCAATAAACATGCAATGAATAACGCTGTAAATTTAATACGAAATGGCGGAAAAATAGTCTTTGTTGGCTTATTTAAAGGTAACTTAGAGTTTAGTGATCCAGATTTTCATAAGAAAGAAACGACAATGATGGGTAGCAGAAATGCAACCAAAGAAGACTTTGTTAAAGTTCAAACTCTAATGGCAGCAGGCAAACTCGGTGCTAATATGATGCTAACACATATCTTTGACTTCAATACCATTGGAGATAGTTACGAAAAAGATGTTGTGAATAATAAAGATTTACTTAAAGGCGTAATTTCTTTCTAAAGCGTTAATTATTTTAAAGAATGGAACAACTAAGCTTAAGTTTACCCCCATCTTAACGAAGTTGTTCCCCTTGTTATTCATCGAATATTTCCCTTCATGAAACATGCACACAGAGTTCATTATTAAGAATAAAAGGATCCCCCTGTTCTTGTGCACATATATTGATAATACTTGTTTGATATGCAAACAACTTCGTGTGACTTTCAAATTGACTAACATTCCAGAGCATTTACTATATAAATCTAGTCACTATTAGTGACAACTTATGCGAGTAATTTGTAAATTAAAGTATTTATCTATTACTTAATACACCCGACCAGAAACTTCGGGCCTAGCTTGAGAAGGGGAACCAAATGGACTTAAAATATTTAATAAAAACTATACAAAGTGTTGCAAAAAACTATCGTTCTAATAGCGGTAAAAAAGTAATTTCAAGTTTACTAAAAACATGTGTTGTAGGAAGTTTTTTATCGATCGGTTTAAATACTGCTAATGCCGCTGAAAAGAAAATGGTTTTTATTCAATTTCAACCACATACAGTTTCTCTTGCTTGGAGCAAGGGTATTGAAGAAGTATTAAGTGTACAAGATGATATTGACTATCAATTACTCGATGGTCAAGGCAAAGTAGACGTACAAATTAACTTAATGAATACAGTGATCAACCAAGGTGTTGACACAATATTTATTCAACCGGTTGATAGTGTCGCTATATCTCCAGCTATCAAAAAAGCTAAACGTAAAGGCATTGTTGTTATTACCTTAAACATTAATGCGACTGCAAAACACGCTGCGCACATTGAGATGAACCACTACTTTGGTGCTCGTCAAATAGCTAAAGTGATGGGTGAAAAAATGGGTGGTGTAGGAAAGGTAGCCATATTAAATGCACCTCCTGGCATTATTATTCGAGATCAGCGTACCAATGGCTTCATTGATGGAATGAAAGAATATCATCCTAATATCAAAATTATTGCTAACCAAGTTGCCGATTGGAGCCGTAAAAAAGCACAAGATGTGTTTAGTACAATGTTGATTGCTAACCCTGGAATTTCTGGCGTTTACGGTATCAATGATTCAATGGCCTTAGGTGCAGTTGATGTCGCTAAAGCAAAAGGGTTACTGGATCAGATTGTTATTTTTGGTAACGATGGAGAACGTGATGCTTTAGAGTCTATTGAAAGAGGAGAACTAAGCGGAACGCAATATACGGATGTTTATCAGCAAGGACGTTACGCTGCTTCTATTGCAAGTGTGCTTGCTACTGGTAACGTCGATGCTGACGATATTAAAGAGCAAGGCCATTTGCTAATGCCATACATTATCGCAACTAAAGAAACCGTTGCAGATATAAAGATTGAGCAACGTTGGTAAGTAAATGAAGGGGTCCCCCCCCCCTTCATACTATAAATTGTACATCAAGCGAGTGTTGTTATGTGGCTACTGAAAAATATTCCCAATAGAGAACTTATACTCTTTTTTGTCATTACATCTTTAATTTTTAGTTTATTTTCTTCAACATTTCGCAGTGCAGGTAATGTTGAAAACATTCTAATAGGCTTCTCTCACTTAGGTATATTGGCAATAGGTCAAGCACTGCCCATTCTAATGCGAGGGATTGATCTTAGTGTAGGTTCTATTCTCGCATTAGTGGGAATGGTAATGTTTGACTGCTATATTATTTTCCATATGCCCGGTTATGTTGTTTTACCTATAGCGATAGCGGTAGGTACCATGGCAGGTGTGATTAACGGCATACTGATCACTCGCTTTCGTATTCAACCCTTCATTACCACATTAGCAACTATGGCAGCTTATCGTGGACTTACTTATGCCATATCAGGAAGACAGCTTGTTCCAGAAAGTGCGACTCAAGCGATAGATGATAACTTGCTAGGTCTCTTTGATGAATTTTCCGGTATATTTCCTTATTCTTTTTTCCTCTTACTGATAGTACTTGCTGCCGCCCAATACATATTATCACGTACCCGAATCGGGCTTGATTTATATTCGATAGGTGGTAACCCTGAAGCCGCTCGACTTTGTGGTATTAAAGTAGACAAAATGATCATCATTAGCTACGGATTTTCTGGATTTTGTGCTGCGCTAGCAGCTATCGTGATGGTTTCACGAATGACGACCAGTACTGAAAATTTAGGAATAGGCATAGAGTTAACCGCAATTACAGCTGCCGTTATAGGTGGGATCAGTTTACAGGGCGGTATAGGTAACGCGATTGGTCCTGTCATAGGTGCTTTCCTGATGGGGGTTATTCTAGTTGGACTGACCCTAACAGGAATTTCTACTTATGCTCAACCTGTGATAACAGGTGTTATTTTAATAGCCGCTGTTTCTTATGACCGATACAAATATTATAAATTACGTAGCAAAAATTCAGCGGGGGAAAGTGCATGACTATACTATTGAGCGCGCGTAATTTGACTAAAAAATATGGTTCTCTCACCGCCTTGAACAATGCGAGCTTGGAATTGAGGGCTGGTGAAGTACGTTCTTTAGTCGGCGCAAATGGTGCTGGAAAATCAACATTAATAAAGATTTTAACTGGTGCGATTGATGCCAACCAAGGCAAAGTATTACTCGATGGTGTTCCTTTAAAACTTGGCGACCCTACGACTATGTTGGAAGCTGGTATCGGTTGTATTTATCAACATTCTAATTTAGTGCCCGCACTTAGTGTGCTCGACAATATTTATTTAGGTCGACAACCTGTCTTGAGCTTTTCTCGTTTAGATCGAAAAAAACAACGAGCAGAAGCAGAGGAATTATTACTTAAATATTCACTTAAACTCGATTTAGACGCCATTGTTAGCACCTTACCAACGGTTAGACAAAAAGAGGTGGAAATAGCGAAAGCATTGGCACTTAATGCAAAAGTATTATTAATGGATGAGCCGACTGCATGGCTATCCCACACTGAAGTGAATAACCTTTTTACAACTGTACGCAACTTACAGGCGAGTGGTGTAGGCATCATATATATATCTCATATGTTAGATGAGCTTTATGCGATTTGTGATAGCGTAACTATTTTACGAGATGGGAATATTGTTGAAGATTGTGCAATTTCCGATCTTACTCGTCAAGAATTGCTAGAGAAGTTCATCGGTAAAACGTTAGCTCAAGCAGCGACGAAGACTAATCAGCATGCACAAAAAGAACATGTCCCCGAGGATGTGATCTTACGCTGTGAAAACCTAAGTAAAAAAGGTGAATTCGATGATATTAGTTTTGACTTGGCAAAAGGTGAAATCCTCTGCATTACAGGTCTTATTGGGTCTAAACGCACCGAGTTAATGCACACTATTTTTGGTTCAAATAGTTTAGATAGTGGGCGTATTTTTTTAGAGGGAGCTGAATATGAAAATAGGTCACCAGCGAATGCAATAAAACATCAGATAGGCTTTGTTCCCGAGGATAGGCACCGAGATGGGTTAATGATGCAAGCCAATATACAAGATAATTTACTCATGGTTTCGCATGATAAAATCGCGAAATTCGGTATTGTTAACCAAATAAAAGTCGACCAACGAGTAAGTAAACAAATTAAACAGCTAAATATTACGCCGGCCGATCCAAATAAAATAGTGTCTAAACTTAGCGGTGGTAATCAGCAAAAAGTATTGATCGGAAAATGGTTAGAGCTACATCCAAAAGTATTAATTCTGGATGAGCCAACCGTAGGGGTTGATGTCGGCGCTAAGTCAGAAATATATACTCTTATCCGAAAATTGCGTGATCAAGGAACAGCCATTATTGTGGTCTCTTCAGATATGGAAGAAGTCATGGGGATTGCAGATCGCATTATGGTGATGTGTTCAGGAAAAAAACAGGGAATATACAACGCTGCAAGTATCAGCCAGCAAAAAATTATCGCCTATGTAGGTGGAGAGGCCCAATCATGATAAGTTCTATTAGTAATACTTCAATAACCGCCCCCCTTAGCAAGATCAATATAAGTGTAATTGCGCTTCCTGCTGCACTCATTATTATGTCTGTCATCTTCAGTATACTTGATCCTGTATTTTTTAGTGGACAAAACCTGATAACAATACTCCATCAAAGTTCAATAGTGGGGATCATGGCTTTAGCAATGACCTTCGTCATTATTACTGGCGGCATAGACCTTTCCGTCGGACCAGTACTTGCGATAGCAGGTGTACTATGTGCCTGGTTTCTACAAATTAGTGATGACTCTGTCCTTATCGCTATCCCAGCTACGTTATCAATTTGTTTTACTATCGGTGCGATTAGTGGCAGTTTTGTTGCTTTCATTGGCTTGCCAGCAATTGTCGTCACACTCGCAACAATGAGTATAGTCCGTGGTGCGGGGTTATTAATTGCAGGTCCAAGCTTACACTTAATTCGTGAGCCAGAAAGCTTCTTATTTATTGGTTCAGGCTTGATTGGAGGTATCCCTGTTCCAGTTTATATTTTTGTGGTGCTAGCTGCGATCGCAATATTTGTACAGAAAAAAACTACATTTGGCGTTTTGGTCTCGGCTGTAGGAGATAATCACCGAGCTACATTTCTTAGCGGCCATAATAGTAATAAGATTAAGATCATCTGTTACGGCTTGTGTGCACTAGGCGCTGCAATTGGCGGCATTATTCAAGCATCGCAAGTCCATACCGCAGCAGCTACTTACGGTGCGGGTATCGAACTAGATGTTATTGCAGCAGTTGTACTCGGTGGTGCCAGTTTAATGGGCGGCAGCGGGACGATTCAACGTACGATCATGGGCGTGTTGATGATAGGTATCATCAACAATGGTTTAGGTATACTTAATGTGCAAATTGAAATGCAGCTTATCGCCAAGGGTGCCATTATTATTTGTGCTCTTTTAATTTCACAATTGGATCAGCGTCGCTCCAAATAACCGTTAATAGAGGTTGATATACATTGAATCAAATTTCAGGTGTTAAAAAATTAACGAGTCATTGCTGTTTATTGGCAGAAGGACCATTGTGGTTAGCTCAGTCTCATGAGCTCTTATTTGTTGATATTCATAATGGCAAACTGTTGTGTAGCGATGAGTTTGGTACGTTGCTACAAGAGTTTACTTTTCCTGAAGAGGTAAGTGCTGTCGTACACTGTGACCAGCGCTACGTTGTTGTAGCAAGTGGTTGTACTTTATATTATTTAGACCGCAGCAATGGTCAGTATACAGCATTACTTACTGTTCCAGGGGTAAGTGATAACTTAAGATTTAATGATGGAAAAGTTGATCCCTATGGGAATTTATGGATAGGTACAATGGATAAGGCTGAGATTCAACCTAAAGCTTGCTTATACCGTATAACACCTGAGTTGGAAGTGAGTGTTGTATTAAAAGGTATCACGGTGTCTAACGGTTTAGATTGGGATATAAAAAAACAGTGCATGTATTATGTTGATTCACCCAGTAAATCTGTGATGTGTTATAGCATTGACTTTGAAAACGGTACCCTCAGTGATGCACAACTCGTGTATCAACTGCTTCAGCAGGAAGTTTTCCCCGATGGCTTATGTATCGATAGTGAAGGCTTTATTTGGTTAGCACTTTGGGGGGGAAGTAGTGTTATCAAGATTGACCCTACTACAAAACAACAAGTACAACGCTTGTGGCTTCCTACCAATAAAGTAACCTCCTGTGCTTTTGGCGGGCCTAATTTTTCTACTTTATACATAACAACGGCTTCTATTTCAGAAGATAAAGAAGTGGCCATTAAAAACGACGCTGGCGCGGTGTATACTTACACGCCTCATATTGGTGGAAAAGCGCCGACGCCATTTAATTTAACCAAGCTACCATGAGCACTTTTTAGAAATGGATTTTTATTGGACAGGATCAGCTGCCGGTGCAAAAATACTCAGTATAATTTGTAACCAAGGCCCTATATCTAGAGCCGCACTATGCCGAATTACAAAACAAGCTCGTTCAACTATGTCACTACAAGTTGAACAGTTATTACAATTAGGTTTAATCGAAGAAAAACCTATCGATACCGACTCTAAAGCCCAGGCCAGAACATTACTTAAACTTTCTGAAAAGCCTGGAGTATTCTTAGCTGTGTTTCTTGGACTTACTCATTTTAAAGTTGCTTTATGTCGAACTGATACCACGATAATCAATTTTAAAATTGAAAGGGGTAACATGACCGATGGTCCAATCAATATTTTACAGAAGGTACATATTTGTATTACCGGGTTATTGAGCGACGAGAACCTGACACAAGATAAAATTATTGGATTAGGTATCGCACTTCCCGGCCCTATAGATTATCGAAAAGGCATGGTTTCTTCCCCTCTTGGAGTTGTATCTACTTGGCATAATTATCCGTTAAAAACAGTATTACACAACCAATATGGGTGCCCCGTTATTGTAGATAATGACGTGCATGCAATGGCACTTGGAGAGCAACATCGGGGATCGGCAAAAAATAACAACGATTTTATTATGGTCAAACTCGCCACTGGTATAGGAGCCAGCATTGTTGCAGATGGAAAGCTATATAGAGGCTCTAAGGGAGCAGCGGGGTTTATTTCGCATAACCAAGTAGAAGGCAATTCAACACCTTGTATTTGTGGTAAACAAGGATGCCTTGAGGTTGTAGCAGGAGGAGCAGCTATTGCTCGGCAAGGAATGGAAGCAATATACGCAGGTAAAAGCCCTATTTTAGCGCAATTACTACAGAGTAAGCCAGAGCTGTCTGAAGAAGATAGACTACCTCAAATAGCGAAACAACTACCTGAGCTGCTTTCTCGAAATATTGGCCGTGTAACGGCAAGTGATATCGCGATTGCTGCAAATATGGGGGACAGCGTTAGCTTTGAAATATTACAAAGAAGTGCAAGAGCGATTGGGTCGATAATGGCTCATCAAATTAACTTTAATAACCCTTCACTGGTTATTTTGGCTGGGCCATTAACAAAACTCGGAGATAAATACCTATCAACGATTCGCCAAGTAATATTAGAGAAAGCCATGCCATTAATGACAGTAGATCTAGAGATAAAAACGTCTCAACTTGATGATATGCAAGGTTTGATTGGAACCTGCCTACTGGCTCAATCAGAGTATTTTTCATTTGACAAAATTAGAAAGCAACTTGATGCGAATAAGTTACGAGTTACAAAAAAGAGCAATTAATTTTATCAAAAATTATATTGTAAAGCACATGGAGCCCAAATACGGATTGTGTCTCTTTACAACATATAAAGTCATTAAATAATATCCAGTATCAGCTCATAGGTTGAATCTTAAGAAAAAATCAGTTGAAAACATGCTCTGAATTTGATCCAGGGCGAAATCATGAAAGATCGCGCCCTATGAGGACTTTCTCGACATAACTTGTATTCCGATTGGCCTTTTTAAGCTTTCTTTTCATGCTTGCTTTAAAAGTCTTTTCGTTCTTGAGTAAATTAATAGTTGTATGCCTTACCATAGCAAGGTTTTCATCCTAATTTTCTCGTCTAATTCGACAAGCATCTTCATTAAATGCCGTATCCAACTTCCAGTGTAGCTTCACTTCTATGCTCCAATGTGCTCTTGCTGCATAGGCAAACTCTTCGGCACTTAATTTTGCAGATGAAATATAAAAGCGAAATGAGCATGTTTCTTTTTTATTGCCTTCTTTTCTAAAAGAGACTGAATAACCAATGCTTTTAAGCTCTGGCCATTCAAATTGAATGTCTCCCAACTCAGTTAAATCATGTATTACCATATGGTGTCGAGTTTCTTCTCTTCCATGTCCTTTATTACTTTGGCTGAAAATATTTTCGACGCTGAATTTAGCCTATGAACATTGAAAATCTCATTTAATTTAGTAAATAATCGACCTTGATTACCTTTAACGGCTAAAAGGTAATCGCAGCCTTTATCTACTATCTTTTTAGCAATTTTAGTCTGGCACCCCATGGCATCAATGGTGATTAAACACCCTCTGATATCAAGTAAATCTAATAATTTTGGCACCGCTGTAATTTCATTTGATTTGCTTTCAACTTTTACTTGTCCAAGGACAACTTCATTTGCTTCAGCAAAGGCACTGACCATGTAGATAGCGTCTTTCTTATCATCTTGATGGTATGAACCTTTAAGGCACTTCCCATCAATTGCAATAGTTTCACCATGAGTCATTTCTTGGCAATCATTCATCCATTTAGCAAAGACTTTTCTAAATTGTCGTGGATCAATGGCTGAAAAAACGCGGCCAATTGTGTGATAAGAAGGAACTCCTCCCTTAAAGTCACTAAACTTTTTCAACCAGTCTATATTGTCGTCGCCAAAATCTGATATTTCTTCCCATCCATCACAACCTGCAATTGTTGCAGTTATAGTAAGAAACAATATATCAGGTAAAGAGTGAACAACTTTCCAGTTTTGGCGATGATCAGTGATGATTGAAACATGTGACATTAAAGTTAACCCGTTCATTTTATTATCTTTAGTCTAAAGATAAGCATAAGATCATAGGTAAACTCGATCTACAAGTTGATCCTTTTTATTTAAAAATTTTTGGATAAGCATCACAAAAAAATAGGTCAAAAATCATACTTTTCATGATTTAGCCCTGGAATTTGATCTGATAGTAATTGCGAAACCACTATCAATGAGCAAATCAGAGCATGAATAAAGATAATACTGAGTTACTGCAAATAACTAAAGTCCTTAATGAATTAAAAATTAATGAAATAGGTAAAAATGTTAACTTTTGTAACCGAAAACGAATTATTAAACCTTTTGAATTGGTGATGTCATTAATCACTGCTTTAGGTGATAAATCAGTCGATACGGTAACGGATTTACATCGCTACTTTGTAAAGTTAACTGAAACGGATGTGCAGTATAAGCCCTTTCATAATCAGCTGAGTAAACCGGAATTTGTTGAACTGATAAAAGAGTTAATTGGTGTTGCTGTCAATGATTGGCAGCAACAAGTACTTGGCACTGAAGTTGAGTTATCAGCCTTTAAAGGTATCGTATGACAAGATGGTAGCTCTTTTGCTGTTCACGATAGCTTAAAAGATATTTTCAAAGGTCGCTTTACCAAAATTATCCCTGCTGCCATCGAGGTTCATGTTAGCTGGGACGTATTGAAAGGCTATCCTGAACAAGTATCTATCAGTCCTGATAGTCAAGCGGAGTATGACTTTCTACCCGATGCCGACGCATTAGCAGGTAGGTTATTGCTGGCTGACCGAGGTTATTTCAAGCTGTCATATTTAGATGAGATTGACCAGGCTGGAGGTGCTTATGTTGTACGTGCCAAAACAACAGTTAACCCGATGGTTGTTGCCGGATTCAATAAAGCGGGTAAGCCATTAAAACGGTTTCAGAAAATAAAACAAAAAGCGGTTAAGAAGCATATTCGCCGTAGTGGCATTGTTGACATGGACGTAGAAGGGAAAACCAATTACCGATTAATTACCAGTTGGCCGGAAGGAAAAGATGAACCGACTTATTGGGCAACTAATTTGGATAGAGAGCAGTTTAGTGCTGAAAAGGTGATGAAACTCTATCAGTTACGCTGGCAAATTGAGCTGCTCTTTAAAGAGTGGAAATCATATTGTAACTTACAAAAGTTTAACACTCGAAAAGCGACAATGATGGAAGGATTGGTCTGGAGTAGTTTACTCTCATTGTTGGTTAAACTACGTATAGGGTTAAGTGTTCAGCAACTTACTGACGTTGAGTTATCGACGTTTATGGTTGCTAAAAATACACAGGGTTGGTTTTATCCACTGATGGAATTGATAACGCAAAACATAATATCGAAGCTCAAAAAAACGTGGAAAAGCACAATCCATTTTCTGTCAAAATATGCCAAACGGGCACACCCTGACAGAGATAAAAAAACGGGACGATTGCAATACGGGTTAAAACCCATTATTTCTTAAAGTCCCACCTATGAGTCTCGCATAGGTTACTTCCTCTTTACTTTTGGTCGAGCAAAGAAGATACATATACCGTAGCCACGGTCAAACCTATGCGAGTCGCCCCAGCATAGCAGGGGGTTTATCAATGTTTAATTACTTTAGTGTCTATTCAGCAAGTACACATCAAATGGTTAGTGTATTGGTTCAAAAAGGGCTGATTAAAAAAGAGAAGGGAGAAGATCGTTCAATGAGCGTATTAATAGAGCAAGATCAGTTACCTACTGATTGGTAGCCAACTGATCGATTCTTTTTTGGAAGAGACACTAGTATGGACTGGCGACGTCACCTATTTGAGGACCAATCAAGACTGGATGTACTTTTAGCCATTGTCATGGATTTATACTCTCGTAGAGTGATTGGTTGGTCTATATCTCGCCGTATGACAGTTGATTTAGTTGAGCGCGCATTGCAAATGTAGATTAATGGTAAGCGATTTACAAACTCACCTAGCTAAATTTAGTAACAAAAAAAGTGATATTGGATTTTAAAAACTGTATGGCTGCCGTATCTATAATCCATAACTACCTCCTAATTCTAATAGAGAGATTATAGCTTAAGTTGACCGGCTAAAGCCGATCGTTTTAACCTTTTAGGCGACTAATAAAAGTGAAAGCTCGTAATATTACCTTATATCATGCCTCTGTTCACAAAGTATTTCAACTAAACATTAGCCAATAAAACCGGCTACGCCTGTTACTAAATACTTCATTTTTTCCTATAAAAGTAATTTGTTTAACAGGTTGTATAAAAAGGGAATTAGACTAACAACATCGGAAAACATTTAAAGCTATCCAATAATGTTATTTAAATTCATGGTCAATCATATTACGAATACCCTGTTCAAGACTATAAGGAGCTTTAAAACCACTTTCTAATAATCTATCTGTATTCACGGTTGTATCAGCGCAGAATTTTTTTATTCTCACAGAACTAATTGAAAATTTCTTGCCTGTTATTTTAGCAATGAGATCGAAAGTATACCCCCCCATTAGACCTACAAAATAAGGCACAGTTGGTATAGTTCTAGTAATATTCATGGAATCTTTAACAATCGTAACGATTTCTTTTGAACTAAGGTCTGCTTTATCAGCAAAATTATAAGTATATGTTCCAGGTTTAGCATCGATTTGTAGTGTTAGAAATGCAGCTATATTACCAACATAGCACATTGATTTATGATTTTTTCCATTACCAACCATCATAAATTTTCCACTTATAATTTGACTGATAAGATTATAAACATTACCTCTATTACACTCACCAAAAACAACAGCCGGACGTAAAACAGTTAATGAATATTTATCACACTCCGAAACCCATTCTAAGAATATTTTTTCAGCTTCATGTTTAGTACGCCCATATTCATTAAACGGCAGAGCATTCGTACTTTCATCAGGAGTCCCACGATTCAAACCATAGATAGCAACTGAACTTGTGAAAATAATTTGCTTAACATCATTAGCTTTAGCTGCGGCAACAACGTTTATGCTGCCCCCTATATTTACATCTGCATACAAAGATTTTGGTGACACATCGTCTGCATGTTCAGCAGCAAGGTTATAGATAATATCAATTCCTTTACAAGCAGATATTAATGCTTCTTCATCCCGAACATCACCCATAACTGACAACTCAGGGTATTTAGTACTTTGCACTTTATCAAAAATAGTAATACTCACATTTTTACTTAGAAGCTCATCGACTAAACGAGTTCCAATGAAACCACTACCACCAGTTATTAATATATTCATTATTATTAGCCTTTATTTCTTCAATTTTCTATAAATATTCCAACCAACATAATAGAACGATTTCAATTTTGAAATTTTTTCATGTGTATGAAAAAGTTTGAAATTGTATTTTAATAGCCCTATTTTGCTACTCGAAATGGAATTTTCACGAATTCTATACTTTGCAAGTATACCGGGAGCTCTATATGCGTAGGGAGTTGTTTTTAAAATTGATAACCACAAACCATAGTCCTGCCTTTTTCTAATTAAAGGCATATAATGTTTGTTTAGTATTTCTTGATCATAAATCGCAGTCAGACAACCAATTTGATTCTCTTTGAGCATAGCTAGATAATCTAATTTCTCCCGCGGGACAATAGTTCTATTTAGACTCATTCCCTGCTCATCGATAGTTTCATAAGCAGAGTAACTAAAGACTAAATCATTAGCGCTCATATAGGAGATTTGCTTTTGTAATTTGTCTGCATTCCACAAATCATCGGAATCTAAAAATGCGATATATTTACCACTAGCGTACTCAATCGCCTTATTACGACTTATCGCTGCACCTTTATTTTTATCATTCAAAATCAAATGAATGCGTTTATCATATTTATTGAAATGATTAATTATATTGACACTATTATCTGTTGAGCAATCATCAACAATAATCAATTCCCAATTTTTATAAGTTTGAGAAATAACCGATAATATTGTTTCAGAGATAAACTCTTCACAATTAAAAGAAGGCATAATAATTGAAACTAAATGGGACATTTAAATACTCGAAAAGAAAAGATCCCGATAAAATCGGGAGGTTTATAATAAGAAACTTATTGATGTTTATTTTTCGACATTATAGCCACATAAACATACATACCTAGTTTTAAAACAAATGAATATATCAAGTCAGATAAGATATCTTCGCACAAAATGCATAGACACTGACAGAGATTAAACGCGATTGTTGCTAAATATTCACTTATAAGTATTAGCTACTTCTAGTTTTTAGTCTGTAGTAATTTATTTAACTAAAAACCATTGTTTAAAAGTATTATAAAAAGCACCTTTTTTTACTAAGAAGAAACTCTTTTTCATAAAAAAAAGCAACAAATAAAAAAAGTATAACTTTTTAAATATACGCTTAAACATTTCTTTTTTTGCTGACAATTTTTGAACCGATGAATAAAAATCTTGCCCCGATGAAACCTCGTCATGAGAAACAACAATATTATTCCGATGCATAATCAATGCGTTATTGTCAAGACAGTCAGATAAAAATATAAACTCCTCACCAGAAGGGTAATCAGTTCCTAAACCAAAGCCTTCGTCGAACCTTATTTTATTATTGTTCAAAAAACCAACATCAACAGCCATTTCTATAGACGAGACTGTAGCCGAAGAAATTTTATTGTATCTATAGCCACCTTTAGGATATTTCTTGAAAAGACATCCTTTAACTGTCATAACTCTGCTTACAATTATCTGAGCTTTAGTCTTGTTGAAACATTCAACTAAATTAAATAAATTTGATGTATCATAAAATGAAATATCATCATCTAAAATATACGCAAATTTGGTAGAGCAATAATCAAGACCAATGTTGCGACTTTTTGACAACCCTAATACGTTAGATTTTACATATTCGACATCTTGTCGTTTACCATAAAAATCGGCTCTTAGAAGAGTATTTTCATTTACTTGATAGCCAGACTTCATCTGGTGAACAATGACGTAACACAAACGTTCATCACTTGGAAGGTCAACAATCTTCCCTAGATTATCATTGATAGTTGATATGATTAAAGTTAATTTTTTATTTTTCACTATGAACCTAATTTTATTAAATAATTTTTATAAAAATAAAAGCATGCATTAAACTAACGACTAAACCTCAATTTAATCCCTACTTGCACTATAAATAATATAGGTAGAATAAATAGGAAACAAAAATACAAAAAATACTTTTGGTATACAATAAACTGAAGAGATTGATTTATTGGGAGTGTCGAGAAAAAAATCAAAGCGGTAACCCAAAAAAGATGGAAATCAAATTTCATCAAATAATCAAAAAAAACTACATATAAGATAAGGCTAATAGAAACTAAAAAAGGCATAAATATTACCCCTCCGATTCCAAAGAAAGCCCAAGCTTCTCCTTGAAAAAAAGTATTCGAATTAACAAGCCCGCTCAGGTCATTATATATATATGGCAATATAGTTTCGTCTGGCTTTATTTCTTTCAAACCTAACAGCCCAGAAAAAGGAAGATCTGTAAACACACCAGTTAACTTGGGCTCATAGAACTGATATAAAAAATACATAGCTTGATTTTGGCCTGCAACTATTCTATCGAACGCGCGACTTAAAGTATCAGTAAAGTTAAAATCCCCTCCCCCCATCAGCATAGAATAAAAAAAGGCTAGAATCATTATCACTATTGGAATAAAAGATATAAGTTTAAGATTGATTTTTTTAAACTGAATATGTGTAATGAACAACATCATAAACAATAAAAGCAATGGAGCCTTTTGTCCATCAAAGAGTAAATTAGAGCAAGATAAAAAAAAGACAAACAAAAATAAAAACTGTGATTTTTTTGTGTTATTCAACATATGTAAAAAATAGTAGAAGATCACATTGAACAAGCAGAGAAAATAGAAAAATTTACCCACATAAGGAAGATCAACTATCACCCCACTGTTTTGTATGCTCTGCCTCATTATAGCAGCTCTAATAGGATCACCGCTCATAGCAATAAGCAAAGGGGATGATGAATAAAAAACAATATACTTAACAACCACATAGAGAGTCTCCATTATAATGGTCACTTTAAAAATACGTTGATAATATTCCTGTTTTTCTTCCGACACATTTATAAATGAAAAGTTTTTCGTTTGCGTTATAGATAAATAATGGGAGCGCTTTATCAGGGTGAAAAATGCGTATGATATGAATATAATTAATGTGGCATATGATACAAAATAAAAAACCTGAATTTTGCTGTCATAAGATATTGCGCTTAAACGGATAGGGTTAAAAATATCTAGAGCAACAATAAGTGCTCCTATCCAAGTGGAAAAAAATAACTGGTAAATTAGCAGGATAGATAAATAAGAATACTGCCCCTTTGTTATCCTCCCATGAGAGCACTCAATTAACAAACCTATTAATATAATTAAAAAAGAAAAAAGAAGGATAAACAAAAGTTCCATTACTTTATAGCCATTGAATAGATTGATACAAAATATGTTTTTGTTAACAATACGACATCACAAAAACACAATTTCAAAATTGATTTGATACTATTTTTTATAAAGTGATGCGTGATTATTTTAAATCCGATAAATCTTGAATGTGATTTATACTTCAAAGTCACATCACAAATTCCTGAGAACATTTTCACCAAATTTGATGACATACTATTATGAATTCGATATTGAGTACAAACTTCATCATGTAAATATAATTTATAGCCATGGCTTGTTAAATTTAACCACAAATCCCAGTCCTCAATGATTAATTGCTCATCAAAACCGTTAATGGTTATCAACGCTTCCTTTTTGCAAAGAACAGATGGGGCTGGAAAATAAAAGTCTGTAGTATAAAAATAATCAAAATCAACCATTCCTTTCTTTTTAGGATTTTTTTGATTTAGGAACTTGCCATCTTTATCAATCCGCTCCACATAAGTTGCACACCCATCAACACCCATTTGGTTTAAAACTTTAATTTGCTTTTTTAATCTATGAGGCAACATAACATCATCGCAAGCAACCCAAGAAATATAAGATCCGCTAGATATTTTGACCCCTAAATTAAGTGCAGAAGAAACCCCCCCATTTTTTTTATATTTATAGGTGTACCCTCTACACTTACTATCTTTCTCTAAGGCATCATTTAAATCACATGGCGAGCCATCATTTATAACAATCAATTCCACATAAGGATAATCTTGATTTAAGACTGAATCTATTGTTTCAAAGACATATTCTTGACAATCATAATAAGGAATAATGACTGATATTTTATTATTACCCATATATAGTCTCAAATTTTATATTAGAGTTAAGTCTAACAAGATAGTTAAATAATGGTATCTTTATTAAAGCTATTGCAAATTTCAACTATTTTGTTAACAACATTTATAGCGAGAACAGGGCTAATTGGAATACTCAACACTTGATCATGTATTTGTTCTGAAATAGGAAATGATTCGTTTGTCCACTCGTGGTAAGCACCTTGTTTGTGAGGGGGAATTGGGTAGTGGATTAATGACTGCACCCCATTAGCTGTTAGATAGTTTGCTAACTTTTCACGTTGGGTCGTTTTAATAACAAATAAATGCCAAACATGTGAATTTACATCGTCAACAACAGGCAACTCAATGATCGGATTATTAATTCCTGTTAAATACACCTGTGCAACCGCTTGCCTCGCAGCAATTTCGTTATCTAAATAACGTAGTTTGACACGTAACATGGCAGCTTGAATTTCATCTAAACGACTATTCATGCCTTTGTAGAGGTTTTTATACTTTTCATGAGAGCCGTAGTTGCGCAGTGCAGCGATCGTATCGGCTAATTCGCTATCATTGGTTGTAACGGCTCCAGCATCGCCTAATGCGCCTAGGTTTTTACCTGGATAAAAGCTAAAGCCTGCGGCATCACCTAAACTACCAACTTTTCTACTTTGACCTTGTTTATCCGTATACAAAGCACCATGTGCTTGTGCGCAATCTTCAATTACTTTCAAGTTATACTTTTTAGCAATGGTATTGATTTCATCCATAGCAGTAACTTGGCCATATAGATGCACTGTTAAAATTGCTTTGGTTTTATCGGTAATAGCCTGCTCGACCAGCTTTGAATCTAAGTTAAAAGTATTGATATCAGGCTCAACTAAGACAGGCGTTAAGCCATTTTCTGAAATGGCCAATATTGAAGCGATATAGGTGTTTGAGGGAACAATCACTTCATCACCTTTCTGTATGACACCAAGTTCAATATAAGCACGGAGAATCAGAACTAATGCATCCAAGCCATTAGCGACACCCAAGCAATGCTTAGTTTTGCAATAAGTAGCGAACTCTTTTTCAAATTCAGTAACTTCATTGCCTAACACATACCAACCAGAATCAATAACACGTGAGCAAGCTTCTTTTAATTCAATTTGATATTGAGCATTAATATTTTTTAGGTCTAAAAAAGGAATCATTTTAATTCTCTATAAATTTATTATTTCTTGTAAAAAAATCACCATAAGATGTTTTAGTAAGTTGAAAAAACAGGTCTAAATTTGTTTCATTAGTTATTTCAGCACCAAATTTTTTATGAAATTTAATTACGTTAATATTTTTTTTTCTAACATCAAAATGGCAACTAGCAAAGTGAAGTTCTTTAAATGCAAACTCATATACTAACATTGCACTTTCGATAGCAGAACTTCTGGTTTTATCTTGATTAAGTATCCAACTACCCCAACAAAATGATTCTTTATTACCTATAAAATCATACAATCTAAGAGTTCCAATACGTTTTTCATTATCAAGTCGCTCTATAATGAAATAATATTCAGCCCCTTTATTTTCTCTATTTTTATACTCATTTATCCATAGTTCCTGATCTTTCACTGTTCCTGATGCCTGAGACAAATGTTGATTGTATTCTTTGTTATTTCTTAAAGAATAAATAAATTTTGCATCCTCTTTTCGAACAAGCCTTAAGCTTATTGTCCTTCCTTTTATCTGAGTATTCATTCGTTAACCATCTCTATAAACTGGTTATAATCACGTACGTAATCTTTTTCATCATAAAAAGAATCAGCCAAAACCATTAATACACAATCTTCTGAAAAATTATACATTTCCCGCCAAACAAATGATTCTATGTATAAACCTTGCTCCGGATTATCTAATAAAAGTTCGATTTTTTCTTTTCCATCATCTAGCATAAATCGGCATGAGCCTTTTAAAACTACAGCCAATTGTTTTAGTTTTTTATGTGCATGAAAACCACGGCGAGTTTTTTCTTGAGTATTAAACAAGTAATAAACACGTCTAATGGTAAATGGGATGTTCTTATTATCTTCTAGCGAAACTAATGATCCTCGTTCATCACCATGGCTTTGGAACTGTATAAATTTAATATCCATTATTACTTTTCCTATTTACTAAATCTAACAAATACTTACCATAACTATTTTTCATCAATGGTTTTGCTATTGTAATTATTTGTTCTGCAGACAACCATCCCTGACTAAAAGCAATCTCTTCAAGGCAACCAATCTTAAAACCTTGTCGTTTTTCAATCGATTATACATATTGACCCGCTTCTATCAAACTATCGTAAGTGCCGGTGTCTAACACCACGTCCAAGTAATTCAACATTTAAATCCTGACGAATCCCCACGAATATTGAGAAATAATTAAGATAGGGGATCGACTTCCATGGCAATTTATGATCAAATAATTTCACCACAAAATAACAAATCAGCCATTGCCATGAAAGTCACCGAAATCATACAGAATGAAATATCACTTGCCCACCCTGAAATGCATAAAACTAGGTTAAATACCTTATTTACTTTTGTTCATTCTGGCCTAAAAGACCAAAGGCTCACCGTTACTTACCTTGGAAGAGGATTAAAATCGCTTTCAAATACAGAGCAAAAGCATGATATTAAACGTGCAGATAGATTGTGTGGAAATATTAACCTTCACTCTGAACGCATTGATTTTTATAGATATATTGCGAACTCCCTCGTTGTTAAGGAGCGTCATCCATTGTTGATTGGTCTCCGACAAATGGAAGTAGTATTTTTCAATTGTTACGTGTCAGTGTTCCGATGGGAGGACGCGCTTTAACCATCTATGAAGAAAGTGGACTTAATACGCCCGCATCCCATCAAGCATTAGTAGATAATAGTTTGTATCAGCGAACAGCAAAGCAGCCACTTTAGGCTTTTGAAGCGGAGTAAGTTGAACTAAGCGCATAAGATGCTTTTTCAGTAAATAAGTCTTTAGGCCCTTCCAAATCTTCGTAAACCACTTGGATTCAGTGCATAACTGCATCTAATTGATATGTGTAAATACACGATCTAATTCTGCACGATTACAAATATCACTTTTTCGAATGAATATCGCTTATTTGTATCTATTTCAATTAATGATTCTAAATTTTCTGCGTAAGTTAACTTATCTAGATTAATGATGCTATCACTGAATTATTGATGTTTCGTATGACAGCTGAACCAATAAATCCAGCAACACCAATTACTAAAACCCTCATAGAACCCCAATTAAAATATGGTTTTTCTAGTTGCCAAAAGCATGGCAATAAGATACAAAGTGTAATTAAGTGTGTAGGCGTAGGTCACTCCGACTAAGCCATAACTTTCGACAAGTAAATTAGAAAACAAAATAAAAGTTATTGAAAATAACACCTCCGTCACCATAAAAGCTTTAGTCATTGCTTTTGCAAGCATTAAATAAGAAAGCAACCAAGCGGCTATTTTTATAACATCTCCAATTAGTTGCCATTTAAAAAGCTCTACCATTGGCTTAAAATCATCAGTAAATAGCAACCAAACAATAAAATCACGGAGTAAATATATAAATAAGGATAAACTTATAACAAGTGGGATAATAATTAAATATCCCTGTTTAAGCTCATTTTTCAACTCAATTTTTGATGTTATTTCAGATAAACGCGGTAAATAGTATGTCGAAAGAGCCGTAGTTATTACCATTAAATACATTGATGATATGTACCACATCGACTGCCAATAACCAGCAGCATCCCATGATAGGGTTTCCCCGATGTTATTTCTTATTAAGAATAATGAAACTGGAGCGGTGCAAGCGGTACTTAACGCCATAGCGGAGTATGATAATAATTTTTTACTTTGTCCTATATCGAATTTTTGCTTGAAGTTAGTAAATAAAATTTGCTTATGAAGCCGTAAACGCGACAATAGAGTCATAAAAACAAACGACTGGTTAGTTACTAGTGCAATTAAAGCTCCATCTAACCCCCAAAAAACCACTAATAGCGTGGTGAATACTAAGCCATAAATACTTTGAGTAATATTAATCGAAATAAATATCTTTATTTCTTTTAACCCATTCAATATAGACAATAGCAATTGATTAAGAGTAAAGAAAATAATAGTAAAACCAAAAGTGATAAATACATATTGGTATTCATCACTTTTTAAAATATACTCAGAAATATAATTAGAGCCAATGATTAAAATAAAACTAACCAATATAGAACAATAAAGTACAATTTGAGCAGCCGTGCTCCAAAGTTTGGGTAAATCTCTACTTTTTTCACCATACTCTGCTGTATATTTTATTATCCCCTTATTAATTCCTCCTTGTGCAAGGGTCATAGCTAACTGGGTTGAGTTTTGAAACTGTCCAATTAACGCAATACCTGAAGGTCCAATATAGACCGAAATTGCTTTATTAATTACCAAACCTGCTGCTAATTTTATAGATGTCGCTACAAATGATAAAATTGATGTTTTTAATAGATTCAAGTTGTATCTTCTCTATAAATTATATTTAATATCAAGCTACTTTTTGGTTTCACATCACTGTTAAAGTGCAAATAACTAAATTAAAATTCTATAAATGTATTATAGAAACGTTAGATACAAGTAAACTTTAATTATTGGCCCAAAATTAGGCACCTCACACTTTAAAAATTGATCACTTTAATAACTCAGTTTTGCAAATACCAGCGAGACAGTTTTTATTCCTTTTGAGACAAACCGCTCTAGTTATCCCCTTATAAAAACAAGTCTGCGCCTCTTCCCATAAAGATGCCCCGATAGGTCTCAAAGAGTCCTTCAAGCTCTTATATCTGTTTTAAAAGGAACTTCCTTCCTTTGTTAAATAAGGTTTGAGGCAAGCTATCGCAACTAAAGTACATAGCTCTAGTGATTTAAAAATGAAATATTATAAAGAATGTACAACAAAAAAATGAAATATTATAAAGAATGTACAACAAAATAATTAGAGTTATTCATTTTCTTTTGTAACGCTATATATCTTTAATACAGTTTTAACAAATACCGTTGAGTTCGCTTCTTTTTAAATAATGCTTTGGACACATTAAAGATTATAAATGAAAATTGTGATAAAAAACACCTTTGAACAGGGTAAGATTACGAGTGTTCAAAAAATAAGCTCAAGGATTTTTCAGCATAGTTAGTATCTAATGCTGCTTTGAATCGTTTAGCTTTCAATCCTTTTTTGAAACTTGTTTCTTGTCGTAGTAAATTAAGGACTAAATGCCTTAATACTGACATGTTCTGAGGCATTATTACGCCTTACTCTACTTAAGTCTTCATTAAAACTGACATCAAGCACCCAGTGTAGCTGGTTTTCTATACTCCAATGTTTTCTCACTGCTTGAGCAAATACGTTAGCATCCGCTTCAATCGAACAAATAAAATATCGTACTTCTTTGCTCACATTTCCATTAACATGCCGCTCAGACTCTGCCATACCAACACTAATTAAACCATCCCATTTGTCAGTCAGGTCTTTAACGCTAGTTAGTGTATCGCTGATCCAATACTTTCGGGACTCTATTCGCCCATGACCCGCATCTACTTCTTCATGGAATTGATGAGGTACATTAGAAAAATCATCTTCACGACAAATAGTAAAAAAGTCTTTAATCGATTGATGCAAATGCCCCTGATTGCCTTTAACTGCAAGTATATAGTCAGCACCTTTGCTTTTAATTTTTGTTGCAATAGCTTTTTGGCAGCCCATTGCATCAATCGTTACTATGCTACCTTCGACATCTAATAAATCGAGGAGTTGAGGGATTGCGGTGATCTCATTTGATTTTTCTTCTGTCTTTATTTGGCCAAGAACAACACCGTTATTTGCAGCAAAAGCACTGACCATGTGGATTGCACTCTTTGTAGATTGCTTATCAAAAGAGCCTCTGACTGTTTTGCCATCAATGGCGATAACTTCGCCTTTTGTTGAGACATGAGCCGCTTTCGTCAAGCTGATAAAACAATGTTGTAATTTGTCTGGTGCTATTGTTGAAATAACACGGGCTATTGTGTCATGGACTGGAATACCGTTTTCAAATGAGCCATATTTATCAAGCAGTTCTTTTTTATTATGAGCAACTTTTTCTATAGCTTCCCATCCATCGGCACCACATATGACACCCACAATAAGTGTTAATAGAATATCATGAAATTTATGCTCAACTTTAGACTGTTGGCGAAGATCGGGAATTGAAGAGAAATGTTCATTAAAAGCAGATAACATAAATGGCTCCTATTTATAGGAAGCCTATTTGATCATAGTTTACTACATGAATACAAGTTCATGATCTTGCCCTGCACCTTTGAATTAGATGCTGGTTGATCTATTCTATGTGCATTTCAAAGTAGTATTAATAAATAGACTTACTCACTTAATGCCGTTCACTTAAGGTGAATGGCATATTTACTTTTAGTAACCGGATATCGATTCTTAGAGGCTTTTAAACACCTAGGATAACTTCGTTCTCTCTTTCCCTCCAGCTTAAATTGCGCGGCATTTTTTTCTATATCAATCACTATTTTCGGGAAGTTTCCTGGCGCATATATCGGCATCATGGTCAGCGTATGAATAATATGAGAAGAAGCATCTCTGAAGCTCAATTGATTAGCAAAAACACCTTTAAGTGATTTCGCCATCAGTATCATTTTGTAACGAATTAAATTATAAGCAAGTAAAACACCCCATAACTCTTGATGAATTAATTCAGGTAGCTTGCTACGTAATGTAAAACGGCTTTCAAGCATATGCTGCTTCATCTCGCGATAACCTAATTCAATTTCCCAACGATGCGTATATAAATCAACAATGTCTGCGCTAGGGTAAGCCATATTATCTGTCATTGAGGTCAGTATTTTTACTTCTTTTCCTTTGATATTTCGGGTCACCAACCTCGCATCGATATGCGAAGGTAAGTGCGGTCGCTTTTTTCTAGCTTGAGGCGTCGTTGCAATGCGTATCAGTTTATCTTGGCGACCTAAGCTTCTAACCAGCTCAAATTGAGTCCCTTTCTTTAACGGTAGTAACCAGTGAGTGCGTTTTCCTTTTTTCTGCCAATCATGCAATAAACCTAATGAATAAAACCCTTTATCAAAGAGCGTAAGGCTGTTATCTGGGATGCTATCAACTAAATCGGCCGCTAGATTCATTTCACTTTCAGAAATGCTGTCAAAAGCACTATTTACAATAAGGTGGCTACTTAATTCCATCATACAAACCATACGAACTTACGGCAAGATCATTATAAATTGAACTTTTTAACAAAGTAGCGATCAGAACACTTTATATTGATAATCATAAGCTTGGTGATATTAATGAGTGCTACTTGCCGTGACGGCTGTTATGTCAGGCTCCGAAGGTTCGGAAGATATTGAAAATTTTGGACATATAAAACTTGATTTGCTACGTCAATACCGTAATTTTGAAGCAGGTATTCCCCGACATGACACTATTGCTCGTGTCATCAGCCGCTTAAAAGCGAGTGAAATCGAACAAGCCTTTCAAACATGGATATCAAGCCTGATAGAAAAAACAGGCTGCCATGTGATTGCCGTTGATGAAAAAACAGCCCGTCGCTCATTTACGACGAAAGATAGAAAAATGCACTACATACCGTGAGTGCTTGGAGTTGCCAACATCAATTAGTATTAGGGCAAACAGCGGTTGATACGAAAACAAATGAAATCACCGCAATACCAGAGCTACTCTCACCTTTAGATATAACAAATAGTATCATTACCCTTGATGCAATGGGGTGTCAGAAAGAAATAGCGAAGCAAATAATCCAACAAAAGGTAGATTACATTTTAGCCTTGAAAGGGAATCATTCAGGCATGCAAGCTGAGTTGGAAGCTTGGTGGCATAAATGTCAACGAGAAGGTTTGGCACCGGAAAAATATGCGAAGCATACGACAATCTCATCGGGTCATGGACGAATAGAGCCGACATTCCGCATCCGTTTCAGGAATAAACCTTCGCGTTTTCAACAATAAATTTTTTGATATATTGGCCCCAGACAATCAATAATGATGTTATTCCTCTCTTTTAAATTTATCACCAACTCTTTATCCTGTGAGAGAGTTAATACATGCAGTCCTTGAAAGCAAAAAAATACCCAACGTGCTGTCGGGGTTTGAGTTGGCTTGTATTTTAAGTCTGGGAAATAGGCGGATTGCGTTTTAAGCTCTTCCCTTATTTTATGCTCTAATGCTGCATATACCATGAGGCAACACGTCATAATCATTAATAACGCTTCAATGCGATCTGGCTTTTTTAAATATAACGAAGATGTTAAAAAATCAGGACTTTTTAAAAAACGAAAACCTTTTTCTACACTTTGCTGTGACTTGTAAAGTCCAAGCATTTTTTCCATTGCCAATGTTTCGCTAAAATCATTTGTCGCTAACATGAACATGCCTTTTTCTTGTAAGCGCGCTTGCCGCTCTGTTAGTGAACAATAAACCTGACCTGTTATTTGATACTCATGCCTATCTGCTTGCTGTCCTTGCTTCGGGCGACCACTTTGCTTGTAAGCTAGGTGCTCAATCACCTCGATATCAATTATTTCTGTATAACCTTGCTTTTTAATCCATTTATTTAATGACTTACGCGCATCTAATGCACATGAATAGCGCTCACGTGTTAATTTTTTAACTGACTTTAGTGAAGTGGTTGAATCTTTAAGCATGCGCTTATCTAACGTGTATTGCTCTCGTTTCATTGCTTGCTCACTACGTAATAATAGCCAGCGCTGCTTTACACCACCATAATCCGAGTCGAGCCATACACCGCTATAGCCGTTCTCTAATGCGACGAATGCATGATTCTCTTGTTCTGCGATTGCCAATTTAACTAATGTTAGTTTTTGTGGTGTGCGGGATATAAACAATCGGCCTTGCTCATTAAGTGATTGAATAGTCTCTGCTGTATATAAGGCAGCATCGCCAATAAAATGGCTACATTGTTGATCAGCATTGAGACAGCTTAAGTGGTTTTTTACAATATTTTTGAAGCCTTCATTATCATTGAGATTACCGCTCGCAGCTTGCATGTAAACAGGGATCCCTGCTTTATTTTCGGTGATCAGATTAATGACTACCTGGTTTAATTCCGGGCGGTAATCTCGACTGTAGCCACGTACTAGTTTAATCGTCTTCGGATCATCGTCATTGCTATCATAACGGCCATCGACATGGATACTGGTAGAATCCAAATTCAATCCTTCACAAGGCAGTTTTAAATGGTCAATAACACGTGCAGATAAGGTTTGATAAAGCCCAGAAACACCGATCTCATAGAGTTGATCGAGGCAACGGCCTATAAAGCATCATCATTGATATACTCAGCCTTTATTCCCTCTCCAAGAAGTCGCTCTACAGGTTTGTCAGCAAAATATTCTGGATACATATGCAATGTACGACCAGTAAAACCAAGGCCGTTTAGAATCATTGCTTCGACAAGTTGACCATAAGATATTTTCTTGTCTTTGCTCTGTTTGGGATGTGCTTGATCGATAAGCTTTGCAACACCAATTTCTTTACACATGCCAGCAACTAAGCCTAAATGATCGAGATTTCTTATAAAATATGTCATGACTTACCATCACCCAAAGATAAGTAACAGATCAAATATGAGGATCCACGTCAACATATTTATTCAAAATTATAGGGGGCGACACAAAATGGTCGTTTTTATTACTTAATCGACTATTTTTTGTTGAAAATTTAATCACTAAGAACAGGTGCGGAAAGACAGTTAAACAGCTTTATTAAAATAGCAGCAGAAGTCTTTGAAAAAAGTACAGGCAAAGAAACCCGCGAAACGCGTTGTTACATCAGTTCATTACCGTTAAATGCCGAGCAGGGTCTCAATGCGGTACGAGACCATTGGCAAGTTGAAAGTATGCATTGGGTGCTTGTATGACATTTAGAGAGGATGAGTCACGGATACGTAAAGGACAAGGGCTCTTGCCTTTAATGTCATGAGAAAAATGGCAATGGCATTGTTCAAACAAGATACGAGCAAATCAGCAAGTATGGCAGCCAAAAAGAAAATGGCAGGGCTAGATGATAAATATCGTTCAACCCTGTTGGAAAGCGGGATTAAAATGCGCTAGCCGTAAGAAATCCCCCCTTAATATCTCTTTTTAAGATCGGGGAAACTTTCAAATAATTTAGCGATGAACGCCTTTTAAAATCTCAATTTCAAAGACATTACATATTTGCCGAACTAATTCTCTTACTTTTAAACCAACATCACCTTTTAATATTTGACATCTATATTTAGTAACAAAAACAAAGTGATACTGAATTTTAAAACTGTATGACTGCCGTACCTATAATCCATAACTACCTCTTAACACTAATAGAGAGATTAGAGCTAAAGCCGATGGTTTTAACCTTTTAGGTGACTAATAAAAAGGCTTGGATTCAGATTATAAGTGCATAACTTGAATTAGTAGAAAAAGCGGTCAGCTGAATATATGCTTATCGCTTTTTCTCCGGCAAGAGATGCAACAATGAAAACATATAAACAACTGACCTATGGGCTAAGATGCCAGATTTATGCTTTAAAGAAAATAGGTCTGAGTCAAAATAAAATTGCGCAACAGTTAAAAGTTAGTCAATCAACTATCAGTAGAGAGCTTTCTCGTAATACAGGTAAGCGAGGATATCGCATTAAACAAGCCCAATCGTTTGCACATCATCGTCGATTACATTCTCGTAAAGCAATTAAAATGACGAGTAGCCTCATTGCATTAATTAACTCAAAGATTCGACTCGAATGGAGTCCCGAGCAAATATCAGGATGGTTGCGAGAAGAACACAAAGTGCGGATTAGCCATGAAACGATTTATCTTTATATTTGGTCTGATAAGAAACGTGGAGGTCAGTTATTTCAATACCT
>NZ_WTKU01000031.1 GCF_011378715.1 Psychromonas sp. SA13A | reverse complement strand
AGGTATTGAAATAACTGACCTCCACGTTTCTTATCAGACCAAATATAAAGATAAATCGTTTCATGGCTAATCCGCACTTTGTGTTCTTCTCGCAACCATCCTGATATTTGCTCGGGACTCCATTCGAGTCGAATCTTTGAGTTAATTAATGCAATGAGGCTACTCGTCATTTTAATTGCTTTACGAGAATGTAATCGACGATGATGTGCAAACGATTGGGCTTGTTTAATGCGATATCCTCGCTTACCTGTATTACGAGAAAGCTCTCTACTGATAGTTGATTGACTGACTTTTAACTGTTGCGCAATTTTATTTTGACTCAGACCTATTTTCTTTAAAGCATAAATCTGGCATCTTAGCCCATAGGTCAGTTGTTTATATGTTTTCATTGTTGCATCTCTTGCCGGAGAAAAAGCGATAAGCATATATTCAGCTGGCCGCTTTTTCTACCAATTCAAGTTATGCACTTATAATCTGAATCCAAGTTTGCTCCCTATGAGTGGTTACAAATAAATATTAATTGATTTTATTGTTATTATTCCATTACGAATTTTTAATCAGGTATAATTTGAATAAAACGACGTTTATATTAAGTTAAATTATAAATTTATTCTATTTTGATATTTGCATGAAAAAGAGGTTTTATATTTATATGGAAAGTAAAAAGTCACCACTATTTATTATCGGCATTACTCGTTCAGGAACTACAATATCTCATGATATGGTTATGAAAGCATGTCCAGAAGCTATAGATTTAACTTCTGACGATGATTTTGAATGTCGTAATTTTTGGCAAGCTTTTGGTTTAACAATCGGGTCTCGAAGAACAGGAAGTCTTTGTGAATGCGCGACGAAAGATGATATAAATACGGCCTCCAAAAAAGAAATTCAAAACTATGTATCTTTACGCCATGCACAAGGAGGTATAATCACAAAAAACCCTCATTTATTGAATAAAATTAGTTATGTTGCAAACACCTTACCTGATGCAAAATTTATTTTAATAGTACGTGATATTATGGGTGTAGTTGCTAGTGAAAAAGTAGGATTTAATCATGCATATAAAGGTGATGAAGACTCTCTGCCTTTTGTCCATTATTGGCCAGATACTAATCTTCCATGTTGGAGTTATATTCAATGTGACCACAAAGAAAATCAGATAACAGAGCCTAGTATTTTAGTTAAAGTGAAGTCAATGGTAAAAAAAGTAATTGTTAATTTAAAAAACAAATCATTAAAAGAGCCAGGAAAAGTATTTAGCCATCAGAAATTTAGTGAATTTTCAAAATCACACCCAGATAAAACCCGCTATTACCCTGGCGATGGGTTTCACAGAATTCCAGAATCCTGGATAACTCTTAATTTAAATGCAATAAATCAACTTAAAGAATTAGAAAGCTCACGTTGGATGACTATTGCTTATAATGATTTAGTGGATGATACCAAGGGTGTTGTTAGCAAAATACTTACTTTTTCTGGATATGAAGCACCTGAATTAGAAGCATTACCTGAACAACTCAATAAGGCTTCTGCAGATAAATGGCGAAAAAATCTATCAGAAGAAGAGCAAAATATTGTAAGAGCTGTTATTAAAAATAATAGCGAAGCTTTTGATACAATATGTAATATTGTTGGTTCCAACATGCTTGCTGATTAATCCCACACTTAATTTTGTAAAAATATTGGATATACACACAATCTGTACATCCAATATTTAGACTTCATGAATGTATTTCCATTACAGCTATAGTTCTGCCCCTGAATAAGGATTAAATTTCACTTGTAAAAACTCAGAGGCCCTCACAAAAATAATAATCTATCGACCGAAATAAATATTTGATAAAACACGTTTTCTTTTCCCTGCATTAGCTTACAAAGAATGATGTAAGTTAATCCACCTGTTTCTTTGAGTTCTTTGTAGGTATAGGTATCTTCTAACCAAAAGAAAGTAAAGTCGCCGACAGGGCGAAACCACTGCGAATAAACATCAAATAGCCCGGATGAGCGCAGACGAACCAACACACCCCCATCCCCAAAAAAACATAAAAAAAGGAGATAACATCACTATCACTAGCAACATCACCTCCCTTTCTATAAAGAGAAAACTAAATCAAAGAAGATTAACCTTCTTTAGATTCTTCTTTCTCAACTTTAGCTTCTTTAACAACAGCAATATTCAACTCTGCAAGCGCTGCTGGATTAGCAAAACTCGGTGCATTAGTTAATGGACATGCCGCAGACGCTGTTTTCGGGAATGCAATCACTTCACGAATTGAGCTAGTACCTGTCATTAACATTACTAAACGGTCTAAACCAAATGCTAAACCAGCATGTGGTGGAGCACCAAATTGTAATGCCTCTAATAGGAAACCAAATTTATCCTGTGCTTCTTCATCAGAGATATTTAGGATACGGAAGATAGCTGCTTGCATATCTTGTTTGTGGATACGAACAGAACCACCGCCTAACTCACAACCATTTAATACCATGTCGTAAGCATTAGAAATCGCGCCTACTGGGCTAGCTTCTAATTCTTCTGCCGTCATATTCATTGGAGCAGTGAATGGGTGATGTAATGGTGTTAATGCACCGTCTTCAAGTGGTTCAAACATTGGGAATTCGATAACCCAAAGTGGTTTCCACTCATCTTTAATTAAACCAAGATCTTCAGCTACTTTAAGACGTAATGCACCAATTGCTTCAGCCACAATATTTGCTTTGTCTGCGCCAAACATAATGATATCGCCATCTTGTGCGTTAGTACGTTTAAGTAACTCTGCTACGATTTCTTCGTTTAAGAATTTAGCGATTGGTGATTGAACACCTTCAAGCCCTTTCGCCGCTTCGTTGACTTTCATCCATGCTAACCCTTTAGCACCGTAGATAGTCACAAATTTACCGTATTCGTCGATATTTTTACGAGACAGTTTTGCGCCGCCAGGTACACAGATAACAGCTACTCGGCTATCGGCATCATTAGCTGGACCTGAGAATACGTTGAATTCAACGTCTTTTAATAAATCTGCAACATCAACTAATTCAAAATCGATACGTAGATCTGGTTTATCACTACCAAAACGACGCATTGCTTCTGCATAGGTCATTTTAGGGAATGCGCCTAAATCAACATCTAGCATTTTTTCAAAAAGCTTAACGATCATCTCTTCCGTTTTAGCCATCACTTGATCGCCAGTCATGAAAGAAGTTTCGATATCTATTTGTGTAAATTCAGGCTGACGGTCAGCACGTAAATCTTCATCACGGAAACATTTAACGATTTGGTAGTATTTATCCATACCAGACATCATTAACAGTTGTTTAAATAACTGAGGAGATTGTGGTAATGCAAAAAATTGACCTTTATGTGTACGGCTTGGTACTAAATAGTCACGCGCACCTTCTGGTGTTGCTTTAGTTAGAATAGGTGTTTCAACATCTAAGAAACCATTATCATCTAAGAAACGACGCACAAAGCTACTTACTTTAGAACGGAATACCATACGCTCAGCCATTTCAGGGCGACGTAAATCTAAATAACGGTAACGTAAACGTTGTTCTTCAGAGTTCTTTTGATTGCTATCAAGTGGAGATGGCTCAGAGCGATTTAATATTTCTAGTTCAAGACCACGAATTTCAATGCCACCCGTTGTCATGTCTTTATTTATTTGACCTTCAGGACGAGCACGCACCTGGCCTTTCATTTGTACACAAAATTCATTACGTGCAGTAGCAGCGATTGCCGTTGCTTCTGGCGTATCGCCATCAAAGAAAACTTGTACAATACCTTCACGGTCACGAATATCTAGGAATGTTACACCACCTAAATCGCGCTGCTTGTTTACCCAACCTACTAACTCAACTTCTTGACCAATGTTTTCCTCGGTCACTTCACCACAATACATAGTGCGCATTATCGATTCCTGTTTTAAATACGTTACAAAATAATTGCCGCTATTATAAAAGAAAACCACTGAGAGTCATATGCTTAAATAAAAAAATGACCCTGCAACACAATTTAAGTAAAATGCGCAGCAATACTCAATGAGTCACATTATTAAACCTTAAATAATTAGGTCCCCTTATGAGCCAAACCGACAATATTTTCAGCAAACCCTTAGATAAAGTAGAGAGTTTTAGTTTTGATCAACAGGTGGTACAAGTATTCCCTGACATGATCAAACGCTCGGTCCCGGGTTATGAAAACATTATTAATAGTATTGCGATGATCACTCAACGTTGTGCCATCGATAATTCCAACCTATATGACTTAGGGTGTTCATTAGGCGCTGCCACTTTATCGATGCGACGTGGCCTGAGCGATAAAAATGGCTGTAGGATTATTTCAGTTGATAACTCATTGGCGATGGTGGAATCTTGTCAGCAACATATTCATGCCTATAAATCCGATATTCCGGTGACCGTGTTGCAGGATGATATTTGTAATATCAAGATTGAAAATGCTTCGGTAGTTGTACTTAACTTTACATTGCAGTTTTTAACGCCGGAAAAACGCTTATCTTTATTAACCAGTATTTATGAAGGTTTATTACCCGGTGGAGTTTTGATCTTATCTGAGAAGTTTATTTTTGAAGATGCTAAAAGCCACCAGCTATTAATTGATTTACATTTAGACTTTAAACGCAGCCAAGGTTATAGCGAACTAGAAATAAGCCAAAAACGCTCATCATTAGATAACGTGTTAATTTCAGATACCGTTGAGCAACATTATCAGCGTTTAACAGAAGCGGGCTTTAAGCATAATAACCTTTGGTATCAATGTTTTAATTTTGGCTCCATTATTAGCATTAAAGATTAAAGGTTTAATTTTAAAAAGTAACAGAATAAAAAGCTATAAAACACATTACCAGACAAGGCATGACATGATCGACTTTAGTAACTTCTACAGCATTATCGCTAAAAACCGTTTAAACCATTGGTTACGTACATTACCTGCGCAATTACATGAATGGGAAAATATCCATGTACACGGCACATTAGCCAGTTGGATACGCGTATTAAATAAATTTCCAAACATTAAAAGTGAGGCTATCGAACTCAAAGATGAAGTACGTATTGGTGATGGGTCAGAATTATCGGCCGGTGAAACTAAAAAATTAGAGAACTTATTACAGAAGTTTCATCCATGGCGTAAAGGCCCTTTTCATATTCATGGCGTACATATCGATACGGAGTGGCGAAGTGATTGGAAATGGGATCGTGTGTTACCGCATATTAGCCCATTAAAATATCGTTATGTTTTAGATGTTGGTTGTGGCAGTGGTTACCATATGTGGCGTATGCGCGGTGAAGGTGCTGAATTTGTTGTCGGCATTGACCCAAGTGAATTGTTTTTATGCCAATTTGAAGCGGTGCGTCATTTTGCAAATAAAGACCAACATGTGCATTTATTACCTTTAGGCATTCAAGAGTTACCTAAGTTGGAAGCCTTTGATACGGTATTTTCAATGGGTGTTTTGTATCACCGTAAATCCCCTATGGACCATATAACGCAACTCCAAGATCAACTCGTTGAAGGTGGTGAATTGGTGCTTGAAACTTTAGTGATTGAAGGTGATGAGAATGATGTATTAGTGCCCTTTGATCGTTACGCTAAAATGCGTAATATTTGGTTCTTACCTAGCGCCAAAGCATTAAAGTTATGGGTTGAAAAATGTGGTTTTGAAGATGTACGTATTGTGGATATTAACGATACCTTAACCGGTGAACAACGCAGTACAGCATGGATGAAAAATGAATCTTTAGAAGATTACTTAGATCCAAATGATGCGACTAAAACAGTAGAAGGTCACCCAGCGCCGAAACGTGCTTTATTAATTGCTAAAAAAGCCGTTAAACCACTAAACTAGCTTGGTAAGTAGGTAGGTAAGTAGGTAAGTAGGTAAGTAGGTAAGTAGGTTATTAGCTTGTTCATTTATTAATGAAATTAAGTAGGCAATAAAACGGTCAATAATAGCAGGCTAAAATATCAGTTAAAATAGTCAGTAAAGATAGTCAGCTAAGATAGCCAGTAAAGATAGCCAACTAAATCACTAAGGAGTATAAAAGGTAAGATGAATAAACAACGTTTTCTTAATCGTTTTATCTTACAACAAGCTAATTTCAGTGCGCCTGTTTCGCATCACTTACAATCTCTTAATAAAGCCCAGCAGCCATTAAAAAAAGCAGCAGTATTAATGCCATTGATACAAAGAGACAATGGCTTACATATGATTTTCACACAACGGGCCTTGCACCTTAGACACCACCCTGGGCAAGTAAGCTTTCCCGGAGGCAGGTATGAATTAAGCGATGATTCGCTCGCTATCACCGCATTAAGAGAAACACAGGAAGAGATAGGCATTGAGCAGGAGAATATACAGTTAGTTGGTAGCTTACCTTCGTTAACTACTAACAGCGGTTACCACGTCACGCCCTTCATTGGTTTTGTAAATAGCGAAGAGCAAGTTATTATTGACCGTTCTGAGGTTAAAGCCTGCTTTGAAGTCCCCTTTGCATTTGTATTAGACAGTAATAACTTTTCTAAACAATATTTAGTCGCTAATAAACAACGCCATTTTACTTATTGTTGTGCTTATCAAAACCATTTAATCTGGGGTGCTACCGCACAAATGTTAATCAACTTGCAGTCTCACTTGAAAGATTAATCACCCTAACCAACACAGCCCTAGTGACTAACTCCACAAGACGCACAGCACAATGCAAACAAATAGGTTCTAGTCATTTGCTTAATGGTTTGCTATAAACTCCCCCCCTTCTGAACACAACTTGTTTTTGAATACTTGTTTTTAAATAAAATATCGCCATAAAGGGATAAAATACCAACAAAGAAGAAGGAACTAATTACCTGATAAGATTAATGTTTTATTTAACAGCCTTGATAAAACGTGATTAAGATCAAAAAAACACTTGCTCCAATACGCGAATTAGTATGTTATAGAGCAAAATTTAATGATAAAAAAACAATGCTTTTTGTAAAAATAATGATGCTTATTAACAGATATTAGCTAGCCTTATCTGGCTACAGTTACTTAACTAGATGTACTTCGCTAGCGAGACATAACGAGATAGCGGCAATTTAAAGTTAATAGTAAAAGTAATAGATAGAAAAAATAGTAGGCTTTTATTAATAAGCGTTGTATTAAACATCAACATCACTTTTAAAGATAAGTAAAAAAACACTCCCATTTAATAACTGATTATTTTTGCTAATTAGATTAATAATTAGTGCGTAAAGCTGTGCTTTTTTACTTAATAAAAACGTTTTTTAATGCAATGAAAGTACAGATTTATAGGCAATATTTTTCATTATTTTGTCAGCCTGTAAATAATATTTAATGAACAAAATGGTACATATCAAGTTACCAAACGTATAAATTGCTCACGAATCATCGTGACCCCCATTGCAGGGTAGATAATTAATTTGCAATGGTTTGAAAAAAAAGGAAATAAATATGGTTGAACACATCACAGGCATGCTTGCACTGATCGGTGTACTGTCACTTTTGTGTCAATGGATAGGGTGGAAATTACGTTTACCTGCAATTCTCCCACTATTATTATGTGGTTTATTATTAGGGCCCGCACTTGGCATATTGGATCCCGATGCTATTTTTGGCGATTTATTATTCCCGATTATCTCATTAGGTGTTGCCGTTATTCTTTTTGAAGGCGCACTCACACTTAACTTTAAAGAGATTAAAGAGCATGGTCGAATGGTCACGCATTTAGTCACCATTGGCGCTTTTATCACTTGGGCCTGTATCGCACCAGCGGCCCATTATATTTTAGGGTTTGATTGGTCCATTGCGATGTTGTTTGGCGCTCTAGTGGTGGTGACAGGACCAACGGTTATTGTACCTATGCTGCGTACCGTGCAACCAAAGTCTAATTTAGCCAGTATTTTACGTTGGGAAGGCATTGTAATCGACCCTATCGGCGCGCTGCTCGCAGTTTTAGTCTTTGAATATATTGCAGTAACGGCGGATCCTACCTCACATGTTTTATCTGCATTGGGATATACATTATTACTGGGCTTTGGTTTAGGGGCTGCTGCTGGTTATTTAACTGGGTTATCGATTCGTAAGAACTTATTCCCACATTATTTACGTAATACTGCGGTATTAACCATTATGCTGGGCGTTTTTGTAGGCTCGAATATCTACCAAGAAGAGTCTGGGTTATTAACCGTGACTGTAATGGGTATTTGGTTAGCAAACATGCGTGGCGTTGATATTGCTGATATTTTAGAGTTTAAAGAAACATTAACCGTACTATTAATTTCAGCACTGTTTATTCTACTTGCTGCACGACTTGATTCTAGTGCCATGTTAGACCTAGGCTTTGGTGGATTAGGCGTGCTGATGGTGGTGATGTTTGTCGCTCGTCCACTCAGTATTTGGATCTCTGGCCTGGGTACTAATGTCTCCTCAAAGGATAAATGGTTTCTCAGCTGGGTTGCACCGCGTGGTATTGTTGCCGCTGCTATTTCATCGCTATTTGCGATTAAATTAGAAACCGTTGGCCTTGAAGGTGCAAGCTCTATTGTGCCGCTGGTATTTTTAATTATTATCGGCACCGTGGTTATTCAAAGTTTAACCGCCGGCCCTTGGGCAAAATTTTTAGGAGTAAAACAAGGCGCGAATGAAGGTTTGCTGATGTTTGGTGCCTCTAAATTCTCACGCGAACTTGCAACTATTTTAATCTCTAAAAATGTAAAAGTGCTATTAGCAGACAATAACTGGGATAGCATTCGTAAAGCTCGTATGGAAAATATTCCCGTTTATTTTGGTAACCCTGCTTCCGAGCATGCGACCAACTATATGGATTTAAGCGGAATAGGTCGTGTCTTAGTGATGTCTCCTTACCGTCAATTAAACCCATTAGTTTCCTTTCACTTCCAAGATTTACTTGGCTCGGAGAAAGTTTATGGTTTGAACAATGCTGACAGTGCCAGCGCACGCCATCAATTATCGGAGTCATATCTAAAACGATTGAGCTTATTTGGAGAAAATATTTCCTACGCTAAGATTGCCAGCATCATGGCCAGAGGCGGTATTCTAAAAGTGACTAACATCACTGAAAACTTTACCTTTGAGCGCTTTAAAAGACGTTACGGCGACTCGGCTATGCCATTAGTGTACTTAACTAAAGATGGTGAAATTAAGATTGTTTCTAATGAAAAAGATACTGATTATCCTGTAGGTATTGAGTTGATTAGTTTATTGCCTCAAGAAGCTCAAGATCTAGCAGTTATTCAACGTGCTGTAGATGAAGAAGCAGAACGCGAAGCCAAAGCACAAGCTAAAGCAATAGCAAAAGCAGAAGCCGAAGCGCGTGCAGAAGAACGTGCGATCCGTGAAGCGGAAGAGGCAGATCAGCGAGCCCTTGAAAAAGCACGACGCAAGGAGCAAGCCGCAATTGAAGAAGCGCAAAAAGCAGAGCAAGAAGAGGCTATTCGTTCAGAATCCGATGACGAAAAAACACAGGATACCGATGAAAAAGAAACGCAGGCAAGGCCTAAGTCAGCCTAATACTCTTACTCTTTAGTCCTGCCTATAAACAAAGGTCACACTGTGCAATCTGAAATGTGCAATGTGACCTTTTAACAATCAACTTCCCTTAAACACTCAGATTTACAAAGGTATTGGTGCTTATCCAATAGTCAAAACATCCAATTAACGCATCCACTTTTTATCGAATACTACTTAAACAACGACTAAAGGTTCTGGTCTAGCAAAATAGTAACCTTGTGCATAATCAACACCTAATGCGGTTAATACTTCAACTAACCTAAAGTCTTCAACAAACTCTGCAATAACTTCTTGTTTTGCTGCTTTGCCTATCTCGCAAATCGATTTAACAGCGGTAAAATCTATTGGATTGGTGAGCATATTCGCCACAATTGCACCGTCTATTTTAATCTTATCCGTCGGTAATTGTTTGATATAAGCATAGGAAGAATGACCACTACCAAAGTCATCAAGGGAAAACTGACAACCTAACGCTTTAATGTTATTCATAAATAATCGAGCACGATTGATATTTTTAATAGCAGCCGTTTCAGTGATTTCAAAGCAGATTTTGTTAGCGGGTATTTGGCTCTGTGTCAGTTTATTAATGATAAAGGTTTCTAACTCATTATCAGTTAAAGAGTGTCCAGATAAGTTAATCGCAATTGTTTTAATCGATTTAAGTTCTTCAGTACGTGCCATAAAATGGTCGCATACGGCATTAATCACCCAACGATCTATTTTACCGGTGAGCTGATAACGCTCAGCAACGGGTAAAAAACAAGCAGGACTCAACAATTTTCCATCGCTGTCTAACATTCTTAATAATATTTCAAAGACCCTGCCTACTTTTTGTTGCTGTAACGGCACAATATCTTGTTTGTATAATACAAATAAATTGTTATTTAATGCATTATTTAAGTGGTGTACTGACAATAATTGCTGTTTATTATCTGCGAAAACTTGATCGCAAGTATCGTATAAATAGACTGAATTTCTTCCCGCATTTTTCGCTAAACCACAGGCGATGTCTGCCGAGTTTAATAAATCAGTAGCACTAGATTCATTGGTTTGAGGAGCAATACCAATGCTGGCACTTAATTGAAAATTTTCACCTTGCCAGTGATACGTTAACTGGTTAATGCTTTGTTTAATCTGTTCAGCAATTTCAAGTGCTTTATCTACAGGGCAGCGATTGATCAAAATAGCAAACTCATCACCACCTAATCTCGCCACCGTATCGTAGTTGCGCACTTTTTGTTTTAATATACGAGCCACATCAACTAAGACTTGATCACCTATCGAATGGCCACAGGTATCATTAATTGTTTTAAAATAATCTAGATCGATAAAACATAAAAACCGATTATCTTCATTTATCCTTGAAGGTCTCTTTTTATGCTCAATAGCCGCATTTAGATCACGCTCAAACGCACGACGGTTATAAAGTTCAGTCAATGGATCATGAGACGCTTGATGAAATAGCGTTTCTGTTAATAGTTTAAAATCATGACTTAATTCAGTGATCTCGGTAGGCGCATCATCGCTAACTTTAAAGTCATTACCAGCTAGTGCATTGTGTGAAGAAGCAATTAGCGTGTTTAACGGATTACAAATTTTCCTATTTGCCCACCACCAAGCGGCAATAATTAATAGCAGTAAAAAAACACGTGCAATCCAAGCTGCAGCGGCTATAAAATGCTTTTCTTCGGCTAAAGATAACGCGTCTTGCTCAATCATATTATTGCATTCAGTAATCAAAAATCGAATACTTTCTACTAAAGATAAACTAACAGCATCATAATCTGGCAATAATTTACGTAAGTGTAAGATTAATTCTTTATCTGGTATTTCCGCTACAGTATCGAGGTGGGCATTAATTTTTTTAATATTAAGGATAGTTTTTTCAATTTCATCATTCATTAAAGGAGGCAGGCTTTGGTTTTGCACAACGACCAAATTTCTGCTGATGTTCTTTCCTATATTTATAGTGCCCATTATGAGATAGGTATTACCCGATGCAATCACTAAATCTGCAGAGATTAAAAATTGTGAAATGCTATTTTCTATGCGCTCAAAATCTTTCGCTCGTAAAAGGCTTTGTGTATGTTTACTCGCTAATATTTGAACCTGATTGAAATGAAAACCCAATACTTGTTCTAGCGCATAAGCACCAATCAAGCAGGAAAAAACAAGGATCGCCAAATAACTTCTTATTCTCATTACATACCTTTAATTAACGTATAAATTCAGTTAGTGCGCTATTCACCGATGACTACTTTTAATAATTATTACTTTCATTTCATTAAAAATTACTGTCTATAACAGTTACTGCCATTAATTGTCACTTTCTATCTTTGTTATATATTTTGCCCAACTGATATCAGTAATTGCTAAGGTTTTTAATGCAGACCGTAAGACTAGCAACGCTAATGTTGGATAAGTAGAAAATGTATTTTTTCCCACTTCAGAAAGTGCTTCTCCATCAAGCGTCAGTAAGGACTTTAATTGCGCAAAATTTTTATTATGAAGTTGCTTGTTGATATCTTGTACGACGCTATCGTTACATTCGGGGCTTCGGCAACGTTGAAAATAGAAACCTTTTAAACTCCTATCTAAGTTGATAGCCCAGGCAATTTCTACTAAACCCCATTTAGCCCATTCTGAACGTGCTTGTAAGAAACCAGCAGCCTTACGATCCTTATAAAGCACGTATAAAGTATGCTTGTTAACTTCACTTTGATGGATTGTAAAAGGTAACTTGTCTTTAACCGCTACTCTATCTTGCTCAGTAACCGTCGCAACAATGGAACGATATTGGTATCCATCCTTATAGAGTATTTGCATTGCTGACACAGGGTCTCTTAAGGAACAAAAAGCTGCATAAGCAGAAGAGTTCATTAAGACCTGTGTCGCAATCAGGACGATTAATGTAAAAATTTTACGCTGTTTCATATTATTTGGGTTAATGCCTTATCATTTAATTTTTTTTTAAGATTTTATTGTTTAGGATTTTATTGTTTAGTGTCTTGCCGTTTAATGTTCATCGTTTCATATATTATTATTTGACTTTTTAACCGTTAAAGCCATATGACGCTACATTCTATACCTTAGCTGCACACTTAAAATCGGTTCAATACTTTGGTTTTTTGCTTCTTTTAATTTATGTTTATATTGTGCGCTAACGTCGAAACCATGGTCACTCATCCACTGCACACCCGCTACCCAATTACTTGTAGAACTGCTTTCACTACTCACGTTATGATCTATTTCTGCGCGTTGATAACGCAGCTGAGTATAAACAGAGAGGTTTTCTTTGGGAGTGCGCCACATCACTTCAGCAAAACCATTAGCAGTATTATTTCCTGCTCTTTTACCAATAGAAGATTCCGCCATAAACCGCCATTGGTAATAATAATAGGAAAGATCTAAGGCCACTTTTTTCTGCTCAATAACACCATTAGCCGCTAAAATATCACCGCTTAACCATGAGAAGCCTGTTACTATATTTTTAGTACTGAGCGTTCCAATTCGACCAGAAAATAGGTGCGAGTCACTATTATTACTAATTTCAGCACCTGAACCTTGCGTTAGTGCAACCTCATATTCAAAACTGGGCATGATACCATTCAAAGAAAGCCCCCAATCTGTTTTTATGCCTCGCTGCTCAGTAGTTAATTGATGTAACGTACCGTTAGTATCTAGTTGGTATTCTAGCCCAAAAGGTACTTCAAAATGCCCTAATCTAATATTAAACTTGCCTTGATTTAAAGCCGTATAATTAAAGTTTGCGATACGCCATGTGAGCTTAGTATCGTTACCATCATCAAAAATAAAATGAGGTTTTTTAACATTATTTAATTTTACAATATAAGGTTGCAGTATTAATGTGCCGATATCTCCTGTTTCACTACTAAATACTTTATGTATATCAATTCCTAACACATGCATGAAAGCATGATCTTGAGTATCTAGGTTACTGCTAACACGAGAAGAAATATCAATGGATACACGACTGTTTTCCCCTAAAAATTCCGCCAGTGCCGTGTTTGCAAATACAAAAAGAGGGAAAGATAATAAACAACGGGTACTGAACACTGTCCATGTGGGGTAACTTTTTTTCATAAAACGGCAACCCTTATTCGAGTTAAGACTAAAAAATTAATCATTTACTAACAGGTAAGGTTAATAAATTAATTTAAGTATCCCCCACCTCTCTATTTAGGTATTTATTGTAGTATAAGAAGGACAATACAGCGATTTATCAACAGGTGAAAAATCGCTGCTTTTGATTTCGGCAATATTACGGTACTAAGCGCCTAATAAATGGCAACTTAACTAACAACATAGTTAATAATAATGACCCAACTAATGTCAAAAAGGTAAGTATTGGAATCGCTATCCAGTTACTTTGAAACACTTGATAAAACCCATTATTTAAATCACGTACAGGGATCAATATTAAAGGGTGAACTAAGTAAATGCCCAAACTATACGTTGAAATAAGGGTCACTAAAGCGCGTAAACGACCTTGTATTTTATGCGCATAAGTTTGTGCTAATACAAATAACATGCCTCCGATAATGGCAGTATTAAGTGTTTTATACCCCATGAATAATGAACTGTACGCTTGTTTTTCCGTAGCAACATACCAAGAACCAAAAAAGTTGAGCAAAAGCATAAAACTACCGGCTGCTATCCAATATTTTAAGTGTTCACGATTATCCCTATTAAACAGATACCAACCTAAAACAAGGTAGCCACTATATAACACAAGATTTTGCTGTAAAAAGTCCCCTATTTTTAACCAATGCATTAAAAATAAAATAGCCCAGCATGATAAGGCTAATTTAATATGATCAGCCGAGGCTTGTTTAAGTAAAGGTAATAAAAATGGGATCACAAAATACAGTGGAATAAAGTCGTAAAAAAACCAAAGGTGGTACCAGACAGGCTCTGTTAATGAGCTTCCCAATGTATCCATTGTAATATTACTCGACCATTGCCCAGTAAAAACGCCGTCAACCATATAACCGCTGACTAGAGCAAAGATTATCGTCCACCCAATAAATGGTACAACAACTTTACTGACACGCTTAATCAGGTAAGGCCCCCATTTGAAAGATTCTTGTGATAATGCTTTTGATGATAGTTTTTTTGGGGATAGCGCTTTTGAAGATAACAGCAGTGCCCCACTGATCATCATAAACACGGGAACAGCCCAGCGTGTAAGACTATTAAGTCCAGCGGCGGCTAACCAATCGCTGTCAGGAATTTCCCCGTATAAATAACGAAAAGGACCAAGCACATGGATCATAATAACCGCGATCGCGGCAATGAAACGTAAGAAATCGATATAGAAAATGGACTGGCGTGCTGCCGTCATATAATTCACCTGTATGTTATTACTTGTATATTATTAATAGAACTAACGGAAAATTAATCACTGTCATGAATAATACCGTTTTGGTGTACAATATTATTAATATCAATAGGACAAGCATTCTGAATAAATATTACAGAAAACTTAAAAAAATTGATAATGACTATCAACTTTAACATTAGTATCGACCTGCTTACGGTCACTTATTGAATGGAATTCACTTAATATACAACATTTGTTTTTGCTCTAGAGGGTTATTTATAGAAACTAATTTATCGATAAGGATTTTCAATGATATTCACTAAACCTTCATGCTGTTTAGCATTCTCTATTTTGCAACTTTTAATCATAAGTCCCAATCTCAACGCTTCAGATAGTGATGTAAAGGAGACAAGAAATAATACTAATGATACAAGCACCTTGGCACTGGGCAAGCTCCCCCCTGTGCAGCCATTACCCAACATTGACTTTCATTCAAGCAAACTACCTTTAGCTGAAAGAAATCATCTACAACCTGTGCCACAATACTCAGGCTCTTCCTTAGATAAAACCCTAACAACTCACTTAGAAAGAAGCCTGGATCAAAACTCAGAAGCGAAGCAACAGTTGAGTGCGATATCAATACACAATAATCAACCAACGGATTACCAACCTGCTTTTACTAACTCTGCTTGGGAACAGTTTGAGGTTGAACAGGATTTTTACGATAACCCATATCAAGTGTCTTTATTTTCTCCACAACATGGTGAAGATGGAGAGCGACTTTGGTCACAAACTACTTCTATCTTTTATTATGGATTAGGCGTAGTCGGCGTATTAGCCGCATTACCTGAATCAGTGACAAATTGGGATAGTGATAACGACCAAAGCATCGGTGAAAAGTGGCTAGAGAATGTTAAAGAAGGCCCAGTATGGGACCGTGATGATGCTATTTTAAATTATGTTATGCACCCTTATTTTGGCGGCGTTTATTACCAGTCTGCACGTAAATCAGGCTATAGACAGTGGGATTCATTTTTATACTCAGCATTAATGTCTACGGTATTTTGGGAATATGGTGTTGAAGCGTTTGCAGAAACGCCTTCAATGCAAGATTTAGTGGTAACGCCAGTATTAGGATGGGTTTACGGTGAGTGGGCTTTTAATACAGAGCGCGAGATTTGGGCTGGCGGCGGCACAGTTTGGGGTAGTGAATACTTAGGTAATACCGCTTTATTTTTATTAGATCCCGTTGACTCTTTAGGTCGAAATGTAAATCGCTTATTTGGTAGAGACTTAATCAAAGCCGGAACAGGTTATGTCAAAATATCAGAGCAAAGTACGCCCAGCGGTTTACAAACGGACAAACAAGTCATGTTTGAAATAAATTACTTGTTTGGGGATGACAATAGCTTAGCGCAACCGGGTATCAGCGGTAAACGTAAGCTAGGTGAGCGTTACTCATTTACCAATGCAAAAGACCCTGTTGATGTAGGCATTATTGGTTTAAGTGTTGGGACTGGTTATCTTAACTTTGACCGAAAACGAGGCCAGTTAAATAACAAATATGCGCAGATATCCTTAGGTTTATACTTCTCAAAACGCTTTTCAACGCGTTTAAATTATTCTTCTTCTAAGCTATTAAAAGAAGTCATCGAGCAATATAGCGCTTATGAAACCTTTAGTGTTGATGGTCAATATTATTTCAATACGGACTCTAATTTACGCCCTTACATTACAGCAGGCATCGGTGAAGAAATTTGGGACGAAGATAAAGACAGTTATAATTTACAACTTAACGCAGGCGTCGGCCTTCATTATCGTTTAAATGCCAAATGGGCATTACAGGCTGACCTCGTTAATTATTATACAACCGATGAAGAAAGCCACCATCAGCAACTGATAGGTAAAGTCGTGTATCGATTTGGTGCAGGAGAAAGAATGTAACTTTATCTAAAGAAAGTGATAGAAAGCGCATAATAGAGGACAAATAGAGGACAAAGCCCACTAATAAAAAATCCCAATGATAAGGTTTATCACTGGGATTTTTTAATCATCATATTAATTTAACCACTCTGAGTTAAATCAAGCTAATCTTTGCTTACTTCAACTAATGCACTAGCAAGATATTGAATTTGATCTTGCTTTAAACCAGCAATATTAATTCTTCCATTTAACATGCCATATATTGCGTACTTATCACGTAGAACGTCCATCTGCTCTGCTGTTAAAGGTAATAAAGAAAACATACCTTTTTGCCTTGTTACCGCTTGAAAAGAGTCGGGTGCACCCATTTCAGCTAATAATTTCCCTAATGCGTTGCGTAAATCATTAATACGCTCTCTACACACAGTTAACTCTGCTAACCAAGGTTTAGGATCTGAAAATAATAACGATGCAATCGCAGAGCCATGGTTAGGAGGCATCGAATAATTGATACGGGTGATACGTTCTAATAACATACGAATTTTTGTATGTTGAGAGTGATCTTTTGCTACCACCATGGCTGCGCCTGTACGTTCACAGTATAACCCCATATTCTTTGAGCAACTTGCTGCAACTAAAACCAGATCAACCTGTTCAACAAACATTCTTAAACCCGCAGCATCTTGCTCAGGGCTATCGCCAAAACCTTGGTAAGCGATATCGATAAAAGGAATTATTTTTTTCGCTGTACAAAAATCAATAAATTGTTGCCATTGTTTTAATGAAGGGTCCACACCTGAAGGATTATGACAACTCGCATGTAATAATAAAATATCACCTTCTTTAGCGTTTTCTAAATCTTTAAAGCAAGTTTCTATGTCTAATAGTCCCCCTTTATGCTGCCAGCGAAAGGGTTTAACCGTTAAACCTGCACCTTCCATAATAGGACGATGATTTAAATAACCTGGGTCGGTATTCCAAAGCACAGCATCAGGAGATAGAGCAGCTATAAAATCAGCAATCACTCTTAATGCACCAGAGCCACCAACGGTTTGAATTGCACATGGGTCAGAAAATTGCGCACTGTCACCTAATACAAACTTAGCTATATGATCATTAAACTCAAGGTTACCAGACAACATTTTATAAGATTTTGATTGTGCAGCTGTTGCTAGTTTAACTTCAGCTTTTTGTACTTGCTGCATAACAGGTGTTTTGCCTGTTTCATCGCGATAAACGCCCACCAGCATATCTATCTTGTGATCTCGTTGGTCTGCATTAAATTGATGTAACAATGCCCACAGGGGATCACCTTGAACGGTAGGTAAGTTTTCTAACATAATTGAATACCTTAAATAAAATTAAACACGATTTGATAAAATAACACCTGTTATGGTCAGGCTAATACCACAAAAAATAGCAATTGATAAAGGCTCATCAAAAATAGGTACCGCTAACAACGAGGTTATACCGGGCGACAAAGCACCTATTATAGATGACTTAGCCGACCCCAATTGACTCACTGCATAGGAAAAACCAATAGTTGCAACGATGCCAACACCAATACCTTGCACTAATAAAAATGGCATCGCCTGTTGCAGTGAGAAAGAGCCCCAATTACTTGCTACAGTACCAGACAAGACTAAAAACAGCATAATAAAGAATGAAAAATAAGAAATAATAATGGCCACGGTAAGCGCACTCAAACCAGCTCGTTTAAGCCCTAGAGTATAAGTGGACCATAGCAAACTAGCACACAATAAAAATCCAATACCAGTGAATATTTCTAGCGATAATTGTTCCGCTAATCCAGCAACCATAATAAGCACTCCTATTAATATCAGGGAAAGCATCAATAACCGTTGCTTAGTAATAACCTGTTTATAAAAAAGCATAGAAAGTATGGCCACAAAAAAAGGAGGGGTGCCGGTAAGTATCGTTGCAACGTATGCAGTAGGGACTATTTTTGCGCCTAAGGAAGCTAAAAAGAGGAAAGGTATTCCACCTAATAAAATAAGCAAAAAGTCTGATATTCTCACTTTTTTAATCACTGCAAGATGCTTGATAAACCAGGGAGCTAATAAAACTAATGGTACAGAGAAACGAATCAACGCAACATCTGCGATAGTAAGGGGAGATGTGCCAATATTACGAACTGTCAATGAGAAACCAGACCAAATTAATAGCACCACTAGCATGGCTAAATAGCCATAAGTTAATGGCGACATAGCACTGTAATTGACTTTATTTACTTGTAGTAGCTGTAACTTGTTCATTCAATAACTTCCTATCAACTAGAGTTTCAAGTAGTATTATTGACTAAAATAAAAGCTCTTATTCGGCGAACAACCTTCTAAAAACTTAATTATTAACTGATTAAAGCGCATATATTCATATTCACGCTTTAATACACCAAGGAAAGTTATGGATAAAATAGATCGTCACATATTAGCTGTACTACAAAATGAAGGACGTATATCAACAGCAGATCTTGCGGATCGCGTTGGTTTATCGCCCTCTCCCTGTGCACGACGCTTAAAACGCCTAGAAGACGATGGTTATATTGAAGATTACCAAGCGAACTTAAATAAAAATCACGTGGGTATTACCATGACCTTTTTTGTAGAAGTAAGCCTAAATAGGCATCAGGAAGAGACAATTGAAGTCTTTGAATCTGCACTACTTGATATGGATGAAGTGATTAATGCACATATCGTATCTGGTCGTTACGATTATCTATTAGAAGTGGTTAGCAAGAACTTGGCTGGTTATGAAGCTTTCACTAATAAGTTACATCGAATTAAAAGTGTTAAAGATATCCATACGCATTTAGCAGTAAGGAAGATAGCAGACAAACGGGCTTTACCGATTTATGTTTAAGGCTATTTATGTTTCAACCTATTTGTTCAAACCTAGCAATGGTGTTCAAAATAGCCTGAAAAGGCTATTTATGAAGTAAATGTGCTGTTGTTCGGCAAAAGATAAAAAACAGCAATTTGAGGTAACTAAAGCCAAATAAGCAGTCTAAAAGTAACGCTCAACAATAAAAGAATGAGCGTTGGCAACTTAAAAATTAAACATAGCGGTGTAATAAAGCAAATAACTGTTGCTTACGATGATCATTACAAAAGCTAGCCACAATACTATTTTCTACTAACTTTCTGGCTTGCTCTTGATTCATATTCAGCGAAGTCGCTAATGCTTCAAAATTCTCCGTCATATAACCACCGAAATACGAGGGGTCATCTGAATTAACCGTCACACAAACCCCTAACTTTAATAAATCTAGAATAGTATGTTCACTCATATCTGAAAATACTTTTAATTTTGTATTCGATAATGGACATACCGTTAATGGCATTTGGCTTTCTTTTAAGTAATCAATCAACTTAGGATCATGAATAGCATTCACTCCATGGTCAACGCGTGCCACCTTAAGATCATTAATCGCCGTCCAGATATATTCAGCGGGACCTTCTTCACCGGCATGAGCCACCGTTAGTAAACCTAATTGACGCGCTTTAGCAAATACACGACTAAATTTCTCAGGCGGGTGCCCTTTCTCAGAACTATCCAACCCGACCGCTTTAATTTTATCTAAATAGGGTTCAGCTAAGGTGAGTGTCGCAAAAGCCTCTTCCTCACTTAAATGGCGTAGAAAACACATGATCAATTCACTACTAATACCTAGTTGCTTTTCTGCATCTTCAAGCGCACTCGTTATTCCGGTTATCACGGTACTAAAAGCAATTCCACGCTCAGTGTGTGTTTGTGGATCAAAGAAAGGCTCAACATGATAAACATTCTGCTCTTTGCATTTCAGTAAATAAGCCCAAGTTAAATCATAGAAATCCTGTTCAGTGACTAATACTTTTGCAGCTTGATAATAGATATCCAAGAAATCTTGAAGCTTGGTAAATTGGAATGCTTTTTTTACCGCGCTGACATTTTCATAGGGCAACTTAATATGATTGCGCACGGCTAAGTCGAACAACATCTGCGGCTCTAAGCTACCTTCTAAATGTAAATGTAACTCAACTTTTGGCAATTGAGATAACCAACTTAATGGGTTAGAGCAATGTTCTGAGGGTAATTTTGAATGTAGCATAATCTTCTCTTTGTTTAGATACCTGTTAAGCATAGCGAACTTTTCAACATAAAAAACTAAAGCAGCTTATATTCTTGTAATAAATAGATAAAAATTCATTACAGTAATTAATGCTTGTTTTGTATAACTTAACCATTATCATCGTTGCAATGAACATCCCTCCAAGATTTACTTTAAAAGACTAATAAGAAACTTTGCAACACTTAAGGAATTATCATGTATAAATTTTTTGAAAGTTTGGTGCCTGCGCTAAACGATCAAGAACCAACCCAGCCGCCAAATACACTCGTTGCCTTTTGCATGCACTATACAAAGGGTTATAAAACGGCACTTTTCTTTATGACCTTACTAACAGCTATTTTAGCTATATTGGAAGTGTCTTTATTTGGGTTCATGGGACAACTCGTCGACTGGTTAATCACTAAAAATCCAGAGACGTTATTAGTAGATGAAGGGCAAAAGTTAATATTAATGTCATTAATGGTTTTAGTGTTAATTCCTGTCCTAACTATTATACATTCTTTGATCGTACATCAAGTTTTGTTAGGCAATTATCCGATGTCGATCCGCTGGTTTGCACATCGCTATTTGTTAAAGCAAAGCGTGTCTTTTTATCAAGATGATTTTGCCGGACGAATAGCCACTAAAGTCATGCAAACAGCGCTGGCCGTACGTGAAACCGTAATGAAGCTACTAAACGTGATGGTTTATGTTTTAGTGTACTTTATTTCCATGGTGGTGATGATTGCAAAAGCCGATTACCGGTTGGCGATTCCAATGTTGGTATGGATGGTTATATATATCTGTATACAGTATTACTTTATTCCGCGCCTAAGAAAAGTAGCAACAGAGCAAGCAGATGCCCGCTCAACCATGACGGGGCGAATTGTTGATAGTTACACCAATATATCAACAGTAAAACTATTTGCGCATACGGACTCTGAATCGGCTTATGCCAAACAAGGAATGAAAGGATTTTTAGATACAGTTTATCGACAAATGCGTTTGGCAACGGGGATTAATGTCAGTGTGCAAATATCTAACTATGTCTTAGCCTTTGCGATCACGGCTTTGTCTATCTCTCTATGGATGCAAAGCGCTATTTCAGTGGGTGCCATTGCTATCGCGGTAAGTTTAGCATTACGTTTAAACGGCATGTCACAGTGGATCATGTGGGAGTTTAGTGCTTTATTTGAAAATATAGGCACAGTGACTGACGGCATGAATACCTTAGCGAAGCCTAATATTATTGAAGACAAAAAAGACGCGAAACCATTAGTGGTGAGTGAAGGTAATCTCTACTTTAAACAGATGAGTTTTCATTATGGTGAGAGTAAAGGTGTCATTGAAAACCTGGACCTAAATATCAAACCTGGCGAAAAAATAGGACTTGTAGGCCGTTCAGGCTCGGGTAAGTCAACATTAGTGAATCTATTGTTACGCTTTTATGATGTTGAAAAAGGTCAGATCATTATCGATGGCCAAGATATTAAAGATGTTCAGCAAGAAAGTTTACGATTACAAATCGGTTTGGTGACACAGGATACATCTTTATTACATCGCTCTATTCGCGAAAACATTCTTTATGGTCGCCCCGATGCAACTGAAGAAGAGTTATTAAAAGCGACTAAGCAAGCACAGGCGCATGAATTTATCTCTACCTTAACGGATAGTGAAGGCAATACTGGTTACGATGCACAAGTCGGTGAACGAGGAGTGAAATTGTCAGGCGGTCAACGCCAACGTATTGCTATCTCACGCGTATTATTAAAAGATGCCCCTATTCTAGTATTGGATGAAGCGACCTCTGCATTAGATTCTGAAGTTGAAGCAGCGATTCAAGAAAGTTTATATGAGTTAATGCAAGGTAAAACGGTTATTGCGATTGCACATCGTCTATCAACAATCGCAGCGATGGACCGCCTAATAGTGTTAGATAAAGGTAGCATTATTGAACAAGGCAGTCATCAGCAGTTAATTGAACAAAAAGGCGTTTATGCACAACTATGGGCACACCAAACGGGTGGATTTTTAGGGTGTGATTAATCACGTTATTAATTAATATAAGCAACAGAATTAACGCACATATAGCCAATTAAAGGCGGCTCGTTTTACCCCGTTATCAGTCAAAATGCACCTCGATTGATAACGGGTATACTTTACCACTACATATCGCTTTCAGTTACTTCCAGCCCTGTAACCAACATTCTGAATTTTGTAGATCACGCCAACTAATTTCTGTTTCACGATGAGAAATAATCGCTTCTAATAAACAAAAAATAACATTGCCCTGCTCGTCAAAATCAACATCAGTGATCAGAAAGTGCTTTTCTTTGTTGAGTGGTTTAACGGCAGTCCATTTACTATTAAGCAATTTTTGCGGGTTAATTTTATTAATGGGAAACTCCTTCTCAGTAAAGGTAATAGTCTATTGCTGCGACTAGGCACAACTTAAATTTAGATAAAAAGCTTGAACTTAAATAAAAACCTAAATTTAAACCAGAAACATTAAGTTAAACAAATTCAATAAATAAAATTGCTATGAAAAATAGCATCTCATTGAGCTTAAAATAAAACACAGGAAAAGAGAAGAAACAACAGGCAAGGAAATACAAATAGATAGAAAGTAAAAAGGCTACTGATTACAAACAATAGCCTTTAGACCTTCATTATTAATTATTAATTATTAATTATTAATGCTGATAGCTTTTCTCCCACAGCTTAAATAAGTAAATAACAGAAAATGTTAAGCACATATATAACAAACCAGCTGCTAGATAAGCTTCAAAAGGCGCATAATAACGAGCATTAACAACACGAGCAGCACCGGTAATATCAACAATCGTCACCACACCTGCAATCGCACTGCCGTGTATCATAAAAATAATTTCGTTACTGTAAGCCGGTAAAGCACGGCGTAATGAATTAGGTAAAGTAATACGCTTAAGTGTTTGCCAACGACTCATACCATAAGCTTTAGCGGCTTCTAATTCACCAAGCGGCATTGTTCCTATCACACCACGTACAATCTCAGCAGTGTAAGCCCCTGTATTTAATGAAAAAGCGAGTAATGCACAAAACCAAGCTTCTTGAAAGTAATACCACATCCAACTTTCACGTATCGCATCAAATTGTGCAACACCGTAATAGATCAAAAATAATTGTACCAACAATGGCGAACCACGAAAAAAATACATATAAGCCCAAATAGGCCCTTTAATGAACCAGTTTGAATGACTACGTAAAATACCAACAGGTATCGCAATCACTAAGCCTATCAATAATGAGACTGCCACTAACCAAGTTGTTGTCCACAAACCTTGTAAGTAAAACGGGTATTCATTAACAATGATTGAAAAATCCATACTTACCTCGTTTGTATACTATATTTACGCTCGGCCCATTTTAAGACAGAGGTAGAAACAGCAGTGTAAAATAGGAAGATTAGCGCTACCACTAGATAGAAAGTGAAAGGTTTTTGAGTAGAACCAGACGCATCACCTGCAATTTTAACCATATCTTGTAAACCGATGATCGACACTAATGCGGTTGTTTTTAATAATACTAACCAGTTGTTACCCAAGCCAGGTAACGCATGGCGCATCATCTGAGGGAACATCACACGTGAAAAACGTTTATATTTATTCATGCCATAAGCTGTTGCCGCTTCTAACTGCCCTTTTTCTACCGATAAAATAGCGCCGCGGAAGGTTTCTGCCATATACGCACCAAAGATAAAACCGATAGTCACAATACCTGCAATATAAGGGCTAATATCAATATAGTCAGGTAAATATGCTGTCCATTCGTGGTCAGGATAATAATTTGTCGCTACTTCGTTAAACCATTCGTTAAGGTTATAGCTGGTGTCATTAATTAACACTTGCCCACCAAAGAAAATAATCAACATTAAGATAAGATCCGGAATACCACGAATAATAGTCGTATACAGCGTCGCAATGCTGGTTAATATAATAGAATGAGACAGCTTAGCGAGTGCTGCTATTAACCCTAAGAAAACAGCTAATAATAAAGATAACAAGGCTACTTGCAGTGTTAGCCATGCTCCTTCTAGAAATATTTCTTGGTAACCGTATAAAGAAAACATATAAACTTCTTTTTATTTAATTCCAATCCACTAATACGTAATTAATAGCACTGGCATAACAAAAAAGGATGAGACAACATATAAAAGGTTGTGCGTCATCCTTTCTATTTTAACGCTCAGGTTAAAAAATTAACCGTGATAACGTTTATTCTTGACCGTATACATCGAAAGAGAAGTATTTATCTTGAATCGTTTTATAAGTACCGTTAGCGCGGATTGCAGCAATCGCTTTGTTTAATTGCTCAACTAAATCCTTGTTTTGTTTACGAACGGCAATACCTGCACCGTGACCAAACCATTTAGGATCATTTAGTTTAGGACCAACAAACTCAAACTTGTCGCCACCTTTTTTTGCTAATAACCCTTCAGAGATAGAGGCAGAGTCAGCGATAACATAATTAAGGCGGCCCGCTTTTAAATCTAAGTATGCTTCATCAAAGGTACCGTAGCGTTTAATTTTTGCAGAAGGGAAATTATCTGAGATGTATAAATCCATTGTTGTTGCACGTTGAACACCAATGTTTTTACCTTTCATGAACGCATCAGTCGCTTCAAATGCAGCCCCTTTAACAGCAGTAAAACGTGCTGGAATATGTTGGTATTTATTAGTAAAAGCCACTTGTTTCAAACGCTCTTCAGTAATATCCATTGTCGCAATAATTGCATCAAATTTACGTGCTTTAAGCGCCGGAATAATACCATCCCAATCTTGTTTTACTAACGTACATTTTGCACCCAATTCATCACATAACGCATTAGCGATATCGATATCAAACCCAGTAACACTGCCGTCTTCTTCTGTTTTACTAAATGGAGGGTATGCACCTTCAACACCAATACGTATTTGTTTCCATTCTTTTGCTTGTGCCGAATTAAATGCAAAAGCAAATAATGCGATTAGTAGGCTGATTTTTTTCATTGTATTTCCTTATATTATGATAGATAGCTGTTTTAAAAATTTTTACTAAATTGATTTATAACATTAACCGCTTTAATTAAGCACTTATTTTAATTAAACGCTTTTTTTAATTAAACGTTTAGCAGTCTCATCTAATAAACAGTAGAGATAAACTGCTTAAAACGTTCCGATGAAGGATTCTGAAAGATATCTTCAGGCTTACCTTGTTCTTCCACTAAACCTTGGTGTAAAAATAATACTTTATTTGATACGTCTCGTGCAAAAGCCATTTCATGTGTTACCACTAACATGGTGCGGCCTTCTTCGGCTAAATCACGCATAACGGTTAACACTTCACCGACTAATTCAGGATCAAGTGCGGAAGTCGGTTCATCAAATAACATCACTTCCGGTTCAACCGCTAACGCCCGCGCAATAGCAACACGTTGTTGTTGTCCACCAGAAAGCTGGCCTGGGTAATAATCTTTACGTTCATATAAGCCAACACGTTGTAATAAAGCTTCTGCTTTTACAATGGCTTCTTTTTTAGGCACCCCGAGTACATGCACAGGGGCTTCGATGACATTTTCAAGAACCGACAAATGTGACCAAAGATTAAAACTTTGAAAAACCATCGCTAAACGACTACGAATACGTTCAACTTGTTTAATAGATGCAGGAATAGCACCACGTTTTTTATCCATCTTCATTTTGATTAATTCACCATTAACCAAAATATCCCCTGACGTCGGTGTTTCAAGTAAATTAACACAACGTAATAAAGTACTTTTCCCTGAGCCAGATGCACCAAGAATAGAGATCACATCACCTTGATGAGCTTCTAAGTCGATACCTTTTAATACTTGATTATCCGCGAAGGATTTATGTAGGTTTCTAATCGAGAGAGTAGGTGCTGTCATTGCTAATATTCATTATTGATAGTTGGATTCATTATTTATTGTACCTATTTTGGAGAATAAATTAATAAAATTAATGCAAACCTTTACTCTGCATCAATTTTTTAAGTTGTACAATATAATATTTCCCTTTAATTTTCTAAAAACATCTCAAAATTACGCATTAACGCCGTTAAATTGATGCAAAACAAGTGCTAGGCCAAACTTTCACATATTCCTTTACAAAAAAGTCGAGCATGTTATCGTGCGCGCGATCCCAATTTCTTACAAATTATACAAAAAAGGTACATGAAGTGTCACAATCAATTAATTACGCGAATCCTGCCCCATTAGGCCTAATGGGCTTTGGCATGACTACAGTTTTACTAAATATTCACAATGCTGGTTTCTTTCCAATCAGTGCCATGATCCTTGCTATGGGTTTATGTTACGGTGGTATTGCACAGATCATCGCTGGTATTTTAGAATTCAAAAAAGGTAATACTTTTGGATTAACCGCTTTCACATCATACGGTTTTTTCTGGATCAGCTTAGTCGCACTTCTATTATTTCCTCAATTAGGTAATGAAGGCGTAACACAAGCAACACCACATGCATTTATGGCTTGGTACTTAGTAATGTGGGGCATGTTTACTGCATTTATGTTTGTAGGCACTTTACGTGGTAACCGTGTTTTACAATTTATCTTTGGTAGCTTAACGGTTTTATTCTTCCTATTAGCTATCCGTGATTTCACAGGTTCTGAGTTAATTGGGCGTATTGCTGGTTATGAAGGCATTGTTTGTGGTTTAAGCGCAATCTACTTAGCAATGGCAGAAGTGATCAATGAGCAATATGGTCGCACCGTTTTACCTATTGGCGAACGATAAGCGCGATTGCTTTTAAAGTTAGCACTCGCTTTAGTACGACAACAGCTTTAAATTTAATTTTAATAAACCGAGCCATTATCGCTCGGTTTTTTTATACCTAATAAAAGCTGCTAATAGCATAAAGAGATCACTTCCATGCCCTAGGTTAATAAATGGCATATCAGTAAAACTTGCTTTACATTAATGACTACTTTCTCATCTATATTCTTATCTCTCTTCTTCACCTTTCTCTACATAGCTTCTTTTTTCTTTCAATCTACTAAAAAAATCTGCAACAAATAATTAACAATTCTGTTAAAAAACATTTAGACTGGAGCAATGCTTAAAAATGTGACGCAGATCTTACTAGTTGGTTATTTTTTGTTAACTAAGTAGGATTTTTTAATACTGGCCTTAAATCAGGAAAAACAATGAAAGCTGTAAAAACCATTGATAGAAAACAAGTTAGACCAACAGACGCTTATATCGAAGATAATATGGAACCCAAAACAGTTGCATTCAGCACTATAACTGTTGTTCAGCAGATGATGGATGTTGATGCCAATATCGCAGGCAATGTTCACGGTGGCTCAATAATGAAGCTAGTCGATAACACTGCTTGTATGGTAGGAATGCGCCATACTGGCGGTAATGCGGTAACTGTTTCTTTGGATCGCCTAGACTTCCACTCTCCAGTATATGTAGGTGATATTCTTAGAATTAAAACCAGTGTTAACTTTGTTGGCTCAACTTCGATGGAAATTGGCGCTCGAATCGAAGCAGAATCAGTATTAACAGGTGAAGTTCGCCATACTGCATCCGCTTACCTGACCTTTGTTTCTTTAGATCCAGAAGGAAAACCGCGTCAAATTCCGCAGATCATTTGTGAAACAGAGAAACAAAAAGACCGTTTTGCAGCTGCACTAAAACGTAAACAAAAACGCTCAGATGCGAGAAAAGAAGCCAAAGAACGCTCTCAGCAGAAGCAATTACTAGCAAGTTAAAAAATAACTTAAAGCTAACAGCTAAAGAGGTTAAAGCTGCGGTCAGGATCCTTCCAATCTGAATAGACCCAGGTTTAACCTTTTTAAATAACCTCAGTTCAAAATAAGTAGCGCTTTAAATGACTTAACAAACTGTTAAATACTGTTTATTACATACCGACTCTTCTCATTAAATAACCTTGATATAAAAATGTTAAAGCTTAAAATTGTCTTCAGTATTTTCAGCCGTATCTATTTTAGCAATCAGAGCATGACCAAATAAAACAGGAAATAAATGTCGCATCATATTGAAGATTTATTATCGCAGTGGAACAGATTCCCAAATGATAAATGGGTTCTGGCTGTCATTACCAAGATTCAAGGTTCCTCTTATCGCAAAACCGGCGCAATGATGTTATTTCATTCCTTAGGGAAAAGTATCGGGTTAGTCAGCGGTGGCTGTTTAGAAGGCGACTTACTGCGACATGCTCAACGTGCTATTCAGCAAGACCAAGCGATTAATATCACCTATGATGCAAGTGATGAATCAGATGCAAGCTATCAACTAGGTTGCGGTGGTATTGTTGATTTATTATTAATCCCCGTTACCGCTGAAAATAACTATCTGCATTTATCAACATTAATGGAAACATTAACATCGACTAATTGCGAATATCACTTGCCCTTAGTAAAAACAGGCACTCAAGCCGCCTCTATTTCAGCAAACGTAATACCAATTACCAACAAAACTGATTATGATTTCAGTAAAAGTACATACGGTAAAGCTAACGATACTTCTGATGTGACAGTACTCCAAATCCCGTGTCGAACAAGGTTCCATATCGCTATTTTTGGGGGTGGTTTAGATGCGCAACCTTTAGCAATGATGGCAAATCAATTGGGCTGGAAAGTAACCGTGTTTGATGAGCGATCGAGTTATGCACATCAACATCACTTTCCTGATACTAACATTATTAAACAACCTATTTCTGCATTAGAAACGAAACACTTGCTAGATATTGATGGCGTCATCGTCATGCAACATAATTTGAGCTTGGATGCATTAGCACTCAAATTAATTAGTCAAAGTAACCAAGCCTATATCGCTTTATTAGGTCCCCTACATCGGCGAGACCAAGTTTTTAATAAAGCCAATATTAGCTTAAATGACTTCAAAGGTTTCTTTTCAGCGCCAGCGGGATTCAATATAGGTGGTGAACTACCGGAATCTATCGCATTAAGTATATTAGCGGAGTGCCATGCTGTATTTCATCAACGCACTCAATTACTAAACTGATGCTATTACTGTTACTGAATTTAAAAGTAATGAATCGAATTCCATCAATAAAATCCAGTGGAGTGTTTTGGTTACTTTAATAGCAGTAATAAAGTAAAGTTCATCAATCAAGAGTAGTCGAGTGTTGTGGATACAATAATAGAAGCGATAAATAATGGCCCGCAAAAAACCATAACCTTAGTGTTATTGGCGGCAGGTAAAAGTAGTCGATTCAAGGGGATTAAATTAGCCCAACCGATTATTGACTTTAATGCGCATGGCACCTTAATTGAGCAGCCCTTATTACTGCATAGTTTTGATAAATTAAACTATTTGGCGGATTATTTAATCGCCAACAACATCAATAGTCGTGTAGTTGTAGTACTTGGCTCTCACCACAAGGAATTAAGTGCACTACTGCCCAAATCGACGGTTTTTATAATCAATAAACAAAGTGAACACGGTTTATCAACGTCTATTAAAGTAGGTGTTAAAGATGCGATATCAACGAATGCTAGCGGCTTAATATTAGCCCTTGCTGACCATATTGGAGTGAGTTATAGCGACTATGTAAAGTTAGCTGATCTTTGGATATTAAAAAAACACAGTATTTGTGCCTCATACCAATCGCAGTTAGGAGTTCCAGCGCTATTTACTGCCGATCAGTTTTCAGCTTTAGCGCAGCTTAATGGCGACAAAGGTGCCAAACCTTTATTACAACAATTAGCACACAATAAACAATTAACTTGTTTAGATTTACCCAGTGCCATTAATGATATTGACACTCAAGATGACCTTTTAAAATGGCAAGAATCCAAGTTAAATCAGTCACTAACTTAAATAAAAACGTTAAATAACCACCAACAGCTCAAAATAAAAAAACCCGAAAAATCGGGTTTTTAAATCACATGGTTGAACTATAAATTATGCTTTTGCTAAAGCACTTTTTAATTCACTCGGACGCATTGGGATTTTACGTAAACGTACCCCCACAGCTTGATAGATTGCATTAGCGATTGCTGGTGCAACAGGTGTTACAGCTGGCTCGCCTAGCCCCGATGGTGGCATTTTACTGGCAATAAACTCTATCTGAACTTCTGGTGTTTGCCCTAGACGTAAAGGCGTATAAGTATCAAAGTTTGTATCTTTGTACTGACCATTAAGCAACTCAGTTCCTTCGTATAGGGCCATTGATAATCCCCATAATGCAGCACCCTGACATTGCGCTTCCGCACCATTTGGATCAACAATAATACCGGCATCAATGGCAATCACTAACTTTTGAACATTGACAAGACCATTACTTTTATCCACATGGACCTGAACAGCACAGGCAACCCACGTAGGCATATCTCGTTCTTGACCAAAGGTAGAAGCAATACCAAGTCCTGTATCTTGAGCTTGTTCAGTGCCCCAACCAATCATATCAGCAGCTTTTTTAAGTACCGCAGCCTGACGTGCAGCACCACCTTCAGAAACCGCATTATTGCCTGCATTTCGCCCTTCAGCAATGAGCATATCCAAACGGAACTGCAACGGATCTTTACCGGCATGATGCGCGGCTTCATCCATAAAGCTTTCCACCGCCCAACCAGTCCAACCCGGCCCAACTGAACGCAACCAGCCTGGTCTAAAAGTCGCCATTGCTAAGTCATTTGAAACAGCACGTACTTTTTGTGCGCCAACGCTATACCAATGGTCTGCGCCTGCAATTGCAAAGGGATCATAAACCTCGCCATTTATACCTTTAGGCATAAAACCAGGTGCTAATTCCTGCGTTGGCCAGCCTGCGGTTGCGTGATGTTCCATGGCAGTCACCGCTTTGTTATCGTCAAAGGCCATTTTTAATTGTTGAACAGAAGCAGATCGCGCACTATCAAATAACATATCTTGCGGGCGCATCAATATCATTTTAACGGGCTTACCGCCTAATGCTTTAGAGGTTAGCGCAGCAGGGATCGTATAATCACCATTCAGTCTTCGCCCAAAACCACCGCCTAGCATATAGGTACGGATCACAATATTAGCGGCATCTTCACCCAATGCAGTCGCTAATACAGGCAAAGTAAGCGACTGCCACTGACAACCTGAATGTATTTCCCATATGCCATCTGGATTTTTAAATACTAACGCATTCAAAGGCTCCATTTGTGCATGCAATACTGTGCTAGTGATATATTCATGAGCAATAGAACTGCTGGCACTCTCAAAAGCAGGCTCAGTTTTTACATTACCCGTATCTAAAATACCGCCTTTGCTTGCATCATCAAGTAACGTTTTACCATGGGCGATGATATCTGCTTCAGAGACATCAACCGTTTTGCCTGCATCCCATGTCACTTTCACTAATTTTGATGCTTTTTGCGCTGCAATGAAACTACTAGCGATCACCATTAACCAACCAGGTACGCTGCCACTAGCATCTTCTAATACGATTGTTTTTTGGTAACCTTTCACAGCTTTTGCTGCTGAGTCATCAAATGAAACAACTTTAGCGCCATAACGCGTTGGGGGTAATATAGGGTTCGCATACACCATGCCATCGACTTTAGCGTCAATACCATAGATAGTTTTACCATTGGTTTTGTTAGCTACGTCAAGCGACGTCACTTGTTGCCCTACTAGCTTAAGATCTTGATTTGGTTTAAGCGGTAATGTTTTTAACTCTTCTTCGGTAAACTGACGAGTTAAACCTAATGACACTAATTCACCAAAGGAAAGCTCACCTTTACTTGAAATTATTTTACCGTTTTTAGCTTCACAATCTTTTGCTGAAAGACCCCATTTTTTAGCCGCGGCCTCAACTAAAGCAACACGCCCCGCCGCACCAGCTTGACGATAGACAGGCCAACTTTGTGAAATAGACCAACTACCACCGGTTACCATGTAACCCCAACGAGGGTCACTATCAACATGGATAATTTCAACATCATCCCAGTCGGCTTCTAGCTCATCGGCTAAAATACGCGCGATCGCAGTACCAACGTGCTGACCCATTTCTGAGCGCATAATATTGACTTTAATTTTGCCGGCTGTATCAATTGAATACCACAATGAAGGCTCATAAAGTTCGCCTTCACTTGGTAACACTTTACCGTCAGCACTTGCAGGATCCATTGCCGCCATTAAATGACGAGGAAAACCAAAGCTGATACCAACCGCTGTCATACCAATTAAAAAACCACGGCGGGTAATGCTCGGTGAATTACGTTTAGGTAATCTACTCATGATTGCACTCCTTTAATTTCAATGGCATTTGCAGCTTCATGAATAGCACTGCGGATACGTACATAAGTCATACAACGACATAAGTTACCACCCATCACCGCATCGATATCTTTATCTGTCGGTTTAGGAATATCTTTTAATAATGCTGCGGCCTGCATGATTTGACCTGATTGACAATAACCACACTGTGGCACTTGAAGATTTTTCCATGAAATTTGTAATGGATGGTCGTCTTTTTCTGACAACCCTTCGATAGTTGTTATTTCAGCACCTTCCACTGACGAAATCGGTGTAATACATGAACGTGTCGCACGTCCACCTACATGGACGGTACAAGCGCCACAAGTTCCAATACCACAACCAAATTTAGTACCGGTCATATTAAGTTCGTCACGAATAACCCACAGTAAAGGAGTATCGCTTTCTACATCGGCAGTTTTTGCTTCGCCGTTTAAAATAAATTTTGCCATTGTCACTTCTCCTGTGAATTATTGCTCAAATCGAGGTTGATTGCGGATTTCAGTTACTTTCTGTTGCAATTCAGGCCAAGCCTCTTGGCCTGCCGATTGACGTAAATATGCTGCGATTGCACTAATATCTTGATCGCTTAATGCATCACGGAACCCAGGCATCACAACACCACTTATACCTTGATCGCTGCGCACACCATCTAATATTACGTTAACCAAGTTAGTTGGTTGTTCAAGGTGAGTTGCTGAACCTAGTGTTAATAATGGACGACCTTTAACGAGTTCTTCACTGCTGTAATGACAAGCTTGGCAAGCCGTTGCATATAAGCGAGCACCTTCATCAATACGAAGATCAGTTTGGGTATGTTGCGCAGCAATAGCAGTTTGTAAATTAGCATTAGCAGCAGGATCATCACTTTCATTAGCGCCGCTATGGTCAGCAAAATACAAACTAATCGCTCGTACATCCTGCTCAGGCAGTGCAGATAAACCTTTGTGCATTACCGGAGCCATCGGACCTGCAGCACTCCCATGATAAGGTGAGTTACCCGTAGTTAAGTATTCATAAAAATCCTGCGCACGCCAAGGGATCGGGGAAGTACTTGTTGCCGTTAATGAAGGAGCTATCCAACCATCAATATCCGCACCTTGATACATTTGGTCGTATTTTTCACCACCAAGCGCATTACGCGGCGTATGACATGCGCCACAGTGTGCAATACCTTCAGCTAAATAAGCACCACGATTCCATTGCTCAGATTTTTTTTCATTAACTTTAAATGCATCGCTATCGGCAAATAACAACTTCCAACCAGCTTGTAACCAACGAATATTAAGCGGGAATGGAATGCCATTTTCTTTTTTGACTTGATTAACTGCTGGCACTGAGGTCATGATATAAGCATAAATAGCGCGAATATCCTCATCGGTCATTTTATTAAAGTGCTCAAAAGGAAATGCTGGTAATAAATGATGCCCATCACGGCTTACACCACTGCGCATAGCACGATTAAAAGCTTCCTCAGACCAACTGCCAATACCTGTTTCAACATCTGGCGTGATATTACTCGAATAAATCGTACCAAACTCAGTGTGCATTTCGTAGTTACCTGCGTAAGGTGTACCACCTGTGGGTGTATGACAAGTGCTGCAATAACCGGCAGCTGCAAGTACTTTGCCTTGCTCAATAACTTGTGGGGAATAATCACTCTTAACTGGAGGGGTTATTGGATCAATAGAAGGGTTCCAAGCATAAAAGCTGAATAAACCAAGTCCAATAATTACTGCGCCAGATACGCCATAAACAATACGTTTTAGCATATTACATTGCCTTATTTAAAAATATTTCGGGGGGGCAGAGAGTGAACTAACATTCCCTGTTTGACTTCGTATTACAGGTAATATTTATGTAAAAATTATTTACCATGATTTGAGACAATAAAACCTATAATCGACGCTAATTTTAATGTTAATAAAATGTGAAAGCAACCTTCAGAGGCCAGTAATCACTTAACAAGTTAACTGATTAGCGTATTACATGTTTGAATATCTAATAAGAGTTAAAGACTCGACAGTGCAAGTCAGTAATGAATAACAAAGTAATAATATTCGTTATCATTTAGATGCAAAAATTAACTGTTCTTAAACTAATAAGTCCCAATTAATAAAGCTTATACTGAGAGATAAAATTGAGAGCTAGCATTGAGAGTTAAGGTTAATATTTGACGAGGATATTTAACGTATTAAGCTTAGCTAGTTCAAAGCAGGCCACCAATTAAATAGCCTGCTTTGTATTTTTCTTTACTTTAAATTCTACTTAACTCAAGCAACTGTTTACTATGGTTGCTGCATCGTTGGAGCAAGCACCACTTCTCTTATGCACACTTGTTGAGGTTGTGCATAAACATACTCAACCGCCTGCGCAATATCATCAGGCATTAGCACGCCGCCCATTTCCTCTTTCCATGCTTGGTAGCCGTTTACAATATCTTTTGATGTTGTATGTGAAAGTAGCTCAGTTTCTACCGCTCCAGGGGCAATAGTACATACACGCACATTACTGCTTGCAACTTCTTCACGTACATTTTCAGTGATAGCGTGTACTGCAAATTTAGAACCGCAATAAGCAGCATGATTTGGGAAAGTTTTACGACCAGCTACCGAGCTGATATTAATAATGGTTCCGGTTTTACGCGCTTTCATCGGTGCTAATACCGCTTGCATACCATTCATCAGACCAATAACGTTAACATCAAACATGGTTTTCCATTCTTCTGGATTTTGTACATCAAGCTCACTTAATAACATTACACCGGCATTATTGACGATACAATCAGCTGCGCCATAAGTCGCTTCTGCTTTAGCTATCGCAGCGGTAAATGACGCTTTGTCAGTAACATCTACTTGTTCACATAGAGTATTAGGTAAGTTAAGTGCCTGTATACGCTCAACTCGACGTGCCAATAATAATAATGGATGACCACTGTTACTCAGACGACGTGCAATCGCTTCACCAATACCAGAACTCGCGCCAGTGATCACTACTAATTTTTTCATATTCAACTCCATTACTTTTTAAACCTACACAGCTAGTTTGCTGCAATGGATACATTATAAAAAATGAATCTATGTTGATATATATGGCCGAAGTTAAAATACTGTTGTTGTACAGCAACAATAGACTCATGTTCGAGAAACATGCTGGAAAAAAGTAGTGTTCGCTTTTTAATCCTGAATGCGGTGTTCATCCAAATATAAAATCAGCTAGTAATGAGGAAACTAGATTCCAGCCAAATAAGTGAAAGAGCAACGGCTATTGAGTATATGGGCTTTCTGCAGCTAAAATTGTTGTAGATGAATCTGTTGTAGATGGAATTGTTGAAGCTGAAACTTTTGCAGATTAAATTACTGAAGATGTTGCTCGAAACGGTTTTTTATAAAATCAATAAATTCACGTAAGCGCTTAGGGCGATATTTATCACTGTGGTAAATGGCTGAAAATGCCACCAATGGTACATGCCACTCTGGCAGTAGTTCGATAAGGGCACCCTTTTCTATTTCCGCCTCACAATACATTTTAGGCACTCTAATAATACCAGAGCCTGCCAACGCTCCCTGCAAAAGTGCATGACCATTTTTACAAATCAACTGCCCTGTTATATTGATATCACAATGTTCCTCTGGATTTGCTACACGGTTAAAACTCCAGCGCTTAACCGAGCCTGTCAAACAACGATGTAACGCAAGTTCTTGAGGATGGCTTGGGCTACCATAATTTTTTATGTATGCAGGACTAGCAAGTGTCACAATATTGATATCCATGAGTTTTTTGGCAACAAACCCGAGATCCTCAATATCCCCCATTCTAAAAGCGATATCAAACTCATCATTGATTAAATCAACGCGATGGCTGCTAAAATCTAACTCAACTTTTATTTGCGGATATAACGCCATAAATTCACTGATATACCGAGCAACAATTTCTTCGCCAATATAACCGCCAACACAATTGATACGAATAAGACCTCGGGTTTGTTGTGTATCGTCTACCGCTGCAATAAGTGCCTGATCAATATTTTGCAATGCACTTTCACATTGTTTAAATAATTGCTCACCGGCAACGGTCAACTTAAGCGTGCGTGTAGTTCGTGTCAGTAATTTAACCGAGATTTTATTCTCTAATGCAGTTATTTGACGTGACACATGAGAACGAGAAACACCTAATGCTTCAGCTGCTTTAGTAAAGTTACCCAACTGTGCAATAAGCACAAATGAGCGAATATCGGCTAGGTTAATATTATTCAGCATAGTAAGTTCCAAACAAATGATATGTTCAAGTTAATCATCAACTTCAAATCGGCACAAGCAAATCAGCATTGTAAAGTTTAAAGCTTAACTTGTTAATAAGATGCCTGCTTTCACCTTGATTATCCCAGCAGAGATGAGTTATCTTTTCATCATACTGGCCATGGTTTTCAAAGCAGTATTTAGTGAGTGTTTAGTGAGTGTTTAGTGAGTGTTATACCCGTTATAATTTGTCTACACCACTAAAAAATAATGATATAAATCATAAAATATTACAAAAAGACTGCAATCAATCATTAATTTTGTCTTTTTTATCTATTTAGGTCTAGCCTGAAGATTAATCAAATATTTAGGCTGGATGCTTACAATGAATAAAGAAAGACTGTTTCCTGAAAGTGAAATATTACTATCAACGACTGATCTAAAAAGTCACATCACATACGCCAATAAGAGTTTTTGTGACATTGCAGGATACTCTTTAGACGAGTTGCAAGGACAAACACATAATATAGTGCGGCATCCCGATATGCCCAAAGCTGCATTTGCAGATTTATGGCAGTATACCCAATCAGGGAGATCGTGGATGGGACCAGTAAAAAATCAATGTAAAAATGGAGATTATTATTGGGTTAATGCTTTTGTCACTCTATTCTGGTCTAATTGAACTGGACACTTTAATTTTGGATAATACTATCCACTAAAGAGGTGAACATGAATACGAGAAGACAATACAAAACTTATACCAGTGAATTTAAAACTGAAGCATTGGCATTAGTCAGTGAACAAGGCTATAGCGTTCAAGAAGCTGCTTCTGCTTTAAACATCACGACTAGCTTGCTTTACAGTTGGAAACAAAAAGCAGAGCAACATGCTAACTCAACTGTAGATTCAGATGAACGTGCTGAATTACTTGCCTTACGCAAAGAAGTTAAACGACTGCGTATGGAGAAAGAAATATTAAAAAAGGCCAGTGCCTTCTTCGCAAAAGAAATGAAGTAAAGTATCGGTATATTCGAGCGAGTCGCTCTAAATATCCCATAAAATTGCTTTGTAATGCATTACAAGTGAGTCGTAGTGCATTTTATGATTGGCTTGAACGCCCCGCTAAAGTCATCCGTGAAGAAGAGCTGAACATGTATCGAGCAGCACGACAGTTATTCAAGCGAAGTCGCGGTAGCCTGGGCTCTCGCCAGTTATGCAAGAAATTAAGAGAAGCGGGCTTTAAGGTGGGTCGTTATCGTACACGTAGTATCATGCGCAAGCTAAAGCTTGTCGTCGTACAGCGCCAAGCATATAAGGTAACAACAAAGCGTAAACATACAGATAGTGTTGCTGATAACCTATTGGGTCAGCAGTTTAACCCTAAACAAGAGAATCTAGTGTGGGCTGGCGACGTCACCTATTTGAGGACCAATCAAGGTTGGATGTATTTAGCCATTGTCATGGATTTATACTCTCGTCGGGTTATTGGCTGGTCTATATCTGGCCGCATGACGGTTGATTTAGTTGAACGCGCATTGCAAATGTCGATTAATATCAGGCAACCTAAAGCGGGTTTGATGTTCCACAGCGATCGTGGTTCTCAATATACTAGTGGGCGATTTAATCGATTATTGAGTAAGCATAAAATAATAGCCTCAATGAGTAGCGTGGGAGCTTGTTTAGATAATGCAGTTGTTGAGCGGTTCTTCGGCAGTCTTAAGAATGAATGGTTATTAAATATTGTTCACTTAACGCGTGAAACGATGAAGTTAGATGTTGAAGAATATATCCGCTATTACAACCATGAACGGCTTCATACAACACTCGGAGATCTAACTCCGATTAACTATGAAAAATTACAAAGTCAGGTGTCCAGTTGTGCTTGACCAGAATA
>NZ_WTKU01000030.1 GCF_011378715.1 Psychromonas sp. SA13A | reverse complement strand
TGGAAGGCACGCACTTGTTATTATGGATTGTGCTAGTTGGCATTCAATCAAACTAAATAGTCGATTTAAGAATTTATCAATCATGCATCTCCCACCTTATTCTCCGGAGCTTAATCCTATTGAACAAGTTTGGGCTTGGTTAAGAGCAAATGACTTAGGAAACTTCGCATTTAAAAATTATGAAGATATTGTTGATCAAGTAAGTCGGGCCTGGAATAACTTTAGGCATCAAGTTGATCATGTAAAATCTCTTTGTAAAAGAGACTGGGCGAATCTGATCATAAATTAAATTCCTTTGGTATGATCTACATTGAGCCATGCTCACCCATCGACAAGCTTGCATAGTATTTAGAACAATCCCTGTTGACTGACGTCAGCAGGGATTTTTTCGTTTAGGGCTTTTTAGTGGTCTCCTTCAGTGCGACAGCATCATATTATGAGCGGACTAAGCTTAGCGTGTCCTTGTGGTATCCCGACAGCAATTTTTCCCCATCATCAAGTATTCTGCGAAACAGGTAGATACCAAACACAATCACCAAGCTTGTATAATATTCAGAGACATCCCTGTTGACTGACGTCAGCAGGGGAGCGTTTAGATCTTTGTTTAGTGATGAATGAGCGAGCATGAGATAAACAAAGCGCCACGCAGTCGTTATCTTTAAGTGTGATAACTTTCCTTCGACTAACACTCTATTGAATAGGTTGATATCTATAAAAATGAGAAAATCCTTAAGTGTCCTATTGTTTTTATGGCTGTAATGCTTCACGAGCAGAGGAGTTCTGCAACACCTTTCCATTACTAGTGCCTTTGCATAGCAAGTCGACTTTTTAATACAGCAAGATCAATCGATAAGTCTCCTAGTATTTTCATGACAGCGATGTTCTGCGAGCAAAGAAGGGCTTCGACGATTTCTCTTGCCAAGTGCTTTTCAAAACAGATGGAGACTTAATAAAATTATCTTTTTTTCATCGCATTTAGAATAACCTCCTTGAATCGTGTCAGCAGGGTTGTGTGAAAAATGGTCTGCTAGCGCATGGGGGATACTTTGTCTGCTCTGTAGTTTCGATCTGCAAGTTTATGTATGACTACGAACTCTTTTTCATTGCAAATTTTGCTCGGGATCTAGAAAAATGCTAGTGAATAACGCCAATTCACTTTTTATTTTAGTGGTTGAAAAATAATTACCTACGAGGATAAAGAGTAAAAAATATGATGCGTAGGGGTTATTTTTTAGTGCTTTATTGATAATTAAATTCTTTTTAATAATGTGAAAACAGCATCTATTTACACTGCAGTCATATACCTAATACCAATTATTCATATCATTCAGACCTGACTGATACCAAAAATTTTGTTTTAGGACCTTAGTGATAATCTTTCTGGGTGTTTGAATAGTTTTACAAATGTAGGTGCATCACTAAGTTTTACAGTAACAATTGGCTGATATTAAATCTCAGTGTAAAGCTTGTATTAGATCGATAGATATTCTTTTTGTTTATGGCTCTAATAGTGAATAACTATTTTGTATTACATTGTTAATTATATGTAGATTATCCCGATGGATAAGTAAAAATCGCTGGGTCATTTTGGTTCTGTATTTTAGAAATAGAATAGGTGTTTTGATATTTTAATCATGTTTTTTGTTGTTTTTCATGTGACTTTTTTTGTATAAAAATGTAACTACCTGTATTTTTTTTAATCATAAATGCTGTGCTTAGGTTACTGATATTGGAATTTTAAATTATGTAATTAAATTACACTGTATAAATATTAGCATTAATAAAGAGATCTATATCACTCTAATTAATTGTAACTTCATTTTAAATGCAATTTAACGAGACATATGTCTCGTTTGTGATATTTTGCAGGTCATGCTAAATGTGATTCAAATCACTAAATTTAGCCAGTTGATAACTTTGTATTTAATTTGTCGCAATAGTACATCTTATTAAAGTGACTCAAGTATCAAAAATTGTGATTTTAGTTTCTTTTTGGTGACCAAGTTCACATGAAGTGAGACTCTGTTTTATATTTTTTTGAATGTGCTAAATTAATTGTATCAAACGGAATATAACGGTTTTTAATTAACTGTTACTTAACATTACTTATAATAAAATTGAACGGGGAAATGACATGATATCATCCGAGAGTAAAATCAGAGTACAAAACTTTGGTAGGTTCCTATCAAACATGGTTATGCCAAATATTGGGGCATTTATTGCCTGGGGTTTTATTACAGCACTATTTATACCAACAGGTTGGTTCCCTAATGAAGGTCTAGCTGCTTTAGTTGGCCCAATGATTAAATTCCTTCTTCCTTTATTAATCGGTTACACCGGTGGTAAATTAGTTGGTGGTGATCGTGGTGCTGTAGTTGGTGCGATTACTACAATGGGTGTTATCGTTGGTACTGAAATTCCAATGTTCCTCGGTGCAATGATTGTTGGTCCTTTAGGTGGCTGGGCAATCAGTAAATTTGATAAAGCTGTTCACGGTAAAATTAAGAGCGGTTTTGAAATGTTAGTGAATAACTTCTCATCTGGTATTATCGGGATGATCTTAGCTATTCTTTCTTACTACTTAATCGGTCCAGCTGTTTTCGTTCTTTCTGAAGGTCTTGCTGCCGGTGTAAACTTCTTAGTTCAAGCAGGTTTATTACCTCTTACTTCTATTTTTGTTGAACCAGCTAAAATATTATTCTTAAATAATGCAATCAACCACGGTATCTTCTCGCCATTAGGTATTCAACAATCTACTGAATTAGGTCAATCTATTTTCTTCTTAATTGAAGCAAACCCTGGTCCTGGTTTAGGTTTATTACTTGCATACATGGTATTTGGTAAAGGTACTGCTAAACAAACTGCTAGTGGTGCTTCAATCATCCACTTCTTTGGTGGTATCCATGAAATTTACTTCCCATATGTGTTAATGAATCCTCGTCTAATCCTTGCTGTTATTGCAGGTGGTATGACTGGTGTATTCACTTTAACATTATTTAATGCTGGTCTTCTTTCTCCTGCATCACCTGGTTCTATCTTCGCTGTATTATTGCTAACACCTAAAGCGTCATTAATTGGTGTTATCTTATCTGTTGTTTTATCTGCCTCTGTATCTTTCCTTGTTGCTTCTTTATTAATGAAAACGCAAAAAGATTTAGGTGAAGATGAAGGCGATAAACTAGCTGAAGCTTCTAACCAAATGAAAAATCTTAAAAATGCACCTGCAGCAGCGGCTCAAGGTAGTGCAAATGTAGATATGGCTAACGTGAATAAAATCATTGTTGCTTGTGATGCTGGTATGGGTTCTAGTGCAATGGGCGCAAGTTTATTAGCCAAAAAAGTTAAATCTGCAGGATTAAATATTAGTGTTACTAACTGTGCAATTAACAACCTTCCTGGTGATGTTGATATTGTTATTACGCATAAAGATTTAACTCCTCGTGCAATTAAGCATGCAGCTCAAGCTAAGCATTTATCTTTAACTAACTTCTTAGACAGTACTCTTTATGATGGACTAGTAGCAGAAATCATCGCAGCATCAGGAACGCCTGCACCAAGCAGTCAACCTGCTGCAGTTGTTGAAGAACCTACTGCAAAGCCTGTATTTGAATTAACTGAAAAGAATATTTATTTAGGTTTGAAAGCTGAAAACAAACAACAAGCAATCCAATTTGCAGGTGAGCAACTTGTAAAATTAGGTTATGCAGAACCAGCTTACATTGAAGGTATGTTTGAGCGTGAAAAACTAGTAACAACGTATCTTGGTGAATCAATTGCAGTACCACATGGTACGATTGAAGCAAAAGAAAGTGTTATTAAAACGGGTATTGTCGTATGTCAATATTCAGACGGTATACTGTTTGGTGATGAAGCAGATGATATCGCTAAACTAGTTATTGGTATTGCTGCTAAGAATGATGAACATATTAGCGTAATCACAACTATAACTAATGCACTTGATGACCCAGAAGCTATCGAAACATTGATCAATAGTAAAGATGTTCAAAAAGTATTAAGTATATTAAGTTAGTCAAATCAGACTTAATTAAAACGCTGGTTTTTACCAGCGTTTTTCGTTTTAGATTACTTTCATAAGGAAAAAACAATGAAATCAATTCATTTTGGCGCGGGTAATATTGGCCGTGGCTTTATTGGTAAATTATTAGCAGATGCTGGCATAAAAGTTACTTTTGCTGATGTCGATGAAAAAGTTATTAATTTGCTAAATACACTGAATACTTACAATGTAAAAGTAGTTGGTGCAGAATGTAAAACAGAAGTTGTTTCTGGTGTTAATGCAATTAATTCAACAAGTGAAGAGTTAGTTGCTCTTATCAGTGAAACAGATTTAATCACTACAGCCGTTGGCCCTAATGTATTAGTTATTATCGCTAACAAAATTGCACAAGGCTTAGCATTACGTTTTGATGCTAAAAACGAGCAATTCCTTAATATCATCGCATGTGAAAACATGATCCGTGGTACGACTTTTCTTAAAGCAGAAGTCTATAAGCATTTAGATGAAAAGTACCATGAGCAAGCAGAGCGTTTAGTTGGTTTTGTTGATTCTGCCGTAGACCGTATTGTACCTCCTTCTGAATCTGATGATCCTCTTGAAGTGACAGTGGAAAGCTTCAGTGAGTGGATTGTTGATGAGCAACAATTTAGAGGTGAAATACCTGTTATTGAAGGCATGCAGAAAACTGATAACTTAATGGCTTTCATCGAACGTAAATTATTTACCTTAAATACGGGTCATATCATGACTGCTTATTTAGGTGCATTAGCAGGTCATGAAACAGTTAAAGATGCTATTGATGATGATGCTATTTGTTCTCAGGTAAAACAAGCAATGCAAGAAAGTGGTGAAGTATTGATTAACCGTTATGGTTTTGAGCGTGATGCACACAATGCTTACATTGACAAAATTATCGGTCGCTTTGCAAACCCTTATCTACATGATGAAATTGACCGTGTAGGCCGTCAACCTATCCGTAAGTTAGGAGAGAATGATCGTTTAGTTAAACCTCTATTAGGTACAATTGAATACGCTACTGCTAATGATATGTTACTAAAAGGTATCGCTGCTGCATTTAAATATAAAAATAGCGACGATCCTCAAGCAATTGAATTACAAGCGTCATTAGAAGAGATTGGCTTTATTGCAACACTGTCTAAATACACTGGTTTACCAGCGGATAGTAATGAAGCGTTCAAAATAGAACAGCTATACCTAGCGATGGCTTAAAAGAAATAGTTGTACGAGATCCTATCTCGTACAACCTAACCTAGCTGAGCTTATGTCAAAACAACTGCAAGAAACTGAAATACTAGAATGTCTGAATACGAGCCTGACTGCTCGTGGTTTTTTTATCTCTACAGTGGATATCTTTGAACAACTGATTCAAGGGTTAATTGAACGTATTTTTCTGAAAAATGATTTTGCTGTTCAATCTGTTGTGGGTCCACTACTACATAATTCAGGGCCTTTAGGTGAGTTGTCTGTTCGTTTAAAACTATTATTTGGTTTAGGGGTGATACCTCATCCTATTTATCAAGATATAGAAAGCATTATAAAATTAAAAAATTTACTCAGTAATGATAGTGCCGAATACCACTTTACCGATCAGTTAATTGCTGATGCCATTAAATCTCTGCATTTAGCTAAAAATATGAATATGGGTATTTTTGATTTAGTAGCTGTTGCACAAGATGATATAGATTTAACTTTTTATAAAATGCAATTAGATAGACAGCAACAAGTGATCAAGTCATCCTTAGCGCTTGAAATTATTTCTCTCTGCGAAACTTTAAATAAAGAAAGTCCTTTTTAATACTTCATTAATAAAACGATAGTGATAAGACTTTAAACTCGCTAATAATAGATATTGATTAAATGCTATTAGCAATGTCTAGTTTATGAAATAAAAAAAGGCTCTGATACCGATAGGTACCAGAGCCTTTTTATTTATACTATATAAATGCTTACTTTATAATATATAACGAGTTAAATCTTCATCTTGAACGACTTCATCTAGCATACTAGCCACATAGGCTTCATCAATCGTAATTGACTCACCTGAACGTTCAGTGGCTTCATAAGATAGCTCATCCATAATGTGCTCCATCATAGTATGTAAACGTCGTGCTCCGATATTTTCGGTCGTTTCATTCACATGCCATGCAGACTTCGCTATTTTATTGATACCGCATTGAGTGAAAGTAATGGTCACTCCTTCAGTCGCTAATAAAGCTTGGTACTGTTCGCTTAGAGAAGCTTTAGGCTCGGTTAAAATACGTGCTAAATCTTCTTCACGTAATGCTTCTAATTCAACTCTGATTGGTAAACGACCTTGTAACTCAGGGATCAAGTCAGAAGGTTTCGCCACTTGGAATGCACCAGAAGCGATAAACAGCATGTGGTCTGTTTTCACCATGCCATGTTTAGTTTGTACTGTTGAACCTTCAATTAAAGGAAGTAGGTCACGCTGTACGCCTTCACGTGAAACATCAGGGCCAGATGACTCACCACGTTTACATATTTTATCTATTTCATCTATAAAGATAATGCCATTGTTTTCTGCTGCGAAAATGGCTTTTTCTTTTAAGTCTTCTTGGTTAATCAGTTTTGACGCTTCGCTTTCTATTAATGCTTTTAATGCGTCCTTAATTTTCATTTTACGTTTTTTAGACTCGCTCTTATTACCTAAGTTTTGGAACATGCCTTGTAGTTGGTTCGTCATCTCCTCCATACCAGGAGGCGCCATTATTTCTACACCAATTTGTGGTGCTGGCACATCAATTTCAACTTCTTTATCGTCTAATTTTCCTTCTCGTAATTTTTTACGGAAAGACTGTCTCGCAGGCCCTTCTTCAACAACTTCTGAATTGTTCACATCCCATTCAGTTGCTGTTTTAGCCGGTGGAATAAGAATATCTAAAATACGCTCTTCAGCTAAATCTTCTGCTTTTGCAGTTACTTTTGCTAATTCTTGCTCTTTTGTTATTTTAATTGCAGCTTCAACTAAATCTTTAACGATACTTTCAACTTCTTTACCGACATAACCTACTTCAGTAAATTTTGTCGCTTCAACTTTAATGAAGGGTGCATTGGCTAATTTTGCTAAGCGGCGTGCAATTTCAGTTTTACCAACACCCGTTGGACCTATCATTAAAATATTTTTAGGCGTTACTTCATGACGAATATCTTCATCAAGTTGCATGCGACGCCAGCGATTACGTAATGCGATAGCAACGGCGCGTTTAGCTTTGCTTTGGCCTATTATGTGGCGATCTAATTCATGCGCTATTTGTTGCGGAGTCATATTGTTAGTCATGTGTATTCCTATTTTTTTGTTGCTATTTCAGCATCAATGTCGATACATTCAATCGTTTGGTTAGTGTTAGTAAATACACATATGTTGCCGGCGATAGTGAGTGCTTTTTCAACTATTTCCTGCGCAGATAAATCAGTATTTTCTAATAAAGCCATGGCTGCAGATTGTGCGAAATTACCACCTGAACCAATGGCAATTAAGTCATTTTCAGGTCTAACTACATCACCATTACCGGTAATAATATAGGAATGTTTTTTATCTGCGACGGCTAATAATGCTTCTAATTTTCTTAACATGCGATCGGTACGCCAATCTTTGGCTAATTCAACCGCTGCGCGTTCAAGGTTACCTTGGTGGGCTTGTAGCTTGGCTTCAAAACGCTCTAACAAAGTAAAAGCATCCGCAGTGCCTCCCGCAAAGCCTGCAATGACTTGATCATTGTATAAACGGTGTACTTTGCGTGCATTGCCTTTCATTACGGTGTTACCGAGTGATACCTGACCATCACCACCGATAACCACTTGATTACCGCGTCGTACAGAAACAATAGTCGTCATATTGAACCCTTTTGTTGTTTGTTAACTAAATGAGTAGGCCAAATTATTGGCTGATAAATATAAAATGGGGTGGTTTTTATTGAATTCAAGGGGAAATAGGCAAAGAAAAGGAGAACCTAGGTTCTCCTTTAAAATGATTAACGCCAATACCATATTTGACAGCCATTTATTTTGGCTCGTTGTAGTTTATGCCGTTGCTTTTCTGCTAAGCGCTTACGTTCGTATGGGCCCAAAATAACGCGATACCAATTGCCGGTCTTTTTTACCTGACTTTCTAGCCCTTGAAAAGCTATTTTTGCTTTCAAAGACTCAGCATCACCCTGATGTCTAAATGAACCACATTGCATTTGATAAGGTCGAGTTGATTTTTTTTGTTCAGGTATTTCAACGGTTACTTCTTTGGTTTTTAATATATCAACGTAATCCCATTGTGGTTGGGGTTTTTCAGGTAGCACTTCTTCATTTTTAACCATGCTTTTCTTAGGCTTAACTTGAGGTGCTGGTTTATCGACAGCAAAAACAAAATAGCCAATAAAAGCGATTAACACGAGCGCAAAAAAACAAGCAATATATGGAAACCCTTGTTGATTAGGTTTACGTTTATTATTTCTTTTATTTGCCCCGCGTTTAGCAGGTTTTCTTCGTGTTACCTTGGCCATTATTACATACGTTCCAATGTGTTAATGCCTAACAGAGCTAAACCTTGTTGCAGCGTTTTAGCCGTTAAACCAGCTAGTTTTAAACGGCTTTGTTTTTGTGTTTCATTCTCTGCGATTAATATTGGGCAAGCTTCGTAAAAACTTGAGAATAAACCGGCTAACTCAAACAGGTAAGCACATAAGAAGTGTGGCATTCCTTGTTTACCAACTTGATCAATAATTTCATTAAACTGCATCAGTTTGTTAGCTAGATCGATCTCTTTTTCTTCGCTAAATGAAACATCAGCAGTGACACTATTTATTTCGATACCTGCTTTATTAAAGATACTGGCTACACGTGTGTAAGCATATAATAAATAAGGAGCAGTATTTCCTTCAAAACTTAACATGCTATCAAAACTAAAGGTGTAATCGCTGGTGCGGTTTTTTGATAAGTCTGCATACTTTACAGAAGAAATGCCAACGATTGAGGCAATATGACGTAGTTCGTCTTCTGCCATATCTTGATTTTTTTCTTTTACTAATTGGTAAGCACGTTGTTCTGCTTCGGTAAGTAAGTCAGCTAGTTTTGGTGTTGAACCTGCACGTGTTTTGAATGGTTTTCCATCCTCTCCCATTACCGTACCAAACGGCATATGTTCAAGTGAGGTGCCTGCTTTAACAAACTCAGCTAAGCGTGCAACTTGAAAGACTTGCTGGAAATGTAACCCTTGACGTGCATCGACAAAGTATAAAACGCGATCCGCATTTAATACCGATTGACGGTAGCGGATGGCTGCTAAATCAGACGTCGCATATAAAAATCCACCATCTTTTTTCTTGATAATAACAGGTAGAGGTTCGCCTTCTTTATTTTTAAATTCATCTAAGAAAACACATTTAGCACCTTGGCTTTCTTGTAATAGACCTTTTGCATCTAGGTCGCTGACAACGACTGACAAGTCTTTATCATATGCACTTTCTCCGCGCACATCATCTAAACTTAAGCTTACCCCTAAACGATCATAGGCTTCTTGACAGTGTGCAATACTAATTTCTTTGAATTCTTTCCATAGGGCTAAGCATTCGCTATCACCGCTTTGTAGAGCAACTACTAGATCACGGGCTCGGTTAGCAAAGACTTCTGACTCATCAAAACGTCCTTTTGCGGCGCGGTAGAATACTTCTAGGTTGGCAAGGTTTTTATTAATCTCTTCCCCTTTTGCTCGTAACTCTTCCATATAGGCTAAAAGCATACCAAATTGAGTTCCCCAATCACCCACGTGATTTTGGCGAACAACATTATGCCCTTGAAACTCTAGCGTACGGGTTACTGAGTCACCGATAATCGTTGAGCGTAAATGACCTACGTGCATTTCTTTGGCAAGGTTAGGCGATGAGTAATCGATCACTACCGTTTGTGGAGTGTCAGTTACTTGCACATTTAAACGCTCATCTGCAAAAGCGCTATCAATTTGTTTTTCGATATAGTGAGGGTTGATGAAAAAATTAATAAAACCAGGACCTGCGATCTCTGTTTTGAGAACTAATTCTGAAGCCGGTAAGTTTTTTACGATTAGCTCAGCAAGGGCGCGTGGATTTTGTTTTGCTGGTTTTGCTAGCATTAAAGCTAAGTTATTAGCAAAGTCGCCATGTGATTTGTCTTTAGTGCGATCAATCGTGATGCGTGGTTGAACATCGGCAGGTAAAATTTGTTGTGTCTGTAAAGAAGCAACTGCTTGTTCAAGGAGGGTTTGGATTAATGCTTTCATGGGTAACTCACCAATTGATTCGACAAATAAAGTAGTCAGATTCTACCGTTTATCGTTGGTGAAGACTAGCGAGGAAGTTAATAACAAGCCTTAAAAGTCCAATATCAGGAATACTTTTAATATTAGCGGCAGATGAAACTATAAGTACTCAAATTCATGACTGGCGATAACAACTTGATACAGCATTTCTTCTTCTTTACTGGTTAATTGCCCGATAGCCGTTTCTGCTTCTAAAGTAGGGCTGTTATTAGCAACCGCTTTCATTGCTTCAATTAATTGCATATCTAATTGTATTGCTAAAGTCACAATGTCTTCTAACTCTAAATCTGTTTTTAGCTCAAGGTCTTTGCAGCGTTGTGGAAAACTTTGGTCGAAGAAGTTATCTAACAGGGTGTCTAATAAACTAACGGGAGCGAGTTTAATGTATTGATGTAAATTGAGATGAGAGATTTGCTCTCTGTTTTTCATGTATTCTAATAATAATTTTGTTTTTCGGTCGCTGGCTTCTTCACCCAACCGCTGATAAAGGTCGGCTAAGGCTTTATGGCAGTCTTCAATATAAACTAAAAAGTCTTTGATCAGTTTAGAACGCATAATTCACTCCCTGTATTATGTGCTTAGCGCAACTATTAAAAAATAGGCACTAAACCAGTGTAATTAGTTTTCATTTTTTAGCATCTTATAAAGATCAAAACTGCTTGTTTATCGAATGATAATCACAGTTTTGATTATGCTTCAACGTTGTTGATTGCGTTTAAATAAAAGCGCCAACACCGATAATTCTTATGCTAGCGCCTCGTATTAACATCGAGACCTTCATAGCCGTTATCAAGCAAGACGCATTATTTAGCCATTAACTTGGACACTCTCATCGATTATATGACTTCTAAGCGAGCATAGGTTGTCATCAACCATTTGCTACCTACACCCATAAAGTGAACTTGTAAACGACTATTTTCACCACTACCTTCTTGCGCTGTAATCGTGCCTTCTCCAAACTTGGGATGCATCACTTGTTGTCCTAGTTTGAACCCCTGAATATCTTGAGTGATAGCTAGCTTTGGTTTCTGTATAACGGGTTGTGCTCTTCGAACTTGGGTTTTTAAACGAATATATTCAATATTCTCTTCTGGAAGCTCACTAATAAAACGCGATGGTGGATGAAACTTTTCTTGTCCATACAAGCGGCGACTTTCAGCATGACAAAGCGTTAATTTTGTCATTGCTCGTGTTAAGCCCACATAACATAAGCGGCGCTCTTCGGCCATTCGTGTTTCATCGGTAGCTGATTGCTGCCCAGGGAACATGCCTTCTTCTACTCCAACAATAAATACCTGTGGAAACTCTAACCCTTTAGCTGCATGCATAGTCATTAATTGAACTGCATCTTCAAACTCATCGGCTTGATTATCACCTGATTCTAAAGCTGCGTAAGCTAAAAAGGCAGTCAACTCTTCCATCTCTTGCTCTTCTTCGGGAATAACAAATCCTTTAGTCGCTGACACTAATTCTTGTAAGTTCTCGATTCGGCTACGGGATTTCTCTCCTTTTTCAGCTTCATACATCGCCTCTAAACCTGAGTGTTTATTGATGTGATCCACCATTTGGAATAAAGGTAATTCTGAGGTTTCATTTTTAAAGCGGTTAATTAAAGTTAAGAAACCACTTAATGACGCCTTAGCAGCAGGACTTAATTGTTTGTTTTCAATTAAGTATTGGCTAGCTTGCCATAGCGTATAACCTTGCTCACGGGCACAAATTCTTATTTTATCTAAGCTAGTATTACCTATTTTTCGTTTAGGCTTGTTAACAATTCGTTCGAAAGCCGCGTCGTCTTGATGGTTATTCATTAATCGTAAATAGGCAATGCTGTCTTTAATTTCCAAGCGGTCGAAGAAGCGTTGCCCACCATAAATATGATAAGGAATTTGCTGCGCCATTAATTGTTCTTCAAATAAACGCGATTGTGCATTGCTGCGGTATAAAATGGCACATTCGCTGAGTTTGTTACCTGCCTTTTCCCATGTTTGCAACTGGCTAGTGACATAACGCACTTCATCATAATCATTGAAGGCACTATAGATGGAGATTGGCTCGCCATCATCCCCGTCAGTCCACAGAACTTTTCCTAAACGATCGCTGTTATTTTGAATTAATTGATTTGAGGCTTTTAGGATATTGCCTGTGGAGCGATAATTTTGCTCTAAACGAATAGTAACGGGTGACGTTTTCTCTTTTAAAAAACGTTGAATATTTTCAATATCTGCGCCACGCCAACCGTAGATAGATTGATCATCATCACCGACAATGGTTAGGTAATTATTGTTATCAGTTAATAGTGTTAACCAAGCGTATTGTAATTTATTCGTATCTTGAAACTCGTCAACTAAAACATGTTGAAAACGCTGTTGATAATGAAGCAATAGTGCGGCGTTATTTAATAACAACTCATGCGCACGCAATAATAATTCTGCAAAGTCGACTAATCCAGCTAATTGGCAAGCGGCTTCATAGGCTTGATAGACTTGCAAGCGGTGCTTATCTTGTACGCCGAAACCTGGGTCGATATGTTTAGCACGTAATCCTTCGTCTTTTTTATCGTTGATATACCATTGCAACTCTTTTGCAGGGTAATACTTTTCATCTAACCCTAAGCTTTTGATTATGCGCTTAACCATCTTTTGTTGGTCATCACTATCAATAATTTGGAATTGCTCTGGTAAGTTTGCTTCTTGATGATGCAAGCGCAATAAACGATGGGCAATACCGTGGAAAGTACCAATCCACATACTGCCTATTTGCTGTGGGCAAATATCAGCAATACGTCCACGCATCTCTTTTGCTGCTTTGTTGGTAAAAGTAACCGCTAAAATACCGTAGGTAGGTATTTGATTAACTTGCATAAGCCATGCGATTCTATGGGTTAAAACACGTGTTTTACCACTACCGGCGCCGGCTAACACCAGCATATTTTGTTCTGGTGCTGATACGGCAGCGCGTTGATGATCATTTAAATCATCGATAAGGTAAGATACGTCCATAAAAATGCCTGTTTATTTATTCAGTAGAAAGGAACTATACCGAAACATCGCATAAATGTGAATATTCTATATTTTAGTATATGCCAAAGAACCTCTGCTGAAATACCGTGGTAACGATTATTGATAGTCGCAGAACGGTTGTTCTGAAGGATCAGCAGCAGGCTATAAAATAGCTAATAAGTCTTGTAGGTCGGCCATTTCCAAAGTCGGTAGTAACTTGGCGCGCTCAAGTTTTGTATGGTTAGGGTTAAACCAAACTGCTTGTGCTTTATTATTTTGTGCCCCATATACGTCTGAGATCAAGTGATCACCCACGTGTAATATGTCCTCTACCTTGATATCCAACTTTGATGCCGCTTGTTGAAACATATCTAAATGTGGTTTGCTACGTAATCCATCGCCCGCTTTTATCACAAATTGAAATTTATCATGGAGACCGATCTGTTTCACATTCACGTTACCATTGGTTAATGCGATGACAGGGTAATGCAATGCGAGTTGTTGTAATAATTTAATACTTTTTTCTGGCACCGTGAAATCACTGCGTAATTGCAGAAATACCTGTAATGCATTATCGGCATACTTAATAGCATTAACCATTGCAATACCATAAACCACCATGATGCGTTGAATAATTTCTTTACGCCATAGCGATACATCATGTTGTAATGCCGGATTTTCTTTTATCAGTAAATCTCTATATAAACCCCATTTACGGGCATCTAACTCTGCTAATTGCTGATAGGTTGTACGTAAATAGACAAGGAAGTCCGCTTCCGCCTTTATGATGATCGGGTGGTTGTCATATAAGGTATCATCCAAATCAAAGCTAATTGCTTTGAAAGGGCGAAGGGGTTTATAAAATTTCATTTTTGTCCCTATTAATAATATTATTTTTTACGCTTAGCGCGAGGGTGTGCTTTATCATACACTTCTGCTAAATGCTGAAAATCTAAATGCGTATAAATTTGTGTCGTGGCTAGGTCTGCATGGCCTAATAAGGTTTGTACCGCTCGTAGATTACCACTGGATTCCAGCATATGGGTTGCAAATGAATGTCGTAATTTGTGGGGATTAACGTGGCTTGGTAATGCCTGCTGTAGCCCCCATTTTTCCATACGCATTTGCACACTACGCGCTGAAATTCGTCTTTTTTGTTTAGATAAAAAGAGTGCTGTTTCACCGGCTTCCGCAAATTCAGGTCTGATCTTTAACCATAGTTTAATGGTACTAACAGCACTCTTAGTAATAGGTAACAGACGCTGTTTACTGCCTTTACCAGTTACCATTATCTCTTTTTCCGATAACTTTATATCTTTTAAGTTAATACCCACTAACTCACTTAACCTTAATCCAGAAGAATACATGAGTTCCATCATACAATGATCTCGAATGGTAAGCGGGTCTTCGCCATTAATATCTAATAGCTGATCCATATCGTCGACACTGATGTTTTTAGGTAGCGGTTTATCTAATTTTGGCGCGGCAACGCCTTTAGCGGGATTAAAGGTGAGTTGATCGTTCTTAACTAGGTATTCTAGAAAAGAGCGTAATGCAGAAAGTTTGGTAGCAATGGAACGTGCTTTAATACCATTTTGATGTAACTGTTTAGCTAATAAGCGTACTTGGTGTGTATCAAGCTGTTGCCATGTTTGTATGTTTTGAAGCTTTAATAATGCAATAAACTCATTAAGATGACGTTGGTAATTATTGATAGTGACAGGGCTTAAGCCACGTTGGCTAGCAATATGTAACAAATAGCGTTGTGTATCTGGTAATAAGGAACTCATGGTCAATCCTAGATAATAAAAAAGTGCATAGGACAATTCTCAAATGAATTAACCATGCACTTTTTAAGATCGTTGTTTTAGCATTGCATCGTTACAGTCAATGTTATGGATAGCGCGCTATAAAATAATAACAGGATCTGTTTATATTTGAATTTGTCCATCAAAGACAAACTCAGCGGGACCACTCATGCGCACACTTTGTCCTGGCTGCCAAAAAAAGCGCAACTCGCCACCGGGTAATTCAATACGGCAATGTGTATCTAATTTGCCTTGTAATTGACCAACCACAGCAGCCGCACAAGCGCCGGTGCCACAAGCTAAGGTTTCTCCTACACCACGTTCCCATACGCGCAGCTTTGCATAACCACGGTCTATTATTTGTAAAAAACCAACATTCACTTTGTTTGGAAAGCGTTCATGTACTTCTAGTAACGGACCCAATGTTTCAACCGGAGCTGTTTCTATATCATCAACAAGTACAACACAGTGTGGATTACCCATTGAAACCACGCCACATAGAACAGTGTGGTCTTCAACACGTAGAATATATGTTTTTTCTTCTTTCTGCGCTTCAAAGGGCACTTTTGCTGGCTCTAAAATAGGCTTGCCCATATCCACAATAATATTGCCATCTTGTTCTATTTTTAGTTGAATTTTACCCTTTGCAGTACTGACGTTAATCACGCGTTTGTGGGTTAATCCTTTTAGTTTAACAAAACGAGCAAAACAACGAGCGCCATTGCCACATTGCTCTACTTCACTACCATCAGCATTAAAGATGCGGTAATGAAAGTCTAAGTCTGGATCATAGGGTGGTTCAACCATTAATAATTGGTCAAAGCCTATGCCAAAGTTACGATCTGCTAACCTGCAGATCGTCTCTTTAGATAGAAAGACATTTTGCGTGACGTTGTTAATAACCATAAAGTCATTACCCAAGCCGTGCATTTTAGAAAATTCAATATTCATCTTCGCTCTACTTTTACCAATAAAACCTATTAAAATAGGGAGTTAATACTCCCCGAGATAGCGCATAAGTTTTAACTAAGGTAAAACATGCTCACCGCGCCATAGTTCAATGTGTTTTTCACGTTGACGTACAACAAAGGCTTTATCACCATCAACCATTATTTCTGCTGGACGACAACGAGAGTTGTAATTTGAACTCATAGTTGCACCGTAAGCACCTGCACTACGGATCACTAAATGATCACCTTCAGCAATGGTTAGTGAGCGATCTTTACCTAAAAAGTCACCTGTTTCACAAATAGGGCCAACAACATCGTAAACACGACTTGGACGTGTTTCAGGATCGTTTAATTTATTATTAAGTGGAATGATATTTTGCCATGCACTGTATAACGCAGGACGAATTAAATCATTCATTGCTGCATCTACAATCGCAAAGTTCTTATGGTCGTTTAATTTTAAAAACTCAACTTTAGTCACTAAAACACCCGCATTGGCCATAATTGCTCGGCCTGGTTCAAAAATAAGTTTTAGTTTACGGCCGTTCATACGTTCAATAATAGCGTGCATGTATTGTGCAGGCTGTGGTGGTGTTTCGCCATTGTATGGCACGCCTAAGCCGCCGCCTAAATCAAGGTGTTCGATTGTAATGCCCTGTGTTGCTAGGCTATCAATTAAGATAAGTAGTTTATCTAACGCTTCTAAGAATGGTTCAATTTCAGTTAGCTGAGAACCAATGTGGCAATCTACCCCTTTTACTTCTAAGAAAGGCAATTCACTAGCGATATTATAAACTGTCGATGCTTGCTCTATTTCAATACCAAATTTATTCTCTTTTAATCCTGTAGAAATATAAGGATGTGTACCTGCATCGATATTTGGATTAATTCGAATCGAAATAGGGGCTTTCTTGTTTAAACAGCCAGCTACTTCATTAATACGGTACAACTCAGAGATAGATTCAACATTGAAACAGTGGATCCCTGCTTGTAATGCGGTCGATATTTCAATTTCAGTTTTGCCTACACCAGAGAAAACAACTTTTTTAGGGTCTCCGCCAGCTTGAATAACACGCAATAACTCACCAACCGATACAATATCAAAACCTGAACCCAAGCGAGCCATTAGATTAAGTACACCTAGGTTTGAGTTTGCTTTAACTGCGTAACAAATTAAATGAGGATGAGATCCGGCAGCATTATCAAAAGCTTTCCAATGACGCTCGATAGTCGCACGAGAGTATACATACGCAGGCGTACCTGATTTCTTGATGATATCTTCAATTGCAGTGTCTTCGACTAATAGACGGCCATCGCTATGGTAATTAAAATGATCCAATTTGAAATCCTTTTGTTGATTCTGTAGTTTATTGGTTATTGTCACTGCCTTCATGCATGTTTTATTGTGAAGTATTTAAGGCATCTGTTGTATCTGCTTCGGTTGCGTTGTTTTGCACCGGTTGTTCTTTAGGTGCTGGTGGCGCTTCTCTATAAAGTGGGCCTTTCATACCACAACCTATCAATAAACTTGAAAAAAGCAGGGCTATTAACGATAAATTCAGTTTTTTCATACCTTCTCCTAGTTAAATATTTTTAGCCCTCTATAATCGCATTTCATCGGTAAAAAGCAAAGGAGAAGTAAATGACGGATAGCGAATTTCTTGAATTAGCGGATATGTTGTACCAAAAAATCGAAGATAACATTGAAGCGTCAGGTGCTGATATAGATTATGACCAAAACGGTGCTTTGCTAACCTTGGAGTTTGAGAATAGAACTAAATTGATTATTAATCGCCAACAACCATTACATCAAGTGTGGTTAGCCACATTAGAAAATGGCCATCATTATGATTTTAAAGATGGCTTCTGGATTGATGACCGAAGTGGGGCAGAGTTTTTAAGTTTCTTATCTGCGGCGATTAGTAAGCAATCAGGTGAAAAAATAATCTTTGAATAGTTTCAGAGTACTAAGTTGAATCGCATTTCGCGATAGTTGCTATTTAAATAGCCATTTTTAATAGTAAAAGCGGTCATTAAATATGTTTAAATCTTTTTTCGGTTACCCGTTTATTTTTTTGGTGTGCTTTTGGTTAGCGAGTGATATTGAGATCACAACCTCCTTAAAAGCATTTAAGCAGAGTCAGTTTTCGATTCAGTTCCCACAAGCGAGTTTAAGGGCAGAACAATCAGATCCTTGGTTTGAGTTTTATTGGCCAATGGTTGAGCAAGATAATGAGCAACAACATAAGATACCTTTAGAGGATGAATAATGAATACAGTTGTCTTTCCTGGATCCTTTGATCCCGTTACTAATGGCCACCTTGATCTTATCACTCGTGCGAGTTGTTTAGCTGATCGGGTGATTGTTGCGGTGGCTATCAATAGTAGCAAAAAACCTTGGTTTGATTTGCAAACCCGCTGTGATTTACTTTCCGAAGCCACTAAACACCTAAATGGTGTGGAGATTGTGCCATTCAACGGTTTGTTGGCTGAGTTCGCAAAAACGCATCAAGCACAGGCATTAATACGTGGTATTCGTGGTGGAACTGACGCTGATTATGAAATTCAATTATCGCAAGTAAATCACACCCTCAATCCTGAATTAGAGACTATTTTATTGCCTGCACATGCACGCACTGCTTTTATATCTTCAACTATTGTTAAAGAAGTCTTTAAACATCAAGGTGATATTAGCTTATTAGCGCCGACATGTGTGCAACAAGCATTTATCGACCGCCAGTAAAAATGCTGTTATTTTTCTAAAAGCCCCAATTACAATGAACTCATTTGGGACTTTCATCTCTTTTTGTCTCATTTCTCTATGACAATGCTGTTAAGCATTGTAAGAGTTGCATACACTGATTCCTAGCTATGCCAATTCTGCTAGTTGATTAATATTGTTGGTTAAAATGTACCACTTCTATTTGAAATGGGTTTATTTTCTCTGCTCAATATTTGATCACATATTCAGGAATATTGGTATTATAAAAATTAAAGTAGAGACCTTTGTAATGACAAAGGTCTCTACTGTTTTAATCCGTTTCAGATCCTGACAAGTATTTATGGTGCTGGTGGTCGACCTCATTTTCAATAGTAGATAGCAAACACCAAGTCACTTGACACATAAAAAAGGAATTATTATGAGAACAAGCGTTAAGCCTATCATATTGGCTACCCTCTTCAGTGCAGCCCTTTGGGGATGCTCTTCTGCACCACAACATCAATGGCAAGCAGATAAAAGCTATGATTTAACTGTACTACATACTAACGATCATCATGGCCGCTTTTGGCAAAACCGCCATGGTGAATATGGCATGGCTGCGCGTAAAACCTTAATTGATCAAATTCGTCAAGAAGTTGAAGGGGTAGGAGGCAGTGTTTTATTACTCTCCGGTGGTGATATCAACACAGGAGTGCCAGAATCTGATTTACAAGATGCAGAGCCAGATTTTAAAGGCATGAGCATGATTGGTTACGATGCAATGGCATTAGGTAACCATGAATTTGATAATCCGTTATCTGTACTTGAAAAACAGGGAAAGTGGGCAAACTTCCCAATGTTGTCGGCGAATATCTATAATAAAAAAACAGGTCAGCGTTTATTCCAGCCTTATCAGGTTTTTGTTAAACAAGGAGTAAAGATCGCTGTTATTGGGTTAACAACAGAAGACACGGCTAAAATTGGTAATCCAGAATACATTAGTGGTATTGACTTTCGAGATCCAAAGATAGAAGCCGCCAAAGTTATCGTTGAACTTGAAAAAAATGAACAACCCGATTTGATTTTTGCTGTAACGCATATGGGGCATTATCAAGATGCAGGCTTTGGTGTTAATGCACCTGGAGATGTTAGCCTTGCACGCTCTCTACCTGAAGGCGCTCTGGACATGATTATTGGTGGACATTCACAGGAACCGGTTTGTATGGAGGGAGTGAATGTTGTTAATAGTCAATTTAAACCAGGTGATGATTGTGTACCAGACAAACAAAATGGTACTTACATTGTTCAAGCCCATGAGTGGGGTAAATATGTTGGACGTGCAGATTATAAATTTAAAAATGGCGAACTAGCATTAGTTAATTACCGCTTAATTCCTGTTAATTTAGTGAAAAAAATAAAAGTGGATGGGGAGTCAAAACGTGTATTGATTCAATCACAGATTGCACAAGATCCAGCGCTATTAGCATTTTTGACACCTTACCAAGAAAAAGGTCAGGTTGAGTTAAATAACCAAGTAGCAGAAATTAATGGCAAACTTGAAGGTGACCGCAATGTGGTGCGTTTTAAACAAACCAACTTAGGTCGATTAATTGCTAAAGCACATAAAGAAAGAGCGAAGGCAGATTTTAGTGTGATGAACTCCGGTGGTGTGCGTGATTCAATCGAAGCGGGTAGCGTTACCTACAAAGATGTTTTAAAAGTACAACCTTTTGCAAATCAATTAACCTACGTTGATATGAAAGGTGCTGAAGTTATAGAATATCTTAATGCGGTTGCAACTAAACCTGTTGATACAGGTGCCTATGCTCAATTCTATGGCATTAGCATGGTTGTCAGTAAGAACTCTGTAAGTGAAGTGAAAATCAATGGAAAAGCAATTGATTTAATGCAAACGTATCGCTTCACCATTCCAAGTTTTAATGCAGCTGGTGGCGATGGGTATCCTAAAATCACAAATCATGCAGGTTTTGTAAATACTGGATTTGTAGATGCTGAGGTATTAAAAGACTACCTTGAGTCGCATACTCCTCTAAACGTTTCTGATTATGATGCTGCAGGTGAAATTAACTATAAATAATTTATTCAGATAGATTATAAAAGGCCTTGTTGCGCAGCTGAATTATTTACAGTGTCTGCAACAGGCCTTTATTTTTTAATGCTGGCAGTGACTACAATAGACACTGTTTCTGGCTGCTAATTTCACTGATGTTAATGGTTTATCACAGCCGGGACATAATTCCCCTGTTTTACCGTATACATGTAACGTTTGTTGAAAATAACCTGGTTTACCATCTCCTCCAACAAAGTCCTTCAATGTTGTTCCACCTTGTTTAATCGCCTCTTCTAAGATTTTTTTAATGGCAATAACTAATAGTTGATAACGCTTTAAACTAATATTGTTAGCCGCTCTAATGGGGCTTATTTTTGCACTAAATAAGGCTTCCGTTGCGTAAATATTACCTATACCAGTCACTACTTTTTGTTCCATAATAAATTGTTTAACCGGTATTTTTCTATTTTTAGCTTGTTCATAAAGCATTTCTGCAGTGAACTCCTCTGACAATGGTTCTGGACCGAGTATGCTTAATAAAGGGCATTCCTGTGGTGCTTCGCCTAACCATAAAATGGCACCAAAACGTCTGGGATCTTTATAACGCAATAAACAATGCTGAAACTCAAAGTCAACATGATCATGTTTTTGAGGTGAATCACCTAATTCGCAAATACGCAAACTACCAGACATACCAAGGTGGATCAGTAAGGTGCCATTTTCAAAGCGTAGCAGTAGATATTTAGCTCGTCGGTCTACTGCTAATAAAACTCTATTTTTTAATAGGGTCAATAAGTTACTGGGGATCGGCCAGCGTAGTTGATGATGACGGAGTACCACACCGGATATTTTTTGATCAACAATATGTGGGCTAATGCCTCGACGGCTAGTTTCTACCTCTGGTAATTCTGGCATTTTGATCTCGTTATTAAATAAAATTAATTAAAACCCTAGATTCGCATAATAAGTGCAATTAATAAAATTAGTAAATGCTAAAAGGAAATAATATGAAGAATATTCCTACTTGGGCGATCGTAATGATTGGGTTAGTGTTTAATATTTCATCTGCATTAGTGACACATTTTTTTATTGAAGAAAAAAACGAAAAGTTATCCGCACTTAATATGCGAGCTACTGAAAATAGCAATCAAATTGAATTGTTGTGGTCTCAAATGGAAGCCATTGAACAAAAAAGAGATACCTTATTATTGATAACTCAACAGGGAGAAATTAAACCTTCGCTGATACCTGTATTATCTTCTATTTTTGCCGCTCACTTACAACGTAAACTTAGTATCACAGAATTAAATGATTTTCAGTTTGTAAATAGAGAAATCAATCAATACCAACATCTTATCAGAGAGCAGATCGATCAACGTTTTTTAACCAATCTAGATTACAAAGAGAGAGAAGGCATATATAAAAAATCCATATCGAGTTTACGGAATTGGTCTATTTTCTTACAAATGATCGGTCTATCACTAATACTCGCACGAGATTTAAGTCGTAAATCATAATTAATTAAGTTATGAATTTAATTAAAAAGGAAGCCAATTATTTCAACCCGAGGACTACTGACCTAAAAATTGTGTCAGCTGTTTCGCGGGTAATGATAGAAAAAGTTGTTCATCGACTTGCAATATATACTGGTCATCTTGCAGCTGGTGGAGTTGCACAATAATTGGTTGCGTTTGTTCAGCGACAAAAAACTTAATAATAAAACTTGAAGTAGGCAAGCTTTGGAGCGTTAACACATCAAGGGGAACTGTTTGCCAGTTATTCACTACATTCTGTAGTTGTGTGCTGGAAATGCCTCTATTGGGCTTACTTTGCCAATTTCGACCTACACGAGTTATTACATAATCAGGTGTATCTATTTCTACAATGGTTAAGTCATTAGCAATCACGTGACGCTGTGATGTTTTGGAAGATAAACGCAATTCTTGGCTGAAGTTAAAGATAAAGATGATCAGCAAAACACCAAAAATAAGTACATTATTCCAGCCTTTTTTGGATAAGCGCATGCTAATTCCTTTTTTGTAGGTATAAAAAAACCCAGTATAAACTGGGTTTTTTAAGGTTAAATCAAAATTACTTGATTTTGCCTTCTTTGTAGATAACGTGTTTACGTACTACAGGGTCAAACTTTTTGATTTCAAACTTTTCAGGCATGTTCTTTTTATTTTTATCAGTAGTATAAAAATGACCAGTGCCAGCGCTTGAATTTAAACGAATTTTATCACGCATTTGTAAGCTCCTTAAACTTTAACGCCATTAGCACGGATATCAGTTAAAACTGAATCAATACCTTTTTTGTCGATGATACGCATACCTTTAGTAGTTAGGCGTAATTTAACAAAACGGTTCTCACTCTCAACCCAAAAACGGTGTGTTTGTAGGTTAGGTAAGAAACGACGTCGTGTACGGTTCTTTGCGTGTGATACATTGTTACCAACAGCTGGACGCTTGCCTGTAACTTGACATACTCTAGACATGTCGAAATCTCCAAAAATATTAGTTTTACTCGAGCAAAATAGTCGAACACCTTTTTTAGCCGTCGCCAAAGGCGTCGAGGGCGCATTTTATACATGATTGAGATTAAAAGATCAACAATTGTGACAATAAATGCTTTAAATCCACCCTTTTTCCGCAAATGAGGTGTATTTTCCATCACCAATGATGAAATGGTCCAGTATTTTAACATCAATTAATTGCAGTGTATTCACTAGTTTTTCAGTTATCTTTTTATCTGATTCACTGGCGGTTGGATCACCTGAAGGATGGTTATGGACCAAAATGACGGCTGCGGCATTTTCCTGCAATACTTTTTGCACGATAATACGTGGATGTACATTGGCACTATTGATGGTACCAAAGAAAAATTCGTGAAAGCGAATAACTCTATGTTGGCTATCTAATAATAATGCGGCGAAGACTTCATAGGGGTAATCTCGCATTTTTGCATTTAAAAATTGTTGTGTTTGTGCTGCGCTGGTTAAAGGGTCCCCTTTCATCAAAGGTTCTTGTAAATAACGACGCGACATTTCTAGTACAGCCTGCAATTGTACATATTTAGCTTGTCCTAATCCTTTATGTACACAAAAATCGCTTTCAGAGGCGGAAAATAAAGCGCGTAAAGATCCAAAATCAGTTAATAATTGGCGAGATAAAGTAACGACATCGATTCCTTGGCAACCAGTACGCAAAAAAATAGCTAATAATTCACTATCAGTTAAACTATTTGCACCTTGCTGAATTAATTTTTCACGAGGCCTCTCTTGTTTTGGCCATTGTTTTATTGATGTCAAATTTGAATACCTCAATAAAAGATAAGAGCCTTAAATCTAGTTGAAGTTGTCACATATTGCGTAATATTTTTATGCTATTGTAACGCCCATTTTTTTATTATTTTTGTTGAGAAGCTTATGTTGTCAATATTACCCCTTGAAGGGAAAAAGATACTGTTGGGTGTTTGTGGTGGGATTGCTGCTTACAAAAGTGCTGAATTAACCCGTCGTTTAATTGATCAAGGCGCGCAAGTTCGTATTGTAATGACTGCTTCAGCTAAACAGTTTATTACCCCTTTAACGATGCAAGCTGTTTCCGGTCATGTCATTTACGATGACTTATTAGATCCCCAAGCAGAAGCTGGTATGGGTCACATTGAATTAGCTAAATGGGCTGATTTAATTTTAATTGCACCTGCAACTGCTAATGCGATTGCTCGTTTACGCGCTGGCATGGCCGATGAGTTGCTTACAACTTTATGTTTAGCTAGTCCATCGCCTATTGCGATTGCTCCAGCCATGAATCAACAGATGTATTTAGCGGCTGCAACACAAGAAAATTTGAAGGTATTAAAAGCTCGAGGGTTACATATATGGGGGCCCGCTCAAGGCTTACAAGCCTGTGGAGACGTTGGTCCTGGTCGCTTACTTGAAGTACCTGACTTGGTTCAATTATGTTGTAAATTTTTTGCGCCTGCGGATCAGTCTTTAGCAGGTGTTAATGTTGTGATCACTGCGGGACCAACCCAAGAAGCGATCGATCCTGTGCGTTATATAAGTAATCATAGTTCTGGAAAAATGGGCTTTTCATTGGCGCAAGCTGCGTCAAATATGGGCGCGAATGTAACCGTAATTGCTGGACCAGTTCAATTAACTCTACCTTCTAATATTAAACGCATAGATGTAAAAAGTGCGATTGATATGCATCAAGCAGCACTTGCTTCAATTGTTGATGCAGATATATTCATTGCTTGTGCTGCAGTGGCTGATTATCGTGCACAGCAAGTCCATGATGAAAAAATGAAGAAACAAAGTGGTACTGATTCAATCACATTAACCTTGGTTAAAAATCCAGATATTATTGCCGATGTGGCGAAGTCAGTTAATCGTCCTTTTTGCGTGGGCTTTGCTGCTGAAACAAATGATGTAGAGGCTTATGCATTAGGGAAACTACAACGTAAAAATTTAGACTTAATTGCTGCAAATGATGTTTCAATAAGTGATCAAGGGTTTAATAGCGATAATAATGCATTGACTGTTTTTTCTAAAAAACAGCGTTTTGATATTGCATTAAGTAGCAAGAAAGAAGTTGCTATTCAGCTACTTAAAGTTATTAGTGAGCAGTTTAAATCTGCTTCTCAAGGCCCTAGTAACGACACAAATTAAACTCACTTATTGCTAAAGCAAGTTATGCGCTTTTTTAGTTTTACTGTAATAGAGACTAAGTTGTATTTCAACATTGTTGAGTTAGACAAAGATTGCAATTCATATAGCTGCCCCTGCACTAATCATCGCTAATGTGCTTTTAGTGGTTTGATCATGAAAATAGCGTAAAATAATTGATTTTATGGGGGGGTTATGAAGGTGTTAATGAATATTGATGCCTTGTTGTTGCACCGATAGTTAATTAGCGTTCAACCTAATGATCACTAAATGATGAGGCGGTTAATTTTCAATCACTATAAAAATAGTAGTGACGTGGTGAGTATTTTTGAGGAAACAGATCGTGGTAAAAGTGGCGTTGTGCATTCAGATAAATAGTTACAAAAAAAATAATGACAATAAAAATAAAAAGATAAGTAAAGATAACAAAGGAAGTTATTAAGATGGTTGCAAAAAACAATAATAAAAAAGCAAACCGAAAGGATGATATTTTAAGTGCGCTAGCTATTATGCTTGAAGGAAAACCTGGTCAACGTATCACAACGGCTAAATTAGCTGCAGAAGTGGGAGTATCAGAGGCCGCTTTATATCGTCATTTTCCAAGTAAAGCGCGCATGTTTGAGGGTTTGATTGACTTTACAGAAAGCGCTATTTTTAGTCAGATCAACCTTATCAAAGAGCAAAAGAAAGATACCTTTGTGAGAATTGAACATATTGTGCATTTTTTATTGGGCTTTGCAGAGCAAAATCCCGGCATTACACGTATTTTAAGTGGTGATGCATTGTTAGGGGAAAATGAACGATTACAACACCGTATCGAACATGTTTTTTCTAAACTTGAAACCCAATTAAAACAAACGCTGCGCGAGCGTCCTACATCAGATGGTCAAAAATTTGATATGGATGAAGGTGTCTTAGCTAATTTGTTATTGGCCTATATAGAAGGGCGTATTAATCAATTCGTTCGTTCTCAATTCAAACAAAAACCAACTCAGCATTTTAAAAGTCAATGGCTGTTTTTTCATAAGCAGTTATTACAAAGTTAATTAATTAGAGGAGTCATATAATGTCACAGGAAGGAAGTGTTGCATCGGCAGTTGATGCAGTTGCCAATACGATTGAACAAAATGTGGACGTATTAAACAATAGCGTAGAGTGGATAGCAGATAATCAAGAACTTATTATTGCTTATTGTATGAATATTGTTTTTGCCATTGCAACACTTGTTTTGGGCCTGATGGTTGCTCGTTTTATCGCTGGCACATTACATAAGATTCTAACTAAGCGTAAGTTAGATAGTACGATCGTTGATTTTGTTTCACATATGGTACGTTATGTCATTATTGCATTTGTTGTTATTGCTGCATTAGGGCGAATTGGCGTTGAAACTACCTCCTTTGTAGCGATTATTGGTGCTGCTGGTTTAGCTGTTGGTTTAGCATTGCAGGGTTCTTTATCTAACTTTGCATCGGGTGTTTTGATTATTGCTTTGCGCCCATTTAAAGCTGGGGAATATATTGAAGCTGCAGGCACAGCGGGAGTTGTCGAGTCTGTACAGATATTTTCAACAACATTAACTACGGCCGATAATAAATATGTTGTAGTGCCTAATTCAGCCATTTTAGGTGGTAATATAATCAATTATTCTCGTAAACCTACGCGTCGTATCGATTTAATTATCGGAGTGAGCTATAACGCAGATTTAGCAAAGACAAAAGCTGTGTTAGAAGCTGTTATTAAAGCCAATGATGCTGTTTTAAAGTCTCCTGAACCACAAGTTGCAGTCGCGGAGTTAGGCGACTCAAGTGTGAACTTGGTGGTTCGTCCATGGGTTAACGGACCTGATTATTGGCCTGTTCGCTTTGAATTAATGGAAGCGATTAAAAATGCTTTAGATGAAGCCGGAATTGAAATACCATTTCCACAAATGGATGTGCATATGGATAAGTAGTGCATCACTATTACCAGAATAAAAAACCAGCTTTTTAAGCTGGTTTTTTATTTTTGGCAGTGTCTATTTATTTGTTTGTAATTATTTTTAGTGTTTTACAATTAGAAACTTGCCATATTTAAGGACTTATATCGTGATCTGTAATCTTTGAAAACAATTCATTTTGAGAAGTAATGAGCATATAAGTTTGATCTCGCCTACACTCTTTAACCATGATTCTCTGAATCAAGGTTAAAGCCCACAAAAAATATGTTGTGAATAGAGAAGTGGTGTAGTATCTGCAGTAGCTAATTAATCAATAGCGAAATCATCAATAGATAATCCGTCAATAGATAATATCAGTCATTAAATAATGAGATAAAAATTGACTAGGTATAACATTAATCGCTTACAGTTGTTGGCTTAGTTAATTATATCTAACCATTTATATTTATCCTATAATAAACCTTGATTGTTAAATGAAAAGAGAAATTATGCATAACCCATTCATACAGATTGCAGGATCAAAACGCAGCCTACATGTTCAAGTTGCACGTGAAATTGCACGTAAAATTTTATCTGGTGAAGCGGCTCAAAATGAGATTATTCCTAGTGAAATGGTCTTATGTGAGCAATTTAGTGTTAGTCGTACAGCTTTGCGTGAAGCCATTAAATTATTAACTTCAAAGGGTTTATTAGAATCTAAACCTAAAGTTGGTACGCGTGTTAAAAGTAGAGAAAATTGGAATTTTTTAGATGCTCAATTACTGGATTGGGTTATTGATCTTGGTGATAACGAAGTCGTTTACCAAGAGTTTTTAGCATTAAGAAAAGCCATTGAACCTGAAGCTGCGGCTCTTGCTGCAAAAAACGCAACGGCACAACAAAGAATTTTGTTATCTGCGACTTTTCAACAAATGGATTATATTTCTAAAAACTTCGATGCGCAAAAATGGATGGAAGTTGATATGGAGTTTCATCGCCTTGTTTTTTTATCAACGGGTAATAGCTTTTATTTACCGTTTGCCAACGTCTTATGCACCATGTTTAGAAGTTTCATCAGCCATTCTTCAGAGAAGGGCGGTACTTGTATTGGTGAACATCGTGCCATTTATTCCGCCATTATGGCTGGTGATGCAGATAAAGCGCGCGAAGCAAATGCGATTTTATTGAAAAACACTAATCATCGTCTTCCTACTAGCAATTAATATTACTTAATTATTGCTTAGCTAGTGATTACTTAACAAGTATTGGTAGCAGGCTAAGATTGAAAAAAACCGCTGTTAGTTTATGACTAACAGCGGTTTTTCACTTTTATTAAGGTACTTCACAATGGTAATAAATGCCTACTATTCATTACACATTCTCTATTAAACGTTATCTATTACAGATGGCTATTAATGCTTTGCCATCGAATCATTAAATATTGCAATAGGTCCAGTCCAAGTAATCACTTCATCTTTAATGAGTACACTATTTTGAGTATGTTTATCTACATCGATAAGGTTACTTACACAGATTTTAATTTGCTTGTTATCCATTAGATTAAGGCTAATAACAGAAGCGGTATCATCTGCATGTAACACGGTAACTGAATCAACTTGTCCTCGTGCATTTAAGCTCGCTTCTATCGCTTCATTAAAGTAACCGTGTGTTTCATATACGTTAGCAAATAAATGGTTGGCTGCTTTTTGGCGAAGAATGAACATTGGCTCATTACGTAAGTTGAAGTCAGGATCATTCGCACCAGTACGAGCAAAGATAACTTCACTGCCTTTATTTGCACTGCTGATCAATGAATAGTAACTATTTCCCATTAACCAAGTTGTTAGTGATGAACCCTCTACTTTACCTTGACCAAGATTCCAAAGGTGTTGGTAACCATGGTCATCACCTACTGTGCTTAAGCTTTTATGTGCTTGATATTCAAAGTTAGTACGAATGATTTGGCCTTTGTAATGAACAGGATAATCGTAGCTATGCTCTTCTTCACTGATCATTCGGAATAGATCAATAATCAATGGTTTTTCAAACTCTTCAGACTCAAGCATGATAACCGTACGTTGTTGGTCAACTCCAGCATAGTAATCACGAGCAAATGCACTCATTGCTTGTAGTTTCCTATCACTTGTTTCATTACCTAATAGAGTGAAATGCTTCTCTCCATTATGCTGTTGTGCAATCGCTGTACTACCTTGGTTTTGGCTGATTTGATCAACCACAACGGTGTTGTGCGCAATAGTTTGTTTACAGTAACTTTTATTTTCAGGAATGTAACGACCACCAAATTTAGGCTCGATATTAACCCAACGACCATAACCATAATCATTAATGAATTCTTGATTATTGTTAAATAGGCTTAAATGCAAACCATCAAAATGACCATGATCTAATGCCGAGTGAAGTTTTGCATCACTACCATGCTGACCGTACCAAAGTAGCGCCATGCTATCGTCTGATTTGGCATCACGATGACGAAGAATCGTTACTCCCCCACACTCGCCTTCAGCGCCATCTGTGAGACTTAAGCTGCCCCAGTTAAAGTTTGCTACTTCGGCATTGCTATCTAATGCATTAGATAGGGCTGCGCCAGTGTTATGAACCCAAACATGATCTTGGTGTTTAGCCATCGCTAATAATGTTTCATTTTGCTCGTAACGGTCGAAACAGATGTTAGTCGCTAATAAAATACCTAGATCTTTAATGTCCATTGTACGAGATGAGTCATTTAATGCGGGTAACGTACCATTAGGGAATGCTGTGGACATGACTGCGTATGCAGTTGTTTTAATCACTTCATCTTTTAATTGGTAGATGCCGACCTCTGGTTGACGACGTTCAATGGTTTCAGCGAACAGGAAGATTGGTCGTAGTGAGAAACGGTGGTAGTACGGACCTTCCATGTAGTAACCATCTGGCGAGAATAATTGCGTTAATTGTGCAATAAAACCACCAGAAACACTGTCACCTTTTAGGCCATAGATTGCTTTGTCGACTGTAGCTTGATCATTGATAGCGTAAGCACAAATACCTGCACTGGCTACTGACCATAAACCGTGGTTATGGATAATATCGAAGTTCTCGGCATAGGTGACAACAAACATTTCAAGCATGACTTTAAACAAGTCATTTTCTATAAGTTGTTGTTGATCTTCTGTTAACTCATGGCGAATACAAGAGTAAGCGCACGATGAATATAACATCCACATATTTTCGTTTAATGTTTGGTGAAATAAACGACCTGGTTTATTCGAGTCACGGCTAATGTTCAACTCGCGATGCTTATAAACCTTTGCATATTCAACTAACATGGTTGTTGCGTAGTCTAGGTAACGTTTATCTTCAGTGATTAAGTACAAACGACCCGCTAAGTCTAAATGAATATAGTTTTGCTTATGACGGTTATGTTCGTAACCGCCTGCTTCACCATGCCCTGGAATTTCAATACCCATTGGCATGTAAGCTTCAAGTGCTTCAATTTCTTCAGCAATAGAGCGACCAATTAGTGAGTCAGTGCCTACGTATTGACGTAAGTCAGCTGCTTGTTCATAGCTCATTAGTAATGGTTGGTAACTCATGATTAAACCTCTTTACTTTCTACAGCAACAAAACCTTGGAAGCTGTACGATTGATTATTAAATTCGATAGTTGTTTGACTGTCAGCTGTTGCATTACGGTCATTATTAACCATCACTGTGAGTGCAATACCGTCACCTACAAGATCGACAACGGTTGCATCGTCGTTAAAACCAACAATATTAATTGAATGAATTTTACCGCGTGCATCTAAGCTAGCTTCAATCGCTTCATTAAAGTAACCATGCGTTTCTATCACATTAGCAAATAGTGCATTTTTAGCTTCGCGACGTAAAATTAAACTGGTTTCGCTACGTAAGTTAAATGATGGATCGTTAGCACCAGTACGAGTGAAGAATAAAGTATCGTCAGAAGAGGATGCACTTAACCATGTGTAATAACTGCTACCTTGTAACCAACTGACCAAATTTGTGCCTTTTGCTGCTGGGCCTTCACTTTCGTTCCATAAGTGTTGGTAACCTGCATCATCACCCATTGGATTTAATATTGCGTGTTGTTTGTGCTCAACATTGGTACGAATGATTTGACCTTGATACTGTAGGGAGTAGTCGTATTGATGTGTTTCTTCACTGATTAATCGGAATAAATCAATCAACAGTGGTTTTTCTAATTGCTCATGCTCAATTAAAATAAGTGAGCGTTGTTGGTCAACACCAGGATAAAAGCCAACAGCATAAGCGCTCATTGCTTGTGTTTTACCGTGACCAACAAAGAAGTGCGGCGTGCCGTGTTTACTATCAGCTGTATCAACATCAAAGTTGTTTTGACAGCTAGCATCAACAGATACTAAGTTATGTGCGATAGTTTGGCGCGCATAAGATTTATTTTCATCAAGATAACGACCACCAAATTTAGGTTCTATGTTCACCCAACGCCCAAACCCGTAATCACGTAATACTTCTTGATTGTTATTAAAGTAAGTCATCCCTAATGTATCGAAGTGGCCGTGTCCCATACCATGTTGACCATAGTTCATCACGAGTTGGCTAATATCACCCTTTGTATTTTGCATGCGAATAAAGCCTTGTGCACCTTTGTCACCATTAGGACCTTCGCTTAACTCAACACTTGGTAAGCAAGGAGTTTCAACTGAGTCTTGTGCTTGGTAAGCTTGTGATAAAGCAACGCCACAACCACTGATCCAAATTTGTTGTTGAATTTTAACAATACCAAATAAGTTTGTATCTTCAGGATAATGTTTTGCATATAAACTCACTGCAATCACGACACCTTCATCTTTAATATCCATGCTTTTTGAAGCATCGTTTAATGATGGGAATACACCGTTCGGGTAAGCAGTAGATAATAAAGATTGAATTGTTTTACCAATCACTTGGCCTTTAAAGTTAAATATATCTAACTCTGGACGGTATCGTTGAGTTAGCTCCGCTAATAAACATAAAGGACGAATCGCATAACGGTGGTAATAAGGCCCTTCAATGTAATAACCTGAAGGCGCAAATAAATTGCTTAGTTGTGCAAGAAAGCCACCTTGTATGTCATCACCAGCTAAACCATGTAACGCTAAATCAATATATTTCTCTTGTTCAATTGCTGCTCCACATGCCGCTGTTGCCGCAACTGCCCACACACCGTGGTTATGAATGCGATCAAAATCAAAGTCATATTTGACCGTTGCTACTTCTAACATGGGTTCAAATAATTGTTCAATAATGTGTTTGCGCTGTGTCTCAGTTAACCAGTGTTTAATACAGCTATAACCTAAGCTCGAATATAATAACCAAACATGTTCATTTAACATTTGGTGAAACAAACGCCCTGGTGGATTAGTGTTTCTTTGTACTTGAAACCCTAGTGCTAAATATTTATCTGCATATTGAGTTAATAGATCTGCTGCAAATTGTGCATACTTTTCTTCACCAGTGATTAAAAATAAACGACCTGCTTGATCAATATATTTATAATTTTGTTGATGTTTATTATGTGCATAACCGCCTGCAGGGCTGTGACCTGGTACATCAATGACTAAAGAAAGGTAGTTATCTGTATCGATAATAAGTGCATCAAGGCTGCGGCCCATTAAACTTTGCTTACCAAGTTGTTGTTGGATTGCTTTGATTTCTTGTTGGTCCATAAGCACTGCGTTGACGTTGCTAGACATTATTACCTCATTGCATATTTAAGTAAAAGATTCATGTTATAAAGTAATACAAATAAGGCTTTAAATCATAAGTTTTTTTTATTTTTAAGAATGAGATCTCTATTTTTATACTTTTAAATGTATAACACTCACTATTAAATTATTATTTATTTCCTCTTTTTTAATTTTTTAGCTGCTTATTTTCAATGGGTTGGTTATAAATTTTATAGATATGTTTAATTGATAGATTAAACTTTTATAATTTGGTCTATTTTATCTTTTTGATCTTAAAGTGTTTATTTTGATTGTTATATTCGCTGATGATCTGGATCACACATAGTGTCTTTTTGTATTACAAAATGGCATGCGTAATGTACAATTTAAACCCTATTTAAAGAACGGAAACAAACAGAGATAAGGTTGAGTTAAGCAATTGAAAACAGTTTACTCCAACCAATACCATAATATGGATAAGCACAGTGAAGTAACTTGTGCATAAAATGCTTTTACATTATTAAAAATAAACTGCTGATTTTATAAATAAAACCAGAAATAACTCTGAGATGAGTAATAATTTTAATGAGTAGAGGGTAGTAATGGTTCCATTTTTTATAAAAGAGGTGACTAATGGGTGAGCTAAATATCGCTTTAATCGGCGAATGTATGATTGAATTGCAAGAAATTAATGGTGTTTGGCGTAAAAGCTTCGGCGGTGACACATTAAATACCGCTGTTTATTTATCGCGCTTAAGCGAAGGTAAAGCCGTTAATGTTAGTTACGTTACTGCATTAGGTCAGGATAAAATAAGTCAAGAAATGATTGATAGTTGGTCTTTAGAGGGTATTAATGCTCAGTTTGTACAACGCTCTGCTACTAAGCAACCTGGTTTATATATGGTTGAAACAGATGAAACTGGCGAACGTAGCTTTTTATACTGGCGCGATGATGCCGCTGCAAAATATTGGCTTGAAACAGCGAGTGATGAACTTATTGAAAAATTGCTAGCTCAGGATGCAATTTATTTATCTGGTATTAGTCTCGCAATTTTACCGCTCCAGAGTCGCGAAAAACTTTATGATCTATTGAGTCGTTATAAATCGAATGGTGGTAAAGTTTATTTCGATAACAATTACCGACCTAAATTGTGGGATTCTGCAGAGCAAGCCGCCGAAAGTTTTAAACGAATTCTCTCTGTTACTCATACAGGTTTGTTAACTTTTGATGATGAACAAGCACTTTTTGGTGATACTTGTATTGAAGATTGCCTTGCCCGTACGCGCGCTTTAGGTGTGCAAGAGATTGTAATTAAGCAGGGTGGCAGTGAGTGTTTAATTGTTACAGGTGATCAGTCTACCAGTGTTGCTGCGACTAAAATATCTCCTGAAAATGTAATTGATACAACGGCTGCTGGTGACTCTTTTGCTGCAGGTTATATGTCAAAACGTATATTAGGTGAGTCAAGTATTGTTGCGGCTGAAAAAGGTCACCAGTTAGCAGGTACAGTTATTCAGCATAAAGGTGCGTTAATTGATGTGCAATATACAGCACCTTTTGTCGATTAAAGTTTATTAAAATATTCAATAGGATTAAAAATGACAACATTAAATGAAAAACTACAAGCTCTAAAAGTTATCCCTGTTATTGCAATTAAAGATGCTGACGATGCGGTACCACTAGGTAAAGTATTAGTTGAAAATGGTATGCCCTGTGCAGAAATCACATTCCGTACGCCTGCTGCTGCACAAGCAATTAAAAATATGCGTGAAGCATTTCCTGATATGTTAATCGGTGCTGGTACTGTATTAAACACTGCAACGGTTGATGCTGCAATTGATGCCGGTGTTGATTTTGTGGTTAGCCCTGGTTTTAATCCAACAACGGTTAAATACTGTCAACAACGTAATATGCCAATTATTCCTGGTATAAATAGCCCATCTTTAGTTGAGCAAGCAATGGAAATGGGATTAGATACCGTTAAATTCTTCCCTGCTGAACCTTCTGGTGGTGTTGCAATGTTGAAATCACTAACCGCTGTTTACCCAGTAAACATTATGCCTACTGGCGGTGTTTCACCATCTAATATCAATAACTACTTAGATATTGATGCAGTAATAGCATGTGGTGGTACTTGGATGGTTCCTGCGAATTTAGTTGATAATCGTGAGTGGGATAAAATTGCTGAATTAGTTAAAGAAGCAGTTGCATCTCTAGCTTAATTACTTACTACTGACTTTTATAAACAAAGCCTTGATTATTGATTTAATCGAGGCTTTTTTTTCAGTATTATAAATTGCACTTTTTATGCGAATCTAGGGTTTAACGTACGGCTTCTAAATAAGTTTTTTTTGCAAGCACTACAAAAGTGTAGATAATGATGTTCTTTATTTGATTTTGCTGCTTTATATTGCACCTTATCTGAATGGCAGTAGCAACATTTAACATTTTTTTTCCCTTTGATTTCACAATCAGGATGGATTTTTAAATAATCTTCCAAATAAGGCAGATCTTGCCAATTTTCTACATTAGGTGATTGATGAAATGTAAAATAATAAAGAGAGAGAGCGGCAAATAAACCACCTCCAAAAATAATATACTGAATAAAATCTTGCACTATTACCCCCATTTAAAGCATGCCTGTTAATTGAATAGGACTATTCATGCCTCTCTTCAATTAATCCGTTAATCGATGAAATAATTCATAATCATAGAATATATTTACGGCTCTCATTACGGCCAACGACTATGGCCTGAATTATCATCAATAATTGTAGTTAACAAAAATTATAATGGGTAAATTATTTTAGTGCATGTGAAGAGATCAATTTGAGGTTGATATTTTTTATTATAAAGCTTCTCGCCAGTTTTCGGCAAGGTGGCGAGCGTTAAATTTACACTGTCATATCATATATTGATAATTAAAGATCAGTGGGCGCCTACAACAAAGAAGCAGTATGCTAGTGCATTTTTTGCTACTAATGGAGTATTTATTCTTTCTCTAGTGTGTCCGTTGTCAGCGCTGTTTGCGTTTTATCTAGCTCATCATCCTCAGGCAGCGGTTGCCCTGTGTATGCATGTAAAAATGCTTCACATAATAATTCGCTATTAGTCGCGTGACGTAGGTTATTAACTTGACGTCTAGTGCGCTCATCGGTCAATATTTTAAGGACTTTAGTAGGGATAGATACCGTCACTTTCTTTACTTGTTCACTCTTTTTGCCGTGTTCAGCATAAGGGCTAATATATTCACCATTCCATTTTGTTGACATAATAATAACCTTTTAAAAAATATGCTTCATTTTACCCTGAGACTTTTAACATAGCAATCTGAACGTAAAGAGGGCTAGAAGTCTAGCAATCTAATGCTTACTTTTTTTAATTTGAGCTGAAGTAAATGCTTAATTTTACAGTGGGGCTATTGGCTACTAAGTGCAGACAGTAAATCTTCACTAGAAGTGGTAAGTGTTACGCTTTTAAATGGATTTAAAGATAAGGTTTTATCTTCATTTAGAGTAATGTCATAAAACTGTGGCAAGTTAAAGTTAATTTGATCATCTTGTTGACTGGAAACATGGCTGTTGGAAGCATAAAAACGATTTACGTTCTGTACAAACTCATTTTTAGATCCTGCAAAGTTTAAAAATGTCTCAATATCATTTTCTGCATTGGCAATATAAACATTAAACCCACTGCTATAGTTTTCAAAGAAGAACTGAATCAGACCTTCACTGATATGGGATTCGATCACATTGGCTGTTTGATCAAAGTGTGTATTCTTTAAATTTACAGTGCTCGCCGATAGTTTCTTTTTAGAAATATGGCTATAGATATCTACTGCACTTTCTAAGTGCTGTAGTGAAACGCCTTTACGTTCAAAGTAAAAGCCAAATTTTCTACCACCGGTCCATAATGTTTGTACGGAGCGAGTATGAACAGTATGTAAGCGCAATTGAATAAACTCATTCAACTTACTTCCAAAAGATTGACATATTTGTTCACTAAAATGTCTGCTATAACAAAATAAATCAATTTGGTTAGGCGGTGATGCATCTTGATGCATTTTTGAAAGAATGGTATTCAATGCTTCAACGACTGAGAATTGACTATTAAAGTGTAAGGTACGCACTTCATTCCATGAATTCCGGTAGATAAAGTCGATACTACCTATCAAACTTTCTTTGTGCTCGCCATAGGCCATTACATTATCAATTTGGTTTAGCTCACTTTCTTCAGTATCTTGCCAGTGTCGTGTCGGGTCTTTTTCTACATTTAAGAATATTGATAAATGTTTAATCGCACAGGGGGCACTTAATGCTTTATCACTTGCTTTAGGTTCATAGATAGGAAAAACTGCATATAAATCTTTTGCAAATTGGTTAAGGTTTTTATCTACTAAATCAGAACCTTGGTTATATAAATGCAGCATTGTATCTTCATCATAAAGTCCATTTACATAACTCCAAGCTACTAATTTTGACAAATACGGAGAATAACCAATACAAGGAGTAGTGGCTAACTCAAAGGTATCTAACGTACTGTTAAATAAGTACCAACCCGCTTTATTTTTTCGGTGTTCTGGAATTTGGATTAAGCTGAGGTTATTTTCCATCAAGTTAGGCGAAATATTAGGGTTAATTATAGCGACTTTACCTGGTAACGTTTCATGTGCGGCATAAAGCTTACGTGATAAAATCCCAATATCTTCGGCGCTAATTGATTCACTAATATTGTTGTCACGTGCAAATTTAATCAGATTGCTGTAACTGAGCATTAGCGAGTCGAGTAGTAAATCATTGGCTTGTTGTACTTCTCGAATTTTCCAATTATTACGATTATCTAGGTCTGCTATTTGATTATCAGTCCAACCCCATTCTTTAATCAGCTTGTTTAATATAGTTCGGCGCCAAGCGCTATTATCATTACAAGAAGGCTTAGATATCATCTCTTCTGTTTTAAAATAAAAACAGACTCGAACTAATTCTAGGCGTTGTAAATCATTAATACTGATTAAATAATCGCTCACTTTCTTTAACATTAAGCAATAAGGATCTAACTCTTCATCATAGGAATCTTGTTCTTGAAAGCTTTTTTTGTAGGAGGTTGAAATTAGTTCAGTATTTGGGTATTCCCAAGAATAAGCCTCCATTAAAATAGTTTTTAATGTTGCTTTATAAGGGTTATCAATACCTTTGTACAATTGCCATAACGTGGCACCAAATAACTCTTCCGCGGGCACGCAATGCAACCCACCTAAATCTAACCAATCGTCAATATTGATTTGACCTGTCTGATGTAGCATTTTTACATACTCATCATAATCTTGTTCATGTTGGTGCGGGATTTGACGCCATAAAATGCGTCGACCGGCGACACGCAAAGAGGTGCGATAAAACTCATCCAAGAGCAACATATGTTGCGAGGTACCGCAAGACTCATTACTTAGTTCTGATTGATTGTTAACGCGAAACTTATTATCAGGGATGAGGAAGAAGTTTAATTCGACACCTAAGCTTTCCGCCCAGTAAGTTATTTCCCATGCTTTATTATGAAGCAACGCAACGCGTTTGCTGTCAAGAGTATGTGAATAACAAATCCAAACATCAAAATCACTTTCAGAGCACTGCCCAATAGATGACGTACTACCCATTGCATATAAACCAATAATTTCACAATGTGTCGCTTCATTATCAGGTAATTCGGTAGCAAATAATTGTTGAGCTAATAGTTGGTGTTTTTTGGTTGGGCTAAACTGACAAATACCGGTCGGCACATCGCCTTCGATATAACCGGGCATTGAAGGGGTATTAAAGTGGAGTAATAATGGAAAACTTTGAAAAACATCCGCTTCATCTTTTTTCATTAACGCTAAAGCAGATCTTACGCGTAGCCGAGAAAACTCGTCTGATTTGTCACGTAATTGGATGATTTCTTGATTCAAGCTATGTTCCATTAATACTGGTGTTTATCACACTTCACCATAAAAAAAGTGTGACCATAATAGCATTAATTCATGTTGTTGGAAATATATACCCGTTAGCACTCCGGTATAAAAAAATAATGCATTTGGATCGGTAACAGGTATGGTTTGATAACTTGAAAGTATCAGAAAATAAAGAAAGCCCCTAGAATACCAGAGGCCATTTTATTTTTAATCTTCAGTAATTTGATAAGGAAGTGGAGCATAATAAAGAGTAGAGCCTTCAATCTCTTTTACTTGAAAAATATCCGCAGGATTGGTGTCTTTTGGTAGAACGGCTAAAAGCTCAATATGACCATCTCCATATTGGCATGCAGAAATAATAGTGCCGACTCGCTTCCAGTTATTATTTAATAATACTTCGATTGTTTGTCCTGTTTTTGGGCTTACTGGTGAGCGTCCTGTCAAAATAAATAAGGCGCGTTTATTCGCTCCCCTATATTTAGCTCGTGCAACAGTTTCTTGGCCGATATAACAGCCCTTTGTAAAGCTAATCGCGTTTAGTGCTTGTAGGTTAAGCATTTGCGGAACAAATTGTGCAGAGGTTTCTGCTTGAATAAAACCTGTGCCTGCAGCAATGTTCATGGCATTCCATAAGCTATCATCGAAGACATCAGCTTTATCTTTTAAGTCGAGTAATAATTCTTCGGCAGCTTCATTTTTCATGATCACTAAATAGCGTAATGAAGGGTAAGGTTGCTTTATTAGTACTGTTCCAGTATCAAGTAATCGACTATTATCATGAGTCGCAGCAGTATCTACTTGCTCTGCAATATATTGTGCAGATTTACATCCCGCTAAACCAAATGCTTGGTACTCTGTTTCTTTTTGTATGGTTACTTTTGAGAAAGCGGCGTATTTTTTTAATTCCGGTAATTGCACCGTTGATACAGAACTGGGTTGAACTAATAAAATGCGATCTTCTAAAATAATAACCCGTGCAACACTCCATGCTTTACCTTGAGGGTTACAATGGGCAGCTAAAGTTTGTTCACCGGGAATTAATTTTTCTAAATCACAGGTTAATTGGCCTTGTAAAAAGGCAACACGATCTTCGCCTGTTACACTGATTAAATCCCAGCTATTAAGTGGGCAAAGAACTAAGTCGGGTAGTTGGCTAATGTTCTCAAGTTGACTAAGTGTTAGCATGTTTGGCCTCATTATTGGACGAATTTGTTTTTTACAATGTTATAGCTCACAACCTATTTTGTCAGTAGTTGCTGTTAATAAAATGTTGTTGTTATGATGTTGTGCACTTTATATAAAATTCCTCCATTTTTTCATATTTTTAAAAGGAAGTATCAGTCATGCCAGAAGAGTTTTCTCTTTCTCGTTTATTATGGGCTTGTCGTCGTGGTATGTTAGAGCTTGATGTATTGTTCATGCCTTTTGTAAAAGAGGCCTATAGCGAGTTAAGTGATCAACATAAATTATATTTTCGCCGTTTATTAACATGTGAAGATCCTGAATTATTTGCTTGGTTTATGGGGCATGAAGTTTGTCCTGATCCTGAACTTGCAGAAATTGTAGATGTCATCCTCAAGCGCGTTAAAATATAATATTCACAATAAACCCTCGTTCATCGCCAAAGCTTTGGCGATGTTCTTTTTCTTGGCCATCGCTTTTTTATTCGTCCTGTTATGGGGAATAGGGTGGGTTAGTCTTTTATGTCTATTGGCTTATTTGAGTACGGCCTTCTATATTGTTTACTCCTTACCCTTTTTGCCTTTTTCAAGTCGATTATCCGAAAGCGGTGAGATTGAAATTAATCAACCCATTAAGGTTACTGGCGATATCAGTGCGCGCTCATTTTATAATGGCTGGGTCTTATTCTTATGTGTAGAAGTGAACCATGCATTATTCGTGAGCGATAAGCACAACAAACATAAACACAATAAACCTAGGAAGTGGTTTATTGTGTTTCATGATAGTGTTACTGATAGCGAGTATCGGTTACTTGCGCGGCTCATCAACAGCACCAGTTAACACTAGTTTTTATCTGGATTTAAAATAGTTGGTTTTGGATCACCATTTTGCTCAGGATAATCTAAGTTATAATGTAGGCCACGACTTTCCTTTCTTTGTATGGCACTTTTTATAATCAATTCAGCTACTTGAACTAAATTTCTTAGCTCGAGTAAATTGTTACCAACTTTAAAGTTACTATAATATTCAGATATTTCGCTTTGTAAAAGTTCAACGCGATGTAATGCTCTTTGTAAGCGTTTATCGGTACGTACAATTCCAACATAATCCCACATAAATAAACGTAATTCGTGCCAGTTATGTTGAATAACTACTTGTTCATCTGAATTTTCAACCTGGCTATCATCCCAATCTGGAATGGTTGCAAACTTTCTATTCTCATAAAAAGGGATACGATTAAGAATATCTTTGGCACAAGCATGTGCGTATACAATACATTCTAACAGTGAGTTTGAAGCCAATCGATTTGCTCCATGTAAGCCGGTATAGGTTACTTCTCCAATGGCATATAGGCCATCGATATCAGTTTGCCCATGATGATCAATCATGACACCGCCACAGGTATAATGCGCAGCTGGAACAATTGGCATTGGTTGGTGAGCAATATCAAGGCCGAGTAGTAGGCAGCGGCGATATATTGTCGGAAAGTGTTTAACAATAAATTCTTTAGGTCTATGGCTAATATCTAGGTACATACAATCAACACCTAAACGCTTCATTTCGTAGTCTATTGCACGTGCAACAATATCTCGCGGTGCTAATTCGCCACGTTCATCGAAATCCGGCATAAATCGAGTGCCATCGGGGCGTAATAACAGCGCTCCTTCGCCGCGTAATGCTTCTGTTAATAAGAAGTTCTTAGCGTCAGCATGATATAAACAAGTTGGATGAAATTGATTAAATTCCATATTGGCTACGCGACAACCGCTACGCCAAGCTAATGCAACACCATCACCGCTAGAAACATCAGGGTTACTAGTATATTGATATACTTTACTCGCCCCACCGGTTGCCAGTGTCACAAAGTGTGCTTTGATTGTTTCGACACGTTCCGCTGTTCGGTTCCAAACGTAAGCACCTAATACTCTATTAGCAGGGAGGTTTAGTTTTCGAGTGGTGATTAAGTCAATGGCATTGAAGCCTTCCATTAAAGTAATTCTAGGATGTTTTTTGACTGCTGAAAGTAATGACTCTTCAATTTCTCGACCCGTTGCATCTGCAGCGTGTAAAATTCTACGGTGAGAGTGACCGCCTTCACGAGTAAGGTGGTATTGTGTTTCTTCTTGGTCATTAACTTCAGTATCAAAATTAACGCCGGTATCAATTAACCATTGCATGCTTGCTTTAGCATTATTGACTGTGAAACGAACTGCGTCTTCGTCGCACAAACCTGCACCGGCAACAAGCGTATCTTCAAAATGCGAGTCGGTACTGTCATCATCTGAGAAAACAGCAGCAACACCTCCTTGTGCATAGTAGGTTGAACCTTCTGAAAGTTTACCTTTACTTAATACTCTCACATCGCTGTGAGTGGCTATTTTTAATGCTAAAGATAAACCGGCTGCGCCTGCTCCGATAATTAAAACGTCACAAGTATATTGATGTTCAGTTGTTGTTTTATTTTCTGCCATGGCATTATATGCTCTATTTTGGGTAAAATGATTAACTAACAATTCCGAGTACTCATTGAGTCTATCCAAAAATCCCTTTGTTTTGAATTTATTTGGAACTTTCTTTTTTTATAAAAGTCATAACTGTGAGAATCGATAGCTCACTATAAATATAGGTAGAAAAGCTCAATGAATGAGCGTGAATTAGATTTACAATTAATACAGCGTATACAAAATGGTGAGCAACAAGCATTTGCATTATTAGTACGTAAGTACCAGACACGTGTGGCTAATATATTAACACGTTACGTGCGCAGCTCTGGTGATATACCAGATGTATCACAAGAAGTGTTTATTAAAGTGTATAAGTCATTACCCAATTTTCGAGGTGATAGTGCTTTTTATACTTGGTTGTTTCGAATAACAGTGAATACAGCTAAGAACTATTTAACAAGTCAAAGCCGTCGCCCGCCAGCATCAGACATCGATGCAGAAGAGGCAGATAGCTATGATGGCAGTGGAGCTTTAAAAGATGATGCAAACCCTGAGGCTATTTTACATTCTCAGGAAGTAAAGCAAGTGATCTTAAAAGTGATTGGAGATTTGCCTGACGAGTTAAAGTCAGCAATTACATTACGTGAACTAGAAGGCATGAGTTATGACGAAATTGCGCAAATTGAAAATTGCCCAATTGGTACCGTTAGATCTCGTATTTTCAGAGCACGTGAAGCGATAGATAAACAGTTAAAACCTTTATTAGAAAATTAATTGGAATTAATAATGAAAGAATACTCACAAGATATATCAACACTCATTGATAATGAGTTGCATGATGACATGGTGATTAAACATATTCTTGATGATACTGAGTCACAGAAACAGTTTTCAAGATATCAATTAATCGGCGATGTAATGCGTGACGAAAGCGAAGGCTTGGATTTACGAATTGATATTACCGACAGCGTAATGGCGGCCATTGTTAATGAAACCCAAGATAATAAAATTGTACCGATTGCTACACCTGAAAAGGTAGAAAGTAATGTTGTGCCTTTTATGAAGCGCTTTGGGCAATATGCAATTGCAGCTTCAGTGGCTGGCGTTGTAGTGGTCAGTAGTTTAATGATCAATCAAAATGCAGTAACAGACCCAAGTGTGACACCTGTACTTAATACTGTACCTTTTGGTGGCGCTGCTGCACCAGTCAGTTTACAAGCTACACCCGTACAAACTAAAAGTGGTATCAAAGAGCGTAATGAACATTTAGAAGCGCTGCTTAAAGATCATCAGCTACAGTTGCAAGTACAGCCTTAAGGTTAACGATGAAACATCGATCATTTTTAGTTGTACTATTTTCAGTAATTGTATTCTTAGTTTCGCCGCAATTACTTGCGAGTCAAGAAGAAACGTCACAACAAACCATAACAAAACAAGTTCAACCATCAGCGTTAACTTATTTAAAAAAGATGAAGCAAGCTTATAAAGAATTAAATTATGAGCTGCTCTATCTTAATACAGCACAAAATCAAATAGAGCCTAAACAACTTATTCATGGTGTTCTTGATGGACAACGTATTGCATATTTTAGTTATCTAAATGGCGGGATACGTGAGTCCTTACAATTTGATGGTAAAATAAGCTATTACCAACAGGGTAATCAAGCCTATAGCTTAGTCACAAATCGAGACCACAGTGTGTTTGCCAATATTGCTAATTTTGATTTTGATAGCGGCAATAAAAACTATGAATATCTTATTTTAGGAAAAAGCAGAATTGCAGGTAAAAAATCTATTGCTATTAGAATGACAAGCAAAGATATGTACCGTTATAGTTATATTATTTGGTTGGATCTAGGTAGTTATTTACCACTGCGTTTGGAAACAATTAACAAATCTAACCTGATACTTGAACAAACTATGGTTGTTTCATTGAATGTCACTGAGTCAATTAATCCTTGGATTAAAAGGATGAGTGATCAGAAAGCACCTGACGTACTGCATTTACCTAAAACTACAGTAAAAGATGTGGCTCCATGGGAGTTAACTTGGTTGCCTCCTGGCTTTAAAATTATAAAAGATGACCAACATAAACTGATGGTCCATGATACTGATCCTATTTCATATATTATGCTTAATGATGGCATTGTTTCAGTGTCTATTTACATATCAACTAAAATGACCAACCTGACAAAGCAACAAAATATTATTCAACGTGGTGGGACCTTGCTGTATACAAAACAACAGGGAAATGTTGAAGTTAACGTGATCGGCGAAATTCCGTTGCTCACAGCGGAAAAGATTGCATCTTCAATTAAGGCTGTAAAATAATGATTCAAGAAACTGGACGCATTATTGAAATCAAAGAAATTAATGGTGAAAAAACAGTAGTTGTAGAGTGTATTTCAAAGTCTGCATGCAAATCTTGTAGTAGTAACGACAACTGTGGGGTTGGCGTTGTGGCGAAAGGGCTAACAAATAGAGCTCATCATCTATCGATGCCCTATAAACAAGGAATGGAAATTAACGAGTCAATAGAATTATTCATTGAAAATAAAGATATCGTTAAAAGTTCAATGATTGTCTATATCATTCCTCTACTGTTATTTGTTTCTGGTTGCTCAATTAGTTACTTGTTCACCAACAATGAGCCCCTCGTGATCGCTATTTCATTACTTTCATTATTTATTGGTACACTTATCGCTAAAGCTGTGTCATCTAAGCTCTACCCTAATAACAGTATTAGTAAGTTGATCAGTACAAAATAACATCGCAAAATTGTGCTTATTTAATCAATCTGTTTATTAAATAAGCTTTCAGAAAAATTTTCATAAAAAACCTTAATTAACGCTTGCTTACCTTTTCAAGATCCCTATAATGCGCATCCACAGACACGGGACGGAACGCAA
>NZ_WTKU01000003.1 GCF_011378715.1 Psychromonas sp. SA13A | reverse complement strand
TGGCTGAACATATGGTAGCTATAGCTGCTTAGGCGTTATGCACTTCAGAGTTGAATCTGCCAATAATAAAAAGCCCATTCTGTAAAAAATGAGCTTTTAATATTCTGTTTAGCTAATAACGCTGATTTTGCTTATCTCCAAACAACGTTATTTACTATTTTTGGGGTTCAGGATCTTTACTCTCTTGATCACTATCGCTACTTTCACTACTTCCTTGATCACTGAGTACTTCCGCTAACGTGGTACGAGATATGTGCCCTTCTACATCACCTTCGGCATTTAAAACAGCTAAAGGATGCTCATTATCTAACATATCAGAAATAACAGATTCCAATAGTGCATCACTTTGTACCGATGGCACATCTTCGAATAGTTCATCAGTAATCGCATTGCCATAATCACTTTTTTCAACATTTTCTAATGTTTCTTGTGTGATCATACCTTGATAACCATCATCATTTACAACGTAACCATAATCTTGTTTAGACTTTCGCATTTGTGCAACAGCTTCACCAATATTCTCGCTAGAAATACGACAAATTTGTGGTTGCATAACAGTCTCAACGGTTAATGCGCGCGCTCTATTTACATCTTTTACAAAGGCTTCAACATAGTCATCTATGGGGTTCAATAGAATATCTACAGGTGTACCTTGTTGAATGAGTAAACCATCTCGTAAAATCGCAATTTTGTCACCAATACGTAACGCTTCATCTAAATCATGGGTGATGAATACAATGGTTTTATGCAATTTATCTTGTAGTTCAATTAACTGATCTTGCATTTCACTTCGAATAAGAGGGTCTAGTGCAGAGAAGGCTTCGTCCATTAATAAGATATCAGCATCAGTACATAATGCGCGCGCCAATCCAACTCGTTGTTGTTGTCCACCAGAGAGTTGGCCAGGATATTGTTTTGCATACCCATCTAACCCCACCGTTTTTAACCATTCATTACCACGTTCTTCTCGCTCATTTTTAGCAACACCCTGAACTTGCAAACCATAAGTAATATTTTGTAGCACAGTGCGATGCGGCATTAAACCAAAACGTTGAAATACCATCGCCATTTTTTGACGGCGGAAATTTTGTAGGTCTTTGGCGTTTAACTGCATCACATCTTCACCAGCAACCACTATTTCACCAGCTGTTGGATCAATTAAACGATTAAAGTGACGAATCAATGTCGATTTACCTGAGCCAGATAACCCCATGATCACAAATATTTCACCGGGATAAATATCTAAGTTGATATCCGCTAGACCAACAGTATGGCCTGTTTCAGCTAAAATAGTCTCTTTAGATTTACCTGCTTTTACTTCTTCTAAAACTTTCTTCTCATTTTTACCAAAAATCTTATATAGATTTTTAATACTAATTAAAGGAGCGTTATTTTCATTCGAACTCATCTTAATGCCCCCCAAAGTTTTGTAACGTACGTTTTGCATAACTTTGTGAAATTCGATCAAAAATAATCGCTAACGCCACAATCGCAAGACCATTTAATAAACCTTGTGTAAAATATTGATTACTAATCGCCTGTAACACTGGTTGTCCCAATCCTTTAACCCCAATCATTGAGGCAATAACTACCATTGCTAATGCCATCATAATAGTTTGGTTAATTCCCGCCATAATCGTGGGCATTGCTAACGGAATTTGTACGCCAAATAGCCGTTGCATTGGGCTTGCACCATAAGCGGTGGCAGCTTCCAACACTTCTTTATCAACAAGGCGAATACCTAAGTTTGTTAAACGAATAACCGGAGGAATGGCATAGATAATCACCGCAATCACCCCTGGCACTTTACCGATACCCAGTAACATAACGACCGGAATCAAATAAACAAAGGCAGGCATTGTTTGCATCACATCTAAAATAGGTGTGACAAGCGATTGTACTCGATTAGATCGCGCCATCGCGACGCCAATTGGCATTCCTATTAGAATCGCTAATAAGGTAGAAACAATGATCATACTCATGGTACGCATTGTATCTTCCCACATACCGAAATAACCAATGATGACAAAAGCTACTGCGACTGAAATAGTTAATTTAAAGGAACGACTGGCTGCATATGAAAAAGCAGCGAGGGCTGCGATAACTAACCACCAAGGAGTTGATAATAGTAATTTTTCAAACCAAATGAGGGTGCTTAATAATGGGTCAAAGAAAGATTGAATAGCATCGCCGTATTCACGTGAAAAGTCACGAAAGAGACCATCTAATAATTTTTTAAAATCTCTTAATTCTTTACGATCAAGCTGCGGGATTTCTGACATCCATGACTTGTCTGACATTTTATTTTTTCTCCTGAAAAAATTTTAACCAACCTAGGTAAATATCTAGCTAAGCAGAACGCTAAAATTGATACTGTGTAAGTTATTTACTTACCTAGAATGATAATAAAGCCTAGCTTAACTAGGCTTTATAGGAAGGGTTATAATTCTGCTAATGCTTTTTTAACTTTTGCTGCTGTGGGAGCATCAACCCATTGCGTCCATATTTCTTCATGGTTAGTTAGGAAATATTCAACGATATAATCACCATCGGCTTGTTCGTCTTCTTTCCAAGCTAATAAGGCATTCATTTGTTCGTTAGTAAATGAACGACCAGCAAGATAAGCCACTACCTCTGGCGCTCTTTTCGCGAACTCTTCAGTAACAACTGATTCCACTGCTGAAGGCGGATACATGGTCACTTTAGGATTTAAACAATCGATTTGAGTTGTACAGTTTACGAACTCATCTTTATCGACGCCAGTTCCAAAGTCCACTTTAACCATTTTATATTTACCTAAAACAGATGTTGGAGCCCAGTAGTAACCTAACCAAGCTTCTTTGCGTTCATAAGCTTTAGCAATTGAACCTGATAAACCGGCACCAGAACCTGGATCTAACAGCTCAAAACCAGAAGCTTCTAGATCAAGTGCCGTAAACAGTTGAGTAGTTGAAATTTGACAGTTCCAACCAGAAGGACAGCCCATTAAAGCAGATTTAGTTGGATCTTCAGGGTGTTTAAATAATTTTGCATTGGCTCTAATACCTGCAATAGTTGCTAACGTAGGGTCTTTCTCAACCATGTAAGCAGGTACCCAAAAACCTTCTTCTCCACCATCGGAGAGTGTTGTACCCGCGTAGCGAATTCGACCTTCAGCAACCCCTTTATCTAATGCTTCACGCATTGCGTTACTCCAGAATTCAGGCGCGATATCAGGTTGCCCTTTTTCAATCATTGCAGCACCAGTTGGCATAGTATCACCAGGTACAAGCTCTGCATCACAATCAAAGCCATGTTCAACAATAAAGCGGTCAACATTGGCAATAACGGTTGCAGAAGCCCAGTTCATATCAGCAATAGTTACTTTGCCACATTCACTTGCCGCAGCAGGTAAAGTGAAAGAAGCACAGGCAAGTAGTAATGAAGATGAGATGAGTTTACGCATATTAATATCCTTATTAATGAAGTTTGCATTTACGGTTAAAAATTAGAATTTATGACTAAAAGATGAGGATTAACATAGCAAACGAATCGACATAGTACATTAAATAGGCTTATATTTGAAGGTATTAACTAAATTCACAGGGTTCGCAACCGATAAATGAGACCATGCTTTAATTTATTGAATTGAGTCACATTAATTTTCATCAGTATGCTATGTAAACATTTATGGTATGGATCAATGTTCGCTTTGGTACTTACTTAACGATGTCGACATAACCTTATTAAGATGAACAGATGTTAACTAATACCACTACCTTGCGTTAACATCTGTTAATAAACAACTAAATCAACAGTGCTAGTGACCAGTCTAGATACTTAGCTCGAGGCTAAGCTAGAGAATAAGCTAAGTATGAAAAACACAGTAACGCTCTCTGAATTAAGTTTTAAAATTGATAATTATAACTTACTCATTTATTTAACTTTGTGGCAAAATAAAATTTTCCTCCTTTTAACAGACTGAATAATTCTATGATAAATATTGTAAATTTAGCGCATGAAAAGTTAACCATCGATCATTGGCAAATACGCAACAATGAAAGCTGGTGCGTATTAGGCCGTAATGGGTCAGGAAAACAGTATATTGATCAACTTTTAACTGGCGATCTACAAATAGACAAAGTGGATCAACTCACTTTACCAAGCAAAGAAAAAGTAGGCATTATTTCATTTGAAGCACAGCAACAAACCTACGAAAATACGTTAGCGATGGAAGCGCCAGACTACGTAGACGCAAACGATGTTGGCACCAAAGCACAAGACTTTTTACCGCAAGATAAATGGAATGACCCACTGATTAGTGAGTTTGGACTCAGCCACCGTATGCAAACACGTTATATCCAATTAAGCACGGGTGAAAGTAGAAAACTATTGATTCTACAAGCTATATTTAGCGGTGCTGAATTGTTAATTTGTGACAATCCCTTTGATAGTTTAGACGTGCAATCCTGTGAAACTTTATCTAATGCGTTAGCACGTTTATCCAACACAGGCTTTACCATTGTATTAATGCTAAGTAATCGCCAAGATATTCCAAATTGGTGTAATAACATCGCCTTTATTGAACGTGGCCGAGTAGATGTAATTGGCCAGCTCGATGATATTGAAACAAAAAATCAATTAGATGCATTATTAAGTCCAGTACCTGACCACATTCCTTGGCCAGAAAACATACAACAATTATCTGATTATAATCATCCTTATTTAGTTAAACTAAACAAAGGCACTGTGCATTATGGCGGCGTTAATGTTTTTGAGGATTTAGATGTTGAAATAAAACCACTGCAGCATACTTTGATTACAGGGCCTAATGGCAGCGGAAAATCAACCTTAATGCAATTGATTACTGGAGATTGCCCACAATGTTATAGCAACGATATCCATGTACTAGGTTACAAAAGAGGTTCAGGAGAAACTATTTGGGATGTTAAAAAGAACATGGGAATAGTTAGCTCTGAATTACACCGCCAGTACCGTGTTAATGGCGAATTATTAACCGTGGTATTGTCGGGTTTTTATGACTCCATTGGTATGTATCAACAGGCCACCGCTCATGAAATTAACATTGCACAACAATGGCTAGAAAAGATTGGTTTATTGGATCAGCAAAAGAGTCTGTTTCAGAGTTTAAGTTATGGTGAACAACGACTGGCTTTAATCGCCAGAGCGCTGGTGAAATCACCCTATTTATTAATATTAGATGAACCAACGCAGGGTTTAGATGAGCTAAATAGGCATCGTGTACTTAACTTCCTAGAGCATCTAGCAACGCAACAACACAGCACCATGTTATTAGTCAGTCATCGAAGAGATGAGTTTTTACCTATTTTTGAACAACATATTACCCTTTAGCAAACTTCAAGGTTGAATTCGCTAAATAATAAAGTTTATAAAACAGATAATAACTAAAAATTTAACCGGCTGAAAGTTAATTTCAGCCGGTTAAAAGGGTAATGAATACTAGACTAAATAAAGTTCAAGTTATTTATGGATGAGCTTGAGCTTAATTTGGCCACTGTAAATTGGCTTTATCAATACCATTTTTACAGCTCATCGGCTCATTACCTTTAAAGTTTCGACATCCCCAGAATTCACCTTTTTTACTTTTCCTTAACGCCATTTCAGCACCACACTGATCGCATAGAGGCACTATTTCCGAGCAAGCAGGATTAAGGCAAGTTTTAAAGCCACTATATTTGTTTTTTGTCATTGCCGTATCACATTGACGACACCCTCTTTCTTTATGGTCACAACGAGGAAAATGCGAGCATGAAAAGAAGTGTCCAAAACGTCCGTTACGCGGTATTAACGTACCAGTTTCGCAAAGCATACACGTAATTTTATCCACTAATGTTTGACTGATTGTTATCCCAAATTCATTCAATTCAACATCATAACCATCCACCAGCTCCTTAACAAAATCACTGCCATCAAGCATATCCGCAATAATATAAGCACGCTCTTTCGCTCGTGTTAATGCCACATACATTAACCGCCTTTCTTCCGCATATTCAAAATCTTCAGGCTTAGCTAACAAAGCATCAATAATTGCAGGAGTGGCTTTTTGTGATGGAAAACCAAGTTTGCCCGATGTCATTCCCATGATCACAACAAAATCGGCTTCTTTGCCCTTGGAAGCATGAAAGGTTTGATTTTCAATAAACAGTGTTGGGTATTGTTTATTTAACTCTGCCAAAGTTTGCTTATCCGGCAACTGAAACCAATAACGCGCTAATAAATACACGTTCATTTTATCGCGTTGATGAGGTTTATTAGCAATGGCAGTTAATACTTCCGCTAGTGCACCGTTGGCAACTTCTGGAATGCTTTGTGTTTGTTGTTTATTAACATTATTAATACCTTGATTCACGACACTTTTACGTAAAATAGAGACAGCCGGTTTATCAACCTGCTTAATTGCATTAATGGTTTTAGTTAGCTGTGATGGATTTTTGCTAACAAACTCAGTAGCCACCTTTGCAATGCTATTATTAAATCGAAAGGTTTGATCCAGTTGTGTTTGTGTACTCGCGCCAAAATACTGTTCAAACTCAGTTGTTAATGACACATCCCCACCACTAAAACGATAAATAGCCTGCCAATCATCACCAACAGCAAATATTGAACAACTTTTACGATTATCACGTAATGCCTTCACAAGGCGAGCACGTGGCTCAGAAATATCCTGAAATTCATCAACCATGATATAACGCCAAGGGGAACGAAATTGACCATTTTCAATATACTGCAAGGCTTTATTGATCATATCTTCAAAATCAATTTCATTACGGGCATCTAGAAACGCTTGATACGCCTTTAAGATAGGATGCAATAACTGTAAAGCTTTACTGGTTTGCGTGGGATCAATGGCATTAGCAATAACCTTTTTTTCTAACAACGGATCTAAACAAGCCGCTTTATACAAACCCACCAAGGAGGAAAAGAGTTCTGCTAATACGCTAATGCGCCCAGTTTCTTTAAGGTTAGCTAATATCACTTGTTCAGGTAAGATTTGGTACTTTATACCTTGCGCTGAAAGGGATTTTTTTAAGTAACTTAATAGCATCCCCTGTTTATGCATCGCATAGGTTAATTCGATACACTCGGTATTATGTTGTTGATGGGTTTGGCGTTTCCACTGCATAGATGTATGGTAATCTTCCCTATCAATATAGGGTGCAGTATCGCCATTTTCATCAATACCAAAATATTCAATATACAAATTAAGCGTGGGTAAAAAGAAATCGGGTTGGTACTGTTTACGTTCAGTAGTGCGCAAATCAACCGTATAGTTTGCTTCATATTGATAATCGATACCATGATTAAATAACCAATTAGCAACATACAATTCACCAAAACTTTTAACCTGCTCGCCTTTCAAAGTACGAATATCATTGTCAGTGAGGTATTGGTAATAATCACCTAGACTAGCAAACTCGAAGTGATTTTTCTCCGCATAATAATAACGACTAAAATAAGTGAATACAGATTGTCTATACTCAGCTTGCTCATTCATTAATCGCTCAAAACAATCCTGTACCCATTTAGCTTTAGCGGTTTGATCTTCAGCAAAGAGCGATAGATTAGGTTTCGCAGCTTCTACTTTGGCAATAATACTCAAGCCTAAATGATGGAACGTAGAAGCTTTAATTGTATCAAGGCCTAACTTATCTTTAATACGTTGATCCATTTCAAGCGCTGCTTTTCTGCCATAGGCTAATAATAATATCTCGCTAGCTTTTGCCTGTTGGCTTTTAAGTAAATACCCCGTTCGTCCTACCATCACGCTGGTTTTACCAGTACCCGCCCCTGCTAACAACAGATTGTTATCGTCATCAATCACACAAGCTCGACGTTGCATTGCAGTTAATGGATTCGATTCAACCGCATCAAAAAATGATTGATATTGTTGTAATTGTTGCTCGATATAAGTATCACGAAATGCGTTAATCTGCGTCACTTGCCAATGACGATAGCGTGATAGCTTTTCTAAGTAAGGCGCCAATGATGCGGACACTCGTTTAGCAGATAAAACCCAAGGAAACCACTTTTCATACTCTAGGGTTACTGCATTTAGTAGTCGTTTTACCACTGACTGTCGAAGGTATTGACTGCTAATGAAGGGTTCTATTTTTACTATTAGTTGTATCAGTGACTGCTGATTTGCTTGTATCCACCATTGTTGGCATTGATGCTTATAAAGCTTAGCCGCGTCATAGCTTAATTTACTTAAGTGATAGTGTTTATGGTCAGATTCAACAATTAACGTTTGACCAAACCATGTTGAGATGAACACTGGTGGTTTAGTTAACGCACCCCAATTAACTACCGATTTATTTTTATCAACGTAGATACTCAGCGCATCGGCATTGAGGTTAATTTCAGTATGATGCCCAAAGAGACGACCGAAGAAGCTTGAAGTGATTGATGTCATGATAATAAATAGCCTGATAGAAGGTCAAAGTGCGCTTAAAATACAACTTATTAATACAAGAAACACAAGTAAGCTGCATGTGCCACTGCACACAAAAATGAAAGCATGATACTGGGACTCAGTGATTTTTAAAACAAATGAAAGCCGTGAGGATAAAAGTGATAATTTTTTTTTAGTTCCTGTAAATAATCCTGTGACCCAGTAAATCATTCACTGGGCTTTCTGATACTCAACGCATTGAAGGCTAATATTTTCACATTGATTAATAGATAAGGCTGATTTCAGGTGGGGTCAAAAGTTATGGTTTTTTCTTTAACTTTTTAACCACTATTTCATTTAACTTTGGCGCAGCGGCTCTTAACAAATTAGGATAAAGTTTTTTGCCGCTATGCAGTACACGGTCAAACTGTTTTTTGATACCAATGCCTTTACCTATTGCTTCTCGTCTTTGCCTATTACGCTGTACATTATTTGCATTTTCAATCTCTGCTTGCAGTGTGTTTTTTAGACTTTCTATACCAAAGTGTGGTTTATTCGGGCTGATCGACAGCGCAATCATTATATCAGGCATTAATAGGGTTTGATTATAATCCATCGCTTGCTTAATGATCTTCGCTTTGGCAGCCTTTGCTTCAACTAAGTTCGGTTGTATTAAATCATAGGGAGGTTGCCAATCGTCAATTGGTTTAAGCCTATCAACTTGGTTAACTATCCCAACCACCGTCGCTTTTTTACTAGAGATATGTTTTACATCATCGTAATAGGCATCAAATTTAGTTTTAAGGTTTTTATCCAATGCACGAGCAGGCTGGTCAGCTTTTAACATCCAAAGAATAAGATCCGCACTGGTCATTTCAGCAAGCATACTTTGTTCTGTTTTAGGCTTACCATCTAAGCCCTGTAAGTCGATTAGCCGAATATCAATGTCATCCAAGCTTGCTTGATAAGCAATCGTGCCATCGGTGCAAGGTAATACATCCACTTCGGCCATTAATTGCTCTTTTAGTACATTAATAACCGACGACTTGCCTGCATTGGTTTGCCCAACAATAACAATACGTATTGGCTCTAAATCAGCAGCCATTCGCTGAACATCTTGCGTCGCAATATCAGAAGCGGTAACACTGCCCTGCTCAAAGCTAAAACGGCCACTGTATAAATCAATCGCAACCGAGACCACTTCATCTAATAAAGCTTGTTTGGCTTGAATCTGAATATTTTCAAATAAACCTTGAGTCATGCCCGAGGTAGATTGATCTTTGAGCAGGTCAGTAGCAAATTTAGCAGGATTTAAATATAAGTTTTTTGCATAATTGGCCCAAATAGCCACTTTAATCGCTTTTTGACCTACTTCACCATATTGCTCATACGCTTTATAGCCACTTGTTAAATGAGAAATTTTCACCAACTCTATGGCAGGAATATACTCCTTAACCACTAATTGATAGCGCCGACTTATTTCTTCTAATAACTGCAAACCTTCGGGAATTGAAAAATCTAACCCTTTTTTATCAAACGCCTGTGCAACAAAGTTCATCAGCTGATAGGCAACTTTATCCAGTTCTCGCCACTCTGTATCAGCACTTAATAATTGGCGAGCTTGGATCTTCGACTGCTCCCAGATTACCACTTCATGCGTCGACCAATCGTGATTAACCTTAACCAAACTATCATCAACCTGCGTGCTATTTTCATTGAGCTTTTTTTGCTGCTCTTGAAGACGACGTTTATCTTGATGACGATTAGTTAGCCATAAAGGCAAACTGATCAGCAGCGTGCTAACGGCAATACAAATAGATAAAATCAGCAGATAATCGTATTGGATAGCCAGAAATAAGCCAAATCCCACCATCATCAACACAGGTAAAATAGCCGATACGACAGCAATCCCCCAACGGCCACCGGATAACTGCGATAATAGTAAAAAGAGTTGTTTAATTTTTTTCATATCCTGCCGCCGCCTTGCCTTTTTTAAGGGCATTTTTATATAAATCTTGCATCACCTGTTCAGATATCAGCTCACCTTTACTCTTATGGTAAAAGTAATAACAGGCAACACGGCCTAATCCATAGGTTGTAGCAAAGCTCATCGATGCAGCCGCTGCGGCACCAATCGTTTGTCCATACACGGGAATTAATTTAATAAGCTGTCTTGCGCCCAGCTTCGCAGAATACTGTAAGGCAAAACTACTGCCTAATGAGCCAGTTAGTTCTGTAAATGTGCGTTTATTCCACATCACACCATATTGATTCGCCAAACTATGTAACATCTTCGCCTGAATAGCCGGCACAGTCACCAAACCAAGACCTGGAATTAAATCACTAGCGGCAGCACTACCGGAATACCACAGCACTTCTTTTTGCACTTGATTAAAGTTTGCATTTTCAATATCAGAATGTGCTTTATCTTCCACTAGCAAACCTAAAATAGGCAGTATTTTTGTTACTTCTGAAATCAATAATTGCTCATTATAAACACCATCTTCAGCAGCCTCAAAATCTACGCTGACCGAGTTAAAAGGTTTGCCCCAACTCTCGCGCACTTGCATTTCATTAAATGCAATTTGCCGTTCTCTATCCGCTTCATTAGTTAATAAAACTGCACTATGGATCAACAATAAATGTTCAATATTTTTATTTTTTTTAATCTGCTTCAAAGCATCCAACACTGCGCTTTGTTCTGGCTCATCAACTTTCATCACCACCACAATCGCATTGCCTGACTTACTGATCTCTTTTATATCCTCACTCGCATCGTAATCCGCTTCACCTAAACCGCGTGTATCTAAAAATCGCATCACTGCTTTTTGCTGCGGAAAATCATAAACTTGTGCAGTCATGGTGCAAGGTTCAAAACCGTTACCCACTTCTATCGACGACAGCCCTGTTAACGCTTGAATAAAAGAAGATTTACCCGCCCCTGTTTTACCTAGTAACCACAACGTTGGTAAATACTCATGCTGAACTTGTTGCGCTTGGCTGAGATCAGGATTTTTACTGGGGTTAATAAACTCTTTTATTTGTTCAAACATATCAGCAGATCCCTGACTAAGTGACACTAACTAGATTAAAGTAACATTGATAAATTAAAGCTATCTTGTGTGACTAGAATAACCTGAGTAGAAAGGAGTGGCTAGAGGTGTTAATACTAATTACTCCCTTATTAAGAGCAATGTTCTTATTTTATAAATTTTAAAGATGAATAACGATGGCGATTATTACTTAACCTCAATTCTGGTTAATGAAAGCGGAATTGAAGTTAGTTAAAATCATAAAATTATATTTTTTGGCTATACAGTGCCGTTAGTTTTGCGTAGTTCAAGGCGAATAATAGTTATATGAATAGTTATATGAATAGTTATATAGGCGCCCTATCTAACTAGGCACCTTATAAAGCTACGTAAAAGTTAATTAATAAGCTACGGAGCCTGCAACTATTCAAACACCGCAGCTAAGCAAGAAGAGATTGTACGTATTCTTTAATCTCGGCATTCTGACAATTATCGAAAAAGCATTGTTGAAAACGTTCGCTCGATACTGCCGTTTTAACCAGTGTTTGATCAATAGCACGTAATGTATCTAAATAGTTTTCTTTAACAATGGCGGCCTTAACGTCATTTAAAATGCTTGCATTACTTTGTTGCGGTGCTGCACGCTCTAAAGGATAACCTTGGCCACGCTCGCCCGTAGTAAATGCTTTTTCAAAGATATAACGTACATTTAGCTCAGCGCCCCAGCCGTAACCTTTTGCAAAAGCCAAAGCCAGCGCATTGCCATTATTGATTTGATTAAATAGAAAAGCATCGGACGGGTCTAAGCAATAACCACATACCACTCCAGGGTGTATGTTTAATGACATCATAGCACCTTGACCAGTACCACAACCGGCAACAACAAAATCAACGGCTTTAGCATTGAGTAAAAGACTGGCCATAATACCAAGGTGGATATACGTTAAATGATGATCATTTTCATCGCTCATTCCAACATTATAAACAGGATAATCAAGCGGCCCGACTACTGTATTTAATTCATTTAAAATGGTCGCATTTTTACCTGCTTGACTATTTTCCATCATTAACGCTATTTTCATATTTTACTCCTGTGCTGTTCGCCGTTCATTTTGGTCGTGAATATTGTCACTAAGGTTTAATAAGGCCGAATTCATTTGTTGTATTTGCTCATTTTTAAACAGAAAATGATTGTTTACATCAAAATACATTACATACTTATTACCTCAATACTTACCTCAACCTTTATCCCTGCGAACGTTAATTAAATGTTTCTAGCTTCGGTACAATTTAGGGGACGGTTTAATTACCATCTAGTTACGATTTAGATCGTAAAGATTAATAGCTTAAATATACATACAAATGGAACTCACATCAATAAATTTTAAAACGATGTTTTATTTATTAAAATCCTCTATTGTTAATATTGCTAATACATTTGGTGATACAGAAAGTATTCAATAAAGATGCAGGGCGTTAAAGCGAAGAAGTTGCAAATAAAGTTTTGAGATTAGAGATTAACCTTAATAGAAAGGATAGAAAAAATAAGCGACTAATTTCCTGTAGCCATAGTGACTTTATTTGAGCGTAAAAATATTACCTCACAAATTTTTAAAAAGTAACGTTAGCCAAAAAACGACACTGAATAACTAACGCTTCTCATTGATTTACAATGCTAAATTTACTTACGCCCTTCGGTCCAAGTAAATCCCCAACCAAAGTGTTGATCACAATCTTTATGACCATCAAATAATTTATTTAACTGCTCAACCTGCACCTTGCCATTGGTGACCTTTATTTCTGCAATGGCACAAAATCGTTTTGATTTACTTTTTTCGGTAAGTTTTGACTCGATCGGTGCCATATCAGGTACATGTATTGTTACCTGTGCATTGGCTTTTTCCCAGTTCGGTGAACCTTCATAGATAAAAGCAAAAATGATTATCCGTTTAACATCTTGAATTTTATCGCCATTAATATGCAACCACTCACCATCGACACTTTTCCCCGTTCGGTCATCGGCTAACAGTTCTACATAGGGTGTAAATTCAAGGCGTTTACCTAGCGCTTGTACTAACGCCTTTTGCCCATTATTAAGCTCTACAAAAGCCCCTAAATCTAAGTCGATAGCTGAGCTAAAGAAGCCTCCTGATGCCTGTGTCCAATTCAAATTCGCTTTAATTAATCCTAACGTGCCGGCACGCTTGGTTAAATCCACTTTGGGTTGTGCTTTTGTTAAACTGATTTTGCTCAAATTAACCCTAGCAGGTTCATTCGGTCTTGAAGATGTACTAGCTACATGTTCTGCAGAAGCCTCAGCTAATGTTGGTTCTGTCTGTGCTTCATTTGCACCTGGCTTTTCTAATTCCACGCCAAAGTGTTCTGCTAGTGGCGCCAAGCCACCATTAAAACCTTGCGCAACAAACCTCACTTTCCATTGCTCATTACGCTTATACAGCTCTAATAATATCAGTGCTTTTTCAGAGCGATCTAAAGTATCAACAACACTGTTAAATTGAGCTGTCCTTAACTCAATATTGTTCCCCCAAGATGCTGCATTCTCTATCGTCGCTGTAATAGCAAGCTTTTCGATACGGCTAGGAATTTTATCAAGATTAAATTCAATGGTCTGATTAACAATTTTAACGCCTGCGCAAGGAGAAGTCGGTAGACCATAAAAAATCATATCCTCATCAACAGCAATTTTTGCAGTTGCATCCAGTAAAAATATCGATACGTCTATAGATTCCGCTAAGTTATGCGTTAATGTAAAGGCATGTTGAGTCAGCTGTTGGTTGCCACCTATCGGTAAATTTGTCACCTTCAATTCCTTCTAATAATGTCTCATAGGTTGGATCTTAAGAAGAAAATTAGTTGAAAAAATGCTCTGAATTAGATCTGATAGTAATCGCCAAACCACTATCAATCAGCAAATTGGAGCATGAATAAAGATAATAGTCTGCTATGTTCGTTTACCAGTTTTCACCTAATAATTCAAAATGAGCTTGTGGGTGAAGGCATGCTGGACATAATTTAGGTGCTTCTTTTGCTTCATGGAGGTAGCCACAGTTTCTACAGCGCCAAACAACGACACCATCCCTTTTAAATACTCGACCCGCTTCAAGATTATCAGCTAGATCATTAAATCGTTTTTCATGCTGTTTTTCTGAAACTGAAATGGCAGTAAACGCAGCAGCAATCTGACCAAAACCTTCCTCTTTAGCTATTTTTGCAAAGGCTGGATACATATCGCCCCATTCATGTTCTTCACCTGCTGCAGCTTTTTTTAGGTTTTCAAATGTATGACCGATACCCCCACTAGAAATAGTCTCAGTTATCTCAACTTTATTGCCTTCAAGAAAACTAAAAAATCTTTCTGCATGTTCTTTTTCTTGATGCGCTGTTTCTTCAAATATAGATGATATCTGAACTAACCCTTCTTTTTTAGCTACACTGGCAAAAAAAGTATATTCATTTCTTGCACGTGATTCATTTGCAAATGCAATCAGTAAGTTTTTTTCTGTTTGTGTACCTTTAATGCTTTTGGACATTACGATCTTCTCCAGTTAAATGATTGAAATTTATTCTTATATACCGAAGAAAATAAAAGATTAAGACTTTGCAAGGTAAAATAAACCCTCACTGTGTTACTAGTTTGATATTGAATAACCAGCTATTTAGCATCAAGAAGTCAGCTAAAGATGTTCAACACCATCCTGTTGTTTTTTGCGAAGTTCGAATTGCTCTATCTAGAAAGGGGGACATGAAAGTGCAATATAATTACTTCGTTTATTCCTTTGGCGTAACAGATATTATTTCTAAGGTACTTATTTATTTTAAACCTTATGGATTAATTGTCACTTAAAATATTGATAATTAAATTATAAATAACATAATAAATTCTTTAACAATATAACCTATCTCATTTAACTCTTTTAACATCTCCGCGATCTCATTTTTCATAACGCATTCAAGCTTTTACTTTGTCAACGCGAGTCAAACGAGCATAATCTAGGCCTCATTTTTAGGGATCGAGCAACGCTCTATTCCTTTGCAGAAATATATTATTATAAATGAAAGGTAAACGCATGAACCAAGTTATTTCTAATACCTGTATGCAAGATTGGTCGGATCGCGAGTCGACAGTAGAAACCATGATTCCGATGATTGGTGCTTTGTACCGTAAAAAGAACATTGTTACCTCTGTATACGGTCGTCCTATTATAAATCGTTCTGTTATTGACTTATTAAAAGCGCATCGCTTTGTTCGTCATATGGAAGACCAAGAACTTTCTGTATTAGAAACCTTTCCTATCATTAATGCGATGATGTCGATGGATCTAGATCGCGCTCACGTTGATGTAGGTAAGCTTGCAGTTAAATTCCGTAATCAAGAAAATACAACAGATCTTGAGACGTTCTTGAATGAAGAGCTTAAAGGCGCACTTGGTCAAAATAGTCCTGCAACAAAAGAAAATCGTGATGTGGTACTTTATGGTTTTGGTCGTATTGGGCGTTTATTAGCTCGTCTTATTATTGAAAGATCTGGTGGCGGTAATGGTTTACGCTTACGTGCGATTGTAGTTCGTAAAGGTAAAGGAAGTGACCTTGAAAAACGTGCAAGTCTATTACGTCGAGATTCTATCCATGGCTCTTTTCGAGGTACTATCTCGATAGACAAAGAAAAAAATGCGATTATTGCTAACGGTAATTATATTCAAGTTATCTATTCAGATGCACCTGAAAATGCTGATTACGAAGCCTACGGTATTGAAAATGCTTTAGTAATTGATAATACAGGCATCTGGCGTGATCAAGCAGGCCTAGAACGTCACTTGCAAGCTAAAGGTGCTTCGAGAGTATTATTGACGGCTCCAGGTAAGGGAGATATCAAAAACGTTGTTTACGGTATTAATAATGACGTTATTGAAGAGTCGGATACTATATTATCTGCCGCTTCGTGTACAACTAATGCAATCACACCTGTATTAAAAGTAATTGATAATGAATATGGCATTATTAATGGCCACGTGGAAACTATTCACTCTTACACTAACGATCAAAATTTAATTGATAACTATCATGAAGGTGACCGACGCGGCCGTGCTGCTGCATTGAATATGGTTATTACTGAAACAGGTGCGGCTTCAGCCGTTGCAAAAGCATTTCCTGAAATGAAAGGGTTATTAACGGGTAACTCAATTCGTGTCCCTACCCCTAATGTATCTATGGCCATCTTATCTTTGAACCTAAAGAGTGATGTGACTACAGAAGGAGTTAATGACTTCCTTCGTAAAATGTCTTTGTATTCTTCAGTACAGAAGCAAATTGATTGGGTTAACTCTTCAGAGGTGGTATCCACCGATTTCGTGGGTAACTCTCACGCTGGTATCGTCGATGCGCAAGCGACAATCACTAGTGATAAACGTGTTAATTTATATGTTTGGTATGATAACGAGTTTGGTTATAGCCACCAGGTTATTCGTATTGCACAGCAAATGTGCGGGGTGTTTTACCCAATGTATCCTGTTGTAAAATAGCACTTAAAACGATCAAAACCATAAACCGGCCACATGTTATTAGACTGAACACTAATGTTTTAGTGTTATCAATGAAATATGTGGCTATTACCGAATTTTGTTTCCCAAACAAATACACTTGAGTTTACAGTTTTACAATGTTTCCTCTTTTGAATGCTCTCTAAAAGCTACTCTGCGCCCATCATCAAATATTTAATAGCATGTCACCTTTCTTCTACTTTAGCACTACATATTGACTACCTAGCAGCAAGCATCTCGCTGAATGTATCGAGCCAAATGACTTTACCAAATGACTTTCTCAATGACCTTCTCTTTGATCTAATAACGCTTTCAATACGTATTTATAAACACAACAAGATCTAACAACAGCTAACAAGTTTTTCAGGATTGTTAACTTTGCTTAATATGCCAATCTAGATTACTGATCAGGGAATAAAATATGAAATACATTATTTGTTTTTTTATCATCAGTTTGTCTATTCAGGCCAAGGAGTTAGCGATGCTAACAGACCTTTCCGATCTAAGATGGGAAAATAGAGTAATTGTCGTTAATACCGTCAATGATAAAGACAGTATATCGAAAATATTTGAGCAACATGAAACTGAGCTTAATGAGCGCGATATTGTTTGGTTTATCATGCAAAACAACACAGTAAGCAGTAACTTCAGCGGGAATATTACTGACAACTTTGTGTCTAACATGATTCAAAATTACAAAATAAATTCTCAGCTAGAGCAAGGAAACGTCATGTTGATTGGTAAAGACGGAGGTATAAAATGGGCAGCTAAACGTCTCAATTTAGCAGCCATATTTTCAAAAATTGACTCGATGCCAATGCGTCAAGTTGAGATGCGCCCTAAATAAGTTAAGTACAAATAAGTTAAGCGAAAAAAATTACTTTGTTTTTCATTACACATTCATTTTTTAATAGGACTTTATCGTGACTTCATCTTTGTATCGTATTGCTTTTATTAGTGCCATTGCGCTTTTAACGGCCTGTAGCCAATCTAAGACAGACCCTAATTATGTCGCTTCAGCATCATTACCTAGTTACTCCCAAGATAATTTTCAACAGTATGTTAATGAAACTAAACAATGGTTATCTCAACATCGTGTATTTAAAACAGATAATATTGAAAAAGAGCTACAAGCGAATGCACCCTTTGAGCTAATTCCTGAAAACCCAAATGGCGATGCAGTATTATTGGTACATGGTTTAGGTGACTCCCCCTATTCCTTTATGGATGTGGCACAACATCTCGCTGCACAGGGTTATCTTGTTAGAACGGTATTATTACCCGGACATGGCAGTAAAGTCGGAGATTTAATGTTACCGACATTAGAAGATTGGCAAAATGTAGTAAGCCATCATATTGCGTTATTAAAACCAAAGGCCAACAAACTGTGGCTTGGCGGTTATTCTACAGGTGCAAATTTAGTCACATCAGAGGCATTAAATGATGATAGCATCGAAGGGCTATTACTATTTTCACCCGCCTTTAAACCAGAATCTTCGGTAGTGAAATGGGCTAAAGTTGCTAGTTATGTCATGACATGGGCGGACCGAGATCCTGAGACCAATTATACGCGCTATAACTCTTTGCCAATGAATGGCGCTGCTGTTTATTACGATACAGTAAAAGTTGTGCAACATGATTTAGAAAATACGACCTACAACAAACCCGTTTTTATGATGATAAGTGAAGGTGATAGTGTTATTGACACCAAATTTCCCACCACCGTGTTTCAAAAACAATTCACCAATAAAAATAATCAGCTGATATGGCAAGGTGAGCGTGATTTATCCATTGAAAAAACGACAAGATTCACTATGCAACGTCCCGATTTACACATTGTTAATGGCTCTCACATGGGATTATTATTTTCACCTAATAACGCCGAATATGGTCAACAAGCAGCGATTAGAATATGCAATAACGGGCAAAGTAAAGAACAAGAAAAAGCCTGTGAACTAGGTGATGAGGTATGGTTTTCTTCTTACGGTTCAAGAGAGGAAGGAAAAACCCTGGCACGCTTAACTTACAACCCCTATTTTGAACAAAGCATGGAAAAATTAGATGCGATGATGAACGGTGAATGGTGAATGGTGAATTATAAAGTTAACTGGATAGCTTGTTGCTAACGTCTATTTTAGAAGTTGTTTTAAAAGTTGTTTTAAACAAAGTTATTAGCATTTTAGATAAAATCTGCTTATAAAAAAGGCTGAAATATTTAGTGAAAGGTTTCAGCCTTTTATGACTACTAGTCATTGATTAGTTTAGCAGTCATTGGTCAGTTGAGCGTTAATGACTGCATATCAATTGATGATTATAAATCGAATTCAGATGGGGCAATACCCACTGCATTACAAGCTTCTTTAATGACTTGTTTTTCATCAGCATCAAACTCGCCATCAGCACCACCAATAATGATACCTAATTGAATACAAGCACGTGCTTGTTCTGGCTTACCTTTTAATGCACCTAGTGCTTGAATCGCTTCAATTTTACCAAAGTCGTAATCTGCTTCTAATTTGTTACAAAAGAAATCAAATTTTTCTTTTAGGTCAGAAGGCGAAAACACTTTTAGCGTTTCATTAGCCATAATAAAACCGGCTGTTTTTTTACGCTCGTCTGCATCGATATCACCATCAGCAGCAGCTACTAATGCACAGATTGCCATTGACGCATCAGCAAATTTTTTATTTTTAAATTGACCCACGTTTTTTTGTAAATTTTCATTGGCCTCATTTAATTTTTCTTTAATATTATTCCAAAAACTCATTTTTACTTCTCCAAATTAAAATTAAACTAAACCAGTGATAGGTTTAGCATTAAGCGTATTAATATCAATTCCCTACAAAGGGATCTAATTTACCGTTTTCTACAAAAAACTTATGTTGAGCAAGGTCTAACATCGGGATGTCCACAGGTAAGTTACCATAGGATGCCTCTACACAATAGTCTAAAGCATCTTCTTCAATGGTTAAATTAAAGCGACGTACTTTTTCTTCTAATTGGCACTCAGGCCCGATTTCTCCAGTTAATTTTCCATTTTCAGATTCAAGCAATGTTCCGATCACACGCGCTACCGGCCACTTTAATTGTGCCACGATGCCTTCGATAAAAGGTTGTGGTGAAGCAGTGATGATCCAAACTTCAACGCCTTTTTCATGAAGGTCATACATCTGCTGTACCACTTCTTTGATTTGTGAGAGTTTTGCCGCACTCACTAACCCCGCTTGATAAACTTGTTCAGCATCCCTGCCCTCTAATGATTTTTTATAAAGGCGGTGTTTAATTAAAGATCTGAGCTGTCCTCGATAGACGCGAAGATCCCAAAAAAGTGCGAATAAATAAAAAAATAATGGTTTTCTACCTAACAAATACTTAAACAAATAACTCAGGGAGTTTTCATGTACTAAGGTCTCATCAAAATCAAATAGGGCAACTTTTTTTGTATTCATATGACATCTTTAATTAATGCGCATGCCCCAAAAGGCATCGCTGGAAAAGTGATTATGCTAATTTCTTTTTCATTAGCAATACGTAATAAATGCTTTATATCAGGGTTATTCGTGTCATTCACAATTAACAAATCAGGTACTCTACGCAGCATGACACGGGTGGCTTCTGCAATACCTGGTTTAATACGATTGATGTCACTGACATTGAATTTTTGCATTAGCTCAGAGATTGCTTGCTGTGTTTGTTGATGACGTAATTGGCGTTGCTCAGGACTTATCAACTCTGCCCTTTGATATTCTTTTTCTACAAAACATGCTGAAATTTCTTCAATAAACCAATTTGAATAATCATAATCCTCTAGGTGCTGATAAGAAATACAGCCATGAAAATCGGTTTCACCAATTTGATCATTGATCACAGAGCGACTTATTAACCCACTCACGGTCGAATTCATGAGTGCGCTAGGGATAGTATAATCACGTAACGTCACTGAAAAATCCGCTGTACCGCCAATATCAGAAATAACGTAGAGTTGTGCACCAATATTTACTTGTCGACGGTTATTATATTCAACAATGGCTTGTTTTAATTCTCTTGTGATCACGCCTTTTGCAGTCCAGCCATCAATAAACACTATACTTTCAGATGGTATTTTTAGGTCATAAATGAGGTAATCAAGCGCATTAACGTCAATGCCTTTATCACGCACAATACTGATCGAAAAATGTTGAGCATTGACGTTCGCATATTGATTAATTGCTTTATTCACCAATACACCAATAGGCGTGCCTGCACGCACTAAAGACACAATACAAACATCCTGTTGAATATTGTCTTCTATTAAATAGGCCAGCTGTAGAATTTCATTGGCTAACTGTTGTTTATACTGAGCAGTCAGCGAAAGAAATAATTGTTCATATTCAGTAGTGGGTTTTGATTCTTGACTGACCATTTGCGAATAATGCAATTGCCCTGTTTGAATCAACCTTTCTTTATCTTCCACGGTATAAAAATTAGGCTGTATTTGTTTTAATAAAAACTGGCAATCTTGTTTTGAATAACTGCCTAATAATGGCTCTTTCATTATTTTATTCCTGCTTAAAAATTTGTGCTTGTTGCGGAACAATTAAAAAATCGGAGTCCTGCATAAAAGGCAAATCACTGTGACTATCACCCATTGCAAAAACCGTATCCAACTCACCTACGTTCATCATTTTTTTTAAGAAATCAACGGCTACTTTTTTGCGTGCGTAGGGAGGTAATATGGCAAAGTTACGACCATTAGCGTGTAAAAACATCTCTTTAGGTAAGGTAGATTCTAAATAGTCATTCACTTGTACTATTTTTTTAACATCTGCATAATCTTTACTTATCTTTAAGCAAAGATAAGTGCTAATGCCATGGTCGATAATCAATCTAACCCGCACACCACTATTGATCACTTCAAAGTAATGAGATAATTTTTCATACAATTCAACTAATTTATTATGCCATAGTTGTAGGCTAAATTGCTGTTCTAAAAACACTTTCCATTCATCTAACAGTTGATGTTTATTATCTAAAATAACTGCCCCATGTGAAACAATGGCGTAATCAGTATTGGTAATTGCAGGTAACTTACAATTCAAAAAAGAGCTACTTCTTCGCCCTGTAACAGGAATAATGATCGCATTTGATTTGATCATTACGTTTAATAATTTTTGTTGTTGTACTGAAGAATAAGCATAGGGTTGACCGTTCACGCCCACCGTAGAAGGGATCATATGTTCACTAACTTGCCCTTTTACACTCGCAAATAATGTATCGTCTAAGTCAGTAAATACAAATAAGCGATCATTGTTTTTGGTTAAGACTTCCATGGGTGACATTTAACTCCATCGGCAAATTCTAACCCTTCGTACTGGTGCTCACTGACCACAAATACTGATTTATTTTCAGGAAAATAATTATACAAATAATGTTCCGCGGTATTAGATTCGGTTTCAATTTTATATTGGTTTTGAATCACTTCACAGGGTAAAATAGGTGAACGATTAATTGATTGAAATACTACATCTACCCCACTTTCTTCTAATTTCTCCGCCAATAAAAAGGGAATATATTGGTGCTCTCCATCGGCGATAACAATGGTGCTATTTGCAGATTTTATTTCATTCAATTCGCTAACGTAGGGCATTGCTAATCCTCGTCTACCAACGGCAGAAGAAGCCTTTGAAGTGCTTAATTTTGTATCTGCATGTTGCGGTAATTGCGGCTTAAATTCTGGATTTTTTTCAATACTAAGGTCAGCATCAACTAAGGATACATAACGAATCGGTAAGCCTATATCTGCGCTATTAATTAAACTTTTTTGACCACCTAAATTAATGATTGAAGTCACGATCACTTCTTCTAAACAGGGTAGATAATCAATCAAGTTGTTAAGTAATTGTTTAATGGTTTTTCCAGTGGTGATTTCGTCATCAACCAGGATCAATCTTTTTACCTGAGTAATGGCGGGTAATAACTCGTCTTTAGGCTGGTAAAAAAGATGGCTAACGGCATGACTGTGAGCCTCATCAATACTAAACCACAATTTAGCATCTATTTTTTGTCTAGTCGTATGCTGGAAGTAAACTTTATTTTGTCTTTTGGATAAGCTGTCTGCAACACCTGCTCCTAATCCCGTTGCCGCTTCAGCTAAACTAACCACATAACTGCTTGCACCGGGTTTAATTTGGTCGACAAGTTGCTCATAAGTTTCACGCATGATCTTAGGAGCCGTAGGCGTATATCGACCAATTAACTTATTAATAATAATAAAATGTCTTTTAGGGTTCTGTCTGCAAGCAAATGACAAAATGTTATCTAAACATTCTCTGTCATTATCGGTCTTTAAGGAGATATCTCCCGCTGCAGTTGTATAAGTATGTTTCATATTAACCATTAAATTATATTTAAACGTTTAAAAATTATAGTCATCACCATCGTACCGCCTCTGCGTGGACTAAGACAGTCATATATTGCTATTTATCAAGCATTTGTGATGAATAAAATACACATAAAAAAGCTATTCCTTGTAAGGTTATGCAATTTTAAAGTCTACTCAATGATATCTCATCGCCTATTGCTTAACTGTATTTTCAGCGTAAATTTATTACAACTCAATAAAAAAAGGCTTATTCAAGAATAAGCCTTTTTTGCGAGCATTAAGTACTTTTATTGAATAACAAAGTACATTGCAGCCGCCCAAATACCGAACATTGCTAATAAGAAGTATGCAACGCCTTTGGTTACTTTCTTATGTTTAAACAATAAGCTTGCTGCTACTGCGCCAGTGATGGCAACAATTGACCAACGTAAAATAGTCAAGTTAGCATCTTGCTCTAATGGTAATGAATCAACACCATTAATAAGGAACCATGCTAATAATGGTAATGCAAAGGCAACCGTGGTATCAAAAGTATTTGACGCTAATGGGTTAGCAACTGCATCTTCATATTCGCCTTTTTGAGCATCTTTAACCGATAGGATTAAATCAGGAATAGAAGACGCTGCAGCACCAAATATTAAGCCAGCAAAAAACTCAGGAACACCTAATACTGTCGCACTACCTAATACACCTTCAACCAGCACATGTGATGCGCCTGAAATGATTAAAATAGCGAGTATTAAAACAACGAGGGAACTGATTAAAGTGAAACTTTTATTTGAAAATAACAATGCATTGAAGTTAAAAGTAAATAAGTTACCGATCACGCCTTTATCTTCGATTTCTTCATATTCATACTCTTCATCATCTTCACTGTATTTTTTAGAGTCGTAATATAAATGAGCTCCGTAACCTACATAGATAAGGTTAAGAATAATCGCCATCCAGATAGTGAAATGATCAAAGCCTAAACACACGATCAATGCAATTTCTGCCGCTAACACCCAAAAAACGTCTCTTATCAAAGTACGCTTATCAAGTTCAATATGATCAACTTTTTTGCCGCTTTCATCTTTTGCCATTAGGATAGACAAAGCGGGGATCACACAACCATTAAAAATAGCAGATCCCGCTGTTACACCTAAAGCAACCATCACTAATGATGGATCGTCGAACCAAAACAAACAAGCAATAACAACAAACATCTCTGGCATGCTTGAACCGATAGCATTAACCGTTGCGCCTTTTATACCGGGTGCGAAATTACGGCCTAAGTAACCAGCTGCTTGTTCAAACGTATCACAGGCATATTTAAGTAAATAGCATGAAATAATGATATAAAAAAACGGTAATATTGTATCCAAGATACTCTCCAAATTAATAAGCTACTTGTATGCCGTAGCTTGTGGCTAATAAACTAATTTTTATTGCTGTCTAATAATACCAATCACTTATTTAAGGCAATCAGTACAATTTCCATTAACCGCACTTTATCAATAGTGATATTAACCACTATAAATATAAATGCAGGGTTTGGAGTTAAATCAGACAAGTTATGTTCAACCTATTGCGATTAACTTACTTCTATCATTAACAGTTCTATAACTAGCAGTTCTGTTACTAACAGCCATACAATTAACGCTTTAGATTTATTTCTTACTTTGTTTTATATTTAGTCACCAATCTGTGAGTCAGTTTTAATCAACCTGTAAACAGTTTATTAAATTCCTTTCTCTCGATAAGCCCTTGCCTCACCCTTTCAAGCTAAGTGTTTGCTAATAGCAAGACAGGCTGCATCGAATATTGTTTGATGACTAAATTGTTCTATTTTACATTGGTACTGTTGCATTGGTATTGTTAAATTAGTACTGCTAAATGTTTACTGTTAAATTGGCACAGTTTGATTGTTACAGCTGCTTTACCAAAGTTACATCATCACTTAAAATCTAAAGATAACCACCTGCAACAGTTTTAATTGTACCTTCTAGGCCTTTATCTGCAGTTGTTTCACCAATCGCAGAGAACTTCCAGCTACCATTATGCTTGTAAAGTTTACCAAGTACCATAGAAACAGAGCCTGCAAACTGTGGATCATTAGCAATATCATATACGGCATGAACAGAATCAACGCGACTCGGTGTACCTTCATACAAACGGATAGAAGCAAAAGGGATAGTTTTGAAATCGTTACCGCTGAATGAGTTAAGTACAAAAACAACTTGCTCTGCATTAGCTGGTAACTGCGGAAGATTCACGCTAATGATTTCATTATCTAAGCCATCATCACCGTCTAAATCACCTTCTAGGTCATCACCAGAATGTTTAATACCCGTACTAGTTAGTTTACCAAAGTAGACAACATCTAATGTTTTTCCGCTAGCATCAAAAACAGCACAGCTCGCATCTAAATCAACAGCAACTTTTTTCTCGCCGCCAAAAAAACCTTTCTTAGTGATCGCACCCCAGTTAACGCCTACACAGATATTCGTTAAGCCAGTACCGTTACTCTTCTCAAGGCTGATTTTTTGGCCTTTTTGTAATGAAATTGCCATTTAATACTCCACATTGTTATTCAAAAAATAAAGATTGGCGAACACTGTCAGCCAACCTTTTATTAAAACTTGATCAAATACTAAACTTGTACGCCGTATTGACGAGCTAGAGGACCTAAACCACCTTCAAAACCTTGTCCAATCGCTTTAAATTTCCACGCGCCATTATGTAGATATAACTCACCGAAAATTAATGCAGTTTCAATAGAATAATCTTCAGATAAGTCGTAACGTGCTACTTCTTCATTTGAAGCTTGATTTACGATACGAATAAAGGCATTTGATACTTGACCAAAGTTTTGTTTTCTTGCTTCAGCTTCATGAATAGTCACTGCGATAACAATTTTTGATACATCTGCAGGTACTAAGCTTAGATCAACTTTAACGGCTTCATCATCGCCTTCGCCTTCACCCGTAAGATTGTCACCCGTGTGCTCAACCGATTTACATTCAGACATTAAGTTATTAAAGAATATAAAGCCTTTATCTGATTTAACTTTACCATCAGCCGTTAGTAGAAACACAGAAGCATCTAAGTCGAAATCTGCGCCATCAGTCGCTCTAGAATCCCAACCTAACCCTAATAAACATTTGGTCATACCAGGAGCAACTTTCTCTAAAGAAACATTTCCACCTTTTTGTAACGAAACAGCCATATTAATTCTCCACTTAATAAAAGTTTATTTTAACATTATAGATACCGATAAAGTATCAATACTCAATATACTATAGGGGCAAAAAAATTAACATGATAGAAACCTAACTTTTATAAAAAGTGAGACCTAAAAAAAGTTAATTCTCATTTATAATCAACATATTACTGATTATAAAATCAACTATCCCATCTAGCATAAACACTACTTTATAGAGGGTTTTAAAATACGCTTTGATTAATTAAATCATTCAAAGTTTGATGCATTTCTTAACTCTCTTTCCACCATTAAAAATGAAAAATAACTAGCGATAATATTCAATCATTTCCCTCTTTAAACAAACTTATATCAAGTCTATAAAAAGGTCGTATTTTGGCCTTTTAACTCACGCCGATATCGCCGTTACTTAGTCACTTTAATTAGTGTGTTAACTTGAACAATTAGTTCCATTTAACCATTAACTCTTCACCCAGATACTATTTATTCTTTGTGATTAATAATCAAATTAAAGCTCACATGAAATTAAACTTCAAAATAATCCTAGGCATATTATGTCGAAACAATAACATTAAAACAATCTATTTAAAACACTATTTTGAAAGTCATACTTTTTAACCCTATTGTTTAAGCAATTTCTATTGTTAGTTTAAACTCAACTACTCCTTTATCTCATCGTTAACAAATCTACCGTTTCCTAGGCGTTAGTTAATAGAGAAAAAATTGATTACTATCATTAGATGGTGACTTAATTACAAAAAGCAAGGTAGCAATCAATTTTAGTCACCAAAAATATTTAACTGACGTGTTCTACAGACAAAAATATAGACATTAAGTAGACAAAAGTTAGTTGGCAAGTACCTCAATATTATTGTCGCCACCATTAGGGTATTTAATTAGCGGCGAATGTAAGGACTCGCAATATAACGAACTTCTTATATAAGGGTTCGCGAATGTAAAAGCATGCTGAGAGTGACAAACACCCGTTTGAAGGGAGAGCAGAAAATAGTCGTAAACAATCAACAACGGCAGTATCAAACGAATCATCGTATGCTGACAGTAAGTTATGTAGAGTATAAATTTAATAATTTAAGCCAGTGGCTTACCCACAAAGTAAATAAAGCTTTTATTTAATAGTTGTTACCGCCCGTTGTTGCAATAACAGCTCGACTTGTGCAGCGGGGCAAGGTTTATAAAAGTAATAACCTTGAATTTCATGGCACCCTAGTTGCTTAATAAATTCATATTGCTCGACGGTTTCAACACCTTCAGCAATAATTTTTAAATTTAAACTGCTAGCAATTAAGACCATGCCTTGAATAACAGCCTTATTTTTTGGGTTATTGACCGCATCTTTAACAAACGTTCTATCTATTTTAATCGTATCAATGGGGTAAAGGTTGATACAGTTAAGTGATGAATAACCCGTACCAAAATCATCTAAAGCAATACTCAACCCATAGTCTTTAAAGCCCTGTAAAATAGTTAATGCTAGTTGTTCATTTTCAATCAAAGCATTTTCAGTAATTTCTATTTGAATATCTTTAGGGTCAACATGATGCGCTTTCATTATCTGTATGTAAGTATTCAATAATTTTTCATTTCGTAATTGCAGTGCCGATAAATTTATTGATAAGCGGATATTTTGATGGCCATTTTTACGCCAATAGCCATATTGTCTACATCCCTCTTCAAAGATTAACTCATCAACTTGCCCAATTAACCCTAGCTCTTCAGCCAGTGGAATAAAATTATTGGGCGCAATAATTTCCTGCTCTTTATTTTGTATTCTAACCAGTGCTTCAAAACCGACAATGTTTCCGGTATTAACCGAAACTTGAGGTTGATAATATAAAATAAATTGCTGCTTTAAGATCGCTTCACGTAATATATCTTCGTATTTATTGCGTAGAATATTCTTTTGCTCTAAAAATTTATCATAAAAAACATAACCATTACGTCCTTGGGATTTTGCTTGATACATTGCATTATCCCCACTCTGCAGCAATGTTTGTACATCATCACCATCATTGGGATACAAGCTAACCCCTAAACTCAAGGTACTGTAAATAGGTTTATCATTAATCAAAATAGGTGCTTTTATATGCTTAAAGATAGATACGACGGCCTCGACTACATTTTCTTCACTCTGTATATCGGGCACGATGATAACAAATTCATCACCACCTAATCGCGCCAATATATGATCTTTAGAAAGGGCCTCTTGTAAACGTTGCGTTAATTGCACAAGTAATAAATCACCTCCTTCATGTCCAAGTGTATCGTTAACATGTTTAAAGTAGTCGACGTCGATACATATAATCGCACATTTTTTATTCTCAACTCGGCAATGCTCAATCACTTCAGTGAGTTTATGTTGAAATAACTTACGATTTGGCAAACCAGTTAAAATATCTAAATTTGCTAAGTTTTTAATTTTCTCGGCTTGTAGTTTTTTTTCTGTTACATCTTCAAATAGCCCACGATAACCAGTAAATACCTGATTAATAAAAATAGGTTTAGCTGAAATTAACAAACAAATAACATTGCCATTGTGATGTCGATACCAACATTCAAAATCAATTATCACCTCATGACTATGCATTCTATTGATAAAACACCCTTCTTTTCCGACATTAAATTCATTAATTTTTTTATTCATCAATAATGCAGGTGGATAACCAATGATCTCGCTCGTTGAGTTGGAACAATACGTAAACTCATTATTTTTATCGGTTTCCCATAACCAATTAGATGAGCTATGTGCTATCTCACTAAACCGTATTTGTTCTTTCTTTAAATCTTGAATCAAAATTTCATTTTTTAATGCAGCACTAATAATAGCGCGCAAATTCTCAAACGCAGTGCCTTTACGGTTACTTAAATTCAAGGTCATAAAACCCAATGCTTTTTTCCTAAAAGACAGTGGAAAAACCATCAATGTAAAACGATCTTGATAATGTATTAGACCATCCGGCAATAATTTCTTGGCAAGAAATTCTTTATTCTCGATTTGCATAAATTGGTTATTACGAACAGATACAATGTTAGTAGCGTAAAGAGGTTCGCTATTTAGCTCGTTAAATAAAGAGATGTGTAGCTCCGATAAATTTAAAATATCAACGGCATATTCTTTTATTCGTGTTAAATCAAATGAGGAGTTGAGGTTATTAACGATGGTTCTAAAATAATTCAAATAATACTCAGCTTCAAAGCGCTGAAAATTAATCGCCACTTTCTCAATTTTATTTTTTAAAGAGATCAATTGTCCTATAAAACCAACCAATCCATGTGCATCTTTGTCCTGTTCTAAATATTGTAATGCGCTAAACTGTATTCGGTCAGTCAATTCAAGCCATAAAATAATTTCTTCCGTTTTCACCGACTCTTGTAAGTAGCTTTGTAGTATTTTTAAAAAGCCATCAAAATCTTTTTCATGAACCGCCTGTTGGTATAAATGAATCACTGAGGCAACATCATCGCGAATAATACCTCCCTTATAAGGGACCACCTTAGACTCAAAATAATCCAGAATGCCTTTAAAAATCAGATCATTATTCTTTATATCCCCTAATGCTTTGGTCAGATCGCACTGCTCTTTATTGGATCTAAAATGAGCCTCAGGTAAACACCCACATGATTGTCTTATCACTAATGATGTGGGGACATAAATATCAACTCGTTGTGATTTACCTTCAATTTGATCAATAAGTGCCTGAGCAGCAACGCTACCAAGTTCAAAGAGCGGTTCTTGTATACTAGTTAAAGCAGGGGAAGCAAAGGCACCTTCTAATGTATCCATCGACCCTATCACTGCTATTTCTTCGGGAACAGAAATACCTCGCTCCTTGCAGGCGTCGATAACCCCGAGGGCTTGGTTATCATTTACTGCAATCACAACTTCAACGGGTTTACCCACTTGATCTAAGAAATTTTCAAAGGAGATCTTTGCAGCCAAGCGATTTAAATCAGCATATAAAACAGCATCTTGATCAAAGGGAAGCTGATGCTTAATTAACATTTCTTTGTATATTTCGGTTCGACTATTTGAAGAAGCGTGGTGCTTAGGGCCTCTCATTAAAAGAATATGACGATACTGATGTTTGACATAAAAGTGTTCAAATAACTGTTCAAAACCAATTGCATAATCGGTAATGACGTTGCTGTGCCCTTGCACATAACTACCGATATTGACCGTGGGTACTGTTGAAAACCGATTGATCAGTTTTTGACTAGAGTGATCATCTAAAAAACGTAAGTGAGAACTAAAGGGGCCAATCACCCCCGCAATTAAGTCCATATCAACAAGCCCAAAAACACGGTCTCGCACTAATGATAAAGGGTCTGTAGAATTAACCGCGCCACCACAATAACCGATCACGTTATAATCATTTTTCTCTGCCACATGAGCCGCGCCACGCATAATTCCCTCTTGGTATGCTGAGGACATTGAACCGACTAACACTGCAATAGTAGCGCGACCATTTTTTAAAACATATTGCTCATTAGCGGAGGGATTATGCATAGACTTACTTCCTTAGTTTAAGGTCTTACCATCGAACTAAAAATAGATCTGTTTACTTTATTCAATCTGAAAAAGTCAATTAATCGGCAATCTTTTACTTTCAACGTGGTGAACCAGTAATAAAGAAGAACAGCTCTTAGCTGCAAAATTAAAAAAGAAACAGATACCTTCAGTATTATCTATAAAGTAAAAACTGTGAAGTGGGTGATAGAAGCCGCGTGAGGAATGACACTATATTTGTGTTTTTATACACTATATTTGTATTTTCATACAATAAATTGTGACATATTTTTGCTATTTAAAAATATTTAACGACTAAAAATATTGTGACAGCACGGTGAATTGAAGTTACAGGTACTTATGCTTGCCACCTCTTTTGCATTTTTTTAATTGTTTCAGCAGGAACATCATGAATGCTGTTGAACTTTCCTGTGCATACTTTAATTTGTAAGGTTGCATTATACTGTTTGGCTAATTGTCTATAAGCCTTCATCTCCCATTGCTCCACAAAGGTATTAGCGACCACCACATTGTGCTGCAACTTTAAAAAATGCTGACACTGTTGTTGGCACCAATCATGAGCTTGTTTGAGTAAAGCAGGTTGAAATAGATAGCGACCACTGTCATTAACAAAAAACATATCTGCTTCTAAGTGCTGCGTTGTATATTGCGCTTCTTTAACTATTTTTTTAGCTAAAGTACTTTTTCCACTTCCCGGTAAACCTCGAATAAGTGTCAGGGGTAATGAAGGGTTAGATAAAGGTGTAGATGAAGGCATAGTTAAAGGCATAGATGACTCTTTTTATGTGTTTTTATTCCTGCAATCATAACAAAGAAGTAACACTACATTACAAAACAGCAAAAAAGAGTTAGTGTAGTATCAGAACCCGTTATTTTATAAAACTTAATTCCTGATACCTATGTAAACTTAGCTCATGATATCTATAGAAGATTAGATTCAAATAATAAAGCAATAACCATGTTAATTAACAATATGACGCAAACGAGCATATGAATAATATACTCGTTGCTCGTCATCAAGTTACTTTATTTTAAATTGGCCCACTAATTGATTTAGTTTGTTACCTTCAATTAATACACCGCGCGAAATTTTTTCAGCTTCACTGCTACCTTCAGTTAATGAATTCACAATACTTTGGATTTGATAAACATTACGAGTGATCTCTTCCGTCACAGAACTTTGTTCCGTTGCCGCAGTAGCAATTTGAGTACTCATATCATTGATAGAGGTAATACCAGAAGTCACCGAATGTAAACTATCTGAAATAGCACGCGATGAATCCACAGAACGTACACTTCGCTCTTGACTCAGTGACATCGCTTTGGCAGAAAGCTCTACTAAACGATGTAATTCACCAAGCATTTCATTGATTTCAAGGGTACTCTTTTGTGTACGGCTTGCTAGGCTTCTTACTTCATCTGCCACCACAGCAAAACCGCGCCCATGCTCTCCTGCTCGCGCAGCTTCAATGGCTGCATTCAATGCCAATAGATTAGTTTGATCTGCAATCGCACCAATCACACTCAACACCTTATTAATTTCTTGCGATTGTTCCGTTAAAGCATTCATACTGCTTGCGGCACCATTAATTTCCTCTACTAAAGCAGAGACTTCTGTTAATGACGTTTCAACACAACTTTGGGCGTGATTAACATCTTCTGAAACTGCGCGGGTTGCTTCCGCTACTTGATTAGTATTGCTTGCAACTTCATTAGCCGTTGATGACATCTCAGTCACAGCAGATACAACTTGCTCTGTTTCATTGTTATGATCTTTTAATTGTGTCGCAATACCGCGGCTTTGTTGATCCATATCACGTCCCGCTTGATTGATGCCAATCGTCGCTTCACTGATATCAGTAATGATATTTTTCAATTTATCAACAAACAGATTAAAAGAACGGCCTAATTGTGCAATTTCATCGTTTCCATTAATTTCAAGGCGTCGAGTTAAGTCTCCTTCGCCTTTAGCAATATCATTTAAGTTATCAGCCATACGTTGAATCGGTCTTACCATTTTAACTGCAGCGATATAGATGATAATGGCAGTAACAATGATTAAGGCGATCGAAATCATGAAAGTAAACATTACTTTCTCAGATAATGCTTTCTCAGCTTTATTGGAATAGTTAGCGATTACTTTTTCAATATCATCAACATAAGCACCAGTCCCTATCATCCAATTACTATTGGGGATCATCGTTGCATAACCAATTTTCTCGATTTGCTCAGAAGAACCTGGTTTTTGGAAATAAAATGAATAGATGCCATCGCCCTTTTGAGCTGCATTTAATAAACCAACAATTAATTTATTGCCTTTTGTATCTTTTAAATCAATAAAATTTTTGCCTTGCATTTCAGGTTTTACTGCATGGAAAATACTAGTGCCTTTGGTATCATAAATATAAAAATATCCCGCACTACCAAATCGAATATCACGTAGTGCGGCATCAATATCACCACTACTAGGTAGAGATTTTTGATAAGCAATAATGCCTAACGCAATTTCAGTAACTTCTCTTAGTTCTTGCTTACGCTCTTTCATCAAGGATTGACGAAATTCAGTAACATCTCGCTCAAGTCCTTCTTTTTCTACAGAGTAAGAGATAGAAGAAAGTGAAACAATAATGATCACTAATGGCAATAGGGTTAGTAATAACAGCTTTTGAAGAAGATTTAATTTATTCATACTCAGTCCTGCTCCTCCTTTTAAGGAAGTGAAAATAATGCATAGGGGGTAAACATTTGCGCTGAGTATAAGCAATTTGCATATTTTTGCTTACTTATAATGTAAAAAAATAATCAATTAAACCCCATTTTAGAGTTAGATCTAACTTACTTTGCTTAACCGTATGATTACAAGGCAATTTATGGTTTTTATTAAGGCAGTTAGGTTTTGTCTAGGTAGTTATTTTTACAAAATAAACTACTTAGACAAAACCTAGAATGATATTAAATCATCTTTCATAGTAAAAGTGATTCGTCCCGTTACGCCGTGTTGATCAATGGCAACAAGCTCCGCTTTTCCTTGTAATTGAGGTAATAATTTTAAAGTGAATGCACCGGCTTGTGAGGCCAACCATCGCCCATTTAAATACCAGCTAACTTTCCCCGAAGCACCCGCAGCGTACAAAGTTTGTTGAATTAACTCTTGCTGCTGTCTATATATTTGTTGTTGATTTAATAAACCAACAATAGTAAGTGCATCAGCTTGTTTGGGGATCACTAAACAATGAGGAGAATAGATGGGAATACGATGTCCTCTTTTTTCATTAACGGCAAGCCAAGGTTCTAGCTGTCGAGGCCATACACTAACTTTTTTATGCTTTGCCACTAACGATCCACAATGACCCGATAAACGCAGCCCGCTATCGGCATCAATCATAATGTTTTCTATCACCTGATGAAAAGCTAATCCCGATTCTATTTGTAGCGTTCTCGGTGTGACCCCACCTTTAGTAAGTGCAACAAAACGGCGATCACAGCTACCTTCACTTAAATGGCTCGCTCTGCCATCGGGCCAACAAATTTCTTTTTCCTGTACGTTAAATGGCCGCTCAGGCATTGCTGAAACAGATTGAAGATCCGCTTGTTTTGCATTATTTAACATGCTCAACACAGAAAATAATGCCGGCGCTGCGGTGGTTACGCCTAGTGCACCTTTTAATGGCTCTCCACTGGGTTTCCCAACCCACACACCAATACTATATTGTTCAGTGCTACCAATTGCCCATGCATCCCGGCTAGACCAACTTGTACCAGTTTTCCAAGCAAGTACTGGACGTACTTGTTGTGAAACACCCCAACTAAATTGTGCAGGAGGAGTTAATCCGGTTAAGGTTTTCCAAGTGATCCAAGCTGCTTCATCACTAACTAATCTACGTCCTTTAACTGCATTATTTTTGCTATTTTTAGGCTTTTCATTAGTTTCGGGCTTTTTAAAAATAAGTGGTTTAACCCAACCTTGATTAGCAAAACTACTGTGTAAAGTCACAAGACTTTGTAATGAAATCCCCGCACCTCCTAATATAACGGACGCATTAGCTTGACCATTGGGAATACGTAATGGATACAATACATGTGCAAGTTTATTCACAAACTTTTGTTCTCCATAGGCTTCAATCAATTGCACAAAAGGAATGTTCAAAGAGCGTTGCAATGCATCCGTTACAGTCACTGGGCCATCAAACCCATTAGCAAAGTTACCGGGTTGATAGCGAGAATTTAAACGAGGCACATCGGCTAATAAGGATTGTGAATGAATAAGGTTATCATCAATCGCTAAAGCGAATAATAATGGTTTTAAAGTTGATCCAGGAGAGCGAATAGCTTGAATCATATCAACGTGGCCAGCGCGACTTGCATCTAACATCGAGGCAGATCCTACATAACTGACTACATGTTGTGTTTGATTATCAACCACCAGCACAGCCATCGAAACACCTGCCCCCTGTAACATCGCATATTCTTGAACGTAACTACTAATTTGCAGTTGTAAATCACGTTTAATATAAGTATTGATAACGGCTTTATTGGGGTTTTCTTGATGTAATCGCCTTGCTAACAGCGGTGCGACAAAAGGTTGCTCAGGTTTCCATACCACCACAGGTTCTTGTTTTACTTGTTTTCCTTTTTGTGGACTCCAATCGCCCTGCTTGACTAGTCGATCAATGACTTTATTTCTTGCTTGAGTGGCACGTTGAGGATAACGATCTGGTCGATATCGCGAGGGAGCTTGTGGTAAAACCGCTAATAAAACAGCTTCAGCAGGCCGCAACGCCGAGGCAGGCTTTCGAAAATATTGATAACTTGCAGCTTGCACACCTTCTAAAGTGCCACCAAATGGAGCGTAATTAATGTAAATATTTAATATTTCTTGTTTGCTCAAATACCATTCTAATTGTAAAGCGCGTAATACTTGCTGTAGTTTTCCCAATAAAGTACGCGGGTGAGGGTGTAATATTCGTGCAACTTGCATTGTGATAGTTGAACCACCAGAAACAATACGTTGATGGATTAAATATTGCCATGCTGCTCTTAAAAAACTAATCGGATTAACACCAGGATGCTGATAAAAATAACGATCTTCATAGGCAATTAAGGCTAGTAAATACTCATCGGAAACATCTTCTATATCGACTTTATAACGCCACACTCCTTGCAGATCCGCAAAGGCACGTAACGGGTAACCTTGATCATCTAATACCACGCTAGCGAAATCCTGTTGCTGATCAGACAATAGTAATGGATAACAACGATTAGCAATCCATAAACTACACAGCACTAAAATCATGAATAAAAAGCACCATGCTAAACAAAGCCATGGCCATTTTAATAAGCCTTGATAGGTTTTCTTTGTCACTACACTAGTAAACCGCTGAAACACAAGCTTAATCAAGTGCTTTCACGTCAATATGCTTAATGCTTCCACCAACACCGTATACAGAAGGTTGATACATAGATTCAACACGTACCGCGGGCACCACATATTTGCCGGGATTTACTGCGCGTGACAACACGTATAACGTTTGAATCTGTTGCGCACGCAAATCCAGTGCAGCCACATAACGATCATCTCTATATTCTTGATGTACAATGTTGGCAGTCACTTCCACCTGATCACCTTCAATCATAAGATCTGACAATTTTAAACTGTTGTTTAATTGTTGGTTTTCTAACTCCACCCCAGCCGGCATCAAATTAACCAGTAATGCATCTGCCACTCTTTGTTCGCTGCGCACTGTAATGCGTGTTAATAATAATTGCCCTGATTGTAAAGTACTATTATCAGGCAGCTCTATTGCACTGTTTTTATCCACTAAGAAATGTTGTGTAGTCACTTTAATACCATGGTCAAGGTCATAATCAGGCTGTTTTTTTACGCCAGACCAATCGAAGGAAGCATATACAGCTCTAGTGCCTGTATTTTTAAAACTCGCTTGAATCCCTTTGTTTTGATTATTATCGGTTGTAATATTCTGATGATATTCACCGCTTGTTTGTAGCGCTATATTGTTATCATTAATGAGCAGATCACCCTGCCATTTGTGTGCTGTATATTGTTTTTTCATGGTCATTGCCAAGGACAAAATAGCACTACGTTCTTGAGTGCTTAACCACTGTTTTTGCTGCATGTTTAATGCTAAATCAGGTACCATCTTTAATGCTATTTGTTGTAATGACGCGTTTACTGAAGCTGAGGTTAATATTGCATTAATAGCCATCGCTTGATCGCGCAATTCACTACCATAATCTCCGAGGTAATCTTGTCCACGTTGTTGCGTTAATGCTTGTTTAATTAAAGCATTCCCCTCTTGTTCACTACCGGCCATTAACATCGCTAAACCAAGGTGAACACCAGGTAATTTACCGATTGCCGCTGGCATATCTTTTTCAGCAATATCACGTAATGGCCCAAGGGTAATACTATTTTGTTTTGCTAACACATAAGCTGCATAGGCACGATAAGCGGCATCATAATGCTGCGGGTTAGTAGACCAAGTGTTAACACGATGGCGACTACGAGAGCTTAAATAACTTTGCAAACGTTGTGTGGCTTTATCCAACATATCCGCTGGCACCGTCACTCCATTTGCTTGCAAATCATAAAGAAAGTCGGTGGCGTAAACAGTTAACCAGTGCTGCTCTGGTGAATGATTACTCCATAAACCAAAGCTACCATCAGCGCGTTGCAATTGACTGTATCGTTGAATTGCATCTTGCACTTTTTGTTGTGCCATCTGTGTATCAACAGCTTCTATATTGCTCACTGGACTGTGCAATGCTGTCACAAATGGACGTGATTTACTGGTGGTTTGCTCTAGGCAGGTATAAGGATAATCCGCAAGATATTGCCAGTGTGCCTGTGCATCTAAATGTGGGTTTAATGCCACTGACAATTGTAATTTTTTACTACTATCAGTAAAGGCAGAGAGCGGATCGTTTGGCAATGTCATTTGCTCATTAGGCATTAACAATGCTTTCTCTGAGTGGTATTCACTGGCTTGTGTTGGGCGAACAGGTAATGTCCAGTGACGCTTAATAACAACCTTCCCTAAGGCCATGCTGGCATTGATTTCACCCTTCCCTATTGCTTGTTCAGCATCTAAAGAGAAATACAACGTCTGCTTTTTATGAGGCAATAAAGTGATATTTTTAACCTGTTTCTGCGCTAATAAATTGCCACCGACACTGAAGGTGAACTCGCCTTGTAGAGGTTTATCTGTGCTATTACTTAAATCTACCGCAATCTGACTATTATCACCCTGCGCCATAAATTTTGGCATCGCCACTTGCATCACCACAGGTGAAGCAACCTTGACGGTTTTTTCTGCTTTAGAAAATTGTGCTTTATTGAATACAATCGCGGTCAAATTTAGTTGTCCATCAAAGGCAGGTAATTGTAGAGGGATCTCGGCGATACCTTGTTTAACCGATACTAACCCGCTGAATAGACTTACAATTTGTACTTCACTTTGTGCTTGTTCGCCACCACGTGTTAATGCGGCATCGCCTCCCCAACGTATGTTTGCCGAGTCTCCTAATAAGGGAGTCATCACTTGATCGTAAACATCGCTTATGCCGCCTTGATAAGCTCGCTGGCTATAAAAGAAATGATGAGGGTCTTCTACCTGATACCCACTCACGCTCAATACACCTGCATCAACGGCGGATAAAGTGACTTTGGCATCTCCGGTTACAGGATTGCCCTGTGCATCTTTTACAAGTACTTTGGCCGTTACTTGCTGATTTGGTATCCAACTTAATGCAGTATCAATTTCAACATTTAATTGACGATCACTTCGATTCAAAGGCAAAGGAATAATACCAAAACTACGCTTAGTGATGGATTTGGATGCATTGTCAGCTGCTGAGACAACAAAAGCAGAAATGTACAAATCATGCCTAGCAAGATTTTTCGGTACGCTTAAGGATAACGTAGACTCACCTTTGTCTATTTCCACTAACTGTTGCCATAATACTTGGTCGGATTCGATTGTTACCAATGCACTACCCGATGTAGGCGAACCAATACGTAATATTAAGTTTTCTCCTGGTAAATAAGCGGCTTTATCTAACGCCAAATTGACGCGGTCAGGTCGGATCGTCGCACTATTATTTTGCCAATCGTTATACCAATCCTGTCCAGCGCGAAAATGATAAACAGTTCGCGCTTGCGTTGTTAAGTCAGTAAGTTGTAATCGGTAATCACCCCATTCAACTTGTTGTGATAAGTTCAGTGGTGTTGAGTCGACAAAGCTAAGTATACGGTCATCAACAACATACTCTTTTTCTATACGTTGATAGTGCCAGCCATTATTATCGTTATAGCTCCAAAAATAACGTTTTTCTTCACGTATCAATTCCGCTTTCACATTACCGGAGGTAAGGGGTTTCCCCGCTTTATTCAATTTTAATAGACTGAAATTTATACCACTATTACTTGCAGATTGGTCATTATCAAAGCCTGGTTTTACCGCAATAAAGCTGGCTTTAGGCCATAATAAATTATCATAATAACGGTTAATTGCACGTCCACCCGTTTCAAAAAGACTGTAATGCAGGCGCACTTTAACGGGTACATTCCAATCACTCCAATCTTTATCCACTTTCGTAACAACTTGCCCAGTTTCATCTAACTGAGCATCTGCCAATTCGAAATTTTCATTCCGAGCACCGTTAATATCCCCCACGTAATAATCAGGCCATTGTTTAAATGGATAAGTCCAAGCTGACACACTGACCTTAGTTTGTAATTTATTACCTGCGGCGGCCGCGCCATACAAATATTCTCCCAACACATTAACGGTTAGCTTTTGTGTGGCATTGAAACTATTTAGTTTAGTGGGGTTTAATGCTTCTTCGCCGTTAAAACTTAAGCGCATACGATCCGGTAAAAAATCTTCAACTTTAAAATGAAAACGCGCACTATATTGACTGTTACCTTTAGCATTAACTTTAGCTTGCCAATTACCCATTGGACCAGATTTAGGCAGATCAAGTTGATATTGATAGTAACCATTTTTTTTATCCGTTGCTTTCAACCAAATTGATTTGTAAGTGCTTCCATCAGGTTTAAACACAGTCACGCTTAATTCAGATGGTAGTACTTGCCCATCCGCATTACGCTGTAGCATATTCAACCTTAAGGTTTCACCCGGACGATAAATATCTCGCTCAGAATAAACAAATATTTGACTATCACTGTGCGTTGGGCCAGCTACATTGTAATCTGAAAGGTCAAAACGTGGATGTTGGTAAGGTAATACAGTTACTTGCTGGTCATTACGCGCCACAATTAATGCTAAACGGTCACTATTATTAATGCTGACTTTACCCGATGAATCGGTGGTTAATGAAGAAAATCGTGTTGATTTATTATCTAAAAAATCTATCTGTACATTCGAAAGTAATTTTCCGGTTTTAATATCTTGGGCAATCACATAGGTTTTTGTCGGGAATTGACGTATTTGTAAACCGATTGCAGACACCGAAAACCAAGTAGCTGCATCGAATTCAAAGCCCCCGGGTTTACCGATAGTGGCAAAATAAACGCCGCTTTCATTGGCCCATTTTTTATCAGCAATGGCAAATTTTGTAACATGGCGTTGATTGGCTTTACCTGCAGTTTCAATGCGAGCCGTATAGATATGTTCAACCATTTCCTCACGGTTTGCATTTTGGTAATGATAGGCGCCGCTATTAGCAATATAATCGAAGTCACCAATAAAACGGCTAAGTTTATCGGCTTTAACGCGATAAATATTAAGGTTCGCAGCTTCAACATTGACAGAATAAATACCTAAATTTTCAGAGTGTCCCGGTACTAATATTGCGCCCGCTTGCATTTTAAAACTAACAACTGGCTGCATTGCTCTTGTGGTGACGGAATATTGTGAAGCTTTATTAAGAGAGCTGTCATTTTCAGCCATTAATCCAGCAATCACATTAATTGTATAATCAGTTTGCGGTTGAATACCAAAAAATTGTAACTTTTTCCCGTCTTTGCTCAATACGGGAGTGGCTAATTTAGGGGAAGTTTCAACAAAACGGTCAAAGTTTTGTTCTGCTTGTAAGGGACTATTAAACAATAATTCGATGGCATTGCTATTGCCCACTTCACGCTCGGAGACATCCAGTAACCTTAACGCTACTGATACTGCGGTCGATTTGGGATTCGGTGCGACATTGACAGCGCCAGCTTGTTGCGCAACTAATTTATCAACCGGTAATTGTTCGGCAGATAATTGTTCGGCATTCGAGGATTCAGCAATCGATTGTTCAGAAATCGATGCTTCAGAAACCAATGACTCAGAAACCGGTGATTCAGAAATCGATGGCTCAGCAACTAATGGTTGATCGGTATTTTCCTGACACCCTAATAATAACAAACAACATAAGCTGACATTTAATACTTTATTAAACCACATGAGGACTCTCCAATTACTGTTAACTATGAGCTGTTAACTATCAGCTATAAACAATGAGTTGTTAGCTATCAGTTATTATAAAAATGACATTAAGTTTATCTTAAAAATTCTATCATAAACTATTTTGTTAACGAAAAAGTGTCCATTCAGTGATCAATCATGTTCAAAAAGTGGCAACGTACAGCGAAGTCACTATTGATGCACAATAATAAATAATAGTAAGCCCTTATTGCAGGCTCTCTGGTCCAGATATTTAAATAAAAATCATTTAATTCAATCATTTCATCATCAATTTAAGTCTTAATCTGAATTCAATTAATAAATTTTATTCATAGATAGTCTTTAATTGTGGGGTATTTATTCCATAATAATTGGAACTTTCTTCTCTGTGCAACAGCAGTAGAACCCTTCAAAATGTCCCCATTAACGTAACTAGCAGCGTAACTAACAAGCGTAACTCATTAAACTGAAGAGGATTGAAAATGAAAGCAATTGGATACCAACAAAATTTACCCGTAGAAAATGAACTATCTCTGCAAGATATAGAATTAGAGATGCCTATTGCACAGGGACAGGATATTTTGGTTGAAGTTAAAGCTGTTTCGGTAAACCCTGCTGACTTTAAAATTCGTCAGACGGCCCCTGCTCCTGAAGGTGAATACAAAGTATTAGGCTATGACGCTACAGGTGTTGTTAAATCAGTGGGCGAAAACGTAACCTTATTTAAGCCTGGTGACAAGGTTTGGTATGCTGGTGATGTAACTCGCTCAGGTAGTAACGCACAATATCATCTTGTTGATGAACGTATTGTTGGTGGTTTGCCAACTACATTATCTTACGGTGAGGCAGCGGCATTACCATTAACCAGCATCACGGCATGGGAATTGTTATTCGATCGCCTTAACGTGGCAAAAGATGATGCATCTAAAAGTATTCTAGTCATTGGTGCTGCCGGCGGCGTGGGTTCAATCATGGTGCAACTATTAAAACAACTAACAAAACTTGAAATTATTGCAACAGCATCACGTGCAGAAACTATTTCTTGGTTAGAAGATTTAGGTGCTGATACCATTATTAATCACCGTAATCCGTTAAGTGAAGAGTTTGCAGCAAAAGGCTTAGCAAATGTGGATTATGTTGTTAGCTTAAATAATACAGAGCAGCATTTAGTTGAGATTGAAAAAGTCATTAAACCTCAAGGCAAGTTTGGTTTAATTGATGATCCAGCAACATTAGATATCGTACCTTTTAAAACTAAAGCGGTTTCAGTTCACTGGGAGTTAATGTTCACACGTTCAATCTTCAAAACAGATGATATGCAAAAGCAGCATGAAATTTTAAATAACGTGGCGAATATGATTGATAAAGGGCAAATTAAAACCACAGTGGGTCAAAATTTAGGTCCAATTAATGCTGCTAATTTACGTAAAGCACATCAGTTCCTTGAGACGCAAACTGCAAAAGGTAAAGTTGTTTTAGAAGGTTTTTAAGAACCATTGTTTTTAAGAACCATCACTTTAACCTTACTTTTTAGTAATAAAGCTCATGTAATGAGCTTTATTACTAAACCCTGTAAATAATTTATTGTCTGAGCTATATTTTGGGTGTCATTGCAGTCAAAAACTGACTATTAATCTTAAATATTTACTCTGGATAATCGAAGCGAAACCATCACTATCCAGTGCTAATTTTATTTATAAAGCTGTTTGTAATTAGGGATATGTTCAACCCAGAAAGCAGGCTCACCGATATAATTTTGCACCGTTTTAATAAACTCACTGACCAGTAACGTTTGTTTACGATGTGGATATAGAGCATAAATGGCGGTATCCATATTTGATAGTTTATAATCAGTTAACAACGCAACTAACCCCATCTCTTTAATAGGTTTTTCTAAATTAAAAAGATCAATCAAAGTATAACCTAGTCCAGCTTGCACCGCCTCCATCATAGCGCGAACATCGCTCACTTTGTAATTGCCGCGCATTTTAAATGTTTTCTGTATATCGCTATGCGCTTGTTCACTTATTTTAATTTGATCCAAGCTCACATCGCCATTGCCATAGATAACCGCGGGTAAAGCGATTAGCTGTTCAGGTGTTTGTGGTAGACCATGGTGAGAAATAAAATCTTCAGATGCAACTAACGCAAAATGTGTATTAGCAATTTTTTTAGCAATTAAACTGGAATCATCCAATTTGCCAATTCTAAAGGCTAAATCAAAGTGATCTGCAATAATATCGCTGCGTTTATCATCTAACATCAATGTTATTTTTACATCAGGGTATTGCTGCATAAACTGGTTAATCGCAGGTTGGATGTATTGTTGCCCAAAAAACATACCCGAAGTAATACGTAACATACCTTTCGGTTCAACCTGATAGGAATCAGCAATACTTTTCATATCATCCAGCGTATCCATCATAATATGGGCTTGATGCAGGATCTCTTCTCCGGCGGAAGTCAAAGAAAATGAACGTGTTGAGCGATTCAGTAGCTGCACACCTAGCTCAGTTTCTAGTTTTTTAATTTGTTTCGATAATGAGGAGTTGTCCATATCATGAATAGCCGCAGCTTTAGCAAAAGAGCCCTGTTGCACCACATCGATAAATAGCATTAACTGATTAGTAATTGACAATTGAAACTCCCTACAAACGATTACGGATAACTTTAAAAGTTATAAAGGTAATATCTTACCATTCACAGTGTGACTCACACCATAAGCGATCAAAGTATTGCGGGAAAATAATAACCAGAGTAAATCGGAAGACACAAAATATTGGATACGACCAGGCGGGAGTTAACTTATTAGGCTTTTAGCTTAATACCAAAATCAGTCCACCGAAAGGTTTTCTGATTTTGGCCGTTTGAACAATAACAATGATATTAAAGCGCATTAATTCAGTAATGCGCTTAAGTGGTTAGCTTAAGAGATTCGATTAAGCATTTAAATTAAGAAATTAATCCAAAGAATCTTGGTAAGAATAAACTAATCTCAGGAATGAAAGTGATTAATAATAAGGTCACAATCAACACCGCACAAAATGGCATAATACTTCTTATTACATTTTCAATCTTAGACCCACTCACACTACAGCCCACAAACAATGCGGTGCCTACTGGTGGTGTTGCAATACCAATACATAGATTGAATATAAGCATCATTGCAAAGTGAATTGGATGCATACCCAGATGCTCTGCAATTGGCATAAATATAGGTGTAAAGATCAATACGGCAGGCGTAAGATCCATAAACATACCAACAATTAGCAAAATTAAATTCATTAGAATAAATATAATAATTGGATTATCAGAAATTGATAACATCCAATCGCTTATCATCGTCGGTAAACCTGTAAAAGCCATTGCCCATGACATAATGGTTGATGCACCAATCAAGAACAGCATAATACCGGTAATCAGTGTTGTTTCTTTACAAATTGTTGGAAAATGTGACCACTTAAGTGTTCGGTAACAGAGTGACAGGGTGAAAGAGTAAAGCACAGCTATACACGCGCCTTCTGTTGCAGTAAATACACCGCCAATAATCCCCCCAATAACAACAAAAATAAGCCCTAAACTTGGTGTTGCTTGCCAAATAATTCTTAATACATCTTTAGCTGTGAAGCCGTCATTAGCACTTGTTTTATAGCCTTTCTTTTTAGCGATAAAATAAGCCACAACCATACAACTTAATCCCATTAAAATACCAGGGACATAGCCTGCGATAAACAGTGCGGCAACGGATGTTCCACCCGATACAACTGAAAATACAATTAATGAATTACTTGGTGGAATCAGTAAGCCTGCAGGACAAGATGCAACATTGACTGCTGTTGCTAAGTTTTTGTCATAACCTTCTTTTTCTAGTTCTGGACCTAAGGTTTTACCAACCGCAGCAGCGGCAGCAACGGCAGAACCAGAAACGGCACCAAACATCATATTAGCAAATATATTTACGTGTAAAAGAGATCCTGGGATCCAACCAACCATTAGCTTTGCTAGGTTGATAAGTCGCCCCGCAATGCCACCTACATTCATAATATTCCCAGCGAGAATAAAGAAAGGGATAGCTAATAAACTGAAACTATCAATACCAGTAATAATTTTTTGGCCGGCTGTAATACTTGCTACATCAAAGGGTAAAATGAAGTACATGATGGTTAAAGATGACATGGCAATAGCAATCGCAATTGGCACGCTTATCGCAATCATGAATAAAAATAGGCCTAGTAGCCAAACACCAATGGACAAGTCCATAATATGAATCCTTTTAAAATTTATTTTTTGTGAGGTTTACAAAAAAGTTCAATCGTATTTAATGTCAAATAAATAAGAATAATAACGGCTGAAATAGGTAATATTGAATAAACGGTAGACATTGGTAGTTGCAACGCAGGTGATAGTTGTTGGCCGGTTCTTCCCATCAGTGCAATACCACCTTTAAACATTGCTAAAGAGACAAATGCAAAAGAGATCCCATTGATGAGTAATTGTAATGCTGTATGTGCTCTTCCTCTAAGATAGCCATCTAATAGCGTTATCGCTAAATGTCCTTTAACACCAAATAAATAACCAGCTCCTAATAATCCAAGCCACACCATCGTATAGCGAGCAAGTTCACCAGTCCAGCTGCTTGGGTCATTTAACACATAACGACTAAAGACTTGCCAGGTGACGGTTACTACTAGCAACATTAATGCAAAAGAAGAAATAAATAGAATCAACCTATCAAGTAGGTTTCTGAAAGATGTTAACATGTAGTTATACCTCGAAGGATTTTGCCCTAGCAAGGCCAGGGCAAAATTATATTTTTACTAATACTTATTTAAAGTGCTTCAATTTTATCAATGAAGTGCGCTAACTTAGGATCTTTTTTAGCTTCATCAATCATTGGTTTAACAGCTGCGCGGAAAGGGGCTTTATCAACTTCAATAAATGTTACGCCTTCTTTGATGCCTTTCGCTTTATTCATGTTATCCGTTGCGTCCCAGATTTTGATCTGTTCTTCAAGAGACTCTGCCGCTGCTTCTTTTAAGATTTTTTGCTCTGCTGCTGTTAATGAATTCCATTTGTTTTCTGAAATGATAATCACATCAGGGGTCATCATATGCTGATCCATAGAGTAAAATTTAGCAACTTCACTATGTTTCATTTCAACTAAGCTAGAAATATTATTTTCTGCACCGTCAATTACACCCTGTTGCAAAGCAGTGTAAACTTCATTGAATGGTACAGGTGTCGCTTTACCGCCTAATAAATTAACCATTTCCATCATAGTTGGAGACCCTGGTACACGTACTTTCATGCCGGCTAGATCTGCTGGAGAGTTAATTGGTTTTTTAGCGTAAAAGCTACGTGTACCTGAATCATAAAAAGTAAGACCAATGAAACCTTTACCTTCGCTTGAAACTAACATCTCTTTTGCTGCTTCACTTCTCATGAATTTTCTCATGTGTGGAACATCACGGAATAAGAAAGGTAGCGCATTAACTTTAAAAGTGGGTTCGAAAGATTCTGCTAAACCACCGTTGATTTTAGCCATATCGATAGCACCCGTTACCACTTGCTCCGCCTGATCACGTTCAGAACCAAGTTGTCCATTTGGGAAAATCTTAATAGTAAGGTCGCCATCAGACTTTTCTTTAACTTTCTCAGCCATGATAACCATACCTTGGTGAGCTGCACTTTCTAGAGACATAGCGTGCCCTAAGTTTAGTGTTTTAGCATATGCAGTTGGTGCAAGTAGCAATGTAGCTACTAAAGGTAATAAGATTTTTTTCATTATTTTCACTTCCTTATTAAAAATATTTATTTTTGTAATCATGGTTCATTAAATAAATGGGTAATGACTACAATGAGTGGTAAAAATTTTTGTAAAAACTGTGTCGTTATTAATCGTCTACCCTTGTATATTACAAACAACATTAAGTATTACAATAATAAAACATACGGGTATGATGCGGATCACGCTTAGTCCCTACAAACTTAGACCTTTATCACTATTAAATGATGTTCGCATAAATATCAAAGAATCCAATCAGATGACCAAAAACAAACAAAAAACAAAATAAATGAACAAAAACAACAACTTAAATTAAATTTAAAAACAAAAATCAAGTATTTAATACCTATCACTCGTGAGATAGTATTTTCAAATTTTAATGTAGCGACAATTAACTTATTTAAAACAATGATTAAAGTTGAAATAAAGCCAACACTTGTACTACAAATGGGGATATTAATAATTATTCAAAATTAAGTACTTCCCCCATTAACTCAATTTAGTACAAGCAGCGAATTTAAATGTAAACACGATAAGATTTATATGCTCTATTACTTCACACATTCACTGTCACATGAATCAAATGTAGAAAAAATATAGGTGACCTTATGTTTGAATAAGTAAAAGGTTTGAATAAGTAAAAGGATTTGAATGAATCAAAATATTCTAATAAATGCAAACATCTAAGCGAAAGTAACATTCAAACTAAGAGGTGAAGTAAACGTCATTAGAATCACTATTTGTTGTATTGTGAAAATATTACAACGAATGCCTGAAAAATTTACATGCCTGCTTTTAATGTTACTCGAATGAAAATAGTAAGCCATTGATAAGTAAACATTAAATAACTGGCCCATTAGTTGCAACTACCTTATTGAACACAATATGAAGTAATCAACATTACCGAGATTACATGAGATTACATAGTTCAATCATTGTCGATTTCAATAACTGAAGAGGAAAATAAAATGGCACAGTCAAAACAAGCAACGAAAGCTGATTTAAAAAATACCTTAAAAGAAGATCACCCAGTTACTGATAAGTTACAAGATACGTTACACGATTCTGTAGATACATTAGCTGATAAAGTAGGTACAGCTGAAGAATCATTACGTGAAACTGCGCACAGCAGTTCTGAAACACTAGCAAAGAAACAGGGTGAAATAGAAGATAAATGGAATAAGTCTGCGGTTAAAAAATACGCGACAGAAAACCCAATCGCTGCTGCTGGTATCGCATTCACTGTTGGTATGCTGGTCTCATCACTATTAAAAAGAAAGTAAAAAGTGAAACCGTCAAGTAAACAATCGAAGCGAAGGTTAGTATGGATATTTCAGAGCAAAAAGACTCATTTGAAAAGCAACCTGATAACGATTTAGAAGAACAGTCAGCATCATTTCAGAACACTTATGACAGTTTAGAAACGTTATTAGGCAGTAAAGTAGTCAAGCTAATTGCCGCCAAGAATTTAGTTGCCGCTGAGGCTAAGTTAAGCCTCAGCGCGATTCTACTCTCATTTGCTATTAGCATTGCATTAATAGTGATTACAGTCATGGTATGGGCACTACTTAATGTCGGTATTGGATTCATCATTTATTACTTAAGCTTATCCCTGAGCATGCCAATTATATTATTGCTAGTGATTAATATCGGATTAGGGTTTTGGTTATTTAAACAATTAAAAAGCATATGGCAGTTAGTTGGATTTAATGCAACGCTGGCGCAACTTGCACTGAAGTCATAGCAGGATAAAAATATGAAGTTTATTATTCAGAACGAGATAGATGCAGTACGTCTTACTGAGCAAGAATACACTAATGCCAGTCTCCTAGATAAGCAAGCCACACTTGATGCTAAAGCTAATATCGAGACATTATTAGCATCAAAAAAGGGGCTCATGGCTTCTTTTGGTGCAGGTTTTGCCAAAGGTATCGTTAGTCAACCAACCTCCTCTACTAAGTCTATATTACCCAGTTTAATAAAACTATTTATGAAGCTATAAAGTTTAGTGGCAACTTAACATTACTAATTGCCAATAAATAAAACTAGGCAGAACTAGGAAAAATTAAGCCAATGGCTAAAAATCAACTTCAACGTCCACTTAAACAACCAAAGCTTGTATGACTAGCTCGAACACTTTCAAACAACTTGCAGCTAATAAACAAAAAGATACAGTGAATAATCTAACCAAACTAGAACAGAATAACTATTGAATACCTTTACCTTAACAGCGCTAATTAACCACTGAATAATTATTTTTAGTCGTTTTATTTAACTGCAAAAAACTATGATCTAACAGTGAATAAAAGTTAGATATTTACTGATTACATTGTACTATCGCTATGCGGTAACCGTTTCACCCTCAAAGGTGCAACAAACATTAATTAAGCTAAGCTTAATCATCAATAATAACGATTAATGACGGTTAATAATTTTTAAGCGTTTTAATTTACTTTTTAATTAACAGATGTTTTAAAGGCATAAACGAATAATATTATGGATAATCAACAACAAAAATACAGTATCGAGACTACTGACTATCAGGTAGGTCAAGATAACTTACAAAAATGGGGGTTTGATATTCACAACCCTGTCTTTGGTACCAGTGCAGGACTTATTTGCCTATTCATTGCAATCACCTTACTAGTCGACCCAATCACAGCTAAAGAAGCATTAAATAGCGTCAAAAACGGTATTATGGAACAATTTGACGTGCTATTCATGTGGGCCACTAACTTCTTTCTTCTTTTCTCCTTAGTGTTAATGGTTTCGCCATTAGGAAAAATTCGCATCGGAGGTAAAGAGGCAAAAGCTGAATATTCGACACCATCATGGCTAGCGATGCTATTTGCAGCAGGAATGGGTATCGGTCTTCTTTTTTGGGGCGTAGCAGAACCAACAGCTTACTTTACAGATTGGTGGGGAACTCCCTTTAATGTAACCCCTTATACACCCGAAGCAAAAGCACTAGCAATGGGCGCAACTATTTTCCACTGGGGTATTCATGGTTGGGCTATCTATGCCATTGTGGCCTTATCATTAGCCTTTTTTGCTTATAATAAAGGGTTACCTTTATCAATTCGCTCTGTCTTCTTTCCTATATTCGGTGATAGAGCATGGGGATGGTTAGGGCACGTTGTTGATATCTTAGCGGTATTAGCAACACTGTTCGGTTTAGCGACTTCTTTAGGATTAGGTGCACAACAAGCAACCAGTGGTATTAATCATGTATTTGGTACCGACGGTGGCTTGGGCATGCAATTTATAGTGATTGCTTTTGTTACTTTTATTGCTATTTTATCGATCATTCGAGGTATTGAAGGCGGTGTAAAATTACTTAGTAATATCAATATGATTTTTGCATTTGCTCTACTTTTATTTGTGGCTTACGTAGGTTTTGACATTATCGTAGTCACCATTCCAGAGACCTTTATCGCTTATGCTGAAAATATTGTTGCATTGAGTAACCCTCATGGCCGTGATGATACAGTTTGGATGCAAGGGTGGACCGTCTTTTATTGGGCTTGGTGGATCTCTTGGTCACCATTTGTAGGTATGTTTATTGCTCGTATTTCTAAAGGCCGTACCGTTCGCCAATTCCTATTCTGCGTGATCTTTGTACCCACTTTTATGACCATTATTTGGATGGCTATCTTTGGTGGTATTGCAATTGATCAAGTTATTAATAAAGTAGGTGAGTTAGGCGCCAATGGCTTAACAGATATATCGTTAACGTTATTCCACGTATACGATGCATTACCTTATGGTGATGTCATCTCTGTGATTTCAATTGTTTTAATCCTGATATTCTTTGTTACATCTTCTGACTCAGGGTCATTAGTTATCGATAGTATTACTGCAGGCGGTAAAATTGACGCACCGGTTCCTCAACGTATTTTCTGGGCAACAATAGAAGGTGCTATTGCAGCTGTAATGCTGTGGATTGGTGGTAAAGAAGCACTACAAGCATTGCAATCAGGTGTAGTAACCACTGCACTGCCCTTTACTTTTGTACTGTTGATTATGTGCGTGAGTTTAATCAAAGGCTTAAATAGCGAACGATCTCTATACAAATAACGCACTGCTACAGGACTAATCTTAATAACTTTAGCCGGTAACAAATTAGAGATTAACGTAGCCGATATTAAGCGCTATCAGGGGAGACCTTGCTAGCGCTTTTTAGTAGATTCATCATGCATCTTCTATTATCTATTGCTCTCTTATCGCACGCTAACGATCAAAACCTATAAGATGGGTACGCTTGCGTTAGTTACTAAAAGCCCCGTCACTAAAACAGTGACAGGGCTTTGATTGGAGAATGATAGTATGAAAGTTAAGTGACTAAATAGTAAAGTAGTCAGTATCTTTTTTCAGGCTCTTGGCTAAATTCTCAAGCAGCTCAGCTTGGTTAACATTATTTTTCAATGTTTCACTCGTTTCTCGAGACATAACCGTTATCTCCTCCATTCCTTGTGCCACGTTATCAATGGTAGCAACCTGTTCATTGGTAGCGCCGACAACCTCTAATACCTTAACTAACGAATCATCAGCCTGGCGTTGAATATCATTCAATAATTCATTTGCTTGATGGGTCAGTGTTAACCCTTTTTCTACTTGCGGTACCGTTGTTTCCATTGCAGTAACAGAAGCTTGCGTATCACCCTGTACTTGATTAATCATGGTTTCAATTTCCCCCGTTGCCTCACCTGTTCTTAATGCCAGTTGGCGAACTTCATCGGCAACAACTGCAAACCCTCTACCTGTTTCACCAGCTCGGGCTGCCTCAATAGCTGCATTTAAAGCTAAAAGATTGGTTTGATCTGAAATACCACGAATAACATTAATAATTTCGCCAATTTCACGGGTTCTTTCTTGCAATACGTTAACTTGTGTCACTGTCGCTTTTACAGTATTAGAAATTTTTTCAATTTCAGTGGCAACATTTTGAACCGCTTCTCGACCTCGTTTTGATAACTCAACCGTAGCTTGAGAATTACTTTCAGTTTGTTTCACTGTATCAACAACATTGTGAATACTATGACTCATAGAATCGAGATCGTTTTTGGCATGATTAGTTTGCACAACCTGTTTATCAGCGGCATGCAGTGCTTGCAACGAGCCAGCGGTTACAGATATTGCACGTTCTGATAACTCAGCCGAAGAAGCCACAATACTATTCACAGTCGTTTTTAGTTGCTGTTGCATCAAACCAACCGATGCCAACATGCTATTTGGACAACATGAGTTTATCTGCCCCGTCAAATCACCCTTTGAAATTCTAGCCACAACTGTAGCCGCTTCCTGAGGATCGCCGCCCACTGACCGCCTAACTTGAAAACTAATGCGATAAGCAACCGCTAAACCTATTACCATCGCAATACTGGTTAATATAATCATCCAGCTCTGAAACGAACTCGCAACTTCACGAACTTCCTTAGTGGCCTGTTGGTTAACCTTTTCCTGATAATCAATAAATTCGTTGATAATACTCAGCCAGTCTACAAATGCACCTCTTGCTTGGTTAAGTAAGACATCATTCGCTAATACAATATTGCCACTTTGCTTAGCGCTTATCACTTGCTCTATCAAAGGCATAGTTTTCTGTTCAATTTGATTAATCGAGGTATAAATGCGTTTTTCTTCTGCGCTAACATCCGCAGACGACATTTGTGATTGCATTTCTGCAGCAGATTGTTGATAGAATTTATCTAGTTTTTGTATATTAGCAATATCGGTATTTAATTCACTTTCGTTTCTTGCAAACACAACATCTCGAATCGCAATCGCTCGGTCGTGAACACTGCCTCTAAAATTAATAGCATAACGCTGCTTAACCGAATTGACATCTGTCATTTCAGTGATCGTAGCATCAATAAAATTAACCCTATGTATACTGATAGCGGTTAACACTATCATCATCAAAATCACCACGCCAAAACCAATAATTAAACGTAAATTGATAGTCATAAAGTTCCACTCTGAAATAGTATAAGATTTTAAATTAGACACTTAGCCTAGTCTGCAATCTCCAATTATGCCACTTTATGTTAGTCGAATATCGACAATTAAAAATCCAATGGGAGTTTTGTTTATTATTTAGCCTTTATCATTGCAGATGCAATAATCAATCGGGGGGAGACGACCGGTTTCGCTATAGAAATAGCAGCTATATGTTTGATATAAAACCAGTGCTTAACGTAACACTGGTTTGTAGGATAGTTGTTTATGGAAAGGATTTTACCGAAACTACTTATCTTCAGCAGGTAGGAAATCTTTGATAATTTCATAGAGGCGCGGACGTTGTGCAGCAATTTCCTGTGCACATAAACCTTCAAGAGAATGCGGGTATTTTAACCAAGCATCGGTTTCATGAATATAATAATCTGGCACACGGTTGGTTAGATTACGTGATGGTTTGTAATACGGCACCGCCACTCTCACATCTTCAGGCATGTTAAGTCTGGTTTTTCTTTGTAACTCTTGAATTATCGCTTCAATAGAACGACCCGTGTCAAAAACATCATCTACCAATAATAATTTATCGTGATGTTGTAAGTTTTTAACTAAATAGTTCAAACCATGTACACGTACTTCCTTTTGCTGTTGGTCGATGGCAGCAGCATAAGAAGACGTTCTGATAGCAATATGATCCGATTGAGTTCCGTGTACGGCTAAGAACTCCTGCACCGCAATACCAATTGGCGCACCACCACGCCAGATAGCAACAATAAAAGTAGGTTTAAACTCACTGTCTAAAATTTTACGCGCTAAAGCATAAGAATCTTCTAATAGGGTTTGTGCGGTTAAATACTGTTTGTCTGACATGTTATTTCCCAGTAAAACATTTAAAGATAGTGCCACTAAAGATTGAATTAAAATCTTGTTTATGTTCTAATTTTTCGATTAATTATTTTGTAAATTTAACACATTAAGTTGGTAATTTCTTGGCTAAATACAGTGAAAAAATCTTTTTAGATGAAGACACGCTAATAGAAGAATCCTTTCAATTAGCAACCCAAATTATGGCAAGTGATTTTAAGCCAACCTTTATTGTTGGCTTATGGCGCGGTGGTAGTTCGGTAGGTATCTATGTGCAGGAGTGTTTGCAAACATTAGGTGTCAAAACTGACCATATCTCTATCCGTACTTCCTACGGTGGTTTTGATAGTTATCATGATCAAGATAGTGTAAACCAACCTATTCATGTACATGGTTTAACTTACTTAGTAAAACAGCTAAATGCTAATGATAAGTTACTGATTGTAGATGACATGTATCGCTCTGGTAAAAACGCTGATGCGGTAATCAACGAGCTTAAAGTTAGACTTAAGCGAAACATGCCCTCTGATGTCCGTATTGCAACCGTATGGAAAAAAGCATCATTACCGGAAAATATAGGCCCGGACTACTTTGTTAATCAGACCGATGATTGGGTTGTATTTCCCTATGAGTTACAAGGATTATCACTTGAAGAGATCAAAACTCATAAGTCATTTGCTTTTAACCACATAGACGCTAAATCATTTGTTAAAAGTTAATTTATGAAGCGTTAATAAACGAGCATTAATACTCAAACATTAAGAACTGCTTACGACTAAAGGACTAATATAATATTGGTCCTTTTTTATTTGTTGCTCATAAAATATTTAATTAAGAAGTGTTTAGTGAAAGTAGTTCGCAGTTAAAAACTTTAGCTTAAAACTTTCATATTACATAGAGTGTATTAGCTACGAATTCAAAGCACTAAGTTTTACCTTTTTGTACCTTTACAGACATACATTTGCTGATCTGCTTCTGATAATAATAGGTCTATGGAGCTATGTTTATTAGGATCAAACTCAACAAAACCCGTTGAAAACGAAACATTACAGCGCATTTCACTTTGTTGCAGGTAATCTGATAGCGACTGCTTAAAGTTAACCATTATTTTTTGTGCATCTCGCTGTGAAGCGTTGTTTAAAAGTAGCACAAACTCGTCCCCAGCAAGCCGAGCGACAATATCTGAATCACGAAATGAGCGGTTTAATAAAGCAGCAAATGAATGTAATATTTTGTCTCCAACTGCGTGCCCCAAGCTATCATTAATAACCTTAAAATCATCCAAATCTAAATAAACAAGTGTAGAAGTAAACCCGTTTCTCTCGCTTAGCGTTAAACTATTTTGAGCTAATGAGATAAAACCACGTCTATTTAATATTCCAGTTAGTTCATCATGAGTGGCCATTTGTAAAGCAGAAAGCTCATGTTCAACGGTCGCCGCTAAATCTTTTAATGCTGCAATATCTTGATCATCAAAGTCCCTTGTATGGTTGTCCGCAATACATAAAGTACCGAGTCGGTAGCCCCCTACTACTAAAGGGCATCCAGCATAAAACTCAACATTTGGCTCTTCAATAACTAATGGATTATCAACAAAACGATGATCGTTGCTTGCAGATGGAACAACTAAAACTTCACTATCGAGAATTGCATGTCCACAAAATGAAATATCACGCGACGCTTCAGTTGCCTCGATACCAATACTAGACTTAAACCACTGCCTATTTTCATCAACCAAAGTGACTAATGCAATGGGCACATTAAACATACGCTTAGCCATTCTCGTTAGCCTATCAAAACGTTCTTCAGCGGGAGTATCTAAGATCCGTAAGCTGTGAAGCACCTCAAGTCGATTTATTTCGTTAAATGGAATATCTGGCTGTTTCATTAAATAGTCCTAGTGATACTAATCAAAACTTGAATTCAAGTAATCAAGTGCGCTATTTCACCTATTAAAATATAGATCACTTATGGGATATGATTCTTATAATAAGTTAAGGCATAGCTAAAAAGTGACTTTACCATTAAAAATACTACTTTATAGGTACACCAATGATTGTATTATAGTCAACTTGGGAGGAATATTGCAAAATATATCTTCTTATTGTCATCAATGTGAGTTGAAGCATAATTAGGAAACCTCTGCACGGACTAATGAAATCTAAACTTATTTTTTCAATATGTTGCAAATAAACCTTGTTATAGACTTTTGTGCAGTTCAAAGAGGTTTGTATTGGGCGGGATCCATTCAATAAAAAGAGCAAGATCGTACAGACTCGCTTTATTGAATGAAGTTAAGAAGAATGGCTGATCGTTATTTTTACTACTGTAGCTATTGAGACTAAAAAACTAGTTATCTAAAGCGGATCAATACGTCCATTTTAGTAGACATAGAGGCACTTAAAGTTTGTTTTTGGTCAGTTGCTAAAATTACCATACCATTATGCTTTGCTATATTTTTAAATAAATTATTAAGATCAAAACCGTTATCGCGTTGATGTGAATTTTTTACTATCGTTTTTTTATCAAATAATAAATCAGACTGTTCAAATAATAAGATATTACGGCTTGTTCTAGCATCAACAAATAATTGGTCAACTTGTTCATTTGAAGCTTTATCGCTGATCGCAGTAGAGTGCTGCACAATACTTTTTGTAATAGCAGCTAGCTCTGCCGTAGCAGCACTAATCTCAGCATCATCCGCTCCATTTACAGTAATCAAAAAACGTGTTTTATGGTTTACGATCTGAGGCATATCATTTAAAAAACGGTGATAACTCTTACTTTGATAATCTACTATTAACATTTATATTCCTATTTACATTGTCATTTTTCTGCACCTAGTTTAACAGCTTATTTAATCAAAGGATCACAACTATTTCATATTGCATTACTGATTAAATAAGTTACTTGGATTCAGACAATAAGACTTCATAACTTATTGTTAATTCTTTTGTCATTTCTGGGTAATTAGTTAATAACTCGTTAAAAAGTCTGTCTGCTTGTTCTTTTTCATCTTTATCCAAATATAACGCAATTTTCTGCAACGTATTAGTTATGTTTAATTGCTGGCTCTTTGTTGCTACCGAACTATCTGCAACTGAGTTTTCTGTAACCGAGTTGTCTATAACCAAACCATTTGCAGCGGAATCATCTACCATTAAGTTTTCTTTAGCATTATTTATACTGTCAGAGTTATTAGCACTATCAGTATTGAACTGAGGGGCTTCCTGCGATAGGCGTTTAGATTGCATCATGATCTTATTTCCAGCCCTTTCCATTAAAGCTTCAGACTCTACTTGAATACTTTTTCTTTGCAGTAATTGCTCTTCAATTTGCTGCTGCTCTTGCATTGAGGTTTTATCTGACATTGGCGCTATGCTTTGCATTGGCTGTAAATTTTGTAAGTACAACACGCCCACCAAAACTAACGAAGCAGCCGTTGAAAGCTGTCCATACCATGTTTTGTAAAGAGGTTTCTTTTGAGGAAGCTTATTTGGAGACTCATTGGTGGTGCTATTTTTTATGGTGTTATGGTTTATCAAATGCTCGGATAATGATGTTACATTATTTAATCTAGAGTCAATATCAGTCGAAGAATTCTTATTCGGTTTTGACTTATCTAAGCCTAGCCTTGTTGTTGCTACCGTTGTTTCCTCGACCTTTTGCTCAGTGGCATTAGTTTGTGCTTCCGCTAATGTTAAAATTTTCGAGTTCAAGTCAGTACTCGGCTGCTCTTTTGCACCTTGATGATAAAGGGATATAAGGTCGTGATCAGTTAATTTATCACTCATAAAATTTCCTCATATTATGCATCACACAATGCTTTAATTTATTTAATCCATAACGAATGCGACTTTTAATACTGTCATGGGACTCGCCAACTAATAATGCAATTTCATTCACCGCAAAACCTGATTCATGCTTAAGTAAAAAGGCTTCTTTTTGCTCTCTCGGCAGTTGCTGTAAACACCATTTAACCTGTTTTATCTGTTGCGTTGCATAGATATCATCCTCGACAGTAGTATCTGTTGTATTCGATAGAAAATCTTCACTTGATTGACCACTTTGATCAAGTTCACCATTCTCAACTACTGAAGGATGTTCTATTTGCTCTACATTAGTCGAGAACACTTTGTTTTGGGAGGTATGACGTCGGTAATAATCGATTAATTCATTATGTGCAATTCGGTATAACCAAGTACTAAATTTACTTTGCACTTGATAACTAGGGCTGGCTTTGATCAATTTACTCCAGACCTCTTGATATAATTCTTCTGCTAACTCAGGTGTTGACACTTGGCGTAAAAAGTATCGATAGAGGCTATTTTTGTGACGAGTGTACAGCTGACTAAAAGCCTGTACATCGCCCTGGGCATATTGTTGCATCAGCATTTCATCTGCGATCCCTGTCATCATATCCTTAATTACTATTACCCTTTTATAATCTGAATCCAAGACCTTATTGTAAAGCTTCTGCTGTTCTTACTAGCTGAATAAATTCAGCTCGGTAACCAAAAAGATCTTCACCTTTACTCTCTAAGGCTAATTTTATGACATCTTGATACTGCCATTGCCCAGTGTATTTTGCACCTTTTAATAGTTGTGCAAAACCGGCAACTGCACTAGCAAACTTAAAGTCATCACTTGCTGATGTCGGTTGGTCTTCGAGCATCACAGCTTGAGTTATTAATTGACTAACTTCGCTATTAGGCTGTTTGTAACGTACTTTCACAAATGCTAATTCTTGGTTGTTTGGCTGATTTTGAGACTGACCTTTTAGTGAGTCAGTTTGATAACGCGATGCATCTATGTATTTATGATGTGTGTTACTTAAGGTAATTTCATATAACGCAGTAACCCTATGACCGGCTCCTAACTCAGCCGCGTCAACCTTATCATTATTAAAATCTTCACGGGCTAATAAACGATTTTGATAACCAATTAATCGATATTCAGCAACTTGCTGTGGATTAAACTCTACCTGAATTTTCACATCTTTAGCGATTATCTGCATGGTACTACTGATTTCATCAACTAATATTTTGCGTGCCTCATTAATATTATCAATGTAGGCATGTTGACCATTTCCAATCTGCGCTAATTGCTCCATCAATGCATCATTATAATTCCCCTGTCCAAAACCTAAGGTTGTTAAAGCAATGCCTGACTCACGTTTTTTGGCGATCATCTCTTTTAACTTATCAATTGATTGAGTACCGACATTAAAATCGCCATCGGTAGCTAATATCACTCGATTCACGCCCCCTTCTTTATAGTTTTTCTGTGCTATTTGATAGGCAAGTTCAATACCTTGTGCGCCATTGGTTGATCCACCCGCAGCTAATTTGTTAAGCGCATTAGTAATCGTTTGTTGATCACTTCCAGCGGTAGCTGGCAATACAACTCCTGCAGCACCGGCATAAACCACAATCGCTACGGAGTCGTTTTCATCAAGCTGCTTAGTCAGCATCGATAAACTTGTTTTAAGCAAAGGTAATTTATCTGCGGCATTCATTGATCCAGAGACATCCAATAAAAATACTAAATTAGCAGATTTTAGGTCAGCTTTTGCTATCTCAAATCCCTTAATACCTATTTTTAATAATTGTCGTTGATGATTCCAAGGAGCATTAGCGACTTCCGTATGTACTTTAAACGGACTATCGGTATCGGCAGGGGCACTGTAATGATAATTAAAATAATTAATGAATGCTTCCTCACGTACCGCATCTGTATGAGGCAACTGTCCATGATTAATAAAACGACGCATATTACTATAACTGCCACTATCAACATCAATTGAGAATGTAGACAATGGTTCGCTTTTAACCTGTTTAACAGGGTTTGAAAGTGAACTTAAATAATGCTCATTATTATCTTGTGTAATGGTAGATTGTGTAATGGTAACTTCTGGATTGGTTATTGGTGGCTCAATCATCTTCGATAAAACCGTTGAATCGACTATTGCCATATCACTTAACTGCATGGATTGAAGGCGAGATTGTTTATGCATTAATTGATCTGCATGCGACTTAGCAGCTTGGTATACGGCGGCATCTTCAATCGCGATTTTTTCCAGCTCAAGGAATTCAATAGGAGCTGTTTTTTCGTTGCCCTTAACATTCTCTTTCACATTGCCCATATTGGTTTGATTACAGGCAGTTAAAGTACATAAAATAGCGCCACTCAATACAGTTAAACGGTATTTTTTCATGCTATGAGTTGCTTGTGAGCTTTGTTGTAAGTTGTTCATCATATTATCACCTTTAATATCACTTTTTATGTCAATAGACGTTTCATCAACCTCTGCGATTGATGGTTAATAAACCTTTGTTATTGATATAAACGGATGACTTGTAAAAGTGGGGTTAAATAAATAAAAATAATTTCATACAAGCAACAACAAGCAAATTTTTTATCTGTAGCTATGCATTAAATCTCTACATAAATAACCATTATTTTAAATCATTTTTTACTCAACTATTTAGTGACGATTAGATGCGTTTAATTACTATTATCTGTTATCATCTGCGCTCTTTTTTTTTATAATAATAGAGTCTGATTATGCATTCCATTTCGCCTCAACGGTCCCGACTTGCTTCTGCTATTCTAATTATTGGTATTTTATTTATTGCCGCTAATTTACGTGCGCCAATTACCGGTATTGGCCCAGTGTTAGATCAAGTTATTAATAGTTTTAATCTAAGTGCTTCTCAAGCTGGTATGTTAACCACATTACCTTTACTAGCATTTGCGATTGCCTCACCTGTGGCCACTACCTTAGCCAAGAAACAAGGTCTTGAAATTTCATTATTTATTGCATTGTTATTGATTGGGTTAGGGTTAAGCTCTCGTTTGATTGATTCGGTGATATTGCTTTACATTGGCACCGCGATAATCGGTGTTGGTATCGCCATTGGTAATGTTTTATTACCCAGTTTAATTAAGCGTGACTTTCCACATAAAGTAGCAGTGATGACTTCGGCTTATGTGCTAGCAATGGGTATTTTTGCCGGCAGTTATTCAGCACTGATTATTCCACTTGCGGCTTATCAGGATTTAGGTTGGCAGATTGCTTTGGCTTGTTTTGGGTTAGTCACCTTATTCAGCGCACTTATTTGGTTACCGCAATTAAAATTACATACCAAACCGACTAAAGACCTCACCCAAGCACTTTCGCCAGGAAGAATTTGGCACCATGCCTTAGCGTGGCAAATAACACTATGTTTAGGACTGAATTCCTTCTTTACCTACATAATGATTGCGTGGTTACCCAATATATTGATGGAAGGTGGGCATGATGCACAGCAAGCGGGAGTGTTACATGGCACTTTTCAACTTGCTTCTGCTGTACCCGGGATCATTTTGATTCCCCTGCTATCAAAACTAAAAGATCAACGAGTGTTGGCGTTATCATTAGCGATATTAGGTTTTATATGTGCATTAGGATTATTGTACCTACCGGAATTTGCTTTTGTTTGGTCGATAACAATGGGGTTTTGTTCAGGTGCTATTTTTATCCTCGGACTATCATATATTAGTTTACGCACCCATCATTCAGGACAAGCAGCCTCACTATCGGGAATGGCGCAATGTATAGGCTATCTACTAGCAGCGATAGGACCAATGCTTGCAGGTTTATTACATTCTCAATTTGATAGCTGGACTCCAGTATTGTGGTTATGCGCATTATCCAGTTTATTATGTGGTGTTTTTGGTTATTTGGGTGGACGTAACATCACCTTCAATGAACATCTTTAATCAGATTGGATTAATATGATACAAGCCCTAACCTGTAGAGCTCTCATCAAGTTAGAGATAGGTTTAGGCTTGTAAGTAAAACTATTTTATTTAGGTATTGATGTCTCAAAGGCAGGAATATCCGCTAATGCCTTCAACCATGGAGCTGCAGAACGACACCATATTTGTGCTTTTGGCGTCAACAACTCACGTTGTTCAATCGCACCTAGGCGTAAACCATAGATTTTATCACCCTCACCGACCGATGTTGCATACAATGTTGTTGCACAGTTTTCACAAAAACCTTGCGCTCGCTTATTACCACTTTCCGCTGTCTTAACGTATTCTTTAGGCTTTTTTCCGATAAAAGTAACTGCATTGGGTAATGACATTACCGCACTTCTAAAAGGTCCACTGGACATCACCTGACAATCACTACAGTGGCAACTTACTACTTTAGTTTCATCTATTTCTGCGTGGTAAACGATATCACCACAGTGACACTTTCCTGTAATTTTCATAATATTTCCTAACTAATCTTATTTGATGGAAGCTATTAAAACAGATCTTCGCTTAAAAGTATCTGCATAAAATTTGCAAAAAGATCAATGTCTTATTGTATTAAATTCTGGTTCTTAAGCCATTGCATTACTTGAATAGATCCCAAGGAACAACGCGATTTATTTTCAAAGTCGATAAATGCGATCTCGGCTATTTCAGATTGAGCACAAAGCTGTCCTTCAAAATCAGCAAAATAACAGGTTAGTTTCACAACCGTTTCAGCCTTTTCGCCATCGGCAGGAGCTTCAAATGTGCCAGCGTATTGAATCGAGTCGGCTATGATATCAACAGACATTTCTTCTTTTATTTCCCTAATCAATGCTTGTTGATCAGATTCACCTATTTCGCGTTTACCACCGGGTAAATAAAAAAGACTTTTATCTTTAGAGCGTGCATTAAGTAATTTCCCATCAACGATCATCAACCAAGCAAGCTTATCGATTACTTTTTTCATCTTATTGCCCATTAATTATTTTTGATTCGCTACTTTACACGCCAAGGTTAAAAATATCTAAAACTCCCTTCACGTATAGTGCTTTTAAATCATTATGATCAATGCTATAAACTGATTTAAATATAAAATTAAGATACTTAAAAGGACTTATTGTGAAAAAAATATTATTACTAACTTGCCTACTCCTATCATCAAAAAGCTATGCTTTGGAGCTAGCTAAATATCCTATTGAACTCAGTTCAAGAGAAGGTGTTAATGTTGTTATCGCACCGACAACAGATAAAAAACAAGCATTAATAAAAATAACCGGTATTAATCATGAGATTGACGGCATTACATTTCTAACCGATTTTAAGCCTCATGGAAGTAATAACGCTTACAAATATACCTATGATGGTACCGAGCGCGGCTTAGTCAGTGTGGGAGACAGTTATGGTTGTTGCTCGTACACACTGTATATACCGGATACCCGTGACGGCATGTATTTATCAAAAAAAGAACAGTCTGATCCAGTTATAGTCGCCGATTTAAAAGCGCAGTACGAGCAGCAATTAAAGCAAGGCACACAAGCTAAACTGGCTACTTTTAATCGTCAGAAGCACTTGAATTATCAGCAACAGAAAGTCGCTGAAGCCAATACTGATATTAATAAACAGTGCGGGCTAGCAATAAAAACAAACGTGGAATGGACTGCTATCGATGATAAAACCTTGCAGCAATATGCTGTAGGTGCTTTTTGTGCTCAAGTTGCCGAGCAAATGGCTTATATGTGTAAAAATGATCAAACCTTTAAAACTCAGTTTGCACAATTTAATAACATTGAATGTGAATTTGGTAATACGCTAAAACTACGTCAAAATAATAATACTCTAACCTTCAAAACTGCGCCTAAAGCACCTAATCAAGGTAAGTTTATTGAAGCCTATTTACTCAATTTATAGTTATTAGCTTATAGTTATTATTAGTACTGATTCAGTTGAGGTTAATTGTTTAGTAAAACCGGCCTCAACTGAATGCTTTAAATAATCTGTATGCTCATTACTGTTCGAATAGTTTTATACTTACCCTTTCCTATCGAATCCAGCAGAAGCCGCTAATGCGCCGCCTAGTGTAATAAAAACACTACCAACAACACGGTTAACAATGTTCATGGTACGAGGCTTAGCTAGTAATGGACTTATTTTGGATCCTAAACCCGCATACATAAACATAGAGCTACAATCGATTAAAAACCAAGTGCTGGCTAATACAATATATTGTTCAACTTGAGGTAATTGTGCATCCATAAAACTTGGGAACAAAGCGATAAAAAACAGCAGATCTTTAGGGTTACTAATACCAACCATAAACCCTTTACGAAAAAGTGTAACACTGGAATAAGAGACTAATTTAGTGTTTATTGTAGTCTCAGATGGAAGGTCAATTTTACCTTCTTTCCATGCACTCCAACCTAAATAGATCAAATACAGCGCACCAAGCATTTTGATAACAAAAAAGAGATGTTCTGAAGCGGCCAAAATAGCGCCAAGTCCAACTGCTGAAATACTCATCAAAATAAGAGCGGCTATTGCACCACCTAAAATAGTAGGGATTGTTTTCTTGTTGCCAAACTTAACACCATCAGCAATACATAATAGCGCCGATGGTCCAGGGCTGAATATCAATATACTAATCACACTGATATAAACTAACCATGTACTCCATTCCATAAAGACCTCGTTAATAATAAGCTTTATAGGCTTATCAACTAAAATAATAGCAAACAGAAAAATAAAAAGACTAAAACAATAAGGGCTAAAAAAAAGAAAGTGCTTTCTTTTATTTTAGCCCTATTTTTCTAGTTTAAACTAATACAAACTATACCGTTATACTCGTTTATTAATGTGTTCCACGAATTGGATAATCATTTTCAGGCGCTTTAATAAACTCTAACCCACCCGCTAAAACAGCTAAATCAGGTCGACTGAATGGACCATTTGAAATATCTACTAGCTGTACTTGGCCTTTAGTATTAATAACAAACAAACCTGGTTCAGCAAAAGCATGATCCGTCTCTTTTTCAGAACGAGGGTCTGAAATATAGACACCCAAAGCTTTCATTTGCTCAATGCTCAAACCATGGTAGATAGGAAAGCTTATTTCTAAAGCAGGTAATTGCATTTCAAGCTGTTCTTTACTGTCTGCCGAAACGGCAACAATTTCTACTCCGTTAGCTGCAAACCTTTCTTTATAAGTTTCTAATAAGTTCAGGTATTTAGTACATAATGGGCAATGCTTTCCACGATAAACTACCACCATTCTCCAATCTGCATTTGCACTAATCTGGCTGATATCAACCGCTTCACCGTCAATACTTGTAACCACGGTACTCGGAAATAGCGCACCAGCTTGCATTGTTGAATGTGTCATTATATTTCTCCTAATTAGTTAAATTCTAAATTGTAAAATTTCAAGATTTTCGTTGTGTTAAACAACATGAAAATAGCCGATTATGAATCAGTCCATATAGACTTTGTAATTCAATTCAATAACCAACTGTTTGCTTGTAACGATAAGTAGAACGGAATTTCGACGTTTTTATTGCACAAAAATGAGGTTAAATGTTACCGGAACGGCAGTGCTAATTGATGGCAGCTTAGCAACTTCCCGCAATTGCTCGATGCCTTTCTCTAATCCAAAACTACTTGCATTAATAACAACCGGTCTTATCGAGCTAACCAATAATTTTCCATCATTAAGTTTAACCACTTGTACTTCGTTTGATACTTCCTGTGAAGCCCCATGCAAGTCGAGGTCTAACTTAACGGTTTCAATATAGCTATCGCCTACATTTAAGTGCGCAACTTTCTCTATATCAATAGCACCGCTAACTTTTGCTTTTGAAAATGTTGATGTTTCAAATAACATCGCTTTAACTCTATCATTACGAATACCAATATTCGTTTCTGCACTAGTAAGATCAATATTGAGTTCAACTGCGCCAGTATCGCTTATAGCGCCAGTGAGCTTTTTAAAATGATGTACTTCCGCCGTTTGTGAACTTTTTACAGAGACAAAATTGACGCTAGATTCATTCCCTTGCAGTTGCCATTTTGCAAAAGCACTAGGTGATAAAAAAACAAGTAGCAATGCGATGCTCGATATAATTTTCATGAAAAACTCCATTAATTTTTAATTATGATAAAAAAACCTACAGACACCATCGCCTCAACATCTTTGTTAAGTTGCATAATACCGATTGTAATCATTGAATCATGAATTCAACACAATAAGTAAAAGTCCATATTCACGGTGGATATGCGACATTAATATTGCTATCAACGTGCGCGACCACAATATCAAAGATAATTATTTAATCAAACAGTTAAAAAATGTCGGCCAATTGAAAAATAAGTCTTATTGAACAAATTTATAAAAATTGATAGAGGCTGGTAACGGTTGAGGGCTATCGGATTCTGTGGAGAAGTTTAGCAATCAGTAAAAAGCGACAACTATAAATTACAATCGAACAGCTTGGCCTAATAGCATGGAGGGGAAGTGGCACTCTGATTAACACTAAATCAGGAAAAAACAGCGCCACTCTTTTAGTCGCTTCTATCGAATGATTAAGATTTAATAGCGAACCTTACTAGTGAGTGTTAATAGTGAGGGACTGCACTAGATATCATGACTAAAAATAGCTTGAATCACTGGCACTAAGGCATTAGCAAAAAGTTTATGTTGCTCTACATCCCAATGAATCCCCTCTTTATTACATGAGGTAACGACGCTACCAGCATCAAAGAAGCTACACCCTAGTTTTTCTGCGCTACGTTGATAATATTCTGCTAAGGATAAGGATTTAGCAGTCCCACCTGCAAACATATCGGCGAATTCACCAACCTCATAAATAGGAGGAGGAGAGATCAATAAAACTTTAGGTGCCTTTTTTTTGCAAGCAGTGTCAAATTTATGTACCGTTTCAACTAACACAGACACACCGCGTGAAATGTCATCGGGAGACAGGCCAAAACGATGCTTTAAATCATTGGTACCGAGCATGATCAGCACCAAATCAGGCACATGAGATTCTAAACATGGACGTAAATATTGCAGTCCATTTCGGCCAGCATTAAAAGGGTCATCATGCACAGTTGTACGCCCAGGTTGCCCTGCCTCAATAACTTCAAAATGAGCAGGAAGCGCGTTTTTTAATAAGCTTGTCCACCTTTCAGTTAAATCATAACGTCGATTCTCATCGGGTACTGTTCCCCAAGTATTTGAATCACCAAAGCATAGTATTGTTTTCATCATTATCACCGTCGTCATTTTATAAAATGAAATTCATTAATCATACCCGTTATCATCCAAGATGCAAAAATCAGCAAGAAGAGAATTAAACAAGTTCAATGCATAAGGTGAAGATATAGGCTTGAATATATAACGTTTAAAATAAATGACTTACAAACCTCCTGCCACGAAAATGAAGATAATCACCTTGCGGCTCGCTAACTCGAAAACCAATACTGCGTTATAACATTCGATAAGGATTGACTATTGTTGTCATGTTACGTCTTGTCCGAGGCCCGAGTTAGCGACTGAATAATGTATATTGATTGGTAAGGAGTATATGTTGATAATAATTTATTATAAAAAAGATCCTTGCTAAACAAAACATGTTTAGAATATGGTGTCTCAGTAAACAGTCTATAGAAGCAAAACTTTATGTTTTAAACAGTGTCCATATCATTGGCTGTTAATCAAACACAAAAATTGTTTAACACTAAGTTAAAGTTTAAACACAAAAATGAAATCTATATTCGCGATAACTTAATAATCAGATTTTTTAATCTTTTTCGCCTATTTAAATAAGGATAGATTAATGTTAACTCTTGATAATAACTGCATTGTGATTTTTGGCGCATCTGGCGACCTGACACAACGCATGTTAATACCCGCCCTTTTTAAGCTTTATATGCTAAAAGAATTACCAACCTCATTTGCTATTATCGGGGTCAGCAGAAGTGATTATAGTGACCAGAGTTTTCGAGATAAGTTAATTAAGCATATCGAATCTGCCCCTGATGTTGATCAAGCAGCACTGAATAAATTCTCTAAACACTTATTTTACCAAGCGATTGATCCTGCTAAAGTAGATCAATATGCAGTCCTTAAAGAGCGTATTGAATCCTTAGAGACACAATTAGAAATACCAAGTAATACCCTCTATTATCTTGCAACACCACCTAGTCTTTACTCCGTCATCCCTAAAAATCTTGCTGCGCATGGTATGAATAAAGAAGATAACGGATGGAAACGCTTAGTTATTGAAAAACCCTTTGGTTATGACCTTGAATCTGCAATAGAACTGGACAAAAGCTTATATCAAGACTTTACCGAAAAACAACTTTATCGCATAGACCATTACCTGGGCAAAGAAACAGTACAAAACATGTTAGTTTTACGCTTTGCAAATAGTATTTTTGAACCTTTATGGAATGCTAAATATATCGATTATATCGAAGTCACTGGCGCAGAAGATTTAGGCATAGGAACACGTGGAGGTTACTACGATAATTCTGGTGCAATGCGCGACATGATCCAGAATCATTTATTACAAGTGATCGCAATGGTCGCAATGGAACCGCCAGCAGTGATTAACGCCGATTCAATGCGTGATGAAGTTGTCAAAGTTTTGCAATGCCTAAAACCTCTCACCGACCATGACCTAAAACATAACCTAGTGTTAGGGCAATATACAAAATCACATGTGCGTGGTAAATGCTTATCAAGCTACCGAGAAGAAGAAGGTGTACCTAATGATTCTCGTACTGAAACCTATGTAGCATTAAAGATGTTTATCAAAAATTGGCGTTGGGACGGAGTGCCATTTTATGTACGTACCGCTAAACGCATGCCTACTCGTGTTACTGAAGTAGTTATTCACTTCAAAAAAACACCACATCCGGTTTTTTCAGCAAACCCACCAGATAATAAACTGATCATTCGTATTCAACCCGATGAAGGTACTTTACTTACTTTTGGTTTAAAAAAACCAGGGTCTGGTTTTAACACCGAGGAAGTTTCCATGGACTTCCATTACAAAAACTTAAAAAACACACAACTATTAACCGCTTATGAGCGCTTATTATTGGATGTTGTAAAAGGTGATGCGACCTTATTTTCTAGAAGTGATGCCGTTCACGCCTGTTGGAAATTTGTGCAACCTATTCTTGATTATAAAAAACAATCCTTTGATCTTTACGGTTATGCCGCAGGGACATGGGGGCCGATTGAGGCAGAAGCGCTGTTTGAAAAAGATCAAACATGGCGTTCTCCTTGTAAGAATTTAACTGATACTGACTACTGTGAGCTTTAATGTGAATAATATAATTTTCAATTCCACTCAAGCATTGCTTGATAAACTTGCGACTGATTTACAACAACTCAGTCTTAGTGAGCATAAAATCCATATCTCTTTATCGGGAGGTTCTACGCCTAACCTGTTATTTGATTATATAGCAAGTTCCGATTACGCAAACACCATCAATTGGCAGCAATTGCATTTTTGGTGGGGTGATGAACGCTGTGTTGCCCCTGACCACGAAGAAAGTAATTACGGTCAATGTAAACAACGTTTATTTGATCATATCGATATACCAGCAGAAAATATTCATCGCATTAAAGGTGAAAACCCTCCCGCTGAAGAGGAGTTGCGCTATGCTCAAGAGATACAAGACATAATCCCTTGCGGTGATGATAATATTCCACAATTTGATTGGATCATTTTAGGAATGGGAGGAGATGGACACACAGCATCTATTTTCCCAGGGCAAACTAATTACGAAGAAACCAACTTAACTTTTATTGCAACACAACCGCAATCTGGTCAACTACGTATCTCTAAAACTGCACATTTAATAGAGCAGAGTAAACGCATTACTTATTTAGTGATGGGCGCGAGTAAAGCTGAGATGATTTATACCATAAATACTCAAGCAAGCAGTGGGGACATCTACCCTGCAGCTCATATTTCAACTAAATCAGGATTAACCGAGTTTTATTTAGATCCAGAATCCGCAACACTATTACAAAAAGGAAACAATGATGAATGCTGATATCGCAGTCATAGGCCTAGCCGTGATGGGGCAAAACCTAATTTTAAATATGAATGACCATGGTTTTAAAGTGGTTGCTTATAATCGTACCGTGTCAAAAGTTGATCAATTTTTAGCATCAACAGCAAAAGATACCAATATTGTTGGCGCACACTCCTTAGAGGAAATGGTGAGCTTATTAGCAGCACCGCGTAAAATAATGTTAATGGTGCGAGCTGGTGACGTTGTTGATCATTTTATAGATGCCCTACTGCCACTCCTAGATAAAGGAGATATTATCATTGATGGCGGTAACTCTAATTATGTTGACAGTAATCGCCGTGTTCAAAAACTAAGCGAGTTAGGCCTTCATTTTGTAGGTGCAGGTGTTTCAGGCGGTGAAGAAGGTGCGCGCTTTGGACCCTCTATTATGCCAGGCGGCGACATTAAAGCGTGGCCGCATATCAAACCTATCTTCCAAGGTATTTCTGCAAAAACAGATCAAGGTGAACCTTGTTGTGATTGGGTAGGTAATGCTGGCTCAGGCCATTTTGTAAAAATGATCCATAACGGTATCGAATACGGTGATATGCAGTTAATCAGTGAAGCTTATCACTTCATGAAAGAAGCATTATTGATGTCACATGAAGAGATGGAAGCCACCTTCCGTGAATGGAATGAAACAGAGTTAAATAGTTACTTAGTAGAAATAACCATACAGATTCTGGCCTTTAAAGACACTGATGGCGAACCACTGGTTGAAAAAATCATGGATACCGCAGGGCAAAAAGGCACCGGCAAATGGACAGGTATTAATGCCCTTGACCTCGGCATTCCTTTAACATTAATTACTGAATCTGTTTTTGCGCGTTACTTATCTTCTATTAAACAACAACGTGTGGAAGCGAGTAGCCTATTTAACAAATCTATTTCGCCTATCAAAGAAGATAAAGCAAAATGGGTTAATGCCCTACGTGATGCACTATTAGCGAGTAAAATCATCTCCTATGCACAGGGTTTTATGCTGATGAGACAAGCATCGGACGAAAATAATTGGGAGCTAAATTACGGTAACGTGGCATTAATGTGGCGCGGTGGTTGTATTATACGTAGTGCATTTTTGGGTAATATTCGAGATGCCTTTGCGACACAACCTGAACTCAACTTCCTAGGCTTAGACCCTTATTTTAAAGATATTCTAGAACGTTGTTTACCAGCATGGAGAGACGTCGCATCTAGCTCTCTGCAGATTGGGCTACCAATGCCATGTATGACCTCTGCACTGACCTTTTTAGATGGTTACACGACGGCGCAATTGCCAGCGAATATGATCCAAGCACAACGAGATTATTTTGGCGCGCATACCTTTGAGCGAATAGATAAACCTGCTGGAGAGTTCTTCCATAACAACTGGACAGGGCATGGAGGTGATATCTCCTCCACCACCTATGATGCTTAAATAACCTTAAGCGCACTCAAGTTTAAGGTAGCAACGCCATAAGCAAAGGCGTTAAATCATCGAGTATGTTGATGATTTAACGCCTTATTCTTTGCACATCAATCATACTTAAAGTTTGCCAATCAATTCCGACATATGTTGTACTTGCAACATCGCGAGCGGACTTTGTTCAACGTCATTAGGCGCGTAATAAACACTCTTCATCTGCGCTGCATTGGCTGCCTGTAAACCAACCAGACTATCTTCAATCACATAACAATTAGCGGGGTCAACCTGCATGGTTTCTGCTACATGTAAAAATAAACCAGGGTCAGGCTTCCAAGAGCCGACTTCATAGGCGCTGAATATTTTACCTTTAAAATACTTATCCAACCCTGTCACTCGTAGTGCCTGTTCTATTTTCATTCTAGGGGCTGATGAAGCAATACAATAGGGAATACTCAGCGATTCAATTAACTCAATAACACCTTGATTAGGGGTTAAGTGAAGGTCAAAAAGTTGAGCTACTTTCTTTCTATATTCAACTTCGAAATTATCAGGAAAGGTGGTTGAAAATACTGCTTCTAAGCTCGACATGATCACATTAAGCTTCACACCTCGATACTCAGCAACAAGTTGTTCAGCACTTGCCTCAATACCTAATTCTGCCAGCTGTTGCTGCATCGCTAGGTTACAGAGAAACTCACTGTCGACCAATGTTCCATCACAATCAAAAATCACTAAATCCATAACACCCTCATGATTACTTTATAAAAAGAATTAGATACTCACCTATTTATAACTACCGAACTTACAACAACTTATCTTATAGCCACTTACCTTACAATGGCTTATCTTATAGCTACTTACCTTATAACAACAACCTTACATCACTTTACAAATGACAAAAGTAAAATTAAAAGGCGAACAATAATAATTGGCAGGAAGTGTCTGGATGAGTAATAGTTAAATATATCGCAGTTACATTGCAGCATAGTTAACTGAATAAATAACTGAATAGAACGTGAATAGAAAGTTAAAAAATTGAATAGAAAGCCGAATACATAGCAGAACAGTTTACTGTATACATAGAGTACATAACTAAATACCTGACTCATAGGTGGCTAAGAATTATTGTTAATAAGAATAACAAGGAAGGTGAGTAAATAGTGAACGAGTAATAATTCGCTATTTACTCAATATTATCTCTTGATAATCAAAGATTTTATTTAAAGAGTCTTTCAAACGGATGCGTTAGGTACAAAGTCATACTGCGCATAACGTTCAATAAAAGTATCTAAACGCGCATCATCATCATAAAACTCAGACACCATTTCAGCTACGTCATGCAATGCATCTCTATCTTGGCTGCGAATACAAAACATATCATGGTCGCTACACAGCGTTAATTTTGCTAAAAGATCGGGGTTTTTCTCGGTTAACATATTTTCGAGCACCATTCCCCAGTCATCGCTATCACCTAAAAAATCATGAGACTCAAATGCTTTCCATTTTAAGTCCCCTAAGGTCAAACTATGCATTTTTTGGAAACTTGAAAATAAAAAAGGTTGAAAAGCATTCGGTTGTTTCATAATAAATCTCTTTAATAGACACGGTTGATTTGAACTTCATCCTAGTCCTAAAAATGATAAAAAATAATGCTATGCATCATACTTTTGTATTTAATAATTTATACAACCCTCAGAATAAATAGGTTTTATTTATGAGCAAGTAAGTAATCTCATGCGAATTGGACTGTACTTAGCGAATGTTTATAGCGACCAACTCATGTTTGTAACCGCCAAAGACCTTTGACAACACTTCCATAATCACGCTAACACCTTGATTTTGTTTTTTTGATGTACGAGTTTAGGTGTATGAATTTAAGTGTATCAATTAGAATAAATTACTATTAATACACTCATCAAAACATGCAGCAGCAGTATTACTACTGCAAATAATTAATTACTACTGTAAATCATTAACTACTACTGCAAATAATTAACCACTAACGCATCTGAAATAACTCATAATGAAATTTACTTTTGCTTAATCCAAGCTCATCAAATGCATGCTGCAATGCACTAGAAAAAGATTGAGGCCCACAAAACCAAACATCAGAATCCGCCCAATCCATTGCCATTTCAGTGATCTGTTTAGCATTTAAAAATCCCTGCTTATTCACATCCCAAAGGTGTAATTTAACATTTGCTTGTTTAGCTAATGAGCTAATGTATTGAATAAAAATAGGATCAGGGCTTTGCGTACAATAAAACAGATCCACAGAGCAAGACTGTTCTGTATTCGCCAACGCTTCCATTCTCGCAGTAAAGGCAGCGATACCAATTCCCCCTGCAACCCAAATTTGATGACCGGTTTTAGATTTAAAGTTAAAACAACCGTAAGGGCCTTCTAATGTGACCGGATCACCCACTTTAATGCTGGTATTAAGTCGATCCGTAAAATCGCCAATCGCTTTAATATGAAAACGCACAGAACCCGATGAGTTTGGCATACTCGCAATAGTAAATGGATGTGGTTCTTGCCCCAAAAATGTAACAAAAGCAAACTGCCCAGGTTCATGACCAGGCCATTGCTTTGAAGTCCCCACGCAGAGACTTAATACATGGTTACTTTTATAAAAATGAAAGCTTTCAATATGGCCCTGTATTTTATTTTTTTGTCCAATATTACCTACTAAGCTTTGTATTGCAGCCCAACAACCGATGACAATTAATACCCCAACAAACCAGCCTATAGGTTGCTGCCAATAACTAAACTTCACTAATACTAAACTATGAAATACAAACAATAGATAAACAACGGACATTAGTTTATGTGTTGTTAAAAATATTGGGTAACTGATCTTTTTGACTAAGGCGATAGCAATCAATAGTAGCAGCACATAAAAACTCCACTCACCTACCGATTCAGCGGAATGACGTAAGCTATGTAATAGCCCTTCAAATGAAGATGCATCAATCGTTGACAGCATTCGCCCTTTTCCACCAGGCTTATCTAATAGCCCCCAGTTGACCAAATATTTTGAACCTTTAGTCCAAAACCAATGGATAAGAATAAACACCAAACTACTTATGCCTAACCATTTATGTAAACGATATGACTTATCTAAACCATTTAATAACTTTTCTAAGGGCTTTAAACGCAGTGCTAGCAGCATAATAATGCTCATCGTAGCCATTGCTAAAATACCGCTATACTGCATCAATACTTTACGAATGGGAAAGTAAGACCAGGGAAGTAATTGAAAATTTTCGGCTAATACCCATAACAGGGTCAATGAACCAAAAAAAACCGGTATAAACCATTTTATTCTACGCATAACCCTCGCCTTCTAAGAACTTAAATAAGGATTGTAATAGCGACTTAAATAGGCGCTCAAAACGACGCAATTCACCTACTATTACCATGGTTATACTATAGCAAATAAATAGTTCTCAAATATGAATTAAATGTGGATTTAAGCACTAATAATCCAACGGGTAAAAACGCTAAAACACCTTTTAAAGACGCCCTTATCAAACTCAACTAAAAGATATAGCGATCCTGCCTTTACTTGATCTGAACACCTATTTCGACTGTTGAGCCTATGCTATACCTTTGTCCATATCTTTGTTAACGCTTAGATATGAACATCGTTTTGTTAGCGCTAATTACCTTACTATTGAAGATCGTTACTTTTTGTTTTACTGGAGCTAATTACTTTTTTATTGGAGTGAATGACTTTTTGTTTTATTAGCAATGATTACTTTTATTGATGGCTGTGTAGGAGGAATTAAAATGGAAAAAATTAATATTATTTGCGTTGACGATGATCGCGAAATCCTAGAGGCCGTCAATCGAGACCTTAGCTTTTTTAGTGAAATGTTCACTATCAAAGAGTGCCAATCTGCAGAGCAATGTGAGCAATTATTAGAAACCTTCGATGCTCAGCAAGAATATGTCGCTTTAATTATTTCAGGGCATTTTTTACCCGTTAAATCAGGCGTTGCATTATTAACAGAAGTCGCAACCGACAATCGCTTCATTGGCACTAAAAAAATTCTGCTTACGGGCCATGCCACACAAGCAGATACTATCAAAGCGATTAACAGCGCCAAGGTTGATGGCTTCTTAGCCAAAACCTGGGACTCTGACGAGCTAATTCAAATGGTGAAGGAGTTATTGACACAATTCATCCTTGAAAAAGGAATTGACTATGAACCTTTTATAAAGAAACTCGATGCCCCTACTCTGTATCGATTACTTAAATCATAAATTTTGCTGCATTAGCTTTTGATAATAACGAGTTCGTAATAACAGCAGACAATAAAATAACGCGAGGATACAAACAGAATTACTTCAACAGCTTAACATTAATATCAACGTAAATTGGATCGCTTTGTGGGAGGCATATTAAATGATAAAAAAAAACTTGAAGTACATTCTGCCTATTTTATTGCCCTTAATTATTATTGTATTACCCGCAGATAGCTTTGGACTAGCTGGTTTAACATTAGTAGAGCAACGTGTGATGGCTATTTTTGTAATGGCTGCTTTGTGCTGGGTCTTGGAGCCGATTCCAATTTACGCCACTTCCGTGTTAATTATTGTATTAGAGTTGCTGCTTATTTCCGATCACGGATTATGGTTTGCCACCAATGACACACCACAACTGCAAGGGCATTTACTTAGCCAAACTGACATTATGGCCACCTTCGCATCACCGATTATCATGCTTTTTCTCGGTGGTTTTTTCTTAGCTATTGCCTCGACCAAATATCGTTTGGATATTAATTTAGCCCGCGTACTGTTGCGCCCATTTGGCCACCAGCCTAAATATGTAATGCTTGGAATTATGTTGATCACCGCTGTTTTTTCAATGTTTATGAGTAATACCGCAACCACCGCTATGATGCTATCTATTTTAACCCCAGTGTTAGCATTATTTGGTGATAAGGACATGGGTAAAATAGCCTTTGCATTATCGGTTCCTGTTGCAGCTAACATCGGCGGTATCGCCACGCCTATTGGTACACCACCGAATGCGGTTGCGCTTAAATACTTAGTCAATGAAAACAGTGTTAGCTTTGCAGAATGGATGGCAATGGGTGTGCCCTTTGTTGCGGTAATGTTATTGCTAGCTTGGTTGTTACTAAACCATTTATTTCCTGCTTCCGTTAATGTCATAAAACTAGATATCGAAGGCACATTTTTAAAAACGCCCAAGGCTTGGCTCGTTTATGGAACCTTTTTATTAACCATCATATTATGGTTACTAGGAGACTTGCATGGAATGAGTTCTTACGTAGTTGCTATGTTACCCGTCGCCATATTCTCTATTTTTAATATCATTAGTAAGGAAGACTTAAAGCATATTTCCTGGGATGTTTTATGGCTTGTTTCCGGCGGCATAGCCTTAGGTTTAGCATTAGATAAAACAGGACTGGCCGCACGCACCATCGAAGCGATTCCATTCCATCACTTTCACCCATTAGTGCTGATTGTTGGCGCTTCTATGTTGTGTTTATTGATGGCTAATTTTATGTCTAATACAGCCAGTGCTAACCTGCTATTACCTTTAGTCGCCACATTAGGTGCATCGATGCATTCATTACTTCCCTATGGCGGTCAAATGGTCCTCATATTATCAGTAACCTTTGCAGCCTCTTTAGGTATGTCTTTACCCGTCAGCACACCACCTAATGCACTCGCTTATGCTAGTGGACATATAAGAAGTTCTCAAATGCTTAAAGTAGGAGTGATATTAGGGATTAGTGGTTTATTAATCAGCTTTTCTATGTTTTTTGTTCTGCATCAATTGGGCGTTATTATTAACTAATTATATTTATTGTTATTGCTATTGCTATTGTTAAAAGAAAAGGGCCAGTAACAATCAGCATTATGGCCTATTACAAAATCATCATTATTTTTTTAGCTTTCATCAACGATACAGCTCAAAATCACTGGTTTTAAATAAATCAACTATGTAAGGTATTGGACTCAGTATTGTTCAGGAGCTTAGAATAGGAGCTAAAAATGAACGGAATATTTTGTGGTTATTACGATCAAGAAATGGAACAAGATGTTCCGTTACAGCCGACCTTAAACGAAGCATTACATTTTTTTAGAAACTTTCAATGGGAGAATAAACAACCAACATCCACGATGAAAATGTTAATGTTACAAATTCCAGAGCTTGACGATACCTCTTTACAGATTTCTAGCTTAGAGAAAGATAAATGGATTATTTCGGCCAAGGTTTCTCAACGCCGACGCTTTTTAGTCCCCTTTTTTAAACAAGATGTTTTTAGTCTTTTTATGGATAAAAATGCACTTGAAACAGAGAATTTAATCCGTGATTTTTACCAACATTCATTAAGTGAATTTATTCAGTTATTAAAAGACAATAACCTCTGACTTTCTCAGATACTAAGAAGCTAAAAAACTCCCGACAATAGCGACAACAACTACGACAGCAACTAAAACAAAAACAACTTACCAATTTAAGCACCACCATTGCCATTTTAATCGAGCAGTATTAACAATCACTCATGTAAAGTTTACAAAACCAGTTTAAATTTTCATTTAGAAAAAACAATAAAACAATATTTATCAGCAAGTTAAAGTTTGGTACAGCCTTTGCAAATACACTTAATTATTGATTGCTTTGATAGATGGGTGCGCCCCTCTGGTAATGCTATCGTTTTTTCATAAGGGGATTAGTAATGCCTATTTATTTTTATTACATCGCGTTAACCTTCATTTTTGCTTTATTGGGTTATTTCAGCACTTTTTTACTGTCTTTTATTTTATATTGGATCAGTGCCTCTCTCGCCGTTATTTCAATTGCTTACCTGATTAAGATGCCCAGTATATTTAGAAAAAATAGCGATGGACGCATTCCCCTCTATATTAATGTTTTATTATGGCCATTTATTGCAGGTGTTTATATTTATAATGGCATTGCCAGGAAGCTGGATAAGACCCCTAAAATACATAAAGTAGGCAAAGGTTTATTCGTCGCAACACGTTTAAATACACAAGACTTTGTATCCGGTGACATCAGTGATATTCATGCAATTGTAGATATGACCGCTGAATTTAGTGCCTTAGATTGGGGAAGTACTGCATTAGAACTAGATTATTTGAACATCCCAACTTTAGACCATCAAACACCGGATCTCGATTCTTTACAGCAAGCAATCACTTGGATCGACAACCATATTAATGACGGTAACAACGTAGTGGTTCACTGCGCTTTAGGCAGAGGCCGTTCGGTATTTGTTGCCGCGGCTTATTTATTAGCAAAAAATCCGGACTTAACCGTTCGAGAAGTATTAGATAACATATCAAGTGTGCGAACCCAGGCAGGCTTAAACAAAAAACAGTTAAGACGCTTAGCGCAATATCGAGAACAGAAAAGCCTTAATACTTATCCAACGGCTTGGTTAATTGTAAATCCGGCTGCAGGTGGTGGGAAATGGGAGCAATATAAAGTCGATGTTATCAATCAACTTAATAAACACTTCTCATTAACAGTAAGAGAAACAACCCCAACAGTATCCGCTAAACACTATACCGAACAAGCGCTGGCGGCTAAGACTTCGACAGTCATTGCTGCGGGAGGAGATGGCACTTTAAGAGAAGTTGCTGAAGAGGTGGTGAATACCAATATCACATTTGGTTTTTTACCTATGGGCACCGCTAATGCATTAGCCCACCATTTATACGGCCACCTGTCTAAAATAACCCCCGTTGAGCTTGCGCTATCACACATATGTAATAAGCAAACAGTTAAAATTGATACCGCAAAATGTAATGGTAAAACGGCGCTGTTATTAGCAGGGATTGGCCTTGAATATGACATGATCAATTTTGCAGACAGAGAAGTAAAAGATGATAACGGGCAATTTGCATATTTAAATGGTTTTTGGAAAGCCTATTCAGAGGGAAAAACCTATCATGTTGATGTCGCCTTTGATGATCAGAATTTTACCCCTATCGAAACCACAAGTTTTGTAGTTGCCAATGCCGCTCCCGTAACAAGTTTGCTAGCACAAGGTAATGGTGCACCTAACATTCAAGACGGTTACCTTGATGTTACTTGGATTAACTCAACACAACAGGTAGGCAGTAAATTAATGGGGTTAGGTGAATTAATTTCAGCTGGATTGAGCTTTAATAATGACCAACCAAGGCCAGTAGATAGTGAACAAAATATTCGGGCTAAGCGTGTTAAAAAAATAAAAATCAATAGTAAAGAAACGATTAAATACGTCATTGATGGTGAATTATTTGAAAGTGATACGCTCAATATTTGTATTAACCCCAGTGCGTTAACGGTTTTTTTAAAACAATAAAAATAACAGCGCTTAGTGAACCTGTTCACAATAGGGAATAACACTTAGCGCTTTTATTTCAAGCCCCCTTCCATCAGCGCAACAGTCATTGCACTTAACTCTATATTATCCTCAGCAAAGAAGATGCGGCTCTAGGAATAACTGACAATTTTTTTGTAAAATTTACTATTTCGCTTTTTAAAATCCATCAAAAAAACTAATAAATTAAATAATATCAGCAAGTTAAGTCCGGGCCTAAAATTTGCAGTGTAATTTGTATGTATGAGTTTTATGTATGATTTTTCTAGGAGTACGACGTGGACTTATTAAATATTGATCAATATTGGAAACTGATTGAAGAAAAGCTAAATACTTGGATAGAGACAGGTATTCAGCATATACCCAATTTAATCGTGGCAATTATCTTTATTATTTTCTTCTCTTTATTCGCACGTATTGCCGGTAATGTAATGCGTAAAGTATTAAGGCGCGCATTTGACTCCCACCAAATAGCTGATTTAATTACAGCGATTCTTAAAACCTGTTTGATATTAATGGGTATTTTCATTTGCTTAGACTTTGTTGGCTTAAAAGGTACAGTCACCTCGTTATTAGCGGGTGCAGGAATAATAGGTTTGGCAATCGGTTTTGCCTTCCAAGATATGACTGAAAATCTAATTGCCGGCATTGTAATGGGTATACGAAAACCATTTAAAATCGGCGATATAGTCGAAGCTGATGGTGTATTTGGTACTGTTAAAACCATTAACTTACGCAATACCTTAGTTGAAACATTTTTTGGCCAACTAGAAATCATCCCTAACAAAATATTGTTCAGAAATATATTAACCAATTACACAGTGATTGGAGAAAGACGTATTGAAATCCCCGTTTCAATTTCCTATGCCGACGATCCCGACCAGGCTGCGAAGCTGTTAGTTAACGCATTAAATGAATGTGACTTTGTGATCAAAAAACAGGAAACCAATGTATACGCTGAAAGTTTTGGAGATAGCGCTATTAATTTACTAGTGTGGTTTTGGATTGATTACCCTGGCCAAACAGGTTTCATGGCAGCAAGACACCAAGCTATTTCTGTTATTAAAAATACGCTAGAAGAAGCTGATATCTTGATCCCATTCCCTATTCGTACGCTGGATTTTGCAATTAAAGGGGGAAAACAGTTAGGTCAGCTATTAACTGAACAAACTGATGCTGAACAAGTTAACGACAAACAAAGCGCTACATCAACTAACGAAACGCATAATAAACAGACTCATGCAGATGCTAAATCCATTGCTAAATCAAACACGACAGATAATTACTAAGTAATCCAATCGTTAATATCTAATCGTTAATAATAGGCGAATAGCACCCCACCCCTCTAGGATTACTCGTGAAGTTATCCTAGAGGGGTGATATAACCGTGCTCATTTAAGATGCAAAGCCAGCGAGCCGTGAGGTCAATGCTTACCGGCGATACTCCCTTGTAATTTTTACATTAACGCATGTAATAAAAACAAAGTGAGTTCACTAAAAAGCCACCTAAAAAAACCATAATAATTAAAAATCAACAACTTACAGTTTTGGCATAATAATCGCTAATCTATATTACCTAATCAAAAAGGAGAAAATGATGAAAAACTCAATTCGTTCAATTATTGCACTTACCTTGTTCACTGCAGGTTCAACAGCCGCATTCGCAGACAATACATGGGAAGATAAATCTAAAGATGCATGGTTAGATGGTAAAGCAGAAACAACGCTTTTATTTAACAGTCATTTAAACTCTTTTGATATTAATACCGATGTGCAAGACCGTGTTGTGATCCTAACGGGTAAAGTAGATAGCGCTGTAGATAAATCTTTGGCGGAAGAGCTAGTAGCAAGCCTTGAAGGTGTTGATTCAGTTGACAACAAACTTTCAGTGATTAATAAAGAACAAGATAGTGAATTGGTTGCTTCGTTAACCGACTCAAAAGTTGAAGCCGTGGTTAAAAGTAAATTATTAATGTCATCGGACGTGAGCGGAACAAGCATCGAAGTTGAAGTGCTTAATGGCGTAGTGATATTAACCGGTGAAGTTGACTCAGACAGTGAAGAAGAATTAGCAGTGATGATCGCTAAAAACAGCGAAGATGTAAAATCTGTTATAAACAAATTAGAAATTGCTGACAGTTAAATATTAATCAGTGCTCAAGAATAAAATAAAGCATACTTCGGTGTGCTTTTTTCATGCACATAAAGCGATCACTAATTCAAAGCCATTTAAAAACTATTTAAAAGCTATCTAAACCTTTTGATTAAATCATACAAACCTCCCTATCAAATTCTAAAGTATTAATGCCTATATCTTAAGGAGTAATTTGTATAAAGATCTTTAACTAATTAATAATACACAATAAAAAATCTTCCTTTTAAACGAGGCAGGTTGTTAAAAAGTCGATATTTGAATAAAAATGTGTAATCACTTGCCGTTAAAAATTGCTAGTATGTGACATTATAAAATATTTTAGTGATAGGCAAAAAGTCTATTGAATGACCATAAAGGATGACCGTGTTAAATATATTATTAGTTGATGACGATGAAGAGTTTACAAGTGTAGCATGTCATATTATTGAGTTTCTTGGGCATGACATCATGACGGCTAATTCTTTGCAGGAAGCATATCAGATACTAGAAAATAATGACTTTGAGCATATTTTTTTAGACTTTATGTTGCCCGATGGAAGCGGCTTGCACTTAATTGATTACATTAATAAGTCTGATCAAACACCTTATATCACTCTGATCACAGGACACCCCTTAGTAAAAGGAATGTTAGACAGCTTATGTGGCCCTAAAATAGACTACCTTGCTAAACCTTTACAACGTGAAGATTTAGAACAAGCGCTTTCACACAAAAGTCCCAAAGCAACAAATAAAAAACATAATTCATCGTTACCAAATAAACATTTTGGTTGTTTAATTGGTGAGTCCGATGCGATGAAAGCCCTTTATACCATGATTGAACGTGTTTCTTTGACACAGGCTAATGTGATGTTGATGGGAGAAAGTGGCGTTGGTAAAGAAGTTGTTGCCGAAGCTATTCATAGCGCGACTAATAAAGTAAACAACACAGCGCATCAACTGATCGCAACCAACTGTGGCGCTTTAAGCAAAGAGCTCATTGTAAGTGAATTATTTGGTCATGAAAAAGGTGCTTTTACGGGCGCAATTGCTAAAAAAGAAGGCGTATTTCAACGTGCAGGTGATGGCACTTTATTTTTAGATGAAGTGACTGAAATGCCAATTGATATGCAACCAAATTTATTACGTGTATTAGAAAATAAAAAAGTCACCTCGGTAGGTGGCACCAAAGAAGTAACGGTTAATTGCCGTGTTATTTCAGCCTCTAATCGCAGCGTTGCAGAGATTGCAGAGAAGAAATGTTTACGCGAAGATATCTATTTCAGGCTCGCCGTTTTTCCTATTGCGATCCCAGCTTTACGCGAACGTAAAGAGGACATTCCTTTATTAGCCCATACTTTTTTGCATGAACTTAATGAAGAGAATAACCGCCAGTACCAATGGCAAGCGGTACAATTACAACGCCTTATGGACTATGACTGGCCAGGTAACGTACGAGAATTGCGTCATGCCATTCATCGCGCTTTTATTATGTCAGATCCACAGTCGACATCGATTGAGTTACCAACAATATTCAGGTCGCCTTTCTCTTCGATATCAGAAAGTAGCCACAGTGTAAGCGCAGGACAAACCATAGAAGATGTTGAAAAAGAATTAATCAAAGTCACCTTAAAAGATGTAAATGGTAATAAATCACTGGCAGCTGAGATGCTAGGCATTAGTACTAAAACCTTATACAACCGCCTGCATGCCTATGGCGAATTTAAAGAGTAAAGCATTTCAGTAAGCCATTTGTATAAGCGCTGAGTTAGCAACTAAAACGAAAGCTGAGTGAGGTTCTATTTTCAAAGACTTCTACGTTAAATCATTAACTAATAGATAAGGTTACTTAAGTAATGAGTGAGCAAATAAACAACAGTGAAGCAAAAAAAATCAATGAACTAATTCATGATGCCCGTGCCCCATTAAATAGAATTTCAATGCAGGCAGAGATGATTAAATTAGTGCTTGAAAATAATATGCCAATCGAAAAAGCATTAGAAGCCGCTGATAAAATTCTTATTTCGTGCCAACAATGTAGCCAGTCTTTAGAGCATATTGCGAATAAAAAATCGGATTAATCGAGGCTAGATAATCTGGAGTAAATTAAGTTTTAACTTATCTTTAAAAACGCTTTTAAAGCAAATATATAGGAAAATAAATGACATCGATTGCTCGCTTATTAGATAACAAACGAATTTCATGGGCATTAATCTACTTTATCGTCATCGGCATGATCACTATTAATGTCGTATTAGCATTAAAAACAATCGATGAACTAGCAAAAACACAGAAAAGCTTAACCAACACAGGGGAAGTTATTTTAGCCTTAGATAAATTACATATACTTGTTTTATCAGCAGAAACTGGGCAACGTGGTTATTTATTAACTGAAGATGAGGAATATTTAGCACCCTATCAAGAAGCGCTTTCATTAGTATTAAGTCAAATTCTAAAAGTCAAAGCACTGCAGTTAGATATGGTCGCTAATAAAGAAAAACAACAAGTATTGTTGAAGCTCGTTGAAACAAAATTAGATGAACTGACCTACACCGTTGAACTCGCCCTGAACGACAAAGAAAAAAGTGCTATTCGCGCAGTAATGACGGGTAGAGGTAAAAACCTTTATAGCGAAATCAAAACCTATTTTGATGAATTACAAAATGCTGAAGTTCAACATCGTTATAACCTATACAAAAAACTCAATAAGATTGAAAAAGAAGCACAGGTGACCTTCAGTATCTCCGCTATCACCAGTTTTTTATTATTGTTTGGATTATGGTTTTTAGTGCGTATTAATAATAAAACAGAGCAACAATACAAAGATACTTTAGAGCAACAAAATGAAAAACTAGCCGATGAAGTGAGAGAGCGTACAAAAGAGTTAACTCTGTACTCCGAGGAGTTATCACGCAGTAACCGAGAATTAGAAGACTTTGCTTTTGTGGCATCACATGACTTGCAGGAGCCGTTAAGAAAAATTAGGGCTTTTGGTGATCGCCTGATGACCACCTACGCTACTGAAATTGACCCTAAAGGTCAGGATTACCTTCAACGAATGTATAATGCGGCAGAACGGATGTCGAATTTAATCAATGACCTACTCGAGTATTCTCGTATCAACACTCGAGGTAAACAATTTGTAAATGTTGCGCTAGATGAAGTATTAGAAGCCGTATTAGATGATTTAGAAGTGGCCGTTGAAGAAAGTAAGGCGGAGATCATAGTAACCTCATTACCCGTGATAAATGGTGATAAATCACAACTTGATCAACTATTTTTGAACCTGCTAAGCAATGCAATAAAATTCAAAAAAGAAGCCGTTTCACCTCATATCAATATCAATTACAAAGAAACTATAGTCTACGACCCGCAATTAGAAACCGACAGTTTATGGTATGAAATCATCGTAAAAGATAACGGCATTGGTTTTTCACAAGAGTTTGAAGATAAAATATTTATCCCATTCCAACGTTTACATGCACGTACGCAGTATAAAGGAACAGGCATTGGTCTAGCGGTATGTAGACGTATCGTAGAGCGCCATGGCGGTATTATTTCAGTACAAAGTGAGGTTGATGTAGGCACTGAATTTACAATCAAAATCCCACATAATTTTACTTTTACAACAACCAGTTAAGGTTACATAAATGAATACAAAAGCAATTACCATTTTAATCGCAGATGATGATGAAGATGATCGCCTATTAGCTCAAGATGCCCTAGCAGAAAGCCGTGTATTAAATAAACTGCATTGTGTTGAAGACGGTGTTGAATTACTTGAATATTTAAACCGAGAAGGTCAATACCAAGATAAATGCAACTCACCAAGGCCTGATTTAATATTACTAGACCTTAATATGCCGCGTAAAGATGGACGCGAGGCGCTTAAAGAGATTAAAGAGAACCCAAACTTAAAGGGTATTCCGGTAGTTATTTTAACCACTTCAAAACAAGAAGAAGACAAAATTAAGGGCTATAACTTAGGCGCTGCGTCGTATATTACTAAGCCCGTTAATTTTGAAGGTTTAGTTGAATTGATGAAAGTATTAGGGAAATATTGGATTGAGTTTGTTGAGTTTCCTGTTTCTAATGATGATTAACCGCTTCTTGTAATAACCAATTTTTCTAGCGCTAATTGTTGTTCGCATTAATTGTTAGCGTAAGTTGTTAGTGTTAGTTGTAAACGTTAGTTATTTGTAAACGTTAGTTATTTTTAAAAATGCTTGAGTTACTTGTCCGTGAACCAACAGAACTCATCAGTTACTATCTGAAAATATATGGCTAGTATTTAACTAGCCTCTAAATAGAGCCGAAGTAGTACTCTGTAACGCCTGAACCAAACGCTTTAAAAGCTGAATTCAATTTAAATTATAATCAATGAAGACTTAGCCATGACTGAATCTATAAAAAGAGTATTGCTGGTAGAAGATGATGAAGATGATTACCTATTAACCAGTGACTATCTTCAACAGGTCTCCAATTATCAATTTGAAATTCAATGGACAGATAGTGCCGTTGAAGCTTTAGTCTTACTCAAGCAAAATAAACACGATATCTGTTTACTTGATTTTCAACTTGGCTCATTGAATGGTTTAAAAGTGTTAAAGCAAGCGATTAATGCAGGCTGCACCATTCCTATTATTATGTTGACTGGGCAGTCGGATAGCCAATTAGATAATAATGCGCTGGATGCAGGCGCGGTTGATTACGTTATCAAGTCAGAACTTAATACCACGCGTTTTCACCGTGCGATTCGCTATGCACTTTCCCGTAAAGAAGTTGAAAATGAACGCTTAGAGCGCATTAAAGCAGAGACTAAAAACCGTTCCAAGGATAAGTTTGTTGCACATCTAAGCCATGAACTACGAACTCCCCTGACCTCTATTTTAGGGTATACGGAACTTTTATTATCGCACCAGGAAAATACCCATATTAAGTCTGAATTAAATACGATATTAAATAATGGTAAGCATTTATTAGGGCTGTTAAATAACGTATTAGACCTATCTAAAATAGCCGCAGATAAATTAGAATTAAATAATGCAGATATTGCCTTAGACAACTTTATTACAGACCTGTACGCGTTAATGTCAGTGACAGCAGAAGACAAAGGTATTTCACTAAATATCAACACAACCACCCCACTACCACTTGAAATCAATGCCGATCCTATTCGTTTAAGGCAAGTATTTATAAACTTGATTCATAACGCCATCAAGTTTACCGATAATGGGGCCGTGACCATTGATATCTGGTTACAAACAGAGGCGGATAAAAATACCTTATATTTCACTATCACCGATACAGGTATTGGTATTCCTCAACATTTATTAAAAACCATCTTTAAACCCTTTGAGCAAGTTGAAGACATTGTTTCTCGTAATGAGGAAGGAGCGGGATTAGGGCTAGCCATTTGCTGCGAATTATTAAAAAAGATGGATGGCACAATAAAAGTTGAATCAGAGGAAAATGTTGGCAGTAAATTCATTATTAGTTTGAATCTTGGTGACTTATCTAATACTCCTATTGAACCATTTGCCTTTAACCCTATCAACGCGCAAGCACCTGAGGCTACTCTGCCGCAAATAAGCGGACGTATTTTAATTGTTGATGATATAAAAGATATTAGAAACTTAATTGGCTTTATTTGCCGCTCCTTTGGGTTAAGTGTTTGCTATGCAGTTAATGGTGGCCAAGCAGTTACTAAAATCATCGAAGCACAGGTACAAGGGACGCCCTTTGATAGCATCTTGATGGATATTCATATGCCAGTGTTAGATGGTAAACGAGCCATTGCCAAATTAAGAAGCATGAAGATCACTACACCGGTTATCGCGGTTACAGCAGCCACCATGAAGGGTGTTGATCAAGAACTAAAATTGCTCGGTTTTAATGATGTAGTGGCAAAACCGGTAGATAGAGAAGCATTATATCGAGCATTAGTAAATTGTTTAGGCATCAATATAAACTCTTCTGGTATTAAAACTGAAATTGCAGCTGAAACCGAAACAACTGGTAACGCTGCCTCAGCATTTTTTAATACTAAAGATGGCCATTTAATCGCGCCGCAACAAACAAAAAACAACTCAATCGATGATCAACTGAATGCTAATAATCTTAACGGTACTTCAGCAATAAGCTCTCAACCGACAGCACTGAATTTAGAGGCTGCCGAGGTATCAAAACGGTTTTTAATTATTGAAGACGATCAAGATGCCGCTCAAATAACTGCATTATTACTGAATAACCTCAATGTACAAACGCAAATTGCGCACAGCGCTGCTGAAGCGATATCTTTATTAACCAGTAAAGATCAACCAACTAAAGATGATCTATACGACCGTATTTTACTGGATATCAATTTACCCGATGCAAACGGGTTAGCTTTTTCAAAAGAATTACGCTTGTTATTGCCAGATAGTAAAATAACCATCATCAGCGGTAATGAAATTAGCACTGAAACCTTAACCGAGTTTGCGATTGACCAAGCGTTATTAAAGCCCATCAATTTAGCGATGCTTAAAAGCATTATTTAACTTCTATTTAACTTCGAGTTAAATCTTGAAGTAGTTTTAACTTTTTAGTTAAATCGGTAAAGCTACCGCATCACTAAACTACTCCCCTATTACATCACTACAACGATAACCATTGCTTATTATTTGCGATGGTTATCGGTGCAATTTATTAACAATAAATTAAATGCCTCTAAAGATTATTCGACCTACTATTCCCAAAACCTATCAAGCCCCAAAACCTATCAAGTCCCATCACCAACCCTCTCTCATAACCAATCAAGTTTAATAACAGCCTTCCTCGCAGTATTTAAACAGCATAAGCAATAGAGTAATTCACGCCTTCTTTGCTCTGCAAACTTTACATTTTATCTTGTAAAGTTTACTTCAACTCATTTCCACAAAAACAGGAAAAATAATTTAAAACTTTAAAATCAATTACTTAAAAACTGGCACGTATCTCGCAATATGTATATCAACAACATCATTCAACATACAAAAAAAGGAGCATCACATGTTAGGTTGGGCATTAACTTTCTTTATCGTCGCAATTATCGCAGGTGTGTTAGGTTTTGCAGGAATAGCCGGAGCAGCGGCAGGAATAGCTAAAATAATATTCTTTGTGTTTGTCGTATTACTGGTGATTTCATTAATTGCTAATGCGCTAAGAGGTCGAACACCAAAGCTTTAAGGATTTGAATGTTACGCATTTCAACAAATCTATTTTATACACATAAAACATTTGAACTTTAAACATTACAGTGAATCTATATCACATAAATCAATTATTACTGGAGATCGACTATGAACTTTAACAAACAAAAAACACTATTAGTATTAACACTGGCTTCAACATTAGGTTTAGCGGCTTGTAGCGATGATAGCGCAGAAACAGCAGGCGAAAATATTGACGAAGCAGCTGCAGAAACTAAATCATTTGCAGAAAACGCTGGCGATAATCTTGATACGCTTGTTTCAGATACTAAAAATGCAGCGGGAGAAGCAGGTGATACATTAACCGAAGCTGTCTCTGACTCTAAAGATGCCGCTAGCGATGCAGGTGACAAAATAAAAGACGCAGCAACTGATACAGGTAATGCCATAGAAGATGCCTGTGAAGATGTTAAAGGTGAATTAGGCGCTGAAGATAAAGACTGTTAATTACTAAGCTAGTAACATATTAAGGTGAACCAAAAACTAACCACTATTTAGCCTAATATAGCTTTAAGAATAACTTCAAGCATGGCTTAATTTATCACTGAAATATGTTAATCGTTAACAAAATGCATCGCGCTAATACACGATGCATTTTTTATTGCGGCTTTGTAAGTTACAAACATCTCATAGACCCCAAAATAACAATTTAGTATCGGGGAGATACACAGAGTTTTTGACGCCCTTTTATTCACTTTAGTTAGGATAACAGCGTTACCATACAAAGCTTATTTAACTCATGTATTAAGCAGGATAACAACGCTTCAGCACCGACATCGCATCATTCAATGCCTTAGTCGTTTCAACACACCCGCCTTTATCGGGATGGTATTTTACCAATAATTGTCGATAGCGCTTTTTAATAATCACTAAATCACAGGGTTCTTGTAGATCAAGTAAAGCTAATGCGCTGTTCTTTTCACTATTATCTCCCATATTAAGCCAAAAACTGTCTAATAGATTATCGACATCTTCACTTGATGTATCGTGCAAGTTTTTGATATCCAAATAATAATCCCTTAATGGATCATGATTTGCCAACTCAAGGTGTAGATTATACTTAGGGTCATTAGCTCTATTTTGCTGACCTTGCTCGGCGGGTAAAAATTGAATATTTAAGGCTTCGATAATAAGCATGCCCTCTTGAGGTGCTTGTAATTGATCATTTAACTTATAGAGTGCATGAAATAAAAGAAAGTGTTTCTGAAACAGGTCTAAGTTATCAAAGAAGGTGGCATTTCTAGAAAAAGGTTCTTTTTTCGAGTAAGCCGTATCTATCGAATTTGCTTGCTGCTCTTGTTCTGGTGTTTTTGGTGCTGATTCAGGCGTTTTTTTGGGAGATTCTTGTGGGGGCTGTTGTGGACATTGTTGCTGCTGTAACAGTGTTAACAGATCATACTCTTTGATCCCTTGCGGATAATCTTTAAGCATTTTTAATAGACGACTGTTGTGATAGCTATTTTTTTGTTCCTTGTTTTTCTGCTCACTTTTATGATCATTGATTTTTTGATAATCACTTTGTTGATGCTGACTCACTAACACTGCTCCCTTTCATGAACTTATACCCGTTAAGCTAATATCGTTAACCGCAATACAAGAAATATATGTTTAGCTCTTATTTATAAATTTGCACTTATACCACTACAACCATAAGCGTAGCAGATTTAAATCGTCGTATAGTTAGATAATCTAAAAATAGATAAATTTAAAATAGGTAGATTAAAGGCATATAGATTTAAAGCAGGTAGATTAAAGAAAATAGATAAATAGATATCTATTTTCTTTATAACATAAACGAAAATGATTGCTTTTTGAATCAGTTATTTAATTTCAACAAGTGTTATTAAATGGGTCTAGTCAGTATAAAAAAGCCCCTTTAAGTGTTTAACACTCAAGGGGCTATTACGTTGAAATATAGCGTTAGTAAATAACCTTAAAGTAGACTTTACTGAGTAAAGCTTACCAATCATTAGCTAGGAAAAGCAAAGCTAGCACCCTCTCTTACACCACTTGAAGGCCAACGCTGAGTGATGGTTTTACGTTTAGTATAAAACTTAACACCATCTGGGCCGTAGGCACTTAAGTCACCAAATAACGAACGTTTCCAACCACCGAAACTGTGATAAGCAACCGGCACTGGTAATGGTACGTTAATACCCACCATCCCAACTTCTATATTATCAGAGAAGTAGCGCGCCGCTTCACCATCACGGGTGAAGATACAAGTACCGTTACCATATTCATGGTTATTGATTAACTGCATCGCCTGTTGCATCGACTCAACGCGCATCACCTGTAATACTGGGCCGAATATTTCCGCTTTATAGCTATCCATTTCTGCTTTCACATTATCAATTAATGTTGCGCCAACAAAGTAGCCATTAGCATAACCTTCTACTTTTAACGTACGTCCATCGACAATAATTTTAGCGCCTTGTTGCTCAGCACTATCAATGTAACCAATTACTTTTTCTTGATGCTGTTTTGTAATAACAGGTCCAAAGTCATTATCCGTATTATCAAATACGCCGACTTTTAGCGCTTTCATCGAAACGGTCATTTTTTCAATCAACTCATCCGCGGCTTTATTACCCACGGCAACCACAACAGATAACGCCATACAACGCTCACCAGAAGATCCAAATGCAGCACCCAATAGTTGGTTTGCAGCATTATCCATATCAGCATCAGGCATAATAATGGCATGGTTTTTAGCACCGCCTAATGCTTGGCAACGTTTACCGTTAGCGGTTGCTTTAGTATAAATATGCTCTGCAATCGGAGTTGAACCCACAAAACTAACCGCTTTAACACGCTTATCAGCTAACAGTGCATCAACCGCCTCTTTGTCTCCATTAACGACATTCAACACACCTTTAGGTAAGCCTGCTTCTTGTAATAATTGTGCAATGTACAAAGTAGCACTTGGATTTCTTTCCGATGGTTTTAAAATAAAACAGTTACCACACACAATCGCCAATGGAAACATCCACATTGGCACCATGGCAGGAAAGTTAAAAGGTGTAATACCAGCAACTATACCCAATGGCTGTAACTCGCTCCAAGAATCAACATTTGGCCCCGCATTCTTACTGTGTTCGCCTTTTAACAGCTCGGGAGCACCACAAGCATATTCAACATTCTCAATACCTCGCTGTAATTCCCCCGCGGCATCATGTAATATTTTGCCATGCTCTTTGCCTAATAAATTGCAAATTTTATCTCTATTGATTTCTAATAATTCTTTAAATTTAAACATAATACGTGCACGCTTTAAAGGCGGAGTATTACGCCATTCAGGAAACGCTTTTTGGGCTGATGCAATTGCCAATTCAACCGTTTCTTTAGAAGCTAATGCGACTTGTGTTGCGACTGTACCCAGCGCAGGATCAAAAACATCTTGCGTTTGATGATTGTCATTTATTATTTCGCCATCGATAAGGTGGCCTACTACTTGTGTCATAAAAATCTCCATGCGGCTATTGATACCAACTCGCTTAATTTTCTAAGCCATTTCATTAAAAGTGTCGCCAAGTGCATTAATCAAAGAGTCGATCTCTTCTTTTTCACTGGTGAAAGGCAAACCTAATTGAATGTTTGTGCCTCCATAACGAACATAAAATCCTTTCTCCCACATTTTCATGGCGATTTGATAAGGACGTAATGCGGGTTCACCAGGAAAAGCTTCAATACTAAAACCAGCGGAGAAACCATAGTTTCTAATGTCTGTTACATATTTACAGCCTTTTAAACTGTGAACTGCATTTTCAAAATAAGGACTAAGTGCTTTAACACGTTCAACTAATTTATCTTGTTTCAATATATCTAATGCTGCAATACCAGCAGCACAAGCCACGGGGTGAGCTGAATAGGTATAACCATGAGAGAACTCAACCATATATTCAGGGCCACCTTGGTCCATATAAGTATCATATATCTCTTGCTTCGCGATCACCGCACCCATTGGGATAGTGCCATTCGTCACTTGTTTAGCGATGTTGATAATATCGGGTACAACACCAAAAGCTTCAGCCCCCGTGTTTTCGCCCATTCGACCAAAGCTACAAATAACTTCATCAAAGATAAGTAAAATATTATTATCATCACAGATTTCACGCAGGCGGTTTAAATAACCGATGGGCGGTGGAATAACCCCTCCAGAACCTGATAGCGGCTCTACAATTACTGCCGCAATATTAGAGGCATCATGTAATGCAATCAGCTCTATTAATTCATTAGCCAATTCAGCACCAGATTTCGGTTGACCTTGGCAAAATAAATTTTCAGGTAAAAGGGTATGACGTAAATGATCAGCCTCAACCGCAGGACCAAATAAAGCACGATTTCCACCAATACCGCCCACTGAAATACCACCGAAATTACTACCGTGATAGCCTAAACCACGACCAATTAATTTAGTTTTACCCGCCATGCCTTTTTTACGCCAATAACCGCGCGCCATTTTTAATGACGTTTCAGCGGCTTCAGAACCCGAGCCTGTATAGAAAACACGATTAAGGCCCTTAGGCATAAAATCCGTAATTTTTTCTGCAAGTTGAAATGATTTGGCATGTCCAAATTGAAAACCTGGAGAGTAATCTAATGTTTTTAATTGTTCACTAACGGCTTCAGCAATCTCTGGTCGACCGTGCCCTAAACCACAACACCATAAGCCAGATAGCCCATCAAATATTTGTCGCCCTTTTGAATCGGTATAATATTTACCCTGCGCAGAGGTAATAATACGCGGGTCTTTTTTGAATTCACGGTTACCTGTATAAGGCATCCAATGAGCATCGAGTTGGGATTGAGTTATGCCAGTATTTAGTAATTTTTCATTATTCATTATTCACCTCAAAATTAATTAGCTAATGCCATATTTTTATTCACTACGTTACGCTTCTTCACGGTGAGGATTACGCACATCTTCCATCCAGTTCATATAGGGTTGGCCTTCAGAGCGTTCATCCATGGTGATACAATCATCAACTGGGCAAGTGATTTCACATAAATTACATCCCACACAGTTATCATCAATAATACCGAAAGTATTGGTGCCATCATCATTAGAGGTTACTGTAATGGCCTGATGCGACGTATCTTCACAAGCTTGGTAGCAACGACCACACCCAATACATTTATCCTCATCAATGGTCGCAACCACTTTGTAGTTCATGTTGAGTTTTTTCCAATCTGTGGTGTTGGGAACTGCTAAACCTTTAAAGTCATTAATATTTTCGTAGCCTTTACTGTCCATCCAATTTGAAAGGCCTTCTTTCATTTCTTCGACAATATTAAAACCGTAAATCATCGCGGCAGTACACACTTGTACAGAGCCTGCACCTAATGCAATAAACTCAGCCGCATCTTTCCAGTTACCAATACCACCGATACCAGAAATTGGCAGACCCGCTGTTTCAGGGTCACGGGCAATCTCACTGGTCATGCTAAGCGCAATAGGTTTCACCGCAGGACCACAATAACCACCATGGGTACTTTTACCATCCACCATCGGACGAGCAGCCATTGCATCAAGGTCGATACCCGTGATCGAATTAATCGTATTGATCAGAGAAACCGCATCAGCCCCACCACTTTTAGCGGCACGAGCCGGAAGGCGTACATCGGTAATATTCGGTGTTAATTTAACAATAACCGGCATTTTACTGTGCTGTTTACACCAACGAGTCACCATTTCAACATACTCTGGCACTTGTCCAACCGCTGCGCCCATACCACGTTCAGGCATACCATGTGGACAACCAAAGTTAAGCTCAACACCATCCGCACCCGTTGCTTCAACGAGTTTGAGAATACGCTTCCAGACTTGCTCTTCACAGGGCATCATTAAAGACACCACTAATGCACGATCTGGCCAGCGTTTTTTAACCTCTGTAATTTCACGTAAATTGATTTCTAAACTGCGGTCGGTGATTAATTCAATATTATTAAAACCTGATACATCACCGTTATGGTCGTAAAGCGCAGAGTAACGAGAAGACACATTTACCGCGGCAGGGTCTTCACCTAATGTTTTCCACACCACACCGCCCCAACCTGCTTCATAAGCACGTTCAACGTTATACGCTTTATCCGTTGGTGGCGCTGATGCCAGCCAAAATGGGTTAGGAGATTTAATACCTACGAAGTCAATTGATAAGTCAGCCATGTTATTTCTCCCTGTTATGCGCTAAGTGCTGTTTGTAATTTTGTAGTAGTTGAGACATTAAGTTGCTCATTGATAGCGATTGCGGCCAACTTTCCTTGTTGTACCGCTTCAACAGTGAGATCTTGGCCGACACCAGTACAATCTCCACCAGCAAATACGCCATCAATACTGGTTAATTGGTTGTGAAACGTAGCGATTTTTCCGTTACTAATCGTAGGAATTAATTGTTCTGCATCTGGGTAAGCCATTTTTTGACCTACCGCTTTAAAAATGGCGCTACACGCAACATCAAACTGCACATCACCGCCTTTAAGTTTGCCATCTTCTAAATAAGTTTTACGAAAGCTCATGCCTGTTACTTTACCGTTATCATCGACATCGATACTTTCTGGCTGGCTCCATGTTTTGATTCTGACTTGGTGGTTTTTAGCAATTTGTTGCTCATGCTTTGTTGCACTCATTTGCTCTTCGCCACGGCGATAAACTAACGTCACTTCTTCCGTACCTAAACGTTTTAACTGACAAGCAATATCAATCGCAGTATTACCAGCACCAATAACAACCGCGCTATCTTTAGGAATATCTAACTGTTTGAGATCCGTTGCTTGACGTAATTCTTTAATATAATCAACGGAGTTAATCACCATCTCATTGTCTTCGTTATCTAAATACAGTGATGAGGTATCTTGTAAACCAATACTTAAAAACACTGCATCAAAATCTTCTTTCAATTGTTCAAGAGTAATATCTCGACCCAATGCAGTTTCATAGTGCACAGTAATTCCGCCAATGCTTAAAATGAAATCAACTTCTTTTTGTGCAAAGTTTTCAGTCAGTTTATATTTAGCAATACCGTACTCATTTAAACCACCGGCTTTATCTTCGGCTTCAAAGACGTCTACATCATTACCTAGTAATGACAGACGATGAGCACAACTTAACCCTGCTGGACCTGCACCAACTACCGCAATTCGTTTGCCTGTCGATGCGGCACGTTCGAAGGGATGGCCTTCAAACTCTGCGTTATCCGTTGCGTGACGTTGTAACAAACCAATTTTTACTGGTAATTGCTCTGCTTCGTGATTTCTCACACAAGCTTGCTCACAAAGAATTTCTGTAGGGCAAACACGCGCACAACTTCCGCCCATGATATTTTCTTTATAGATAGTTTTAGCTGCACCAGTTAAATCATCGGCATGAATACTAGCGATGAAGCTAGGAATATTGATTTTCGAAGGACATGCTTTAATGCAAGGTGCATCGTAACAATAATAACAACGTGAACTCTCGATACCGGCTTGTCGAGCACTTAGTGCGGGGTTGATATCCTTAAACATTTGGTTTAAAGCTAATTGCTGTTGTGAATAGCTTACTGAATTATCCTTATTCATCACTATAATCTCTCCTATTTATAATTAATGATCGGCTTATCTCATTGTGAATTACAATGGAATAATGCAATCTGCAAGCCAACTACCTGACCACGGAGTCAACAAGTTCAATTAAAAATACAAAAAACAAGCTAAGCGATTGTTTTGCTTAGTATATAAATTAAGCTTATATTGTTCATCTAAGTCGCTGATAAAAGATTAAATAATAATCACTTCGATTTAGAGTAAGAATATGGAATAATATTGCACCATGACAAGGCTGTTGCAATATAACAGTGCGGAGAATCATCAATGAATGACATGAAAAAAAGTGTAATAAAACGCCGAAAATCAGCCGATATTCGTAAAGATAATTTACAGTTGATTTTAAGCGTGGCCGAACAACGCTTTGCCGAGTACGGTTATAACGGCACCACTATTTCCGCTATTGCAGACCAAGCAAAACTCCCTAAATCTAATATCCTTTATTATTTCAAAACCAAAGAAGTTCTGTATAAAGAAGTGCTCAGTAAGATTTTAAAAATCTGGATGGTTGATATGGAAGAGATGACCGCTGAGCAACACCCTAAACAAGCCCTTAGGCACTATATATTGCTTAAGATAAAACAATCTAAAGACCATTCAAATGCATCACGGATCTTCGCCTCAGAGCTACTGCACGGGGCACCTTTCCTGAGGGATAAATTACAAACGGATTTAAAAACTCAGTTTATTCGAACCTGCCAAGTGATTCGAGAATGGATAGCGAAACAGTGGATGAATCCGATCAGCCCTGAACACTTACTATTTATGATCTGGTCATCTACGCAGGCCTATGCTGACTATGGCTTACAAAGTAGTATATTGATGGGTAAAACAGAACTCGAAGATGATGATTTTGAAACAGGTGCAGAACTTATTACACAAATAGTGTTAAAGGGATGCGGTATCAAACTCCTTTAAAACAGAACTAAATGTAAATTAGGTGTTACAACACCTAATTTACATTACCGCTATAACGAGCTTAAACCACTTCGGCCATGGTCAACATCGCATTCAATAATACAGAGCAGCCCCCTTCACACTCCTGCTGCGTAGTACTTTCAATTTCATTATGACTAATACCATTTAAACATGGCGTGAAAATCATACTCGTTGCTGCAAAATCAGATACATAACATGCATCATGGCCTGCACCTGCGATAATATCCATGTGACTATAACCTAAATCAATCGTGGCCTGACGCACTGCATTTATGCATTCTGCATTAAAATGAATAGGTTCGTAATACCAAAATGGGTCAAGAGCAACGCTAGGTCCTGTCGCTTCAATTTCAGCAATAGCAAGTTTTAACGCGGCATCCATTTTAGTAAGTTCCTGATCAATCGGATGACGCAAGTCAATACTCATGGAGATCTCGCCGGGAATAGTATTACGCGAGTTAGGCATCACTTGCATAAAGCCCACCGTACCACAGCCTGGCGGATGCGCTTTAGCTATCTCTTCGACTTTTAACACTAGCTGTGAACTTGCAATTAATGCATCGCTACGTAGATGCATTGGTGTCGTTCCCGCATGCGATTCACGCCCAGTTAATGTTGCATTATACCAGCGTTGGCCTTGCCCGCCGGTTACAACACCAACTTGCTTTTGTTCCGCTTCTAAATATGGCCCTTGTTCAATATGAGTTTCAAAAAAAGCATGGAAACTACGCCCTGTCACTGGAGTTTCTCCCGCAAAGCCTATACGTTCCAGTTCATCACCTAAACGTAATCCGTCTACATCAGTTTTATCTAAAATCTCTTCAAGCGTAAAACGACCAGATACAACACCAGACCCCATCATTGCGGGTGCAAAGCGCGACCCTTCTTCATTTGTCCATACTGAAATTTCAATCGGGTGCTTAGTTTTAATGCCTTGGTCATTCATCGAACGCACAACTTCTAAACCAGCTAATACACCATACACGCCATCAAACTTGCCTCCCGTTGGCTGAGTATCAAGATGACTACCTGTGCCGACAGGTGCTAAACTCATGTCTTCACCAGGGCGTGTACACATAATATTACCAATAGCATCAACCTTAACAATACAACCCGCTTCTTCGGCCCACTTTATATAGAGTTCTCTTCCTTGTTTATCCAAATCAGTTAATGCTAGACGACAACATCCACCTTTTGCAGTGCCGCCTATTTTTGCCATTTCCATTAAACTATCCCACAGGCGATCACTATTAATTTTTAATGCTTCCATGTTTGACTCCAATAAAAGTTGATTTAAACGACATTACGCACATAACATAATTAATTTATTACAATGCAAGATACTGACCAATTGGACAACAAATTTTAAGTTCGCTCACAACCCATACAGAGCAACACTTGTTCAATATTAATACCAAGAGTTGCTATATCAAACAAAACAAGTACAAATTTTACGCACCAATATAGTGAGACAAATGCCCCGATAGTGAGCAACCATCTCCAACAAAGCTCACCACCTTCTATTGAAAATAGTAGCTTCAACACATTAAAAGCAAGTAACGACACCGCCTCCACATAGAAAACTCGTCCAAATGGTCAGTTAGTTTGTTATTGGCTTGTTAATTGCAAACCTCTAATTAATGAGAAATTTTATCTTGTACACATCATTGACCAAGATAAGCATCTGAATTTTTATTAGCGGTGCGCGCAATGCCACCATCATGGAGGAGTTGATCATAATGAGTTTATTAATCAAAGGCGGAAAGCTAGTTAACGCAGATCAAAGCATATTTACAGATATATATTGTGAAGATGGCGTTATTAAGGCAATAGGTAATGAGCTTGATGTACCAGCAGATACAGAAGTGATCGATGCAACAGGAAAGTTAGTGATGCCAGGCGGCATTGACCCGCATACACATATGCAATTACCTTTTATGGGCACAGTAGCCAGTGAAGATTTTTATTCAGGCACCGCAGCCGGTCTAGCTGGCGGCACCACCATGATTATCGATTTTGTTATTCCCAGCCCACAACAACCTCTCATGGAAGCCTTTGAAACATGGAAAGGTTGGGCTTCACGTTCGGTATCAGATTATTCTTTTCATGTGGCTGTCACCTGGTGGGATGAATCCGTATCAAAAGACATGGAAACCTTAGTTACAGAAGAGGGAGTGAATAGCTTTAAACACTTCATGGCCTATAAAAATGCGATCATGGCAGAAGATGAAACCTTAGTAAATAGTTTCAACCGCTGTTTAGAGTTAGGTGCAATGCCAACGGTACATGCTGAAAATGGTGAACTGGTCCATCATTTACAACAAAAAATGTTAGCCGCAGGTATCACCGGTCCGGAAGCACATCCACAATCACGTCCGCCAGAAGTTGAGGGTGAGGCATCCAATCGTGCAATTCGTATTGCGCAATCTATTGGTGTTCCTCTGTATTTAGTACATGTGTCATGTAAAGAAGCGATTGATGAAATTGCTCGCGCAAAGTCAGAAGGCCAACGTGTTTACGGTGAATGTTTAGCGGGCCACTTAGAGTTAGATGATAGCGTATATAAAAATCCAGATTGGGCGACCGCAGCAGCGCATGTTATGAGCCCTCCTTTCCGCCCTAAAGGTCATCAAGAAGCTCTGTGGAAAGCATTACAAGGTGGCACAGTGCAAACTACCGCGACTGACCATTGTTGTTTTTGTGAAGATCAAAAAGCCATGGGTAAAGACAATTTCACACAAATTCCAAATGGCACTGCAGGCGTTGAAGACCGTTTAATGGTGTTATGGGATTCAGGTGTTAATAAGGGCCGTTTAACAGAAAACGAATTTGTCTCAGTTACTTCTACCAACACTGCAAAAATATTTAATATCTATCCCCAGAAAGGCTGTATTGCAGTGGGTTCAGATGCCGACATAGTGATTTGGGATCCGGCCAAAGAACACACTCTTTCTGCCACCACACACCACCAAAAAATCGACTTCAATATTTTTGAAGGAAGAACAGTTAAAGGCTCTCCAAGTATCACCATCAGCCAAGGTAACGTGGTCTTTAAAGACGGTAAGTTAAACGTTATTGAAGGTGCTGGACGCTATATTAAACGCCCTGCTTATCCAACCATATTTGATGCAGTGAATAAATATAACCAAACCAATGCACCCTATTCGGTTGAACGTTAATTGAGATAATTAAATATATAAGAGAGGGAATATGACTGTAGCTGCGCAACAAATTATTACACCCAAACCAGAGTTGGCTGTTAAACCTGAGCGAGAAATGATCTCAATAGAGGATTTATCACTTATTTTTCCAAGTAAAGACGGTGATGTCCATGCACTATCAAATATTAATTTAAGCATTAAAAGTGGTGATTTTGTCTCTTTTATCGGTCCCTCGGGTTGCGGTAAAACGACCTTATTACGCGTTATTGCGGACTTAGAAAAAGCAACGTCAGGCAACTTAAAAGTCAATGGTACCGATGCTCAAGACGCACGTTTAAACCGTTTATATGGCTATGTATTCCAAGCTCCTGCTTTATTACCTTGGCGCAACATTCAACAAAACTGTGCATTGCCAATGGAAATTTTAGGATTATCACCAGCACAACAGAACAAGCAAATAGATAAATACTTAAAAATGGTTGGCCTTCAGGACTTCCATAAAAAGTTTCCGTGGCAGTTATCGGGTGGTATGCAACAACGTGCTTCTATTGCGCGCGCGCTGTGTTTAACCCCTGATTTATTATTGATGGATGAACCCTTTGGTGCATTGGATGAGATCACTCGCGACCATATGAATATTGAGTTATTACGCATTTGGAGTGAAACCCAAAAAACCGTGGTATTCGTGACTCACTCCATTGATGAAGCGGTTTTGTTATCCACTCATATTGTGGTGATGTCGCCTCGTCCGGGACGCATTATAAAAGTGATTGAAAGCCCATTGCCTCGGTTAAAAACCCTAGCGTTGCGTGACGACCCTGCTTTCCATGCATTAGCCAGTGAGATCCGTACAGCACTTGCTCACGAGCATGCTATCGATTAATCATTACAGACTAAAGGATTAGACCATTATGAAACAAAAGCTATTTTCATTAGTCAGCTTATTGGTGATCGTGATTGCCATTTGGTATCTCGCGGCATTGCTGATGAATGGCAACCAACTGATTAATAACCTAGAGCGTAAAAATCAACAGTGGACCTACTCGCAAGTGATTGCAGGTGCTTATGATGTAAAACGCCCGATGTTGCCTGCGCCTCATCAAGTGGGACAGGAATTAATAAAGTCAATTATCGACAAGCCTGTGACCTCTAAACGTTCGCTTATCTACCATGCACAAATCACCTTGAACTCTACTTTGTTAGGTTTTGTGTTTGGTTCATTATTGGGGATTTTAATTGCCGTTGGGATCGTTCATAACAAAACCCTAGAGTCGAGCTTAATGCCCTGGGTCATCGCCTCACAAACCATTCCCATCTTAGCTATCGCGCCAATGATTGTAGTGGTATTAGGTGCCGTCAATATTACTGGAGTGATCCCCAAAGCTATTATTTCTATGTACTTATCCTTCTTCCCCGTGACCATTGCCATGGTAAAGGGCTTACGCTCGTCAGATAAATTACATGAAGAATTAATGCATACCTACAGTGCAACGGCTAAGGATATTTTCTGGAAGTTACGTTGGTATTCAGCACAGCCTTACCTATTTGCTAGTTTAAAAGTGGCTATTGCTGCGGCTTTAGTAGGCGCTATTGTTGCAGAATTACCAACAGGTGCACAGGGTGGTTTAGGCGCACGCTTACTGAGTGGTTCTTATTATGGACAAACAGAACAGATCTGGTCAGCACTGATTGTAGCTGCCACCTTAGGTTCAATTTTAGTGTGGTTAGTGGGTATCGCTGAGAAAGTGTTATTACGTCGTCGTGGAGGACTTGACCATGCCTAATAGTTTAAAAAATATTATTTATATTGTACTAATCACAATGCAACTAAGCTTAGTTACCCTTAGTGATGTTGGCTTTTATGATGCTATGTCTTTATATATCCTGCTATTGTTCGCAGCCGCGTACAGTATGGCAATGCTATTAGGGCAACTAACTACGTTGAATAATAAATATAAATTTGTTAAACCTTTAATCCCAACATTGTTTGCATTTATGCTGATATTAACATGGGAAAGCATTGTCAAAGGATATGCGATTTCCCCAATCTTAATGCCTTCACCAAGTAATATCTTTACAGCCTTAATCAATAATATTCCGATGCTCTGGGCTGACTTTAAACAAACCTACTTAAAAGCAGTCGTCGCGGGCTATGTTATCGGCTGTTTATCAGGTTTTCTGGTCGCACAATGGGCCGTCAGAAATAAAGCCCTTAAAGATGCATTGATGCCTTTAGGTAACTTTATGTCCGCGATCCCTATCGTTGGCATAGCACCAATTATGGTGATGTGGTTTGGGTTTGATTGGCAATCTAAGGCTGCCGTCATTGTGATAATGACCTTCTTTCCGATGTTTATAAACACCCTCACTGGTTTGCAATCTACCGATGCCCTGCATAAAGATTTAATGCATACCTACGCGGCTAAAAAATCACAAATATTCTTTAAGAACCAATTACCTCATGCCCTTCCATTTATCTTTAATGCACTGAAATTAAATTCAGCATTAGCCTTAATTGGAGCGATTGTTGCTGAATTTTTTGGCACACCCATCGTTGGCATGGGATTCAGAATTTCGACTGAAGTAGGTCGAATGAATATGGACTTGGTATGGGCCACTATTGTCGTGGCAGCTGTTGCCGGTTCATTAAGTTATGGGGCTCTTGCTTTATTAGAGAGATCCTTATTATTTTGGCACCCTTCGTACCGTGAAGGTAAAAACAGTTAACACCATCTAATCAACTCAATAGCAGTTAATAACACTGCATATTGACTCAATTGATTTCACGTAACTTTAAAATAGAAAAGGGAATAAACTATGAAAAGAACGCTAATCACACTCGCAACGGGTGCTGCTTTATTTGCATCAAGCTTCAGCGCTAGTGCAGCAGATAAACTTACATTACAGTTAAAGTGGGTAACACAAGCTCAGTTTGCTGGCTATTATGCTGCATTAGAGAATGGCTATTATAAAGATGAAGGTATCGATCTTTCGATTAAACCCGGTGGACCAGATATTGCGCCAGCTCAAGTATTAGCTGGCGGCGGTGCAGACGTGATTATTGACTGGTTACCTTCTGCATTAGCAACACGTGAAAAAGGTTTACCAATGGTCAACATTGCGCAGATTTATAGTCAATCGGGCATGATGCTTACCTGTTTAAAATCAAGCGGAATTAAAACATCTAGTGATTTTAAAGGGAAAACATTAGGCGTTTGGTTCTTTGGTAATGAATACCCATTTTTAAGCTGGATGTCTCAGTTAGGTTATCCAACCACTGGCGGTGACGATGGCGTAACGGTATTAAAACAAGGCTTTAATGTTGACCCAATCTTCCAAGGACAAGCTGACTGTGTTTCAACCATGACCTACAACGAATACGGCCAAATCATGGATGGCGGTTTAACACCAGAAGAGCTTGTACTGTTTAAATATGAAGATGAAAAAGTAGCAACGCTTGAAGATGGTTTATACGTATTGGAAAAAGATCTAAAAGATGAGAAAAAAGTAGAAACATACGCTAAATTCTTAAAAGCTTCTTTAAAAGGTTGGAAATGGGCCGCTGAAAACCCAGAGAAAGCCGCAATGATCGTATTAGAATATGATGATACAGGTGCACAAACAGAACATCATCAAACACGTATGATGACAGAAGTTGCTAAACTATTAGGAACTGGTGATAGCATGGGTTACTTAGATCCAGCGGCTTACGAGCGAACGGTTAATATTCTACTCGGTAGTGACTCTGCTCCGGTGATCACTAAAAAACCAGTAGGTGCTTATTCGCATATCGTATTTGATAAATACAAAGAGCTTTAGTCCTTCTTTACAAATGAAGTTACGCTTAATTGCAATCTGTGTAATATTTGATTAAAAGCGACTTAAAACACCGAGCCTAATACGTTCGGTGTTTTTGTTTTAACCGATTGCTATTTAATCGCCTATTATTTAATAGTTCTGATCAATGGTACGAAATGTCAAATTAATACGTGCTGTAGTGACTTTTTTAGTCGGTGGTAATCGATGTAACCAGTGAGTTTGGGTTGCGCCTTTCATGACTAATAAACTGCCATGTTGTAAGAAAATCGACTTCGTATCTTGGTTTACTCTATGTTTAAAAGAAAACTTACGCTCTGCACCAAAACTTAATGAAGCAATTGCCCCATTCTTTTGTAAATCAGTTTCACTGTCGTTATGCCAAGCCATCCCTTCTTCACCAGTACTATAGAGGTTTAATAAACAAGAATTAAATTGATGCCCCGTTGCTTCTTCTACTCTCTTTTTTAATACTAGCAGTTCAGGCGTCCAGGGTAAGGCCACTTTCGTCATATTAGAATAAGTATAATTAAAAGATTCATTAGCATACCAAGCGACCTTCCTCTTAGTCACAATCACTTCACCTAAAATATTTGCTTGGTCATGTTTCCATTGAATGGTGTTAAGCAAGATATCAAAGAAATAGTTCGCTTCGTCAAAGGGGATTAACAGCCCATGGTACTCTACTATCCCATCGTAATTAATAATGTTAATCGGCGACTCTTCTAGCGCTGAAAATAAGTCTAGATTGTACATTCTATTTCCTCTTTTAAAGCAAACTAATCACTAAGCTAATATTTACAAAACTGCGCTATTTTCTACAATACTTCACTATTTCCTACAAAACAGCACTATTCTCTACAAAACTTCAGTATCTTCTAGAAAGCTTAATATAAAGAAATAACGACAAAAATATAATAGCAGCCCCTATCAGCTTTTGTGTTTCAAGTATTTCTCCAAGCACCAGCATACTCATGAGCAGTGTCCAAATGGGTTCTAAAATCATGATTAATGCGGCGGTTTCGATCTTAATTGAAAGTTGTCCCATGGTTTGTAATAAATAACGGATTGAAGTCGCAACAACAGCAGAAATAACGAACCAAACTATCACGTAATTGGTTAATTCAAAATGAGCTTGTTCGCTAAACACAGCAAAAAGTGCAGTAAAAATACCTACCGTCAATAACTGTATAAAGATAGAGATAAGCGGTTTAACACTGCTGGACATCTTTTTATTAAATACAAAATGCATAGACAGTAACGCAGAAGCAAGTAAAAAACACCATTGGCTTTTCTCTACCTGCCAACCATTAGACAGTGTCATCAACATCATGCCAGCAATCGCAATAGGTAACGCGAACCAGAATGCTCTGCTAGGACGTTGACGAAAAAACAACCATGAAGTAAAAGGCGCAATAATCATCGCTAAACTCATGATAAAGGCCCCTTCAGAGACGCTTGCTGTAATAGACATCGCATATATCCAGACCTTCATTGAAGCGGCTAAAATAAGGCCAACGGAACACACTGATATAACTTGTTTGAAGTTTAAGCGTAATACTTTTTTGTAACAAAAAGGAAATAAGATAAGACTCGCGAACAAAAATCGAACCGATAAAAAGATGTCACCCGGTACTGACTCAATCACTATTTTAGAAGCAATCCAACCAACAGCTGCTAGCAATGTAGCTAATAATAAATGAAACTCTCCGCGCATCGGTTTTCTCTTTTTAGTTGTTTTATTTTTACGTTTTATAAACACAAAAAAGCAACCAGACTGTTCCGTAAGGTTGCTTTTAATAAACTGAATGACTAGTCACGCTAGTTTAACTGAGTCACAAGAATTAGCTTAACTTATTTGCAACATTCAGATTAACCATGCTTAGATTTATTCTGGTATAGCTTTTTAAGGAATAGCTTTCTAAGGTATAGCTTTTTAAAGTATAGTTTTTAAGGTATAGCTTTCTGAGGTATACCTTTTTAAGAGATAGCTTAGCTTACTCAGGCTGACTATATTCAGGATAATCCGTTAAGCCTTTTTCAGCTCCACCGAATAACGACTCTGGATCATGAGCTGCTAATGGGTATCCATTTTTTATACGATTTGGTAAGTCGGGGTTAGACACAAATGGCCGTCCAAAACCAATCATATCAGCCAATCCACTTTTAATAGCTTGCTCGCCTTTTTCAGCATCATAACGTCCCGCGTAAATTAATGTACCTTGATAAGCTGCGCGAACATTTTCTTTAAATAATAAAGGTGTTTCAGGTGCATCGTCCCAATCCACTTCTGCAATATGAATATAAACAACATTATGCGTATTCAATAATGCAGCGGCGGCGCTATAAGTTTCAACGGGCGTTGCATCAACCGTACCATTTAATGACGTAAACGGGGCTAAACGAACACCCACACGCTCTGCGCCAATAGCTTCAGCCATTGCAGCAACCACTTCACCCAGAAAACGCAGACGATTTTCAATACTGCCACCGTATTCATCAGTACGATTATTGGCATTTGAATCAATGAATTGATTGATTAAATAACCATTGGCAGCATGAAGTTCAATACCATCAAATCCCGCTTCAAGAGCATTCAGTGCCGCTTGACGATATTCTTCAATAACAGCTTTAATATCCGCTTTCGTCATTTGACGAGGTTCAACTACATCAACAAAACCAGGCGCGCCAACACCGTCATCAACAAATACTTTTACATTTTCAGCTTTTAAAGTAGAAGAAGAAATCGGTTGAACACCACCCGTGTTATCTGGGTGTGATACTCGACCAACATGCCAAAGCTGAGCAAACATAACACCGCCTTTTTCATGTACGGCATCTGTTACTTTTTTCCAACCTGCGATCTGTGCTGCACTATAGATACCCGGTGTCCAAGCGTAGCCTTGACCTAATGCAGAAATTTGTGTGCCTTCACTAACAATAAGCCCTGCACCAGTGCGTTGTGAATAATACTCAGCCATTATTTCATTCGCTTCATTCCCCGGTTGAGTAGCACGAGAGCGTGTCATCGGTGGCATCACAATACGGTTTTTTAATGAAATGTTGCCTAATTGAAGTGGTTGAAAGAGTAAATCTGTCATTATAATTTCCTTTAAAAGTTATTCAGCTTGGCATTAAGATTCACTTTGAATCAATTCTGTTTGATATTCATCGGAGTCTTTATTAAAAGTAATATGAGTGATTCCATCTTTAATAGTGCCGAGTCACTTTTTTACCTGTTGCATTTACCTTGCTGCAAGCTGCGTAAATACCTTCAACGCCAAGCGTAATGATTAATTATGAAGCGCAGTATCGCTTCGATAGGTAGCAATATACGCCTTCCTATTGATACATTAAAATTATGATTAATTATCATAATAATAATTAAACGTTATACATGTCAGCTCAATTAACGACTGCTCTGCGACTCATTAACCTCATTAACCTCATTAACCTAGCTTGCCCCAGCCCTATCTGTATTAATATTGTTTTGAGATGAAAAGAAATAAGATGAGAGAAAATAAGCTCAAAGCGAAGTACAGCCCCTTGCAATAAATCAAGTAACCATTATGCGTAAAGAAGTATTAAGTGTTAGAGCAGATCAAACGATTTTCTCATTAGCTGAAAAGATGGTGGGTTCTCAACCAAAAACTTATCCTGTTATCAACGAAAACAATAACAAAAATAATAAAGTGGTTGGTGTGATATCTCGCCGTCGTGTATTAAAAGCATTATTAGATAACAATTTTTAATGACGTTTAAGATGACTTTTCGGCAGACTAGCAGGCTAATATAGTTTACTAAGTTGGTTTATTAATCAGTTAATTAAACGGCAGATTCAACTTAGAAGTGCATAACGTCTATTTACAGGATTTTTTAAAATCCTGCCGTAAATAGACGCTGTATTAGAAAGTAAATAGCAGTAATGCTAAGTAAGTACCAAGCAAATGCTAAGCAGTGACGTTAGACGCGTTCAATTTGTTAGCTGTCCAAACGTACAATAACTCTAATGCAATTGTTGCAGCAGCAAGCGCAGTGATCTCGCTTTGGTCGTAGGCTGGTGACACTTCAACCACATCCATACCCACCAAATTAATCCCCTGCAGAGCTCGAATAATCTTTAACGCTCTATCGGAGCTAATACCACCACAAACAGGTGTACCCGTACCCGGCGCAAAAGCAGGATCTAAGCAATCAATATCAAAGGTTAAATATACCGGTTTGTCACCGACAATCTGTTTAACTTGAGACACAATCTCATCAACTGATAAATCATTCGCTTGCATTGCATTAATCACATTAAAGCCATGACCTTGCTGTTTATATTCAGTACGAATACCAATTTGTACCGACGACTTAGGGTCAATCAACCCTTCCTTAGGCGCATGGTAAAACATCGTGCCGTGGTCATAACGACTGCCGTTATTGTAGGTGTCCGTATGCGCATCAAAATGAATTAATGCCATCTCACCATGATGCTTCGCATAAGCACGTAACAAAGGAAGCGTAACAAAGTGATCGCCCCCTAAGCTCAGCAACATTTTACCACTGCTTAGAATTTGATCCGCTGCAGCTTCAAGGCGTTGTGTCATGTCTTCTGCATCACCACAATCAAATACTAAATCACCGGCATCAATCACCTTAGTATGATCAAACAGTTTAAATTCCCATGGGAACTTTTTACTTTCCCAGGATAAATTAACCGATGCGCGGCGCACAGCATCTGGGCCCATACGCGCACCCGAACGGCCTGATGTCGCCATATCAAAAGGCACGCCTAACACCACTACATCCGCACTTTCTGCCAATGGCTCTTTCGCTAAAGGATTTTTCACTAACGGACGACGCATAAACGTCATCGCATTAGAATATAATGAGTAATCTTCTTTGGTGAATAAATCGTTAAAGGATGCCGACATTTAAAAACCCTCTAAGTAAGTGTAACCCGCTAAACCTTGCTCTAACTCGTCTAAAATACTTTGCTGCTCTTCAACCGATATACGCGATGATGCCAATGCACGGTAATTATCACGAATCGCTTCAACGTCGATGTGTACGTATTTCATCACATCTTCAACCGTATCACCTTCATTAATCGATTCTATTTCCCATCCACCCTGCTCATCCACATTAACCACGACGCTGTGCGTGTCGCCAAATAGGTTATGCATATCACCTAAAATCTCTTGATAAGCCCCCACTAAGAAAAAGCCCATTAAGTAAGGTTTATCAGCAGACCAAGCTGGTACCGGTAAGGTCGTTTCAATGCCTTGACCATCAACATATTGGTCAATCACACCATCAGAATCACAGGTGATATCTAATAATACGGCGCGACGTTCGCCCGCATTCTGTAAATTAGACAGCGGTAAAATTGGGAATACTTGATCAATTCCCCACGCATCTGGTACTGATTGGAATAGTGAAAAGTTAACAAAGAACTTATCCGCTAAACGCTCGTTTAAATCATCTAAAATAGGACGATGAAAACGGTTTTTAGTACTCATTTGCGCACTTAATTCATGGTAAATGCGTAATGCAACTTGCTCACCCCAAGCGCGTTCTTGCAAACTTAATACACCCGTCGCAAATTGATTATGTACTTCTACAATGTCGCTTTGTGTATCGTTGTAAATCTCAATTAACGCACGGTCATCACTGCCGCCAGATAATAAGCTCCAGTTATTCCACATGTTTTGTAGTAATAACGAACCAGGTTCAACCGGTGCTTCAATTACTTCTGGTTTGTAAGTTTCTGCACCAATAACATTGGTGATTAACACCGCGTGATGCGCTGTTAATGAACGACCAGACTCAGAAATAATCGCAGGTTTAGGTTGATCATAAAGATTACAAATATCACTAATCGTGATCACAATATTACGTGCATATTCCGCTAAACTATAATTCATTGAATTATGAGATTGGCTACGTGTTCCATCGTAATCTACCGCTAAACCACCGCCGACATCTAAATAATCTAATGGCACACCCATCGTACGTAATTCACAATAAAAACGTGCCGCTTCACTCACACCATTACGTACATCACGAATATTCGCCATTTGCGAACCTAGGTGAAAATGTACTAGTTGTAATGTATCTAATTGATTTTCTGCTTTTAAGCGTTCAACAACCGTTAATACTTGAGCAGCAGCAAGACCAAATTTAGACTTTTCACCACCACTTGATTGCCATTTACCTGCGCCTTGAGAAGCTAAACGAATACGCAAGCCCATACGCGGTTTAACGCCTAACGAACGAGCTTCTTCTAACACTAAATCAAGTTCAGATAATTTCTCTAATACGATCAGTACTTTATGGCCTAGTTTTTCACCAATTAATGCTAAACGAATATATTCTCTGTCTTTGTAACCATTACAAACAATCACTGAACTGGCTTTATGCGCCAACGCTAATACGGCTAATAATTCAGGTTTACTGCCCGCTTCAAGCCCAAGTTGCTTATGCTCTAATCCAGCTTGGCTTGCTAAAATTTCATCAACCACTTCTTTTTGTTGGTTAACTTTAATAGGGTAAACCAATAAGTAACGATTATCGTATTCAACTTCTTGAATTGCTTGGTTAAAAGCATCACAAATATTGTGTACACGTTGGTGTAATATTTGTGGGAAACGCACTAAAGCAGGCATGCTTAAATTACGCTCAGCCAATTGCGCTGCAATGTCACTTAATGCAAGTTGATGATCACTGCCACTGCGCGGTGAAACATACACCTCACCTTGGTCGTTAATCCCATAAAAACCTTGGCTCCAATAACGAACATTGTATTCCGCTCGAATGCGTTCCATATCAGTTGAATGTTGCAAATTTAGATCTCTCAATAATAATGTAGGAATAATGATGACTCAGTGAACTGAAATCACAGCTCGATGGCCGCCTTTTTATTTTTCTAATTAACAGGAATTAAATAGAATTAAAAACAATGGCTATCGCACAATTTATGCCGCGGATTATTGGGTAATAACGGCATCACGTCTAGATAATAATTTTGTGTTGTTTAACAAAAAAAATTGAACAGATAGCTAGTTCAACCATTTTTATTGATTGAAAACGCCAATATAGACTAAAAATCAAGCAATTTAAGAAAATAAAAGTAATTGATTTAAAAAGCGTTATACAAAATAAACACACAAAAATGACAGGTTAAACTTACAAAAAAAGTGATGCTAAATAGTGTGTAAAATAAGAAGAGAATGGGCTGGATATAAGCGCACAATAATAAAATTTATTTTGTGCGCTTATTGTGTGATTGCTGTGTGGTGATGGTTATGTGGTTATGTGGTTATGTGGCGATGGTTATGTGGTTCTAGATATGTACTCGTATCTATCAAACAAGTTAAATGAACTACTTTATCTCTCAACAACTGGTTATTGAGAGAGTGTTTAACAAAGAAATCCGCGGAAATAACGGTGTTGTATCGCTTTGCTTATCCAGAACAGAGGTTACTTAAGCTTAGTCACCAGAATTTGTTCAACACGAACACCTTCCAGATCCAACACCTCAAACTTGTAACCTTGGTGGGTAAAATGGTCGGTTCGTTTAGGTAAACGTTTCAGCGTATAAATCATAAAACCAGCAATCGTTTCATATTGAATACGATCAGGAAACTCTTCAATCGCCAGGCAACGCATCACTTCATTAATTGGCGTTAAACCCTCAATCAACCAAGACGAATCATCCCTTTGTACAATTTGCTCTTCATCTTGATGCGTGATCAATTCACCCATAAAGCTGCTCAACAGATCTTTTACCGTCACAATACCTACTACAGTGGCGTATTCATTAACAATCACCGCAAAAGGTTGAGTCGCCACTTTAAAGGCATTCAATGCTTCAGAAAGCGTCAATGTTTCAGGTAAGTAGAACAAATCTTTATCCACCTGTGTCGGGTGAATTTGTGCCAACTCCCCTTTTAACACTAGGCGTAAAATCTCTTTTGATTCAATACTGCCACGAATTTTATCCAAGCCACCATCACACACTAGAAAGTCATTATGAGGCTGTTCAATAATTTTCTTGCTGATTTCATCGCTACTATCATCTAAATCAAAAAAGATGATCTGGTCACGCGGAGTCATCACACTGCCGATGGTGCTAACTTCTAAATCAAACACGTTACCAATCAATTGATATTCTTGCTTTTGCAAACTGCCATCTTCCGCGCCCGCATCCATCATTGCGATAATATCTTCCGTTGTCACCAACTCCGTACGCTCGGTAGGAATACCAAACAAACGCAGCATAATATTAGTCAGGCCGTTAAACAAAAACACCGCCGGCATTAACAAAAAGGTTATCCAGCGCATCAAGGACACAATACGAATAGCCACCGCTTCCGGCATAATAATAGCCAACCGTTTAGGTAATAAATCAGCAAACAAAATAAACAAAGAAGTTAAGCAAATAAAAGAAAGGACAAAACTGACTTCACCCAATAACGGGCCTTGATAAAACAGACTGACCATCTTACGAATATAAGGAGTTAATGCTTGCTCACCAATAATACCGCCAAGAATAGAGATACCATTTAATGCAATTTGCATCATCGCAAAAAAGTTACCGGGTTGCTGTTGCAGCTCAATCACATCAAGCGCTTTAGCACTGCCTTCATCCGCCATCACACGCAGCTTAATCTTCCTAGCCGCCGCAACCGAAATCTCCGACATAGCAAATAAAGCACCCGCTAGTATTAATAAAACAATGCTCAACACATCACTCATCTTCCAACCCTTTCATCACACCATAGCCACCCAAATTGATGACTATTTAACACATTCTCAACACGCTTAAACAAACCAATGAAGGCGGTATAGCGCTAAATTAGCCGCATTATAGAGCGAGTTTCAAGTTCGACAACGGTTATTTTTTAAAATATGAAAATCCATCAACGTGGTTGGGTTAAGTAATTGAATCTATTTGGTAATTAGGAAGTTAAATATTGTGAGTTGGTTGTTTCAGTAGCCTTTACTAAGAGATGATTATTAATAATGAAGCTATGGCTTAAGAAGATCTGCCCCTGTATTTGATACTATTTATTATTGCTTCCATTGAACGGTACTGATACTTTAATTTAATGATTAATAGAATTTCTTTTAATACTCAAAAAGTTAAAGATAATTATGTCGCAAACAACTGAACAAATATTAGCATTACTTAAGGACGACTCATTTCCATCAATGGTTATACTTGATGGCGAATGGGGAGTTGGTAAAACCCATTACATTAAAAATGAATTAATACCAATTCTCGAAGTTAAAGAAAAAAAAGTTATTTTCTTTTCTTTAACTGGATTATCTAATATCGATGACTTTAGAGATAAATTAATATCTTCAGTTTATTTATCGGAAAATTTAGATCCAAGCCTTATAAATAAACTCAAAGACAGTGCTTTTTCTATATTAAAACATACAAGTGAAGGTGCTGGGACGGTAGCATCTATTCTCAAGGGCTCAACCGGCGCAGTAAAACATGCGATGTTAAATAGAATTGCAGATGTCACAGTAATACTAGACGATCTAGAACGTGTTGATAATGCTGATTTAGAAAAAATTATCGTAGGTGAATGCCTACAACTTATTAACGAAAAAAACCTAGAGTTTATTTTTGTTATGAATGGTAAGAAAGCAAAAATTGATAAAGCGATGGTTGAAAAGTCTTTTTCTGATCGCGTCTATTTTCAGATAACAAATCAAGAAATATTAACAATTGCATTTCAAAACTGCGTCTACTTTGACAAGTACCAACATATCATTGGACGAGAAGTTAACACACTAAATTTTAGCAATCTAAGGGCACTAAAACGCGCTGCCAATAGGTTAGCAAATATTCACAGAATAATAACCAATGATAAGATTATTGATGTTGATCCAAGTATGGAATTAATAATTAAAGACGTTCTACGAATTTCTTATTTACATTATTGTTTGGGAAAAAGTTCAGAGGAAATAATTAAAGGCCTAAATGATCAATCTAGATTAGACGTCATACTTAATCCAAGTAATCCAAAAAAAGATAATCAAGAAGATGAGTTTACGAAATATAGAACGATCAACGTACCATCAAAAAAAATTATCGAATATTGCAGCGGTAAAGCACACCTTCCCCCGTTAATAAATGAATTAGGTAGATTACCTATTAAAGATGATCCAATCGACAAGCTGATGTTTTCAAGAGGTTATACGTTATCAAAAACTGAGTTTTCTGATTCGGTACAAAAACTAGAAGAATTTATTTTTGAAGACATTGAGGTACCGATATCGAAATGGTTTGAAGGCTGTGATTTCTACCTTTATTTATTAGATCAAGAATTTATAGAAGGAGATAAAATAGTTTTTCTTAATCAAATTTCAGATTTATGTGAAGAAAAGAATTTTGACCTACTTTCTTTAGAAAATAGGCACCAATCATTGAAAATTTATACACAGGTAATACTTGATAAATTTAATAATCAAAAAGAAATATCGACGATTAAAAAAGTAGCAGAGGATAATGACTCACTTTTTGAAAAAATTAAAAAATCATGGGTAGAGACAGATATCGAAATATATAATAAATTCCAACACGATGACTTTATTAATAAATACACTTCTGAACAATGGTTTAAAGTCATTAACAACTGGTCAATTAGAGATATTGGAGAGTTTGCTGATTTTCTTTTCAACAGGTATAAATCAATCAATATACGTGATTTTCTTGGGAATGAAAAAAACACTTTAATTGAACTATTAAATTTATTAGAGCCGGAGATAAAGATAATCCAGCCTTCTCAGAAAAAAGGCACCTTACAATTATTAATAAATGCGGTTAAAGCAGGAATAGAAAAATTATGATTACACACTGCTGAACAATAGGTTCAAATAAAACATGACTCAGCGGCTACAACTTCCCACCGTTGAGTTTTCTCAAGTCATCAATTCTTTTCAACAAAGCCAAACAGGACGTTTGGCTTAAGTTCATTCAGCACATGACCGGTGAATATTCCGTATGGACTGATGCGTTGAGAAAGGAATTTATTACTTGGATCAGAAAGCGAATCGGTGTGCCTTTTTCTTTGCTATTTGTAGCTATATTTTTATTTTGGGCAAGTAAAAGAAAGTCACTCGCCACAAGGGCGAAACACCAAGCAAACAATAATTAAAATAACTGCATGAGCGCAGACAAACATTAACCCCATATCTATAAACTTCACAGCTACATAGCTACCTAATAAAATAACAACATAACTAAAAAGCTAAACTACGCCGTCGATACTGGTACACCATCACTATATAAAAAAGACGGATCTGCAGCATCCGCCTGAACATTAATTGACAACATAGTTACTTGACCAACAATATTCGCAAATGACGCATCCGCTGCATCAAGGCCAATCCCCGCCCTAACCAACCCACTAATGGGTGCCATACGGGTTGCATCAAAAAGATACCAACGATCTTCCAAATAAACTTCAAAGAAACCATGAAAGTCTGGCGGCTTTAATCCAACCGCATAACCCGACACATAGCGTGCGGGGATCCCCAAAGCACGACATAGCGCAATACTCACATGTGCAAAATCACGACAAACACCCGCACGCTGAATGAGCACATCACAGGCACTTGTCGAGCTATCTGTACTGCCCGCAACATAATCAATATGCGTATTGACCCAGTTACAAATTTCCTGAACGCGCGAGTAACCACTGGCTAACTGACCAAACTCTTTCCAAGCAAAGCGCCCTAATCGGTCTGACTCACAATAACGACTCGGACTTAAAAAAGGCAGAACGGCAGCGGGTAGCCTTTTATGTTCTACTTCATTTAAATAAAATACGCGTTCTATTTCTGGTGATAATTCGACGCTGGCATTATATCGAATGCTAAGTTCACAGGGATCTGTTTGTAAACGTAAACCACGACAACCAAAATCATTTAGTTGAAACCATTCACTGTCGATGGAAGGAGAGATAATAAGATTTTCTTGTAGTGTTTTTTGATGCACAGTATTCGCAGCTGCGATGTTAAAAACAAAGCTTGAGGGGGATTCGACGGTATAAATAAGCTCTGAAGATATATTGACTAAATACATAACAGACAACCTCTAATGGATGTTCGCCATAACAACCAATAAATACAGATAAACCACCCTGTATCATTGAATCTTTTATCTAATTTAAACAAAATTCTCCTGTCTACATTAATTGATTTAACTCACCGAGTATATGCGCAATAAGTAATGAAAGCCTTTCATTTTTAACAAAAAAATAAAAACACCTCCTATAGGGTATGCGCCACACCTGAAAATAATTAAGCTTAATAAATAAGCCAAAAATTAAGATTAAAGCGATTAGAGTAGTTAAAGTAATTAAAATTAAACCAGTTAGACTTAAACCCATTAGAAACTAAAAGTGTTCTAAAAAATAACGTTTTTATTTTGTAAGTGCGCCTGTTTCTCCGTTTAAAACCTTATTCATTTAAGCAATTTAGGCAATATCCATCCCCGTTATACTTTCGCAAAAGCATGGCTGTTAACAAAACCAAATCAGACATTTGACTAAATTACGTAATCTTCGCCTTACTAGGGAATAAATAATATGCTTTAAATAGCGCCAACCTTCGTGCATGAATATAAATAAAAAGAGCAAAATCCGACTGCTTACTTTCATCATTGATTTATCTACAGAGTAATATTTTTATCAAAAAACAAGGCTAAATCACTATATAAGAAACAAAGTATTAACCGGCAGATATCAGGTGTTTTTTTGTTAACAAGTCCTGTAACATCTTCAAAGATACCTCGTAGGAGTTACTTACATGCAAATTCATCAGAGCTCTTACTATGGTTTTACAGTAATTAACGATTTAATTTCGTATTAAGTCCTTACAACTTATTTGACACACTACAGTTTACTTTTATCAAAAATCTATTGTATTTAATGGGTTTTAATATCAACCAAGTTTTAATATCAACCAAGGTTAAATTTAATGCGTAAAAATCTGCCCGTTATCGATCAACGAAAAACATTCTCTCCAGATTCCAAGTTAATTTCAGTAACAAATAACGATGGCAATATAACTTATTGTAACGATGCTTTTGTTGAAATAAGTGGTTTTTCGCGTGATGAGTTAATTGGCCAACCGCATAATCTAGTCAGACACCCTGATATGCCACCAGCAGTATTTGAAGTAATGTGGGAGCACCTAAAGCAAGGTAAACCTTGGATGGGTTTGGTTAAAAACCGCTGCAAAGATGGGCAATATTATTGGGTTGATGCCTATGTCACACCCGTGACTGAAAATGGTGTAATTATTGGCTATGAGTCTGTTCGGTCATGCCCTAAACAGGAGAATGTAGAAAGAGCAGAAAAGCTTTATAAACGAGTAACTGCAGGAAAGGGACTGAAGAAACCTGCGTCTGTTTCAACGCCAACTATATTTATAAGTGTCATGTTGATTTTGTCTATTATTAGTTATATAGCAGGGTCAATACCCGTTGCATTTAACCTTCTTGTTTGTTCAACTATTTTATATGGTATTTGGGTTAGCGCGGTAAAAAAACGCATTATTACTAATTTGTCTCAATGTTTAAAACATAACTTTTCTCACGAACAAGCGGTGCAATCCTATACAAACAACACTGGTATGCTGGGTAGTTTAGAAGTGGCAACTCTTAGTCAACAGGCTCATTTAACAACTATTATTAGCCGTATTGAAGATGCGGCAAAAAAAGTTTCTGCAAGCTCTCATCAATCATCGACACTCGTGCAAAACTCTAAAAATAGCCTGGAGCAACAACAGTCAGAAACCACTCAAGTTGCAACTGCAATGAATGAAATAACATCAACAATTGCAGAGGTCTCTGAACGAGTTAATGATACGGCAAAATATACTGAAACTGCATTTGGGCTTGCTACAGAAGGTAAACAACTAGCTAAAGTTACCAGTGATTCAATCAATGAACTACGAAAAACGGTGCAAACCATTAGTCAATCGGTTATTAGCGTATCAGAACAAGCAAAGTTAATTGCTACAGCGACGAATATGATTGAGAAAATTGCAAAACAGACCAATTTACTTGCATTAAATGCCGCGATTGAAGCCGCTCGAGCAGGCGAACAAGGCAGAGGTTTTGCGGTTGTTGCCGATGAAGTGAGGAACCTTGCCAAGAATACACAAGATTCAACCAGTGAGATTTATAATATCGTTGAATTATTAACCCAAAAAACAGACGATGCCGTCGCTCACGTACAAAAAGGCACCATTGAAGCAAATAACGGTTTAGAAAGGGTATTAGAGAGTGGGGAAATGCTTAATGGCATTGTTGACTCTGTTGGTAAAATTTCAGATATGTCTATCCAAATCGCCGCAGCTGTTGAACAGCAAACTCACGTATCTGAAGATATTAATCGCCAAGTAGTCAGTATTTCAGACTTAACCGATGACAATGTAACTATTACAAGCGATGCAGCCTCTTCTATTAATGACCTGAGTAAAACGGCTGACGATCTTCATGAGCTAGTGATCCGCTTTAAATAACTTCCAGTCTTTGAATAAGCAGGTAATAAAAAAGTATCAATGGATGGGGTCAGTATTGCCTTCCCCATTGATTTAAATCATCTTCAGTCATATATTTAATTTCAGCAGAATTGGCAAAATTAATAGTTAATAATAGGTAAGAATTTGAATGCGCCAATTGTATTATAATAACTTTATTTATCTAAGGCAATTTGCTCTACGTTTAGATTAGAATCTTATAATTGGGATAGGTTACTTTTAAATGACTAATGAGAGTGTAGAGCTAACCGAGAAAGCATTACCTTTTGCACCATGATCTAAAAATCACTTCAAATAAGACCATGCTCAACATAGTTAGCTCCCGCCACGTTAAGCCTTAGCAAATGATCAATTGCTTTTAGCAAAGCGAAACAGGATAAAATACTACGATAAATACCATGATCAGCGCAAACGTATAGTATTGATATCAGTACGATGCCAGCACTGGGTTTTGATATGGAATAAGAAAGTGATTTATTTGCAAAGCCAAACAGAGTGTTTGGCTTAGATTTGGACTGAAATTATAATTCTATACATTGTTCAGACGATGACGATTTACCAATACTGTTTGATGCACTAACACGATAGCAGTAAGTTTCACCTACTTGAACACCTTCGTCATTATATGATGTTGTATTTTCAGCAACATAATACGTAGTTCCATAATCAACATTAGATTGAATACGGCGCTCGATAATAAATTCTACTTCATTATCAGAATTATCACCCCAAGTGATATATAAATCGACTTCACTCGCTTGTTCTGACTCAGGAGTGCTGAGTAAATCATCGGTATTTGAAGACGTATCCGTTTGTTGTGTGCTTTCTTCTTCAAGAATAGATTCATTAACAATCGCTCCATTATCAATCGACCCACTAAGAATAGGAGTCTCACTTCTTGAGTCCTCAACTAGAGTGTTCTCTGAAGTAGAGTCTTCTACTGCATCATCTTCTGTGGCGATTATTGTATCTAATGACTCTTTAGCAGCAGATTCTTCACTTGAATCAGCTTGTTCTGATACTTTAGCTGACTCTGAACTTGATGAGCCAGATGAACCACAACCCATTAATAAAACAGGAAAAAGACATAACATCGCTTTAAATAGCGTGGTTTTTAAAATCATCATTTTTGTCTCCAACAAAAGTGATGATTCAGAAATTTTTATATATAACAGAAGAAAAAAATAAAGAGGATAAATGAGAAGTATCATGGCCTCGGTAACTCCGCTACCGTAGACAATAAATTGTCAATAGGCCGGTGGTTTTGCGTATTAAGGTTTCCCTTAAGTTGCCTTTTTCTAGCTAATAATATTGTAATTACTGAATCAGATGCATTAGCGCAATAGATTATTATTTATGATATTAATTTATCGAATTGATAAAAATTAAATTAGACAATTATTTATAGCACGCTTAAATTTTAATACAAATTCGAAACATCCTTTATAAAGCAATAAAATGTAAATATCATTATTTATCAACGCATTAAAATTAATTATTAATAAATCAAAAAAATATAACACTTATCTGTAGCAGTCTATTGTTTCAAATAATCGCAACCTAATTACTCCTTGGATTCGCGTAATAAGCACCAAGTTATTTTTTGAACGTCAGGAAAAATGGATAAAAGGAAAATGTTAATTTTGGTAACGAATTACCTTGGTTACGTAATCTATTAAATGGTCCATTACGTGGTCTATTAAGTAGCTCAATAATGAAGCAGCACTTTACATAAAGAATAACGAAACAGCATTTAACAGGTATCAATAGATAATGCGTTAGATTAGTTTATTAGCAACCTACAATAATTGGCGTCTATTGTATTCTTGCGGTGTACAACCAAACTGTATTTTGAACGCTTGGATAAAACTGCTGACACTTTTATACCCTAATTCATAGGCTACGGCCGTTGAACTTTCACCTTCAGATAATTGCACCAATGCATTCATTAATCGAAACCGGCTTCGCCATTGACGAAAGGTCATACCAGTTTCCGTTTTAAAGAGTCGTTCAATGGTTCTTACACTTGCGCCAGCTAACCTAGATAATTCTACTAATGAGAGCGACTGCTTAGGGTGCAGCACGATATAGCTAACTAGACGTTGCAACCTTGGATCATGTCCTGAATGTATACACGCGTTAACCGCGGGCAAGACTTCTAATTCATCGATTGCTACTAAACCCAATCGTTGTTTACGTATTTCAGATAATGTTTGCTTGGTATCAGTTAAACGCAATATTATTTATTGTAATAGCGGACTAATAGCGACCATCACTATCGTTTGTTCTTGCTTCCGTACTTTATAACTGGGGTCGATACATACCCGTTATCATTCAAGATGCAAAAATCAGCAAGACGTGAGGTGAACAGGTTCTAGGCATAAAGTTGAAGATATAATGAGTTAAATAGAAACTTTATAACAACGAAGATGGTTATCTCACGGCATGCCCTGTGGGTCGCTAACTCGAAAACCAATACTGCGTTGTAACATTCGATAAGGATTAACCATTGTCGTCATGTTACGCCTTGTCTTGATGTCCGAGTTAGCGACTGAATAATGCATATTGAGTGGTAACGGGTATTAATTACGAATACGTGTATTGGTTTCGCTACTAACTTGATGGGTAATATCACCAGGGATCCACATTGCATGTGAAGAAGGAACAACCCAAACGTTTTCTTCTCCTGTCACTCGCAATACACCTTTCTCAGCCCATAATAATTGACCTCGAGGATGAGCATGGGACATGATGTTAGCTTCTGCTGGCATACTCCTTTGATGGGTAAGTACAGGTTTGGTCGAGTCTACAATAAAGGCGACATTGCTCGGAGGCAACATTGCTCGGAGGTAACATTGTCGCATTAGCGATATCTTTTGTCATAATAACCACTTAAAACGCCAACAAAGGTCAGATATCATAGACGCATCAACGTCTTCGTTGCAACATTTTTCAACATAACAAGGATCACTGTCGTGGCGCCTACACTTAATTTTAAAAGCATAGCTGCATTTACGGCTATTGCTGCCGCTCTCTATATGATGGCGTTTCCATTAGCAAACTATCCCGTTTCATTTTCATATAGCGCTGCAGTTATACTAATAACTCTGACCTGTTGGAGTGCTTCATTGCTCCCCCCTTTCTTAACTGGATTAATGTTTTTTGCTTTATCAGTGATATTGCAATTAATCGAACCTAGTGCTTTATTTTCAGGATTCTCATCCACCGCTATTTGGCTGATTATTTCAGGGTTTATTATTGGCTCAGCTATTTCCACCTCAGCTTTAGATAAAAAATGTGCTTCATTCATCGCACCACATTTAACACTTAGCTATCCACGACTTATCTCAGGGTTAGTGTTTAGTGCCATTATTTTAGGGTTTATTATGCCCTCTTCAGTTGGTCGCGCCGTGGTATTAATTCCAGTGGGGATGGCGCTTGCTGAGCATGTGGGCTTTGCTCAAGGAAGTAATGGCCGTAAAGGTGTGGCAACGGCGTTAGCAATTTCATGCAACATGCCTAGTTTTGCGGTACTACCAGCAAATATTCCTAATATGATTTTAGTCGGATCCAGTGAAACACTGTTTAATGTACACTTTGGTTATATGGAATATTTACTATTACATTTTCCAATACTAGGAATTGTTAAATCACTCTTAATTATATACTTAGTATTGAAGTTGTTTCCTGCGTCAATTGTCGACAAACCTACTAAGAGCCTGCATGCTCAGGATACAAATGAACCGAGTGACCATATACATATCAATAAATTACAAAGAAAAGTTGTCATTATTCTCGGACTCACCTTACTGTTTTGGATCACTGACTCAATACATGGTGTGAACCCAGCTTGGGTCGGTCTTGTTGCGACTATCGTTTTATTATTACCACGATGGGGTGTACTTGAAACAAAGAAATTTAACAGTTCAGTTGATTTTGGTACCGTCGTATTTGTTGCTGCAGCACTCGGCTTAGGTACATTGGTTAATGTTTCAGGTGTAGGTGCGTTTATGGGAGAAGCATTTACTCATTTATTACCGAGCGCATCGGAAAACGGCTTTTTTAGTTTTATGTCGCTTTCACTTATTTCAACATTAACAGGATTAGTAACAACTGTTCCCGGTGTCCCTACCGTACTCTCACCGATGGCCACTGATTTTGCACAAGCCACAGGACTTTCATTACCCGCAGTATTAATGACACAAGTTATCGGCTTTTCAACTGTATTATTCCCTTATCAAGTAGCTCCTTTAGTGCTTGCCATGCAGTTATCAAGGGAGTCACTTACGAGCTTAGTAAAAATAACGATACCGTTAGCGATATTAACCATAGTGGTGTTAATGCCACTTGATTACTTATGGTGGCAACTATTGGGCTGGCTATAATTTTTTGAAAAAGAAAATAATCGCTTTTATACTTTTTGGCTAGGCAAGCACTTAAAGACAAGAACCGTCGTGAAGTGAACGCTATATGGCTAAGCATATAATTTAGGATTAGTTTCTGTTGTGGGGTTAAGTGTTATTGATCGGTATTGTTGTTAGACGCTGTTTTGGATAATTGTTAAGAGATTTTTTGATAGGTATTGTTGATAGGTATTATTGATAAGCATTGTTGTTAGACGCTGTTTTGAAATAAAGTTGCGAGGAGGTAACTTAGCATGGCTAAGCTTACTACCTCGCAAAGAGATTAAGAGATTTTTAACTAATGCAAAATATAGCTGAAAAAGATAACAGCACTATTTACAGGGTCGAAAATCGATTAATACTCGTATTTTTGCTCAATCTTTCTTTTCTCAATAAGATAAGTTTTATTATCGATTTGATCAGCAATTAATAGTTCTTCTAAAGCAATTAATTCCTTACCCTTTTCTTTTCTTAAATATGTTTTAGTCATATCGTAGTTAATTGATTGAGCACCATCATAACCACTGACAGGATCCCACAAGATAGAGGCAGGCCAAAATAATAAATTAACAACGCCATAACCAGGCTCTCTAGCATAGAAAGAACCAAATCCAGGTAAAAGACCCAACGCAGCACCAACCATTGGTTTTTTTTCTTCGATTAAAATACCTTCATTTTCAAAAGCTGCATATTCCCTTTTTTGCATTGAATTTAATCCACCTGCACACCCAGATATTATTAAAGCAGTGAGAGCCAATACAGCAACCTTTACAAATTTCATTACCTATCCTTTTAAATTTAAATCATCGAAGACGATTGTTAGTCGTTTATATTATTTAGATAAATTACGTTTTTTCACTTTGAGATGTCTGAAATTAATATCAAAGTCTTAGCGTAATCTCTATGTGGTTATTTAAATCAAATATAGGAAATTACACTTATTATGCGAATCTAGAAAAGGATATAAACACAATAAGTTAACTCAATAATGGAATATCTTTTCATTCAATAAAGAAGCTATATTTAATTCGCGCACACAATACATTAAAAACATATTACAATCAAAAAAATACCACCATATGGGTGTTTTATGTATAAATGATTAGATGGGAAAATATAAAGTCGCATTGCTTAATTTGATAATAAAAAAGAATAGCGATGGAGCGCCACCCTGAAAAAATACGTTTAAAATGAATAGTTAGCTTGGATCAGAGAACGAACCGATGTGCCTTTTTCTTTGCTATTTTTAGATATAATTTTTTATTTTTGGAAAGCAAAAGAAAGTCACTGCAAGGGTAAAACATCTAGTAAATAAGTATCAAAATGGCTGGATAAGCGCAGACGACTAAGAGTACTCATAAAAATAAGAGCCTCCGATTAAATTAAATAACATCGACATTATCGGGGACCATTTACGTTGCTATAAAAAGAGAGAGTTTAAATAACTAAACTTTAAGTGGTTGATTTTTATCACTTAAGTGTTAGTTCTCAGATATTCATTATTAATGAATATGATTCAATGCTTTATATGCTTATTAAAGTTTCTTTTAACCCTATCAGATCCAACTTTAACCCCTCCTAATAACGTTATCACTTTAATTTAAAACCATATAGTTTTGTGATGGAAGTATTGTTTTTTAATTAACTCACTTAAAACCATATGGTTTTAATGTAATGATATTGCTTATCAAAATTAGAACATGAAAATATACTTAATATCTATAAAACATAATTTAAATATGTATTCTTACTTTTAAAGTTCATGTTTATGACTTGCTATTTATATTTTATTTTTTGGCTCAATAAATAACAACCTTATACCCAATTGTAATATTAGTACTTACATTCAAATAGAAAAAGGATTCGCTAATGACTATAAAAGATAAATTCTTTGGATTCCTCCAAAGTACAGTAGCCCCCGTTGCTGGGCGAGTCGGGCAACAGCGACATGTGCAAGCCATTCGTGATGCATTTATTGGTGCAATCCCTTTTATCATTGTTGGTTCATTTCTACTGGTTATTGCTTTCCCTCCTTTTGGAGAAAATGCAACTAATATTTGGTCAACATTTGCCCGTGAATACCGAGAGCAAATTCTACACCCATTCAATTTTACAATGGGTATTATGACGCTTTGGATCGTTACCGGTTTAGGTTATAACTTAGCTCGTTTTTATTCTACTCTAAACCCATTTATGGCCGGTTTATTATCACTCTCAACATTTTTGATGATTTCAGCTCCAGTCTCTGACGGCGCATTATCAATGCAATTCATGGGAGGAACGGGTATCTTCACTGCGATTCTCATTGGTATATTTGTACCGGAAATGATGCGTCTACTACATAAATACAATGTGGGTATTAAGTTACCTCATCAAGTACCAGAGAAAATACGTGATTCATTTGACCTGTTAATACCCATTGCGATAGTGATGGTGACTATTTATCCTCTCAATCTTTTTATTCATGCAGAAACTGGTTTTATTATTCCAGAAGCTATCATGGAGATATTTAAACCGCTTATCTCTGCATCGGACTCGTTAGCTGCATTTCTATTAGTCTCTTTTATTGCTCAAGTTTTATGGTGGGCGGGTGTGCACGGCTCTGCTATTACCGGAGGGATCATTGCACCGTTTGTGTTATCTAACTTAGTTGCTAATCAAGATGCATTGGCAGCGGGTGTTGAAGGCACAAAATTACCTGCAATTTTTGCACAACCGTTGCTTGATTTTTTCATTATGTTCGGCGGCTCTGGTGCAACCATGGCATTAGTACTTTTATTCTTGCGATCACGTGCCATTCATTTGAGAACGATTGGTAAAATGTCACTTATTCCTGGGATTTTTAATATTAATGAACCCGTTTCATTCGGCACTCCAATTGTCATGAATCCAACTTATTTTATACCTTGGATTTTGGCTCCGCAGCTTTGTGGCATCTTTACTTGGTGTATGTTCAAGTTTGAGTTAGTGCATCGCATTATTGCTATACCACCTTGGACTGCACCTGCACCGATTGGCGCTATGTGGGCAACGAATTGGTCTGTTATGGCGTTTGTGACGGTAATGATTAACCTATGTATCGCTTATGTCATTTATTACCCATTCTTCAAAATGCATGAAAAAGAGTTACTAGAACAAGAAGCTGCTAACGCAAAAGCAGATAAAGCATCGGCGGTATAATGCATGTCTATGCTTCAACAATAGACGATGAAATCTGTAGAGCACTTTAAAGTATTTTTGGGGTGCTCAATAAAAAGTATTCACTTTTTACATTCATTAATCAGGAATTACACATCATGTCAGAAATTTTTGAAATAAATTCGGTCGAAGACATCTCTGAAACCTTTCTAATGACGCTACTTACACAGGCTGCAATGGGCGAGTCCGCTGCGAAGGAAGCAATGTTGGTTGCCCGAGATGGTGATTTTGAACGAGCATCATTACTCATAAAGCAAGCCAATTTAGCCTTCACTGAAGTACACAAAACGCAAACTGCATTAATTGGTTTTGACGAAGGAGAAGGAAAGGTGCCTATGACCTTAATTTTGACTCACATCCAAGACCATATTATGACAGGGGTGTTAGCTAAAGAAGTTGCAGAGGAGATTATTTTACTCCGTCAAGAGATGGCTGAATTGAAGAAATTAATGGTCGTAAGCTAAGCAGTTTAATATTGATTATTAAAAATTGATTATTAAAAAATTGAAAATTAATTAATATCAGAGAGGCAAAAAATGAAATTATTTCCTGAGAATTTTTGGTGGGGATCCGCTACTTCAGCACCACAATCAGAAGGTGCATCATTACAGGATGGAAAATCGCCCAGCATTTGGGATCATTGGTTTAAAACAGAACCAAATCGTTTCCACAATAACGTAGGCTGTGCAGATGCTTCAACATTCTATGACAATTGGAAAGATGATATTGCATTGATGAAGCAGCTAGGACATAACTCTTTTCGTACCTCAATTAGTTGGTCTCGATTAATTCCAAATGGTACTGGTGAAGTCAATCCGAAAGCGATTGATTTCTATAATAATGTCATTAATGAGTTAATTGCGCATGAAATTGAACCATTTATCAATCTTTTTCATTTTGATATGCCGATGTGTATGCAAGATAAAGGAGGGTGGGAATCTCGTGAGGTTGTAGAAGCCTATGCTGTATATGCTAAAACCTGTTTTGAACTATTTGGCGATAGAGTTAAACATTGGTTTACATTCAATGAACCTATCGTACCCGTTGAAGGCGGTTACCTGTATGACTTTCATTACCCAAATATAGTGGACTTTAAACGAGCAGCAACCGTTGCTCATAACACCCTAATCGCACATTCTAAGGCAGTGATTGCTTACCGTGAATTAAAATTTGATGGCAAGATTGGTATTATTTTGAATTTAACCCCCTCTTATCCACGCTCTCAAAATCCTGCTGACTTGAAAGCTTCTGAAATTGCAGATTGGTTTTTTAATCGCTCATTTCTAGACCCTGTAACTAAAGGTCAATACCCAACAGGCTTGGTTGAATTACTGACTGAACACAAACAATTACCCGAGACTGTGGAAGGTGATTCAACAATATTAAAACAGGGGATTGTCGATCTATTAGGTGTTAATTTCTATGCCCCGCGTCGAGCTCAAGCCCCTAAGTATGCTCGTCACGCTGATGCGATCTTTATGCCAGAGTTATTCTTTGATGATTACGTGATGCCTAATAGAAAAATGAATCCACATCGAGGTTGGGAGATTTATGAGAAGGGGATTTATGATATTGCTAAAATTATTCAGAATGAATATGACAATATTGAATGGTTTATCGCAGAAAATGGAATGGGTGTTGAGGGGGAAGAAAAATTCAATATCGATGGCCAAATTCAAGATGACTACAGAATTGAGTTTGTAAAAGATCATTTAACTTGGTTACATAAAGCTATCGAAGAAGGGGCTAATTGTCGTGGTTACCATTTGTGGACATTTATCGATTGTTGGTCATGGGCTAATTCATATAAAAACCGTTATGGTTGGATTGCATTAGATCTAAAAACACAAAAGCGAACGATTAAAAAATCGGGTGAGTGGATTGCCCAAGTATCAAAATACAATGGTTTCGAATAAAGTTAATAAGTTATATTTTGAAGTGGGTTTTAATCGAATAGAGATAAAAGCCCCCTATTTTTCATCCCGTTAACTTAGGTGCAGAACTTAGGTAGATAACGTAGGTAACTAATTTAGGTAGATAATATGATAGTTGGCTTAGATATTGGTGGGACAAAAATTGAAGGAGTAGGTTTAGATTCAGTAACATACGACACTTTAATAACTTATAGATATGATACTGATACTGAGACTTATGAAGGTTTTTTATCATCTATCATGTCAGTTATTAATGAAGTTGCAAAGTATGGTGATATTGATTCTATTGGTCTTGGCTGTTGTGGCTCCATAGATAAAAATGGATTGATGCAAGGCGCTAATGTGATCATTCTAAACGGTAAAGATTTTATTGGAGATATAAAACAAAAAATAAATGTACCGATTGCTATCGCCAATGATGCTGATTGTTTGGCGCTTTCTGAGTTTAAAGATGGAGCGGCAAAACAGGCAATGAATTCATGTGTTGCCATTATTATCGGCACGGGTTGTGGTTCTGGAGTGATTGTACACAATAAATTAGTCACAGGCTTGAATAAACTGGGCGGAGAAATTGGGCATAATCCTTTGCCTAGTTATTCATCAAAGATTGATGGTGAACAAATTGATTGTTATTGCGGTTCTAAAAACTGCACAGAATCGTTTGTTTCTGGTACTGGTTTTTCACGTACTTTCTCGGAAAAGTATTTTCACGCAAATTCAAAACAAATAATGGAGTTGTATGCTCAAGGCCATACTGAAGCGAGGAAACATTTGGATTTATATTGTGACCAGCTCGCACGTGTTTGCGCCAATATTGTAAATTTTGTTGACCCAGAAGTGATTGTTTTAGGCGGCGGCATGTCTAATATTGATGAAATATATCCGTTAGTAAATGCTAAATTAAATAAATATACATTCACTAAGAATACAGTTACTCAAGTGCTCAAAAATGTTTATGGCGATTCGTCAGGCGTACGCGGAGCTGCATTTTTACATCAACAAGGATAAAGCTCTACACACCTTGATATTAAGCGTGGCAATCAAGTTATCCTTATCAATATATACCCGTTACCATTCAAGGTGTAAAATTCAGTAAGCGGTGAAGTGAACAGATTCAAGGCAGAAAGAGGAAGATCTAGCGGATTAAATCGACACTTTCTAATAACGAAGATGTTTGCTTCATCTTTTGCCCTCTGGGTCGTTAGCTTGAACGATAACGAGTATAAAGTAACTTGATTGCTTATTCAGATAGTTAAGTTTTGTGCTGCTTATTCTAATATCTAGAATAAGCACATAATACTTAACACCTAATATCCAGACCCTATGAATTAGTTAGGTGTAATTCGACTTCGAAAGATCATAGTATTTAATGGTAATCTGATTCGTTCAAATTAATATTTTTTACGTAGATTGCAAACTTATAATCTGACGAAATTAGTGGAGAAATGGTATGTATCAGTAGTATGTTTTGAGATTGAATATTCAAAAATATCCCCATTATCAAGATAAACTATTTGTTCTACAGCGACTAATTTATCATTTAACGGTACATTTAAGTTTTCAGATTCAATTTCATTCGCTTTTACAATACTGATTTCCATCGTCGAGCTATGTATTTTTAGCTTCAGCTGATTGGTAATAAAACTATAAATCGAGTCTTGGGTATGCTCAATCGTTAATCCATTCAAAATATTCACTGGCATATAAGTATCTTCAATAACAGTCGGTAAGCTATCAATAATCCGCACTCGAATGATGTGATAAATTAGATCTCCCCTATTACAATTTAAACGTTCAGCAATACGTTCATCTGCGGGAACAATTTCAAATTTTAAGTTGTTAGAGGTAACTTCTTTACCATGTTTGATTGCGTTTGCTTTAGTTCCATGTAAATGCGATGTAGTTGTATTCAGTGGACGTTTCACGAATGAACCAGAGCCGCGTTTTCTTACCACTAAACCGTCAGCAACCAAAATATCTAGGGCTTTTTTAATAGTAAGTTCACTGCAATCAAATTCTTTACCTAAAGAAGCACCATCGGGGAGTTTTTCATTTAATCGATATTCCATTTCTAGAATACGCTGTTTAATTGTCTCGTATATTTTTAAATATTTAACCATGTATTCCCTTTCATCAGTGCTATTTCTATTTTGTAAACAGACTTTTTTTATAGTTTATGGAGCATATTAAACCAAATTTCATATACGGTTCTCCAATAACAGTCTGTTGATTATATAAAACTATATGGTTAATAAACATAGTGCTTTCATATTAAAATTTTAAGTATATTGTTTTGTGATAAAAGCTTTGTTTTCGTTAAAGAAAATAAAAACCATATGGTTTTATTGGTATGCTGTTATTAAATCTAAACAACTATTTTAGGCTAAGAAAAAATACAATTTTTAAAATAAAATGGTCGTACATCTAAAGAAAATACACATTAACCGGTTTAGATTCTACAAAAGTGTTGTTAGAAAAATTTATAACAGAACACTGATAATAAAACACTGATAATAAACACAACTTATAAGCAGGCAATCTGTAACGATAATTAAAGAGGCATAAAATGGCTATAAAAATTTTTCTCGTTTGTTCAGCTGGCATGTCTACCTCAATGGTAGTTAATAAAATGAAAGAAGCAGCAATAGCAGAAGGTATTGATGCTGAAATTAAGGCATATTCACAATCAGAGTTTAACGATGTTGTTGATAAATATGATGTGTGTATGATTGCCCCCCAGATTTCGTATCAGTTCGATCACTTTAACAGTATCTGTGTTAAAAAAGGATTGGGTTGTGGAAAAATCGAAATGATCGATTACGGAATGATGAAAGGTGATGTGATCCTGAAGCAGGCTATTGCACTATCTAAAAACTAATAAATTGCATATAAATAGCATTAGCACTGTCATTCCGCATTTGAATAACGATTAAATTTCACCTTTAAAAGGTGAAATTTAATCACGGAGTGATACGGTAGTGAAAAGTGATTGACCGCGATCCTACTTTTTGATCTATTACTCTCAGCTGTCATCATAAACTTTGTTGCGTTTTCCTTTATCACTGTGTACAACGGCTTTGATTTGTTTGTTGATGACAATGTCATAGGAAATAAAGTCGATGAGAGGAGAAAACTAGTATTAATAATGCCGCAATGAGCACATCCAAGCGTTAATAATGAGTAGTGAGAATGAATAAACCTAATAGGAAAACTGTTCTAATGAAGCGTCATCGATAATAGCGTTTAGCTTTTTCAGATCCCGTTCAGTGCTATCCACCAGTTCATTATTGAAGATAAATGCAGGCACGTTGCCAGCAGGATCAATCCACGTTTTATAATTGACTTCAACTAATGAGTCACTACGCTTTTTGATTACCCAACTCGATTCAACTTGTGAAACACGAACATAAAGATCATTAGTTGCTACTTGTTCACTACAAGAAACAATATTAATAGTGATGATCGTTTCCTCAAAGGAAGTGTTAACACAGGTAATGAGCTCTCGATTTTTAAACGGCCAAGGGCTGTTTATGATGGTTCGCAATAAATATTTCTGGTTATTATAGACTGTCAATACTTCTACGCTATCCAACCGCTGCAACCATTGTGATGTTTGCTTAATATTTGATAAGACTCTAAACACGAGCTCTTTAGATTTGTAAGTATAAAAACGCGCTTCCACCTGTTTAAAATCGCTTTGCTTGTGTTGCTTTAAATCAACCTGAACACTCGCCATTGATTCAGCTACTTTTTTCTGTTGCAACTGTACATTGGCACAACCAGAAAGCCACAGAGTAGAAACTAACAAAAAACACACAGAAATTATGCTTAAACGATGTTCCATTAGTGCTCTCCATTCCATAAAAGAACAGTGACTCAATAAAAACCCACTGTTTAACAAAAAAGAAGTATAACACACTGTATGTATTGAAGAGATTTTAGGTATTTTCATTTCAACCTCCAGTTAAATCAATGATGTATTCACTGGGTTAGCAGAATAAATTAAACCACGTCAGTTCTTAAAATGGTTGGACTTGATCTGTAAACACGTCCTATCGTTAGGTCGTCATTTACATAAATCTGTAAGTGCTCTGGCAATTATCAAGCGACTTCATGAAAGATTAAACTCCAATAACGAAAAAACCCTAGTTTATTTGCATAAACTAGGGTTTAGAATGGTTGGAGTTGGCCAATAGACTGGACTCTATCGTGTATAGTCTTTCGCGTACGTCTGTAAATGCCCTGCAATCATCAAGTAATTTAAATATAAAACTAAAACCCTATAAACGAAAAAGACCCTGTTCACATAAAGTAAACAGGGTCTAGAATGGTTGGAGTTGGCCGATAGACTGGACTCTATCGTGTATAGTCATTCGCGTACGTCTGTAAATGCCCTGCAATCATCAAGTAATTTAAATATAAAACTAAAACTCTATAAACGAAAAAGACCCTGTTCACATCAAGTAAACAGGGTCTAGAATGGTTGGAGTTGGCCGATAAGCCGGGTTCTGTCGTTGAATCGTCATTCGTCTAGGCCTGCAATCACTCACAGGCTCAAGCAACCTACCCGCTTCCAGCATGGGCCATGCCTCAGGAAGCCTATTTGGTTTTGCTTCGGGTGGAGTTTACCTTGCACTAATGATTACCCACTAGCCGGTGCGCTCTTACCGCACCCTTTCACCCTTACCTACTAATAAATTAGCAGGCGGTCTCCTCTCTGCTGCACTTGTCGTTAGCTCGCGCTACCCAGGCGTTACCTGGCACCCTGCCCTTTGAAGCCCGGACTTTCCTCCCCTTTTCAATACTCTAGAAATACATCTAAAGCAATCAAAGCGGCGACGATCTGGCCAACTCCGCGGCGTATTATACGGTAAAGCGATCACACTACAAGTAGTTAAAGCAATTATAATTGTTGTAATAATTCTTAGGTTCAAATAATAAGCAAACATGTAAGTTATTTCATTTTTCAAACGACTTGCATTAACAAATTAAATCATTTTATAGACTAAAGGTATTTATAGATTAAAAGCAGTTATATACCCATTATCAATCGAGATGCTTTATTCAGTCGTTAGCTTGGACAGCAAGGCAAGGCGTAACATGATGACAATGGCTAGTCCTTATCGAATGTTGCAACGCTGAATTGCTTTTCGAGCTAACGACCCACAGGGCAAGTTGTGAGGCAAGTATCTTCGTTGTTAGAAAGTATTGATTGAACTAGTTAGATCTTCAACTTTCTGCCTAGAAGCTACTCACCTCACAACTTGCTGAACTTTGCATCTTGAATGGTAACGGGTATAGATTAAGGGCTATCAAATATTTAAAGTAATACACGAACTAAACGAAGAACTATAAACCTGCCTTTACTTACTAAAGGCAGATTTATAGTTTGAAAGGTGATGTAGAAAAACTGGTACGGGCTTTATTCTGCCTATAAATTTTCTAGACCCCATTTGTAAAGGTCATTTTTCTTAAGATGATGAATTTCAGCGGTTATGGCCGCTGCTTTTTTAAGTGGTAGCTCTTTTTTCAATAAAGTCAGTGTTTTGATCGCCTCTACCGAGAGTGCATCTTTATCTTTGCTCGCACCTGCTACCATCAATACAAATTCACCACGGCAATGGTTGGTATCTTGTCCTAACCAATCCAACATTTCACCAGCTGGTAACACGTAATACGACTCAAACATTTTAGTTAATTCACGTGCAATCACTAATTTACGATCCGCACCCATGATATTAATGATATGTTTCACTGTATCTTGAATACGACGTGGTGATTCATAAAAGATCATGGTTTGTGTTTCTTCTGCTAATGCGGTCAGTTTCTCTGTTTTTGCTTTTTCTTTAACCGGTAAAAAACCTTCAAATGAAAATCTATCCGAGGGTAAACCAGCTGCTGAAAGCGCAGTAATAGCAGCGCATGCACCGGGGACAGGCACAACATCAACACCCGCTTCACGACATTCATTAACCAAATGGTAACCAGGATCACTAATTAACGGAGTACCTGCATCTGAGATCAAAGCAACAGACTGCCCTGCTTTAATCTTTTCAATCAATACACTGCCACGTTGACGTTCATTATGATCATGTAATGGAAAAGTAGGCTTACTTATTTGGTAGTAACTTAATAGTTTACCGCTGTGGCGAGTATCTTCTGCTGCAATTAAATCAACGTTTTTTAATATTTCAATGGCGCGGTAAGTAATATCTCCAATATTGCCCAAAGGAGTGGCAACAATATACAGTTTTGCGCTTACTTCGTTATTTAATTGATTATTTTCAGACATATTCGACTCTATTAAAGTGTTAAGGATTGTTTAACTAAGTCGGCAATATTACACTATAGGCATCTTGATACCTATCTGAAAACTGATCTGAGATTGGTTTGATTAAAAAGGACAAAAAATTTGAACACTGCAATCTTATCTAAACGCGCTTTATACTTTCCTCTCATGGTTTTGAGCATGTTGTTTGTGTCTGCTTGTTCTGTCATTGAGCCAGATAAAAGTACTGCACCAACATTGTTTACTGAGTTTAATGAATCAGCACAATATTTATTAAAACAAGCCGATAAGCTCGATGAAGCTAACAATACGACATGGCAATTAGCGGCTGTACAAGCATTAACACAGGAAAATAAATTTGTTTTAGCAGATTCTGTGATTGAACATTTACAAAAGAAAACGCTGACGACACAACAAAACAATCATTTATTGTTATTGATTGCTGAAAATGACTACGCGCTTAATCAATTTGATAACACCTATACGACACTTAAAAAGATTGATCAGAATGTATTAAGTGCACCTGCAAATTTCCATTACTTAAAGATAAAAGTTGATTTGCAAGTTAGTAATAAAGAACATCAAGCAGCGTCCGATACATTGCTGGAATTAACACCTCTATTAACTACAGGTCAAGAGAAACAAACTTACAATGATTTGTTATTAAATGAGTTATCGCTATTAGACCCAAGCATTTTAAACAAATTTAAAAAAGTTACCTCAAGCGCAGAAATATTCTCAAATGAGGCACCAATCAGCGATGCGACTGGTGATAATGCAAATGCACAAACAGCACTTGTTACACAGCAAAAAGAGATGTTTGTACATGGTTGGTATGCATTAGCTAGCGTTTATCAACGCTATCAATTACGTAATAACCAATTACTGCAAGCGGTGGATGCTTGGAAGTTAGCTTATTCAACTCACCCTGTTATTGATTATATGCCAACGCAATTAACTAATATTGAAGAGGCAATTCCTTACGAAGCACATAAAATTGCGGTGCTATTACCGTTATCAGGTCGATTTAAGAAACCAGCAGAAGCAATACAATATGGCATCAGCCATGCTTTTTATAATAAATTAGCATTGGAAAAGCAGTTAGATAGCGAACAGGCACAGTTTAAAGAGTCTGATCCGTCAATGGCTTATACACCTGAAATCATTATTCCGAGTGAGTTAAAAGCGCCTCCGGCCGATTTGCTGTTTATTGACACAACAAAACAAACTGCACAATCGATTGCGGACCAATTACATGCTCAAGGTATTGATTTTGTAATCGGCCCTTTAGTAAAATCTAATATTGATCAGTTATTACCTTTAATTACAGATATTCCCGTATTAGCTTTAAATCGCTTCCAAGAAGATGATGACTCAGCGGCGGCAAGCTCATCAATTCATTACGCATTTCCACTTTCTCCGGAAAATGAAGCAGAGCAAGCGGCAGAAACTATTTTTGAACATAATCATAAAAAGCCTTTATTGTTAGCGCCAAAATCTAAATTTGGTGAGCGTGTTGCCGCTGCATTTGAAGCGCGTTGGAAAGCGTTAAATGAAGAGCAACAAGCAGAATCTGATAATGGTGTAGAGGGTTACCCTGCTGAAACGCATTATTTTGCAGCTAAATCAGAGTATCCAAAGTTAATATCAGCTGCATTACAAACAGATAAAAGCCAACAACGTATTAACCAGATGAGATCGGTCATTGGCTATGGTATTGACTCGGAGCTTAGAAGCCGTCGTGATGTGGATGCTATCTATATTATTAGTAGCCGTAGTGAATTAATTTTATTGAAACCTTTTATTGCAGTGACAGTGAGCCCTTTTGCAGAGAGTATTCCTCTTTATGCAAGTTCACGTAGCCATGCTTCTGATTTGGCCAATATTCAAAATAAAGAGCTTTCTGAACTGACTTTTTCAGATATTGCCTTTTTAATGGATGACGACAGTCAAATGAATAAAAATATTCAAGCAATCTGGCCACACCAAAGCTTTAGAACATTACGTTTATTTGCACTTGGGTATGACAGCTACAACTTGATTGAGCAGTTAAAACAAATGCAAGTTATTGAAGGATATAAATATCAAGGTTTGGTGGGCGAGTTAACATTAGATCAGCGCAATACCTTACGTAGTAAGTTACACTGGGCAAAATATCAACAAGGCGAACTCGTTGAAGTTACCTCGTCTGTTTCAGAACAGTAATAGCAGTGGCGTAAAATACGAACAACAAGCCTTGGCTTTTTTACAGAAGCAAGGCTTATTGCTCGTATGTCAGAATTTCTATTGCCGATTCGGTGAAATAGATTTGATTATGTCAGACCAAGATACATTAGTTTTTATTGAAGTACGGTATAGAAAAAATCAAGATTATGGTGGCGCAACGGCATCCGTAACCTATCAAAAACAACAGAAGTTAATTAAAACAGCAAAGCATTATTTATCGCAACTTAATAGTGAACCCTATTGCCGTTTTGATGTGGTCGCGATCAGTGAAAAAACATCAACACCGCAGTGGATACAAGATGCATTTCAAGAGTAACATGTCACATGATTAATGAAAAAATTCAAGCTCATTTTGCAGAGAGCATTCAAACTAAGATCGTTGCAGCAGAAGCGCTGCCAGAGCAGATAGAAGCAGCAGCACTATTGCTTAAAGATTGTTTAATCAATGGCCATAAACTGCTGGTTTGTGGCAATGGTGGCGCAGCAGGTTTAGCGCAGATTTTTGCATCACACTTGCTTAATCGCTATGAAACGGATCGCCCTGCTTTACCTGCCATCGCAATCACTTCCGATTCATCGTTGGTGTCAGCTATTGCCAGTGATAGCCATTTTGACCAAATTTATGCACGCCAAATATCTGCATTAGCACAACCGGGCGATGTATTAATTACTATCAGCCATGGTGGTAATAGCCGTAACATGGTGAAAGCAGTAGAAACAGCACTAAGTAAAAATATACAAATTGTTGCCATGACGGGAGTTGATGGCGGCGAAATTGCAGGCTTATTAGGAGCAGATGATATTGAAATACGTGCACCAAGTGATAAAGGTGCGCGCATTGAAGAGATTCATTTACTCGTAGTTAACTGTTTAAGTGACTTAATCGATCAACAATTATTCCCTCAGTATTAAGCCTGCTGATCGTTTTTGTTTTGTGCACCATGAGATGTTTTGATCGAAGCAGACAAAGAATGTCTGCTTATTCAAGTAGTGTTCGCCAATAAAGCTCAATACCTCTGTGGTGATGCGAAGTTTGTGGTTAAGTGACTATTTATACTGCATTTTCACTTATTTATGTGCACTAACTACCGGTCATCAGTCTAGGCTTATATAAAAAGCCAGAAACTCGTTGTAAAATATACTTGCAAGATTCACCGCCTCTAGGAAAAATTATGAAATTTATGACCCGTTTTTTACCCGCTTTATTGTGTTTTGCACTGTTACAAGGTTGTGCAAGTGGTTTGATTGTTGCTGCTGGTACCGCTGTCGCGGTAAATAGTGATGAACGCACTCTTTCTCAACAAATTGAAGATGATCGTTTATCCATGGTAGCCATTGATAAAGTCGTTAATTCAGATGTATATAACAAAAATATGCGTATTAATATCGTCACTAATAACAGTTTTATTTTATTAATTGGGCAAGCAGATAGTCAAGCGAATAGTAATAAAATAGAAGATATCTTGATTAATATTGATGGTATTAAAGGGGTTTATAACCAACTACGTATCGGTCAAACCATCGGCCTAGTAAGACAAACACAAGATACTTGGCTGACCACTAAAGTCAAAAGTAAGCTTACTGGACACGATAAAGTAGACCCTTTAAAAATTAAAGTGGTTACCGAAAATGCAGAAGTATTTTTGATTGGTCAAGTAACCAAAGAGATGTCTGACTTTGCGACCAACATTACCAGTAATGTTGAAGGCGTTAAACAAGTAGTCAGAGTGTTTGAAACGATACCAGATAAAAAATAAACAAGGATTGAAGACTCAGGTTACTAATCTTAGATACTGGGCTTAAAGATTGAGATTAGTAACGTCTGCCCTTATATAGTTCTTAAAATTGAAAGTATAAAAAAGGGAGTGACTACATTAATGTAGAGACTCCCTTTTTTTATCGCTATTTTTAGTTTAGCTTATTTTAAAATATAGCAAGCGCTATGCTTGTTTTACTAAGTTGTAAATGGCTGTCGATTTACTCTTCAGCTCATTACAATGATCACACCAAAAACTCACCGCACCACAGGCTTTTAGACGCTGTAATGGTTGCCCGCATTCACGACAACAAACGTTAACTACAAAGTCACTATTGCAACTTGGGCAGTGGCGTTTTAATTCGCCACTATTTGCTAACTCTGATTCACAATCTGGACAAGATAACTGCATATTACTTTTTATTTTTACTGTTAGCGTAGTTACGTAGTAAACGTTGACGTTTATACATTTGATGCGGCGTTAATTTGTTACGACGTCCTTCAAATGGGTTAGTCCCTTCTCTAAACTCGATACGGATCGGCGTCCCCATAATCTCTAATGTACGACGGAAGTAGTTCATTAAATAACGTTTATAAGAATCAGCTAATTTTTTAACTTGGTTACCATGAATAACAATTAATGGTGGATTGTAACCACCCGCATGCGCGTAACGTAATTTCACACGACGAGCGCCAACCATTGGTGGCTCATGGTCATCTGTCGCCATACCCATAATACGTGTCAACATTGCTGTTGAAATACGTTTAGTTGAAGAGGTGTAAGCTTCATCTACTGATTCAAATAAATGACCAACACCTGTTCCATGTAATGCTGAGATAAAGTGAATTTTAGCAAAATCGATAAAGCCTAAACGGCGATCTAATTCTGTTTTAACACGCTCTTTATCATACTCAGTCATGCCATCCCATTTGTTCACTGCAATTACTAATGAACGACCAGAGTTTAGGGTATAACCTAGTAGGCTTAAGTCTTGATCTGAAATACCATCGCGTGCATCAATAATTAATAGCACTACGTTTGAATCTTCGATCGCTTTTAAGGTTTTAATAACTGAGAATTTTTCAACGGTTTCATTTACTTTTTTACGCTTACGAACACCGGCAGTATCAATTAATACATATTGACGTCCATCACGTTCCATCGGAATATAAACGCTGTCACGCGTAGTACCAGGCATATCGAATACGAGTACACGCTCTTCACCTAAAATACGGTTAGTCAGTGTTGATTTACCTACGTTCGGACGGCCAATTAGCGCAAGTTTAATCGGTAAAGCAGCTAAACGAGCTTGCTCTTCCGCGATTTTATCTTCATCTTCGTCATCATGATCGAGTGCGAATTCATATTCGTCTACTTCGTCTGTAACTGGATTTTCTTCTTGAAATTCTTCTAGTGCCGCATCAATCATTTGACGCACACCTTTACCGTGAGCTGCCGCAATGTGGTAAACCTCACCAAGTGCTAACGCATAAAACTCACCACAAACGGAGTCTGCATCAATACCATCGGTTTTATTCGCAACTACCATGATGTTTTTATTTTGCTTGCGCAAGTGAGCAGCAATGGCTTGATCGGCTACGGTTAATCCAGCACGAGCATCAACGAGGAATAAAACAGCATCGGCTTCTTCAATTGCAATCAATGATTGCTCAGCCATTAAGGCATCAATGCCCTTTTCATCGCCTTCAATACCGCCGGTATCAATAACAATAAATTCAAGCTCTTCAATTTTAGCCTGACCATATTTACGGTCACGCGTTAAACCGGGGAAATCGGCAACTATCGCATCTCGGGTGCGAGTTAAACGATTGAAAAGAGTAGATTTACCTACATTAGGGCGACCTACTAAAGCGATGACTGGTAACATAAATTTTGTATATCCTATAAAACTAAAAAAGCCCCATGCACAGCAAGGGGCTACAGTATAGCGTAAAAACCAATTAAATTATTCTACATTTAAGATTGGTTTTTCAATGGCAATTAAATCACCACTGCGTGTTTGTAAATAAAGATGCGTAGACGTTGCGATCGGTTCGATATACAAACCATCAGAGTCTAGATCTTGTTGTGCAACAAATTGTCCGCTTTCACGGTCAATCCAATGTAAATAACCTTCTGCATCACCGACTACAATATATTCATTAGCGACGGTTACCCCTGTAACATTGCGGTAAGCTAATTCTTTATTCATCCAACGTTGCTCACCGTCATTACGATTGACAGCAAACACATAACCACGGTAATCGGTTAAGAAAATATCACGACCAGATACCGTTAAATTCTTAAAGCCTGAATATTTTTTAGACCACAACAACTCACCTTTTAACAGGTCAATTGCGACTAAGTTACCATTGTAACCCAAGGCATAAACCGTACCATTAACAATAACAGGCTTCATATCAACGTCGGATAAACGATCTAACTCAGTTGCGCCATAAGGCCTTGAAACCGGAACTTGCCACAATGGTTGGCCATTTTTTAATAATGCAGCAGCTAAATAACCATCAGCACGACCATATATGATCCCACCTTGTGAGATACTCGGTGTTGCGCTACCACGCAAGGTAAGTTTAGGTTGAGCATTCGTTAAGTTCCACATTTCCTTGCCGGTTAAGCTATCAAGCGCAATTAATTCACCACGGGAAGTATGCACTACTACTAGGCTATTATCATAAATAGGTTGTGCGACCACTTCACCAGAGACTTTGCTCATCCATTTAATGTCACCGTTAGTGGCATCAAGTGCAAATACTTGTGCATTTTCAGTACCGATATAAAGTGTATCGCCACCTAAACTAACACCACCAGATAAACGCGCAGAACGATTAGAATCATTAGACTCATGGTCACTTAGGTCAATTGACCATAGTTTTTTACCATTTTTAACCGTCAGTGCTTTTACTTCACCATCACGGGCAGCAATGTAAACGGCATTACTGTCCACGGCAGGCTGTAATTGTGAGTAGTATTTATCTACGCCATCACTAATACTGCTTGTCCAAGCAATAGATGGTTCATAAGTCGCTTCAAACTCTGGCAATTCAGCCATTTTAACAACATCATCTTCACTGCTGAAAATAGAGCAGCCACTTAACACGAGTGTTGTTGTGGTGATGACAGTTAGCTTTTTAACCCATTTAATCATTGTATTATCTCAATTTATTGCGCAGCATCTAACTTAGGTGCTGGAGCAACATCTGCTTTAGCAACGGCTAAATCATCTAATTGTAATTGTAATAAAGGATCAACACGGCCTTCACTTGCATCAACTGCTGTTTGAAATGCACTACGAGCAGCTTCAAGATCGCCTTGCTTTAAATAAACTAAGCCTTTACTTTGATTAGCTTTAACAATAAAGCCTTTTGCTGTGATTTTGTCTAACGTTGTTAATGCCGCTTGATAATCACCTAACTCACTATTTACTCGTGCAAGACGTAATTGAATAACCGGTGTTAACGGTTCATAGCTATTGCTGGTTAACAAATTAGTCAACTGTGTTTTTGCTAATGCAAAATCTTTAGCTTGAACGGCTTCTTTAACTAATAATAATGCACCTAATGTCGCGTAGTTATTGTCTTTGTTTTCGGCAATGAATGTACGCATTTCAGTACTGCTTTGATCTTCACCTTCGGCTTCAAACTTGCTTAATACTTGCTGAAACTCAGTCGATGCTTTTTCTTGATTTGTCGTCACGGTTTCACCGTAATAACGCCATCCCCAAAGACCCGCTAAACCAACAACAGCACCCACAACCAACATGGTTCCATTTTCGCTCCACCACTTTTTAATGGCATCAACTTGTTGTTCTTCTGTTTCGTAACCTTCAATAATATCAACCACGTGTGTTCCTTACTTATTCTGTTTTTATCAATACACTATGCAAAGTAGGTAGGTAATACCTTAACTAAGCTGTCAATTGCAACGGTTTGTTGCTCTGAGTTTCCTTGCAAGTCTTTAATTGTGACGCAACCACTCTCTAATTCACTTTCACCAATAATCAACGCAACTTTTGCACCGCTTTTATCGGCACGCTTCATCTGCTTTTTAAAGTTACCTGCGCCACAGTGATGCATCATTTTTAATTGTGGTAATTGGTCACGTACGATTTCAGCAGCTTTAAAGCCAGCAATATCAGTACCTTCACCAACAAGAATACTATAGATATCAACATCACCTTTAACATCTTCATTTAGTTCTAGGGTTTCTAGCATTAAAATAATGCGTTCGAGCCCCATTGCAAAGCCCACTGCAGGTGTTGCTTTACCACCAAGTTGTTCAACTAAACCATCATAACGACCACCAGCACAAATTGTACCTTGAGAGCCTAGGCTAGTTGTTACCCATTCAAATACAGTACGGTTGTAATAATCTAAACCACGTACTATACGTTCATTGATCACGTATTTAACGCCCGCTGCATCTAAGTATGCTTGTACTTTGGCAAAATGTGCTGCTGTTTCGTCACCAAAATAATCAGATAGTTTCGGAGCATCTTCTAAGACTGCTTGAACCGCTTCATTTTTGCTATCTAACACACGTAATGGATTGGTTAACATACGACGTTTACTGTCTTCGTCGAGTTTATCTTCGTGTAACTGCAAGAACTCAACTAATTTCGCTTTATAAACATTACGTTCTTCATTGCTACCTAAAGAATTTAATTGCAGTTCAACATGTTGCTCAATGCCAAGTGCTTTCCATAAACGTGCAGATAATAAAATAACTTCTGCATCGATATCTGCACTTGCAATACCAAAGGTTTCTATTCCAACTTGGTGAAACTGACGGTAGCGACCTTTCTGTGGGCGTTCATGGCGGAACATCGGTCCGATGTACCACATTCTACGCTCTTGGTTATAAAGTAAACCATGCTCATTACCGGCACGCACACAAGAGGCAGTCCCTTCTGGTCGTAAGGTTAAGCTGTCGCCATTACGGTCTTCAAAGGTGTACATCTCCTTTTCAACGATATCGGTCACTTCACCAATCGAACGTTTAAATAGATGGGTACTTTCTACAATCGGCATACGAATTTCAGAATAGCCGTAACTACTGACGGTTTGTCTAATTAATGACTCTAATTTCTGCCAAACAGGGGTTTGTTCAGGAAGGGTATCGTTCATACCACGAATAGCTTGTATCTTCTTTGCCACAATGATTTCCGAATTCTGTCGATGAATAAAAATACATACAGTATGTATTGTTAATAAAATTATCAGTCATTATAAGGAAGTTTGTGTCTAGATGGAACAATACTGCAGAGGTTTGCCGCGTTTAAGGTAAATAAAAAGCCCAAATATTAAAAACAGTTGGGCTTATTACGAAGTTTTCACTAAAAGTGTTGATTAACACAGACTTAATTTATTAAGCTCCGGTTATTTTTAACCTTTAACGATAATGTTACTTTGGTCAGTACGGCTGATACGAGCACGAATTTTTGCTTCAAGCTGGTCAATCACGTTGTCATTATCAAAGCGATCACGCTGGCGTGTTCCATCTTCATAAAAACCACTTTTGTTTTTGCCGCCAGTAATACCAATATCAGATATTAATGCTTCACCAGGTCCATTTACAACACAACCAATGATCGATACATCCATCGGCATGACTACGTCTTCTAAACGTTCTTCTAAGGCATTAACCGTTGCAATCACATCAAACTCTTGACGAGAACAGGTTGGGCAAGCAATAAAATTAATGCCACGGCTACGAATGCGTAAGGATTTTAAAATATCGAAACCTACTTTGATCTCTTCTACCGGATCAGCAGCTAATGACACTCGCAATGTATCACCAATGCCTTGCGACAATAACATACCAAGACCTACCGCTGATTTAACGCTACCGCTACGTAAACCGCCGGCTTCAGTGATACCAAGGTGTAGAGGTTGAATAATTTGCTTTGCTAATAGTTGATATGATTCAACGGCTAATAGTGCATCAGATGCTTTTACGCTGACTTTAAATTGATCAAAGTTAAGGCGATCTAGAATGTCCACATGACGTAACGCAGAGTCCACTAATGCCTGCGCAGTCGGTTCACCATATTTCTCTTGAATATCCACCTCTAAAGAACCACCGTTAACGCCAATTCGAATAGGGATATTTTTATCACGTGCACAATCCACAACACTGCGGATTCGTTGCTCATTACCAATATTGCCAGGATTAATGCGTAGGCAATCTACACCGTACTCAGCCACTTTCAACGCAATACGATAATCAAAGTGAATATCGGCTATCAAAGGAATGTTGCACTGCTTTTTAATTTCACGAAACGCTTCAGCCGCATTCATAGTAGGAATAGAAACTCGCACCATATCGGCACCAACCGCTTCTAAGCGTCTGATTTGTGCAACGGTTGCATCCACATCTGTTGTTAACGTGTTAGTCATTGATTGCACGGTAATTGGTGCACCACCACCCACAGGGACATTGCCCACCATGATCTGTTTAGATACGCGGCGTATTATCGAAGAGGTATGACTCATTGTAATTACTCTTTAAAGTTAAAGGTTCAAGGTGATACGTTAGTATATCGCTTTTATTGTCGAATTATTATGACTGAATTATGACTGTACGAAGTGACAATTAGTTGCTTACTCGCACAAATTTAACATCATTTAATAGAAACTTCGCCGCAATATAGATTGCGCTAATTTTAGTTGAAATAGAGCCGCTCCTGCAAGTATTAACTAACGACTTTTCATTCACATATTAGTGCGTCTAATATTATTTATTAGTTAGATTGGTAGTCGCTATTGCTCTATCTTGCTGATCATTACTGTGCGCTTTCTGTTTCAACACTTTGTTCATCAGCTGTCACAGGTTGCGCTATCGACTCAGCCGGCAAAGTATCTTGGTCATTAAACAAAGGCTCATTTTCATCAGATTGTTCAGGCAAGCGCATCTCTCTATTTTCAGTTATAACACCTGGTTTTACCATAGAAAACAAAGCAGAATAATTCCAAAACACAGCCAATCCTGTGGCGGTGAGTAACATCAGTAGGAAGATTGTCCAGAGCACTTTTTTTGCTGAGCTTTTTTTTGCCCTGAGAATATGCGGACTTTTTAAGGTTGTTACACGTTTTTCAGGGTGTATTAATTGTTGGTATTCAGGATAAGATTTTAGATCAGTCACCCCCACCATTTTACTGTAATTGGCAATATAACCTCGTAAATAAATGATCGGGTATCGATTTTCAGCAATCACTTGCTCTAAATTATTTTCAATATCTAAAATAACGGTTTCTTTCAAATTGAGTTTAAGAGCAAGCTCATCAATAGATAAATTAGCCGCTAATCGACTTTCTTTAAGAACTTTATCGAGTGTCATTGTCGTTTCCATCTGTAGAGTTTGATCAGTCATAGTGCTCATTATTTAAATAGCTCAAAGCTTGTTGAGAGGTAGGAAATTTATCTAAAAGTTGTGCCGAATATCTTGCTAAACTTGCTTTTTTGCCGGAAGCATAACTCAAACGAACCCATTGCCATAAGCTTTCTGCCGTTGCAGGTGAGCTACGTTGAAAGGTAAATAAGTTGATTGCAGCCGCTTTATAATTTTTTTCAGTAATATTTAACTTAGCTAAAGATAAATTAATACCAATACTATTAGGGCTATGTGATAAAGCATAACCATAATAGAAAATGGCTTTCTTATTATCTTTTGCCTCTTCTGCACATACGGCCGCATTGGAGTAAGTACGGGCAACGCGCGTGTAATGTGGTAATGAAATTGCTTTTAAGAAAGCCTCTTCTGCTTTTTCATACTTACCTTGTGCGCATAAGAAAGTACCATAGTTATGATAAGTATCGCCATTATCATCATCTAAGGCTAAGGATTTTTTATAAAATTGCTCTGCTTTATCGTTTTCGTTTACTTTTTGATAATAATAAGCGTAGATACGAAAGACTTTGGCACTATTAGGTTGGTATTTTAAGGCGGTATCAAGATTTTCTTTGGCTTGCTGCATCTGCTTGTTTTCTAGATATAACAAAGCTAATTTTAAACGTGTATCCGCAGCGCGTTCAGGATTAAAAGCCATTTTTTGACCGTTGGGGCTATTAATGGTTTTAGTTGTTTCGCTTGAGACACAAGCTGAAATAAAAAATAAAGAGACTAAGCTAATCAATATAAAACGCATAAATTCCTCAAGAACGAAAAGTCGTGCAGGAAATGTCTTTCAAGCATCTCTATTGTGAAGTAACTTGTTGTTTGATGCATGCTTTTTTTAACTGTTCTTGAACTGGATCGTCTTGTTCAAGAACAGAATTTAGGCTTTCTGTTATTAACTCTGTTGAATATTGATGTTTTCGCCATGTTGGCGTTTGTTCATGGTGCGCTTAGTACGGTCAATAACATCACCCACTAATTGCCCACAAGCAGCGTCGATATCATCACCGCGTGTTTTACGCACGATCACCGTATAACCATACTCCATCAACACTTTATTGAATCGGTCAACACGACTATTACTTGGTTTAGTATAGTCATTACCAGGGAATGGATTAAATGGGATCAAATTAATTTTACACGGCGTATCTTTTAATAAATGCGCTAACTCGTGAGCTTGATCCGTAGAGTCATTAACGTGATCTAATAATAAATATTCCACGGTCACTTTACCCCGGTTTGCATTCGACTTACTAATATAACGTTTTACACCCGCTAAGAAGTCGGCAATATCATATTTGTCGTTAATAGGCATCATTTTAGAACGCAGCGCATCATTTGGCGCATGTAATGAAATCGCTAATGCTACATCAATACGGTCGCCTAAAATATCTAACGCAGGCACTACACCCGATGTAGATAATGTTACGCGACGTTTCGATAACGCATAACCTAAATCATCTAACATTAATTCCATTGCAGGAATAACGTTGTTTAAATTTAATAACGGTTCACCCATTCCCATCATTACCACGTTGGTAATAGGTCGAGTTCCACTTTCACCCATCACACCGATAATTTTAGCTGCTCGCCATACTTGGCCGATAATTTCAGACACGGTCAAGTTACGGTTGAATCCTTGCTGAGCTGTAGAGCAGAAATCACAGGCTAGAGCACAACCTACCTGTGATGAAACACATAACGTAGCACGATCTTTTTCAGGAATGTAAACAGTTTCAACCTCTTGGTTACCTACTGTCATTGCCCACTTAATAGTGCCATCTTCACTGCGTTGTTCAACTTTAACTTCAGGCGCAATTATCTCTGCACGTTGCTTTAATTTTTCACGCAATGCTTTATTAATATTGGTCATTTGATCAAAATCTTCACAACCAAAATGGTAAATCCATTTCATTACTTGTTCGGTACGAAACGGTTTTTCACCCATTTCGGTGAAAAAATCACGTAAACCTTGACGGTTCAAATCTAACAGGTTTACTTTTTTCTGACTCATGGAATGCCTCAACTAGACTAATTCTGGTATAAATTCGGAGGTGGATTGTACATATTTTGAATAACTGATGCTAGTCACAAATTTTAACTAAAAAAATACCTGAGCAAGTTACTGCATCAGGTATTTGTTGTGTAAGGTTTATTACCAAAATAATAAATTTAAAAGTTATGATCAGCGAAACAAGCTTAAACACCCTATTTCTGTTATTAAGCGGCTTATATTGTGTGGCTATAATAACGTTGTCATAGGGATAACTTGTTGTTTATGCCAACTATAGAAAACCTGTGGTGGTAGTTTATCACCGCGTTGATTGACTGTTTTTTGTATATGTCCTGCTCGGATCAGTATTTCAATCATCGGTGCGAGTCCATTTTTTTGTAATCTGAAATGCTTTAATATTGTGCCTTCTTCGACACGTTGTTGCGTTTCAATATAGTCAGATAAACGTTTTAAAATCATGTTTTACTCCTTTACACCAAAGATTGTTTAGAAGTAATAGAGACATCAGCCAACAAATTGCCTTTTAGTTTTAATTTATATAGCACGATTAAAATAATCAAAGCTGAACCTAATAGGTAAGCTAAGCTCGCCATTGGGTGCAATGCAAAAGTTGCCATTTGGTAATAAGCAACCGACACAATGTAAGCGATAGCGGTAGACCAAACGGCGATAAATCGTGCCCAGTTCATCCCAACTTCTCTGACGATCGCTCCCATAGCGGCAGCACAAGGTGCATAAAGTAGAATGAACAGCAGGTAAGCAAAGGCCGCTTCTTGGCTCACAAAGGCTTGCTGAATGTTGCCATAAATAGTCAGGTCAACACCTTGCTCATCTGCTGCAGTAGCTAAATCTCCTAATTCCCCGACATTTATACCTAATGGATCGCTAACATCAATGCCCATAAGGTTTTCAGGAATAGTGGCCAATGCTTGATTAAGCTTTTCTAATAAACTTAATTCAGCTTCAGACCCTGCAGTCTGACTTGAATAGAGATTATTGAGCGTGCCTACCACTGCCTCTTTAGCAAATATCCCCGTAACGATACCTACCGTTGCAGGCCAGTTATCGTCATTAATACCCAGTGGCGATAAAATCGGTGTGATAATCTGCGCCCCTTGGCTAAGCAATGAGCTTTCACTATCCTGATGACCAAAGCTACCGTCAATACCCACAGAGTTCACTACGTTAAGTAATGTCACCACTAAGACAATGGTTTGCCCAGCACCAAATATAAACCCTTTAAGTTTTTGCCAGGTTTTAATTAAGGTATTTTTAATCGTCGGTAACTCATAATCTGGAATTTCTAAAAACATATTTTCGCTTTTACCAGGTAAAATCGTTCGGCTTAATACGTAGCCCGTCAATACCGCCACTAAAATACCGATTAAATACAGTAAAAAAACGATATTCTGACCTTGGTCTGGAAAAAACGCACTGGCAAATAAAGCGTACACAGGTAACCGAGCACCACAGGACATAAACGGAGACATGATCACGGTTAATAAACGTTCACGCTCTTTCTCTAAGGTTCTTGCTGCCATCACAGCGGGTACTGTACAACCAAAACCAACAATCATCGGCACAAAAGACTTACCCGGTAAACCAATAAATTGCATTGCACGGTCAATAACAAAAGCTGCTCGAGCAAGATATCCTGAGCTTTCTAAGACGGCTAAAAACAGATACAAACAAGCAATCACAGGAATAAATGTCATGACGGTTTGAATGCCATTTCCAACCCCATAAGCGAGGACATTAATAAGCCATTCAGGTGTATTCACAAGACTTAACCACTGCGCTGTTTGATCTACAAACAAGGCACCTGCAGCAATGTCAAAAAAATCAATAAATGCACTACCAATATTGATAGAAAACATGAACATCAAGTACATCACTAATAAAAACACAGGAATACCAGTGAATCGATTTAAGGTAATAGCATCAATTTTTTCTGTTAGAGTTTGGCTGAGGTGCCCTTTCGTTCTGACAGCTTGTTGTGTTAGTGCATAAATAAAAGTGTATCGTACATCTGCGACTTGCAAATCGACATCAATCGCCAATGAATCTCGCAGTTGTTGAATGCTCTGTTTCTCTTGTTGATTAAAGCCTTTTAGTATTGAGTGGTCATTTTCAATACATTTAATGGCTAATGCTTGTCGTTTTAAGCGCGTGTTGGCAGGGAATAATTGCGATGTTTGTTCGATGACAGGACTTAATTGAGGACCATAATCAAGCGAGAAATCATTACTTAGAGCAGTTAAATCCAGATCCATAAAAGTGCGTTTTAATTGCTTTATTGCTTGTTGATCATGCGCCGATAATGACACCACAGGACAACCTAATTGCTTACTGAGAGCTTTCTCATTAATCACTAAGTGTTGTTTATCTGCAAGGTCCATCTTATTGAGTACCACTAATACCGGCAACCCCAATTCCAATAGTTGTAAGGTTAAATATAAGCTTCTTTCTAAGCAACTCGCATCAATAATATTCATTACAATATCAGGTTCACTTTGCATCATGTACTCAAATGCAACGCGTTCGTCTAGTGATGATCCAAACTGGTCATGATCCAGATTATAAATACCCGGTAAATCAATGATTTTAACGGCTTGCTGTTTGTCTAAAGTAAAGTGACCCGTTTTTTTCTCAACCGTTACACCACTCCAGTTACCCACTCGTTGATTACTACCAGTGAGCGCGTTAAATAACGTTGTTTTCCCTGAATTAGGGTTACCAATCGTTGCGATATTTAAGTTCATTTTAGCGCTCCACTATGATTTGATTAGCGATGCTTTTACGTAACGCGATAGAACTGTTTGCACAGCGAATTGCAATCGGATCCCCCATCGGAGCAACACGTAATAATTGTATTTTTGCTTTTGGTAAAAAGCCTAAATTGAGTAATTTTTTGCGCATCATAGGCTCAATAGCATTGATGTTCACAATACTTGCCATTTGTCCTATTTTTAATTCAGATAATACCATTTTTATACCTCACCACTGCTGCACTGAATGCATCAATCAGTGCTTGTTACTAACTAACAAGGTAATACAAACTATTATCATTAACAACGTAAAGTAGACTAAAATGGCCGCTATAAACAAGACTCTTGTTTTAGATCAATTTGTCACCTTAAATAAGCTTTGTATTGATTTTTGCATCTACCGTATTAACCGGTATAAAATAGATAAAAATTGAATAGGTAGGGATGATGATGGATTTTGGTGATTTAAATTTAGTTTATTCTACAGACGGTGGCAAAGTAGAAAAAAGCAAGCAAAAGCAGGTTGCACCTGAGGGTGACGGCATTATTCGTCTACATCGTGAAACTAAAGGACGTAAAGGTAAGGGAGTGACCTTGATTAAAGGTTTGCAACTGGACGATAAAGCCATTAAAGCATTGGCAAAAGAGATTAAAAAGCGAACTGGATGTGGTGGTACAGTTAAAGATTTTGTGATTGAAATCCAAACCGATCAACGTGACATTATTAAATCGGTATTAGAAAAACAAGGTTATCAAGTTAAATTAGCTGGTAGTTAAGCGTTGTTTTTACCCTGTAATACATGACCTGTAATACGCTACAAAAATGGGGTTATGAATTAACCCCATTTTATTGCTTTTTTTATTACAACTTGATACTTCTGTTACTCATTAAATAACAGCAATCATCACCTTATAAAGGCTTTAATGCCACACTATCAAAATTAATACCAGCCCAACCATTGGCCATAAATTGACGAATATTCTGATGATCCGTAGCATCTGGATGACCTAAAACATGGTCGCGATAATAAACACCAAAACAAGCCAAGGTCTGTTCTTCAGATAAGTTATTTAATTGTGCAAATGAAAAAATCTTACATGAGCCTGCATTTTCGCCAGCAGCGTTTTTTTGTTGCCCATTACTAAACGACGTTTCAGTAAAGTTATAATTTTCTTCAATAACAGCCATTGTATCCGCAAACTCAATCACTTGTGGTTGTGTCTGCAATTTTTTTATAAAGTCTTGTAACGTCATTATATTCCCTTTTTTTATCTACGATGTTGCTTCAATGTTTGTTCAATATTTATTGAAATACATAATATCTGTTTCAATAGCATGTTTTGATCATGACCTTGAATATACTTTGAATCAAGTTAAGCTTTTATAATTAAAATATAACCGTTAATACGTTGAATAGATGAAGTAAAAAAATGAAGTGCACAAATGAATAATAATAACTATTCACGTGGTCTGTAATAATAATTATTTATATCTGATCAAAGCGATTTGAGAGATAGGTATAATCATTTTCAATATATTGTACCTGATTACGTCCATTCTGTTTTGCAGAGTAAAGTGCTTTATCAACTATCCCCATCATCTCAGTAACACTTTCAACTTCAGGAGCAATCATTGCAACACCGATACTTAATGTAACTGCTACCGACTTATTGCTATCGTTCATAACAATACATGCCTGCACTGCTTGCCTGATACGTTCAGCGACAATATGCGCGTGTTTAAAATTGGTGTGCGGTAATAAAATAATAAATTCATCCCCCCGATTCTGGCAAAAATATCGACATCACGTAATGAGTCAAAACAGACTTTTGTAAAAGAAACTATTGCTCTATCGCCTGTTGCATGCCCATGTGTATGATTGATTAATTTGAAGCGGTCAATATCCAGTGCAAAAATAGCAAGATCAGTGTCATATCGATGCACTATATCCAATTCTTTTTTGGCCTGTAACATAAAACCGCGTCGGTTTAATGTTTTAGTGAGCGAGTCTGTTTGTGCTAATAATAATAAATTTTTAGCTTGATCAAGTTGTTTCCGATGATTCAACAACAATAGGATCGACATAATAAATAATATGCTCACAACACAGAACACCATCAATGTTTTTGAATACCAACTTTGTAACCAGTCTTCGTTAGCTTCACCCACTAAAACATAAAAAGGTAAAGTATCTACTTTGCGCAACCCATAAAATCTGTTCTGATTATCCAGTGGAGAGGTATAGTTAAATGTCATTAAAGTTTTACGCTTGGAAGCAATGTAATCAGCAGCAACGTCCTCCTTAACTTGTACCCCGATTTTTTCCGAAATATTGGGGCTTCGAGCCAATAGCATCATATTACTATCTATTACAGCAATTACACCGTGTTTATCCAATGTGACTTGTTCAATGAATGTTGAAAAGAAATTTAGCTCCACCTGAAAAGCAACCACCCCAGCCACTTTTTTTGAGCCTCCACGAAAGGCGCGACTCTGCACTACACCAATGTTACCAGTAGTGCTAATAAAAGCAGGTGTCACAACTTGTTCAGAGTTTTCATCATTTTTGTGCTCAACACACCAATCTCGTAGGCTACCATCAAAGCCAAGTACAGATAATCGAGGGGGATAATTATAAACATGAGTAAGAATACAATTTTTATCTGCCGTACCCACACCAGTATAATAATTAGGTAAAGTTTGTAGTTTGGAGGTGAAAAATTTGGTGCTCGCTTGTTGCTGTTGTGGATCCGGGTGAGGGTAAATCAAATCATCTGAAGAGAGATGACTCATTATATTTAATAGGACGTAATCTGATGCTTGAAACTCTCCTTTAAGCCATTCAGTAACCAAGAAGCTGGTATTGGCTATACGCGAACGAACTGCTTCTTTCTCCTTTGTATACCCTGCATAGGCGCCATATAACGCATAGCTCAGAATTAACAAACAAAATAAAATACAATAAACTTCGTCTATATTCGTTCATAGGTCCCCTTTTTGAATAGAGCCATATACCGATTACTGTACGACTACATTTCTCTTAAGATACTAAATCAGCAAACCTTGATGTAAAAAATACTAAGCATAAAGGTGAAGCGCTGATGGATATTTAATGAATGTTTAGGATGGACTGTAAACATTCAGAATGTACCCTAAGTTACGCTAGCATTCTGAATTTTTACAGTATTAAGTTTTGATTTTTTTTTGGTAGTATAAAATATTTTGTTGATTCGATTAAAAAAGAAGTTTTTCTAATCATTTATTAACAATAAATAGTTTTATTTAATCTTCCTCAAAATAAATCGTTTTATTTTGAGGAAGATTCTCGGGGCTTACTGATTCCCCTTTAATGCGTTTTTCTTCGTCCGCCCATTCACCTAAATCAATAAGCTGGCAACGTTTACAACAAAATGGACGGTACAAACTTTGTTTATCCCAAACAACTTGTTTTTTACAAGTTGGACAATTAACTTTCATCGTTCTTCCTTACATATTTAATCTTTTATTTTAACTTTAATCGCTTTTTGTTAACAAAAAATCTGTTCAAACTCTATATAATCAGCGTGACTATTTTCAGCATTGGCATTCATAAAACGAACCGAATAACGATGTTTATGCCCTGATATCATAGGATATACCTGTAGCGCAGGATCCACATTAATGATAATAAACAAGGCATGTTCAACTTCACCTTGGTAAAAAGCATTTTTAGCACGCTGTTTAGACTTAATACCTTGATGACGTTTCATTTTCAAAAATAATGTTAACGCGCGTTCTAATACATCAAAGTGTTCAAACCATTTTTGAGCATCTGCTTTTTGTACCGAAATAGGCTGTGCTTGCCAGAAATGAAACTGCGGTAAATCAAAGTTACAACAACCACCTGGAATGAAAAAACGTTGTTTTAACGATGTTAAAAAACGACTATCTTTAAAGAATTTCAATTGTTTTGACATTACTAATAAGGTACTAATCAATTCACTTATTTCTACCATTAATGCCTTAATGGCTTCAGTGTCTGCCTGCTCCCAAGCCAACCATGATTGCATATCTTCTAATAAAGCGCGTAAGTCTTTAATTAAATCATGTCGAATATCACTGCGGTCACTTAATTCTATTAATTCAAATAATGATTTGAAATAGGCAGTAGCATCACTTTCATGATCCAAACCCATGCTTTGTTTAATTTGTAAAAAAAGTGACTCAAAGCGTAAGTAACAACGACTTTTTTCTGTTAGGGGGTATTCAAAAGAGATCATAAAATAGTCTATTTATTTGTTTTGTAAAAAGTAAGGTTACATTAAAAGGCATAACTAAGAATTAAATGTCTTCTTTTTTAGGGATAAAAATTTCAAATGTAACGATTTAATTTGTTGTTTTAAAGCCACGCGATCAACACTAGTGTTGTCAATAACATAATCAGCCTGTTGTAAGCGAAGCGAACGGCTAATCTGCGCATCCATAATGGCTTGAATTTGAGATTTTGAATTGTCGTCTCGTTGCATTGCTCTCTCGATTTGCAATTTTTCGTCTACATCAACGACTAGCGTATAGTCAGTATATTGAGTCAGTTTATTTTCCAGTAATAATGGCGCTTCCAACATCACATATTCACTCTTAGCCATGTTTAGTTGAGCTAATAATGTATCGCGAATAATGGGGTGCAATAATGCATTTAACCATTGTTTTTTAGTTTCAGATTGAAAAATAAGTTGCCTCAGCTTAGCTCTATTAAGTTCGCCTGCAGCATTTAAGACATCGGGGCCCAAATAAAGTTCAATTTCAGCTAATGCAGGTTGTCCAGGTTCAACCACCTGTCGAGCAACTTTATCTGCATCAACAATATCTATTCCTAAAGCGGTAAATTCTTTTGCTACGGTTGATTTTCCGCTGCCAATACCGCCAGTTAAGCCAATAATCACTTGCATTATATCTTCTCTTTATATTGATCTGTATCTCTTATTTTATAAGAGTTAAGCATTAAGGTCATTGGTATTCAAAGGCCATTAGGGTAATATTTCATTTTTTATCCCCGTCTGGAAATTTACCATGATTGAACAAGAAATTGCACAAAGTGTTAGCTTAGCGTTAAACGAAGATTTAAATGGATTATCAGCAGCTGAAGGTGACATTACCGCTAATTTAATTCCTGAAGATAAACGCTCAAAAGCGACAGTAATTACACGTGATGATGCAGTTTTCTGTGGTAAGGCTTGGACCCAAGAAGTATTTCGCCAATTAGGTGATCAAGTGACTATCACTTGGCATGTTAAGGACGGAGATTTTGTACTCGCTAATAGCCCGTTGTTCACATTACAGGGGCCAGCAAGAACATTATTAACAGGCGAACGTACAGCATTAAACTTTATTCAGACGTTATCTGGTATCGCAACCACTACCAAGTACTACTCAGACTTAATTGCTTCAACTCAATGTAAATTATTAGATACGCGTAAAACATTACCCGGTTTACGCAATGCCTCTAAATATGCGGTGGTATGCGGAGGTGGTTTTAACCATCGCATTGGCCTTTACGATGCCTACTTAATTAAAGAAAACCACATTATGGCCTGTGGTGGCATTAAACAAGCAATAACAGTTGCTAATCAACAACACCCTGAACGTTGGGTAGAAGTTGAGGTGGAAAGTATTGATGAACTTAAACAGGCATTAGATGCAGGTGCGCAACGTGTTATGTTAGATAACTTCAGCATTGCAATGATGTTAGAAGCTGTAGCCATTAATAAAGGTAATTCACGTCAAGCAGACTTAGAAGTATCAGGCAATGTAGATAACACGACTATTTTAAGTTATGCCGAAACCGGCGTGGACTATATTTCTGTAGGTGCATTAACCAAGCATCTACATGCTGTCGACTTATCAATGCGCTTTATCCAAGAATAAAAAATAACCTAACTGCAAAAAACTTCCTACACTTGTAAAAGTCTTTGTTCTTTTACTGTGTTGGAGGTTCTTATGATAAATACGATTAATCGCTTCAGTCCCTGCCTATTTGTCGTCACGATAAAAAGATTAATAAACTACTATTATATACCATGCAACGGCCTCATTTGCTCCAAACTGACTAAAACATGCCTGCTGATAATCATCTTCTTTAGCACAACTTTTTGCTATGCCCAGACACCGGCAATCCAACTTGCAACCACCTTTCGTCAAGACATTAATATTGAACAATATTTTGTCAGTGAAAAATTAGATGGGTTACGTGCTTACTGGGATGGAGAGCAACTTATATCTAAGCAGGGTAACCGTTTCACTGCCCCAGCTTGGTTTACACGCGATTTCCCCACTACTGCACTTGATGGTGAGTTATGGATATCACGACAACAATTTGAAAAAGTGTCAGGTATTGTGCGTACTCAAGATATAAATAATCCTCGATGGCAACAGGTAAAGTTTATGATCTTTGATCTACCACTCAGCCCAGCACCATTTTCACAACGCATTCAGCAGATGCAACAATTAGTTGATCAAGCGAAGAGCCCCTATTTACAGGTCATAAAGCAACAAAAGTTAACCTCTATTACTGCTTTATACGCATTACTAGATAAGGTTGTAGCTGAAACTGGAGAGGGCTTAATGCTGCACCATGAACAGGCTTTGTATCAACATAAACGTAATAGAGACTTGATGAAACTGAAAAAATTTGAAGATGCTGAAGCGACAGTGATCGAACATCTACCCGGCAAAGGTAAATATAAAGGAAAACTGGGTTCTTTATTAGTAAAAACCGAAGATGGTATCACCTTTAAGATAGGCTCTGGTTTTAGTGATAAAGAACGCCAAAATCCACCGCCAATTGGCGCAACTATCAGCTATCGTTATACCGGCAAAACGCGTAACAATGTACCACGATTTACCTCATTCATGCGCGTTAGAGTAATTTATTAATCACGGTTAAATTAGCTTTAGGGAACTCATATTCAATGAGTTGAGATGCGCTAACCCATTTTATCTCCTGTCCTTCTAAAGACACAGGTTCGCCTTCATAGGCTTTAACTAAATAGAAATGCAGACTCAGGTTTAGTTGGTCATATTGAAAGTTAAGTGAATCAAATAAAGTGAACTGGGTTGCGCTTAATCCTACTTCTTCTTTTAGCTCGCGTAACATTGCGCTTTCAAGCGACTCACCCTGTTCAACTTTACCTCCCGGAAATTCCCACTTTCCAGCGAGGTGCTTACCTTGTTGACGGCGGCTAATAAGTAATTGTTTCTGTTCATTTTGTACAATGGCAATACTGATGGTTTGTTGTTCTATCATAATATTCACACTTACTTGTATCGATTAAGGTTGTTTACGCTTTAAAAAGAAAAAGGTGGTCTTCAAAGAAGTACCACCTTTTATGTCATGCTGCACTGGTGTTATCTAAATAACACTGATATTAGCTCACCCTAATTTACCATGACATTGCTTGAATTTTTTACCTGATCCACAAGGACATGGCTCATTACGACCCACTTTTTTGTTTTCTCGAATAAAGGTATCAGCCGTTTCATCAGCTTCTTTTTCAGCTTCACCATCACTATTGACCTGTGCATGTTGATATTGAATTTTCGCTTTCTCTTCCGCTTCTCGGCGCTGTTGATCAATTGCTTCGGCTTCTTCTTTACTTTGAATTTGTACTTTAGATAAAATGCCTACTACATCCATTTTCAAGTTTTCTAACATCGCAATAAACAGTTCAAAAGATTCACGTTTATATTCTTGTTTTGGATCTTTTTGAGCGTAACCACGTAGGTGAATACCTTGACGAAGATGGTCCATCGCGGCTAAATGCTCTTTCCACAACATATCAATAGTTTGCAGCATTACTGATTTTTCAAATCCAGCAATAATAGACTCGCCCACTTGTTCTTTTTTATCTTGGTAAGTATTACGCGCATGATCTACGATATTTTCACGAATGGTTTCTTCTTGTATATTCGCATCGTCGATTAACCATTGTTGCACTGGTAACTCGATCAAGAAGTCTTGTTTCAGACGCGCTTCTAATCCAGCTAAGTCCCATTGCTCGGTTAACGAATGTTGCGGTACATATTCGTCAATGCAGGTATTGAATACGTCTGCCCACATTTGCTCTATGTTTTCAGTGATATTATCACTGTCCATAATACCATTACGTTGTTGGTAAACGACTTTACGTTGATCATTGGCAACATCATCAAAGTCCAACAATGATTTACGCATATCAAAGTTACGGCCTTCTACTTTACGTTGTGCATTTTCAATAGCACGAGTTACCCAAGGATGTTCAATCGCTTCGCCGTTTTCCATGCCTAATTTTTTCATCATATTAGACACTTTTTCAGAAGCAAAGATACGCATTAACGAATCTTCCATCGACAGGTAGAAACGACTTTCACCGGCGTCACCTTGACGTCCCGCACGACCACGTAATTGGTTATCGATACGACGCGATTCATGACGCTCAGTACCTACAATGTACAAGCCTCCAGCAGCTAACACTGCCGCTTGATCTTCTTTCCATGCAGCGGTTTCAGCAACAATTTGTTGTTCAGTCAACTCACCTAGTTTTTCTAGACGGTTTTGTAAATTACCACCTAATACAATATCTGTACCACGACCGGCCATGTTAGTTGCGATAGTAACTGATCCTAACGCCCCTGCTTGTGCGATAATATCAGCTTCTTTTTCATGGAATTTAGCATTTAAAACATTGTGTTTAATATTGGCTTTGGTCATCAACTCAGAAAGTAATTCAGAATTTTCAATCGAAACCGTACCGACTAACACAGGTTGGCGACGCTCTAAACGTGTTTTAATATCTTCAATAATAGCTTGATACTTTTCGAGCTCAGTCAAATAAACTAAATCGCCACCATCTTTACGAACCATAGGGCGATTGGTAGGGATTACAATAGTTTCTAAGCCATAAATAGACTGGAATTCAAATGCTTCTGTATCTGCTGTACCTGTCATCCCACCTAATTTTTCATATAAGCGGAAGTAGTTTTGGAAAGTAATTGAGGCAAGAGTTTGGTTTTCATTTTGAATTTTAACCCCTTCTTTTGCTTCAACAGCTTGATGTAAACCTTCAGACCAACGACGACCAGGCATAGTACGCCCGGTATGTTCATCAACAATAACGACTTCACCTTGTGCTGTTACAATGTATTCAACATCTTTTTCAAACAGAGTATGAGCACGTAATGCTGCATTCACATGATGTAATAAACTGATGCTAGATGCCGCATATAAAGAAGTATTTTCTTCTAATAACCCACGTTCTTGTAAGATACGTTCAACTTTTTCTTGACCGCGTTCAGTTAATAATACTTGCTTGCTTTTCTCATCAACAGTGAAGTCCCCCTCACCAACATATTCTTCAGTATCTTCTTTATCCTGCTGAGTCAGTAAAGGAATAATTGAATTTAGTTTAGTATAAAGCGTTGCATCACCATCGGTAGGGCCTGAAATAATCAATGGTGTTCTTGCTTCATCGATTAAAATAGAATCAACCTCATCGACAATAGCAAAATGGAGACCGCGCATAACGCGTTGTGATGCTTCAAAAGCCATGTTATCGCGTAGGTAATCAAAGCCGAATTCGTTATTCGTACCGTAGGTAATATCGGCAGCGTATGCAGTACGTTTTTCTTCACCGGTCATACCTGACAAGTTAATACCAACGGTTAATCCAAGATATTCAAATAGTGTTGCATTCCATTCCGCATCACGACGCGCTAGGTAATCATTCACGGTAATAACATGCACACCGTTACCGGTTAACGCATTTAAATAAGCAGGTAATGTGGCCGTTAAGGTTTTACCTTCACCAGTACGCATTTCTGCAATTTTGTTTTCATTTAATACCATACCGCCAATCAACTGCACATCGAAGTGACGCATTCCAAATACACGTTCAGAAGCACTTCTGACTACGGCAAAAGCTTCAACCAAAATATCATCGATGGTTTCGCCTTTAGCGAGACGTTCTTTAAAATAAGCGGTTTTAGCTTTTAACTCTTCTTCCGATAGCGCTTTAATCTCCGGTTCAAGTTTATTAATTTCATTTACTACTTTACGTAGGCTTTTAAGGTAACGGTCATTTCGACTACCTATTATTTTTGTTATTAGCGATGTGATCATTTTGCTTTTCTCATTGTAAAAAGTCGGATAAAAGTTGTAATTTAGCTTGGTAATCTTTGTATATAATAAACTGGGTCTATTTGGGTGCCATCTTTGATGACTTCATAGTGCACATGTGGCCCTGTTGAGCGGCCTGTTGTTCCCATCACTGCAATTTGTTGCCCTTTTTCAACAACAGCCCCGACCGCTACAAGTAACGATGAAGCATGTGCATAGCGTGTTCTCAAACCACTACCGTGATTGATCTCTACCACATAACCATAACCAGTGCGTGCTTCTGATGTTGTTACTACCCCTGCCGCAGTAGCATTAATCGGCATACCTGTATGTCCAGCAATATCAACGCCTTTGTGACGACGTAAACGCCCCGTAAATGGATCTGTTCGAGTCCCAAAGGGGGAAGATATCCAAGATCCTTGAATTGGAACAGGGCGACCAGAAATGAATAACTCATCTGTAAGATGGAGATTAGTTAATGTAATTTCAAGTTGTTGCAGTAAATTTTGATTCTTTTGGTACTGATATGCGAGGAGTGATACATTTTTATGAAGTTTTGCTAGGTCTGAAGTGTCTAATGCTTTTACATTGGAAACAACATTTAACGGCACTGGCTGCTCAATTTCTTCATCTACTGACTCTGCATTTGCAGATATATTATCAATTGGCTCATGGTCAATCGCCTCTTCCACGACTTGCTCGTTGTCAGACTCTACATTTTGGTCTAGGTTTTGCTCTAAACTTTGGTCTGAACTTTGATCTAGACTTTTATCTAGGTTATCGGCATCAAGGATAAGCCCTTGATCAATATATTGGTTAATATCAAACTCAAATTCCTCTTTGGGAAAATTTGATTTATCGACAATACGTTCACCTAAATTATTTAAGCGAATACTCTGTGCCTGTAATTGACCTATTTTAACAGCCAGTGCTTGCACTTGTTGGTTGGTTTGAGATTGTAAGGTGTCTAAATATTGTTGCTTAATGAGGTCTCGCTCACTGAGAGCTTGTATTTTATGTTGGGTTAATTGTTGATGGTAATGCGATTGTAACAGCCAAGCACTCGTCATCAAGATCGCGACAATCAATATGCACACGAAAATAAATGTCGATCTTGTTATAGAAAAGCTATGTTCAGTCTCCTTCCTATTATAAATAACCGTTATACTCATAAACTTAATTCACTATTGATGGCTGCTATGAAATCTTACAAGAAACAACCTAAACCCATTGCACTATTATTAGAAAAAAATAGTTATCAGAAAAGTACATCCTTGATAACTAAGTTGGATATGGTACTACAAAGGCTTTTAAAACAACACAACATCAGTGGATGTCGTATAGGAAATATTGAAAATGGGACTTTGATTATAGAAAGTCCGACCTCACTATGGCTTCAGCGTTTACAATTTATACGAAGTGATCTCCTCAGCGAATTGCGCACCCATCATTCGTCTTTGATTAGCATCAAGGTCAAAGTTAACCCAGCCCTTGCAAAAGTGACCCCATCGCAACTAAAAACTAACAAACCAGTAAAAAAACGCGCCCAAAAAATGAGTAAAGATATTGCAGACTCTTTTTTAGCATTAGCTGAAAATGCCGATCCTAAATTAAAAAAAGCACTACAATCATTAGCTAAATTTTCAACCAATAAAAGTGAATAATAGCGATTAACTAACCAAAACTATTCAATTCGAGTTCTATTCAGTTCTATGCTTAAAGTAAACCAATTCTGTGTTGCAGATTCTAAAGGGCACGAACATTTATCCCCGCTCTAAAAAATGCAAAAAAAAACCACTTTAAAAATAAAGTGGCTTTCATTGAAGTCTATCTTTGCTTAACTAAACACTTATTCAATCTTAATTAAGTATTTTAAGCAGTAACAAAAACAGGTTCGATGTATTGTATTGGTGATTCACTAACAGGTTCTTCAAAGGTCACCATTTCAAATGCTTCTTGATCAGCAAGCAACGCACACAAAAGCTTGTTGTTTAAGGCATGACCAGTTTTAAAGGCTTTTAAATGACCAAGAATGCTATAACCAGATAAATATAAATCACCGATAGCATCTAATACTTTATGTTTAACAAATTCATCTTCGTAACGTAAACCTTCAGGGTTTAATACACGGAACTCATCTAAACCAATCGCATTATCTAAACTTGCACCTAATGCTAGATTATTAGATTGTAGATACTCAACGCTTTTCATAAAACCAAAAGTACGTGCGCGACTGATTTCTTTAACAAATAAGTCACCTGAAAACTGCATTTCAACATGTTGGTTTTGACCTTCAAATACAGGATGATCAAAATGAATTTTAAAATCTAAACTGAATCCATTATCAGAAGGATGCAATTCAGCCCACTTACCTTCTTTTTCATCTTCTACACGTACTGTTTTTTTAATACGGATGAATTTTTTAGCTGCATTTTGCTCTTCGATACCAGCAGATTGAAGCAAGAAAATAAAAGGACTCGCACTACCATCCATGATTGGAATCTCTGGTGCGTCAACATCGATAATAATATTATCAATACCTAAACCAGCCAATGCAGCAGATAAATGCTCAACAGTAGAAATTTTCTGTCCTTGATCATTTACTAAACAAGTACATAAAAGCGTTTCTTGCACTGCTTGTGCATGTGCTTTAAAGCTAACCACCGGGTCAAGGTCAATACGACGATAAACAATACCCGTGTTAACAGGTGCAGGGTGCAACTCTATTGTTACCTTGTTCCCTGAATGTAAACCAACACCCGTTGATTTAACACTTTGTTTTAATGTTCTTTGCTTAATCATAAAATGACCTCCACTACGATGATATCTGCGACGAATGATAACAGTTTGAGATCAATATCACAAACTGTTATATCTTTGGCTTTAATTTAGTTATCTGCTTGACGTCTTAAAAAAGCAGGAATATCCAAGTAACTTTCGGTGCTAGTTTTATCTTTAACTTCAGCAATTGGCTCTACTATTTCAGGCTCCGCTTGACTAGCATCTTCAGCTTCAACATTGCTTTTTGCAACTTCAACTTCAGGTGCTTTTTCAACACTTTCTGGTGTTTTCTGAGTATTAAGCGTAGGGTTTTTAACTACATTTAATTCAGATTTACGCTCACCAATACCCGTCACAATTACTGTAACGTGTAATTCACCCGTCTCTAAGGTTGGATCAACAGTTACACCAATGATATTTTGAGAGTCATCGGAAGCGAATTGTTTTAACGCATCACCCACAGTGTGGTATTCATCCCAACTGAAATCGATACCAGCAACGATATGAACAAGGACACCGCGTGCATCTGATAGATCGACATCTTCTAATAATGGACATGAAATAGCTTCTTCAACGGCTTCTTCAGCACGGTTTTCACCAGAAGATACACCGATTCCCATTACCGCAGTAGTACCCGCTTCTGTCATTACAGTGCGTACATCCGCGAAATCGATATTGATAGTACTTTCTTCATTATTAATGATTGAAGAAAAACCAGAAACCGCATCATAAAGTACGCCATTCGCAGCACGTAACGCATCTAAGAAAGAGATACCACGTGGTAAAGATTTTTGTAGTTTATCATTTGGAATAATCAACAAAGAGTCAATATTTTCAGATAAACGAGCAATCCCCTGCGTTGCGTAATTCATTCGCTTACGGCCTTCAAACAAAGAAGGTTTTGAAACCACACCAATGGTTAATGCACCTTCTTCTTTAGCGATTTCAGCAACAACTGGACAAGCACCGGTACCTGTTCCACCACCCATACCAGCAGCAATAAATACAACATCGGCACCAGTGACGATCTCTCGAATACGCTCTTTATCTTCAAGTGCTGATTTATAACCAATTTCAGGGTTTGCACCGGCACCTAAACCATTAGTGATATTAGCTCCTAATTGTAAGCGAATATCTGCTTTTGATGAACGTAATGCTTGCGCATCCGTATTCATAGCAATAAATTCAGCGCCAGTTAGGCCTTTTTCGATCATATAATTGATCGCGTTACCACCACCACCACCAATGCCAATAACTTTAATTATGGCTTGTGCTGAATGGTCTTCATCATCGATTATTTCAAACATTTGACTCTCTTCCACTCTATTATTTTCTTGTGACATCGTCTGTTACCACCCAATCCATGTAACTTGATAACTAATATTCTTTTTTTATCCAGTTTTTTATTTTACTGAATAAACTTGCAAAACGATTTTCAGGCTCAGCATCCTCTTCACCTGCAAACTCGTCATTTTTATAACGTAATAAACCTACTGCCGTAGAGTAAGCTGGTGAGTTTACATCATCAGCTAACCCTTGAATATGTTCCGGTTTACCAATTCGAACTTGAATATTACCAAATACTTCTTCAGCAACTTCAACCAAACCTTCAATTTGAGCAGCACCACCTGTTATGACAACACCCGCCGCTAATTGTTGCTTTAAACCTTCACGCGCAAATTTATCATTCAATTTAAAGATTTCATTCTTAACTAAAGTTAATAACTCACTATATCGTGGCTCAATAACATCTACTAATATTGAACGCTGCAAACTACGTGCAGGTCGGCCACCGACACTTGGTAAATCGATGGTCTCTTCATCTAGTACTAAGCGTTTATTTAGACACCCATATTTAACTTTTATTGCTTCAGCTGACGTTGGCGGAGCACTAAATGCAATGGCAATGTCGTTAGTCACTGAGTTACCCGCATAATCAAGTACCATACTATGCTGTAATGAACCTGCGATATAGATAGAAAGGTCCATTGTACCACCCCCCATATCGATCATACAGACACCTAGCTCTTTTTCATCTTCACTAAGAATAGCTTCACTTGATGCAACACCTGAAAATGTTAATTGGTCAATCACTAAACCACAACGTTCAACTGCTTTTTCTAAATTTTTAACTAGGTCATTATGACAAGTAATTAAATGTACATTTGCTTTTAGCTTAACACCCGACAATCCAATAGGATTATTAATGTGCCCTTGGGAATCAATAGAGTATTCCTGAGGAATGACATGTAATAAGCGCTGTTCATCACGAATTTTCACTGAACGCGCATTATGGATCACACTTTCAACGTCATAGTTAGTCACTTCGTGTGCATCAATCGCCCAAGTACCCGATTCATTCATTGATTCAATGTGCGAACCTGAAACTGATAAGTTAACTGACGAGACTCGACAGTCAGCCATATCTTCTGCTTGTTTTAACGCACTTGCGATCGACTCAACGACTGCATCTAAGTTCGTTACAGAGCCTTTATCAACTCCCTTGGACGGGGCACTGCCCACTCCAACGATATTAATTACATCATTTGCTAATAACTCACCGATTAAGACAACCACTTTATTACTACCAATGTCTAAACCAACTGTGTAATTACTTTCCATTCGTCTATCACCATTTTCTCTATTTTAAGAGAGAAGAATTAACTCAACATGAGCATAAAATTATTATATTAGGTTTTATTATTTTCTGTTTTCTTCCATCCAATTGCCAACCCAGTATCATAACGAAGATCAACATAATCGATGGAGCTGATTTCATATTTTTGTGCAATTCTTGGAAATGCATTTAAAAATAGTTGTATACGTTCTAATTTTTGTTCTTTACCTAACTTCAAACTAATGCCATTTCTTAACACTAATTCACTGGCATTACGTTGGTCACTATGTAAAGCAGCAATTCTGTAATGACTCGGCAACAATAACTGATTTAATTGTAAATATGTATTCAGCACTTGTTCAGAATGTTTATCATCACCTGACAGCGCAATATAATTATTGTCCTGCTCAGGTAACACATCGATAATTTCGCCAAACCGATTTAATAATGACTTCTGATTCCATGAAGCAACAATCGATTGCTCAACAATATGAATCTTTAATGTATCGGGCCAATTTTTTCGAATCGATGCAGAATAAACCCAGGGCTTTTGCTCTAATTGTTTTTGTATCTCAGCTATTTCTAAAGTAAAGAAATTTAACCTATCTTCTTGGTCTGCTAGCACCTCTCTCACCACATCTTCAGTAATATGCTCGCGGTCACCCGTGAGCACTAATGCCGTTAATGGTGATGATTGGTGGTCCGTTAACCAAAATTTTAATTTAAAAAAGCTATCCTGTAAGGCATACATTAATAGTACAAAAACAAAGAAACCAATCCATTTGCTTATTTTGACCTGTTTTAACTTATGCCACATAGATTATAAAGTTTGCTCTAAAATAGATAACACTAATTGATCAAAGCTAATACCAGCTTGCTTCGCTGCTTTTGGTACTAAACTGGTTTCAGTCATTCCCGGCACGGTGTTCACTTCTAATAGGAACCAGTTTTTGTTTTCATCACGCATAAAGTCAACACGTCCCCAACCGCTACAACCAATAGTTTTAAAAGCTTCTTCAGCTAAATAGTTTAACTCGATTAGTTCATTATCTGACAGCCCACAGGGACACAAGTATTGTGTTTCTGTGGATTGATATTTTGCTTGGTAATCATAAAACTGATTAGTTGTTTTCATACTAATAGCCGGTAATGCGCGACCATTTAGCATTGAAACAGTAAATTCATCACCGGTTATCCAAGATTCAAGTAATACTTTATTATCAAACTTAAAGGCTTCTTCTAAAGCAGCCACTAATTGTTCTGCATTTTCTGCTTTAGCCATACCAATACTTGAGCCTTCGTGTACCGGTTTAACCATTACAGCACCCGATAAGGAAGCTAGTATATCGGTAGCGGTTGATGGTTCAAAGTTTTCTTTGATAATAATTTGATAGCTTGCAGTAGGCAACTGACAACTTTGCCAAATTTGCTTAGTTTTGGCTTTATCCATACCAATTGCAGAACTCGATACATCACTGCCCGTAAAGGGAATATTCAATGTATTTAAAAAGCCTTGAATAGTGCCATCTTCGCCACCACGACCATGCAATACAATAAAAGCTCGCTCAAAACCTAACGCTTTAATTTGTGAAATATCATCAATTTTAGGATCCACGGCATGCGCATCAACACCTTGACGAATTAACGCATTTAAAACGGCATTGCCTGACATTAAAGAGACTTCTCGTTCTGCACTATTACCACCAAACAGAACAGCTACTTTTCCAAAATCTATCGCCATTAACTTGCGCTCACTTGTGTCATTTTTTCAATATCTAATTTTAATTCAGCTAAGGTTTTAACAACTGCGCCAATATTGCCCGCACCTTGAGTAAGGACTAGATCACCTTCTTGAATCACTTTTGCTAATGCACCCGGCAAAGCTTCAGGTGAGGCAACAAAAATAGGCTCTTTACCACTTTGTTGACGAATCGTGCGACATAGCGAACGGCTATCTGCACCTGCGATTGGCGTTTCCCCTGCGGAATAAACATCTAATAATAATAGTTGGTCAACCTGCGATAAAACGTGCGCGAAATCTTCGTATAAATCACGAGTACGTGTATAACGATGCGGCTGATACGCCATCACAAGGCGCTTTTCGGGCCAACCTGCTCGTGCTGCGTTAATGGTTGCTTGTACTTCCGTTGGGTGATGGCCATAATCATCTGCTAACATCGCTTTACCACGACCGGTTTCGAATTCACCATATTGTTCAAAGCGACGACCAATGCCTTCAAAACTTTGTAATGCAGCTAAAATAGCCGCATCTTCAATATCATCTTCCATCGCTACAGCAATTGCCGCAGCAGCATTCAATGCGTTATGTTTACCCGGTAAATTTAACTGGATCGTTAAATCAGGGCGATTATTACGGTGTACTAAAAATTCACTTCTGCTAACCGTTTGTTGAAAGTTAGAAATACGCACATCGGCTTGCTCATGAAAACCATAGGTCACACATTGACGAGCAAAACGCGGGATCAAACTCTCAACCACTTGGTCATCTAAACAAACAACCGCAGTACCGTAAAAAGGTAAGTTTTGAATAAATTGCACAAAAGTATCTTTTAAAACTTCAAAGTCACCTTGATAGGTATCCATGTGATCAGCTTCAATGTTGGTCACTACTGACACCATGGGTTGTAGATGCAAGAATGAAGCATCACTTTCATCTGCTTCGGCAATTAAATAACGGCTTTGCCCTAATTTAGCATTAGTACCAGCACTATTTAGCAAACCACCAATCACAAAAGTAGGATCTAAATCTGCTTCACGATAAATACTCGCAATCAAACTAGTTGTGGTGGTTTTTCCATGCGTACCCGCCACAGCAACACCATGGCGATAACGCATTAACTCGGCTAACATTTCAGCACGACGAACCACGGGAATACGCGCTTGCTGCGCGGCCAATAACTCAGGGTTTTCTTTATTAATGGCTGTTGATACAACCACCACTGAGGCACCATAGATATTCTCTTGTGCATGACCAATAAAGATTTCTGCCCCAATGGTACGCAGACGTTTAACGACGGTATTTTCAGCAATATCAGAACCAGTGATTTTATAGCCTTCATAGGCTAATACTTCAGCAATCCCCCCCATACCAGCGCCACCTATCCCCACAAAGTGGATCTGTTTTACACGGCGCATTTCTGGGATCATGGTACGGATTTCTGCTAATTCAATTTTTGTCATCGGAATTCACTTTCACTATATTTTCACTAAGGAATTACAAACCGCAGCCACTTGCTCCGTTGCATTTCTAATTGCTATATTTTTACAGTTTGTGCTCATATCAACAAGCAACTGCCTATTTTGACTTAATGTCGCCAAACATTCACTTAATTTTTTTGCATTTAAGTCTTTTTGAGGAAGTAATATTGCAGCCTCTGCATTGACTAAACTTTGTGCATTTTTTGTTTGATGATCATCTACCGCATGCGGCAAAGGAACAAAAATAGCAGGTAAGCCTACCACAGCAACTTCTGCAACTGTAAGCGCCCCTGCCCTACAAATAATAACGTCCGCCCAATCATAAGCGGCAGCCATATCAGTAATAAAATCTTGTACTTTATACTCTACATGAGTGTCTTGATAACGTGCTAAAACAGACTCAGAAAAGCCTTTTCCAGTTTGATGCAAAATAGACACTTTTGTCGCATCAAAGTTCATTAATGCTTGAGGTACTGTTTCATTTAAAACTTGTGCGCCTAAACTTCCACCAATTACGAGTACCCTTAAGCTAGAAGAGGATGCTGAAAATTGCTTTTCAGGTAAAGCCAAAAGATCTTTGCGTATTGGATTACCGACTAAAATAGCTTTTTCATTCAAAAATGCACCACTAAAGCCCATTAATACCTTTTTTGAGAAATAAGAGAGTAAGCGATTGGTCATTCCAGCGGTTGCATTTTGCTCATGTAAAACAACTGGAATACCTAAAGTCCAAGCCGCAATGCCACCTGGTCCACTGGCAAAGCCTCCCATACCCAATACTAAATCTACTTGTCTATTTTTTAAGACTTTACGTGCTTGAAAAATTGATTTCAAAATTTGAAAAGGAGCTGCTAGCAAACGTTTGATGCCATTCCCTCTAACTCCGGCCACATCAATAAAATCGATTTCATAACCGTGTTCAGGTACTAACCTTGCTTCCATTCTTGCAGCTGTACCTAACCAGCTAACTTGCCAGCCTTCACTTTTTAATTTATCTGCGACCGCTAAGCCCGGAAATACATGCCCACCAGTACCGCCAGCCATCACCAATAAGGTTTTAGTTTTATTCATATTATTCAACCTTTAGGTCATTACTTGATGCATTGTCAGGCACACTTTTAGATACCTTGCTGGATGTGTTGTCGGCAGTGTTGTCGGCAGCGTTGTCAATCGTCTTGTCTGATTCCGTATCGAAATCAATACTGGATACAGTATTAGGTGCAAAGCTAGGTATATCGCTAGGTATGTTTTTTGGCTTCGATTTTTTCTTTTTGACTTTCTTTGTAATGCGCACCTGAGCAGAGCTTAAACGCGTTTCAAAATCAATACGCAATACCAATCCCACAGCAATAGCAATCGTGATCAAACTCGAACCACCGTAACTAATCAAAGGTAAGGTCAAACCTTTAGTAGGTGCGACACCGGAAGCGGCACCAATATTAACTGCGGTTTGGAAAGCGAACCAAATTGCAATACCGATAGCAACGTAACCAGCAAAAACAAAGTTTTGTTGTAACGCTCTTCTACCAATCGAAAAAGCTTTATAAACGAGAATAAACTCAAGAATAATAACAATACTAACACCAATAAAACCTAACTCTTCCGCGAGAATAGCCATAATAAAGTCAGTATGTGCTTCAGGTAAATATTCAAGTTTTTGTACTGAGTTACCTAGCCCTTCACCAAACCAGCCGCCTCGCCCAAAAGCCATTAAAGACTGTGTTAACTGGTAACTTCGGCCAAATGGATCAGCCCAGGGATCTAAGAAACCAAAAACCCTTGCCATACGATAGGGTGAGGTAACAATCAATAGGATGATCACCGATAACAAGGCCACTGCGATCCCCACGAAAGAGATCATGCGTGCATTAGCAATGAATAACATGCCCATCATGATCACTACGATCACCACGGTTGAACCTAGATCTGGTTGTAATAATAGTAACAACGCCAGTAACGCTAATATCGCCAAAGGTTTTATAAAGCCTTTAATAGTATCAATCACCTCTTTTTGCCGACGTAAAAGGTAGCTTGAAATAAACAACACCACAGACAGCTTTGCAAACTCAGAAGGTTGAATATTCAAGGGTCCAAAACGCAACCAACGTAAGGAACCATTCACTTCAGTACCAATTAATAACACTGAAAATAAAGCTAAAGTGGAAAGTAATAAGATCAAAGGCGTGTATTTATGCCAGCGTGTAATTGGGATCGACACCACCGCAGCTAATATAAATAAGCATAAAATAATATAAATAAGGTGACGTTTTAAGAAACGAAATGGGTCATCGGAAAGTGCTATTCCTTCTGGCATTGAAGCAGAGGCGACAATCACTAAGCCAACGCCCATAAGTGTAAGCACTAACACCAATAAAGAACGATCATAAGCTTGCGGCTGCAGCGACGACTGAAAAGTTAGTGTTCTAAAGACAGATGCTAACTTATTACTAATAGCCCTAAACATGGCTAGATTTTTCCAGTAAGAGCGTTAACTAAATCAATAAAATGATCACCACGTGCCATGAAGTTTTTATACATATCTAAACTGGCGCAGGCAGGTGTCAAAATAGCTAAATCACCAGCTTCGGCCTGTTGATTAATATGTGAAATCGCTTGATCTAAATTTTCAACAATAATGGTTCGAGCATCCTGTTCTGCAATTAATGCAGCATCACGTCCGAAACAAACAATCTGCCCTTTTATTTCCTGTAATACCGATTTTAATTCAGAGAAATCAGCGCCTTTACCGTCACCACCTAAAATAACATGCACTTTACCTTGAATGGTATCAGACAAGCCTAATAGCGCTGCTTGGGTTGCACCAATATTAGTGGCTTTAGAATCATTGATCCAACGAACACCTTGCACTTCTTTAACAAACTCACAACGGTGTTTGAGTCCAGTATAGGTTTGTAATGTAGCTAACATACTCGTCATAGGTAAATCAACTTGTTGCCCTAAAGCGAGCGCAGCTAATGCATTCATCCAATTATGCTTACCACTCAATTTCAAAGCAGAACAAGCTAATAAAGGTTGTTGCTCAAGGCTTAAATAATGTTCATTTTTTTGAACCATTAAACCATAATGCTGTTGGTCAAAACCAAAGCTTAATTGAGGTTGTTTTTCAGTAAAGGTTAATGGGTCGTCACGGTTAATCAAAACCGATTGACTTTGTTGATAAATCTTATGTTTTGCATCGATATAAGCTTGGTAGCTTGGGTAACGGTCTAAATGATCTTCGCTGATGTTTAAAATAGTAGAGATATCAGCATTTAGAGACTCGGTCGTCTCTAATTGGAAGCTAGATAATTCTAAAATATAAAGTGCAACATCGGCGCTTAATAAATCTAAGGCTGGTACACCAATATTACCACCCACCCCAACATTAACGTTAGCATCAACAGCCATTTCACCAAGTAAGCTAGTCACCGTACTTTTGCCATTTGAGCCAGTAATGGTAACCAATTTTGCATGTTGATAAGGTGCTGTTTTTAATTCACGCGCAAATAACTCAATATCACCGATCACTTCCACACCCGACTTGATAGCGGCATCAATTGCTGGCGTCGCAATTGCAATGCCAGGACTAACCACTAAACAATCAAATTGACATAAAAGTTGTGCTGATAAAGGCCCGCTGATCAGCTTTGTTGTTGCGTCAAGTTGGTCTTTGCCAGGCGGAACTGCACGAGTGTCGAAGACAGTAACTACAATGTCTTTTTTACGGAAAAAATTGACACAAGATAGGCCAGTTGCTCCCAAACCAATAATGGCAATACGCTTAGCAATCATATTAGCGAACCTTCAGCGTAACTAAGCCAATCAACACTAATACGATAGTAATGATCCAGAAACGAACAATTACACGTGGCTCTGGCCAGCCTTTTTTCTCGTAATGATGATGAATAGGTGCCATTCTAAAAATACGTTGCTTACGCATTTTATAAGAGCCCACCTGCAAAATTACCGAGACAGTTTCTAGTACAAAAATACCGCCCATGATCACTAATAAAAATTCTTGACGAACCAATACCGCAATCACACCAAGGATAGCGCCTAAAGCCAGTGAACCCACATCGCCCATAAAGACTTGCGCAGGGTAAGTGTTAAACCATAAAAACCCTAAACCAGCACCGGCAATGGTACCGCAAATAATCACTAATTCACTTGCTTGTGGAATATATGGAATAAATAGGTAATGAGAGTAGTTAACATGGCTAGTTAAATACGCTATCAATGCAAAAGCAGACGCTACCATCACCGTTGGCATAATTGCTAGACCATCTAAGCCATCGGTTAAATTGACTGCATTACTACTACCCACCACGGTGAAATAAACCAATGGAATAAATAATAAACCTAGGTACGGCATATATTCTTTGAAAAAAGGTACCACTAAAGTTAATTGTGCATCACCTTGTGCTGTCATATATAGGACAATACCTAAAGCCAGCGCGGCCACTGATTGCCAGAAATACTTCCAACGTGCAATTAATCCATCGGGATGTTTACGAACCACTTTTAAATAATCGTCCATAAAGCCGATCGCGCCAAAAGCAACGGTAGTAAACAGCACAATCCAAACATATAGATTATCTAATCTTGCCCACAACAACGTGCTTAATACGATCGCGGCTAAAATGAGTACACCACCCATGGTTGGTGTTCCAGCTTTACTGAAATGAGATTCTGGCCCATCATCACGTACAATTTGTCCGATCTGCTGACTTTGTAAATAACGGATCAACTTAGGCCCCGCCCACAATGAAAATGCAAGTGCAGTCAAAACAGCTAAAACCATTCTCACGGATAAGTATGTCAACACATTAAAAAAAGTGTAATGACTTGAAAGTAATTCCGCTAACCAGACTACCATTGTTAAATCCTATTTATATAAAGCTGTTGTACAGCTAATGTAGACGTCTTACGCAGTGGTTTGTTTAATAAAAGCAACGATCTCTTCCATTTTTGCACTACGCGACCCTTTTATAAGCATCACTATTTTAGATTCTTTATCACTTAAATAAGCACAGATAGCTTGTTTAAGTTGTTGTTTATCTGAGAAATGTTCTGCCACTGTTTTTTTCGCAGCCGCATTATACGCATGGGTTGCGAGTTGACTCAAATTTCCTACGGTAAATAATTGCTGAATGCCCTGTTGTTGAGCATATTCACCAATACTTTTATGTTCCTGTTCCGCGAATTCGCCTAGCTCTCCCATATCACCGCAAACCAACACTTGTTGCGCGTCATATTGCGTTAATAAATCAATACCCGCTTTAACCGACGCAGAGTTTGCATTATAAGTATCATCAATCACTGTTAAGCGATCTGAAACTACAGAGCAATTCACTCGACCAGCTACCTGTTGGACAGTTTCCAAACCCTGTTTAATATCCTGTAAGGTGCATCCTAAGGCAATCGCCATGGTACTTGCTGCTAGTGCATTACTGACATTATGTAACCCAGGAAGGTTCAATTGTATGCGTATGTTTGGCAAACAATTGAGGTTATTTATTAATGTATTTGCAAGATTTAATGTAAAGCTCGCTTGCCCGAGTTGATTATGTGTAATGTCAGATGCAAATAGATCCGGTTCCGCTATGTTTTTTGCTCTATCTGTACTTTTAAGTTCAGCTGAAAAAGTAATAAAGCGTTGCTCTTGATTAGTTAAGTTTCGCACAAAATCTGCAGCAAAATCTGCATCTAAATTCACTACTGCAATACCAGATTTATTTAAGCTAGACCAAATTTCAGCCTTTGCAGTCGCCACACCTTGCAACGAGCCAAAACCTTCTAAATGCGCAGGCATTACGTTGTTTACTAGTGCCACATCGGGTTCAACGAGTGCTGAGGTATAGGCGATTTCACCAATATGATTAGCCCCTAATTCAAGTACAGCAAATTGATGTTGTGCTTGTAATCTCAATAGCGTTAATGGCAAACCTATATCATTATTAAAATTACCGGCAGTCGCTAATACTTTGTCCGAGTTCCCATTATGTGCGGATAGTATGGCACTCAATAATTCTTTACAGGTGGTTTTACCGTTACTACCGGTGATCGCTGCACATTTAAGGCCTTTTATTTGCTGCTTGATATAGCGTCCTAATAAACCTAATGCAATTCTTGTATCTGTAACCATCACCACAATGCAATCATCGGCAAAAGTGAAGATGTTGCTTTCACTGCAACTATTTTTAACCGAGTTTTTTTCACCCCTGTTTTTTTCAACCCAGCTCTTTTCAACTAATAGGACTGCGGCACCTTTATCAAGGGCGCTTTGTAGCATGTTATGCGCATCAAAAGTTGGGCCTTTTAATGCAATAAACAGGTCATTTTCACTGATGGTTCGAGTATCAGTACTTACATTATTAATCACAACAGAATTAATTTGCGCTAAAGTCAGATTATCTGATTTCTGATTATCTACATTAAGACTATTTAAATTAAGGCTATCTAAATTAAGCTGACCATCAGTCGCTTCACATAACTGTTCTACGGTGATCGGTATCATACGCTTTGTTCCTGCTGTTTATCTTTGTTCTCAATCAAGTCGCTCAAACACTCTCGATCGCTATAATGTACTTTTTTATCGCCAAAGATTTGATAATCTTCATGCCCTTTTCCAGCCATTAAAATAATATCGTTAGCTTGTGCTGATTGTAGTAAATGTAGAATGGCTTGTTTACGATCATGTATCACTAAGGCCAACTCAGGTTGAGTTAAGCCTTTTTTAATATCTTGAACAATTTGCAGGGCATCTTCACTACGTGGGTTGTCGTCAACAATTACCACTTGGTCTGCACCTTGCTCCGCCATTTTAGCCATTTCAGGTCGTTTGCCTTTATCACGATCACCACCACAGCCAAAGACAGCGATAATACGCCCCTTTTGTTTATGATTTTGCAACGCTTTTAAAGCATTCAGCAAAGCATCAGGTGTATGAGCATAATCAACCACAAACGTGACCTGTTGTTGCGCAAAAAAGTATTGCTCCATTCTTCCAGGCACAACAGTTAACTTAGCTATCACGTCTGCAATTTGTTTAATCGAAAAACCATCCGCCAGTAACGCACAACAGACTGCGGCAATGTTTGAAACATTAAAGTCACCATAAAACGGTGCATTGATAACACCATCACCCCAACTAGAGGCAAATTCAAAACTAATTCCCTGCGCGAGGTACTGTACTTTTTTAATGCTGAAGAAAGGTTGATTTGAAAAATATTGCTGCGCATTCACGCCATAAGCAATGGCCTTTGGAAATTCTTTTAACCAAGCTTGTCCAACTGCATCGTCGGCATTAATAATACGATGTTGCAGAGGGAACTCAGTAAATAATGTCTTCTTAGCGAGAGCATAAGCTTCTAACGTACCGTGATAATCAAGATGATCGCGCGTTAAGTTAGTAAAAATAGCGGTTTGAAAAGGGATAGCTGCAACACGCCCTTGTACCAAACCATGTGAAGACACTTCCATGATTGTATGTTTGGCACCTTGGGATTGATAATGTTGCAATTCACGGCAAACTGAAATGGCATCTAAAGTAGTATTTAAACTGCTTGTTAACTTTCCATATAAACCATTGCCGATAGTGCCCATTTGTGCACTTTGCTGATTCAACAACATATAGCTATTTGCTAGCAAACTAGCAATGGTGGTTTTACCGTTCGTACCAGTAATAGCCGTAACCGCATGTAGATTTTGTTGAGGAAAGTAAAAGCGCATAGCTAATGCACTAAGATGTTTGCCTAGTTGATAAATATTTATGACAGGCGTCGTTGCTTCAAAGCGGATGTGGCCATTGGCTGTTTTATCGGTAGTTTCAGCAAGCACCACTGCAGCACCAGCATTAATGGCATTATTGATAAACCTGCGGCCATCATTAATTGCCCCTTGCAAAGCAACAAATAAGTCACCTTGCTGAACTTCACGACTATCTAAGGTCATGCCAGATAAAGACTGAGTTAATGAAACAGTTAACCAAGGCGCTAGCAACCAAGTAATGTCGATATTATCTTGGTGTTGATTAAGCACACTTTTTACATTCTTTGCTGGCACCGGTTGCGTTTCTTTAACCATTATTTAGCCTCCAAATAGGTGTAACTTTGATCTCCACCATCGGGTAATACATGTGTTAATAACAAAGTACTTTTCATCACGGCAGAAAATACAGGCGCAGCCACATCGCCGGCATAGTAACGATCACCCTGTGGTTCATTAATCATCACAGCAATTGCAAAACGAGGACGACTAGCCGGTGCTACTCCTGCAAAGACAGCAACATAATCATCACCGTAACCACCTGCTTCAGCTTTTCGAGAAGTCCCAGTTTTACCGGCTATACGATAACCTTCAACTTTGGCTTTTTTTGCGGTACCGCCTGGTTCACTAACCCCTTCCATCATTGCAACGACTTCAAGCGCAATATTTTTAGGAATAACTTGTTCGCCTGGATATTCTGGACCTTTGATAATAGACAAAGGATATTGCATACCACCACTACCTAAGATGGCATAAGCTTTAGCAAGCTGTAGCGTTGTCGAGGTAATACCATATCCAAAGGACATAGTGGCTAATTCAAAATCAGACCAACGATGGCGAATAGGTAAACGCCCAACACTTTCACCAATCAAAGCAATACCAGTATCATTACCAAAACCAAAATCAGCAAAAGTTTGCTGCAATTGCTCTGGTTTTAAACGTAAGGCTAATTTACTTACCCCAATATTACTGGACTTTTTCAAAATTTTAGCCAAATCCATTTTTCCGTAGTTGCGACCATCGCGAACGCGACGACCACCAATGGTCATCCAACCAGGAGAAGTATCAATCACTTCATCAACATCGGTTTTATGGTGTATCAATGCACTAGCAACCACTAAAGGTTTAACCGTTGAGCCTGGTTCAAAGGTATCAGTAATCGCTCGGTTACGTAATTTGTAAGCTTGGTATTGAGTACGATCGTTTGGATTAAATGAGGGGTAATTGGCCATCGCATAGATTTCACCGGTGTGAACATCTAACACCACAATAGAACCTGAAGTTGCGTTATTCATTTTAATTGAACGTTTCAATTCAGTATAAGCAACAGCTTGAATACGCTGATCAATAGTAAGCTGTAAATTGCCTGCTAACTTTTTCTCTTTAAGTACTTCAATATTATCAATAACATTACCTAAACGGTCTTTACGAACACGTTTTTTACCGGTTTGTCCTTGTAAGTAATCATTATAACTTTTTTCAATACCTTCAATACCCTGTGCATCTAAATCAGTTAACCCTAAGATATTGGCATTAATTTCACCAGTAGGATAAAAACGATGAGACTCTAATTGGCTAGCAATCCCGGACAGTTTTAACTGCTTAACATATTGCACCATAGGATCGTTAACTTGACGTTTTAAATAAGCAAAACGTGCCTTAGGTCGTTGAATTATTTTAGCAATAGCTTCACGTTCAATGCCTAATACCTCGGCTAACGCAGACCATTTTTTTGATTCATAAAAGTATTTTTTGGTATGTCGCTCTAACCCTGTTTTGGGATTGACAACAACACTATCAGCCCACTCTTCAAGGGTGAAAGCAAAATGTTTTTTGACCTCTTTAGGATCTACCCAAATAGCAAAGGCTGGTACACTGATCGCTAACTCTTCACCATTACGATCTTCAATATTACCTCGATGCACCACGGATTTAGTGACACGCAAACTACGTTTGTCAGCTTCATTGGTTAAGTACTCAGGTTCTAAGATCTGTATAAAGGCAAGGCGGGAAATTAAGGCTATTGCAATTAATGAAATAGTCACAGCAACAAAAACATATCTACCCGAGGAATAACTCAGGTAGATTTTTTTCTTTCTTGTTTGTGAGCTTCCCTTTGCCCTTGATGTCGTCCGTCTTTTATTCATCGAATTTCCACTAATACACTATTTTGTTTGGTTGGTTGCGACATTGATAACTGTTTGGTTGCAACTGAACGAATGCGACTATGTTCATCGAGTGTATGTTCTTCGATCAGCAAGTTTTTCCACTCGATCATTAAGTTATCTTTTTGTTGAGATAAGAATTCTTTTTTTGTCACTAATTCTCGTGTTTCATGAGTGATGTAAATGTTATACAAAGCACTGATTAATATCACGATTCCTAGGATCACCAGGATCGCGTTTTGACGTAAGTCCGCTAATATCAGTAATAATAAATTTTCACGAGAAGCCACCATCTAGTTAACCTCTGGCTGTCTCAATTTGACAGCAACACGCAATACCGAGCTACGAGCGCGTGTGTTGACAGCAATTTCTTCAGCACTTGGTTTAATCGCTTTACCCACCGCTTTTACGTTTTTACCCACTTGCATTTGTGCGTCAGTTAAAGGCAAACCAGGCGGATACTCAGGCCCTTTTTCCTGCTTACGAATAAAGCGTTTTACAATACGATCTTCCAGAGAATGGAAACTGATCACCGAAAGTTGACCACCAATCGCCAAAATATCTAAAGCACCGTCTAATACCTTATGGATCTCTTCTAACTCACTATTGATATAAATACGAATGCCTTGGAAACTCCGCGTTGCAGGGTGTTTTTTCTTTTCACGCTTAGGACATAAACGCTCAATTAACTGTGCTAATTGCAACGTGCGAGTAAACGGAGTTTCTACTCGATCTGCGACAATCGCGCGTGCAATACGGTAGGCAAACTTCTCTTCACCGAAAGTTTTTAAGGCCCAGCCAATATCATCAACATCTGCTTTTGCCAACCAATCTGCGGCACTAATGCCCGAGGTCGGGTCCATGCGCATATCCAATGGTCCATCGCGCATAAAACTAAACCCGCGCTCTGCGTCATCAAGTTGTGGAGAAGACACACCAAGATCTAATAACACACCGTCTATTTTACCGGCCAAACCTAGGTCTTTAATGTATTCAGCCAAACCTGAAAAAGGTCCATGAACGATTTGAAAGCGACTGTCTTCTTTTTGTAAAGCTTCTGCGGTTGCAATTGCACGCGGATCTCTATCGATCGCAATCAAACGACCATTTGGCCCTAGTTTTGATAAAATATGTCGTGAATGTCCACCACGTCCAAATGTCCCATCGACATAAATCCCATCGGGTTTAATCGCTAGTCCATCAACGGCTTCATTTAATAATACAGTTATATGCTCACTCATCTAGAACGAGAACTCCTTGAGAGAATCACTTAATTCCATGCCTAATGACATGTCACTTTGTAGATCTTGCTGAACTTGTTGATGCCACACTTGCTCATCCCAAATTTCGAATTTATTTAATTGTCCGACTAACATTATTTTTTTATCTAGCTTTGCATGCTGGCGTAAGGTGGGCGCAATTAAAGTACGGCCATTTTTGTCTAACTCACATTCACTGGCATGGCCTAAAATTAATCGCTGTATACGTCTTTCCTGTGGGTTGGTACTTGATAAACCACGTAATTTATTTTCAATCAATAGCCACTCATGTAATGGATAAAGCAACAAACAGTTCTGCGTTTGAAAATCAATCGTGCACACAAACTGCCCCTGACAAGTGTCAGATAGCCAATCACGATACCGAGTAGGGATCGCTATACGTCCTTTTGTGTCGAGATTGATCGCATTTGCACCACGCAACATGACGGTTCAGTTCCATTGATTGATGAGTGAAAGATCCATTTTATAAGAAAAAGATCCACAAAACGACACTTTTTCCCACTTTTGGACACCCAGTCTAATATTCTGCGATATTATTGCAAGCAATGGATCTTTTAAAATGAGGATCACAATCACACTTTCCTCGGCTAGGTATTTTATTTATTTGTTATATCGGTTAATAAAAAAGTGAAATTATCCTCAAAAGGCGACCAATTAATAAGTTGCGTGATATACTCCGCCGCTTAATACAATTTAACCAATAAACTCGGAAGGAAATTCCTTTGCAAGACGAACAATTAAAAGCTTTTATCATCAATCAACTTGAAGACATGAAAGCAAAAGAAATCGTAACTATTGATGTTGCAGGTATCTCAGATGTCACTGACACTTTGATCATATGTACTGGTACTTCAAAACGCCACGTACGCTCAATTGCAGAACAAACTGCATTAGCAGCAAAAAACGCGGGTGAAGTGCCACTAGGCGTTGAAGGCCTTGAAGGTAGTGAGTGGGTATTAATTGATATGGGTACTGTGGTTGCACATGTAATGCAAGATGAAACTCGTCAATTTTATCAACTAGAAAAACTATGGACTGAAACAGCGTAATGAAAATTCAGCTAATTGCAGTGGGTACTAAAATGCCTGACTGGGTTGAAAAAGGTTACCTTGAATATGCACGGCGTTTCCCAAAAGAGATGCAACTTGAGTTATTAGAAATTAACGCAGGTAAACGTGGAAAAAACGCGGACATTAAGCGTATTTTGAAAAAAGAAGGTGAATTAACCTTAGAAGCGATTCCAAAAGGTAATAAAATTGTCACGTTAGAAGTGACAGGGAAATCGTGGACAACAGAACAATTAGCGAATGAAATGACTAAGTGGCAGCACGATGGGCGAAATATTAGCCTATTAATTGGCGGGCCTGAAGGTTTAGCACCGGAATGCATTCAACAGTCAGAGCAACGCTGGTCTCTTTCTGCATTAACCCTACCGCATCCATTAGTAAGAATCTTAGTTGCTGAAAGCTTATACCGAGCTTTCACGCTAACCATTAACCACCCTTATCACAGGGAATAAAGTTGAAGAGAAAGCGTAATAGCATACGTAACCACAGTGCTGAATCAGCCCTCTTTTTACGTAGAACTCTAGTTGTTTTCTTAGCAATACTGCTTGCAGTGGGTATTTTGATCTCCAATTTGTATTACCTACAAATTAACTCCTTCGATACTTACAAAACACGATCTAATGCCAACAGGATCAGTGTACAAACAGTGCCGCCCAATCGTGGTTTAATCTACGATCGCAACGGTGTTATTCTCGCTGAAAATAGACCGGTTTATAGTTTGCAAGTTATTGCCAATAAAACCAATAACTTAACAAAAGATATTGAACGGCTAACCAAACTTTTATCTTTAACAGATAGAGAATTAATTAAATTTAAAAGCCAAAATCGTTATTCACGATCTTTTAAAGCGATCACTATTCGCGATCAGTTAACGCCTGAAGAAGTCGCACTATTTACCGTTAACCAACATCTCTTTAAAGGTTTTTCAATTCAAGCGAGCTTAAAACGTTATTATCCTTTTGGTAATGCATTCACACACGTCTTAGGTTACATCGCAAAAATTAATACTCGAGATTTAGAAAAAATTGAACAACGCGGTGAACGCGCACGTTACCAAGGTACTCGCTACATCGGTAAATTAGGTATCGAACGTTATTACGAAGATATTTTGCACGGTCAGCCAGGACAACGCCAGGTGGAAGTGGATAGCTGGGGTAAAGTGATCCGCACCTTGCAATTTACAGCACCAACACCGGGTAAAGATATCACCCTTAATATTGATATTAATTTACAATTAAAAGCACAAGAGCTATTGGGTGATAACCGCGGTAGCATTGTATTAATGGAAGCAAAAACCGGTGCAATATTAAGTTTAGTATCGGCACCAAGTTACGATCCAAACTTATTTGTAACAGGGATCAGCCAGAAAAAATATCAATCTTTACTGTCCTCTCGAGATCGCCCATTAATAAACCGTGCGACTCAAGGCCGCTACCCTCCAGCTTCGACCATCAAACCACAAATGGCGTTATTAGCGTTAGATGAAAAAGTGATCACCGAAGAAACTAAAATAAAAGATCCTGGTTGGTGGATTGTACCTAACTCCAAACGCCGTTTTCGTGACTGGAAACGCTGGGGGCATGGTTTAGTTGATGTGTTCCATGCTATTGAACAAAGTTGTGATACCTTCTTTTATGATACTTCCTATAAGTTAGGGATTGACCGCATCGAGCCCTTTATGCGCTTATTTGGCTTTGGTGAGTACAGCGGCTTAGATATTGCAGAAGAAACAAAGGCAATTATGCCATCACGTGATTGGAAGCGAGGCCGCTTTAATCAACCTTGGTACGATGGAGATACTATCTCGATTGGTATTGGACAAGGTTACTGGACGGTTACACCTATTCAGTTAACAAAAGCAACGGCTATTCTGGCAAGGCGTGGAGAAAATATTAAACCGCATGTATTACGCTCGATCACTGCTGCGGGAGAAACCTCAACGCCAGTGTACGAAACCGCACCGATCATCAAATTACACAGTAGCCGTTATTGGGATATTGCGTTAAAAGCCATGCAAGGCGTAACCAGTAAACGTTCTGGTACCGCTTATCGTGCTTTTGGTGATGCACCTTATACAGTTGCAGGTAAATCGGGTACAGCTCAGGTCATCAATATCAAAGAAGATGAAGTTTATGATGCCGATAAAATTAATGAACGTCACCGTGATAATGCGATGTTTGTTGCCTTTGCTCCCTTTGAATCACCTGAAGTTGTGGTCTCAGTTGTATTAGAAAATGCAGGCGGAGGCAGTAGTAATGCAGCACCTATCGCGCGTGAATTATTTGATGAATATTTTAAAAACATACATCCAATCGCACCTAAATCTGCACCGGATTCATAATTATGGTTAGCACCCAAGCTCAAAAAAGTATTTTTTATCGTTTGCATATCGACCCGTACCTATTGCTGGGTTTATTTGCACTAATGAGTATTAGCTTAACGGTATTATATTCAGTGGCCGGCTATGAAATGGTCTATCGTCAATTGGTCCGTCTCGCCATTGCTTTAACCGTGATGATTGTGATTGCACAAATACCACCGGAATGGTATCGACGCTGGACACCCGGTATATTTATTATTTGTGTGATGTTATTGATTGCCGTATTGGTAATAGGTCATACCGGAAAAGGCGCACAACGTTGGCTAGATTTAGGCTTTACTAAGTTTCAACCTTCAGAAATTATGAAACTGATCATGCCTTTAATGGTCGCGTATTATGTCAGCCAACACACACTTCCAACACGTTTTACACAAGCCCTTGTTGCCCTTATCATTGTTATTATTCCGACATTAATAATCGCTAGACAACCGGATTTAGGTACCTCTATCTTAGTCGCCTCTTCGGGTTTATTTGTACTGTTTTTATCGGGTATTTCTTGGTTATACATTGCTATTGCTTTGGCGGGGGTGATCGGGTTTATTCCTATTCTATGGTATTTTTTAATGCTCGATTATCAGCGCGGGCGAGTATTAACCCTACTTAATCCAGAAGCGGATCCCTTAGGTGCCGGTTACCATATTATCCAATCTAAAATTGCCATCGGTTCAGGCGGACAATGGGGAAAAGGTTGGCTAGAAGGCACACAATCGCAACTAGAGTTTTTACCGGAACGACATACAGACTTTATCTTCTCAGTATTTTCAGAAGAGTTTGGCTTTATGGGGGTGTTGTTATTACTGAGTATTTACATTTTGATTATTGGTCGTGGCCTGTGGATTGCTAATCAAGCGCAAGATGCCTTTACCAAACTGATCGCAGGCAGTATCATCCTGACCTTTTTTGTTTATATCTTTGTGAATATTGGTATGGTGAGCGGATTATTACCTGTGGTAGGTGTTCCACTTCCAGTGATCAGCTTTGGCGGGACGTCGATTGTTACCCTACTGGCAGGATTTGGCATTCTAATGTCTATTCACACTCATAAACGCTTTAATATAAAACGGTGACCCCACAATGAAGAATTTAATCCTATTCAGCTTAACCTGTATTTTGTTAAGTGCCTGTAGTAGTGAGCAAAAACGCTATCAATATAGTGATGATCATGCGCCTACGGCTATTCCACCATTAGCACATATAGAAGATGTGAATCCTCGCTATGAGCCACAATCTCGAGGTGGTAACAAAGACTATCGCGTACGTGGTATCGACTACAAAGTATGGCGTGATATTACCGAGCTAACGGAAACTGGCGGTGCTTCTTGGTACGGTAATAAGTTTCATGGTCACCTCACTTCCAATGGTGAACGTTATAACATGTTTGCAATGAGTGCAGCGCACAAAAACCTGCCTTTACCAAGTTACGTGCAAGTCACTAACTTAGCGAATAAAAAACAAATTATTGTGCGAGTGAATGACCGTGGTCCTTTCCATAAAGGGCGTATTATTGACCTGTCCTACGCGGCGGCTAAAAAACTAGATATTATTCAGGCAGGTACAGGACAAGTTGAAATTAAATTAATCCACTTTTCTGAAGATGAAAGTACTAGCTTATTAGACAAACAACAAAATGAGAGTATCTACGGTACCTTTACCATTCAATATTTAGTGACATCAAGTGCAGCAAAGGCAACTCAACTATCCAACGCATTAAAAACTAAACATAACGTAGCGACTTTTTTTGAACAAAAAAATAACCTCTATTATCTACGTATAGGTCCTTTAAGTAGTGAAGCAAAAACAGAAGCTTTATTAAAAACTATTCAAAAAGACTACCCTAAAGCTTACATTATTCATCAAGAGCCTTAATATTAACACAGACTTATTAACTGCTTTTTGACAGAGCATACTTTTAAGATAATATGCCTTTTTAAGATGGCATCGCTTTTCTAAAATCAGGAAAGCTTGCTCAGAAAATAAAAATGCCGCGTTGAATGGATTATATTCAACGCGGCATTTAACTTTTATAACAATTACTTATATAACAGTTAGTTTTATTACTTTATTTTACTGTAATTCCAAAAAAGCTTAGCTATTTAAGTCAATACTTCAAGTATTTCCTAAACACTCCAGCAACGTTATTGTCCTATTATTTAAGTTTAAATTTATTGATAATAGCCACTAACTGTAGATTTGATTCAGTTAAATGATGGGTGCTATTGACCGTCTCTTTACCATTAACACTGAGTGTATCGACCATACCTTGAATCGCCGTCATATTACGATTAATTTCTTCACTCACAGAACTCTGCTCTTCTGCAGACGTTGCTATTTGCCCTACTAAGTCATTAATATTAAGTACGGCTTCAGTCACTAAATCAAGCGAAGAAGAGACTTTAGAAGTTGTAGTTGCAGTACTGAGGCAACTTTGTTTAGTTGAATCCATACTAACCACGGCAGCTTCAGAACCAACACTTAACTTTTCTAGCATAGTATTAATTTCTATCGTGCTCTGCCTTGTTCTTGCGGCAAGTGCCCTTACTTCATCGGCCACCACGGCAAAACCACGACCATGTTCTCCGGCTCTTGCGGCTTCTATCGCGGCATTTAATGCAAGTAGATTAGTTTGCTGTGCAATTTCACCAATCACATTCAAAACACTACTAATTTGAGCACTGTCTTCACTCATTGATATAATTGTCTTGCCGGTATCTTCAACCTCATCGACTAAATCCGTGACACTCTGAACAGCTTGTTGTACCGCTACTTTAGATTGTTCTGCTTCGCTATTGGTCGCCTCTGTCTGTTTCGCGGCATTAGCTGCACTTTCTGCCACTGCATCGGCTGTCGCACTCATTTCATGAATAGAAGTCACCGCCATTTCCATCTCTTCGCTATGCGATTGCAATAAGCGATGGCTCGACTTGGTCAAGTCTTCTAAGGTATTTATCTGATTGTTAATGTTGACACTAGAGTGAGAAACATCGAGCATCATAAGCTGTAGGTTTTCTATGAATTTATTAATACCATCAGCAATCTTACCTAAATCATCACTTGTTTCCACCTTCAGGCGATGTGTTAAATCACCACTGCCATTAGCTAAGTCTGTGATCACATTTCTTAATGTCACAACAGGACGGAAGGCAATATTTAGAGCTAAGACACTAAGTGGAATAATCACGGCAGCAGCGATTAATAATGCGATAGTAATGGAATTATTGAGGTTATCGGTATTACCTTGTATATAACTATTATCGATGTAACCGGTCAGCGCCCATTCGTTACCTTCAATGCTAAAGGTATTGCTAATAGGCGTTAAATCACCCTCTATTTTGTTAGAGAATAAAACAGTGCCCACAGAGTCTTTTAATTCAACGTAACTACCATCTACGGCAGACATTTCAAAAAGACGACGTATTTTTGTAAGGTCAATGACAAAAATATCACCGGCATCATCAGCTTCTTTTTTAGTAATATTGATGTAAGGGATCTGATTTTCAAAATAGACATTACTGATTGATAATGGATCTTTTGCATTAGCAATTTGTGCGATATATTTTTCGTTGTTTGACGGCTCATCAATACTGCCTTGTTTATCAAATACCGACCCATACTTATATTTTATAATATTGCTAAAACCAGTGGAGTCGACCGCCTTTTGTATTTCCGTAAAACTAAAATTACTATTACGAGCAAGTTTTACATTATTTTCAAAATCATTAATCAACTGATCTTTAACGAGATTAAGCTGAGCTTGAATATTCTGGGTGTCATTTTTATAAATGTATTCTTTAATATAATAATTTGCACTTAAGAATGAAATCATTACTGAAATCGTAATGATGGCAACAACTAATGTTAATATTTTTGCTTTGAATGGAATTTTCTTAAAACTATTTTGCATGTAATTACTCGCTTGCTTTTAGTTAATTGCTTATTTACTGACTTATGTAGCTCAACTGTTTCGATATGCTCAGACTTATTCGTTTAATGCCTAGCTTGGGCAGCATCAAAATCCGCTGCAAATAAATCTAAATAAACGGATTTGATATTAAAAGTAGTGCAAACATATTCAATTGATAAATTAATAAGATGGGTTCACAACTCACGACTAGATTGATTGTAGTAACTTTTTAATTAAAAGCTTGGTTACATTTAATTAACATCTACAAATGCAGAGAAGATCACAAAAAAAGCAATCTTACTTATTGTTTTAAAAGGATAAAAACATTAACCTATAATTTTTAATCAAATAAAAGACAACTATTTATAAGTCGAATTTATTGCTTTACGCAGGTTATTTAAACACATCTTAAATTTTTACAATTTTATTTGAACAATCATTCAAATAAGCCTTGATAAGCATTAAACCATCCCCATTACTTAACTATGGTTACAACAAATAATTTTGTTTAACACAATTAATTACAACGATTAGTAACAACAACTAATTACAACAAGGGAACATATAATGGCTATTGATTTACTTTCACCGTTTAAATTAAACGACACGATCACGCTAAGTAATAGAGTATTAATGGCACCACTGACCCGTTGTATGGCAGATGATGATTTAGTCCCTACACAGGATATGGTTGATTATTATGCACGTCGAGCTGATGCTGGCTTAATTATTAGTGAAGCGACTATTATTCGCCCCGATGCACAAGGCTACCCTAATACTCCCGGATTATTTACCCAACAACAAATTCAAGGTTGGAAAAAAGTCACTGATGCCGTACATAAAAATGGCGGTAAAATGTTTGCGCAAATATGGCATGTAGGTCGTGTCGCACATCCACACTTTTTCGATGGTGAAGTGTTAGCCCCTTCTGCGATTGCAGTTGAAGGTTCTGTTCCGCGCATGCGTGAGCTAACTTATATCACGCCTAAAGCTGCGACGATTGAAGATATTCAAGGCTTAATAGCTGATTATGCAAAAGCGGCTGAGAATGCAATAGAAGCGGGTTTTGATGGTGTAGAAATACATGGTGCAAATGGCTATTTGATCGACCAATTTTTACATTATGCAGCCAATACACGTGGCGATGAATACGGTCAAACACCTGAAAATATGTCTCGCTTTGCACTACAAGTAGTTGATGCGGTGATCGCAGCAATTGGTAACGATCGTACTGCATTACGTTTAACGCCGGGTGCGTACTTTAATATGAGCGAAGATAATCGCGATCAAGCTATTTTTGATTACTTATTAGCGCAACTTGAGAGTAGAAACTTAGCTTACTTACACGGTGGAATTTTCGATGACAGCACACGTTTTGACTCATTACAGGGTAAAACAACGTCTGAATATTTACGTGCAGGTTACTCAAAGGGTACTTTAGTCGGTGTAGGAAGTTACAGCTTTGAAAGTGCAAAAGAGGCTATTAATGACGATAAGTTTGACCTAATTGCAATTGGTCGTCCGTTTATTGCTAATCCAGATTACATTAGCAAAATGATTCATGGTGAAGAGACCCTTGCTTATAGCGATGAAATGCTAACAGAATTAAAATAATAGCAGATCTGGTTTTGTTCTATGTAACGGGTATGTATATACCCTATAAAACCAAGCTTAAAATAAAGGCAATAAATAAAGACAACCTGCATTAATTTCGGTTGTCTTTTTTATTGAATATTTTTATGTTCAATATCTAATAACTTCGCAAGCAGTTAAAGAAAAAGTAAATTATTACTTGCGATAAGGTCCTTTAAACAGTGAAAAGAGGCATAGGCGCTTTTAGAAAAGTTACAAAATAAATATCCTAGCGATTTTGCTGTACGATAAAAAACGCTAGGAAACAATCTCTAAATTAAGCGGCACTAGCCTCTAATTCTGTCACTTTACGGTCTTTTGCTATCAAACTATAACCAACAATAACAAATACCCCTTGGCATGCCATGACTGCGCTCATGGCTATTACACCATACTCACTGAACAGTGACACCATTGCGCTAGCTAGTACACACAACATCATCTGTAAAAAGTTCAATAAGCCAGATGCTGACGCACTGCTACTTTTGAAAGATACCAATGCATTATTTGCTACAATCGGATAAATTGCACCGTTGGCTGCTGCCATAAAACACATCGGAATTAGCAAGGGAACAATACTATTACCAGTGCCTACCACCGCAACTGCAAAAGTTGCAATCACACTTAAAATGAAAGTTTTCAGTAACAATGGCAGTATTTGCTCAGTGTTATAGCGATTTAGTAATGTCCGACAAGTATATCCACCAATGATAAAAGCGATAGTTTGCGGTACATAACTCAAACCAATATCAGTACCTGAATAACCCATTGCACTCATTGCAAAAGGAGACCCGGTTAACCATGCAAAAAAGGCTGCTGAACAAGCCGCATAAATGATCATATTACCGCTGAATTTTTTTGATTTTAAAATACTAACATACTGTTTTAAAATCGAGATTGAAGGTTGATCAGTTACCTTTTGCTGAGTAACGTTATTACTACTAAAATCGATTAAACTACTTCGGATCGCCCAAACAACACCAATTAAAAGTAAACAATAAAAAATGCTCTGCCAGCCAAATTGAACTTCAAGTAAACCGCCTAATAATGGTGCTAATGCAGGAGACAATGCGACTAACGGCATAACTGTAGCAAAAATATGCTGAGAAGTTTTATCATCATATTTTTCGATAACAAAAGATTGCCAAATAACTGTCGCCCCCGCAGCACCTAAAGATTGTATAAAACGCCCTACTAATAATTGTTCTACATTACCCGATATTGCACAGATAACTGTACCAATACTAAAAATAGCTAAGCTAGAAATAAGCACTTTTTTTTGACCAAGTCGTTCGCTTAATGGCCCATAAATAAGCTGACCTATCGCCATACCTAACAGGAAGATACTTAATGACCAACCGATCATCTGATTTGTTGTTGCTAAATTTTGGCGTAATACATCAAAAGCCGGGAGGTACATATCAGTTGCAAGGAAACCTAGCATGCTCAATCCAGATAACCAAATATAAGGAATTTTAACCTGTTGTTTAATCATTTAAGTGCTCTATATAATAAATTTGCGACAGTATATTCTTGTACAAAACGAGATTAAAACGGTATATTTTAACCTTTACCATCAAAAAAGTTGACGTGTATGTTTTCTCACCATGATTTGATTGTTATCGATACAGTTGCCCGCCGCGGAAGCTTCTCTGGTGCCGCGGAAGAGTTGCATAAAGTGCCCAGTGCAATCAGCTACACGGTGAAATTAATTGAAAATAAATTAGACGTATTGCTGTTTAAGCGCCTACACCGAAAAGTACAGCTCACACCTGCGGGTGAGTATTTTGTCTCACAAACACGTTTGCTACTTAAACAGATGTCGGAAGTGAAAGTACAAACACAGCGAGTTGCTAATGGCTGGCAAAGTAGTGTTTCTATAGCACTAGACAATGTTGTAAGGGAGGCGTCCGTAAATCAACTGGTTGCAGATTTTTATCAGCAATTCCCAGATATTGAATTATTACTTACCATGGAAGTGTTTAATGGTGTTTGGGATGCATTGGTTGATGGCCGTGCTGATATCGCCATTGGTGCAACTTCTGCAGTACCGATTGATGGCGGTGTGGCTTACCGGAGTATGGGGGAGTTATCATGGGACTTTGTCGTCAGTAAAAATCACCCTTTAGCAAAGCAAAACGAAGCCTTGACCGAACAACAACTAATTACCTATCCAAGTATCTGTTTAGAAGACACTTCGCGCATATTGCCAAAGCGTACCACCTGGCTACTCAATAACCAACGTCGGTTAGTAGTGCCTAACTGGCATAGTGCAGAACAGATTTTTATCGCAGGATTAGGAGTTGGATTAATGCCTACGCATCGTGCAAAGCCATTAATCAAACAAGGACTATTAGTAAAGAAAACGTTAGCTTTTGGTGCTCAAGATAATAGCCCTTGTTGCTTAGCGTGGCGTGATGGTGCTCTACCACCGGCAATAAAGTGGTTATTAAACTATTTAGGAGATAGTGAAAAATTACATCAACAATGGTTGGCATAAACATAAAAACAGCTGTCAGTTACTCTCTGCCAGCTGTTAATAAAATCTAAACATACAAAGTAATTAAAATGTGTAATTTATGCGCCAGCTATCTTCATTTTTTTAATTAAGATAGAACCCGTTTGTAAGCTACTTCTTGGGTCGGTATCACAACCAACAGCACTAATATCCATGAACATCTCTTTCAAGTTACCAGCAATAGTAATTTCATGAACAGGGTAAGCAATCACACCATTTTCGACCCAGAAGCCCGCCGCACCACGAGAGTAATCACCGGTCACCATATTAACGCCTTGCCCCATTAACTCAGTGACAAATAATCCGGTGCCCATCTCTTTTAATAGACCAGCTAAATCAAGTCCGCCATCCTTTACAAACCAATTATGGATACCGCCAGCATGGCCAGTACTTTCTAGACCCATTTTACGTGCAGCATAACCCGTTAATAAATAAGTTTGTAAAAAGCCATTGTCGATAATATTGCGTTTTATAGTACGTCCGCCTTCACTATCGAAGGGTGAACTAGCAATCCCTTTAACGATATGTGGGTCTTCAGAAATTGACAACCAGTCAGGGAATATTTGAGTATTAATTGAGTCTAATAAAAATGAAGATTTTTTATATAAGCTTGCGCCACTAATCGCACTCACTAAATGACCAAATAAGCCACTTGCCATTTCAGGACAAAATAATACAGGGCTTTCCTGTGTGCCTATTTTACGGGCACCTAAACGTTCAACCGAGCGCTTCACTGCTTGTTCAGCAACCCATTGTGCAGAAAAGAGGTCATCCATATCACGGGCACTGGTATAACTATAATCACGTTGCATCTCACCGTTTTCCTGTGCAATTAAGACACAACTTAAACTGTGGCGACTGCTGCCATAACTTTCTAAGAAACCATTGCTGTTACCGTACACCTGCAAACTAGTATGGCTATTAACACCTGCACCATCTGAATTAACAATGCGTTTATCTAAATTCAACGCAATATCTTCACATTGTTTGGCTAAAGCTAACAGTTGGTCGGTATTTTTATCACTTGCATGGTATAAATCTAAATCAATGGGAGCTTGTTCTAAAAAGCGTTTATCTAATAAGCCTGCATAGGGGTCTTGGCTTGTATACTTGGCAATATCAACCGCCGCTTTAACACTCGCAGCAATCGCCTCTTCGCTTAAATCAGCGGTAGAAGCGCTTCCTTTGCGGTGATCAACATAAACACTGATCCCCATTGCACCATCGTGGTTAAACTCAATGTTTTCAACTTCACCTAAACGGGTGTTCACAGAAATCCCAGCACTTTTCCCTAACGCAACTTCAGCTTGGCTTACACCTAAATCATTGGCAATATTAAGCGCCGTATTAACGGCATTTTCTAGTAACTGTTTCTGTTCAATCATGTTTAAGCACCACAATGTATAATTAAATTTAAGATAAGAAATAATAACATGGATTAAGGTAAGCATCTTGTGATGATGGTATGATGCGCTTAATTATTTAATCCCTAACGTGATAGACCATAAGCTATGAATAAAAAAGTTGAAGAGATCTTTGAAGAAGACGAGATCAGTAAGTCGCAAATTAAACGTGAAGCTGAAGCTTTAAAAGATATTGGTCGCCAATTAGTGGCCTTAAATACAAAGCAATTAGCACAAATCCCTGGTAGTGATACTTTGATGGAAGGGATTAAAGTAGCGCATAAAATATCCACTAAACATGAAGCATTACGCAGACAATTACAATATATCGGGAAAGTATTACGTACCGAAGATATGGAAAAAATTACTGCTAAGTTGGATATTCTCAATGATAACAACCGTAAACGTACCCATGCAATTTCGCATTTACAGTTGTTAACGGATCAGTTGATTGAATTAGGCGACCCTAAAGTAAATGATGCGCTAGAGATGTACCCACAACTTGAACGTCAAAAACTACGCCAAATGATTCGCCAAGCGAATAAAGAAAAGAAATTAGAAAAACCAGCTAAAACTGCTAAAGAGCTGTTTGTCTACTTAAAAACCAACTGTTTATAAGTAGCTGTCTTTATAAAACATTAACAAAGCTAAATAAAAAGCCTGTGCAGTGAATGAACTGGACAGGCTTTTTTTATCGTTTATTTTATAACTTTCATTTGAAGTTCATAAAACTCAAGAGTCTAATTAAGCTTAAAACTGTAACTTGAAAATTAAAAATTAAAAAGTTAATTAGTTCCACCAACGGTTAATTGGTCAATTTTAAGTGACGGCTGACCAACACCAACCGGTACACTTTGCCCTTCCTTACCACAAACACCAACGCCTGGGTCTAAGCACATATTATTAGCCACCATAGACACTTGCTGCATGGTATCAAAGCCATTACCAATTAATGTCGCGCCTTTGATCGGGGCGGTGATTTTTCCGTCTTCAATCAAATAAGCTTCAGAGGCAGAGAATACAAATTTACCTGAAGTAATATCCACTTGCCCACCACCAAAATTAGGCGCGTAGATACCTTTTTTAACACTTTCAATTAACTCATCATGCTCATACTCACCATTTAACATAAAGGTATTGGTCATACGTGGCATTGGTAAATGCGCATAGGATTCACGACGTCCGTTCCCCGTTGGCGCAACACCCATCAAACGTGCATTGAGTTTATCTTGCATGTAACCTTTTAAAATACCATTTTCAATGAGAACATTACGCTGACCTTTAGTACCTTCATCGTCTATGTTCACTGAACCACGGCGATCAGCAATACTACCATCATCGATAATAGTGCAATGCTTAGAAGCAACTTGCTGGCCTATTTTTCCAGAAAATGCAGATGAACCTTTACGATTAAAATCACCTTCTAAACCGTGCCCTACTGCTTCATGTAACAATACACCAGGCCAGCCAGCACCAACAATAACCGGCATAGCTCCTGCAGGAGCAGCTATAGCATCAATATTAACGAGAGCCTGACGAACAGCTTGGCGCGCATAAGAGAAGGCTCTAAGTTCACCTTCTTGCGTATCGGTAAAATAATCTAAATCAAAACGACCACCACCACCGGCACTACCTCGTTCGCGTTTACCATTTTTCTCAATTAACACAGAACAACTAAAACGGATCAAAGGGCGAATATCTGACGCTAATGTACCATCGCTTGCAGCTACTAATATTTCTTCATAAACGGCGTTTAATGACACAGTAACTTCACTAACAGAAGGCTCTAGAGCGCGCGCGAAGGTATCAACTTGTTTCAATAGCTCAATTTTTTTGTCGCGGCTCATGCTTTGCAAAGGATCCGCTGAACCATAATAAATAGGTTGTGCTGTTGGCATGACTAGCTTTACTGACTTTTCTTGCCCTGAATTAGCAATACTTTTGGCAGCATTAGCGGCTTCAGTAATGGCTTTTTTAGAGATATGATCAGAATATGCAAAGCCGGTTTTTTCACCAGACACAGCACGAATACCAATGCCTTTTTCGATGTTATAACTGCCTTCTTTGACAATCCCATCTTCTAACAACCAAGATTCATGTCGGCTTGCTTGAAAATAAAAATCAGCATAGTCAATTTGAGCTCCAGAAATTTGACTCAGTTGTGATTCTAAATCACTAATTTGCATATCAGCAGGTGCTAAAAAATTGTCTACTACTTGTTCAAAAGACATTGACGATCCTTATTTCTATTAAAGTTTTTGTGTACAGCTAAATTTATTATGTTGCTGTACAGGCATTATTTTTCTTATATCGAGTAATTTTTCTTGATCAAAATTGGCATAGATAACACCGTTACCAGTGGTCAGCTGAGTCATTATTTTTCCCCACGCATCTATGATCATGGAATGCCCAAAAGTATAACGCGGCTCGAAGTGAGCATGATTAAGAAAATGCTCCCCACCTTGATTAGCAGCAATAAAGTAACACTGGGTTTCAATGGCTCTAGCCTGTAATAAGGCTTGCCAATGTGCTTCACCCGTTACCTTAGTAAAAGCGGCTGGCAATAAGATAATATCAGCCTCAAGCTCTCTAAGTTGCTGGAACAATCCTGGAAAACGTAAATCATAACAGATAGCGAGGCCAACTTTCGCAAAACCGCAATCAATGACCTTAATTTCTTTTCCTGCGATAAAGGTATCAGACTCTCGATATGCCCCCTGAGTGTCTGCCACATCGGCATCGAACAGGTGTATCTTATTGTAATGTGCGATCAATTCACCCTGCGGCGAAAAAACCAAACTACTTGTATATATTTTTTCTGATTGTTCACTTTGAATCGGAAAACTACCACAGACTAAGGTACAGTGATACTGAATAGCCAATTCACTTAATCGGCTTTGAATAGGCCCAGCACCTAACACTTCAGCGACACTTAAATAATGCTTTCTACTGGAAAAACAAAGTGCATTTTCTGGTAATAACACCAATCGATTTACCACTTCTTCTGATTCAGGTAGTGCCTGTAATTGCTCAATAATCTGTTGAAAATTATCTTCAATACAATCATTACTTACTACTTGAATGGCAACCAGTTGACATGTTGCAGTGTGACTATTTTTAGTGCTCATTTAACATGACCTCATTTTCAGGTGATAATTTGTAACGATAGTTTAGTGTGAAAGTTTATAGTGACATTTTATAGTAGTAGCCTACAGCAAAATACGTCAAAAAATGACAGCCGTAAACAAGTAGTGAAAAGCAAGTAGTTAACAGCAAAGGATTAACATTGTGTCTATTGACCCACTGCAAAATTTTCCTCTGTCCTGAAATTTGTACTCCTCCTAAAATTTTTACTTATGCGGTGCGTTAACAATGCGCTTCAAAGTATTAGCACTTAACTCTTGGTACTTACTATTTAACACTTAGCACTTAACACCTGTCACTTAGTACTTAACTCTTAGCGTCGAACACATCTATTTTTTGACGTCACTTACGGCAGCGCTGTTTTTAACCTTACCATTACTATTGCCAACAACACTATCTTCAATCTCTTCTAACACTTCGCTATTTTGCAGTTTAACCACGCCTCTTTGTCTGTCTTCTATTTTAACGTCTGGATCCTCTAAGGCACCTTTAACAGAAAAGTCGACACGAATAATACTATCCACAACCGGTTCAAGTATTTTGGTCATCATTAATACCGCAGCGCCAGTTAATGGGTTAATAGCAAAGGCAGCCAACACCGGTAAGCTAGAGGTCACAGCGGGACTATAACTAAAACGATAGTTAACATTGAGGTTGGGTAAGTCAATTAAACCTTCGCCTGATATTTTCCCCGCCGAACCATTTAAAAAATAATCATCATTTTTCAAAATACCATTACTAATATTGGCGGAAAGCGACATATCGTCAAAACCTAGTCCTTTAGAAAAAATATTACCAAACTCTAGGTTCAAACTACGGCGAATACCATCAAGGCTTAAGAAGCTTAAGAGGCGAGCACCTTTATCATCAACTTCAGTGATTTGGCCATTCTCAGCTTTCACTGAAAGCTCACCGTTCAACGAATCTAAGTTAAACTTCCAAGGTGCACCAATCCAATTTAACGCACCATTTAGCGCCGCTTGTTCATAAACCATTGGGCTGCTATAGCCTAAACGATGAACAATACTGTTATCGCTGTTACCTTTGCTATCCACAATAATATTTGTACGGCGCTGGTCCCAAACACCTGAAATATTGGTTGCCTGACCTTCTTTTCCTATCTTTAAGTAATCAATATTAAAGCTTGTTTTACTCGGGTACACATGTGCTTTAAGCGGTGACAATTGCATTTTTTCAAGGTTACATTGCACACATTCTAAAAATACTTCTGGATAGTCTTTTCGTAAGTTATCACTGATCTTAGGTAATGATGTCGTTTCCTGTTGTGCCAATAATTGTTGTAAGCCGTCAATATCAAACAACTTAAAATCCATTTTTTTAATATTAATATCATAACGTTCAGGCACACCCTGTCGATATTCTATATTGCCCTGTAAATTATCGGCATTAAGTTTAACCGCCCAAAAATCATTGCTGTAACTGGCTTTTGCATCAAGGTTAACTAAAGGTTGTTGAAATAGCTCTGCGTGTTTGATATCCACATAAACGTCATTAATTTTAAATATTGATGGTTCCTTTGACGTTGTTTGCTTATCAGCTGTTTCGCTTTTATTGCTAGCAAACCAATTATTCACCACCTCGGCCCAAGGTGTTAAGTTAATATTATCACCGCTAATACGAACAATGTTTTTACTCTTATCAACGTCAATCGATTGTCCAGAGCCAAGTCCTAGATAAAGATATTTAAGCACCGGCACTCTTTCATCATTAGAATTCAGCGGGTGTAATATTTCCCCTTCGGATTTCAACTTATTATTAATCCGAGCATCCCATTGTGTCGCACGTTGATTACCGCTGATCTTAATAGAGGTCGGCCATGCTTGTAATGAATTTTTATTAAATGGTGCGGGTAACCCGACCTTAACTCCCTGTAATTGAGACGATAAGTTCACGGCGAATTGATAGCTGTTATTTGGACGTTGAGTAAAATCGAGTTGCCCCTGCCAATCTAAATTACCAATAGACTGCAGCGGTGCTAACTGTTTTTCATAGCGACTTAACTTCGCCACATTCCAAAGTCCAGAAAGGTTGGCAGTGAGTTGGTATTGTTCCGCTGATTCTTTACTGGAAAAAGATAAATTAACCGGTTGCTCAAATAAAGTAGCGGTCAGGCCATTGGCCGTTAGGTCACCATTAATGAAACTAAACTGACCTTTTACTTGTTTAAATGGCAGGATCACATCGCTGGTTAATTCAATATCAATATCATTATCGTTTAAATCCAGCTTACCTTTAGCAACGGTTTCTTTAGCCGTGGAATCCAATGGAATTTCTAAGGTTAAAGCACCTGTCACTTGGCCAGCAAGACGGATCATTTGCACCACCTTGCCGACACTGTTTTGCAGTGGAGAAGCGATCAGGTAATCAGCAATTGATGTAGACTCTTCTGCGACTTTAGCATCGATGGTCAATATCCCATCGGGTCTTAAATGGTCAATCACAGCCGACAATGAATCGACTTGCATATCACCTAATTTCGCTTTGTCACTACTCATTAACAATGAGTCATTTTCAAATAACAGGTCTAAATCTAAATCACTTAACCCTTCCCAACCTGGATAGAAGTCATACTGACCATTTTTAACGGGTACTGATGCTTGAAAAACACCTTGGTTATTTTGGTAAGGGTAATCCGAAAGTGCACCATGCCATACAATTTTAGCGCCAGAAACGGAGCCTTTTTTAAGGGTAGGTTGTAAATAATCAAAAACATCTTTACCCATGGCTAACATCGGCAGGTAGTATTGTGCTTTTTCTACATCACTTAAAGAGGCATAAGTATACAAGCTCAAAAATGGGCTACTCGCCTTACTATCGTTTGGAAAAAACAGCGTAAATTGACTGCTGCTATCAAGTTCATCAGTCACTAATATACTTTTATCACTGACCAGTTTGAATCCATCTTGTTGGTTCTCCCAACGCAGTTCAAATTGCCCTTTTTGCAATGGCATACTACGACTAAACTGCTTATCAAAAAGGATAGATTGAGGACCAAGTTGAATACTAGCGCGACCTGCTCGTTGATTGCTAACTAATGAAATATTAGCATCACTAATACCAGGAAATGCACCCACCGCTTGATTATTAAAGGCATCAATATTCGCACTTATTGAATATTCGCCGGATTGATCCACTAATAATCCTACTTTATTTACATCGCCACCCAGCTCAAGGGCTAGTATTTGCTCAATATTCGCTTCAGGCAATGTTGAAAATAAAAGAGCAAAGGGCACGATTGAATTAACATTAACGCCTGCTAGGTCAAATTCACCAAATTCATTATCAATACCCGCCCCAGAAAAATTAGCATCATTAAGCGGAATGTAATTGTGGGTAATATTTAAATCGTAACTATCGAATAACCAATGTTTATCTTGATCCGTAAATTGTAATAAACCATCATTAATTTGCCATTCATGAGATTGGTTTAACATCGACCAGGCAATCTCTGAATTACCCCATTGCAACTGCATACTCTTAGGTCCATTAAAATCAAAGTCACTCCAAACTTCAAAAGAAACAATGGCTTTTTTAAGCTCTGCTAATGGATTTACTTGAGGTTGTAAGTATTCGGTTGCATTTAGGTTTTCAGCCTGTGCGTAAAAACGACCAATCAACTGGTCATTGTCGGCTTCTGCATCACCTGTAATATCAATCACAAACTGTAATGTATTCTCACCCTGTGTATTAGGTAATGATGCTTTACCAACACCTTGATGGCGTTTGTCATCGTTAACCCAACTAAGATCTTGGATTAAAATAGTCTTTTTATTATTTAGATGATCGATAAAATTAATTTGGCTATCGGTGATAGAAAATGAACTCAAGTGCAATAAAAATATATTTTTAAGTGCATCAAGCGTTAACTCTGATTGTGCTTGATCTTCTGCAGATGTGGGTGATGCAGGCTGGCTAGTAATCGCTTGAGATGAAACCGATGCACTAGCGGCAGATTGAGTGGCAATAGCTTGAGAAGTTAATTGCTGAGAATTCGCAGCAACAACTAGGTTCTGCTTTTGTGCTGATTTTAATGATAAATTTGCTCCCTTTAATGAAATATCATTAAAGATAAGCTTTTGCTTAGTTAAGCTGTCAATAAAGTCGAAATGTAAAAATAGGTGTTCAATTTTTAACTCAAAGGGTAACACTTGAGTATCAATCAAGGTCACGTCTTTTAAGGTTAATACTAAGCCAGAAAAGTCAATGCCTGCCGAGACTTTTTCAGCATTAACATTGATATTCTGCTCCGCTGCCACCCACTCTACTAGCTGCTCTTTATAATCATCAACGCTATTGATAGCAAAGCGTGCAATGGTCAATAACACTGCAATAATAATTAATTTGGCAGCGAGCAGTACCCAGAGTCGCTTTAACCATTTAAAGGTGACATGTTTCAAAAATGATAACCCATTAAACCTACTTTCTCCTACTTCATAGCCGCATACTAACGGTACTATAACCGTACTATAGCCTTACTATAGCCGTATAATAGCTACATCATAACGACATCAAACTGCTCTGGACCATATAAAGGTTCAGCATGAATTTCTACGCGTTTTTGCATAAACACAATTAACTCACCAAGGTTATAGGACTCGTCGCCCTGTAACGCTTCAGCAACCCCAACAGAGCTATAAACAACAAAACGCTCAGCAGTAAAGGCACGGTCAACACGTAATATTTCACGCAATATTTCATAACAAACTGTTTCTACCGTTTTAACGTAACCACGGCCATTACAAGTACTACATTCGCCACAAAAAATATGCTCTAAACTTTCGTGGGTACGCTTACGTGTCATCTCAATCAAACCCAGCGGCGAGAAATCATTAATATGTGTTTTCACTCGATCTTTAGATAACGCTTGTTCTAAACTATTAAATACACGGCGTCTATGCTCTAAAAGCTTCATATCAATGAAATCGAGTATAATGATCCCACCTAAATTACGTAATCTTAATTGACGTGCAATTGCTAAGGTTGCTTCAATGTTAGTATTAAAAATGGTCTCTTCAAGGTTACGATGTCCCACAAACGCACCGGTATTGATATCTACCGTAGTCATCGCTTCCGTTTGGTCAATAATTAAATAACCACCAGATTTTAATTCAACCTTTCTATTTAATGCTCGCTGCACTTCATTTTCAACATCAAACAGGTCAAAAATAGGACTTGCACCATCATAATATTCGACTTTTTTGGCTAATTCAGGGACAAACTCCACGCTAAACTTAGAAAGTTGCTTAAAGCTCAACTTTGAATCTATACGAATACGATCAATTTCATTGCCTACAAAATCACGCAGAATACGAAATGCCAATCCAAGATCTTGATATAACATCTTATTTTTAGTTTGAGTACGCTGTTTACGTGTGATCACTTTATTCCACACACGCTGCAGAAAAGCGGCATCATTTCTTAATTCTTCTTCAGGTGCACCTTCAGCAGCGGTGCGAATGATAAAACCACCTAATTCGTTAACACAGGATTGAGTAATCTCTTTAAGACGCTCTCTTTCCTCAGCGCTTTCAATACGCTGTGACACACCGACATGCTGTGTATCGGGCATAAACACTAAATAACGAGAAGGTAACGTAATATCTGTCGTTAAGCGTGCGCCTTTTGTACCGAGTGGATCTTTAACCACTTGCACAATAATATTTTGCCCCGGACGAACTAAGGTCGAAATATCAGCAACTTTGAATTTATCTCTTTCAGGATCTGCCACACATTCAGTACGAGGGTCGATATCTGAGGCATGTAAAAAAGCCGCTTTTTCTAAACCGATATCAATGAAAGCCGCTTGCATACCAGGGAGAACACGTGTCACTTTGCCTTTATAAATATTACCTGCAATGCCCTTACTCGCCTGGCGTTCAATATGTAACTCTTGTAAAACTCCCCCTTCAATTAACGCAACACGCGTTTCAGTTGGGGTAATGTTCATTAATAATTCAACAGACATGCTGTTATCCTTTAACACTTTTGATCAGTTGAGCTGTTTCGTAGAGGGGAAGCCCTACCACAGCACTATAGCTACCGGAGAGATGAGTCACAAATTGACCCGCAATACCTTGAATACCGTAACCACCCGCTTTATCCTGTGGTTCACCTGTTTCCCAATAGTCCGAAATTTCTTGTTCTGTTAATGCTTTAAATGTGACATCAGTGGTAACTAACTTAACGCGCTGTTGATGTGCAGAAACAACCGCAACCGCAGTTAACACTTGATGAGTATTATCCGACAATAATGTCATCATTTGTCGAGCATGTTGCTTATTTTTTGGCTTCTCCATCACAGTTTCACCACAAACTACAATAGTATCCGCTCCTAACACCACACCTTGCTGATTATTGTTATCTAAACCCGCTAATGCTTTCTCTAATGCTAATCGTTGCACATATTCTGAGCTACTTTCATGAGCTTGTTGAACTTCGTCAATACCTGCAGTAATTCGTTCATATTGAATATTAATTTGCGATAATAATTCACCTCTGCGGGGTGAATTCGAGGCAAGGAAGATAGGCATTGTTAGCTGACCTTAAAGCGAATACGTAAAAAACGCATAAACAGAAAAAACCATGGCCACACCAACATGGAAGTAAACACTGACCAAAAATAATGACGGTGTAAAATAATATCTTGCATACTCGATGCGATCCAATACAAGGCAAGTTTGGACATAAAAATAAACGCACCTAACAGTAACGTTGTTTGTACTAAGGTGAAGTTTCGAAAACGTTGAAAGTTAATACTGGTGATATAGGCGAGTAACGACAATAGCATGGCATGCATACCAAGAATCGAGCCGAGCAGCAGGTCTAAAAATAGGCCCAGAATAAAAGCATGTCCAATATTTACTCGGTGCGGTAAAGCGATGATCCAATAACACAGAACTAACACCATCCAATCCGGACGAAACGCATTAAGTATGATCGGTAGCGGAAAAATAGCAGCAACCAAACAAACAAAAAATGTGAAATAAATTATTTTATAACTATTGAACAGGTTCATCGAACATTTCCGGCGAGTCTAAGGTTAAATCTGCACCCGCTAACGGATCATTATTCCACAACAATAATAAATAACGGCTTCTATCTAAGTCCGCCACAGGCGTCGCCGTCACCGTTGCATATAACTCACCTTCTTGATATTCAAAACGGCTAATTTTAGCAACAGGATAACCAGCAGGAAAACGCCCACCTAATCCCGATGTCACCAGCAAGTCACCTTCTTTAATATCGGCATTACTTTGTACAAAAGGCACATTCAACTTATCCCATGCACCACTACCATGTACCACAGCAATTGCATCGTTACGCTGCACGCGTACAGGAATACCATGGCTAGCATCAACAATTAACACAACGCGACTGGTGGTACTACCCACTTGTGACACTTGGCCAACCACACCTTGTTCATTAATCACCGGTTGTCCGAGATAGACACCATTGATGGCCCCTTTATCGATCAATAGTTGATGTGTAAACGGGTCTGAACGTAAGCTCATCACTTCGGTGATCATACGTTTGTTTTTAAATTGTTTTTTAGAGTTCAATAATTCACGTAATTGTTTGTTTTCACTTTGCAACTGGCCAAGTAACAAACGGTCTGCTTTTAAATGTAAATTATCTTTCTCAAGCTGTTGGTTGCGATCCACTAACGCTTGCCTAGTCATAATATTTTCAGAGAAGGCACTGAACAATTTTTGTGGCGCATCGGCAACATACTGAATAGGAGAAACAATAGAATTGAGGTAAACACGTACGGAGGAGAAAAGATTAAACTGACTATCGGCGATCAGCAAACCTACGCAACAGGCTATTACAATGAATAGCCTTAACGTAAAAGAAGGACCGCGGGTAAAAATTGTTTTCATGGGTATTTCTATTGAATCAGAGCGCAGGATTTAGCCTGCGCTAGAAATATCAATCTCCGTTAAAGACATCGCCGCCATGCGTATCGATCATCTCTAATGCCATACCGCCGCCACGTGCAACACAGGTAAGGGGATCATCAGCAATAATAACGGGAATGCCAGATTCTTCTGACAACAAGCGGTCTATTTCGCATAACAATGCGCCACCACCTGTTAATACCATACCCTGCTCTGCTATGTCAGCAGCCAGTTCTGGTGGTGTTTTCTCTAACGCAACCATCACAGCAGCGACAATACCACTTAATGGCTCTTGTAATGCTTCTAGAATTTCGTTGCTGTTTAATGTAAAGCTGCGAGGAACGCCTTCAGCAACATTAACACCACGTACTTCAATCTCTTTAATTTCGTCAATTGGGTAAGCAATTGCAATGCTATGTTTGATACGCTCAGCGGTAATCTCACCGATAGTACAACCATAGTTACGACGTACATAATTGATGATCGCTTCATCAAACTTATCGCCACCAATACGCACAGAAGCAGAGTAAACAATACCGTTTAATGAGATAACAGCAACTTCCGTCGTACCGCCACCAATATCAACAACCATTGAACCTTTTGCTTCAGATACTGGCATACCAGCACCGATTGCAGCAGCCATTGGCTCATCGATTAAAAACACATCACGTGCACCAGCGCCCATTGCAGATTCACGAATAGCACGGCGTTCAACTTGTGTTGAACCACAAGGCACACACACTAAAACACGTGGGCTAGGACGCATCCAACTATTGTTATGTACTTGCTTGATAAAATGTTGCAACATTTTTTCAGTAATATAGAAGTCAGCAATAACCCCATCTTTCATAGGACGAATCGCTTGAATATTTCCAGGTGTTTTCCCTAACATTTGCTTTGCAGCACTACCAACAGCAGCAACTCTTTTGCCATTTTTATCCATACGGATTGCAACCACTGAAGGCTCATCCAATACAATACCTTGGTTTTTTACATAAATAAGGGTATTTGCAGTTCCTAAATCGATTGATAAATCGTTAGAGAACATACCACGGAACATTTTAAACATGAAGATTTCCAAAAGAAGCGAATAAAAGTAATTCGCGTACTCTACCAACCCACTAAAAATACAGCAAGAAAAGAAAGCGAAAAGCTTGTTTAAAGAGCGATACAACGCCCTAAAGGGATAGATTTTCCCTATGCCAGTTCGATATTTAAAAGATGTTAACAAAGATATAAAAATAACTGACAAAATATTGACAATTTAAACCTCTGGCTTTTAAAAAAGTAATGGCAAAATATTGCGGTAAGTGAGTGCTTAATTGAATAATTAGGGCTTACAACATTAACTATTCGTTTTTACTGCACTAATCATTAGTACTTATAAAATTCATAATAATGCCTGATGAAATTTAAATAGTGTCTAATGAATTTAAAATAGCGCCTGATGAAATTTAAACAGCGTCTAATGAATTTAAAATAGCGCCTGATGAAATTTAAACAGCGTCTCGTGAAATAAACAGGAAAGCTTTAAGTAATGAATACAGAGGTAATAAACGCTGAGATAATAAAAACCTACCGAAGTAGGTTTTTATTAAGCATTTAAGAACAGTGAATATAAACGCTTTTTATGGCATCAAATGAACACATTTAAAAACTAACTGATGCTAATTTTTCAAAGTAATCTGGGAATGTTTTTGAAGTACATTTAGGGTCGTTAATGGTTACTGGTGTACCACTTAAAGCAACTAATGAAAAACACATCGCGATACGGTGATCATCGTAGGTATCAATCTCTGCATGTTTGATTTGTGTAGGTGCTGTCACTTCGATAAAGTCATGCCCTTCAACTACTTCTGCGCCCACTTTACGTAGCTCAGTCGCCATCGCGTATAAGCGATCGGTTTCTTTCACACGCCAGTTATAAACATTAGTGATTTTAGTAGTACCTTCAGCAAACAAAGCCGCTACCGCAATGGTCATTGCCGCATCAGGAATATGATTCATATCCATATCAATGGCTTTAAGCTCACCTTTGCTGGCTTTAATGTAATCGTCACCCCATTCAATATTAGCGCCCATTGCTTCTAATGCATCAGCAAATTGAATATCACCTTGGACTGATTTTTTACCAATTCCGGTCACTTTAATACTGCCGCCGCCAATCGCCGCTGCCGCTAAAAAGTAAGAAGCAGATGAAGCATCGCCTTCTACCAAATAGTCGCCAGGTGCTTGGTAAGTTTGTCCACCTTTGATAACAAAGGTCTGGTAATTACCATCGACATTATCTACTTCAACACCAAAGTCTTGCATAATTTGTAGCGTGATTTTGATGTAAGGTTTTGATACTAATTCACCCACGATGTTAATGGTTGTATCTTCAGAAGCCATCGGTGCAGACATCAAAAACGCCGTTAAAAACTGACTTGAAACGCTACCATCAATTGAAATAGTACCGCCCTTAAGGCCAGTTCCTTTGATTTTTAATGGTGGATAGTTTTCATTTTTTAAGTAAGTCACGTCTGCGCCAGCTTGCTTTAATGAATCCACTAAAGAGCCAATTGGGCGCTCAAGCATACGCGGTTCACCAGTCAAAGTATATTCACCTTGACCTAAACATAGTGCCGCACATAATGGGCGCATTGCCGTACCTGCATTACCTAAAAACAGCTCAATATCACCTAACGCTTGAGTATTAAACGCATGTCCTAACCCTTCCACGACACATTGCTTTTTATCCGCAGACAATTGGTAATTTACACCCAACTTGGTTAACGCATTTAACATATGACGAATATCATCACTGTCTAATAAGTTGGTTAACGTGGTTGTACCTTTTGCCAATGCCGCTAACAATAAGGCACGATTCGACAAGCTTTTTGAGCCCGGTAAATTAATCTCACCATCGACTTTCTTAATCGGGTTTAATAATAACTGTTCCATAGTATTCGTTCTCTTATTGCAAATTTAAAACTTTAGTAAGTGCTTGCTTGAAGCGCTGATTTTCCGCTTCTGTACCAATACTGATACGTAAATGGTTAGGTAAACCGTAACCAGTGATTGGACGTACAATCACGCCTTCTTCTAATAACGCTTGATAAACCTGATCGCCTGTCTTTTTATCAGCCATTTTCTTATCAGCAAAGCTGGCTACATTGACGGTAATAAAGTTACCCATCGAAGGAATATACGCTAAGTTCTTCTCATCAAAAAAAGCACATAAATCCTGCATACCGGCATTATTTAATGCCACACCTTCAGCTAGATATTGCTCATCTTGCAAAACAGTTTCAGCGGCTTTTAACGCTAGTGCATTACAATTAAAGGGCTGACGAACACGATTTAAAATATCAGCAATTTCAGGATGTGAAATACTATAACCAACACGTAATCCTGCTAAACCATAGGCTTTTGAGAAAGTACGAGAAACGATTAAGTTAGGGAACTCTTTAATCCAAGCAATGGCATTACCGCGACGTGTATTGTCTGCATATTCAAAATAAGCTTCATCTAATACCACTAATACTCGCGCCGGTACTTTTGCTAAAAAATCTTTGATTTCTGCTTGCTCTAAAAACGTACCCGTTGGATTATTTGGGTTAGCAATGAAGATAAGCTTAGTTTTATCGGTGATAGCGGCTGCCATCGCGCTTAAATCATGACCATAGTCTTTCGCTTTAACCACGACTGCTGTCGCGCCAATCGCCTGTGTCACTAACGGATAAACCACAAATGCATGCTCTGCAAACATCACTTCGTGACTGCTATCAACAAAAGCACGCGCAATAAGTTCTAACAGATCATTTGAACCATTGCCCAAAGTAATTTGATCGTTATTAACCGAATACTTAGTGGCAAGTGCTTGCTTTAGATAAAAACCATTAGCATCTGGATAACGCGTTAATTCCGTTAACTCTTTTTGTAATGCTAATTTAACTGACTCACTTAACCCGAGCGGGTTTTCATTTGAGGCAAGCTTTACAATATCAGTAATTCCTAATTCACGTTCTAACTCATCGGTTGGTTTACCTGCTTGGTACGGGCGTAATTTTTGTACTCCAACATTGGCCAAGCTTAAAAAATAATTACTCATTCCAGTTCCTTACAATGCTTTATTTTTTGAATCTGCTCTTTATAGGTGTTCTTAAAAGCGATTCTTTAAAGAGTGTGGTGTAACGCATGACTTATAAAATCCATGTAAAAAAAGTGCTAGTTTAATGACTCAAACATAACACTTTAAAAACAGATGATTTTTGGACCTTAACTTAGGCGTATTTCTTCTCGAAAACAGCCATAAAATCAACTAAAGCTTGTACGCCTTCAATCGGCATTGCGTTATAAATGCTAGCGCGCATTCCGCCAACTAATTTATGCCCTTTTAAAGTTAATAGACCCGCAGCTTTAGCTTCACTTAAGAAGGTTTCATTCAAGCTATCGTCAGCTAATGTGAAAGGAATATTCATACGGCTACGAACACTTGCATCAACATTATTAGTATAAAAAGCAGACTTATCAATTGCGTTATAAAGCAACTCTGCTTTAGCAATATTCTTTTGCTCAATAGCCGCTATGCCACCTTCCGCTAATAACCATTTAAACACTAGACCGGCTAAATACCATGAGTAAGTAGGTGGTGTGTTGTACATTGAGTCAAAGTCGCTTTGAATTTGATAATCAAAAATAGACGGGATCGCTTTGCGTGCATGGCCAATTAAATCTTCACGTACAATCACAATCGCCAAACCAGATGGACCAATGTTTTTCTGCGCGCTGGCATAAATAACACCAAATTTTGAAACATCAATGGTGCGCGACAAAATGGTTGAGCTCATATCCGCTATTAGCGGCACAACACCCGTTTCAGGCACATCAAATATTTCGATGCCTTCAATGGTTTCATTAGGGCAATAATGCACATAAGCCGCACCGGCATTAACATTCCAATCCGCACTTGGTTTAACTGCAACTTTACCTTGCTCTGTAGTTAGCATGATATCGGTTTCATGAATGCGAGCGTGTTTTTTAGCTTCCGCCACGGCAGATTTAGACCACTGCCCAGTAACGATATAATCAGCGTCTAATTTATCACCCAATAAATTAAGCGGTACAGCAGCGAATTGGCCGCGTCCGCCACCATGACAAAACAGCACTTTATAATTATCAGGAATAGCCATTAATTCACGTAAATCAAGTTCAGATTGTTTTGCCATAGCAACATATTCAGGACTACGGTGACTCACTTCCATCGCCGAAACACCTAAACCTTGCCAGTTACAAAACTCACTTTGCGCCTGTTGCATTACAGCTTCAGGTAACATCGCGGGACCCGCACAAAAGTTATATATTTTTGTCATTGCTAATTCTCTTAAAAAGTTGACTCTTTTAAAACAAAATAAGCGGCTATTGCCGCTTATTAAATTGTAATTAACTGTTATTCAGGTGCGTCTGTTGGTTGCTCTTCGACATTATCTAATGCCTCTGATTCACTTTCTTCTACTTCACCCTCAACTACCGCTGGTGCTTGTAATACTAAGTCACCGTTTTCATCATAAACAGGTACATCTTTGATTTCTTCAATACGTTGTAATGCAACGATTTTTTCATCTTCAGCTGTACGTATTAATGTCACGCCTTGTGTATTACGACCGACCACCGACACCTCAGAAACACGTGTACGTACTAACGTACCGCGGTTAGAGATCAACATGATTTCATCATTATCATCAACCTGAACCGCACCAACCACTTTACCGTTACGCTCACTCACTTTGATTGAGATAACACCTTGTGTTGCACGACTCTTAGATGAGTAATCTTCTAATGGCGTACGTTTACCGTAACCATTTTCTGTTGTTGTTAAGATGTGGCCCGTTGCATTTGGTACGATTAATGAAACAACTTTACCGCCTTCATTTAATTTAATACCACGAACACCCGTTGCCGTACGACCCATTGGACGAACACCTTTGAATTTAATCTCAGGGTTACCCTCTTCATCTAATACAACATTACCTTCTTCATCGGTTACTTCGCTTTCTTCCGCTTCTTTAAAGCGAACCACTTTACCCGCGTCCGAGAACAACATAATTTCATTAGTGCCGTCGGTTAACGCAACACCAATTAATTCATTGTCATCATTTAAGTTAATCGCAATTAAACCACTTGAACGTGGACGACTATAAGCACTTAATGCCGTTTTCTTAACCGTACCGTTAGCCGTTGCCATGAAGACATATTTATCATCTTCATATTCACGTACTGGCAAGATTGCAGTAATACGTTCACCCTCTTCAAGCGGCAGAATATTCACAATCGGACGACCACGTGCTTGACGAGACGCTAATGGTAATTGGAATGTTTTCAACCAGTACAGACGACCACGGGTAGAGAAACATAAAATCGTATCGTGCGTACTTGCTACTAACAGTTTCTCAATAAAATCTTGATCTTTCATCTTAGTCGCTGCTTTACCTTTACCACCACGACGCTGTGCTTCGTAATCTGATAATGGTTGGTACTTAACGTAACCTTCGTGAGACAGTGTTACTACCACATCTTCTTCAACGATCAAATCTTCCATACATAAATCAGATTCAGATTCAGTGATTTCAGTACGACGTTCATCGGCAAAGTTATCACGTACTTCTTCTAATTCTTCTTCAATCACTTCCATCAAACGAGCAGGACTTTCAAGAATGAATAATAAAGCAGCAATGATTTCTAATAGCTCTTTGTACTCGCCTAAAATTTTCTCGTGCTCAAGGCCAGTTAATTTGTGTAGACGTAAATCTAGAATCGCTTGTGCTTGAATTTCAGTCATGAAGTATTGGTTATCACGAATACCAAACTCAATTGCTAATCCATCAGGACGCGCAGCATCAACACCACTTGCTTCTAACATTGAAGCAACAGCACCTAAATCCCAACCACGAGACTGTAGCGCTAATTTCGCTTCAGCTGGTGTTGGAGATTTACGGATCATTTCAATGATGGCTTCAATGTTAACCAATGAAATCGCTAACCCTTCAAGGATATGTGCACGGTCACGCGCTTTACGTAACTCAAATACAGTACGGCGAGTAACTACTTCACGACGATGCAGAATAAACGCTTCTAACATCTCTTTTAGGTTAAATAATTTAGGCTGACCGTGGTCAAGTGCAACGGCATTAATACCGAATGTCACTTGCATTTGCGTTTGTGCGTAAAGGTTATTTAAAACTACTTCACCCACTTCGCCACGTTTAACTTCAACCACCATGCGCATACCATCTTTATCCGACTCGTCACGTAGTGCGCTGATACCTTCAATTTTTTTATCTTTAACAAATTCAGCAATTTTTTCAATTAAGCGGGCTTTATTAACTTGGTACGGTAGTTCATGAACCACGATCGTTTCACGACCAGTTTTTTCATTAACTTCAATGTCAGCTTTAGCGCGTACTTTAATTTTACCGCGACCCGTATGGTAAGCTTCAACAATACCTTTACGGCCATTGATAATACCAGCCGTTGGGAAGTCAGGGCCTGGGATATGTTCAATCAACTCATTGATAGTAATATCTTCATTCTTGATTAATGCCAAACAAGCGCTAATCACTTCACCTAAGTTATGAGGTGGAATGTTCGTTGCCATACCAACCGCAATACCCGATGAACCATTAATTAATAGGTTCGGGATTTTTGTTGGTAGCACTTCAGGAATGAACTCAGTACCATCATAGTTAGGTACGTAATCAACGGTTTCTTTTTCTAAATCGGCTAATAATTCATGCGCTAATTTCTGCATACGGATTTCCGTATAACGCATCGCCGCGGCGCTATCGCCATCAACAGAACCAAAGTTACCTTGACCATCAACTAACATGTAACGTAGAGAGAAGTCTTGCGCCATACGAACGATTGTATCGTATACCGCAGTGTCACCATGTGGATGGTATTTACCGATAACATCACCAACAACACGTGCCGATTTTTTGTAAGGTTTGTTCCAATCATTACGTAGTACATTCATGGCAAACAGAACACGACGGTGAACGGGTTTTAGGCCATCACGTACATCGGGCAATGCACGACCTACGATCACGCTCATTGCGTATTCAAGATAAGAATTTTTTAATTCATCTTCAATATTAATTGGAGAAACGTCAGAGGCAAATTCGCTCATAGAAACTGAAATCCTTAATTTAGTGGAAATAGACTGAATTTAGTAAGAGGCCGATAGTAGCACAAATGCACCTTGGCAGAAGCGTTTTAATGAGCAAAATCGCCTGAGAATCGTTTTATGGCGCAATATGGGGCATTTATTAACTAACCGCTCATTTTTCACACAACCACATGTGGCATTTTAAGCCCCTTAGAATCGCAAAATAAATTTCCTCTTCGTTATTGTTGTCACATAATGAGCGTTATTCTCAATTTGATCATACCTTTTAACGATTCTCACGATACAAGGTTAACCAAGTTAATCTCTCGAAAGTTCAATTTTACACCTATCGACTAAGCACAATTTGGTTTGTTGATTTTGCATCTTGAAGTATCATGGGGATAAAAATCGCAACTCAATAGGATGACAATAGCGTGGCTGAAAACACCCCATCACAGAATAACGCAGCACAAACGACCTCATTACAAGATAATGCGCTGGAAGCGAATGTCGATCAGCAAGAAATTGAAAAGTTTTCTGCGATGGCGGAGCAATGGTGGGATTTAGAAGGTGATTTCAAGCCGTTGCATATGCTAAACCCAACACGCTTGGAATATATAGAACAAGGTGTTGATGGGTTATTTGGCAAAAAAGTAGTCGATGTTGGTTGTGGCGGCGGCATTTTAGCAGAGAGCATGGCAATTAAAGGTGCTGACGTAACGGGCATTGATATGGCACATGCGTCATTACAAATTGCACGTTTACATGCTTTAGAGACTGAAACTAAGGTTGATTATCAAAAAACCACCGCAGAGAATTTTGCGCAAGCGCATCCACAGCAGTTTGATCTAGTGACATGCATGGAGATGTTAGAGCATGTGCCAGACCCAGCCTCTGTTATTCAAGCCTGTTGTGATTTGGTCAAACCCGGTGGCACGGTTTATTTTTCGACCATTAATAAAACATGGAAAGCCTATGTGATGATGATTTTAGGCGCAGAGCATGTGTTACGTTGGGTACCTAAAGGTACGCATGAATATGAGAAATTTATTCGTCCTTCGCAGTTATTAACTGCGATTGATGCAACCCAGTTACATTGTGATGATCTGTGTGGTGTGGAATATAGTCCATTGATGAATGGGTTTAAGATCACGCAAAATGTGGATGTTAATTATATGTTGAAGTGTACCAAGGTTCTTTGATTTGTATTGATGTAGGTATTGGTTCGGCTTCGCTCATCGCGTTGAATTGATATTTCCAGCTTTGTGTTCCGCCCTAACGGCGTGTTACTTTCTTTTGCGTGCCCAAAAGAAAGTAACCAAAGAAAAAGGCACCCGTAACGTTTTTTAACCTGAATAAATAACTGCCTTCTTAACGCACCGCTCAGACTCGACATCCATGTCTCGAACTGAGCTAGCAACGGCTTCCCTGCCTTAGCTTGCTAAAGGCAGTGATTGATTCAGAAAAACTTGACGGGGAGGTTGTTGCTCGTCTGCGCTCGTCGAGGCAGTTTGATATTTATTAGCTTTGATTTCGCCCTTGTCGGCGACTTTACTTTCTCTAAACCAGTAGAGAAAGTAAGCAAAGAGAGCTGGCACCGAATCGCTTTTTGATCCCAAACTATGATCGCCTTTCTTAACGCACCAGTTCATACGGCGCGTCCATGCGCCGAATGAACTTACAGCAAACGTCCTGTTTGCTGTTGCTGAAAGGGATTCATAATTTGGGAAAGCTTCACGGTGGGGAGTTGTAGCCGCGTTGGCTATCGTTTAATAAAAACTAAAACTGTCGATTATTTTAATCTACTGACGACAGAAAATTTATTATTTTTGTAGTAAAATTTTGAATTTCTTCTGGATTTTTTTTAATTAAATATTCAAATATATCGTTTTCTGACCAACCACTGTCATACGCAGTTATTAAGGCATCAAAAACTCTTTTCCCCTTCTTACTTTCTTTATTAATCTGATTTATTTGATTCTGTAACTTAGGAATATGTGGAAAATCAGTTGGAGTCGTTTTATATGAGTCATATAGCTCTTTTTCTATGCTTTCAAAAGGTATACATTCAGCATTTTCAATATTAATTGTAAATTTTGCTTCAGATTGATCGCCATCATAAATAACCATAATATTTTCGTCAGTTGAAAAGAAATTTTGTTGTTTATTTCTTTCAACTAAATCAGCAACATTGCTGCTTCCTCCAATATATAAAATTATATATTTATGAAAAAAATTATTTCCATTTTTATAGAGAAGGTACTCAATAAAGTTTTTTAAAACTTCATCCTCTGTAATAATATACTTATCCCAACCTTTAAATCCAAAAAGCATACTTTTTATAAAATTGTATGATTTATTTGTAATACTCACTATCCCATCATGAGATTCCATATATTGAAGTTCTGAATATTTAAGTTTTCTCATTATCGCTAAAGAATGCGTTGTAAAAATAACATTAATTTCATATTTATCGCATAGTATCCTTAATTCATCTAACAAATTAATTTGTGCAGAAGAATCCAAACTAATATCTATTTCATCAATTACAATGCACTTACATCTACTTTGGACCATTTTAAATAAAGAAATAACAAAGTATTCACCAGAACTTAAATAATCCTCCCTTATATAATAATCATCTTCTTTCAAAATAAAGTAATAACGTTTTCTTTTTATTACTACTTCTTTTAAAGCTGAAAATTTATCAGTGTCATATATTTTAGATAAAAAATTAATTAACTCAGTTGGAACAGTATAATTTTCTAAAGGAATACTTTTTCGTAATTCATCATCTATTTCACCGAGAGACTGAAAATGTGAAAACCTTGAACCATGAGGAATTGGCAGTTCAACGAAAATATTGTCTTTAATTTCTTTAGGTATTATTTTTTTAGAATCAATCATTTTAAGTTGCGGATGATATTCATACTTATAAATATTATTATCAATTGTATAAACAATTCGGCTATGTTTATGAAATATATATGGGGATGCTGTTTTTTTGAATGTATCAGTTGATTGAATGTTTTTAAGAGCCCTTATTAAAGTTGTTTTTCCTACACCATTTTTACCGACAAGGCACTGTAATTTATTTTTAGTTAGATCTACTGAAAAAATCAATTCTTTTACATGTTGCACGTTAGATATTTTTATATTGAGTTGCATAATTATCAATAAGACTTATGAAAAAACATGTCTACGATGTAGTTACCATATTTTTTTCTTAGTTTAATCAAGTAATCTGGGTCAATCGTGTTTATATAGTTAATTTTTCCTGATAATTTATCTAAAGCAGCTTCATAATTTCCACCAGAAATATCTACAAATTTATTCTTATCATTAATAAAATAATGGAATAATATTTCAATATTTTTTTTCACCTTAATATCAACCGTTACTTTTCCAGTGGGTAAAATTACCATACCTAATATCTTTATTTTATTACCTTTCTGGGTTAGCTTAGTTTTTTCTTCATTTAATTTTAAACGTTCATTAAAAAATTTCACCAACATCTCAGATATATAATCTTCTAAATTAATTAGCGGAGTTTTAGTCTTTGCTGAAAGAATTAGATCATCGGAATAACGAGTGTAAATAACATCCTGGTCAAGACAGTATTTTTCTAATTCATTATCGAAATCATTTAGTAATGAATTAGTTAAAATTGGAGAGCTGGCAAAACCAATTGGCAATGAATCATTAACCATTATAAGGTTTAAAATTCTATTTATATAAATATTTAAATCTGATATTGGAGACTGAGCTAGTTTATTATTCAACACGTACTCAATATCTTGACGCTTTACACTACTAAAGAAACCTTTTATATCAGCTTGAAAAAAAAAGTTGTTAGCTGAATGTTTAACTACTGCTTGATAAGGATTCGTACCTTTTCTATACGAGTAAACAACATTTGTATTTGTATCCGCATATTGAAAAATATAATTATTTAAAAAACGTAAATAATCCTGTAGCTTATCTGACGGTTTAAATATTTCTTTTTTAGCTCCTTTCTTTGTATCTATTTCAATAGTAGAAAATTCTTTTTCTTGATCAAAATTCAAAAAATCTTCGAAGGAGTATTTCTCATGATAATGAGACTTAAATATAGATTGTAGGCTTTTTTTTTCAGAGTGAGTTATATCATTCATATTGCTTTCTTATTCTTTAATAATAAAGTCGAGATTGATATTAAATATCAAAAAGCAGAAGCCTGATAATGAGGCTTTGGATCTTTGTAGGTGAGTAGGTGATATGCATAAATAAATGCAATTACTAATTAAAACATTATATTTACAACTTTGCCTATCCATGGCCATTTTTATATAGTTGCGGATAGGCAAGGTTAAACATTTCTAATCACTTTTAGAGGCTAACTCAGATGACTGGAGATACTCCTAGTCGGTCAGCAAAAATATATTATAATCTATTTTAGATAATAGCAAACCAAAGTTAACAAGATCAGAGGGTCAGGTCTTTTTTTTTGCCTTTAAGCTAAAAATAAAACCTTATTCAATATGGCTACGTCCATTCCTCCCGTTGAGTTTTTCTGAATTAATGATTGCCTTTAGCAAGGTTAGGCATGGAGCGAATTATGCGACAGCATAGTTATATGAGCGGGCTAAGCTCTGCGTGCCCTTTGCCGTTGCTAGCTCATTTCGAGACATGGATGTCGAGTATGAGCGGTGCGTTAAGAAGGCTGTCATTACTTTATTTACAAAAAAGGAGATTAAAAAATGAATTGGGAGCCAGTCTTTTTGCATGTTGTGGGTAAAAAGTATTCTTCTGGTAAGAAAAAGTATGTCGCCGACAGGGTGAAAACACTGTTAATAAACATCAATTAGACTGGACGAGCGTAGACGAGTTAACACAAAAACAGCCACAGATCCCCCACCGCTAAGCTTTCTCCAATCATTCGTTAAAATAAATAATATCAATCAGTAACAATAAAACACGGTAAGCATTACGGTTCAGGTTCTCGTGATGGAACAATCTAAACAATCCCAAGTATCACTATCAGATAAGTGTTAAAGTGCGTGCACCCAAATACTCTGCTTGAGCAGTCAATAAATCAACTGAGTACTGGTTATCTGAAACCTATTATTAAAAATCACATGAGCAATAAATCAATGCAACAAAATATACAATTAAGTAAAACGGAGCTCAGAGAAACGAAGCCAGCGAGAGATGAATATTTAACGCAACCCAAAACACCTTTGATTCTCGTTTTAGATCACGTCACCAATAGTTACAACGTTGGATCTTTTATTCGTTTAGCGGATGCCTTTTCGATTGAAAAAATTATTGTTTGCGGTGAATTAACTATCTCAGATAAAAAACTAAAAAAAGCGTCTAGAAATGAAGCTAAATGGGTGAATGTTGAATATAGCGATAGTACGTCAAAAAGCTTACAAACATTATTAGATAAAAATTACACGATTTATAGCGTAGAACTCTGTCATGATTCAGTTGATTACAGTGAGGTTAATTATCCATCTTCCACCGTATTAGTGTTAGGTAATGAACGTAAAGGGGTGAGTGAAGCGGCTTTAACATTAAGCCATCAACACATCCATATCCCAATGTCTGGCATGGGCAATTCACTTAATGTTTCTACAGCAGGTGCAATTGTATTAGCGGAATGTGCAAAACAACTTCGTCAAAAAAAATAAAGTACGAACATTCATACATTGAAACAAATAGGTATAAAACGAATAGGCAACGAATCAATGTATGATCATGCAATATTTTTTAAAGCTTAATGATCACGATGAACAACTAAGATGGGAAACGCCACCCAAATTAAAAAACTCACGCGCTTTTAAGCGATAGTATTTATCTTCCACTTCCTGCGACTGCTCTGCGTATGGCTGTGTCATCACACTCTGCAACTCTCGCAATAAAGTATAGTTTCCAACGGCAGCTTGCTGGTAAGCCGGTTTCACTAACCACTCTCGTAAAATGTATTTTGGATTAACCGACTTCATCTGCTTAGACACTTCTTCAATACTTCTCGGTGCATTTGCATCACAGTCGTTATTAAGAATCGTTTTCCATTTTGCAAACCACTCTATCCAACGCGTGTCCATTTGATGGGTATCTGATTCATTTGAACTGCTGTAAAAGCTTTTTTTCAATGGACGAATGTCATTGGGTATCGACGATAGCTCTCGAAAGGAAAAACCAACGGGGTCAAGTCTTTCATTTTGCATTACAAAACACTGGGCACCCACACATTTAAATAATTAATATCAGATGGTTACAATAAAATTTGACTCCATTTAATTTTCGGTTTCTTTTTTCATTTAATAACTTGGTTTATCTACTTTTTCATTTTTACCTAAAAAAGGTAATCAATAATGCGATCAAAAAGGAAACAAATTTTCAACTAAGATAGCTCACTCGACAATGCCTCCAACACACCTCAAAAATCTAAGCAAGCACATATCATTATGGGTAAAATAGCCCATTGTTATTGGGTTGTTTCTCCTTACCCCTTACTTTATTTTTCGTCTATCATTCATCATCAATAATGTTAGCAATCAACAATGCTCAATATTAAAAACATGAAAAGCATCGATTATTAAACGTTGCACTGAGTGTAGTGCCCCGTAGCCACTGAAATAGAAAGAAAGATAAATTTTATTAAATATCAAAGGGAAAGTGATGAAAAAGCTATTGATTATATTACTATTTACAATGAGTTCAGCCGTTACTGCCCAAGTGGCCGAAACTACATTTGAAAATATTGAAGTAACTAATCAACACAATGTTTTATTATTGAGTATCAATGTCCCTCCCCGTAATACAGTTTCAAAAGCCGTACTAGCGGAGATCAATACAGCCCTTAATTTAGCTGAAAGTGATGAAAATATTGGCGCGGTTGTTATTACAGGAACAAATAAAGTTTTCTCCGCTGGGGCGGGTGGTGAAAGCCTCAAAGGTGTGGATAAAGGTGAAATGACGCATGCAGCTATTGCACATAAAGTTTATAACCGCATCGAGAGCTTTCCAAAGCCAGTGATCGCCGCAATTTCAGGTATAAGTGCAGGCGGTGGTAATGAGCTTGCTATGTCTTGCGATATTCGAATCGCAGGAGAAAGTGCTCAGTTCCGCCAACACGAACTCCAAGCTGGATTGATCCCTGGTTTTGGTGGAATGCAAAGACTTCCACGCTTAGTTGGGCAAAGTCGCGCTATGGAAATAATGCTAACAGGTCGCTATGTCGGAGCTGTTGAAGCGCTTTCTATTGGCTTAGTTACAACAGTGGTTCCTGATTCTGAGGTGGTTTTAAAAGCAGTTAGTTTAGCCCAGCAATTAAATGACAACTTAAATAAGAAAGCCCTTGCACAGTTTAAAAAACGTATGGCACTTTCTCATAGCGAGACTTTTAAAGAGGCACTTATCAATGATCAACTCACCTTTGATCAACTTGCAACCTCCCCCGATATACATGCCGCTATTGCAACGTTTATAGAAAAGCAAAAAATGGAAAGTAAGGCTGCATTAGACTGAACGGGAAATACGAAGTGCTGCACCCAAACATTGAAATTAACACCAAGGGGTCAAGTCTTTTTACACCAAGGGAGTCAAGCCTTTCATTTTCATTAAAAAATCTGGCATTATTATTTTTTGATTTCAAGCTAAATAAAAGTGCTGCCACATACAATTAAAGTATGTATATCAAAGATTTGCTGGGAGTTCCAATACTCAATGCGGCGACAACTCTCCACCGTTAAACTGTCCCAATCAGTAAATTAATTTTAGTAAAGCCAAACAGAATGTTTGGCTTAGTTAAGACGAGTGTATGAATACTCGTCCAAAACACTACGCTTAAAAAGTTAAGCCGAAAGCTCTTTTCGAACAATGGCAGTACCCGCGCTGAGGGCTTTTAACTTGCCTCTTGCTACTTCACGCGATAACGGTGCCATGCCACAGTTAGTACAAGGATAAAGTTTATCTGCATCAACATATTTAAGAGCTTCTCGTAACGTGGCCGCCACTTCTTCTGGCGTTTCGATCGTATTGCTTGCTACATCAATAGCCCCTACCATTACTTTTTTACCGCGAATAAGCTCAAGTAGATCCATCGGCACATGAGAATTATGACATTCTAACGAGATAATATCGATATTGGATGCTTGTAACTTAGGAAAAGCTTGCTCATATTGACGCCACTCGTTACCTAAGGTTTTTTTCCAATCGGTATTGGCTTTAATGCCATAGCCGTAACAAATATGGACAGCGGTTTCACACTTAAGCCCTTCAATCGCTCTTTCTAAGCAAGCAATACCCCACTCATTAACATCATCAAAAAACACATTAAAAGCTGGCTCATCAAATTGAATAATATCAACGCCAGCGGCCTCTAACTCTTTGGCCTCTTGATTAAGAATGATCGCAAATTCCCAAGCGAGTTTCTCACGGCTTTTATAATGATCGTCATACAGCGTATCGATCATAGTCATTGGACCTGGCAGCGCCCATTTTATTGGCTGATCAGTTTGTTGACGTAAAAACTTAGCATCTTCAACAAACACTGGTTTTTGTCGACTCACAGGGCCAACTACCGTGGGTACACTTGCATCATAACGGTCACGAATTTTAACGATTTTACGGTTTTCGAAATCAACACCATTAAGGTGTTCAATAAAGGTGGTCACAAAGTGTTGACGGGTTTGTTCACCATCGCTGACTATATCGATGCCTGCTTGTTGTTGCTCGTGTAATGACACACATAACGCGTCTTTTTTACCATCTACTAATGCTTGATCCTGTAGTTTCCATGGAGACCATAATGTTTCAGACTCTGCAAGCCAAGACGGTTTAGGCAAGCTGCCTGCGGTAGACGTTGGTAATAATTTTTTCATAATCAATATTTTTCCTATATTCGGTATTTAGCGCTTTTATTACTTAGCTTTTTATTATTTAACTTTTGTTGCTTAGTTTTTATTATTTAGCTTTGGCTATTTAATTTTTGCTATTTAGTTTTATCGTTTCATTAAGCTACACAAGGTTGCTGGCTATAACTTGCAGACCACTGCTCAAGTATATTTTTATTCGGTTTGATGAAGTGCGCTTCAGCAAACTTGCCCTGCGCAATGCCTAATCGGCTTCGTTCTTCTCGGTCATAAACAATATGTGTTAATGAATAATCTAAGTTCTTTAGATTCGGTTGATAAGTTTGCCCAGCCACCGCATTGGCATTATAAATTTCAGGACGATATATTTTCTGGAACGTTTCCATGGTGCTGATAGTGCTTATCAATTCAAGGTTTGTATAATCATTCAACAAATCACCAACAAAATAAAAAGCTAACGGCGCAGCACTATTGGGAGGCATAAAGTAACGCACCTGTAAGCCCATCTTTTTGAAATATTGCTCCGTTAAAGAAGATGCATTAGGCTGAAATTCAACACCTAACACAGGATGTTGATTTTCAGTTCGTTGATAAGTTTTAGTTTCCGCCACACTTAAACAGATAACAGGCGGTTTATTAAAATGCCCTTTATAAACCGCTGAATTTAAAAAGGACTGAAATAATTTGCCATGCAATTCACCAAAATCATCTGGAATACTAAATGAAGATTGATTCTTGTTATGCTCAGACAACAAAATACTAAAGTCATAATCTCGCACGTACGATGAAAAGTTATTGCCAACAATGCCTTCAATGCGTTGATTGGTTTGATGATCCACAATATTAGTTTTTAGAACTTCAATGGATGGAAATGTTTGTCCGCTATTCTCAATGTCTATTTCAACAGAAATAATCTCAAGCTCCACTGCATAACGGTCACCCTGTGGGTTATCCCAATTAGCTAAGGCATTAAATCGATTATCGATCATTGTTAACGCATTACGAAGATTATGTTGGCGGTTTTTGCCGCGCGCTAAATTGGCAAAGTTAGTCGTCGCACGTGTATTGTCAGTGGGCTGATAATGTTCATTTAAACAAGTGCTCTTAATCGTAAATGTAAAATCTGTCTTCATCGTCTTTAGCTCCAATTTTCTATCATAAAATCTGCACATTCCCTGTTCACTCAGGATTTTCTAGTCAACAACCTTACCGATTTTTACGACGCTAAATTAAAAACTCACGGTAATATCGCCTAGCGTTCAAAAGCAGTGTGTATTTTATACGTTAAATCAATCATGAATAAAAATGATTAATTTTCAAATAAACATGAATAAAACTAATATAAAGATTTTGGTTGTGAATAGTGCAGGATAAAATTAGCGATAAGCTTGGACGGTTTATGAAGATTGAAGTTGGATTAGGTTTGGTGTAGGTTGGCTTTGGTTGACGCGTCTGTACTCGTCGGGCCTATTTGTTCATTGTTTTGAACATTTCCGTGCTGTCCCACATACAATTAAAATAGGTATATCAATGAGTGATTGGAAATGTCGAGACTCAATGCGACGACAACTCTCCACCGTTGAGCTTTTCCAATCAACCAATTCATTTTAGTAAAGCCAAACAGGATGTTTGGCTTAGGCTCGTTCTGGCCAAGGATGGCCAGTAACAGCTGGTGCGTTAAAAAAGCAATTTATTATTTGGATCAGAAAGCGAGTCGGTGTCAGTTTCTTTGCACGTTGTGGGTAAAAAGTCTTTTCTGATAAAAAAGTTTGTCCGCCGACAGGGCGATACCCAAAGCAAATTAACATCCAAGTGACTGGACGAGCGCAGACGAGTTAACACAGTAGTTCGCTAGTCCAGCCGCTAAATCCCCCAACCTACAACAAGATCTGCAGGTCAGGTTTTGCTATAAACCTAAAGGTTTACGACGAGCAACTAAGATGAGATACGCCTCCTAGTTTAAAGAACTCAAGCGGCTTCAATCGATAGTATTTATCTTCTACTTCCTGCGACTGCTCTGTATAGGGCTGTGTCATCACCTCTTGTAATTCTCGAATTAAAGTGTAATTCCCGACTGTTGCTTGCTGGTAAGCAGGCTTAACGAACCACTCTCGTAAAATGTATTTTGGATTAACTAGCTTCATCTGACTAGAGACTTGTTCAAGAGTTCTCGGCGCAATCGCATTTGCATCACAGTCACAACTGAGGAGTGTTTTCCATTTAACAAACCACTCCATCCAACGTGTGTCCGTTTGCTGGGAGTCTGAGTCGTTTAGATCACTTGAACTATTATAAAAGCTTTTTTTGAGTGGACGAATATCCTTGGGTATCAACGATAGCTCTCGAAAGAAAATAGTATAATCGATAGGCGTTTGCATCATTAGCATTTGTAATTCGTTAAGCAATGCTTTGTGTGCAGCGGGTTCTAGCGTGCTAAGGCCTAACTTGGCAGCCCACATATCTTGCATTTTCGAATGCATGATTGTCGAGAATTCACTTTGAATCTCATCAAGTACTAGCAAGTCGTCTTGATCTGATGCCAGCAACGGACGTAAAGCCGAGCAAAACATCTCGAAGTTACTTTGTGCTGCTTTAGGTTGATTCATGAAGGAGTAGTGATTACCACCGCCCGTCCAAGGTTGATAATACGGGTTGAACACATCGCAAAATCCGAAGGGACCATAATCAAGTGTAAAGCCACCAGCGGCGCAATTATCACTGTTAAAGTTACCTTGGCAGAAGCCAACACGGATCCAATTAGCTATCAGGGACGTCAGGCGGCTACGAAATTCGCGCGCCAACAACAGCACTTTTTCTGGCATAGGTAGCTGACTATCGACAACATCTGCGTATTCACGGTCAATCAAATGCAACACCATTTTTTCGAGTTCTTGCATCGCATGAAGTTGTTCATCGAGCAGATCATCTTCACGAGTACGGCGAGCGAAAAGTTCGAGTTGGCCAACACGAATGAATGACGGTGCAACACGTGTCGAAATGGCGACGGCTTCAGATACCATCATATCCGGATTTTCCAAACGCGAGCCTTCCGAGTACCACGGGCGCTTTACCTTTTCCGTTTTTGATACGTACAAACTCAAAGATCGTGAAGTAGGAACACCAAGAGCATGTATGTGTTCCTGCGCCAAGAACTCACGAATACTAGATCGTAAAACAGCACGACCATCCGCCCCGCGGCAATAAGGTGTTGGGCCACCGCCTTTTAACTGCATTTCCCAGCGTTGACCGTTAATGACAGCTTCAAGTACAGAAATTGCACGCCCGTCCCCATAACCATTGCCAGTTTGGAACGGACATTGATGAGTGTATTCAATACCGTAAATAGAAAGTGCGTATCCCGTCGCCCAACCAACCTTGCGCATCGGCTCTGGCACTTGAGAAATGTCACCGGAAAACATGCGCATAAAATCAGCAGACTCTGCCATCGTGTCAGCTAAGCCAAGTTCGGCAAAAAAAGTGTTACTGTGCGCAACATATTCAGGGTTTTTAATAGGTGTTGGATTAACAGGAACATAGTGACCTGAGAATACTTGTCGTGCGCTATGATCATTGCCATTTTCTGTCGCATCTGGATCGCAATTGAGTGTATCCATCAGGGAATAATTTGCCTGTTTAGCCAGATCATCGAATGTAGAAATAGTAGGCGTTGGAGAAGTAGATCTAATATCTTTAGTAGGTATAGCAGATACAGTCGAGTTGTTTTTCTGAGGCAGTCGATTTGTCATAATTTTTTATACCTGCGTTGATAGAAATAAAGGTTGATAGAGATAAAGGAGCATAGAGATAAGTATTAATGATTACTATCTTACCCTGTTATTTTAGAGAGTTCTTTACTTGTTCAAAATGTCTCAGCAAACCATAGTTATGTTGCCCCCTCTAAGCTGGTGAAGGCTGTTTGATTTTTATTAGCTGTCGCATAAATCGTTTAATGGTGAAGCTCATACACGTATGTTTAAGGTAAGAGGCAAAACCTCCTCACAGAGGTTTAAGTTTATAATCGATATATCGTTATCGCATAGAGTGCCGCAAAACCCAATAGCATTAATAACACAACTGGTTTTGCACGACGCAAAAACAACGGTAGCCAGCTTGCTTTAACAATATAGAGTGAAGTCAGCACCATTAACACACCAGAACATAAGGCAGCAAGCCCCCAAAACTCTCTAAAATGTTGGCTCGCGTACCAGAATATATTCCATAACCCTGCGGAGAGTAAAATAACGCCAATGCTAAGACGGATCGGGCGAGGACACACTTTTGCCATTGGTGGTACGGCAACGATTAAACCTGCGAACATACACGCAGTAACAACACTTCCCATGGGTATCATATTATTAACTTCAGTTCTGATTGATTAGGTGAATCATTATATTTAACCTTAACAGGAAAACAATAACTCCATTAACTATTAACATTGCCTGCAATAACTAAGTACGAATCAAGTGTGGAACATCCACAAATTGGGCCTAACAATATCCATTCCTTACAAACAGCCATATACGACTATTAATTCGCTCTACAAACGCAATCGATTATCTAGCTAGCCAACATCAATAATGTAAATTATTCAATTGGTTACCGTTAAAAAATAAAAATGTCGATTAAAAAATCCAAAAGAAACAGTAAAACCTATCAATAATATAGGAATTTTCACCTTGACTAAATGATAATGATTATCAATAATGTTTGCAGAGAAAGAAAATAGACCATGAGGGATACACAATGATTAAAACAATGACTTTTGCAGTGATCCATTTCAGCATCGCAACCTTAGTTGCTTTTACTTTAACAGGCGATTTTTTATTAGGTAGTTTGATCGCGATTATCGAACCTGCGGTTAATACTGTCGCCTTCTATTTTCATGAAAAAGTTTGGCAACATACACCGTTCCTTAAAAAGAGAGAATCAATGACAAAAGTCAAAACAGTGAGCTTTGCAATTATTCACTTTAATGTTGCTTTCATTGTCACTTACCTTTTAACTGGCGACGCTTTCTTAGGCGGACTAATGGCAACTATTGAACCAACGATCAACTCTTTTGCTTATTTCTTTCATGAAAAAGCCTGGGTTTTCAAAAAGAAAAATGCGGAGCACAACATTGAACATCCTCTGCGTGCTTAATGAAACACCCAAAATACAAGTAAAAGTGTAGAAATACCTTTTAGAAAAACAGTAAAGAATGCGCCATATCAAAACGAAAAACCACAATACCCAGTAATATTAACGTCATCGAGTCGTTCCTAAACTACGTAAATTAAGGGGTGTTATGGATCCAATTATCGCTAAAACTGTTTCTCAAGTTATGTTACCTATTGTATTAGGTATTGTGATGTTAGGGATGGGATTAAGTTTACAGATAAAAGATTTTAAAGCGGTATTAAAAGCGCCTAAAGTCGCCATCATTGGTTTTTTATTACAATTACTTTTACTACCAATATTAGCGCTGTTTATTATTAAAGCTTTTTCCCTTAATCAAACAGCGGCAGCCGGACTTTTTTTGTTGGCTTTATGTCCCGGTGGTGCGACATCAAACTTATTTTCATTTATTGCCAAAGGTAACCTCGCCTTAAGTGTCTGCTTAACCAGTGTCATGAGTATGTTATCGCCATTTATCATCCCTATCGCCTTTGTTGGCTTTATTCATTATAGCGGTAGCGCAGATAGCCAACATTTTAACTTACCTTTATTACCTGCCATCAAACAACTTACCGTCGTCACCTTGCTACCAATAGTGATTGGTATGAGCATTCGTTATTTCGCAGATCAATGGTCACAGTCTGTTATTCCTTTTATGAAAAAGGTTTCAACAATTGCCATGTTATTAGTGGTTACTGCGCTTGTTTTAACAAACTTAAAAATCATTCCTGCGATGCTTTCTTTACAGGGTTTTGCGGTGATAACTTTGTGTAGCCTAGCGCTAATCATTGCTTATTTTATTGCAGGAAAGTTGAATGTTAACGACACCGATAGAAAAACCATTGCCATAGAAGTGGGTGTTCAAAATGCTGGCACAGCGATGATGATTGCATTCACTATCATGAATCAACCCGCATTAGCGACGATCCCTTTAATGTATGGACTGTTAATGAATATACCTGCGTTCATTTTTGTATATTGGCTTCTAAACAAAGAGAAAGTGATTATGCCAATCAAGGTAACTCCTTAGAATCAATAATAAAAATAAGTAGTCAGCTAACAAAATAGCTACCTTACATTAAGACTCGATATCATTAATGAAAGGTAGCTATGAATATAATAAGCAATTAATGCAATAGTTTTTTATTAGAATAAATAATTAATATAAAATCATTATTTACGCTCAAACTCTATAGTGTGACTATCTGATTCTCCTGGTTCAGTGACTTCATAGGTCATAACATCCTCTGTAACATCGATAACCAAAGAATCGATATCAGTTAAACCTGCTTCTCCGTTTTCATCAAAGATAAGATTTGTAATATTAAATTCGCCTGTTTCACTATTTAGTGAATAATTAGCCCACTCCACTCCAGCGAATTGATCTATTACTTCTAAATGGACATATGACCCATCATCTAAATATACAAAAGATAACAAATGGTCATCACCTACATCTGCAACCCAAGTACCTAATATACCTTCTGATGTAATACGTTCAAACTCAATGGGCTCACTAACATCACTTGCAATAAGTGTTAATTGGTTACCTGAAACTTGTGCTGTTATTGTTTCGACATCACTAAGTCCACCACCATCATTTGAATCAAAATTTTGAGTCGCAGTGATAAGACCGGTTTCACTATCTAGGGTGTAGGTTCCCCATTCCATTCCGCTGTCTTCATCGAGTTCTGTTGTATAAACTTCTGCGTGAATATATGTGCCATCATCAAAGAAAATAAATAATAATAAATCATTTACATTGTCAGTTGCTCTCCAAGTACCGACAATTGTGGAATTAGCAATAAACTCTACACCTTCATCAAGTAATGTTGTTTCAAAATGTGCGATGGCCTCACTTTGAGAAACTAAAATAGTTTTTTTCGAACCTGAATTATTAACTAATCCAATTACACTTTCAGAGGACGCAAACTCATCTACGGGTAGATTGAAGTTGACGGGAGTTGCAACTTCTTTTGCTGTTTCAGTAATCGTAATACCATTACTTGGATCTCCATCCTCATCAATTGTCTGAAGCAAGCGTAAAATATTAACAACCTTAGGATCTGATGTATCGTTAGAAGCAGCGATATCTAATGGAGTGATTGTGGGGGATGCTAGTACAGGGGGGAATTCTAGATCACCAATAAAGAATATTACTGACTCTCCTTCTACATAATCGAACTTACCAAAAGCATCTGTTACACCTTCTAATGTATCTGTTTTATAACCTATATTTATTACAGCACTGTCTAAAAAATTGCCTTCATTAGTCTTCGAGTCATTATTACTGCTATTACAACCCATTAAAGATAATGTTGCCCCTAATAATAAAAGATAAATGTTTTTCATAACGATCTCCTTTTAATTTAGAAAATTTTATATTTTTAGTGTACAAAGTTAATAGATCTATTACTTTCATAAGCTTATCCCTTTAAGCCTGTAAATTAGCTGCTCCCTAGAAGAATTAAATTTTAAAAGGCACTAAAATAATGCCTCATACAAACTAAAACACATACCGATTCAAAAGATAAACAATTACTTCAATAGATACTGAGTCACATGTCAAAAATATAATTTTTATATCAAACAAAAAGTCAATGAAAATTTATAGGCATAATTAAAAGATATTTTTTAGCATAGAATTGAATATAGATAGGTTAAAAAAGAGGCTCGTATTATCTAAAGCTCAGAATTTTAACCTTTCCGGACTTTTAAAACCAACCTTGTAAACTTCATGCTAGATTCGTATAGTGAAGTGACTAAAATTCAACCACCAGCATCAATCATTATTTTAGTAAGCGCTTACTCCCATCTATGAAGGAGCAAATATGAAATATTGGTATCGACTACTGTTCATTTATCTAAGCCTTATAGCGACTTCATCACAGGCTATGCAACCACTTCCTATTATTGAAGATAAAACCCAATACAAAACAGAAACGATCTGGTCTGATATAAAAATTCCTTGGGGAATGGTTCAGTTACCTAATGGAAAAATGTTAGCAACGGAACGTTCAGGCAAATTATGGTTATTAACTGAAGGAAAATCGTCAATTGAGATTACAGGTTTGCCCAAAATACATGACAATGGGCAAGGTGGTTTACTTGATATTGCATTACATCCTGACTTTGCCAAAAATCAGCTCATCTTTTTCACCTATTCCAGTAAAAATGCGACGGGCAGCAATACAGCTTTAATGCGAGCTAAGTTAGATATTAAGAATAATCAGTTAATTGAACAGAAAAATTTATACCTTGCTACAGGTGACTCAAATAAGGGCCAGCATTACGGTAGTCGGATTGCCATCACTGATGAGTTTATTTACTTTTCAATCGGTGACCGCGGACAACGTGATAAAAACCCTCAAAATGTATCATTGGATGGCGGTAAAATTTATCGATTAAATCTTGATGGTAGCATCCCAACCTCCAATCCTTTTTATCAACAAGCTAACGCTAAAAAAGCAATTTACTCCTATGGGCATAGGAACCCTCAGGGGCTAATTAATCTGCCTGATCGCAACCAAGTTTGGTCACACGAACATGGTCCAAGAGGCGGCGATGAAGTTAATCTGATTGAATCGGGTAAAAATTATGGTTGGCCAGTTATCGGCTATGGTGTTAATTATATTGGTACTAATTATACTGACATCACTGAAAAGAGCGGGATGGAGCAACCTAAATTGTACTGGGATCCTTCAATTGCGCCTTCTGGCATGGTCTATATTAGCAGTAATAAATACCCTCAATGGCAAGGTAAAATATTACTTGGTTCAATGAAGTTTGGGCATTTAGTGTTATTAGAGTTAAATAACGAAAGCGTTGTCAAACAAACTAAGTTGTTAGTTGATATCGGCAGAGTCAGAAATGTAATTCAAGGTAGTGATGGGTATATTTACTTAGGTATTGATGGAAAAGGGATCCTAAGATTAATGCCTTAAAATAGCTAATTGCAAATAATGACAAGCAATTGCTACTACCTGTGCAGCTTCTAATTCGTGATGAACTAACTCTATTTACTTACTTTCTATTCAGGCATAAGGTGAAGATATCACCCGTTAAATAGAAACTTTATATCCATTTATAACAGGAACGAAGATGCATCTGAAACAAGCTAAAGATATGGCGCTATATAATCAATGGATGAATGAACGCATTTATTCAGTTTGTGCAGATATACCTGATGCCGAGAGGCGAAGTGATAAAGGTGCATTTTTTAAATCAATCCATGGCACGCTTAATCATCTATTGCTGGCCGATAAACTCTGGCTTGGTCGATTCTTAGGTACCCCTTTTCCAATAGATGGGCTTGATCAGGAGCTCTATCAAGATTTCAACCAGTTAACTCTTGCACGCAAAGAAACCGATGAAGCAATTTTAGCATGGATAAACTCACTCTCCGATCAGGTGTTATCGGGACAATTGCTTTATACAAGCATTGTTAACCCCGAACCTAGACAATACGAATATTGGTTTGCAGTTACACATTTTTTCAACCATCAAACACACCATCGTGGTCAATTAAGCACATTATTAAATCAATGTGGTAAGGATTGCGGTGTGACGGATCTAATTTGGTTGCCACAGGCTATAGAGCGTAATACCACTTAATATAGACATTAAATAATTTGACTAACTTCACTAAGCGCAATGGGTAAAGGTAAAGGGTAAAACATGTTTTTAAAAGAAATCGAGTTAGCATCTCATTCCGTAACGTTAATGCCATTACGTCGCGAACATGCCGACGCTTTGGTCGAGGCAGCATCAGATGGTAACCTTTGGGATCTCTGGTTCACTTCAGTTCCTTCTTCAGCGTCTATTAATGATTATATCTCCACGGCCTTAGCACAACAGGAAAAAGGACTCTCGTTACCCTTTGTTATTGTTGCTAAACACAGCGGTAAAATCATTGGTTCAACACGTTTTTGTAATGCAGATCCTGTCAATCGTCGTCTCGAGATAGGTTACACTTGGTATTCAAAAAGCTATCAACGCTCATCAATAAATAGCGAATGTAAACTCATGCTATTACAGCATGCATTCGAAGTCCTTGATGTCATTGCCGTAGAGTTTAGAACGCATTGGCACAATCAAAAGTCACGTGCGGCAATTGCACGTTTGGGTGCAAAGCAAGACGGTATATTAAGGAATCATCAAAAAATGCCCGATGGTGCTTACAGAGATACAGTTGTATTTTCTATCATCAACATTGAATGGGCAGCGGTTAAAAAGAATTTGATATTTAAGATGGAAAAATATTAAAAGTATTACAGCGAAACAAAAATACGTGCACCTATAAACTTGTATGATTAGATAAACAAAAATACATTGTTAATCTAATCATTCTTTATAAAGTAGTTTATCCACTGAAATAACTGGCTCTAGATTGAAACTTCTCCCCTCTAAATGATTAACTTCATGACCAACCCGATAAAAAAATAGTATTCAAAAGATAACGCTAAATTAATTAAAAACATGAGCTAGTGCTAATGGTTGTATATCGTTGTTAGTAATAAGTATCACCTTGAGTTAGTTTACAGCATTGAAATTCTTAGTGATTTTTTAATAGTGACCATAGGGACTGATAATGCACAATGCTTCTAACGCCACACCAGAACAAGAGTCAACATCTCAAAAAAGTATAGAGCAACTGAATTACGCGCAAAAACATAAACCGAGTTCAGAATTTGATACACGAGAAGAATACTTAGAGCACGAGTTACAAATCATGGCACCTAAACGTTGGCGCCCCAATTTACCCTTCAAAGATTATCGATTTGAGATAGAAGACACCATACCTGCGATGGCAGCCACAATTGGTAAAATCGTAATGGTCGGAGCAATAGCTGCAACTTTTGCAGGACCACTCGGACTTGATGATGGCTTTATTTTAGAAAACGTACGCTATGAGTTATTAATCGTTTCCATTTTTATTGTTCTTTTTTCCGGCTTTCTACTGCCCACGGCTAACTTAGCGGGTACTCACGGGCCACTGATTCCGCTTATTCCTATTGTAGTGGCAGCAGGCGGGCATCCAATGGCATTTGGGTTATTGATTGGTGCATTTGGTTTGATCTTGGCTATTAGTAAAGGAGGAAGTCGATTAGCCAACCTGACCAGTAAAGGGGTTTGTGGTGGGTTATTACTGTATCTCGGTTTTGTAGGCACTATTTCACAAGTTAAAAAATTGCTTTCTTGGGGAGACGATATTGGTATGTCGCACATCCCTTTTATCGTCATTATTAGCACCATTATATTGTACGCTTTACTTGAACATTGGCGGAAACGCTGGTTGGCCGTTCCTTTGAGTTGTTTGTTAGGTGGTTCGCTGGCTTTTGCTATGGGCGCCCCTTTTGAGTTTATGACTAGCCCTGGTTTGCCTAACCTGAATCCGATGTATTGGTGGGGAGAGGATACGGGGTGGATGTTAGGTATGCCTACAATAGAAAATTTTGTGGTCGTATTACCTTTTGCCATCTTAGCAGTGGCAATGTGGTCACCAGATTTCTTGGGGCATCAAGTATTTCAAAAGATCAGTTACCCAGAGCGTACTGAAAAAGTACAAATGAATATAGATGATACGATGACCACCGCATCTATTCGTCAAGTGTTTGGTTCTCTTTTAGGTGGTTCTAACTTCACTTCATCATGGGGGACTTATTTAATACCTGCAGCTATCGCTAAGCGCCCTATTCCCGCTGGTGCTTTATTAACTGCACTATTTTGTGTGATAGCAGCAATATGGGGTTATCCAATGGATTTAGCCATCTGGCAGCCAGTGTTATGCGTTGCATTAATCGTAGGGGTTTTTATTCCATTACTTGAAGCTGGAATGGAGATGACACGCGAAGGCAAAACAACTCAATCAGCAGCGATTGTTGTTTTTGCTTCTGCATTAGTGAACCCTGCTTTTGGTTGGTCGATTACTATGTTACTTGATAACCTTGGTTTGATTGGTTGTAAAGAGCGTAGCTCTGAATTGAGTAAGATGAATCGGTGGATCATACCGGGAATTATGTTTGTGGTGTTAACAACGGTGATGGCGGCAGTAGGTATGTTGCCTGGTATTCCAGCTTTAATATCAAGCTTCCGTCAATGATCTAAGGATTATTCAACATAGAATAATGACTATTTATAAACGTTAATAAAGAGCCATAAGCGTCAGTGTAAAGTTAAAGCGATCAAGAGATTTAATTTTACACTGGCTTTACTGGCATCTCCTCACCCATTTTACATTTTTCCACTCTGCACTATCCTCCGCTCTTCTCTATCATCAGCTCAAGGCTGCCATCAGCTTTATGTCATCATTCAGGGCTAAAGCAACAATATCGCCTATTAAGCTTTCACGCCTTTAATCAATAACAAATCACTTACCAATGATGATCTCAAAGCAACCTATTTTCCTATCCAATTATTGCTATATCTAACCTCTTTTATCATTGCATCTTTTCAATAGGTGTATATATTGTCATCTTTTTTTACTTTACTAAGTTGGGCTTTATGGAACGTTTTATTGAAAACCTTATCTACTCTTCTCGCTGGCTATTAGCCCCTATATATGCGGGATTATCATTGGGTTTATTAGCTTTAACAATCAAGTTTTTTCAGGAATTAATTCATTTATTGCCTAATATTTTAAGCGTGACTGAAAATGACCTTATTTTATTATTGTTATCACTGATTGATATGACATTAGTAGGCGGATTACTTGTGATGGTAATGTTTGCAGGTTATGAAAATTTCGTTTCTAAATTGGATATTGACGAGAATAAAGAGAAACTTGCTTGGTTAGGGACTATCGATTCTGGCTCACTGAAAAATAAGGTTGCAGCAGCAATTGTTGCTATTTCATCAATCCACCTTTTACGTGTTTTTATGGATGCGCAAAATATTGCCAATGATAAGCTGATGTGGTTTGTGATCATCCACCTAACGTTTGTGCTTTCTGCTTTTGTAATGGGATATTTAGACAACGTATCGCAAAAAAATAAAAAGTATTAATGAATGATTGAGACGTGAAGTTTTAAAGTTACTTAGAAAAGGCCTTGATGTTAAAACCAAGGCCTTTTTTATTACCTAGTTTTTTTTAGCACGAAGTTAAGAGAAGGTTAGGTCAAAATATAAACAGCGATAAGTATTTTAATTTTTTAATTTTTTCCTTCGTGAAGCGCAGCGCTTCGTGGTTGCTTTAATCTTTTAAAAGCAAAAACCATTAACCACAAAGTTACTGAGTTGAAAAGATTAGGTCAAAAGCAATTAACCACGAAGGCACGAAGTTAAAAGAAGGTTAAGTCAAAAGATAAATTGCTATAAGTATCTTAACTTTTTAATTTTTTCTTCGTGTCCTTCGTGAAGCGCAGGGCTTCGTGGTTGCTTTATGCTTTTAAACACAAAACCATTAACCACAAAGTTACTGAGTTGAAAAAGATTAGGTCAAAAGCAATTAACCACGAAGGCACGAAGTTAATAGAAGGTTAGGTCAAAAGATAAACAGCTTAACTTTTAAATTTTTTCTTCGTGTCCTTCGTGAAATGTAGCGCTTCGTGGTTGCTTTATGCTTTTAAACACAAAACCATTAACCACAAACTTAATGAGTTGAAAAAGATTAGGTCAAAAGCAATTAACCACGAAGGCACGAAGTTAAAAGAAGGTTAGGTCAAAAGATAAACAGCTTAACTTTTAAATTTTTTCTTCGTGTCCTTCGTGAAGTGGAGCGCTTCGTGGTTGCTTTAATTTTTTAAAAGAAAAAACCATTAACCACAAACTTACTTAGTTGATAAAAGATAAGGTCAAAAGCGATTAACCACGAAGGCACGAAGTTAAAAGAAGGCAAGATCAAAAGATAAACTGCTTAATCTTTTAATTTTTCTTCGTGTCCTTCGTGAAGTGCAGCGCTTCGTGGTTGCTTTAATCTTTTAAAAGAAAAAACCATTAACCACGAAGGCACGAAGTTAAAAGAAGGTTAAGTCAAAATATAATAAGTATCTTAACTTTTTAATTTTGTCTTCGTGTCCTTCGTGAAGCGCAGTGCTTAGTGGTTGCTTTAATTTTTTAAAAGCAAAAAACTTAAAATGTGGCATTATATGACACTGCTTGTTTTCATTACAAACGAGCAAGTTTAGATTAATCATCAATATTTTTTCGAGTTGGTTACCTTAACCACCTCGTTTAACCCAATTAGAGATAACCCATGGCAAAGCGTAAATCGAGTTTTTTGAGAAAAATATGGTTCGTCCTGTGGCGCTTATTATTGGTTATAACTTTAATCTTATTAGCATTCCGCTTTGTGCCTTTGCCAACAACGGCGTTTATGATGCAAAGCCCTTATCCTGTGACACAAAAATGGATCAGTATTGATAAACTGCCATCCTCGATCTCTTTGGCCGTGGTCGCGTCTGAAGACCAACGTTTTCCTCTGCATTATGGTGTTGATTTTAGTGCGATCATTAAAGCTGTTGAACAATACGGTGATGGTGATGGGCTTCGTGGTGCAAGTACTATCACACAACAAACGGCAAAGAATATTTTCCTATGGTCGGGTCGAAGCTTTATACGTAAAGGTCTAGAGGCTGGTTTAGCGATTAGCCTCGAGGCAGTTTGGGGTAAAAAGCGTATTTTAGAGGTGTATTTGAACATCGCTGAATTTGGTAAAGGGATTTATGGTGTTGAAGCTGCTAGCCAACATTATTTTAAAAAATCAGCACGTTACCTCTCCAATAATCAAGCGGCACAATTAGCAGTATTACTGCCTAGCCCACAAACACGAGATCCTCGAGATTTAAGTGTTGAACTTAACCAAAGAGTGACTTGGGTTGAGCGACAAATGCGTCAGCTTGGGTCAAACTATCTAGCGCCGATTATTAAAGACTGAAGCGGATATTAAAGGCTAAAACAGATAAAGCACATCAAGACTAAGTTTATCTTTTTAAAAGCACTGCCCTTTCGAACGAAAAAATGAAAATGCTCAATCACTCGCAATAAAGTTTGCTACAGCACCACTTATTGCATTGAAAACACAAGAATCTATTGAACCTCAACTCAATGTAATTTATTGTATTTTTATTGTAATAAGCAGGGTGAAATTTAGAAATATAACAACCTGGGTATACATTACAATCATCACATCAATTATTGAGGAGATAAAAATGTCAAATGAAGGCTATCACGAACCAATAGATGAACTGTCAAATGAAACCAGAGATATGCATCGAGCTATTACTTCTCTGATGGAAGAACTTGAAGCTGTGGATTGGTATAACCAGCGAGTCGATGCCTGTAAGAATGAAGAATTAAAAGCAATACTTGCACATAATAGAGATGAAGAAAAAGAGCACGCCGCAATGGTGCTTGAGTGGATCAGACGACAGGATCCGACCTTTGACAAAGAATTAAAGGACTACCTTTTTACTGATAAGCCTATTGCTCACAAATAAAATGGGTAACGCACAAATACAAGGCGATTTTTCTACCTAACACGCCTTACTATAACCGTTATCATTCAACGTTAATTGGTAACGGATATAACTACCTTCCCTAGCAGACTTATAACCTTTATTAAGTTAGTTCTCTGTCCTGTAAACGATTTTATAAGTTATTTTTGGAGAATATCTTGAGTAATGAATGGGACCAATATGCCGATAGTTGGGACAGTGATCCTAGTGTTAAAGAATATGCAAAAAACGCATTTTCAGCGCTTGTCGCAACCATAAATATTGATGGTTTGAGGGTGCTTGATTTCGGTTGTGGTACAGGGGCATTAACTGAACTGATTAGTCCAAGCGTAAGAAAAATAGTAGCGATTGACCCATCTTCAGAAATGATAAAGCATTTAAATAACAAGGCATTAAATAACGTGGTCTCTGTTGCTGATTATTTGTCTGAAGATCTCATTAGCCACCAGCCAGAGTTAATCGAGCAATTTGCTCTGATTGTCGCCTCCTCCGTTTGTAGCTTCTTACCTGATTATGAAACGACATTAAGTTTATTAGCATCATTATTAAAAGAGCAAGGCAGCTTCGTACAATGGGATTGGCTATCAGATAATGATTCGAATGAAATGGGGTTATCAGTAAAAAGAGTTAAACAAGCCTTTGCGACGAATAACTTAGTGAATACGACTATAACAACGCCTTTTAATATGAACAGTTCAAAGGGCCAGATGCCTGTTTTAATGGCGATAGGTAAAAATAGCGCCAATATTAGTCAAGCTAATAGGTAACCGGATTTGATCCGTTAGCACAGCAGAAAATTACCTTAAACAGGTTTGCACTCTATAAGAGGAATAAATAATATGAAAATTAATGAAACCGGTTTTAACCCTGATTACGAAGAAGAAACGCTTACATTTGAACAAATTAGCGAGTTAACGGGCGATGCTATTATAGAGTTCGGTGCACCTTGGTGTGCTCACTGTCAGGCAGCAACAGGCGCAATAAAAGAAGTATTAACCGAGCACTCCTTAACTACACAGTCAAAGCTGCCTCATATCAAAATATATGACGGTAAAGGCAAAGTTTTAGGTCGCGGATTTAAGGTAAAACTTTGGCCAACGTTAATATTGCTTCGCGATGGTAAAGAAGTTGACCGTCTAGTAAGGCCATTAAGCGCAGACCAAGTTCGTCAATTAATATTAAAATAATGAATATCTACAGTTAACCTTAGATTCAAGCTTTAATAATTCGCCTTGAACTACGCAAAACTAACGGCACTGTATAGCCCCAAAATATAATCTTATGATTTTATGATTTTATGATTTTATGATTTTATGATTTTAACTATCCTCAATTCCGCTTTCATTAACCAGAATTGAGGTTTTCAATGAAAATTAACTCATCACGCTCGCTATTAATAACCTTTAGTACGGTCAATTGCGTTGGGGATCTCACCGGTATCAAAATAGTTAAGCAAATTCTTAGCAACTAACTTTGATGCAGTTCTGGTATTAGTCGGTGCTGATATGTGAGGCAAAATAGTTACCTTTGGCGACTCCCAGAGTGCATTATCAACCGGTAAAGGTTCTATTTTAAAAACATCTAACACAGCATGATTTAAGTGACCGCTTTCTAGGTGAGATAATAATGCTTTTTCATCTATTACCTTTCCACGTGAAAAATTAATAATCGATGCACCTTGAGGTAATAGGCTTAGGTTGTGGTCATTTAATAAGTGTTGCGTTTCATGTGTTAATGGCAATAAGCTCACTAAAATATCTGACTGTGTTAATACTTTCTGTAGCCCATCTTTACCATTAAAGCATTGTACGCCTTCTATACTCGCCAGTTTACGGCTCCACCCTGTAACATTAAAACCATTAAGTCGTAGTTTCTTTGTAGATGTACTACCCAGTATCCCTAACCCTAATATTCCGATTCTTCTATCTTTTAGTTCTACTAAATCAAGTTCACGCCAAATTTTTTGTCTTTGTTGTTGAAGGTATTTGGGCATATCTCGATGTAAATAAAAAGTCCATGCGACGACTGCCTCTGCCATTGTTTCAGCTAAGTTTGGGTCTTCCATACGCACGATATCAAATTTTGTATTAGGTAGTTCTGACACTAACCTTTCTACCCCTGCCCATAAGCTTTGTATCCAGACTAATTTAGGTAGCTCGGTGAGTTGTTTAGGGTCAGGGTTCGCCACGATCGCGACCTCAATATTGAGCTTTTGCTCTGGGGATAGCGCCTCATAAGCGATAATATTCACGCCTGTTAATTGCGCTTGAATAGACGTTATCCAAGCTGTTTTTTCTTTATCTGAAATTTGTCCAATAAATACAATTTGTTTAGTCATAAAGAAATACACCATTCAGAAGAAAATTCGAATTATCAATGCATCAATATATCAGCACATTAATAACAATCAAAATAGCAGATTCAGGTTTAGATCATTAGTATTCAAACAACAAGCTGAAGGACTTTCTTTGCATAGTAATGCAGTTTTGAAACGTTTAACTTTCAATCCTTTTTCTTGAAATTTATTTTTTTCGTAGTAAATCAAGTATTAAATGCCTTAAAACTGATATGTTTTATGAGACATTATGCCGCCTTACTCTATTTAAATTCTAATTAAAACTTACATCAAGTACCCAATGTAACTAATTTTCTATACTCCAATATTTTCTAACTACTTGAAAAAATCGTTAGCATCGGCTTTAATCGAACAAATGAAATATCACACTTCTTTGCTCACTTTACAATTTAAATAGCGCTGATATTCAGCCATGCCAACGGCCGATTAACCCTTTACATTTTTACAGTTGGACCTTTAATTAACTAATAAAGAAGCTCGATGTTCATTGTGGATACATCCCTCCATATTGTGTTTATCTGAATCAACTCAGGCAAATGCTGGCAGAGAATTAAACATAACCAAGGAAAGGAATATTGCCACACAAAATTAAAGTACAACAACATTACCTTCCCATCGGTTAATAAATACTGACCTCGCCAGCTTCGCTAATTCATGATTTTATTAGGTAACCACAACACGAGTTCTGGGAAAACCATACAGATAATCAAAACCAATAACTGTACCAAGATAAATGGTGTGACCGATTTATAGATATCCATCATCGTGATCCCTTTTGGTGCAATACCTTTTAGATAAAACAGCGCAAAACCATAGGGAGGTGTCTGCACTGCAATCACAATATTTAATATCATTAACACACCAAACCAAATCGGATCATAACCCAAGGCAACGGCAACAGGCGTAAAGATAGGCGCACACATAAGCACGATAATGAATTCATCAATAATGAAACCCAGCAATAACATGATCAACTGGAACATGATGATGATCATAATTGGCGGTAAATCTAGATTCGTTGCAAATCCTGCCACCATACTTTGTACCCCCATCAAAAGATGGAAGTTACTAAATACAGAAGCGCCTAAAATAATCCACATCGCAACACTTACTAATATAGACGTTTGTAAACCGGCCTTGATCATAATGGTAGGTTTAAAACGCTTGAAGAGTATGGATAATATGATGGCCCCTACTACACCAATTGCGCCAGATTCCGTTGGCGTAGCTATGCCCAAAATAATACTACCGAGCACAGCAACAATTAATAATAATGAAGAAAAACCATCTCGTATCGTGTTGAATAGTTCCAAGCCTTTTGGTACTTCAATATCACTTTCTGAATCAAAGGGTGCTTTTTCTGGGTTTAATTTACACGTAATAATGACGTAGGTAATAAGCAAAACAATAGTAATGAGTGCAGGCACCATGGCAGCTAAAAACATACGCCCCACTGAATTCTGAGTCGCCGCTGCAAACATAATCATCGGGATACTTGGCGGAATTAAGATACCTAATGATCCTCCCGCCATAATAACGCCAAGCGCTAATCTTTTATCGTAACCGCGTTCTAACATAGGTTTCAGTGCAATACTACTAGAGGTCATAATGCCCGCGCCAATAATACCAACCATCGCACCGATCATCGAACACACACCAATAACACTAATTGCTAGGGAACCTCGTACTCGGCCAATCACTAACTGGCTAGCATTAAACATTGCATCCCCAATCCCTGAACGGGTCAGAATCTGCCCCATATAAATGTACAGAGGAATAGCGAGTAAAATAAAGTTAAAAAATGTACCTTCAACTGTACTCGGAATAACATTAAATAATGCTTCACCCCAGACTAAATATCCAACGCCCATTGCAATGCCTGCGAGTGCTAAGCCAACCTGTGCTCCTAATGCAAAAGCGGTGAGGATACACACTAATAAAACAGCGGTTAATAATTCAATCTCCATAGTTAGATCCTCTTTTTTCTTTTCGTTTCACGAGTTTCTTTGCATCTTCTAATTCTATTTTTTTTTGTCGTTGCTCAATCAAATCATCAAAATCAACATGATCTTCTGGTTCATTTTTTAACTGACTTTTTACTGAAAAATCAGTTAAATAGTCAGATAATTTAGTAAGACGTAAAAAGCGCAATATAGATAAGACAGGTTTTTTTGCTGCATCGGCAGCTGACTCTTCTTTAGTGAAAAGTTTTCTACGTGTGCAAAGGTAAAAAATATTCTCTATGAATTCAGCGGAGTACTCGGCAATAAAAATAACTGCTGCAACCGTCATCATTAACCAAAAATGATAAACCTCTGCTGCCCACTCACTCTTTGTTCTGTAATTAAACTGCAAACTTTCATTGAATCTTTCAAAACTCATTTTCGCTAGCAAGATTAAAAAACCAACCGCAAGCGTGATAGTGATCAGATTAAAAATACTGCGCATATATTTTGGGGCTTTGAGGTAGATAATATCGACATTAATATGTGACTTTCTCTGTTGTGCATATGCACCGCCAAGTGCGGAAATATAACCGAACAAAAACAGTGAAGTATCGTAGACCCAAATGGTAGGGGAACCTAAAACGTAGCGAGCAAAGACTTCAAAGGCAACAAGGCCGGATAATATTGGTAGTAAGATGGGGACCGCTCGCCCAATTAGCTTGACGCAATAACGTACAAAACGGCAATATCTCTTTAATAGTTGTTCGATCATACTCAGCTCCAAACTGAATAAGGGTGGTCCCATAGGCCCACCCTTTAGCAGTTAATGATTCTTATTTTTTTGAAATATCAACAAGCTCTTTTGAATATTTATCTTGTTCTGAATAAAATTTAGCTAATGATTCGCCTGCTTCTTTCCATGCTTTTTTATCTGCATCTGAAGGCGCTGGGCTCCATAATAGACCTTTAGATTCCATCTCACCTATTGCTTGAGATTCCCATAAGATTGACTTAGTCATTTGCTCTTGAGCATGAACCGTAGTGGCAGCACTGACGATAGCTTGTAGATCTGGCGTTAATTTACTCCAAGCCTTTTGATTAACTACAATAGGTAATACCTGTGCACCAGCAAGTGGTAAACGATACATATATTTTGCAACTTCTACATGGTTCCCATCACGGTGATCGATCATATTTGAACCAATTGAACCATCAATGACACCAGTAGCAAGCGAAGTATAAATCTCACTCCACGCTAACGATACCGGGGCTGCACCAAGATTACGCAAGAATTTACCGTAAGCTCCTGGCGCACGAATTTTCATGCCTTTAAAGTCTTCAACCGACTTAATCTCATTTTTAGTAATAATATAAACAGGTGGTTGAATGTAAGGGTCTAACCAAACCATTCCCTGTTCTCCATATGCTTTTTTAAGTACATCAGCCCAACCTTTTTCATGAAAAAGTGTTGATAACTCACCCACATCATCAGTACCTCCAGGTAAACCAATCTCTACGATGCCAGCAGGTAATTCACCTGCATGCATTGATTGAAATGGGGCACCCATAGTAATAAGGCCCGATTTAACCGCCGATAAAATCCCTGTAGTACCAACACCTTCACCTGAATATAAGACCTGTACTGCAATACGACCGTTAGACATGGTCTCAATGTTTTTTCCTAAATTTTCATAAATTGCACCATATGCAGTCCCACGCCCGTAGAGATTAGCAAAACGCCAGTTATATTCAGCGGCGCTAGCCATTGCTGATGCAGCGAAGCAACTCGCTCCAAGTGATAATGCTAACAAACCATTTATTAGTTTATTTCTTTTAAAATTCATTATACAAATCCTTTATGTTTACGTGAGTTATTTTAGCTATATTTTGCTTGGTACAATCATTATTTACTAAAGCACTTTTAAATACAGCATGCATTACACAATATACAGAAATGCAATAAAAACACTAGTAGCCAACACTATGAAACTTAAGAGCCAAAAAACAAGAAAACAAACAATAAAATAAAATAAACGCATTAAAAACATGCACTTAAGATGCAAAAAAAACAGAAAATAAAAATAAAATGTTAAATTAACGTTAAAAAAATAAATAATTATGATCAATATTGAGACATTGAGCACTATATAGGTACGAAGCTTTTATTTTAAAGTAATATATATATACATAAAAATAAAAGATAATAAAATCAATTGACTATATAAATAATTATTTTATAAATTTAAATTTAATTTTTAAATAGGTAGTGGTAATTCAAGAGCTGAAATCACCCTAAAAGAGAAGCTAACATAAAAATAAAATCAAAATAACTTTATTTTAATGCCGCTTAAATGTAAAAAAAGGTACATATAAAATAAAAAAACATTACTACTTTAAAATAATTTATTCGATTTATTCGATTTATTCGAAAGATAGTAACTAGAAAGCTGAGGTTAAATTAATTATTCACCAACATCTGTGCAAAGATATTTGAAATCTAAATAGTCTTCACTAGCGTAATGCGATCCTTTGCGAACTCATCAATATTTTTTTATGCCACCAAAAGAGTTGCTTGATTGGAAATTAACTTGGCATTTACGCCGACTATTCAATATTCTAAAGACCCAGGAGTGCAATATGCCCTTACTGCATTATTGGTGACAATATACGTAGTCAAACCAAACTCTTTTCTTTAACTAATTACATCGCTTGCATAACAATGCTGATAATATTGATGCTGTATTTGCACATTCATATAACCATGGGTATGATTTATACGTTATGTGGCTACATAAACTAGTGCCAATTAGGATTAATTAAGGGGACCAATTGAGTGTATTAAGTAGTGATCTTATCCTGCAACGCTTTAGTGAAGAGACAGAAGGTAAATTATATCAACGTCTTTATAATGCGATCCGCAGTAGTATACTCGATGTTAGTCTACGGCCATTAAGCCGCCTGCCGGCATCTCGAGACTTAGCAAAGGTTGTTGGTATATCGCGTAATACGGTATTAACCGTTTTTGAACAATTATTAGCAGAAGGGTATATATTTTCTCGAAGTGGGAGTGGTACCTTTGTTGTTGAAACGATACCGGATAGTTACCTCTCCGCTGTTAACACCGAATTAGGTGATAGTAATACCGAAACACAACTCGAGTTATCAAAACTTGGTATGGTACTGTTGGAAAATGCCAGTGCTGCCCAACAACAATGGGGGCCATTTATTCCAGGCGTACCCGATGTTAATGCATTCCCACACCAACTTTTCAGTAAAATCCAAGCACGTATTAATCGTCGCCCAAATCCGCATTCATTAACTTATAGCAACTCAGGTGGCAGTCCACACTTACAAGAAGCTTTGGTTGACTACCTGCGCGTTGCTCGTTCCGTACGCTGTGACTCAGAACAAATTTTAATCACAGAAGGTATACATCAAGCAATTGATTTGATTACTCGTATGCTTTGCAATGCTGGCGACGAAGCATGGATAGAAGAACCAGGTTATTGGGGGATTCGTAATATTCTGCGTATGAATCAGATAAAAGTGACACCGCAGCAAGTTGACAAACATGGTATGCAAATACCTAAACAAGTTGCCGAGACTCCACGGTTGATTTTTGTGACCCCATCGCATCAATACCCATTGGGTTCTGTGATGAGTTTAGCACGCAGACAGAAATTATTAGCATTCGCTTCTGCATCTGGCAGTTGGATTGTGGAAGATGATTACGATAGTGAGTTCAGGTTTTCTGGACACCCTATTCCAGCTCTTCAAGGACTAACAGAAAACGCCCCGGTTATTTATATAGGCACTTTCAGTAAAACATTATATCCGGCATTACGTATCGGTTATGTTGTGTTACCTAAAGTATTAATGAATGCCTTAAAAACAGCTCATTCAGAACTTTATCGTGGTGGCCACTTGTTAATTCAAAATGCAATTGCACAGTTTATAGAGGAAGGATACTACGCCGCGCATATTCGCCGAATGCGCCTGTTGTATGCAAAACGCAGAGCCTTTCTTTGTGATTTAATCAGCGAATACTTAGGTGCCGATCTATTGAGTCAATATAGCGATAATGCAGGATTGCATATTGTTCTCAATTTACCCGACAGTACGAATGATGTGGCTATTTGCCAAGCCGCTAATGCCGAAGGTATTTTGGTAAGACCATTATCACGTTACTACATGCAAACTCATGCCCGAAAAGGTTTATTAATCGGCTTTGCTAGCGCTACAGAAGTACAAATGGAAGTAGCATTTAAACAACTCTTAAAATACATGGAGCAACATACTAATATAACGAATAATCTGACGATGAAATCGTAGGGATATTATTAATTAAATTAGTGTAATATTATATCCTTTTTAATAAGCAATTTCTGTTACTCACTATCACTAATAATAGAGAGTAAACCGCATGAAAAATCATGAGATTAGCTATACCCCTGATCACGAAGAAGAACCCCTTACATTTTAAGAAATTAGCAAGTTAAGGGGTGATATTATTATAGAATTTGGTGCTCCTTGGTATGCTCACTGTCAGACAGCAACAAGCGCAATAAAAGAGGTATTAACTGAGTATTGCTTAACTACACAGTCAAAGCTCCCTCATATCAAAATTTATGACCGTAAAGGCAAAGTTTTAGGTCGCGTATTTAAGGTAAAACTTTGACCAATGTTAATATTATTACGCGATGGTAAAGAAGTTGACCGTTTAGTTAGGCCATTAAGCGCAGACCAAGTTCGTCAATTCATATTAAAATAACGAAGCTCTATAATTAACTCATTCAATGGACGTTGGTGAATTTTTCTTCTCATACACCAACGTTTTTAAGCTCTACGGTTTTGATCTCGCTCAATCAAAGCGGCATAAAACTAAACACCGGCCTCCTCCCAGACACCTCCCTGAAAAAATAATAAACACCTAAAATAGCAAGGTTTTCTCCTCCTATAACCTTAAAAACAGATATTATTTTCATAAATAAAATAAAAACCAATCTATATCAATTAACAGATCAAGTGATTATGATGTGCTCCCTCAACAATTTATATTATTAAAAATTCATTTTTTATCACTTTTAACGACTTTATGGACTTGTTATGAACAACAAAAATAACTCAGCTCAATCAGGTGGAGTATGGTCACGCCTGGAACTATGGAAAAAAATTCTGATAGGAATGCTTCTCGGTGTGATGGTTGGTACTTTGATGGGGCCTAGTGCTGAAATTCTTAAACCATTAGGTACACTTTTCATTAATGCCATTAAAATGCTGATTGTTCCGTTGGTTTTTTTCTCACTTATTGTCGGTATCACTTCAATGCAAGATACCAAAAAAATGGGACGAATTGGGCTTAAAGCAATTGTGCTTTATTTAGGAACCACGGCTTTTGCAATCACTATTGGTCTTGGGCTTGCTACTATTTTCACACCGGGCGCAGGATTGGAGATGGTTGCAGTATCATCAGATGCAGCGATACCTAATGCGCCGACTTTGGTCCAAACATTACTTAATATGATCCCTAAAAACCCAGTAGGCGCATTAGCCGCGGGTAATATTTTACAAATTATCGTGTTTGCTATTGGTTTAGGTGTTTCTTTAGCGTTGATTGGTGAAAAAGCCGATCCTGCGATCAAGCTTTTTGAAAGCCTTGCAGAAGCGATGTATAAACTAACTGAGTTAGTGATGAAACTTGCTCCTTATGGCGTATTTGGCCTAATGGCTTGGGTTTCAGGCAAGTATGGTGCAGACGTATTACTACCATTAATAAAAGTAATTGCCGTTGTGTATTTAGGGGCATTAATCCATATTGTTGTATTTTACAGTGGTGTGATTGCTATTGTGGGCCGCCTAAACCCTGTTCGTTACTTAAAAAGCTTAACAAACCCAGCTGCCGTTGCATTTACCACAGCAAGTAGTTCAGGCACTCTGCCAGCGACAATTAAAGCTTCACGTGAAGAACTAGGAGTTTCTAAAGGTATCGCAAGTTTCGTTCTACCACTTGGTACAACCATTAACATGGATGGAACGGCTTTATATCAAGGGGTTTGTGCTCTGTTTATCGCACAAGCATTTGGTGTTGACCTTGAGGCTGCTGACTACATTACGATCATACTAACGGCTACATTAGCGTCAGTAGGTACCGCAGGTGTCCCTGGTGCTGGTCTGATCATGCTTTCATTAGTATTAACAACCGTCGGCCTTCCACTGGAAGGATTAGCGATTGTTGCTGGTATCGACCGTATTCTTGATATGGCGCGTACTACAGTTAATATTTGTGGCGATATGATGGTTTCATTATTGGTTGCTAAAAATGAAGGAGAGCTTGATGAAGAGATCTTCGAAGGCAAAAAAGCATTCCAAGAAACGGTATAAAAACTGACTCTTAATAAGATCAAACGCCGCTGACTAGTGGCGTTTTTTTAAACCTTATTTGCGCTGAATTCCAACAATAAAACACTTCAAAAAATTTTCAAGTAAACACCATTAATACTCAAACCCCAGCAATAACACTAGCAGTCACTACCTCTCACCTGATATCTACTCATAAGCCTCAATCTATATAAATCTATTGCTGACACTTTGCTTATAGACACAATTTGTTTTGCATCAATACCTAGGTAATTGGTTTGGTTATAGTGTGCCGAAGTTAACTCATCCACTACTGTGGATAATTGGTAAAAATCGGAGCGAAGATTAAACATGAATCAATCTATACACGGTCATCAGGTTATGGAAATGATGGCAAAATCAGAACAAACTTATACTAAACAAGCGTTAAAAGCAGAAATTGCTACTAGTTTTGGTGAGAATGCACGTTTTCATACTTGCATGGGCAGCGACTTAAACGCGGATCAGTTGATTGAGTTTCTAGCATCGAAGGGAAAGTTTATAGAATCAGTTGAGGGGATTAAAATGCCAGAAGAGCACCTTTGTTAAATTTATAAACGCTATTAATTGTTAAATGAATGCTGTCAGATGAGGTTTAATGTAGAGCATTGATAAAAGAGTGATTAAGCACTCCTTTATCAATAGGCACGTTTAATAATAATCTAAGGGCCTGTACTAGTATTTTGAAGCCCCTGTAAATATTTACAGCAACTTAACAATTAACCTTTTACATTCACTGCCGCATCTTTAAAAAAGGCGTGTAAAGTCAAGATCAGGTGCTTTTCTAGTATTTGAGATGTAAAGTCATTTAATGTGTTATAAGACTCAAAATCACCTCTTTCATGGTCAACTTGGTCTCTTACTTTAAAGTTTTTACTAAAAATAACTTCGCCTTTTTGCTGTAAAATATATCTCGCGTCAAAGTCTGCAATAATATCGTACTCAGAAGATGCAAAACCCAACGTTAATAAGTCTTTACCAAGGCTTTTTGCAAATTCATAATCTGCATAAGCAGGCCCGAGCTTGTTATATGCGGTCAGTTCAATTTTTAACGTTAAGTCAGGATTATCAACTAAATACCTAACCGAAATAGGTAACTGTTCAAATATAAGTTTAGGCAGCTCTTTTAAAGTTGATGCCGATGCAACAGATAACTCAGCTTCTTCTAATGGAGCTAAAGGTAATTGTTCTCCTCCAGTGAAGATACCAGGCTTAGGTTGGCTATATAATATTTCATAATTTAGCGACTTATTTTCATAGGCCGTATCATGTATTTTTACGACGACTGGCATTTTAATTTCTGCATGAGTTGCACATCCGGCTAACACTGACACCATTAATAATAATATTACTTTTTTCATTTTAATATCTCACGTCCTATCAATATTTGAATAGTAGGCTAGGACGAATAGAAGCCTAATAAACACATCAACAATCATCGCCGACAAAATAACACTTAGTGATTATATAAATGACTAATTTATGACAATAAATTTTCACTGGAGTCTACTACACTCTTAACAAAGATCAATAACTTAAAAGCAAAAAATTAAATTATGGGATCAACGAAAGTTAATGATAACTGAGGATGAAGAGTCGACGAACAAGGAGAGTTAATATAAAAGGTATCGTTATTATATTATTTAAAAACTAAGTTGATAGGTTTTATCAATAATCTATCAACATAAAGAATTGTAAAATTGAGATATCAAAAAATAAATTTTTAAAAATTATTGCTGCTATAAAACGCAATTTTTACATTTAAAAAAAACCAAAATAGTTATTGCAATTTGTATAAAACAGACCTCACTTACAGCATTTTGTTAGTAAGTACTAACAGATATAAACCATGCCAATTTGTCCACAATTTTATCCACTAATTTAATAATAGTTATCCCTTGAAAAATTTTCAAAAAGCTTTATCTTGTGCCTCTTCCTTAAAACCAACACTACATCTTGTGTTTTAAATGAACAATCAACACTATAAGAAATAACTGCTTGTAATCGCTAAAGTAATTATTTTGTTCTTCGAAAAAGGTAAAAAAATGAATAAAAACCTATCTGTGACCAAACGAAACGGAAAGAGAGAAAGCATTGATCTTGAGAAAATTCACCGCGTGATCACATGGGCGGCTGAAGGGCTAAGTAATGTTTCTGTTTCACAGGTAGAGTTAAATTCACATATCCAGTTCTATGATGGCATTCGTACTGATGACATCCATGAAACTATTATTAAAGCAGCTGCTGATTTGATATCAGAAGAGTCGCCTGATTATCAATATTTGGCAGCTCATTTAGCGGTATTCCATTTACGTAAACGTGCTTACCGTCGTTTCACGCCACCAAGTGTGTTTGAACATGTCAGTAAAATGGTGTCAAAAGGCAAATACGATGAGCATCTATTAGCCGATTACACCAAACAAGAATTTGAAGAAATGGACAAGTTTATCGACCATGATCGTGACTTGAACTTCTCTTATGCGGCAGTAAAGCAGTTAGAAGGTAAATACCTGATTCAAAACCGTGTTACCGGCGAGATTTATGAGAGTGCACAGTTTTTATACCTGATGGTGTCTGCTTGTTTATTTGCTGATTACGATAAAGATGTGCGTTTAGATTATGTAAAACGTTTTTACGACGCAACGTCTCAATTTAAAATATCATTACCGACGCCTATTATGTCTGGCGTACGTACACCAACACGTCAATTTAGTTCATGTGTACTTATTGAAGCAGATGATAGCTTAGACTCTATCAACGCGACCTCAAGCGCCATTGTGAAATATGTATCGCAACGTGCGGGTATTGGTATCAATGCAGGTCGTATTCGCGCAATGGGTAGTACAATCCGTGGTGGCGAAGCCTTCCACACAGGTTGTATTCCCTTTTACAAACACTTCCAAACGGCGGTTAAATCTTGTTCTCAAGGTGGTGTTCGTGGTGGTGCAGCAACGGTCTTCTACCCTATTTGGCATTTAGAAGTTGAATCATTATTAGTACTTAAAAATAACCGTGGTATCGACTCAAACCGTGTTCGTCATCTTGATTATGGTGTACAACTGGGCCGTTTATTCTACCAACGTTTAATCGACAAGAAAGACATCACTTTATTTAGTCCATCTGATACACCGGGACTATACGATGCTTTCTTTGAAGACCAAGATGAATTTGAGCGTTTATACCACCTATATGAAAGTGATGAGTCTATTCGTCAAACTTCGATTCCATCAGTACAATTATTCTCACTACTGATGCAGGAACGTGCAAGTACAGGTCGTATTTACATTCAAAATGTCGACCATTGTAATACGCATAGCCCATTTGATAGTAAAGTTGCACCGGTTCGTCAGAGTAACCTATGTTTAGAAATTGCATTGCCGACTAAGCCGTTAAGTCATATTAAAGATGAAGAAGGCGAAATTGCGTTATGTACTTTGTCAGCCATCAACTTAGGCGCGATTAAGTCATTGGATGAAATTGAAGAACTATCAGAGCTAGCGGTACGTGCTTTAGATAACTTATTAGATTATCAAGATTACCCAATTTTAGCGGCAGAAAAAAGCAGCATGAACCGCCGTACGTTAGGTATAGGCGTAATTAACTATGCTTACTACCTAGCAAAAAATGGCGTGAAGTACTCAGATGGCAGTGCAAACAACCTGACACATAAAACCTTTGAAGCGATTCAATTCTACCTATTGAAAGCATCAAACAAATTAGCCAAAGAACGTGGTGCTTGCCCACTATTTAATGAAACTAATTACGCAAAAGGTATTCTTCCATTAGATACCTATAAAAAATCGCTAGATGCGATTTGTGATGAAGCCTATCACCTAGATTGGGAAACATTACGTGCAGATATCGTTAAAGATGGTTTACGTAACTCAACATTATCAGCATTGATGCCTTCTGAAACATCAAGCCAGATATCTAATGCAACCAATGGTATTGAACCACCACGTGGTTTCATCAGTATCAAAGCGAGTAAAGATGGGATTTTAAAACAGGTTGTTCCTGAGTTTGATAAATACAAAGCAAACTACGAACTGTTATGGACCATTCCTAATAACCAAGGTTATTTAGAGTTAGTAGGTATCATGCAAAAGTTTGTTGACCAAGCTATTTCAGCAAACACTAACTATGACCCTAAACGTTTTGATGATGGCAAAGTGCCGATGACTACGTTACTTAAAGATCTGTTAATGGCTTACAAAATGGGTCTTAAAACACTTTATTACCATAACACCCGTGATGGTGCTGATGATGAAAAAGTAATTGAAGACGATGGCTGTGCCGGTGGCGCTTGTAAGATATAACCGTTGTGTTTAATTAAATGTGTCATTATTGTGGATAAGTTACAATTAATTGTTATAAAAAGAATGTACTGAGTACATTCTTTTTTTTTGCCTATAATCTATGTTTCGTGCGTTTGCAGACAAAACTAACATTTTGCTTTTAAACAAAAAAATAACCAGATCATTTCTACTATCTCTCCTATACTTTTTGTTCCAAAAAACATCTCAATTAACTTTTTTCACTTTTTTTAGATTAATAAGCAATTAAAAACAGCTTACTAAGGTCTTTATGTTTGAGTTATCCATTGCACGATGAAAAGCTGTTCGAAAATAAGGCAGCGATTTTAAAATAATAAAGTCATGGGTATGAAAATTCGACGTTGGTGCTTAAGAAGTTGTTGCTCAATTGAAGACCACCACATCGCATCCATATAAAGGTTATAAACTATGTTAAAGAAGATCGTACTACTGTTATTGGCAATCGTATTAATAGGATTGTTTTTTCATTTCAACTTACACCAACTCTTAACCTTAGATGGATTGAAAGGATCAATGGATCAATTCAGTGAGTTGAGAGAGCAATCCCCGCTTTTAGTTATTGGTGGTTTCTTTGTTCTGTATGTTTTAGTTACCGCTTTAGCATTACCCGGAGCGGCTATTTTAACACTAGCTGCTGGCGCTTTATTTGGATTGTTTGAAGGCTTTGTGATTGCTTCATTTGCTTCAAGTTTAGGTGCTTTGGCATCATTCTTAGTATCGCGTTACTTATTACGCGACTCACTCAAGAAACGTTTCCCAGAGCGTTTAGCTGCCATTGATGCAGGGATCAAAAAAGAAGGTGCTTTTTACTTATTTACGTTGCGTTTGGTACCGATATTTCCATTTTTCTTAATCAACCTATTAATGGGTGTTACTGCACTTAAAGCTTGGACATTCTACTGGGTTAGCCAATTAGGTATGCTAGCAGGTACGTTTATCTTCGTAAACGCAGGTACACAGTTAGCGCAAATAGAGAGCCTGTCAGGTATTTTATCTTTCGGTTTAATTATCTCATTCGTTTTATTGGGTGTATTCCCGCTCATTGCAAAAGGTATTGTTAATATGATTAAAAAACGTCAAGTCTACAAGAAATGGACTAAACCAGCTAAATTCGACCGTAATATGGTTGTTATTGGTGCTGGCGCAGGTGGCCTTGTTACTAGTTATATTGCAGCCGCAGTAAAAGCGAAGGTTACTTTAATTGAAGCCGGAGAGATGGGTGGTGACTGTCTTAACTATGGTTGTGTTCCGAGTAAAGCTATTATTAAAAGTGCAAAAATTGCTGAACAAATTCGTAATGCGCACCACTACGGTTTAGAAGATACAACACCACAATTTTCATTCAAAAAAGTAATGGAACGTGTTCATCAAGTTGTTGCCGATGTAGCACCTCACGATAGTGTTGAACGTTATACTAACTTAGGTGTTGAAGTAGAGAAAGGTTATGCAAAAATCCTTGACCCTTGGACTGTACAAATTAGCTATGAAGATGGAACAACCAAGAAACTAACAACACGCAGTATTGTTATTGCAACCGGTGCACGTCCATTTGTACCACCACTACCAGGTATTGAAGAAACAGGTTATGTGACCAGTGATACATTATGGAATGAGTTCGCTAAGCTTGAACAAGCTCCGAGAAAGTTAGTGGTATTAGGTGGCGGTCCAATCGGTTCAGAATTAGCACAAAGTTTTGCACGCTTAGGTTCTAACGTGACGCAAATTGAAATGGCTGAACGCATCATGATCAAAGAAGATCTTGAAGTGTCTGAATTTGCAACTGAATCGCTAAAAGAAAGTGGCGTTAATATCCTGACTTCACATCAAGCATTACGTTGTGAAATGAAAGACGGTAAGAAGTTCATCATCGTTAAACATAACGAACAAGAGATTGAAATTGAGTATGACCAATTATTATGTGCGGTAGGTCGAAGTGCACGTTTAACGGGTTATGGTTTAGAAGAGTTAGGTATTGAAACAAACCGTACTATTTTAACTAACGAGTATTTAGAAACTCTTTACCCGAACATCTTTGCTGCTGGTGACATTGTTGGTCCTTATCAATTTACACATGTTGCTGCGCATCAAGGTTGGTACGCTGCAGTCAATGGTTTATTCGGTAACTTGAAGAAATTTAAAGTGGATTACCGCGTGATCCCATGGACAACCTTTATTGACCCTGAAGTTGCTCGTGTTGGTATTAATGAAGCAGAAGCTAAAGAACGTGGTATTGATTATGAAATTACTCGCTTTGATTTTGAAGAGCTGGATCGCGCAATCACAGATAGTGCGACTAAAGGTTTTATCAAGGTCATCACGCCTAAAGGTAAAGATAAGATTTTAGGGGTAACCATTGTTTCAGAACACGCTGGTGATTTAATCGCAGAGTTTGTTTTAGCCATGAAACACGGCCTAGGACTGAATAAGATTCTAGGTACGATCCACAGTTACCCAACATGGGCTGAAGGTAATAAGTACGCAGCCGGTGAATGGAAGCGTAATCATGCACCACAAACAGTATTAAACTGGTTAGAGAAATACCATACATGGAGACGTGGTTAATGGCATCTGTCATAGCAAATACAACCAATAAGGTAAGCGCCCTAGTGCGCTTCACCTTAGGGGCTGCACTATTGAGCAGTTCAATGCTAAGTAATGTTTATGCTGATACAAGCACTAATTTACATGCTAGTTGGACTGAATTACTTGAGCAAAATACCTCCCCAATTAATAAAGGACACAGCACAGCGGTTGACTACGCTGCTTTTAAGAGTCAAGAAAGCGAACTACAAGTTTACCTTGATAAATTAAGTGAAGTCTCTCGTGCAGATTTTGATGCTTGGTCGAAAGAGAAGCAATTAGCATTTTTAATCAATGCTTATAATGCATGGACTGTTGAGTTTATTTTAACTGAATACCCTGACCTAGAATCGATTAAAGATTTAGGAAGTTTATTTAGTTCTCCGTGGGATAAAAAATTTATTCCGCTGTTAGGTAAAAAAATAAGTTTAAACAATATCGAGCATGATCTTATTCGAGGTAGTGACCGCTATAACGATCCACGTATTCATTTTGCCGTAAACTGTGCCAGTATTGGCTGCCCTGCACTTCGAGAAGAAGCTTACACAGCCGATAACCTTGAGCAGCAATTAACGCAACAAACTGAGCGTTTCTTAACAGATACAAGTCGTAACTACATCAAGGGTGATAGTTTTTATCTGTCGTCAATCTTTAAATGGTATGGTGATGACTTTGAAGTTGGGTTTCGTGGTACTAAGTCAATACAAAGCTTTATAGGGCTTTATGCAGAGGCTTTGACATTGAATACGCAGCAAGCATTAACATTAAAAAACCAAGATTTTAATGTTAAATTTTTAGATTACAATTGGAAACTTAATGCGACTAAGTAAATGTTTAAATAACTATTACCGTCAATTGATCATGAGTCTTTGTCTGCTAAGCGTTATTTCGCTTAGCAGCAATGTATTTGCAAATGAAGTAAATATTGAAGCTAAATCGACTTCCCGTGCTTGGCATAATGTTGAAAAACGTGGCACAAAGCAAGACGTATACTTTCATGCGTGGGGAGGCGATCAACAAATTAATAATTATATTCAATGGGTTTCTGATCAAGTTAAGCAAAAATATCAGATAAATTTACACCATGTAAAACTCACAGATACCAGTGAAGCAGTCAGTCGTGTTTTAGCAGAAAAAGCAGCAGACAATCATCGTAATGGCCAAGTTGATTTAGTTTGGATCAACGGGGCTAACTTTGCATCGATGGCCAAATATGAATTACTCGCAGCAGATTGGGCGGGAGAGTTGCCTAATTTTGAATTAACCAATCCCACTAATAACCCTGCGATGACACGCGATTTTGGTGTCCCAACACAGGGAATGGAAGCACCATGGGGACAAGCCGCCCTGACTTTTTACTTTGATAGTTTAAAAGTAAATGATGTGCCACAAACATTACCCGAACTATTAACTTGGAGTGAAAATCACCCAGGTCATTTCACTTACCCTAAACCACCCGACTTTTTAGGCATGAGCTTTCTCAAATACGCGTTGATCATTTTAAATGAACAACAGCCGGCGAATATTAAAGAAAAACTCTACCAAGAAGCGACAGTAGAAAGCCAAGTGCAATTATTACCGCAGTTATGGCAGTTTTTAGACCGATTGCACCCAACTTTATGGCGTCAAGGTAAACACTTTGTATCTAATGGGTTAGCATTACGCCGTCTAATGGGCGATACAGAGCTACAAGTCTCATTTACCTTTTCAGCCGCTGAAATCCCTTCTGCGATTTCTCGCTATGACTTACCAGATAGTACGCGCAGCTATAGAATGAAAGATGGTAGTTTAAGTAATATCCACTTTGTAGCAATTCCTTATAACTCACCTCATATTGAGGGCGCTAAATTAGTAGCTAACTTTTTATTAAGCCCAGAAGCACAATCTAGAAAACAAAAGACAGCTGTCTGGGGCGATAGTAGTGTACTCGATTTATCACAATTAACTGCAGCACAAAAAATGCTCTTTGATGTTCCTGAAAAACAACATGCAAGCGCGAATATCATCAATATAGATAACACCCGTTTGTTAGGCGAGTTACACCCTAGCTGGGTTAAAGTCATCACAGAACAGTGGCTTACCCGCTATGGAGTACAATGATGATAGTTGCTAATACCCTGTTTACGCGTGTAGTGCGTAATAGTCCATACCTGTTAATTGCATTATTAGTAGTGCCTGTATTAGGTGGTCTATTAGGTGTGTTGTTACCTGCTTTTGGTTGGTTTCCCGCACTTGGTGCGCATGAATTTGGTTTGTTTGGGTTTGTTCAACTTTTTCAAACTCCAGGCATTGAGCGTATGGTATTGCTCAGCTTTGGTACAAGCTTAGTCAGTACATTATTAGCTTTTATAATCACTATTTTAATACTCGCAAGTTATTTTAATAGCCCATGGTTAAAACGGATCCAGCGTTTATTAGGCCCGATATTAGTTATTCCTCATGCAGCAGCCGCGATAGCAATTGGTTTTTTAATCACCCCTTCTGGTTTTTTATCTCGACTTGTTTCACCTTGGTTAACAGGTTGGGACACTCCACCAGATTGGCTTCTGCCACATGATCCCTATGGCTTAAGCATCATCTTCGGACTGACCCTTAAAGAACTCCCCTTTTTACTGTTAATCGCCCTAGGGGTATTAGCACAACCTGAAATTGGTAAAACCCTTCGAGCACAACATAAAGTGGCATCAAGTTTAGGCTATTGCCCAATGACTGGCTTTTTTAAAGTCATTTTACCAAGCCTTTACGGTTATATGCGTTTACCGCTTCTCGCAGTATTAGCTTATTCAAGCGCGAGTGTAGAAATTCCCTTAATTTTAGGACCAAACACTCCCCCAACCTTAGCCGTTGCAATCATGCAGTGGTTTAGCGATGTTGATTTAAGCTTACGTATTAAAGCGTCATCGGGGGCAATTTTACAAATTGTAATTACTCTCTCGTTATTAGGTAGTTGGTGGTTATTAGAATTATTGGTTAAAAAGTGCAGCGCGGCATTTTTAATTAATGGCGAACGAGAACACGGCGGCATGTTAATCAAACGATTAACAGATATGATCACAGTCGCGATGCTCACCATTATTGGCTTAGCCTTAGTTGCAATGGTGTTATGGTCTTTTGCAGGTTTTTGGTCCTACCCTGATATTCTGCCGCAACAACTGGTTAGCTTGCATTGGACATCGGCCTTATTACAGATGCAAACGCCCTTATTTAACACATTGGTAATAGCCATCAGCACTACTTTAATTGCTATTGCGTTAACATTGCTGGTACTTGAAGCTGAACAACAAAATACTAAAACCATCTCTGCGATCAGTGGTTTTATTATTTATCTACCGTTGCTTATTCCAAGTATCGCTTTTCTATTTGGCATCGTTTGGTTATTTGAGCAAGTAAACAGCCAACATGCTTATGTTAATGTTGTTTTTTCGCATTTATTGTTTGTTTTACCCTATGTGTTTTTATCTCTGGCCAACAGCTATCGTCGTTTAGATCCTCGCTTTAGCTCAGTAGCAGCAAGTCTTGGCGTGCCGCCCTCAAAAATATTTTGGCAGTTAAAATTGCCACTTTTAATCTCACCTATTTTAATTGCCAGCGCGTTAGGTTTAGCTATTAGCTTTAGCCAATATTTACCGACGCTGTTATCGGGTGCAGGTCGAATTAATACCATCACAACGGAAGCGGTTACCCTTGCTAATGGTGCGAGTAGAAGAACCAGTGCGGTTTACGCATTAATGCAGATGTTATTACCTGCACTATTTTTTATATTAGCTTGGGCTGTACCAAAATTTTTCTTTCGTAAGAGAGGTTAGGAAATCAAATGAAATCAACATTGACTCAGAAAATACCATCACTGAACATTAGTCACTTGCAATTGAAACAACAAGGAACGTCTTTATTATCTCTTAATGAAGAAGTTAAAGGCGGTGAAGTGCTAACCATTATGGGGCCTTCTGGTAGTGGTAAATCGACCTTGTTAAATTGGTTAGTAGGCATGTTACCCAGCGATTTTACTGCCACTGGAGAGCTGTATTTAAATGGCCAAGATATCACTAATACCGCAAGCCACCTTCGCCATATTGGTTTGTTATATCAAGATCCTTTATTGTTTCCGCATCTAACCGTAGCAGGCAATATTGCCTTTGCGATGCCTAAGGGTGATAAACAAACGCGTCAAGATGAAATTAGCGAAGCATTAAATCAAGTAGGTCTTGCTGGCATGGAAAAACGTTGTCCACAACAATTATCGGGTGGTCAACAAGCGCGAGTTGCTTTGTTACGTGTATTATTAAGCAAACCAAAAGCAATTTTATTAGATGAACCTTTCAGTAAATTAGATAGCCAATTGCGCCAAGAAACGCGCCAATTAGTGTTTGAACAAATACAGCGTTATAGCTTACCTGCGGTGATGGTGACACATGACCAAAGTGATGCGCTTGCAGCACAGGGTAAAGTGATCACATTAGATACTGTATCTTTAAATGAAGTCGCTTCATAAAACCAAATAATAGGAAAAGAGATGCTAGATAAATTTGTCACTCCCTACATCAAACCCTTATTAATGCCCTTAGTAACGCAACTAGATAAACGTGGTGTACACGCGGATCAAATTACCGTGGTTGGTTTTGTTATTGGTTTATTAGCGGTTCCTTTATTAGCGGCACAACTTTGGACAGCAGCTTTAGTGATGATCATCCTTAATCGTGTCTTTGATGGTTTAGATGGTGCGCTGGCTCGTTATCAACAACGTAGTAGTAGCGCGGGTGGTTTTTTAGATATTTGTGTCGATTTTTTGTTCTATGCTGCTATTCCCTTAGGCTTTGCTTTAGCGGATCCGGTTCAAAATGCATTAGCCGCATCGGTATTATTAACCGTCTTTATTGGCACAGGTTCAAGCTTTTTAGCCTTTGCTATTCCCGCTGAAAAATTAAACCTAGCACGTCCACAGTTTGCTAATAAGAGTTTTTATTTTTTAAATGGTTTGACCGAGGGCACAGAAACTATCGCCTTTTTTGTGGCTTTTTGTTTATGGCCAGCTTACTTTCCTGAATTGGCTTACAGTTTTGCTTTTTTAGGAGCGATCACTATTTTTACTCGCATCAATGGCGGTTACCAAACGTTAAAAAGTCATACTGTTACGGATGCTCAACAAAGCAAAGAGCAGGATAAATAACCATGGCTGATGATGCACTTATTCGACTAGGTATATTTTTTACTATATTAGCGGTAATGATAGGCTGGGAGCATGCTTTCCCTGCACGACAGCTACCCACAACAAAAACAGCCCCCACAAAAACAACACGTTTAATCGGTAACTTTGGTATTGTTTTTATCTCCGGTTTATCCGCGAGATTAGCCCTTCCCCTTGGATTAACAGGATTTGCACTTTATTGCACTGAACAGCAATGGGGGTTATTTAATCTTGTTCAACTACCAGGTTGGCTAACTATTACCTTCAGTTTACTGTTGTTAGATATGCTCATTTATTGGCAGCATCGATTATTTCATAAAGTGCCCTTACTATGGCAACTACATAAAGTACACCATGCAGATTTACATGTAGATGCCAGTACAGGGTTGCGTTTTCACCCATTAGAGATTGTTGCGAGCCTGTTTATTAAAGCAATTGCAATCATGACTTTAGGCATTCCAGCCTATGCGGTTATCTTATTTGAAGTGCTATTAAACGGGTTTGCTTTGTTTAATCACGCCAATATACGCTTACCTAAAAAAGTAGAGAAAATAACACGATTAATTTTAATGACTCAGATATTACATCGTATTCACCACAGCCAGTTATTTAAAGAAAGTAACTCGAATTATGGTTTCAGTGTCATATGGTGGGATCGATTATTTGGTAGTTATTCTGCACAAGCCACTAAACCCGATTTGGAGATCGATATTGGTATCACAGAATTTCCAGATGCAAAAGACAATGCAAATTTGTGGGGATTATTGACTATGCCTTTTAAGCACAAAAAATAAGGTTGCATTATTTTTTTGCATTAAAAATAAAAACAAAATTAAACTAAAGCCGTGATCGGATCGTAGTAAGTTGTTAAGATACGCGAAATTAGAATTCTGACGGAGAGTCACATGGCTTATACAACATTCTCAACCCTTTCCAACGATGCTATGAAAGAACCTATGTTCTTTGGTAACCCAGTTAACGTGGCTCGTTACGATCAACAAAAATTTGAGGTATTTGAGAAGCTTATTGAAAAACAGCTGTCTTTCTTTTGGCGTCCAGAAGAAATTGACGTTAGCCGTGATCGCATCGATTTTTTAAATCTACCGGATCATGAACAGCATATTTTTATCTCTAACTTAAAATATCAAACGCTGTTGGATTCAATTCAAGGCCGTAGCCCAAATGTTGCACTACTACCGATTGTTTCATTACCTGAGTTAGAAACTTGGATTGAAACATGGGCTTTCTCAGAAACAATTCATAGCCGTAGTTACACGCATATTTTACGTAACCTATTTACTGACCCGAATGAAGTATTTGAAGATATTGTTAATAATAATGAGATTCAAAAACGTGCTATCGATATCTCTTTTTATTACGATGAACTTATCCATGCAGTGCAATTCATGCAGTTACACGGATTTGAGCAAACGGAAGTAAAATACGTCAATATTCAAGGTAAAACAGAAGCATTAACACTACGTGATATTAAGAAAAAATTATATCTATGTATCTGTTCAACGAATGCCTTAGAAGCGATCCGTTTCTACGTGTCATTTGCTTGTTCATTTGCTTTTGCTGAGCGTGATTTATTAGAAGGTAATGCAAAAATCATCAAGTTGATTGCTCGTGATGAAGCGTTACACTTGAACTCTACACAGCAAATGTTAAATCTATGGGCTGACGGTAAAGATGATCCAGAAATGGCAGAGATAGCGTTAGAGTGTTTTGCTGAAGGTCGCGCTATTTTCATGAAAGCCGCTGAGCAAGAGAAAGAATGGGCACAATACCTGTTTAAAGATGGCTCAATGATCGGCTTAAATGAACAAATTTTATGTCAATACGTTGAATACATTGCTAACCAACGTATGCAAGCGATTGGTTATGAAGCACCCTTTGAAGTTAAAAGTAACCCAATCCCTTGGATTAACCATTGGTTAGTCAGTGACAATGTACAAGTTGCACCGCAGGAAGCAGAAATTAGTTCTTACTTAGTAGGACAAATTAACAGTTCCGTGGACAGTGCAGATCTTAGTACTTTTGAACTGTAAAACAGTTTAAAAAATGTCATCAACACTGACTTATAACGGCAAACCCTACCCGCTTGATCCGAACAAGACATTGCTTGAGAATTTAGAGTCTCAAGCGGTGTCCGTTGAGTTTCATTGTCGAGATGGGCACTGTGGCGCTTGCCGTTCTATTTTGCTAGCTGGCACTGCAAATTATAGCGATTTCCCATTAGCTTATTTGAAAGATGGTGAAGTATTACTCTGCTGCAGCAAAAGCGAAGACGACATCTGTATTAAGAGTCAATAACAGCACACATGCTGTTTTGCTCTTTATCTCTCAACTCCCCCCCTTCTATTTCACTCGAAGAACAATAATACTAAGTTTCACATTTAATCAGAGCTAACCATTATAACGATTTAGGCCCAGAGCCTTCTGCTTTTAGCAGACTAATTAAGCAAAAACGATGTAATATTAACCAACAATATTGAGCATCTATTTAGTAGGATTGGTATTTTGAAGGTATTATAAAGTTATTCTTTAAAGCTTTTCTTAAATGGAATAATTATGGCTAAAATTACTAATAACATTGCAACAAGTGATTATGGGATCACATTTCAACACGAAAAAATGCAAAGTGGAGAGCTGCGCTTTAGATTAATAAGTGAGGATGGAAGTTCCTATATACGAACTGTAAACGCAAAGCATGGGGTCTGGCAAAACAGCCATCATCATCAAGCGATTAAAGAAACATATATTGTACAAAAAGGTTGGGTGGCCGTGGCTAGTTTAATTGATGGCGTATTGTCTTTAGAAATAGCCAATACTGGGGATACCTTTTCGGTACAACCTCTTATAATCCACAACTTATATCTGTCTGCTGATTCAGTCATACACACCATTAAACAAGGTGCATCAATAAGCCATGATTGGTTTGGAAATAGCGATTTAGATAAAGCGACCAAGCACCTATCAGAAGAAGACATTAAAAAAATAATTACCTCAATTCAAAACAAGCCCTTAATATAAATAACATCAGCTGTTTTTAAGCAATGATTAGTGCTCAAACTCTGGATATTTTTGCTCATATTTTCATTGAGAGAGTTTATACTCGTTACCTTTAAAGATACAAAAATCAGCAAGGTAAACTGATTTTTGATATAAAATTAATGAGCTGACCAATATTAATTTGACTGATACTACTTCTCATTAAATAAATATAAATAAGCCTAACTAAATGGGTAGTGTTATAATAAAATGATATCAATTTTTTATACATGGAATTTATCATCGGCATGATGCTGAAAGTACCCCTCTTACTTATTTCATCTATTTTACTGTTCTGTTTTTCAGGACACCTTTTCGCGCAAGCTAAATTCACCGATGGCTATGAAGCAGCGCAGTCTGGAAATTATAAAAAAGCAGTACAAATCTGGCTTCCACTCGCAACACAAGGCGACCCTGCAGCTCAATATACAATCGGTTGGATGTATGAAAGTGGACAAGGTGTGCCAAAAGATTTCAAAAAAGCAATTTATTGGTATCAAAAAGCAGCGATGCAAGGTAACCCTGCTGCACAATATGTAACTGCGACCATGTATGCTAAAGGAGCTGGTATTAAGCAAGATTATAGCCAAGCACTGCACTATTTTTTGCTCGCTGCAAAACAAGGTGATGCCATTTCACAATACCAAGCGGGTGATTATTATTTCAACGCGATTGGCACCGAACGGGACATCAAACAAAGCATCTATTGGTATCAACAATCTGCAGAACAAGGTCATGTTAATGCGCAAGTAAGCTTAGGTAAGTTATATCAAAGCCCTCCCGATAATAACTTAGGCATAAAGCAAGACTATAAAAAATCCATTTATTGGTATCAAAAAGCCGCGAATCAAAAAAACTTTGCAGCTCAATATGAATTAGCGATGATTTATGAAAAAGGCTTAGGAGAAAAGCAAAGCTACCCTAAAGCTATTCAGCTTTATACAAAATCTGCTAATAACGGTTATTCCCCCTCAGCTTATCAATTAGGGCGATTGTTAGAACTAGGACAAGGCTCACCTGCAAATTTCCCACAGGCTTTAGTTTGGTTTCGTCAAGCGGCATTGCAAGGCAATACCGATGCTCAATATCGACTTGGTTATTTATCACAGATGGGTAAAGGCACCGCTAAAAATATTCAGGTGGCTATAGAATGGTATACGCAAGCATCGCGCCGTGACCACGCACAAGCTTATTATCAACTGGCACAAATATATGAATATGGTACTTCTGGTTATCCACATGATATAAGTAGAAACTTACAGAAGGCATTTAAAAATTATCAATATGCTTCCGCATTAGATTTTAAATTAGCGCATGCTAAATTAGCTTACTTTTATGAACATGGCATTTTTACTAAGGTTAACAAAGCTGAAGCGATAGCATTGTATAAAAAAGCATCGCAGACTTGGGCAAAAACAAAGTTAGAAAAACTAGTAAGCCATGAGCAATGTTTAGCTACCGCGACAACTTTATTATTCTCTGAGTTAATCAGTTGTGCCGACCGCGCTTTATTACGTGAAAAAATAAAGCAGCAATCGATTAAAGTTTTGTCAGAAGATAATAGTCAATGGGCAGATCGTTATTTTACCGGCGCCATGATCAAAGGCTCTAGTGAGCTGAACATTAACTACACACGAGAAAATCAATTCGTCAAAGCTACCTATACTTTTGTTGGCCGTAATAATCCGGCATTGATAGGTAAAATAAAACAACAATTAACTGAACGTTATGGGCAACCCCACTTATCTATTGGTGAAGCACTTAAAGGTGAAGCGAGTTTTCAATGGACACTGAAAGACAGTATTATATTAAACGTATATCGTTTCTGGCCCGATACCACTACTTTTGTTGAATATATTCAACCGCAAAACCTGCAATTGCAAAAGAACCAACAGCAACAATCAATGGAACATGCATTCAGGCCTGAATCAGAACAACAATCCGAATCAACAACTTCGACTCCAATGACATTGTTTTAAGTGAACTTTTAAATGCGATTTGCAGATAAGAGTACTGACCTCTCAAGCAATGAGTCGTTGTCCTAGCTACACCAATCTCATAAACTATGTCGCAATAAGGTCATAAATTTATTTAAGTAAAGTAATGCCTTTTTCTTCATGCTTATGAAAAAATACAAAGATAACAATGGTGACACTAAAATTTAGAAATATATTTACGACGCATATTTACAATACATATTTATAAAAAAATAAGACTTAAAATTTCAAAGATGTTGAATAACAATACTGAAAATGATTTAAAAACTTAAATTCAGATAAAAACAATCACCCATTTACAATAAGAGAACTCATGGATAGCACAATATTACTCTTTATAGGCGTTGCCTTTAGCTTTGGAATGTTAATTAATTTAACCGGACTACCGCCTATGGTTGGTTTTTTATTAGCCGGTTTTAGCCTTAATTTTTTTGGTTTTGAATCCACCGATGCTTTAGTAACGTTTGCAGATTTAGGCGTGACCTTGTTGCTTTTTTCTATCGGCTTAAAACTCAACATTCGCACTTTATTTAAATCCGAAGTGTGGGCAGGAACGACTATCCACCTTGTTTCCAGTATTGTGTTTTATACGTTATTGCTATTTGCGATCAAACAAATTGGTGTCTCACTTTTCTCTGAGTTAGATATTGCAGGCATTGTCCTCATCGCCTTTGCATTAAGCTTTTCCAGTACCGTATTTGCGGTGAAAATTTTAGAAGAAAAGAGTGAGAGTAACTCTCTTTATGGTCGTATCGCCATTGGTATCCTGATCATGCAGGATATTTTTGCGGTACTATTTTTAACTATTTCAGTCGGAAAAATCCCCTCTTTGTGGGCACTAGGGTTACTGGCTTTACCTTTAATCAGACCTATTTTATATAAACTATTAGACAAGGCTGGGCATGGTGAACTACTGGTCCTATATGGTTTCTTTTTAGCGTTAGTGGTCGGTGCGGGGTTATTTGAAAGTGTCGGTATGAAAGCTGACTTAGGTGCTTTGATTGCTGGTATGCTGCTAGCAGGTCACCCTAGTGCTAAAGAGATGGCTCGGTCATTGTTTAATTTAAAAGAGCTGTTTCTGGTTTGTTTCTTTTTAAGTATTGGATTATCTGGTCTGCCTAACGTTGATCACCTTATGGTCGCTGGTATCTTATCCCTTTTATTAGCGGGTAAAATCATCTTTTACTTCTTAACCTTAAGTAAATTTAAACTACGTTCACGTACCTCATTATTCGCTGCTTTCAGTTTAGCCAATTACAGTGAGTTCGGCTTAATTGTCGCATCATTAGCAACTCATAAAGGTTGGTTAAGTCAGGACTGGTTAATTATTATTGCCATTGCTGTCTCCCTGAGTTTTATTATTTCTGCTTTATTAAATAAATATGCTGATGCGCTTTATATGCGTTATAGCTTAGCCTTAAAACGTTACCAATCAACGCGTTTACATCAAGATGATCGACCAGTTCGTGTTGGTGATGCTCAAATCTTAGTAATGGGAATGGGCCGAATTGGTGTCGGTGCTTACGACGCATTAAAAGATACCTACGGTGAAAAAGTGATGGGTATTGATTACAACCATCATACCACCGTGCAACATCGTGAAGCAGGTCGTCGCGTGATCACCGGCGATGCATTGGATTCAGATTTTTGGAGCAAATTACAACTTACAGACAATGTGAAGTTAATTTTATTAGCCATGCCCGACCATAATGGTAATCGTTATGCCGCAGAGCAATTAAATAAAATTGATGGTCATACCTTCAAAGTCGCCGCATTAGCGCACTATAAAACCGATGAAGTCGAATTAAACGAATTAGGCGTGCATTTAGTTTTTAACATGTACGAAGAAGCCGGAGCAGGTTTTGCCCGCCATGTTTGGTCAGATTTGGAGAACGTTTTACCGGATAGTCCCTATAAACTCGACTTATAGAACCAAATATTATGGAATCAGTTTTTTTTGTTACTAAATTGTACTGATTTCATGTGACTTTTGATGTTTATTCTGCAAAAATCATAAACCTCAATATGTTGATCTAGTTTGATCACTAAGCGAATTGTTTAATAATCTTACGCTTAGAAGTAATTCAAGAAGTAACGGGCTACTTTAATCCCCGTTTACAATAAAAAAGGTAACCTTATGTGTTCTATTTTTGGTGTGCTCGACATTAAAAGCGATCCTATCGCATTGCGCCAACAAGCAATTGAAATGTCAAAACTGCTTCGTCATCGTGGCCCAGATTGGTCTGGTGTTTATTCTTCTGATAAAGCGATCCTTGTTCATGAACGTCTTTCTATCGTTGACGTGGATAATGGTGCACAGCCTTTATACAATCAAAATAATACACACATACTTGCGGTTAATGGTGAAATCTACAATCACAAAGAATTAGAAGCTGAATTAACTTGTGGTTACCAATTTAAAACTAAATCAGACTGTGAAATCATTCTTGGTTTATATGAAGAGAAAGGTAATGCGTTTTTAGATGATCTAAACGGTATCTTTGCTTTTTGTTTATATGACGAAGAAAAAGGCAAATACTTAATCGGCCGTGACCACATGGGGATTATTCCTTTGTATCAAGGTTGGGATGAGCATGGTAACTACTATGTTGCATCTGAAATGAAAGCTTTAACACCAATTTGTTCAAAAGTATCTGAGTTCCCACCAGGGCATTACTTAGACAGTGAAATCGGTGAATTAACTAAATATTACGTTCGTGATTGGATGGAATATGATGCAGTTAAAGATAATGGTGGCAGTGCTGCTGAAATTGGTAAAGCACTAGAAGATTCTGTTAAACGTCAATTGATGTGTGATGTACCTTACGGTGTTTTATTATCTGGTGGTTTAGATTCATCAGTTATTTCTGCAATCACGCAAAAATTTGCTAAACAGCGTATCGAAGACAATGATGAAACTGGCGCTTGGTGGCCACAACTTCACTCTTTCTCTGTTGGTCTTGAAGGTTCACCTGATTTAGCAGCAGCACAAAAAGTTGCTGATGAACTAGGTACTATTCACCACCCGATTATCTTTACCGTACAAAATGGTATTGATGCATTAAAAGAAGTAATTTACCACTTAGAAACTTACGATGTAACGACTATTCGAGCTTCTACACCAATGTACTTGATGGCACGAAAAATCAAAGCAATGGGTATTAAAATGGTACTTTCTGGTGAAGGTGCTGATGAAATATTCGGTGGTTACTTATACTTCCATAAAGCGCCTAATGCAAAAGAGTTCCATGAAGAGTTAAACCGTAAATTAAGCAAGCTACATATGTTTGACTGTTTACGTGCTAACAAATCAATGGCCGCTTGGGGTGTTGAAGCGCGTGTACCTTTCTTAGACAAAGAGTTCTTAGACATAGCAATGCGTACTAACCCTGAACTTAAAATGATCAAAGACGGTAAAATTGAGAAAAATATTCTTCGCGAAGCCTTTGATGGTCAATTATTACCTGAAGTATTATGGCGTCAAAAAGAACAGTTCTCTGACGGTGTTGGTTACAACTGGATTGATACACTAAAAGAGCATGTTGCGACGCTAGTGACGGATCAACAACTTGCTGCAGCAGAGTTCAAATTCCCTATTAACACGCCAGATACTAAAGAAGCTTACTTCTACCGTAGTATTTTTGAAGGCCATTTCCCACTAGACAGTGCGGCAGAATGTGTTCCTCATGGCAAATCTGTTGCTTGTTCAACGGTTGAAGCATTAGCATGGGACGCAAGTTTCCAAAATAATGCAGATCCTTCGGGTCGTGCTGCAGGCATCCATAATGACGCTTACGCACAAAAATAAGTATTATTATTGATTGATACAATAAAGCGCTCAATGAGCGCTTTTTTTATGGGCTTTTTTTATTGACCTTTTATGGACTTTTATAGGAAAGAGAGAAATGAAGAATACACTTTGTGTTTGTTGTAGTGGAAAAATCTATCAAGACTGCTGCCAACCCTTTCATGACCTACAACAAAAGCCAGCTACCTGTGAACAATTAATGCGATCTCGTTTTAGCGCATTCTGCTTACAACTCGGTGAATATTTATTCTCGACCTATCACCTTGATTATCGAGGTGATTTAACCGTGGCACAATTATCTGAAAAGTCATTAGATTGGAAACGCCTCGATATTATTAATACAACAATGGCTGCAGATACGGGAACCGTAGAATTTAAAGCTTGGTATGAAGATCAAGGACAATTAAGTTGCCATCACGAACTTTCTAACTTTGTGAAAGATCATCAACAATGGCTTTATTGCGACGGAACTTTTTATCCTAGTGAAAGATCAGGTAAGATACGGCGCAATGACACATGCCCCTGCGGTAGTGGCAAAAAATATAAAAAATGCTGTGCTTAACAGCAAAATTGAACCAATAGAGAAAATAATGGAAAAGAAAACATTACTAACAAATTGCCCCGACTCAAAAGGGTTAATCGCACAAATTACTAATATCTGTCAAAAACACCAATTAAACATCGTTAAGAATGATGAGTTTGTTGACCATCAATATAATCGTTTTTTTATGCGCACAGAGATTGAAGGCATTTTTAACGACCATACGCTATTAGCAGATTTAGATTTAAATCTACCAAAGGGTTCTACTCGCTCTTTGATCAGTGCAAACCAACGTAAACGCATTGTTATTTTAGTCACTAAGGAAGCACATTGTATTGGTGATATTTTAATGAAAAGTACCTATGGCGGTATTGATGTAGAGATTGCTGCGGTAATTGGGAATTACGATACCTTAGAAGATTTAGTCACTAAGTTCAATATTCCTTACCACACAGTAAGCCATGACGGTCTTACACGTGAAGAGCACGAACAAAAGGTATTAGAAGCGATTGCACCGTATACACCGGATTACGTGATTTTAGCTAAATATATGCGTATTTTAACGCCAAATTTTGTTGAAACCTATGCCAACAAATTAATTAACATTCACCACTCTTTCTTACCAGCTTTTATTGGTGCTAAACCTTATCAGCAAGCGTTTGACCGTGGTGTTAAAATCATTGGTGCAACGGCGCATTTTGTTAATAATGACCTCGATGAAGGTCCTATTATTACTCAGGATGTAGCACATATTGACCATGCTTATGATGCGGAAGCATTAGCAAAAGCAGGCCGAGATGTAGAGAAATCAGTATTAAGCCGCGCATTACAACGAGTGTTAGATGATAAAGTATTTGTATATGCTAACCGCACCGTTGTTTTTAGGTAATAGCTTTTATACTTATCTCTTTTATAGTTGTCTTGTATAGTTGTCTTGTATAGTTGTCTTGTATAGCTAGCTTTCCGTTTAAGAGTAAAAAGCGAGCAATAGCTGATAATAAAAAACCTTAACAATTGTTAAGGTTTTTTTGTTTGTAATTGGTCACTAAACAATAGATCAACTATTTAGCGTTATTAGTATTAAGACTTTGGTGTCATAAAGTCGCTTAATTCATCAAGCGAAGCCATTGTGACAAACTCACCATTTAAAGAAAAAGTCACTAATTCCCCTACTTTCTCTCCTCGTAATACCGCTTTTTCACCATTTGTATAAACAATATTATAATCAATTGTTTTACTATTAACTGGATTAACTTGCATCGAATACACCGATTTTTCAGCTGAGTTATGATCCACTTGTGTTTTTTGTAATGGTTTTAGAGGGGGTCTAGTTAAGGCAGGGTCCACTTTTTCATTCACTTTGTACATAGTTTTAACTTTAGAATCAAAAATATGTGGTTCGCCATTTAATGGGTTTTCACCTGTCCAAAACTCAAGTGCATTAAAAATAACAACATCAACAGCCAGTGTTAATGCATACACAGGGATCAATAGAATATTAATACCACCACGACCATAGCGATTGTCTACCACTTCCAAATTGAACTGCATCACCTTGTCAGTCACTGCATTACTACCCACACAAGCTGACAATGAGGTGGTTAGAGAGCCAACAATCACTATCATCGCCGTGGTTTTAGTGGCTCTTTTAGTTGTGAATTTAGTTGCGAATTTAGTTGCGAATTTAGCTATTTTACTTCCCATAAACACGTTTATCCTGATTTATAACATTATAATTAATAAGATATTTTAAGGTATTAATTATACTTTAAAATGAAAACTTGAATTTATGACCGCACATTGAACATCAAGTTCAGAGCGGCCAGTATTAATCTCTAACCAATAAAAATATTCATATAATAAGAAGGTGATAGGTAAAATTATTTACAGGGTCATTAACAAAGATCGAGCAGTTCAAGTAAAAAATCGAGACTGTAATAAAAACTATCATTATTTATAATTAAATGAATCTAAACGCAACTTAAGCGTAATGTACGCGTAACGGTTTATTTTCTAAGTCTAAGTTTTTATATTCATCTAATAAACTCACATCCATACCGATCGGAGAGGATGCATCAGTAGCGTAGGCACTCACCTCTTTATCATTTACAGAACCCGAGAGTGTTGATTGATAAGCGGCATTTACGCGTTGTTTTTTCAAAAGAGGTAAGTTGTCTAAAACATCATCAGGGAACTCGCCACTGACTTGCTTTGATAATAATGCTTCATTAGCCAGCAGTTGTTTAAAACGAATATCAGTGAGTTTGTTATTATGTAAGTCACTGTTCAACTCGGCTAAAACATTCGCGCTTGGCCCAGTATTAACTAGAGGTTGTGCTTTTGGCAAATCAAAATAAGCGCGTAGATCAATCTTCTTTTCTACTTCGCTTTGCTCAACTCGCCCAGTGAATTGCGCAAAATCACGCGCATCATCGGATAACAAACTTAATAACAAATTAAATTTATCACGAGTGCCATTTTGCACAGCAGTGTTTAGCTGCTGTCCTAATTGCCACTCGTTGATTACTATCTGTTGATTAAGTTGCTCAATATTCATACTAAAAGAAAGATTCCTTGTTGAAGTATTCTCTTTATCGGCAACAAATTGATTTTATTTAATGTTTTTTTAAAGTTTCTTCTTCACAAGCGAATTTTTTCTGATATTATCTCACTCGAAATAACGGAGGGGTTCCCGAGTGGCCAAAGGGAACAGATTGTAAATCTGTCGCGAAAGCTTCGGTGGTTCGAATCCACCTCCCTCCACCATTTCACTCCCCATGCAACTTCATTGCAAATATATAAAATCCCCTTTATTTATCTCTATTTAACTACTATTTTTTATTCACTAAAATTTATCTGTTTTTATTATTGCCTTGCCTTTAGTCTTTGATCTGCTTTACTGAATGTTAATCAATCATTTGATAAAGTGGTTGGTATTAATTATTGTTACATTTGTAATTGAATTAAGTGCTTTATAACTAATAATTATCAATATTAAGCTGTGCTTAGCAGTTGGCAGTTCATTAACTAGTGTATAAATGGTGCAAAATTAAATGCTTTATTATTACTTTTTGTTATTAATTAAAGATCCTCACAATGTTTAGTTATCGTAATAAAAAAATACTCATCGTCGATGACCAAAAAGCATTCCATGTAATGCTTAAAGCAATGCTCACTAATCAGGGGGCAGAAAACATCACGTTTGCAGAATCTGCAGAGCAAGCGGCGCGTATAACTAACCTTGATCAATTTGACATCTACCTGTTGGACTACAACTTAGGTGGCGGTAAAAATGGAGTGCAATTATTTGATTACCTGAAGCGAAATGACTTAATACCTGAGCATGCGTTGTGCTTCATTATCACCGGGGACAGTAATAAAAAAATGGTATTGACTGCCATGGAAAAATCGCCCGATGACTACCTAATGAAACCATTTTCACCTATACAACTAAGTAATCGTCTCACAGCAGCAATGCAACGAAAGCAAGTACTGCAGGAAATAAATGAAGCAGTCAATAATGATAAGTTTGAGGTGGCGATTTCACTTTGCCAACAAAAGATTGATGCAGAACCTAAATTTCGTGCCCTATGTAAAAATGTATTAGCTGACATTTATATTCAAATGGGGCAATTTAGTAATGCAGAAAGAATTTTGAAACCAATGGTAGACCTAAGACCATTAGTACACCCGAGCATCAGTTTAGGTAGGTTATATTTTTTACAGGAAGATTATACAAAGTCTATTGAAGTATTAACGCGCTTAATTTCCTATGCGCCGATGCAAATGGAAGCTTATCAATGGTTAGCCCGTGCTTACAAACATGATGGGCAATTGCAAAATGCCTTGAATATATTAAGCCACGCGGCGACAACAACTCATCATAGTATTGAACGCCATCAGGAAGTGGCATTATTAGCCACGGAAATGGAAGAATACATTTTAATGCTAAGCAGTTATGCCTCTATCTTGCACTTAAGTCGTAACTCGTTTTATCCTGACCCCTGTCATCTTGCCAATTATTTGCGCAGTATTGTTGCCTTTGCAAAGAAAGAAGATGATATGAAAAAGCGCAAAGATATATTAAAAAAAGTAGCTTCAACACTCTACCAAAGTCGCTTTGAAGAGGGTAAAAATAAAGATTTTAATTTTGATGGTTTTGACCAAATATATCAGGCGAATGTGCTGTTAGCACTTAATGAACCATTAAAAGCAAAGCGCCGTATATTTAATACTTTAAGCAATACGACTGAAGAAGTTGCAGATTTTGATACCACTTTTTTAACTGAAAGTTTATTTTCATTGCTAGATATAGGAGAATTTGAAGAGGCTAGCCCTTTTTTAGCTGAACTTGAGCAACGTAATATTGTAGATCAAAGTACTCAGCTTAGTATTAAAAAACATACTGGCGAATTACTTGATAACCGTATTAACAGTTTCACTAATTATAATAAATTAGGTATTAAGTTTTTTAGAGAAAAACAATTCTCGCAAGCAATTGAGAGCTTTGATCAAGCATTAGCATTAGAGCCAGTGAATACCGGGGCATTATTAAACCGCTCTCAGGTATTTATTAAAATGCTGCAAGAAATGCCGCAGCGAAAAGATCATCAAGCACTAATTAAGCAATGTCAAAATAGTTTTATATTGCTTAATAATACGCACCTACCTGAACAATATGCAAAACGTTTAAAAGCATTACAACAAGAGTTAGCAGATATTCGAGCAAAGGTTAAGTAGCTTAAATAGCACTTAAAAATAAGTGCATGCTCAGCCTACTTTATCTTGTAATCGATAAAGCAGGCCATAAACATCATTAATCGGCTAATGTTTTAGCTGGACCAAATACTTCATAGAAAATTTGCGAATCGGCTACTTGTAAGGTTTTAAGTTGTTGATAAACAGCTTTCATCATCGCTAACGGACCACACAGATAAAATTCAGCTTCAGCCATTGGTAAGTCTGCTTTAATAGTTTCCATATTGATCATGCCTTGATGCTGTCCTTGATTGACAGTGCCAGCTTGTTGATAAAAAAGATGTCCGTTAGCTTTATTATCTGCGATTAACTTATCTAAATAGGGTTTGAAGGCATGATGCTCTTGATCTAGCGCACCATGTACAAAATGTACTTCTCGAGTCGGATAATCAACGACTAGTGTTTCTAACATTGCTTGCATTGGCGTAATACCAACACCACCACTGATCAATACCACTGGGTTTTGCGAAGCTGTTAATACAAACTCACCATAGGGATTAGACACTTGAATAACATCACCTTCATTGAGTTGCTTATGTAGGTAATTAGAAATAACGCCTTCACCCTGCTCACTTGCTTCTTTTTTAACAGAAATTCGATAACCTTTAGCATCAAAAGCGCCCGAAAGACTGTATTGACGAATTTGATGATGCTGATGGCCAACGGGATGTAAATGCAATGCTATATATTGTCCTGCTTCATATTGACTCACTGCACCTTGGTCTGTAGGTTGCAAATAAAATGATGTAATTAAAGGCGTTTCTTGTCGTTTTGAAACAACAGTGAATTCACGCGTTGCTACCCAACCACCTTCTTTTTCAGCACTTTCTTGATACAGTTCTTTTTCTCGCTCAATAAACACATTAGCCAACAAACCATAACCACTTGCCCAAGCAGCAAGCACTTCATCACCAGGGTTTAATATCTCTTTAATAGCAGCTAATAAAGCACTGCCAACTAATGGGTAATGTTCAGCTTTAATACCTAAACTCGCGTGCTTTTGAGCAATGCGTTCAACATCGCCTAAAATAACCGATAAATTATCAACGTACTTTGCAAAGGCATATACAGCCATTGCTAACGCTTGTTTTTGATTGCCCGTTTTTTGATTGGTCATGTTAAAAATATTGCATAGTTCAGGATTATTTTGCAATAAAATTTGGTAAAAACGGCCAGTGATCTGCTCGCCATACTCTGCCAATGCTGGTGCACTTGCTTTAATTATTTTTATTTCATTATCAGTTAACATGACCTACCCCATAAGTTGCATTTAAAATACTTGTTAAAATTTATAATACGCATCTTAAATGCTTCTTTTAAAACATGCAAACTAAATGCATAATAAGTTTCACTAAAAGTCACTCGCTTTGCATGAGTCGCTTGAAATAATAAACACACTCGATGCCTATCGGCGTGCAAAGGATTAAAATGCAGTTAACTAAACATACGGACTATGCAATTCGCGTTTTGATTTATTTAGAAAAACGATATATTGAAATGCAGGATGGGAAAGACTCATTATCGACAGCAACGGATATTGCGTCGGTATTTAATATCTCTTTTAATCACCTTACTAAGGTCGTGCAACACTTGGGGCAAGCAGGCTTTATTGAAACGGTTAGAGGCAAAAGTGGTGGCGTAAAATTGGCCAGATCCGCTCACTTAATTAACTTAGGTGAGGTGGTACAAGCAATGGAAAAGTCATTGGACCCTGTCAACTGTGCCGAACCTCCCTGTCGACTAAGAAGTGCTTGCTTAGTAAAACCTATTTTAGATAAAGCAATGAATGCCTTTATTGAAGAATTGAAAAAATATACACTTGCGGATATTTGCATCGAAGAAAATAATGATGTGTGGCAGCTAAAACTGTCATAAATAATAGTAATTGTCATAAATAACGCAATTACATTCATAATAGCTGAACTTATAGCCATCCAGATGCCAAAGACAAAAGGTAAAAGAGAAAGACAAAAAAACTAACAAGCTGAAACGCTAAGGGCTATTTACTACTACTTTAATACCTGCCTAGCATAGGTTATTACTTGCTCGCTTAGTTGTTGCATCAACTCTCCTCCTAACTGCCAACAATGCCAGTACAAGGGAACTCGTAACTTATAGTCAGGCAAAATATCAATCAATCGACCAGATTTTAAGTGGCTTTGAACATTAAATATACTGTTGAAACTATAAGCTCCACTGGCTAATGTTATGTCTACAAAAGCTTCAGATGAACGTACTGTATGGCAAGGGTATTGCCCCATTTGTAATTGAAAATGTTCACGTAAAAAAGCTAAATGAATATCATCGCTTTGGTCAAAAGACATGGCCGGAGCAAGCTGTAAAGTTTGTTTATTGACTCCCTGTTTAAAAAATCGATCAATAAATTCAGGGCTGGCAACACATACATATTCCATATAACCTAAAAAATGGCTATCACTACCACTAATCGCCTTAGCTTTGCTACTCAAACAAGCTAATGCTTCACCACTGCGCATTCTTTCCCAGGTAGTCGACTCGTCTTGCACAAACAAATTAAGCTGTACATTTTTCTCCTGTAACAATGGACTTAATGCAGTGATTAACCAACTCGCTAAGCTGTCTGCATTAACCGCCAAAGGTAAGGTTTGTACCTTGTTACTTTGCAGATCTAGCTGCTGATTTAACTCCACTTCCAATTGTAAAACGCGTTGATAATGGCCTAATAGCAAGCGTCCGAGATTGGATGACTGTGGTGGTGAAGAGCGAATTAATAATGGCTCGCCAAAGTGTTTTTCTAATAACTTAATACGCTGCGATACTGCAGACTGGGTAATAAAAAGGCGTTGGGCCGCTCGCTCAAAGCTTTGCTCGGTTACCACTGCATCGAGTGCTTTTAGTAATTTATAATCGATATTACTTAAATCCATCACTTACACCTTTTGTTTGAAACGATAACCCAAGATCAGAACTTAAATGCTGGGCTTCACTATTTAGCTCAAGCACTCACCTTACGCAAACGACTCATTATCTAATCAGAGAATGACTTGTTCACATGATCACTTCATTAGTAAAACTAATCTAATATTAAATACATTAATTATACTAACACCAATAAAATATTTATAGTAACGCCCTCTTTCAGATAATCATTATTAATGAGTAATTATGTTAAGCACTTATTTTACCGGCCTCACCTTGATGGCGACTTTAATAATGCCCATTGGAATGCAAAACGCGTTTGTATTAAACCAGGGTATTAAGCGTCAATATCACCTATTTGTTGCCAGTTTCTGCTCTATTGCCGATGCCGTATTTATGTCTGCGGGTGTATGGGGAGGGGCAAAAGTATTTAATGCCTACCCTTGGTTATTAACAAGTATTGGCGTTATCGGTTCTGTATTTATGGCCTATTACGGTTTTTTATGTTTTAAAAGCGCATTTAAGGGTGGTAATAACCTCACTACCGACCATAAAAACCGTGGGTTCAAAGCTATTTTAATTGCCTGTTGTGCATTCACTATCTTAAACCCGCATGTTTACATTGATACTATTGTCATTTTAGGTGGTTTTGCCGCCAACTTAACAGCTGAACAACGCCCATGGTTTGTATTAGGAGGTGTGAGTGCTTCATTTATATGGTTTTTTGCTCTGGCTTTATTGGGTCAAAAACTAGCACCTATTTTATCCAAACCGAAAAGCCAACAGATCATTGATTTTGTGATCGCTATTCTGATGTGGGTATTAGCAGCTTATTTATTATATTATGTGCTAATAAAATAATGATTTACGCTCATGAGGAAATAATTTGCACACCATTGCACAACTGAAAGCAGGTCAATTAATAGGTATTAAACGCCTACAAATTTCTGAAAAATTAACTGAATTTCCAATGGAAATTTTAACACTCGCAGATACCTTGGAGATATTAGATCTATCCAATAATCAACTAAGCACACTGCCAGAGCAAATATCTCAACTCACTAAACTGAAGATTATTTTTGCCTCTAACAACTGTTTTGAAGTATTACCCGTTGCCTTAGGGGCATGCCCATTATTAGAAATGGTGGGTTTTAAAGCCAACCAAATAAAAGAGGTACCAGCAAATTCATTACCTCTGTTATTACGTTGGTTAATTTTAACCGATAATCAGATAGTTACCTTGCCAGAAACATTAGGCGAGCGTCCTCGTTTGCAAAAACTCGCATTAGCAGGCAATCGTTTAACACACCTACCGGAAAGTGTTAGTAGATTAGAGAATTTAGCGTTATTACGTATTTCAGCCAATCAACTAAGCACATTTCCAAAACAGTTGTTAACGCTGCCTAAACTGGCTTGGTTTGCTTTTGCTGGTAATCCTTTTTGTCAAACCGATTTGCATATTCAAACTGTACCCGAAGTATCATCGGATCATTACACGTTATTAGAAGTACTTGGTCAGGGCGCATCGGGCGTTATCTATAAAGCACAATGGCATGAAACAACTGCAACCACTCTCTGTGACTTTCCTGAACAGGTAGCAGTTAAGGTATTCAAAGGCGAAGTCACTAGTGATGGTTATCCTCAAGATGAATTACAAGCTTGTTTAAAAGTAGGTGGTCATAACAACCTTATTCAGTCTATCGCACAGGTTAATGAAAAGGGTTATCTAGCATTGATCATGGCATTGATTCCAACACACTTTAAAAACTTAGGGTTGCCACCGGATTTTAACACTTGTACTCGCGATACCTTTGATCCAGAGTTTAGCCTACCGATAACTGCGATTAAAAAAATAGTAGATCAAATGCAACAAGTATTTGAACACTTGCATGATAATCAGGTTTGTCATGGTGACTTGTATGCACACAATACTTTATTTGATCAGGAAGCTAATATTATTTTTGGAGATTTTGGTGCCGCTAGTATGTACCACATGCTAACGCCTGAAATTCAAACTGTGATTAGAGGGATAGAGCATCGTGCATTAATTCATTTTATTGCAGATTTACTCAGTATTTGTGTTACCAAAGATAGGCACACAGAGGATTATCATACTTTAAAGGAGCGTGTTCTCAAAAGTTAGAATACGCTAAGTTTTTATCCTGAATTTTTATTAATAGTAATCAACTTAATCAGCAATCAAATGAGTCGCCTTTGTAAACGACTCATTTGATACGTTATATTCAACACTTCCAATAGCGGAAATTAACGTAAATCATCAACCACAGCTAACATTGCTACTAAAGATGCTTCACCTAGTTTTATTGAACGCTCAGGCGACCAACCCATGGTTGGGTCGGGTAAGTTATCGTTATCTTTAAATGGCATTTCTAAAGTATTTGCAAGACAATCAAATTGTTCTGCAACCCAATTAGTTGCCACGGTCATATTTGCTTCACCTGGCGCATCAACGTCATAACCAAATTGAGATTGGAAATCGGCACTGGCTAGTTTAAGTACGTCAGAAAAACGTTCACGTAATCCAGCAAGTCGTAGATTATAACTTGGAGCACCTTCAGAGCCAGCTAAAAATACAAAAGGCAAAGCTTCATCGCCATGAACATCATAAAATAGATCCACACCAGTCTCTTTCATCTTATTCACAACATGAAATACTTCAGGGCTTTTTTCTAAACTTGGGTTTAACCATTCACGATTTAAATTCACACCAAGAGCATTAGTACGCAGATGTCCACGCACACTGCCATCAGGATTCATGTTTGGCACCACATAAAAATTCGCTTTATCTAACAATAATTTAGCAGTTGAATTATCGCTATCTAACAAACTATGTAAGAGCCCATCCACCAGCCATTCCGCCATTGTTTCACCAGGATGCTGACGTGCTGTGATCCAAATATTACGTTTATTAGTATCCCCGTCTCCGATTTTAACCAAGGTTAAATCACGTTGGTCAATGGTTTCACCAAGATGCTCTAAACTGACTAATGGATGCATCTGCACTGCCGCTAATAAGTCTTGATGACGTTCATAACTGTAGGGAGCGAAATAAGCAATCTGAATGTTTTCGCAGTCCATATCGGCGACAATAGTGAGTTTTCCATCTTTATAAAATGTTGGTAATCTAAACCAATGTTGACGGTCATAGGAAGCTACCGCTTGGTAGTTTTCCCAGCCTTCAATGTAAGAGGCTTGACCAGCATTGAGAATATTAAGAATATATTGTTCACCAACCTCACCCTCTATGCGAAAGTTAAACCACTGAAAGAACTCGTTTCCAACATCAGGACGAATAGCCAGCTGAATATCTTTTTTATCATCTAAATTAATAACTTCAATATTGCCTGCATCGAAATTAGCAGTGATACGCATAGTCTTTCCTTTTTAATAAGTTGCTTTGAAGAGTTGATACCCATAATATTTCAAGAGTATAAATAGCATAAACGATCCCACGGCAAGCGCCTAGGGAAAGTGTTTTTAATAACGCCATAAATTAGATATGTGATCTCAACTCAGAATAAGTAATGCTTACAAAAATGACTGAGTGTAGAAAAAAGCTAAATATAGAAAATAGCTAAATGTACAAAAACATAACATCACTTTTAAAACCGTTAACCTATGAACAGGAAATATAATGGAATACCTTCCCAAATTATTAGCCCGCCAGTTTAAATGGTTAAGTGATTTTTCTATATTAACCCTCTGGTTAATGTGCATGGGTGCAGCCATCTTATTGCCCGTACTAGCAGGATTTTTAGTGAAAATAGATGGTTATTGGGCATTAGTTTTATTAAGTGCTTATTTAATCTGTTTAGTGGGAATGTTGACGGCTAAATACTACTATCAAACAGACTTACTAACAGGCGAACCAGTACCCTACAACCGAAAAAAACACAGACTATTTTTAGTCGTTGTGTATCTATTTTTATCGATGGCCATACTATTAATCTCATCCCCTCTTATTGCCGCCCTCTTATTACAGCCCTAATAGGGTAAACCTAAATAATAAAAACTAGTTAAAATAGCATCGTCTCTAAAGCGCCAAAAATGTAATGCGAGCAACATTACATTTTTGGTATTGAGTAACATCCAGGTTTACGTGGACAAACCGCCCCACGCGAGCAGATTAAACGTGCTTTTTCTTCGATCCCTCGCTCTATCCAATTAATATTAAGAATACGTGCAACGGCAATTAACACCTTTTTAATATGCGCGGGGATCACCGCTTCACCACCATTCTCAATACACAATTTTTTTAATTCATTAACTAAAGCTAACGCGTCATAGCCTTGCGCAGTGATCGCAGGACTTAACTCAATGCCTGCACACAAAACATGCGATGCATCGGTTAAATCTTTAACTTTAATCGACTCACAACAATAGATTTTTGGTATATCACCGTCATTAAGAATAGATAACTGTGCGGCAGTGCCTTCCTGATTAGCCGCGAGCATTCGAAACACAGACCAATGTTGACAAGGGTCATTAACAATACGCATATTTCCCCAAGGTAGTGGAATACCATTACCACGATATACCGCTTTTAGTTTACCGGGACTATAGGCATCAAAATAATGCCAGTGAGGATAAGCTGACACCGCGGTCATTCTGCGCATCACCACCGATGAAGAAACATCAATCACTTTACCGATATTGATTTCATAACCGTGTCTATCTAACAATTGTCTAAACGCCACTTTAGGGCATAACAAAGCCGCGGCAAAAAAGCTGCATTCGAAATCACGCCATGCGTGTAAAATATCCTGGGATTCTAACTGAGTAGATGGGGCCGAACTGTTTGGTCGTTTCTTTTGCACATCATATTGGGCTCTATCCCCCGCGACCATAATGCTTTTTTCACCGTCATTGTTATGTAAAACACAGTGTGCAATATGTACAGCTAATTCATATTTCAAACGTGCCGAATTTTTTTTCAATTTCTTATTTAAATACACAGTAGATGGTGGTTGTAGATAAGAAGTCACCATGCTTTTCATACTTTGAGATTGTTCGTCCTCCGATAAGTTCTTTTGATCTTTAAGATCACTGAACCAGCGAATACTTAATCCTTTCTGCTCAGCAATTTCTTGTAGATCTTCCACATATAACGGCATTCTTTTTTGCCCAACCTCTTCTGCAGCACGCTCTAGGTCGGGAAAATGATTTTGATGGTGCTCTTGGTAAGCACGTATTAATAAATGCGCAAATTGGCGTCCCGTGGTACCCGTTTGAGACAGCATTTCAGGAATCGCTATTTGCAGAATATCTTGAGAAAACAAAAAGCTAGGCTCAAGCGCCATGCCGCTAATGCCGCCTCGACTCCCCTTTTCAGGCGTTAACTCATCGGGCGCGGGTGCATCATCTAAGAACCATTGCACGTTTTTTTGAAAAACCTGTGCAATTACCTCTAGCATTTCTTCACTAGGGATACGTTTTCCGCGTTCTATCATAGAAAGGTAAGAAACGGATGGTGCATTTTCAGGTGCTAATTTTACACACCTAGATGATAAGTCATCCAAGGTTAAATGGTTACGTTTCCGTAAGTTACGGATTTTTGTACCGAGAAAATGTGACTGTCTAGTTAAACTTTTATTTGATTTCATTTGTAAAATTCACACTGTGTAATTTTCTTTGTGAAATTATATAAAAAAATAATCTAATATCTCTCACATCGGTCACAAAGCAAACAATGAGTAGTGAACGGTTAACGCGATGAAAAGCAAGTTTGTGATCCAAGTTTGTGATCCAAGTTTGTGAAAAACGATAGCTAACAAGCAGTTTTCAACTGTCGGTTTTCAAGAATCGGTTTTCAACAATCACAAACAACGCATTAACTAACCCATATAAGGAATTAAATGATGAGCCTACTACAACAGCAACAAAATCAAATAGATCTTGGTTTTTACGATTTCATCAATAACCAAGTATTACCCCACACAGAGATTAGTCCGACTAATTTTTGGTATGACTTTAATAGTTTGATCAGTGACCTAACGCCACAGAATGTCAACTTACTTAGCATTCGTAAAAACATGCAACAACAAATCAATCAATGGCACCGTAATAACCCTGCAAATGACCCGACTGAATACGAAGCTTTTTTACGCGAGATTGGTTACTTGCAACCTGAAGTAGAAGATTTTTGTATCGAAACAGAAAATGTTGATGCGGAGATTGCAACCATGGCGGGACCACAATTAGTCGTGCCAGTTCAAAATGCACGCTTTGCATTAAATGCAGCCAATGCAAGATGGGGCAGTTTATATGACGCCTATTACGGTACCGATGCAATCGCACCACTTTCTACAGAGTCAGGCTTTGATGCTCAACGTGGTGCAAGTGTTATTGATGCAGCTAAAACATTTTTAGATGAGGCTTTCCCGTTGAATAACGGTTCGCACAAAGATGTGTCTAGCTACTTAGTTTATTTTCAACATCTTTTAGCTTTTTTCCCTGATGGTTCAGAAAGTGGTTTACGTAGCCCTTGTCAATTTGTAGCCTTCGATGGTTCAAAACATGAACCAAAATATTTACTACTTAAAAACAATGGCTTACATATCGGCATCACCATTGATAAATACGGAAAAATAGGTGCAAACGATATTGCAAATATTGATGATATTGAAGTTGAATCGGCTCTAACAACGATTGTCGACTTTGAGGACTCTATTGCGGCCGTTGATGCGGAAGATAAAGTTGATGCCTATAAAAATTGGTTAGGGTTAATTAACGGAGACTTAAGCGCGACGTTTAAAAAGCAAGATCAGTTAATCACTCGCAATATGAATCCAGATCGTAGTTACACCGATAAAAGCGGTTGCCCCTATAACGTGCATGGCCGCTCATTACTACTAGTACGTAATGTTGGGCACTTAATGGGCACTGAGCTGATTAAAGACAGCGCTGGTAACAATGCGCCGGAAGGCATTGTTGACGCGGTAGTGACCTCATTGATTGCAAGCATCGATTTGCAAAAAACATCTGGGCTACGTAATTCACGCACTGGCAGTATCTACATCGTTAAGCCCAAAATGCACGGTCCCGATGAAGTTGCTTTTACTAATCTGCTTTTCGAACGTGTTGAACAGATGTTAAACCTGCCAGAGAACACCATTAAAATGGGCATTATGGATGAAGAGCGAAGAACCACACTTAATTTAAAAGCCTGCATCAAAGCGGCAAAATCACGTGTGGTATTTATTAACACCGGCTTTTTAGACCGTACAGGTGATGAAATCCATACCAGTAATGAAGCCGGTCCGTTTTATCCAAAAGCTCAAATCAAACAACAACCTTGGATCCAGGCTTACGAGGACAATAATGTACAAGTTGGATTACGTTGTGGTTTTAGTGGCCGAGCACAAATAGGCAAAGGCATGTGGGCAATGCCCGATGAAATGCAACAAATGATGCAACAAAAAATAGCACACCCGCAATCGGGTGCTAATACAGCTTGGGTTCCTTCGCCCACTGCTGCTACTTTACACGCATTGCATTATCACAGTGTTGATGTCTTTAAGCAGCAGAAAGTAATTCAACAACAGCCAGCAGCAAAATTACGCGATTTGTTGCGCATGCCGGTGATGCCTGCATCTATGGTACTAACTGAAGATCAAATTATCAGCGAATTAGAAAATAATATTCAAGGGATTTTAGGCTATGTGGTGCGCTGGGTTGAGTTAGGCGTGGGCTGTTCAAAAGTACCAGATATTAGCAACACAGGCTTAATGGAAGACCGCGCGACATTACGCATTTCTAGTCAGCATATCTGCAACTGGTTACATCACAATATATGTAATGCGCAGCAGGTTGAGCAAGTTTTACAGAATATGGCCAGCATAGTGGATACACAAAACCAAGGCGTTGCGGGTTACCAAAGTATGATGCCGAATTTTTCTAACAATATGGCATTCAAAGCCGCCCGAGATTTAATCTTTAAAGGCGCACAACAACCTAACGGATATACCGAACCTTTATTACATGAATATCGATTATTTGCCAAAAATCACTAGTGTCTATTGCTCTTTCCAATTTTCGCTAGCGTTTATAACACTCTTAAAGTGCTTACATAACTTAATGACATCAAATGGAGAAATATCATGAACTATAGAACTGAAACAAATAATGCTCGCCAGTTTACTGAACAACAAGGACAAACGTGGAATGCCATTAATCCGGAATATATTGCACGTATGCGCTTACAAAACCGTTTTAAAACGGGGTTAGATATTGCCAAGTATACTGCCAAAATAATGCGTGAAGATATGGATGCCTATGATGCTGACAGCAGCAACTATACGCAGTCATTAGGTTGTTGGCATGGTTTTATAGGTCAACAGAAAATGATCTCCATTAAAAAGCATTTTCAAACCACTAAAGGTACTTACTTGTATTTGTCAGGTTGGATGGTAGCAGCGATGCGTTCCGAGTTTGGTCCACTACCCGACCAATCAATGCATGAAAAAACCACTGTGCCTATGCTTATCGAGGAGTTATATACCTTCCTCAAGCAGGCAGATGCGCGTGAGTTAAATCATGTTTTTCAGGAGTTAGACCGTGCCGTCGAGAGTGGGGATCAATTAGCACAACAGGCCATTCATAAACGTATCAATGAATTTGAAACACATATTGTGCCAATCATTGCTGATATTGATGCCGGTTTTGGTAACGAAGAAGCAACTTACCTATTAGCGAAAAAGATGATTGAAGCCGGTGCATGTTGTATTCAAATTGAAAACCAAGTTTCTGACGCAAAACAATGTGGTCATCAAGATGGCAAAGTTACGGTACCACACGAAGACTTCTTGGCAAAAATTAATGCCGTACGCTACGCGTTTATGGAACTGGGTGTAGAAGATGGAATTATTGTTGCGCGTACAGATTCATTAGGAGCAGGTTTAACCCAAAAAATTCCTGTATCGCAATATCCTGGTGATTTGGCTGAGCAATATAATGATTTTATTGATGGTGAATCGTTAACATCATTAGACCAATTACAATCCGGTGATATGGTATTAAGTCGAGGCGGAGAACTGATTAAACCCCATCGTTTGGCAAATGGTTTAGTACGCTTCAAAGCTGATACGGGCGAAGACAGAGTGGTATTAGATTGCATCACCTCATTGCAACACGGTGCAGACCTATTATGGATTGAAACAGAAGCGCCTAACGTGCAACAAATTGCGGGCATGGTAAACCGTATTAGAGAGGTGGTACCAAATGCAAAATTAGTTTACAACAATAGCCCATCATTTAACTGGACGCTTAACTTCCGTCAGCAAGTATTTGATGCATGGCAAGCTGCAGGTAAAGACTTATCCTCATACCAACGTGGCGATTTAATGAGTCAGTTGTACGATGCTACCGAATTAGCAATAGAAGCGGATTTTAAAATCCAAAACTTCCAACAGGAAGCGTCACAGCAGGCAGGGATTTTCCATCACTTGATCACCCTACCGACTTATCACACGGCGGCACTTTCTACTGATAACTTGGCAAAAGAGTACTTTGGTGAACGAGGCATGCTAGCTTATGTTGATAATGTTCAACGCAAAGAGATCAGAGAAGGATTAGCTTCTGTGAAACATCAAGACATGTCCGGCTCTAACATTGGTGATGATCACAAGGAATACTTCTCTGGAGATCAAGCGCTGAAAGCATCCGGTGTCAATAATACAATGAGTCAGTTTTCATAAGAAGTTGTCTATAAGTGCTTGTCCATAAGCTCTGGTTTATAGGCTCTTGTCGATAAGCAATCGCCGATAGGTGATGACGCTAAGTAAAGCAGGTAAGGCAATAATGACAGGCTTTGCCACTCAACAAAAACCAATCCAAGTGATTGGTTTTTTTATGGCAATAGGAATAAAAATAGAAATAGAAATAGAAATAAGAATAGTAGCCAGAGCCTAACTAGATTAAGTGACTAAAAACAGAAAAACGCAAAAAATAATCAAAGAGCTGAAAATTATTTAGCTGGTATTGATGTAGCTTAACTTCTTTTGCTCTTAAAAAAGATATGTTTCTTAATACTTATTGGCAATGAAAGTTAATCTATCAATGACCCAAAATACGTTATTAAATATGCTAAAAATATCAATTACTATCGGCTTATGTTTAATCGCATTGGGTATTTACTTACACTTGTTCAGTGAAAAAATGCATCAACTTGGTGTCACAGGCATTATTATCAGTGCAACCTGTATCGCAATAGGATTCATATTTTCCTTACCCACTAAAATATTTTTGACCATTCTATTAATGAAGCGTGAAGCCGATATAAAGGCTGCACACACTCCCCATAACGAAACTAAAAGTCATTATAAAGGTTGTTTTGAAAATAGTATTGAAATCAACAGTGTTGAAAGTAATATTGAAAATAGCATCGAAAATAGCATTCAAAGTAGCGTCGAAATTAGTGTTGAAAGCCGCCAGAACAAAAATCAGCACAAGGAAGCTTCATATCCTCTCCATAATAAAGAGTTGAATTAGCAAATCCCTACCCACGACACAGTTTAATCAAACAATTGCTGAAAATAGAATAAATCATTGAAGATCAAGTAAATGTAAATTACTGTATTTTTTTGTATTATGAGCATTGTCATCAACATAGGCATAAAAACCTACACTCTCCATTCTCATTAGGCAGCGTAAAGGAAATCACCATGCAATCTCCTATTTCAACAGATCGTTTGCGCTTTTTACTCAATAGATTGCGAGAACGCCTTTGGGTCAGACCATTAGCCGTTTGTTTAATATCGATTGTAGCGGTTTTTACCGCAAAACTGGCTGATGACAGTGGGTTAGCAGACTTTGTTCCCGAAGTAACGCTGGACTCAATCGAAACACTATTAGCTATCATGGCAAGCAGCATGTTAATGATCGCCACTTTTTCTGTATCTTCAATGGTATCAGCCTATGCATCAACCAGTAATACAGCAACACCACGATCCTTTAGTTTAGTGGTCGCAGATGATGTATCACAAAATGCATTATCGACCTTTGTAGGTGCTTTTATTTTTAGCGTAGTAGCATTAATGGCAGTTAAAAATGCTTACTTTGAAAAACCAGGTTTATTCATATTATTTATTCTAACGGCAATGGTTTTCGCCATCGTGATTGTCACTTTTGTACGTTGGGTAGATAACATTGCTCGCTTAGGAAGGCTTGGCTCAACCATAGATAAAGTTGAAAAAGCCACTGAGCGAGCTTTACAACAGCGAAAAAAATACCCCACTTTGTGTGCGATGCCAGAAACGAGTACCGAGTTACAAGGACAGCCAATATTTGCCACCAGCGTCGGATATGTTCAACATATTGATATGGCGGCAATTCAAAGTTGGGCTGAAGAAACTCACTCACAAGTTTTAATTGCTGCGCTACCCGGAACGCTCGCCGCTCCGGATAGCGCATTAGCTTACATCAGTACTTCTAATCATCTGGTCAATAGCGCTCCACAGAATAAATTATCCCATGACAAATCAGCCGTCGACTGCAGCAGGGTGATTAAAGCGTTTCAGATTGGAAATAATCGACTGTTTGAAGATGATCCTCGTTTTGGTCTGGTGGTTTTATCTGAAATAGCTGCTCGCGCCCTATCGCCTGCAGTCAATGATTCTGGCACGGCGATCAACGTTATAGGCTCTCTATTACGATTATTAACTCTGTGGAATGGGGCGACTATTCATCCAGATCAAGAAACAGAAAGTGAGGAAGAGCAATGCAAATATGACCGAATAGCTGTCCCTACTCTTTCCGTACAAGATATGTTTGATGATGCATTCACAGCCATTGCAAGGGATGGTGCAGGCGCTATAGAAGTGTCAGTGCGTTTACAAAAAGCATTGAATACCTTGTCTGCAATCGGAGATACTAAAATGAATGAAGCGGCATTATACCATGCCCGATTAGCATTAAAGCGTGCTCGAATCGCCCTTGATGTGGAGGAAGACATAGCAATTGTTGAAAAAGCAGCCAGCTTTTCAAAACACGCGGGCAAGCAATAACTTTGCTTATGCTTATATGCTTATACCCAATGGATTCGAGTATAAGCTTAAGCACGGCAAGTTTGATCGCTTAAACAGACAGCCCCTTAATATTTTAAAGCCTAAATCGTTAAGAACCGAAAATTTCAGGCTCTCTAGTCCCAAGCAAATACCTAGGCGAGTAATGATATTTTATCCTTTATAAAGGTTATCAAAATTTGGGATCGCCTCTTCCCATATAGGTTTATCCTTACCAATAAATTCGCGTACAGCATCTAAAAACAAACGTGTTCTTACCGGTAAATCACGATGCGGATAAACAGCATACATTGGGTTATCTTCAGCCATCTTAAGGTCCGTTAACAAAGGAACTAAGGTGCCATCTTTCACTTCATCTTTAATTAAAAAAGAAGGTAATAAACCATAAGCGGTGCCCGATAGTATTTTCATTTTTAATACTTCACCATCATTTGCCCTAAAAATACTACGCATCTTTTGCTCACAATCCTTGCCATCTTCATCGATATAGGTGATTCGATCTATTCTTACCTGCGAGTTAGCATAGTTGGCAGCCGGAAAGTCAGTTAAATCTTCAATGGTTTTTGGAAGCCCATAGGTTTCAATGAATTCTGAAGTAGCTAAGATTAACCAACGATTACGCGCAATCGGTCTAGCAATCAATGAAGAGTCTTTTGGTTTACCTACTCTAAATGCTAAATCAAACCCTTCAGAAATAATATCAACCAAACGGTCATCTAAACGCATCTCCACTTCAACCTGTGGAAAACGTTTTTGAAAATCATTAATTACAGGTTGTAAATAACGTTGACCAATAATAGCGGAAGCAGTAATTTTTAATAAACCGCGAGGTTCTTGGTGATAATTTTCAGCCATACGCAATGTTTCAGATAATACCTGCCGCAACTCAGTGGCTTTTTTAATCATTTCAGCACCGGCTGCGGTTAATGAAAATGATCGTGTGGAACGATTCAATAATCTTACGCCTAACTCATCCTCTAAGCGGCCTATCTGTTTTGACATAACAGAGCGATCTACATTTCGAACTTCAGCGGCTTTAGCAAAAGATCCTTGCTCAACCACTTCAAGTAACATTAAAAGGCGACTGGTCGTATCCATTTTTTCATCCAAAATAGTTAATTATTAAAACATTGATGCGATATTGGCATTAATGAAATTAAAAAACCATTCTTTTTTATCACTACTTAGTTTCGTATTATAGCCTCAATATTTTATTGGAGCCTCGTCATGAAGAAACACCTAATCGCCGCGTCTATTGCAGCGGCAAGCTTTACATTAATCAGCTGTGCTGAAGAACCTGTACCGGCAGTAAGCCAAGCACCTTTACAATCGATTGATGTTGCAGAGGTTTTAATTAAACCAACTCAAAGTTGGCACACCTACACGTCTCGCTTAGAGTCGCCTGAAGAAGTTGCATTAATGCCACGTATTTCAGGATTGATAGAAGAAATTAGCTTTAAAGAAGGCGACCATGTTAAGCAAGGCGATTTATTATTTAAACTAGATAGCCGCCCTTTTGCCGCTGTAGTTGCGAGCTTAAAAGCACAAGTAATGAGCGCACAAGCGGCATTAAGCCAAGCTGAAAGTGAAGCAAAGCGTGCAGTTAGTTTGAGACAACGCAAAGCTATTTCTACGGAAGAAGCTGAATCACGCACATCCACATTGCGTCAACGCCAAGCACAACTTGCTGCATTAAAAGCACAGCTAACAGCTGCACAATTAGATTTGGAATTTACAGCTATCCGTTCCCCTATTGATGGCATTATTTCTCGCGCTAATATCACCAAAGGAAATAATGTAATTGCAGGGCAAAGCGTATTGACGTCAATTGTATCAAACAAAGCAATGTACGCTTACTTTGATGTTGATGAACGTACTTGGAATCGTTCGTTTAACGATGTAACTGCATCAAGCAAGCAACAGGTTGTGATGCAAAAAGTAGGTCAAGAGGACTTCCCGTATTCAGGTTACATCAACTTCATTGATAACCGCATTAACTCTGCAACGGGTACGTTACGTATCCGCGCTATTTTCCATGAAGCGAGTGATGAGTTACGTTCAGGATCATTTGCACGTATTCGATTAGCGGCAAATGAAGTGACCAAACAGGTAATAATACCGGATCGTGCAATCGGCACAGATTTAAAAAATCGCTTTGTTTTAACCGTGGGTGAAGGCGATATTTTACAATATAAATTAGTCGAAGTTGGCGAACGTTACGGTAGCCTTCGTGCAATTTCATCAGGTTTAAAGAAAGGTGATGTTATTGCGGTTAACGGCCCAGCACGTGTAGGTCCGGGTATGCCAATTTCTCCAAATGTGACCATGATTGATAGTAGCAGTGCTTCCTTTACGTTAAGTGAACCAGAACAACAATTAGCAGCAAGCCGTAAGGAACCATAATGAAATTTTCACACTTTTTTATTCAGCGCCCTATTTTTGCGGCTATGCTGTCATTGGTAATTTTAATTGCGGGTAGCATCTCGTTATTTCAATTACCAATCAGTGAATACCCTGAAGTCGTGCCTCCGACTGTAGTGGTGACTGCTAATTACCCTGGTGCTAATCCAACGGTTATTGCACAAACGGTAGCAACACCGCTGGAGCAAGAGATCAACGGCACAGAAAACATGCTGTACATGTTTTCTCAAGCGACCAGTGATGGACGTATGACGCTAACGGTTACTTTTGCTCTGGGTACAGACCTTGACCGAGCACAAACGCAAGTACAAAACCGCGTCAATAGTGCACTGCCACGTTTACCAGAAGAAGTGCAACGATTAGGTGTGGTAGCAGAAAAATCTTCGCCAGATTTAACCATGGTAGTGCATCTTTTTTCACCGGAAAAAACACACGATACAACCTACTTATCTAACTATGCTGACTTATATGTTAAAGACCAGTTAGCGCGTTTAGGTGGTGTCGGTGATGTACGTTTATTTGGTGGAGGTCAATACTCAATGCGAGTTTGGCTAAATCCCGATGCATTAGCCGCTCGTGAAATTACAGCAATGGACGTTATACTTGCATTACGCGAGCAAAACCAACAGGTTGCTGCCGGTAGTTTAGGCGCTCAACCCGCTGTAACGGACAGTCAATTTCAAATTTTATTGAATGTGAAAGGTCGTCTTGAAAGTGTGGAAGAGTTTGAGCAAGTTATTATTAAAGTAGGTGACAATGGACAATTAACCCGTCTTAATGATGTTGCTCGCATTGAATTAGGACAAGATAATTACTCTCTTAGGTCGATGTTAGACAGCCAACCTGCGCTGGCTATTCCAATCTTCCAACGCCCTGACGCCAATGCCATTGACTTGTCAGATCAAGTACGTGAAACGATGAAGCAATTATCTAAAGCCTTTCCGGCTGGGGTAGAATACGATATTGTTTACGATCCAACTATTTTTGTTCGTGATTCTATTGATGCCGTTATTGAGACATTACTTGAAGCTATCGTACTGGTAGTAATTGTTGTTATTCTGTTTTTACAAACATGGCGTGCATCTATTATTCCACTTATTGCTGTGCCTGTTTCCTTGATTGGTACTTTTGCCGTCATGAACTGGTTGGGTCTTTCTATTAATACACTGTCGTTATTTGGCTTAGTACTGGCGATCGGTATTGTGGTAGATGATGCGATTGTGGTGGTAGAAAATGTTGAGCGAAACATTGAAAAAGGCCTATCACCAATAGAAGCAACGCGTGTTGCGATGAGTGAAGTAACCGGCCCAATTATTGCGATTGCATTGGTGTTATGTGCGGTATTTATTCCAACAGCATTCATCAGTGGTTTATCGGGTCAATTCTACAAACAGTTTGCACTGACGATTACTATTTCTACAGTTATTTCAGCGTTTAATTCATTGACATTATCACCGGCTTTATCGGCATTACTGCTTAAGCCTCACGATAGCGAACCGGACCGACTAACACGCTTTTTAAATGCCCTATTTGGACGTTGGTTATTTAAACCGTTTAATAAATTGTTTGACCGAGGAGCACAGGGTTACCAAAAACTAGTTAAAAAGCTAATACGTATGGCAGTGGTTGTAATGGTCGCTTATGTCGCTTTATTAGGTGGAACAATTAGTCTATTTAACTCAGTACCGGGTGGGTTTATTCCTCCACAGGATAAACAATACCTCGTGGCGATTGCGCAATTACCTGATGCGGCAAGTTTAGATCGTACTGAAGCAGTAGTTAAAGAGATGGAAAAAATTGCACTGCAAGTTCCTGGTGTAGCGCATACCGTTGCTTTCCCTGGTCTATCGGTGAATGGTTTTACTAATAGCCCCAATAGCGCCATTATATTCACAACATTAGATGCTTTTTCTGAACGTACAGACCCAAGCCGATCTGCGATGGCCATTGCTGGAAAATTAAACCAACAATTTACTGCTATCGATGAAGCTTTTGTTGCTGTGTTCCCACCACCACCAATCCAAGGTTTAGGTACAACAGGTGGTTTCAAATTACAGATTGAAGACCGTAATAACAAAGGTTTTGAACCTTTATTTGATAGTTTACAAGCAGTAATAGGTAAGGCTCGTCAAGATCCTGCATTGACAGGACTCTTTTCAAGCTTCCGTATTCAAGTTCCACAAATGGATATTGATGTCGACCGTGAACAAGCATTAATTCAAGGTATTCCATTAGATGAAGTATTTAACGCACTACAAGTCTACTTAGGCTCCGTATATGTTAATGATTTCAATTTATTTGGCCGTACCTATAAAGTAAATGCACAGGCAGAAGCGGAATTCCGTGAAGACCCGTCGCAAATTCTTAATTTGAAAGTGCGTAATCGACGCGGTGATATGGTGCCACTAGGTTCAGTGTTAACCGTTACACCAGCAATTGGTCCAGACCGTGTAATGCATTACAACGGTTACCCAAGTGCTGAACTAAATGGTAGCCCAGCACCTGGTTATAGCTCAGACCAAGCGCAACAAGCAATTGAAAAGATTCTAGCGGATACGTTACCGGCAGGAATCGCATACGAGTGGACAGATGTTACCTTCCAACAAATATTAGCGGGTAATACCATGGTTTATGTATTCCCGTTAGTTGTGTTGTTAGTGTTTATGGTACTGGCTGCACAATATGAAAGCCTGCGTTTACCGCTAGCAATTATTTTGATTGTACCAATGACCATCTTCTCAGCACTATTAGGAGTGTGGTTAGTTGACTCGGATAATAATATCTTTACTCAGATTGCTTTGATTGTATTAGTTGCATTAGCATCCAAGAATGCAATATTAATGGTCGAGTTTGCTAAAGACAGAAATGATCAAGGACTCTCTCATTTAGATGCCATGATTGAAGCGTGTCGTATGCGTTTACGCCCTATTTTAATGACCTCTATCGCATTTACTGCGGGTGTTATTCCATTAGTATTAGCCACTGGCGCGGGTTCAGAAATGCGTCATGCCATGGGTAATGCAGTATTTGCAGGAATGATCGGTGTAACAGTGTTTGGTTTATTATTTACACCTGTATTTTATATGCTGATGAGTAAAACTAAGCAGTTAAAATAAGCAGCAAAAAATATAACGAAAGTAGCTTGGTAAGCTAGGGATATAAACCTAGCTTACTATTAAATTTTGATGATAGTGCTTGGCCTAATAAACTTGTATCTGATGGGTACAGTAGTTATGCAAGTCAAACCACAGTCTGAAACACATCAACCTTCAGGCTGTTTTCATCAATATACTATTTTATTGTATTAAAAATTTTAAAGAAAAATATAAATGTTGTGCTTTTGTAATTTACATCAATTTTGTTATTCATATCAATATTGCACAACATTTTATTAGATAAAATTAATTTAAATCAATATGTTAGTTTAAAGTAAAAAAGCTAATATATTGATATAAATTAATTCAAACTAGCAATAATTAGATTATACAAGCAGGTTATATCTGCCTCAAAGCTCATCAAAATATAAGTAAAGATAAGGTGAGTAAGTCGATAAATAAATGACTCGAGAGGATGGCTTTTTAACTTTGTTATAACCTAATTTAAAGTACCTTTTTGAATATAAGACAGGATGTTGTCACCGTGCGGAATTTACAAATCGTACAATTTTAACATTGCTTATTGGGTGCTTTCCTTATAGGCCTTAAGAGATAGAGTTTAACCATGACAATAGCAAATACTACAATAAATATCCCATCAACAATGTCCGGCATTGTATTAGATGAACCAAACCAAGATATCACCTTATCAAAGGTGGATTTACCTGTACCTGAATGTGATGATAATGAATTATTAATTAAGGTTGAATATGCAGGATTAAATTCCGTCGATGCGCTGTTCGCCGGGAAAGGCTTTTTCCAATGGCAGTACCCACATGTTTTAGGTTTAGATGCGGTAGGCATTGTCGTTAAAGCCAAAAAAGGAGTTTATCCTAATATTGGTGACCGTGTAATGTGGCATGCGAGTCTTGGCGATCAAGGTGTATTAAGCGGTTATGCAAAAGTGACTAATTGTGCAGTTTCTGTTGTGCCTAATAGCATTCCAGCGATTACTGCAGCTGCCTTACCCTGTGCTGGTATGACCGCATTAATTGCATTAGAAAAGCTTGATGTTACAGATGGTGAAGCGATATTTATAGACGGAGGTGCAGGCGCCGTTGGACAATTTGCGATTCAATTTGCAAAACAACGTGGTGCTACGGTTTTTGCTACCGCTTCGCCACATAATCACAAGTTACTTAAAAAATTAGGGGCCGATGCGGTATTTGATTATCACGATAAAAAGTTATGTGAAAAAATTCGTCGTGAATTAGGTCCACAGGGGTTTGATGCAGTGATCGACACCATTGGCGGTGAAAACACCGTACGCAATATAGATTTGATGCGTTTTTGTGGTCGTATTGCTTGTTTAAAAGCACTACCCGCCTTTGAACGTGAGCAAATGTTCCGTAAAGGCCCAACTATCTGTATCGTATCGCTTGCTGGCGCTTGGCTTGCAAAAAGCTTATGTGCACAACAAAAAATGAGCTTTATGAATAATGTACTGCTTGAAGGTGTCGCTAGTGGAGAAATTAAAGTGCCACAAATAAGCACGGTTGATTTTACTGCTGATGCAGTTTCAGCAGCCCTAAAAGGACAACTTGATGGAAGTTTTACCGGCAAAAAAGTGGTTAAGATTAGCGCTTAATATCCAGACAAAATAGCTCAACATTAGCGCTTAATAGTACTTAGTAGTACTTAGAATTAGGGCTTTGCAATGAAGCAGCTGTTGAGGAAAAACATTGAAAGATAGCATTGAAAGAAGCAGTGAGGCATAGCATTAAAACCGAGTGTTAAGCCTCAACTTTAGCTTCTTTCCCTATTGTGTTACATCAACTGCAACCAATACAGTAATGACACACCGAGGCTACAAGTAAGCAGTGACCCTATGGTCGTCATCGCAATCACATTTGCTGCCAAATCTGCATTATGGCCCATTGCACGTGCCATTACATAGCTAGCGGCTGCCGTCGGCGCCGCAGACATAAAGAACACAATACCTAGCTCGATGCCAGTAAAACCAAATAAATAAGCGCCCCCTGTTATAAAGATCGGCCCCACTATAATTTTTAATAACGTTGAAAATCGGCAATTAAAGCTATTATCTTTTAATGCTTGAATATTTAAGCTCCCTCCGGTGCATAACAGTGCCAACGGTAAGGTCATATCTGAAAAGTACTGCCCGGTATTAATCACAATATCCGGTACTGGAATGGCAAGAACAAAAAACACCAAACCGAGCATAATGCCAATAATAAGTGGATTTTTAGCGATCGATTTAAACACGCTGATTAACATTACAGGGTTAACGCCCTCTTTTTTAGGCGATAATATGATCACTGATAAAATGTTATATAGCATGGTATGAAAAGCCACATAAACAGCCGCTAACCCAATACCCGCATCACCATAAACATTTGCTACGTAGGCTAAACCGATAATCGCCGTATTACTACGGAACGCACCTTGGATGATCACACCATGATCCTGCTTATCTTTGACCCAATATTTGGTCACTAAAATGCTGAATAGAAAAAAAGCAAAATTTGCAATAATGGAGTAAACAATTAAAGGGAAGTCGATTTCTGCATCACGGTTAGTATTAATAATCCCAAGAAATAATAAAGTCGGTAACGTGACTTTAAAAACAACCTTTGATCCTGTTTCAATAAATGCATCGTTAATAGTCCCCGTCTTTCTTAGCAACCAGCCTAAAAATAGCAGTAAACAAATGGGACCAATAATAGAAAATGAAAATTGTAACGACTCAAAAAACATAAAACGCTCTCGAATGAAGGCTGTATATCAACCACTAGAAATAGCGATAAACAGAAATAAACACTTAGCTCAAACAATATACAATCTATTGATAAAAGACTACAAATACCCTTTAAATCAGCTAAATAAACATAAATCCAAATGATTAATCAGGGTCAAACTCTTGTTTTAATAAACCTTTAATCGATGCTTAATCAATATCTAAATATTTGTGCATTTGTATTGATAAGCGCCAGTTTCGTTCAATGCATGTTTTCATACATAAAGCCGTTGCTTTAGGCTTTTGAGAGATCGGTTGCAAACAAATAGTTTTGTCATTTACAGATTTGAGTTGCTGCAATAACGCATCTAATTGTTCAATATCCTTTTCCGTTCCAACTGGATGTTTGATTTCATTGGCTCTGACTAATGCTGTTTTTAGCACTTCTTTTTTGCCACGCATATTAATTTTAGGAGACAGCGTAACCCAGGTTTGATCATCAACCAACACTGGATAAGTACCGCTAGTTTCTAATTGTATTTGAAACCCAAATTCATGTAATACTTGGGTTAACTCTCGCAAATCAAACATGCACGGTTCGCCACCGGTGATCACGATCAGGTTAGCGGTGTAACCTAAACGTTTAATTTCATCAACAATCTCTTTTGCTGAAACATCAGCCCAACGATCAGACTCGGTACTTTTGTCAGTTAATAGCATTAATTCTGATTGTTTTGACGGGTCAATATCCCAAGTATGTTTAGTATCACACCAAGCACAACCTACGTCACAACCTTGTAAACGAACAAAAATGGCAGGAACGCCGGTGTAAACACCTTCCCCTTGGATAGTTTGAAACAGTTCATTTACTTTATAGTTTTGTGTCATTGACGTAAAATACCTTATTTGATCTTGCTCACTCTTTTTGTGGGCTGTTTTTATACTCGTGATATCGCAAGATGTAAAGCCAGCAACATAAATAGCGCATTATGCAGCTACCGTGTTTCAGTGTTAAAGAAGTTGCATCGCTATCAAACAATACCAATAGGAAAATAAGTGCTATGAGCAAAAAAGTCGTGGTTATATATTCAGGTGGAATGGACTCATACACTGTTTTACACAAAGCCATTGAAGAAGGGTTAACCCCTTACGCATTGACCTTTGATTATGGTCAGCGTCATGTAAAAGAAGTAGAAATTGCTCGACAGGTCTGCCAAGAGCTGGGTGTGCAGCACAAGGTTATTGATATTACTTCAATTAATCAAATCATAGGTGGGTCATCATTAACTGATAACACGATAGACGTTGCGCAAGGTGATTACGAAGAAAGCAATATGCTCAATACCGTGGTGCCTAATCGCAATATGATTTTATTATCATTAGCGATTGGTTATGCCGTTTCGTTAAAGGCTGAGCAAGTTTATTACGGCGCACATTCCGGAGACCATGATATTTATCCTGATTGCCGCCCTATTTTTCTTGAAAAGATGAACGATGTAGCAGCAGTTGCTAATTATGAAAAGACGGAAATCCACGCACCTTATTTAAAAACAGACAAAATTGGTATTTTAAAAGATGGCCTAAGAATGGGGCTAGATTACAGTAAAACGTGGACCTGTTATAACGGACGAGAAAAGGCCTGTGGCCAATGCGGTAGCTGTGTAGAACGTTTACAAGCCTTTGAGAAAAATGATATACGCGATCCAATTGCTTATGAATAACCAGTAATAAGTGGCCAATAACTAATAAAAGCTAAAGTAAGGTTTGTTGTTTAGGCCTTACTCTATTCACTGCGATTTTAAAATATAGCCTTTAGATATCACTTTGAACGGCCACTCAGTAACACTCCAGATCGCCACTTTCAGTGCTAATACGTTAATAGATCCCCTCATCCATAGCTGTTTTTTATTCTCAACTCACTCTCTAAATAGTCACTTTAGTTCAAGTAATAAATGCTCGTTTTATTGAACATTTTATTGACCATTTTATTGACCATTTTATTGACCATTTTATTGACCATTTTATTGACCATTTTATTGACCATTTTATTGACCATTTTATTGACCATTTTATTGACCATTTTATTGACCATTTTATTGCGTAATATCAAACCTTTTTCATTAAACCCATCTATCTCTTTATAGATATTTGCAGTTTGTGTTAAGCCTGTCTACTCTCAATACTTACGGATAAAAATTATACAATAAAGCGGCACTTCTAGAGGTCATCATGATATTTAATTTCAATAAGAACAAAGAAATAACGCAATTAAAAGCACAAATAGAGATCTTACAAAAAGACAATAATAGTATTCAAAATGCACTAGAGGAAGCGACTCGATCTAATAGCGAATTGACAGAAAAATTGTATGAAACCAACAAGCGCTATCAGAACCAAGAAGAGTTAAATCAATTATGGTTACAATCCTCAGATTTAGTAAACCAAATAAGAGAAAGCTTGGCACAATCGACAACAGAATTAATTGAACATCGAGACAGCTTTCAATCTTCGCAAATATTATTTGATAAAATAATGTCGATGCTCACTGAAACAATCACCTCTACGACTCAAATAGCGCAGGATACTGAAAAATCTTCGGTGGCCGTGGGCCAACTAGACACAGTGATTACCGACATTAATGACTTTGTAAATATCATTAAAGGCATTTCAGACCAAACTAACTTGTTGGCATTAAATGCAGCAATAGAAGCAGCGCGAGCAGGAGAGCAAGGTAGGGGCTTTGCAGTAGTGGCCGATGAAGTTCGAACATTAGCACAACGCTCTTCTACAGCCTCTAACGAAATATCAACCTTAATAGAAAAAGTTAACCGTAATATGACTGACGTTATTTCTGGTATTAATAATGTCGGCAAAAAAAGTAGTGATATCTCAACCAGCACAGCGTCAATTGAAAATACCGCCAATGAGATTGTCAACTTATCGCAGCATATGTACTCAGTGATCACGCAATCAACGGCCGATTCGTTTATCCAGACGGTTAAAATGGATCATGTTGTGTGGAAACTTGAGGTTTATCAAGTGATACTCGGTATGTCGAGTAAATCCGCGCAGGACTTTGCAGATCATACTATGTGCCGTTTAGGTAAATGGTACTATCAAGGTGAAGGTAGTGAGAAATATACAAGTTATGATGCATTCAAAAAAATAGAAGGCCCTCATGCGGAGGTACATAAAAATGGCTTAGCGGCATTATTAGCCTTTGACCAAGGGAATGAAAAAGAAGCAATTAAGAAGCTAACCTTGATGGAAAGCGCAAGCTTTAAAGTGGTAGATTTACTCTCTGCTTTATCAAGTGAAATAACCACAACCACCTATCAATAAATGCATTGCAGCAGAATAAGTTGTGTAACAACTGGACAACAGAGAACAAATTATAAATAACCTTTAACTTGCAAGTAAGCATTAGCCTCAAAATCGATCTGATATCTTGGGGTGCTATTGATTAACTTGATTAACTTGATTAACGCATTACAAGTTTAAAAAAGTTAAGGTCATAAAAAATGTGATGGCTTACCTCAGTAGTTAAATTGATCCATCACAGCGATTACCAAGTATAATGATTCTTAGAAAATTCAAGATCCCCCGCGAATAACAAATATTTTCAAATAGGTATGACATGGCTGATATAAACCTCGACTTTGCAAAAAAAGTCTTCATCGACACAGAACAACAACCTTGGATCAATAGCCCAATGGCAGGCGTTCGACGTAAGCCGTTAGCACGCGCAGAAGATGAAGTTCACATCACCAGTATTGTAGAATATGCAGCAGGCTCATATTTTAGCGAACACGCTCACCCACAGGGCGAAGAGATTTTTGTACTAGAAGGTGTGTTTTCAGATCAAAATGGTGATAATCCGGCGGGTACCTATATTCGTAACCCACCCGGTAGTCGACACACCCCCTTTAGTGAGCAAGGTTGCCTTATTTTTGTCAAGCTTAACCAGTTTGCAAGTACAGACCTCACATCAGTCACAATCGATACCAATCAAACACAATGGTTACAAGGCATAGGTAATTTACAGGTTATGCCCTTGCATGACTTTGAAGGTGAACATACCGCGTTGGTAAAGTGGCCTGCCGGAGAACATTTTCAACCACATAAACATTTTGGCGGAGAAGAAATACTGGTGCTTTCAGGCGAGTTTAAAGATGAATTTGCTAGTTATCCTAAGCACACATGGATACGCAGCCCGCACATGAGCCAACACCAACCTTTTGTTGAACAAGATACAATTATCTTAGTTAAAACTGGTCACTTACCTTTTGCTTAAGCTGTCTTTTTAGGTCGTTTATTTAACTTCTCTAGCTAGAGGTTTATGTTAAAAGGTTTCGTTAGAAGGTTTAGTAAAAATCCTTAGCTAAATCAGTTAAGTCGCATAGCGGAGTGATCACATTATGATAATGGGTTTTGTTAAATTTAAAAGGCACGATCAGAAGCAGACAATGTAATGACAATAAAAATAATTTACTTATTAATATTTAACAATATCATGTTGATTTTTATAGATGAAAACCTTTCTTTTAACTTCCTGCATGATATTTGTTAACATTTACTATTCCCTAAAAGTATTTTTTTTTATAAAATGTGAAGTTACGCCTGTATTTGGCACTTATTTTCTTTCCTTGATAAACTTTTATCGTTTTATATTAGAGAGCTGAAATGTTATTAGATCCGTATTATATCCAGCAAAACGACACCATTACGATTAGCGCAGAGCAAGCAAGTCATTTTGCTAAAAAAGAATGCCAAGATTTTAATCCTATTCATGATCCTGATTCAAAACGTTTTTGTGTTCCTGGTGATTTATTATTCTCATTGGCTTTAAAAGAGTACGGTGTGAGTAAATCTATGAGCTTTGCTTTTACTAATATGGTCGGTGATAGTATTCCTCTTAACTTTCCTGCTGCCGAAGGTGAAGATATTGTTGTGACAAATGCACAGGGTAAAAGTGTATTAGAAATAACAAAAAGTGGTGCTACTAGCCACGACCTAGAATTACTTGAATCATTAATTAAAAACTATGTGGTTTTTTCGGGACAAAATTTCCCAACATTATTAATGCCATTGATGGAAAAACATCAAGTGATGTTCAATCCAGCACGCCCACTTGTAATGTACAACAGCATGAACTTTGAATTGGACTGTTTAACGTTTACAAACCCACTACATGTTGAATTAGCAGAAAGTAAACTTGAAGTTGAATCAAAACGTGCCAATGAGTTCTTACATTTTGATATTTATGACGGTGACAAAGTAATTGGCCGAGGTGTTAAAACAGTGGTTGTTGGCGGATTAAAACCCTACGATCATGATTCTATTACCGCGTTTGCTGAAAACTATTTAGCCAACCGTAACGCATTTTAATTTGCTATAAGACCATCAAATAAAAAGAAGCCAGTTCATAAACTGGCTTTTTTATAGCTGTTTTTTTATCGTATTTTTCTAGCCCTTTTATATAGCTCTTTTTTATAATATTAAGATTAAGTACGAAAACGTAAATTATCACTGGATAGCTGATCCACTGCGGTTTTTCCCATTAATTTCATATCACGCTCTAATTCTGCTCGCATTAATCCTAATGCCCTTTCAACCCCAGGTTGCCCAGCGGCTGCAAGCGGGTATAAATACATTCGACCAATACCTACTGCCTTTGCACCGAGTGATAATGCTTTTAATACATGTGTCCCACGCTGTACACCACTATCAAAAATAACATCAATTTCATCACCGACCTCTGCCACTATTTCAGCAAGCTGATCGAAGGAGCTTCGAGAACCATCTAATTGACGTCCGCCATGGTTAGAAATCACAATACCCGTACAGCCAATCTCCACCGCTTTTCTCGCATCTTCTCGGCTCATGATCCCTTTTAAACAAAACTCTCCATCCCAAAATTTAACCATTTCAGCAACATCATCCCAATTCATCGAAGGATCCAACATATTAGTAAAATAATCACCAATAGAGGTCGCACCGGAGCCCATATCAACATGCTGTTCTAGTTGCGGTAATCTAAAAGGTTCATGGGTCACATAATTAATTCCCCACATTGGTTTAAGCACAAACTGCAACATGCCGCGTAGGTTCAATTTAAATGGAATTGAAAATCCAGTACGCAAATCACGCTCACGATTGCCGCCAGTAATTGAATCGACGGTTAGCATCATCACCTGTACTCCCGCGGTTTTTGCACGTTCCATCATTGCTTTATTTAATGCTCGGTCTTTGTGGAAATAAAATTGATAGACTTGAGGAGTATTGGTTTGCTTTGCAATTTCTTCCATACTTACCGTACCCAGCGAAGATACACCAAACATAGTGCCATATTTTTCTGCAGCCGCAGCGACTGCTCGTTCACCTTGGTGATGAAATAAACGCTGTAATGCCGTTGGAGAACAATAAACAGGCATATCTAATTTTTGTCCCATCACGGTGACCGATAAATCGACATCTTTAACACCGGCCAATACACTAGGTATTAAATCACAATCTTCAAAGGCTGCAGTATTACGTCGATAGGTTGTTTCATCGTCGGCACCACCGTCGATGTAATTAAAAATAGGGCTAGGTAAACGTTTTTTCGCCAAGGTACGAAAATCTTGAAAGTTATGGCAATCCTTTAATCTCATTACGATCTTCCTTATCTTTTTAATTTTTTGTGAATAGGATCTTGTGACCCACTATAGTCCTTGATTGATTTCTAATAAATACAACATAAAATAATAAACTCTTTCCTAAAACGGCCTAATAAATTGAATTCAGCAGATTTAACACTTTTTGCCTATGTTGCAGATACCGGATCATTCAGTAAAGCAGCACTGCAAGCAGACTTATCAACCCCCGCCTTAAGTAAAAGAATTACTAAATTAGAGCGTTCTCTGGGAGTGCAGCTTATTCACCGTACTACGCGTCGCTTAAGCTTAACCGAAGCGGGGGAAAATCTTTATATTCACGCTAAAAGTATAGAGGGCCAAGTCAGTGATGCCATTGCTTCTGTTTCAGCTTTTAGCCAAGGTTTAAACGGGCATATAAAAATATCTGTCCCCACTATTTCAGGAGAACTACTGCTCTCCGAAGCTATTGCTGATTTTTGTCAGAAATACCCTAACATCAGCGTGGATATGCGCCTTGAAAATAACTTCGTTAACCTCGTTGAAGAAGGTTTAGACCTAGCCGTTCGAACTGGTAAGTTGGAAGACTCAAGTTTAATCGCCAAGCCATTAATCAAATCTAACTGGGTACTATGCTGTTCGCCAAGCTACACAGATAAATATGGTGAAGTCACTACCATTGATGCGCTCAAAAAACACAATTGCCTTGCTTATACCTATCAAGCTCAAGGTTCATTTGATTGGCGATTCACAAAAGAAGGTATTGAAGAAACGGTTCGAATTAGCGGCAGCTTAGCGACCAACAATGCACAAGCCTTACGTAAAGCAGCCTTAGCTGGGTTTGGTATTGTTTATGTGCCCCGTTGTAGTGTTTATGAAGATTTACAAAAAGGCACATTGATTAAAATTTTGCCTGATTTTACTCCCAGACAACTCGGCGTTTATGCCATCTACCCTTTCACTAAGCACTTACCTGAAAAACTAAGGCTACTTATTGCACACATTAAACAAGCTTACCAGGATAAAAAAGAGTATTTTTAAACGCTAACTCCATATTTAAAAGCCAAGTCGTAATTGATTTTAATGGCTAGCCATTATTAAGCATCTTCGATAAATGTGATGAACGCTTGCCCCCTATTTCGCTTGATTGGCTTTCGATAAGGTGCATCAGTAGGTTATTGATATTTTTTGAGAAAAAACTATCCCTTAGCACTTAGCACTTAGCACGAGGTCACTAAAAGATAGTTTCTATTAGAATATTGGTTAAAGCTCGTGCCAGTCGAGCAGTTAGTTAGCGTTATTTTTTATTAATAATGCTTTTTATTAGTAATTCTTTTTATTAATAATTCTTTTTATTAATAATTCTTTTTCATTCGTAATGCCACATTAACCAATGCAATTAATACGGGCACTTCAATTAAAGGGCCAATGACACCTGCAAAAGCTTGATCAGAACTGATCCCAAATACAGCAATCGAGACAGCAATCGCCAATTCAAAGTTATTACCCGTTGCGGTATAAGCGATAGAGGCATTTTTATCGTATTCAATCCCCATCTTTTTACCAATAAAAAAGCTAATAAAAAACATCAAGACAAAATAGATAGTTAACGGGATAGCAATGCGCAATACATCTAACGGTAACTCAATAATCATTTCACCTTTTAAACTAAACATCAGCACGATCGTACACAGCAAAGCAATCAGAGTAATAGGCGAAATACGAGGAATGTACGTATTGTTGTACCAATCTTCCCCTTTCACTTTTACTAATATCTCTCGGCCAAGAAACCCAGCTAAAAAAGGCACACCAAGATAAATGAATACGCTATGGGCAATATCCAACATCGATATATCAACCATCATACCGGTGTAACCAAACACAGGAGGTAACACCGTAATGAATAACCATGCCATAAAGCTATACGTCACAATTTGAAATACACTATTTAATGCAACTAATGCGGCACCATACTCTTTATTTCCGCCGCCGATATCATTCCACACCAAGACCATGGCAATACAACGTGCAATACCGATTAAGATAATACCGACCATGTACCCCGGGTGATCGCCCAAAAAGGTCAATGCTAAGGCAAACATTAAAATAGGTCCGACTAACCAGTTCATTATTAATGATAAAGTAATCGCTTGTTTGTCTTTTGTAACCTTACCTAACAGCCGATAATTTACCTTTGCCAGTGGCGGGTACATCATTAAAATGAGCCCGATCGCTAATGGAATATTAGTGCTACCAACGGACATTTCTTCGTTTAATGTCGCTATCTGCGGGAATAAAAAACCGATAGCAACACCAATTGCCATGGCAACAAATATCCATAGTGTTAAAAATCGATCTAAAAAGCTCAGTTTTGCAATCGGAGTATCGATGCTTATATTCTTATTCATGGTGATGCCCTTGTTAAAAGTAATTGCTCAAACTTGGTTTAAAATTTTTCACAACTATCCGCCTTAGTTTATCTATTCTTACTTTATCTATACTTACCTTATCTATATAGCTCAGCAAATAGAGTTGAAAAAAGCTCGAATTGTTTTTTATTAATGCGGTAACACATTTTTGGTGGCATCGCCTCCGCAGTAATAAATTCGGCTTTTTTTAGAATCCGCAAATGTTCTGATACCGTTGATTGCGCCAGACCAAGTTCAGACACTAAGTCGCTATTTAAGCATCCTCCTGACTTCTCAAGCGCAACCAAAATACTCAGTATTCGCAACCGTGCAGGATGTGCAAGTGCTTTTGCTTGAGCAGCCAGTTGTTGTTCATTAGCTAACTGCAGCTCATTAGCCTGTAAAAGTTGTTTATCTACAACGATACATTTTGTATTCATAAAGCCTCTATATAGTTAATCGTCGATTAACGATTAATATGCTAGGATCATTTTAGAAATAAAGCGCTTTAGAGGGTAAAAATAATTTTAAAAAAATTACACTCCTACTATTGAAAACAATTTTTAGTGTCCCTAAATATATAAATGTAATGCGATGACACGTTAAAAACACCGCATCGCTTATTGTTTTATTTTGTTTAACCTCAAATCTGGTTAATAAAAGTGGAATTATATTTAAAATCATAAGGCTATATTTTTTGGCTATACAGTGCCGCTAGTTTTGCGCAGTTGACAGTTCAAGGCTAATTATTGAAGCAATAACTGGTTATTGATAGAGTGTTTAACGAAGAAATCCGCGGAAATAACGGTGTTGTATCGCTTTGCTTATCCAGAACTGAGGTTATTTACTCTAAGGAGAACTTATTATGAATACAATTGATTTAACTCCCCTTTATCGTAACAGCGTTGGCTTTGACCGTTTAGCATCATTGATTGATAATGCATTAACTTCAGAAACAAAAGCAACTGGTTACCCTCCTTACAACATCGAAATACTCGGTGAAAATAAATACACCATTTCACTTACGGTACCAGGATTTACACAAGAGGAACTGGATATTCAAGTTGAAAAAGGAGTCTTAAGTGTTTCTGGTAATAGGCAAAACACTGATAATGACCGTAAATACTTGCACCAAGGCATTCCAAATCAAGCGTTCGAACGTAAATTCAACTTAGCAGATTATGTTGAAGTGACAGGTGCAGATCTCTCCAATGGTTTATTGAATATAAACTTAGTCAAAGAGATTCCAGAAACCATGAAGCCGAAGAAGATATCCATTAATCAAATGAATAAATCATTAACACACCATAAAGAAGAAAAGGTAATTAATGATAACAGTAAAGATAAAGTCGCTTAAATAGCATGTATTTATGTAAACTATAAACACATCGAGTGAACGTTAATATATTTAAAAGAGGCAGTGAGCACTGCCTCTTTAATCTTCGCTACTTTTAGCTACAAAGTACGGAAATCTCCAAATCTACAAGATTGTTTTTATAAATGTTATTTTATTGCAGTGAACACATTGATATTTAGATTCATTTCTATGGCTTAAATATTTCTCTTTCCAAGTTCGGCGAGTTTTCATAAGGGGGAGTTCTTTTTTGCAAAATTCACATGTACGCATGACTATCCTGTATTTATTAATAAAAACCAAACTGTAATTAAATTACATTTTACAGCAAGATATTGATAAATAACAAACTTACTTTCACTTACTAAGCTCCATTTAGTTTAAAAATTACTGAATACATGAAATTTGGTAGGCATCTAACGAACCACACCTATTTTTTAAAACCCCAAGAGTAAAAAGTTTTAGACAAAAACTGATTTATTGGTCAAAGTTAATACATTTTGATCACCTTGTATGGAAGCTATTTATAGTATAGTTAATCAACTATGAAACAATTACAGCATAACTTTCATCATTAAATAGCCTTGATGCTTACAATCTAAAACAATCTCAATATAGGAAAATAAATATGAACGAATCTAATGAATTGTTACCTCTTATCTTCTCGCTTCTTGCCGGTGGTCTTATTGGCTTTGTTATTTATCATATAACACTTGGGAAAAGCAAAGCTTCTGAACAACAAAAAGAGCTTGATAAAAACAAAATAGAATTAGAAAAATACAAAGCACAAGTAAATGATCACTTTAATGAGAGTGCAGAACTAATGGGACAAGTAGCGAATAGCTACCAAGCCCTTTACAATCATATGGCAGGCCAATCAGAGTCATTATTAGGTGACACCGCAACAACTCACTTTCCGTTATTAAAAACATCAGAGGACACTGATCAAGAAAAAGTGGTCACGCCAGAAAGTAGTGAATCGGAAGAAGTTGAAACAACGGTAACTGAAGTTAAACCGGAAGAAGATGAAGCAACTGTAAATGGAGTTAAAACAGAAGAAGCTGAAGTTAAATTAGAAGAAGATGAAGTAACTGTAAATGAAGTTAAAACAGAAGAAGATGAAGTAACTGTAACCGAAGTTAAAACAGAAGAAGATGAAGTAACCGTAACTGAAGTTAAATCAGAAGAAGCTGAACCCACTGCAACTGAAGTAAAAAAAGAAGAAACAAAATAAAACTCATAAGAATACAGGCTATATAATCGTAATTGTGATCCTGTAAATAATTCGACTATATAGCCTGTTCCCGTCCTGAAATCTGCACAATTATCTTTTTTAGAGCGCATTTAAAACTACAACATTAAAAGATAGTTTGGGGCTGAATAATACTCAAAGTTAATGGCTGTCCTCGATTTTATACCCGACTGTCCACTTTTGCCTACCTCTTCAGTTTTTTGTTCAATAAAATTAAATTTGTGTCTTATTATGGATAACTTTAAGAATTAGCTATCTTTATTTTGGTCTATATTACTTTAGTAGTAGTATTTAATTCTTTTCTTTCAAATACTAATCACTATCACTCGACATAAAATAATGAATTTTATAAGTAATTTTATAAGTAATTTTATAAAAAAATAACTGGAGAACATAATGTTTAAATCGCTATCTAGAATAGTACCAATCATATTTTTTACGTGCTTAAGTTTTAATCTGTCAGCAGCAAACTTAGATGCACAAATTACTGATTATAAAAAAATTACGGAGTCCATTATTCAATCGGTAGTATCTGGTGATGTTGATGTACCAACCATGATTGCTGATAATAAGAAATTAATTGCAATCGGCGTTGAATTCAGTAAAGCCTACCAAGAAAAGTATCCGCAAAGCCAAAAGATGATGCAGGCAATTATTGATAATGCAGATTCTATGCAGACTTTGTCTTTAGAGAGTATTGAAGAGCAGTGGCATGATAACGGTATATTTACTGAAGGCAAATACAAAACTGACTTTGATATTGATGATGAAGATGTAGAAGATTTCCATAACCCTAAAGGTGCTGTTGTACATCCAGCAACTGCAATTATAGCTATTCAAATGTGGGAAAAAGATAAGAATGAAGAACATTTGACTCTTATAAAAGAAGAGTTACAAGAAGTACTTCATCACCTTCAACTTATGAAAGACTCACTTCAATAAATAGGTAATAAATATAGGCCAAATAGAGCACATGTATTGTGCTCTACTAAATTCGATCTAATCAATAAAAGAGATAGAAAATAATGCAAAAGAAATTCCTGTTCGCAATAGTATCTCAATTAATATTGATCGTTTCGCTAGTTGGTCTTAGCCTCTACGAGTTAACAACAATAAATCAAAGGCTTGATACTCAAAATAATTTAATTGTTCCTTTTTCTGATGCAAGTAATTCTGTCAGTCGTGGTGTCGAGATGGTTACTAGTGCTACACAGCGCTCTTTCTTGTCAAATGATCCTGACGAAATGAAAGTATTAAGTGTTCAATTACAAACAGGCTTAAAACTTTTAGCAGAGGGTTCTAAAAGCCTTCGTGATCCTAAATTTATAGAACTACATTCCGCAAAGGTTGAGGGTAGTGAAAATACTTCCTTAACTAATAATGATGAAGTGACGTCAGAATTATTAACAATTAAATTATTAGTTGACTCATTAGATGAAACTTTAAAAGCATATAATAATACTGCTTCGCATAGTTTAGAGTTAGTAAAAGAAAGTTATGAACGAACCCAGAGAATTAAAAAATCAAAAACTCTATTTGATAAGAATGTAAGAAAAACATTACCACTTTATTTAGAACTTGATACCTCAAAAAAAAAAGAATTTGGTTATTATATTCGAGGTGCTAATGCTCTGTTGTTTGCAAGTGATGAATTAACATTAAGAAATGTTGCTGGGCTTAAGTTCCATAGAGGTATTAACTTTTTAATCGAACATTTTAAAGATGGCGGATTCAACTCTGAAGTGCATAACGACTAAGCAGCTATAGCTGCCATATGTTCAGCCATTAATTTGGCTGGCGTATTGTAATCTAATTTCTTTCTTGGTCTGTCATTGAGTTTCAATATTACCTCTTTTACTAATGAATTCGATACTTTTTTAAAGTCGGTAGATTTGGGCCAATATTGTCTTAACAAACCATTTGTATTTTCATTCAAACCACGTTGCCATGAACAGTATGGGTCTGCAAAATAGACTGCACACTTTAATTTTTTGGTTAACTCTTCGTGATAAGCGAACTCTTTACCGTTATCAGCGGTGATGGTTAATACTGCATTTTTAAATGGTTTTAATAATGCAAGTGTGGCCGCAGTGACAGTCTTTGCTGACTTATCATCAATACGTGTCGATACTGTAAAACGCGTTTTACGCTCAACAATAGTCACTAATGCGCCGCTGTGCCCTTTACCAATGACTAAATCTATTTCCCAATCACCAACTCGGCTACGTGTATCAACGATATTAGGTCGCTCATCAATACTGACGCGGTTCTTGATAAAACCTCGACCAGCTTGTTTATCTTTATTGCGCGCTTGGTAAGCCTTGCCTTTTCGACGCAGATATTGGAATAATTGACCACCACTCCGCTTATTGGAGCAAATATGTTGGTAAATAGTTTCATCGCTAATACTGGTACCATGCTCTTTCTTAAGCCATCCTGAGATTTGGTCAGGACTCCATTTTTCACCTAGTTTTACATTTATTAATGCAATCAGAGTAGATGTCATTTTAATCGCTTTACGCGCTTCAATACGCCTTTTAACTGCAGCTTGTTGGGCCTGGTTAATTCGATAACCTCGCTTACCTGTATTGCGAGAAAGCTCCCTACTAAGCGTTGATTGATTCACATTCAGTTGTTTAGCTATTTTATTTTGACTCATGCCTATTTTCTTTAGCGCATAAATCTGGCATCGTTGTTCGTAGGTCAGTTGTTTATATGTTTTCATTGTTGCATCTCTTGCCGGAGAAAAAGCGATAAGCATA
>NZ_WTKU01000029.1 GCF_011378715.1 Psychromonas sp. SA13A | reverse complement strand
TTCAGTCTCAATCAATGCCGATGGCACGGTGAAATACACACCAAATGCTGACTTTAACGGCACTGATAGCTTTACTTATACTAACGAAGAAGGCCAGGAAGCCACGGTTAATGTCACTGTGGATGCGGTTAATGATTTAACCGTCGTAGCTAACGATACCGCGACGACTAATGAAGATGCGGCAATTGATATTGATGTGCTTGCGAATGACACCGATACGGTTGATGGTACTGAAGCGGCTGTTTCGCCAGTAGAAAGCGTGACTCAAGGCGCTAATGGTTCAGTAGTAGTTAATGCTGATGGCACGGTGAAATACACACCGAATGCTGACTTTAACGGGTCGGATAGCTTTACTTATACCAATGAAGAAGGTGAAGTAGGAACTGTCAATGTAACGATAACGCCGCAAGATGATCCTACCTTCATTCAAGTTGCTGGCGCTAATTCAGCGCAAGGGGTGGTTTATGAAGACAATGTAGCTCTTCAAAGTGCTCAGGGAAATTTTATATTTAGTGATGCTGATTATACAGAGCCAGAAGACTATCAACCAACTTCTGAATTTACAAGTTCTACAGGTGGAAGTAATTCCATTGGTGATTTCACATTAACCCCTAATCCAACTGCTAGTAATCCTGGTCAATTTCAATGGGAGTATGTTTTAAATAATGAAGCAGCACAATATTTAGGTGAAAACGAAAGTATTATTGAAATTTATACTGTCACTATTAACGGTGAACAGACGACAGTCAAAATAGCAATTGTTGGTACAAATGATGACACTTTCATCAATGTGGACGTAGATGCTGGAGATACTGCTCTGGGTGAGGTTACTGAAGATAAGGATATTAATGACGATAAATTGACTGTATCGGGTAAATTAACATTTAGTGATGTTGATACCACTGATAGTGAAAATTTCAATCCTACAGTAACTTTTGCTAATACAACTGGAAATGCTCAATTAGGTCTTTTAACCATTAATCCCGATGGTACTTGGAATTACGAAGTTGATAATACAAACAATGAGATTCAGGCATTAGATTCGAATGAAACAATCACTGAGACTCATACTGTTAATCTGAATGGTACAGTGCAGGATATTGTTATCACTATTAATGGTGTCGATTATGCGCCAGAGGCAGTTGACGATACTGAAATGACTTACGATACAACGATTCGTCTAGATGAATTACCTCAATATGGAACATTGCAGGTAACTGTTGATGGTGTTTGGGTTGATATGGTCGCTGGTGAAGAGTATGACTCTGATTCTGAGGTGCAATTTATACCTGACGAAGAAGAAATTAAACTCAACTCTGTTGATATTGGTATAGGTTCATTTGATGATGATGGTAGTTCAGACTATGTGGCTAGTGTGAATGACTGGGGAACGGTTAACAGTGATGGTACAGCAGTAACTGCAATCAGTGGTAATGCAACGATTAAAACCTCGTTAAAAACTACTGATGAAAATGATTCCACTATATTAACAGCATGGAACGGAAACACGCATATAGGTAGTGGTATTGGTAACGGGGATGACAATGGACTAAGCCAAGGTGAGACACTTGTTATAGACATTGAAGGTGAAAATATTAACGAAGTAACCTTTACGCTTGATGGTTTAGGTGGTTATTTTGATGAGTCTAGTAAATATGCGACTAAAGTAAGCATCACAGCTTATTTTGAAGATGGAACAAGCGAAATACAATCTCATTACAGACAAAGTGGTTCTTTTGTAGATACTTATACCTTTACCTTTGATAAAGAGTCACCGGTGGATCGCTTTGAATTAACAACTTCCGGATCAAATGGTACCTATGTAGTACAAAATATGACGCTATCTAGAACCGTTACAGATGAAATTACATTTACTAGAACACAAGCAGATGGTAGTGAAACAACCGAATCTGTTGTACTTGACCTTAACTATAATGATGCAAGTGAAGCCGTTGATGTGACAAATTATTTACCGGCAGTAGATACTACTATTACCGAAGGTGTTATTTTTACTGATGAAAACAGTTCAATTGCTATCGATTTATTGTCTAACGATTTCGACGATGATAATGAAGAAATCATTATCACAGAGATAGCAGGGCAAAGTGTCATAGATGGTGGTGATGCTGTAGATATCACCGTTGATGGCCTTATTGTCGGTACTGGGAAACTTGTTGATGGCAAATTGGTCTTTACCCCTAGTGAAGAGTTAGGCGTAACCTTAAATGATGGCGACTCTAAAGAAATTGATATTGAGTACACCATTAGTGATGGTTCTAAAACCGGTACAGCAAAAGCTACAGTACGTGTTGATGGTGTTGACGAAGCCAATAATTTAATAATGACTAGTAGTTTGATCGTTAATGAAGAGTCTGTTAGTGATGCTTCTGTTGTTACATCTCAACCAGTTGCATTTGATGATGCAAGTCCAAAAACAGGTCTTTCTGGTAAATACTGGGGTTATGATGAAGCACTGGAGGAACAAAATACTTCTTCCTTAGATGTGGTAAAACAGTACATTATTGATAACCCTACAGCTGACATTTCCTTTATTTCTACAAAGCTTGATTATAAATCTACAGGCGATGTTGATCAAAGTTCAGGTGTTGCTGTTGGTGCAGATGATAGTGGAATACCTGCAAATCTTGTTGCTTTCTTAAATAGTGATGCTGACTCTATTGTTACGATTGACGGAGGATCTTCAGAAACCGCTACTGATGGAATTATAGCTGTATCAGGCAACTTAAATGTTGAAGAAGCAGGTATTTATCTATTTACAGTTAATCATGATGACGGTTTCCAGCTTATCATCGATGGAGAAGATGTATTTACATATAGTCTTATCACAGCACCTGTTGACTCGATTGCAGAGATCGCATTGTCTGCAGGCTTACATTCTGTTGAGATAATTTATTGGGATCAAGGTGGCGATTATGTCCTTGATTTAAACATGAGCCTCAATGGGATTGGCGATAACGTTTGGATTGAAAGCAATCTTAGTAATACAGAAGACAGTCCAAACACGCTTATTGATACACCAATTACACTTGATTTATTAGCGAACGATGTTGGCCAAGGTATTAGTATTAACACACTTAGTGATCCTAAATATGGTTCACTTGAAATTGTTAATGGTGATGTTGTTTATACTCCAAACGATGGGTATACAGGGACAGATTCTTTTACTTATACAATCAAAGATGAGAATGGTTCTATTTCAAATGCCGGTGTGGCGTATGTCACTGTACTTCATTCTGCTGAAACTGGGGTTCTTGAGGAAGTCACTGATATTAGTGATGCTACTGTTACTAATACTGATGTAATGGAGCCTGTTGAGTCACTGACTGCCGATGCAGATTCTATTATTACAGGCGATGAGAACAATAATACGCTGACCGGTGGAAGTGGTAATGATGAAATATTCGGAGTTTCTGGTAACGATACATTAAACGGCGGAGCCGGTAATGATATGTTGGATGGCGCTTCTGGTGAAGATATTTTAAATGGGGATGATGGCGAAGATATATTATACGGTAAATCTCAAAATGATACTCTGAATGGTGGAGCTGGTAACGATACGCTTTACGGTGATACAGGTAACGATACTTTGAATGGTGATCAGGGAGATGATCTGCTATTCGGTGGCAGTAATAAAGACACTCTCAATGGTGGTGCTGGTAATGATCAACTTAGTGGCGATGGTGGTCAAGATGAATTAGATGGTGGTTCAGGTGACGATACATTAATTGGCGGTTTAGGTAATGATCTTTTAACTGGTGGAGCCGGAATTGATACGTTTGTTTGGACTGCTAGTGATACATATGGCACTGATACGATTACAGACTTTAATGCTAATGAAGATAAATTGGACTTAAGTGATCTATTACAGGGAGAGTCAGAAAATACCCTTGGGGATTATTTAGACTTTAGTTTCGACGGAAAAGATACAACAATTACAACATATCAAGACGGTGGTGACTCTCCTACACAGACTATTGTATTAGAAGACACACAATTGGAAGGTATTGAGACTGAGGGGCAGGTGTCAGGAGGAGATAAAGAAATTGTTATAAATAATCTGTTAAACGATGGAGCTCTGATCATTGGGGACACGATTATTGAAAATACATCCACACCAATTGACGATGAAATTGTTTAAGTGGAATATGTATAATTAATTATGTTTAAATGATATTTTATTTAACGTTATCTTGTTTAAATGGTTTTTAAGTGTATTTTAATTAACTATTTAGGTAACGTTTTTTAAGATCATGTTTTTAAATAGATAACTACTTATAAAAACGTTAGTATTCTTTCTATTACGCAAATGAAAATAGTCGTCATAATGCTCTCTAAGGAGGGTTATGATGACTATTGATAATAAAGGGTCAACATTGAAGCAAACAAAGCCTCAGTCAGGACAGTGGGAAATAAACAGCTCAACTCGTATTGGACATGATCCATTATTAGATTGCTTAGTTCTATTAAGTGAGCATTTCTCTACGCCCTGTTCAGCAGAATCATTAGCGGCAGGTTTACCGTTAACTCATCAACATCTTACTCCTGAGCTACTCCCACAAGCCGCGAGTCGAGCTGGGTTGAGTGCAAAAATGGATCGTAGGAGCTTATCTGCTATCCCTGATATGTTGCTGCCTTGTATTTTAATGCTCAAAAATAAACAAGCCTGCATATTGCATGAGATTGATATCACCGCTGATAAAGCGCGTGTTTCATTTCCTGAAACGGGTGGTGAAGAACTGTTAACCATTGCTGCATTAGAAGCTGAATATGTAGGTTATCTTTTCCTGATTAAACAAAAATATCATGGTGATCGTCACTTTGATGTTCATATTCACGATACTAAAAAGCATTGGTTATGGAGCAGCATTCGAGAATCTGCACCAATTTATCGAGATGTGATTGTTGCATCTATTTTAATTAATATATTTGCATTGTTGTCACCATTATTGGTGATGAATGTGTATGACAAAGTAGTGCCTAATCTTGCTTTTGAAACGTTATGGGTATTAGCCATCGGAGCAGGTGTCGCTTATATATTTGATCTTATATTAAAGCAAATTCGAGCCTACCTCATTGACGTAGCAGGTAAAAAAGTCGATGTAGAAATATCATCTAAACTGTTTGCTAAAGCAATTGGTATCCCTCTAGAAAAAAGATCTTCAAGTGTGGGTGGCATGGCTCGTCAACTGGGTGAGTTTGATAGTATCCGTGATTTTTTATCTTCAGCAACCATTACCGCATTAGTTGATTTACCTTTTTCTATTTTCTTTATCTTTATCATTTGGTTGGTTTCTGGCGACTTGGCTATTTTCGCAGTCATTGCGACTGTATTAATTATTAGTTATAGCCTGATTGTGCAAAGTAAATTAAAAGTAGCAATTGAAGAAAGTAATAAATTTTCAGGTCTACGACATGGCCATTTAGTAGAAAGTTTGTCTTCGATGGAGTCAATAAAAGCAAATGGCGCTGAAGGTATTATTCAACATACTTGGCAACAAATGGTTGGTCATACTTCAAAGTGGCAATTAAAAGTAAAAGTGATAACTAATTCAGTGGCTAATGTATCAAGCTTCATTATACAAATCTCTGTTGTTGCGGTGATGGTATTAGGAGTTTATCGAGTATCTGAAGGTCTGATCTCTATGGGGGCGATTATTGCGGCGGTGATGTTGTCTAGTAGAGCGATTGGACCGATGGCTAAAATTGCTTCGTTAATGACTCGCTATAATCAAACGATGAGTTCTTTACGTCAAATCAATAGTGTTATGGAGCAAGAAGGGGAGTTTGAAAATAAAGGGCACCTAGTAAGTCGCAACAAGTTACAGGGGAATATTGAATGTGAGCAAGTATCATTCCATTATCCTAGTACTGAAAAAACAGCTCTATACCCTTTTTCTTTGCACATTAAACCAGGTGAAAAAATTGCAATTATAGGGCGTAATGGGTCAGGGAAAACCACATTAGCAAAATTAATTTTAGGCCTTTATAAACCTGTGTTGGGTAGTATTCGCTATGATGGTCTGCACCAAGGGCAAATTCATCCGAGTGATTTACGCAGCAATATAGGTTACTTACCTCAAGATATCATTCTTTTTCATGGCACTATTAAAGACAATATTCTGTTCGGTACTCGACAAGTTACTGAGTATCAATTATTACGTGCTGCTCAGTTATCGGGTGTGACACTATTTACGGATTTTGCTTCTGAAGGTTTGGATTTACAAGTTGGTGAAGGGGGGATCACGTTATCTAGAGGTCAGCGTCAGGCTGTCGCATTAGCGCGGGCTATTTTGAATGATCCTCAAATCTTATTGCTTGATGAACCCACTGCAAGTTTAGATGCACGTGCTGAAAAACAGTTTATTAGTTCAATGAAACAAACCATAAAAAATCGCAGCTTGTTGCTGATCACTCATAAGATGCATCTATTACAGTTGGTTGATCGGATTATTGTACTAGAGAATGGAAAAATAGTCGCGAATGATGCAAAGGATATTATTTTAGAGAAGCTTGCTTCAGGTAATCTTAGTACTACTGGAGGAGTTAAATCATGAAAATATCTAAACATGATTTAGAAATGGCCGATGATGTTTATGGTGCGATGATAACTCAAACACCAACTGCACAGCGCTTAACTGTGTGGGCTTTAGCTGCTTTATTCGTATGCTTTTTTGTGTGGGCTTATTATGCAAAATTAGATCGAGTGACTCGAGGAGAAGGTAAGGTTGTTCCTTCTTCACAAGTACAAATAATTCAAAGTTTGGATGGCGGTATTTTACAAGATTTATACGTGAAAGAGGGGATGCTAGTCACTAAAGGTCAGCCTTTAGCGCGTATTGATGACACTCGATTCCGCTCAGATATGGCACAACAAACTCAAGAAGTTGACGCACTTAGAGCTGATATTATTCGTTTAAGATCGGAATTAAGTAGCATCTTGATAGCCAATGTAAAGGATTGGAAATTACAAATAAAAATAGAACAAAAAATATTACAGTTTCCTGAAGATTTGCAAACCACTGCCGCTACACTAGTGGAACGCCAGCAAGATGAATATATTGGACGTTTAAACAGCTTAGAAAACCAAGTTGCAATCCAGGCCCAACAAATTAAACAACGCCAACAAGAAATTAAAGAAATAGAATCTAAGATCAGTACATTAAGAAGTAGTTTACGGTTAGCAAACAGAGAAATGCGTTTAACTCGCCCTTTAGCTGAAAAAAATATTGTGCCTGAGGTAGAGTACTTAAAATTACAACGAACAGTTAATGATTTAAATGGCGAAATTAATTCATTACGAGCACAAATACCAAGGCAACAATCTGCCTTAGAAGAGTCTATCTTAAAAAGACGTGAACTAGTGTTTGCATTTCGTACAGATGCTCGAGCTCAATTAAATGAAAAACAGGGTGTACTTTCTAGGATCACAGAAGCACAAGTAGGTGTAAAAGATAAAGTAACTAAGGCTCTGATCACTTCTCCCGTTGTTGGTACAGTAAAAACCTTGCATATCAATACACTAGGTGGTGTAGTTAAACCTGGCCAAGTACTATTAGAAATAGTACCAACAGAAGATAAATTACTAGTAGAAGCTAAAATAATTCCTAAAGATATTGCATTTATTCATGTGGGGTTACCTGCACGCGTTAAAATTACAGCCTATGATTTTACCCGATACGGTGGTCTTGAAGGTGTTGTTGAGCATATCAGTGCAGATACTACACAAGATGAAGAAGGTAATAGTTTTTATATTGTTAGAATCAGAACCAATGAATCAAGTATGAACCGTAAAGATAAGAACGATATGCCGATTATTCCCGGAATGCTAACAAGCGTCGACGTAATGGTAAGCAAACGCACTGTACTTGAATATATGTTAAACCCATTATTACGAGCAAAAGAGATGGCGTTACGTGAATATTAAAAACGCTCATGGAGAGAGAATGAAACCATTAAAACGTGGAATAGCAAATAAAGCAGTATTAATCGCTTTTAGTTCTTTGGCATTGTTACCTTTGTCGGTGCAAAGTCAATCATTAGAGCAAGCAGTTGCTCATACTTTAGATACTCATCCTGAAATTAGAGCTGCTTTCACTCGATTTAAAGCAGCAGAGAAACAAGTGGATCAAGCGGAAGCGGGTTATTTACCGACTTTAGACGTAACTGGTGGAATTGGTTATGAGTATACCGATAGTCCAAGCACCAGAAATGACACAAATGATGATCCTGAGAACTTAACAAGACGTGAATTGGGCTTAAGTTTAAAACAAAACTTATTTACCGGTTTTCGTACCAGTAGTGAAGTGGATCGCACAAGTTATGCAACGAGTGCAGAACAATGGCGTTTACATTCAATTGCTGAAGATATTGCATTAGAGATAACTAAAGTCTATTTGGAGCTTATTGAGTCTGAAGAATTGGTTTCTTTATCAGAAAAAAACTTACAGTCGCACGTTGAAATTTATGACCAAATTAAAGAACGTACTGAATCTGGTTTTAGTAGTAAGGCGGATTTATCTCAGATTAATGGGCGTTTAGCGAAGGCACAATCAAATTTGATTGCTGCTAAAAACAATTATTTAGACAGCAAAACTAAGTTTTATCGTCTCATTGATCAAACTCCAGAAAATCTTGTTATTCCTTTTCCAGATCGCAGCATGTTACCCGCTACTCGCGATGAAGGCCTCGAAATAGCGTTTAAAAATCATCCCTCAGTATGGGCTGCAAGCAACGATATACAATCTGCACATGCACAATACGATAGTGCTAAATCAACCTATTACCCTGAAGTCACATTTGAAATTGATGCTAATTTTAATGATAACGTTGATGGTGTTGATGGTAATTACACTAGTGGAGATGTTGGTGGTAATAATAATGATGTCACGGCGATGCTTCGTTTTAAATATAATTTGTTTTCAGGCGGTAAAGACCTCGCTTATGCAAAAGAAACGGCTTACAGAATTAATGAAGCTAAAGCGTTAAATATGACAGCACATCGTGAAGTAAAAGAAGGTTTTATTTTATCTTGGGATGCATTTGAGCAATTAAATTTACAAAAGAAATATATCAAACTACACGTTATTGCTTCTAAAGATACACAGGCTGATTATAAAGAACAGTTTAAAATAGGCCAACGTAGTTTATTAGACTTATTAGATACCGAAAATGAACTATATCAAGCGAGACGTGACTTTTTAGACGCCGAGTTTTCCGAAATAATAGCTCAATATCGTGTATTGCATTCAATGGGGAAATTATTAGACTCGTTGCGAGTGACTCGTCCTGCAACTTGGCAAGGTGAAGAACAATTTGAAGGAGGTGTATACAATGAAAATAATTAGTCTATTTGCTGCCGCTATATTAGTGAGTGGCTGTTCATCTAATATTATTGAAATGACACCGGAACCTACTGTACAAGCTTATGATTTATCGGACCTGGAAGGTGATGGCATTATATCTGCTCGTGATAAATGCCCTGCTACAGCACTCGGTGCAGAAGTGAATAATGACGGTTGCAGTACAGATAACCTTGAAAAAGTACGTGTGAAACTGTTGGTAAATTTTGATAATGACTCTGCATTTGTTGATGGTAAATATTATGCAGAAATCAAAACATTAGCAGATTTAATGAAAGAGTATTCTTCGATTACTGTGATGATTGAAGGGCACACCAGTATTGTAGGTAGTGCGCAACATAATAAACAACTCTCTTTAAAGCGTGCTGACGCAGTTAAAAACATATTAGTTAATCAATATGGCGTTGATAAAAATAGAATCAGCACGGTTGGTTTAGGATTTGAGCAACTTCTGTTTGAAGGTAATGATGAATATGTGAATGCTCAAAATAGACGTATTGTTGCTGAGATAGATGGTGCAGCAGATATTGTAGATATGAAATGGACTATTTATACCGTTGATCATCGTGAGCAATAATTATGAACTAAATGCATAGTAAATATGGTTTATTAAAAAAAATATTCTTTATTGGTTTGTTTGTATATATGAGTAGTGTTTACCTATATGCAAGCATTCCGATAAATATAGATACCAAAAAGTTGATCTCTGTATTGCAAAAGAACTATGGAGAACGTGCGGCAAAGCGTGGTTCCGCATGGTTAAAAGTTCTTAATAAGCAATATAAAGATGAACAACAAAAATTAATTAGTACTAACCGTTTTTTTAATCAACTACAGTTTACAACGGATCAAAAACTGTGGGGTGAAAGTAATTATTGGGCAACACCCGTAGAGTTTATAGGTGCCAATGCGGGGGACTGTGAAGATTTTGCGTTAGCAAAGTATTTTAGTTTATTGGCTGTAGGAGTTGCAGACGATAAACTACGTATCGTCATGGTTAAATCCTTAACGCTTAACCAATACCATATGGTTGTGGCTTATTATAAACATCCAACTGCGGAACCATTAATTTTAGATAACATCGATGGGCGTATAAAAAAAGCAAGTGAGCGTCAAGATTTAATCCCTGTGTATAGCTTTAACGGTAAACAGTTATGGTTAAACAATGAAAAAAGACAAGGCCGTGTGGCAGGGAAACCCAGTAGACTCAAACGATGGAATGATTTAAATCATCGCATGGGACTTAATCAATTAAAGCAACCTGTTACATCAATGGAGTAACTTATTTATGACACTGTTTAATCAGATCAACTCATTATTACTAGGGCTGTTCTTACTAGTAGCAACGAGTTTGGCGTATTTTCAGTTTACCCAAACAAAAACATTTATGGATAGTCAAATAGCGTCGGACTTAAATAATACAACTAATGCACTTACATTAATGTTGAAACCACACCTTGAAACAGGAGATGTTGCCTCTGCTGAAACTGTGATTAATGTTATTTTTGAAGGTGGATTTTATAAAAAAGTTAGCCTGACTTGGTTAGAAACAAATAAAACGCAAGTATGGGAAAATCCAATTAAAGTAGCAGGCGTACCACAGTGGTTTTTAAACCTAAATTTATTTGAGTCACAAAGCACTGAGAGTGTTATTACTAATGGCTGGATCCAACTGGCAACATTAAATTTAGAAGCAAATCCAGCGATTGGTTATAGCCAATTATGGAAAGTAATGTGCGATACATTAATTGCATTAGCAGTTATCTTTTTTGTCTCTTTAATTATTTTAAATCTTCGTTTAAAACGTATTCTTGCACCATTACATCGTGTCGCAGATCAAGCTAAACTGATTGCAAAACGAGAATTTCAACCTAATTTAGCAATCCCTGAAACAACAGAGCTTAAAGAAGTTGTACTAGCGATCAATAGTATGTCTGGTCAATTACAAGCAGTGTTTTCACAGTTAGATAAAGAAGTGGTTACCTTAAAAAAAGGAAAATTAACCGATACTGTTTCGCAATTACCCAATCGTTTATATCTCAATTCACAACTTGCAAGTTGGATTAAAGATCCCGGTTATGGCGGTTTATTAATCGCAAGGTTAGATTGGTTAGAAACAATTTATGATCAATTTGGGTATCAAGTTAGAGATAATACGATCCAAATTTTAGCCAAAGAAATGCAACAGACTTTACCTGCGGTATGCCCAAGCTTTATTGCTCGTATCTCTAATCGAGAGTTTGTATTTCTAGTCACTAAAGCATCTCAACCGCAACTAAATGTCTATTTGCAAAAAGTATCTCGCTTAATTAGCGAAGCCATGCAGAATGCAAATTATGATGGTGAGGAGCAATTTGCCATTGGTGGTGCGATTCGTACTGATGACATAACGGCTTCTGAATTATTAGCGAACGCAGATAATGCGTTACAACATGCTTTAAATGAATCAAAAGTGAGTCATTGGTACGAGAGTGTTGTTAAACAAGATATGACATTAACGCAATGGCACACTCATTTAAAAGAGGCCATTGCCAATAAATCGCTAAAATTTAAATGGCATCCTTCTGTTTCATTTACAAATGACAAAATTTTGCATCATGAAATTTACAGTATTATTACTATTGATGATAAACAGATACGTGCCGCTAAATTTATGCCTTACATAGAGCAGTTAGAGCTAGGCAGCCAGTTTGATAAATCTTTAATTGAAGCCATTGTTGAAAACCCTACAATGAAGTCTAGTAATAAGAAAGTAGCCATTAATATTACGCATGACAGCGTGCTTGATTTGCAATTTCATAGTTGGTTAAAAGGATTTTTGAAAGCACAACCCGATCAAAGTCGTTTTTATTTTGAAATTCAAGAGGATGCTATTTTAAATCACCCTGAACAGAGTATTCACTTTGCTAATTTAATTAAAGAAGTGGGAGCGCAAATTGGTATTGACCACTATGGAAGAGAGATGGCGTCACTATCTTACTTACAAAATATTAAACCAAACTATGTAAAACTAGATCAATCACTGTCATGTGATATGAGTAACGAAATGGATGTAGGAGACCTGACACAGCGACTTGTATTAACGCGTGCAGTAATTAACACTGCGCTCGGTTCTGGTGTGGATGTAATCATTACAGCAGTTGAAGATTACGAACAGCTAGAACGGGTCAGTGAGTTACAAGCAACGGGTTATCAAGGTTTCATTATTGCACCTAGTGATGTGAATTAACACTTAACCAGTATTCTTTCAAAACAAGTATTCTTTTCAAACTAAGTGTTTTATCAGAATGCTAAAGCAAAAAAGGGTTAAATAGTGAGTAAACTATTTAACCCTTTTTTATAAAATAGACTCTGTAAATAACAGCTGGATTAATCAGTTATGATTCTTTCATTAATTGTGCATGTTGCGCTTTAAATTTTTGAAACTTAGGTGCAACCACTGCCATACAATAACCTTGCTCAGGATTTTTTAAATAATATCCTTGGTGATAATCTTCTGCCGCATAAAAAGTCTCAAGAGGCTCTACGCTTGTTACTATATCTTTATCAAATAACTGTTGCTCATTAATTTGCTCAACTAATGCCTGCGCTATTTGTTGCTGTTCTTCATTGCAATAAAATATAGCAGAGCGGTATTGTGTACCGGTATCATTACCTTGACGATTAACCTGTGTTGCATCGTGTACGCTAAAAAATAAGTTTAATAATTGTGAGTAACTAATCTGCTCACTATCGAAAGTGACCTTAACCACTTCTACATGTCCCGTTGCACCTGAACAAACTGTTTCATAATCTGCTGTTTCTCTTTGGCCGCCGGTATATCCTGAAATGGCACTTGTAACACCTTTTACTTGATTAAAAGCTGCTTCAACACACCAGAAACATCCTCCACCGATTATCATATTTTGTTGTGTCATTGTGCTTCCTTATTTTTTAAAACCAAACAATGTAAATTTTAGACCTAGTTAACATTCATATGAATAAACTTATATAAAGTACAGTCTAAATGATCAATTTATGAATATCTATCATAACGTTAACCTCTGTTAGAACAAATAGATATCACTTTTTAACATAAAATATACTTTATAAACTGCCATCGTAGAGTATAAATATGTTAACTTAAGCGCCTATTTTAAGCCTTAATGTGAGCGCTTGCTTAATGCTCTCATCATTATAGGGATCGAAATATGTTAAATTATCATTTCGTCGTTTATTGAACAGAGAAAAACACTATGTTTTGTCCTTTTTGTAATGCCCAAGATACAAAAGTTATTGATTCACGTCTTGTTTCTGAAGGCTCTCAAGTTCGTCGTCGTCGTTTATGTAATGAGTGTAATGAAAGATTCACTACTTTTGAATTAGCGGAACTTATCATGCCGCGTTTGATTAAATCAGATGGCAGTCGTGAACCATTTAATGAAGAAAAACTGCTTGTGGGTATAAATATCGCACTAGAAAAGCGTCCGGTTAGTATTGAAGCGGTAGAAAGTGCAGTGAATAAATTAAAATCAACATTGCGCGCAACTGGCGAGCGTGAAATACCTTCCAAAATGGTCGGCGAATTAGTGATGGATTTACTTAAAAGCTTAGATAAAGTTGCTTACATTCGTTTTGCTTCGGTCTATCGTGCTTTTGAAGACGTTAAAGAATTTGGTGAAGAAATTGCTAGATTAGATACCAATAAATGAAAGCATAAATAAAGCATGAACATTGCCAATAAAGCTTAAGATTATTGACTGTTTGTCGAAGATACAGCACGTTAATTGTTCCGATTAATGAATGAATTAATTATTAAAATCAATAAAAGTACTAATAAAATGCTATTTACCGAGCTTGATGAAAAATATATGCAACGTGCCATCGCACTTGCTGAACGTGGTAGATTCACTACTTCTCCTAACCCAAATGTAGGGTGTGTGATTGTTAAAGAGAACAAGATCGTTGGTGAGGGATTGCATCACAAAGCGGGGTCTGGTCACGCTGAAGTAAATGCGTTAGCAATTGCCAAACAACAATCTATTGGTGCTACGTGTTATGTCACCCTAGAGCCTTGCTCGCATTTTGGACGAACGCCTCCATGCGCTTTAGCATTAGTTAAAGCGGGTGTTAAACGTGTTGTAGTTGCAATGGTTGATCCTAACCCTAAAGTTGCTGGGCGTGGTATTGCCTTATTACAAGAAGCGGGGATTAAAGTCGATGTGGGGTTGTTAACCAAAGAGGCTGAGCAGTTAAATTTAGGCTTTATTACTCGAATGAAATATAAACGTCCAAGAATAACTGTAAAAATGGCGTCAAGTCTAGACGGTAAAACAGCATTGAAAAATGGGCTTAGCCAATGGATTACAGGTCCAGATGCAAGAGCAGATGTGCAATATTATCGTGCACAGCAAAGCGCTATTTTAACAGGTATAAATACTGTGTTAGCCGATGATCCTAGTTTGAATGTGCGTTATCAAGAGCTTTTAGCCAGTCCTGCTTTTAATAGCGAATTAATGAGTGAAGCTAATCTGCGCCAACCGATACGCATTATTTTAGATTCTAATAACCAATGTACATTACAAGAAAAATTATTTAACTTACCCGGTAAAGTTTTATTAGTGTCGTTACAAACTCGAGATAGCAGTGCATTCAAAAATTGTGTGGCGGAAGTCGAGCAAGTTATTTGCAGCGCAGACAATCATCAACGTATCGACCTTAATGCGTTAATGATTTTGTTAAACGAATATGAAATTAATGACCTATGGGTGGAAGCTGGTGCAACTTTAGCTGGCGAATTGTTCAAAAAAGAGCTGGTTGATGAATTTATTCTCTATCAAGCGACAAAATTAATGGGCGATCAAAGCAGAAACTTAGTAAACTTACCTAACTTTTCCACGATGAACGAAATTATTACCCTTAAATTACACTCTGTGATGCAGATAGGTGATGATATTCGTCTGATTAACCATCGAGAATAATATGTTTACAGGCATTATTGCAGCAGTGGGCAAAATCACTGCAATTAAAAATAATGAAAAAGATATGACTATCACCGTGCATGCTGGCGAGTTAGATATGAACGACGTCAAACTCGGTGATAGTATTTCCAATAATGGTGTTTGCTTAACCGTAACACGTTTAGGTGAAAGCTCATTTGATGCGGATGTCTCGCATGAAACTATTCGATTAAGTGGCTTTGCAAATATTCAACCCGGATTTGTGGTCAACCTCGAAAAAGCCATGCAAATGAATGACCGTTTTGGTGGTCATATTGTGAGTGGTCATGTTGATGGGGTTGGGGAAATAACGTCTATTTCTCCATTAGGCAATGCAGTTGAATATTGGATCAAAGCACCCGATGATTTGGCTAAATATATTGCTAAAAAAGGCTCGATTACCGTTGATGGGATCAGTCTTACAACAAATGATGTCGATGGCGCTAGTTTTAAATTAACCATCATCCCTCATACTATCAGTCAAACCACGATGCAACATTATGCTGTTGGCAGTCGTGTTAATTTAGAAGTGGATGTGATTGCACGTTATCTAGAACGTTTAGTATTAGGCGAACATGCTGCTGACACAAATAAAAAACAACAGTCGACAATGGAACTGCTAGCAAAAAGCGGGTTCATGGGTTAATTCATAAGGTTTAAGGAACAAAAATGAAGTTAAATACAACTGCAGAAATCATCGAAGATATTCGCTTAGGCAAAATGGTTATCCTAATGGATGACGAAGACCGTGAAAATGAAGGTGATTTGATCATGGCTGCGGACCTAGTAACGCCTGAAGCAATTAACTTCATGGCAAAATATGGTCGTGGTTTGATTTGTTTAACACTGACAGAAGCTCGTTGTGAAAAATTAAAGTTACCATTAATGGTAGAAGATAATACGGCTGCATTTTCAACTAACTTTACGGTTTCTATTGAAGCTGCGGAAGGCGTGACAACGGGTATTTCTGCTGCAGACCGCGCAGTGACTGTATTAGCCGCTATTGGTAAAGATGCAAAACCGACAGATATCGTGATGCCTGGCCATATATTCCCGCTTAAAGCACAAGAAGGTGGTGTGTTAACTCGTGCCGGACATACTGAAGCTGGTTGTGATTTAGCTCGTCTTGCGGGGCGTGAACCTGCTGGCGTGATTGTTGAAATCTTAAATGAAGATGGCAGCATGGCGCGTCGTGCTGACTTGGAAGTTTTTGCTAAGCAACATAATATTAAGCTTGGCACAGTTGCTGATTTAATTGAATACCGTAACAACAATGAAACGACCATTGAACGTGTTAGCGAATGTAAATTACCGACTGAATTTGGTGAATTTGATTTGGTCGCTTATCAAGATACTATCGACAAACAAGTACATTTTGCGCTAGTTAATGGTGAAGTAAAAAGCGATGCCATTACTAATGTGCGTGTTCATTTACAAAATACATTTGCTGATAACTTCTTTTCTGATCGTTTAAGTCCTCGCACTTGGCCAATGCATAGTGCTTTGGCGCGTTTAGCCAAAGATGGTGGAGTGTTAGTGATGTTAGGACACCAAGAAACGGCAGAATCATTGATCGAACAAATTAAAAATATTCAACAAGAAGATGCCGGTGAACGTATTGCCGCTAAAGCACAAGGTGCAAGTCGCCGCGTCGGTGTTGGCTCGCAAATTTTACGTGATTTAGGCGTGCAAAAAATGGCTTTGTTTAGTTCGCAGAAAAAGTACCATGCATTATCTGGATTTGGACTAGAAGTGGTTGAATACATCACCGAATAAACAGTGTCAGTATAGAAATAAACTGTGTTAGAATGCACAAAAATTTTGTAATAAGGGTAGAAAATGAAAATAATTGAAGGTGGCTTAGCCGCTCCACAAGCTAAAATCGCAATCGTAATCTCTCGCTTTAACAGCTTTATTAATGAGCAGTTACTTGCTGGCGCAGTTGATACCCTTAAACGTACAGGTCAAGTTGCTGATGAGAACATCACAGTGATTCGAGTACCGGGTGCTGTTGAGCTGCCATTAGTAGCTAAACGTGCTGCTACATCTAAAAAGTTTGATGCTATTGTTGCATTGGGTTGTGTTATCCGTGGTGGTACACCGCACTTTGAATTAGTGGTTAACGAATGTAATAAAGGCCTAGCAACTGTATCGTTAGATAACGATATTCCTGTTGCATTTGGCGTTTTATCAACAGACTCAATTGATCAAGCAATTGAGCGTGCGGGAACTAAAATGGGTAACAAAGGTAGCGAAGCTGCTTTAAGCGCATTAGAAATGGTTAATGTGATGGCGGAATTAGGATAATGAAAATGAAACCTGCTGAACGTCGTCGTGCTCGTCAGTTTGCTGTGCAAGCTATTTATCAATGGCAAATCACGCAAACAGGTGTGTCACAAATTATTGAACAATTCTCTGTTGATCAAGATATGTCAAAAGCTGACGTTCCTTACTTTAAAGAATTGTTGATGGGTGTTGTACAGAGAGTTGAATCATTAGATGAAAAACTTTCTCCGTACCTATCTCGTAAAATTGACGATGTTGATATGGTTGATATTGCCGTATTACGTTTAGCGATGTTTGAGTTAACTTACCGTACTGATGTGCCGCCTAAAGTGGTACTAAATGAAGCGATCGAATTAGCAAAAGATTTTGCAACCGATGAGTCATACAAATTTGTTAACGGTGTGTTAGATAAAGCACTTCGTAGCTTAAAGTTACGTGAAGAAATCTCAAAATAATTACAGTGATTATGTGTAATGATAATAAAATCCAGTTATTTATAACTGGATTTTTTTTCGATAAAAAATGGATAATTAATTTTATGGGCTCTTAGATTCAAGTAAAAAGTGCCGTTTTAGATTAGTCTTTAGTCTATTTAATTGCCCGATTAAAAAACACAAAATTTTAAAATTAACAGTCATGAAAATAACCAAAACAATAACTAAAACAAGGAACAGAGATGAACAAGAGTTTAGCCACTAACCTAATTGCAGCATTAATCTTAGGTTTTGGGTTTGTACTGGGTGAAACTGAAATTGCAGCTATATTAATTATGGTGGGATTGTTTGCGCTATCGGGAGCCTTAACCAACTGGCTTGCTATATTTATGTTGTTTGAAAAAGTTCCATTCTTATATGGTTCAGGTGTTGTACCCGCTCACTTTGAAGAATTTAAGTCAGGGATTAGAAGTTTAATGATGACGCAATTCTTTACTGCAGAAAATGTGGATCGTTTTTTATCTGCTGGTAGTTTTTCGCCTGCACAACTCAATCTACAACCCGTGATCGAAAAAGTGGACTTAAACCCAACCTATGACGGTTTAATAAAAGTGATTATGGACTCCTCATTTGGTGCTATGTTAGATATGTTTGGTGGTGAAGAAGCATTGAAACCATTAAGAGAACCTTTTATCAAACATATGAAAACATCAATAATCGATTTAACTAACGATGAAAAATTTATCGAACTATTAAAAACTGAAATTGAACAACCAGATATGATGCAAGATATTTTAGCTAAAATAGAAAAAATAATAGAGCAGCGTTTGAATGAACTGACGCCACAATTAGTGAAAGAGATCATTCAAGCAATGATCAAAAAACACTTAGGTTGGTTAGTTGTATGGGGCGGTGTATTTGGTGGTTTGATTGGTTTAGTGAGTGCACTTATCGTCGCTTAAAGCTGATCTTTTTTTAAACGGCGTATTTTAGCCATCATTAAATTAACTTAGTTAATAAATAAAATAGTATCGGTTAATGCAAATCGATTATAAAAAATACTACTTTTAAAGCCTGTTTTACGCAGGCTTTATTTTTATATTTCATGGGAATAAGCCTGTTATGTTTAATAATACTTTTGTTTTAACCACGTTAGCATTATTAGCTTTTGCTGCTAATTCCGTTTTTTGTCGATTAGCTCTCGGTGATAACCAAATCGATGCAGGTAGCTTTACTGTGATCCGATTGTTTTCTGGTTGCATTTTCTTAGCTATTTTCCTTGCTGTTAAGCATTTTTTTATTGATTTAAAAAAAGTCGCAAAGCAGGGCGTTATTAACAAAAAAAGTACAGGTAGTTGGATTAATGCAATTTGGTTGTTTATTTATGCACTAACATTTTCATACGCCTATATTCAGTTAGATACCGCAACGGGGGCCTTAGTATTATTCGCTACAGTGCAAGTCACCATGTTGGTAACACGTTTATTTAAAGGGCACCTATTAAGTCGTGGAGAGTTATTAGGTTTAATTCTAGCCGTTGCTGGTTTTATTTATTTATTAGCACCACAAATGTCCAGCCCTTCTTTAATTGCATTTATATTGATGTGTATGTCTGGTATAAGCTGGGCTTTTTATACTTTAGCAGGTAAAAAAAGTACTGACCCAAGTGCTGATACCATTTTTAATTTTTTCCGTACTTTGCCATTCCTATTCATTTTTGCACTTATTAATATTGAGACTACGCAGTTAACAATAGAGGGAGTGCTATATGCTGTTTTATCTGGTGTATTTGCCTCTGCGCTAGGGTATTTATTGTGGTACCAAGCATTAACGTCATTACGTCATAACGTTGCAGCTGTTGTACAATTATTAGTGCCTGTATTAGCTGCCATTGCAGGCTTTGTCTTCCTTGGTGAATCCGTGTCATTGGTGTTTGTTATATCCAGTATGATGATTTTGAGCGGCATTCTTTTAGTAATTAAAAATCCATCATTAAAAGCATCTGTAGCGGTGAAATAATCGAGGAAGTATGATCCTCTCTTTGTTTTACTTAATGGATTTAATCACGCTGATCTTTTTCAGTGCCGCTGTCACATTTGACACAATTTAATTGGTGCCCGATCATCGATTTTCGACCCTGTGTGGTGGTTACCCATAATCGAACCGTCCAGGGAGGATTATGCCTAACATGTTGAAAATGGCCACAGACTAACTGTGCAACCCAATGCTCTTCGTGATCTTTATGATAAGCCGTAATTTTTTGTTTCATGAAGCCAAATCCATTTATTAGATACAGCAGAAATTTTAACATAGCAGGGGGCTATTTTTATTACGTCATGCATGTTTTCTATTGCTGATCTTTTGAACCTTTTCTTGCGCTGGATTAGCGATATACAAGTTAGCTTAACCAAAATCTATTTATGCCAAGACCTAGTTATGCCAAAATCTAGTTTCGTCATAGCGCATATATCAGGGGATTATATATTTGCATTTTTTAATACAAAAATGCCCCCTTAAATTCAAGTTGAATAGAAGAGGGCATCATAGTACGAGTAAATAATCTTTACTTAAGCTCGCTATATTTTACTTTTAGAGCGGGTAAATTAATAAGCTGACTCAGGCGTATAAAATGCATCTACGTTATGTTTATCAACGAGCTCAGCTGCAAGGATCACTCGAGATGGAGACGTATGATACATTTTCCCTACTTTCTCATTTTTCAAACCAGCTACCGCTAATGCAATACCTGAAGCAACCATGCTCGGTGGGTAAGTAACTGATGCACGAACAACAGGGTTATTGTCTTTAATCATTTTGTAGATATCTTTTGAACCAGCGCCACCTAATACTGTTTTGATATCAGTACGACCAGATTCTTTGATTGCTTGTAAAACACCTTTTAACATATCGTCATCTTGACACCATACTGCATCAATTTTAGGATGCTTTTGTAGAAAATTTTCCATTACTGCTAATGCTTTTTGAGTGGACCAATCAGCTGTTTGGCTATCAAGTATTTTAATACCTTTATGCTTAGCAATTTCTGCATCGAATGCATCTACACGTTGCTTGTTAATCGGAATAGGCATACCTTCAATCACCACAATGTTACCTTTTTCTTTTAACTCTTTAGCTAACCATTTACCACTCACTGTGCCTAGGCCTGCATTATCACCTGCAATAAATACATTTTGGCTCGGTGTTTCTAGTTCTCGGTCAACTACAACAGTATAGATATCACTGTCATAAGCTTCATTAATGACATTTTGTAACGTTGCTGGATTAAGTGGTAGAATAACTAAAGCATCAATACCGCGGATCATTAAATCTTCAACATCACCCACTTGTTTTGAACCAGAGCTTGCCGCAACGACATAGAATTCGACATCATCATCTGACTTTTTAAAGTCTGCAACCGCTTTATTCGCCCACCATAGTAGTCCTGCCGTCCATCCATGATCTGCTGATGGAACAGAAACACCTACCTTATATTTAGCTGCAATTGCTGATTGACTGGCAAAAGTGGTTAATAGAATGGCACCTAATGCTAATTTGCCCATTTTTTTAAATAAGTTCATTGTTAGCTCTCCTTGGTTTGTAGTATGTTGCTTTTTTAATTGCTTTTAAAAAAGATTTCTTAAAAGCGAACTATTAAAAAAACAGTGTTTTATAATGTTGTATAAATATGTAAATTTATTGTGCTCGTTTGTATTGCATTAAAACGGCTATTAAGATCACAAAGCCTTTTACCGCACCTTGTAAGTAGGGGGAAACACCCGAAAGGTTAAGCATGTTATTGATTATCCCTAAAATAATCGCGCCGATAACCGTACCCCAAATAGTGCCTTTTCCGCCGGATAGTGCTGTACCACCGATAACGACCGCAGCAATCGCGTCTAACTCGTAAAATAGGCCCGCATCACCGGGGCTGATAGAGTTGAGGCGAGATGACAACATCACTGCAGATATACCAACGGTAAAACCTAAAATAATAAAACTTAAAAAATAGACTTTTGATACATTAATAGCAGAATAACTGGCTACTTTTGGATTAGAACCGACGGCACAAAGGTGTCGTCCATAGGCGGTATGACGAAGTAATATATGGCCAATAATCGCTAGAATGAGAAATACCCATACTGGCACGGGTAAACCAAGAAAATATCCTGTTCCAACGTCTGAATAGAGATTGTTTCGCGATACCATTTCTCCGGCATCACTGATGTATAATGTAAAAGAACGGAAAATAGACATGGTTGCTAACGTGGCTACAAAGGCGGTTATTTTTCCTTTTGTAGTTAACCAACCATTAATTGCACCAAAAAATGCACCTAATGCCATTGCAGCACTAATTGCAATCATCACTGCCATCCATCCATCGCCAAGATGGTTTAGGATCATAATCACTAGCACCCCAACTAATGCCAACATTGAGCCAACAGAGAGGTCAATTCCTCCGGCAATGATCAGAAAGGTCATACCCAACGCAATGATGCCTGTATAGGATACTTGTCTTAACACATTGGTTAAGTTCCGCGGAATTAAAAAATGATCACTCACCATGGCGCTGAGAATCAATAAAACAATCAGTGCAATTAGAGGAGCCATACTGGTTAAACTAATTGACTTTATCCACCTAGATAAAGCAGAGGGTTGTATTGCTGTTTCACTTACAATTTTATTGGTCATTTTATTTTTCCTAATTCAGTTGTTTCGCTCATAATATTGGTTCCATTCGAGGTGTTTTGTCATTAACGCCCGCGGCTAAAAACATTATTTTTTGCTCTTCAATCTCTTTGCCTACTAACTCTCCGGCAATTTTTCCTTCTCGAATGACTAAAATACGATGTGACAGTCCGATCAATTCCTCCATCTCAGATGAAATGATAATCACGGCTTTGCCTTGTTCGGTTAAGGAGTGGATAAAATGATAAATGTCTTTTTTGGTATTAATGTCTACCCCACGAGTGGGCTCATCTAAAATCAAAATTTCAGGATCTGTATCCATCCATTTTGCGAGGTAAACTTTTTGCTGATTGCCACCGCTTAGATATTGTAATTCGCTATCTAAAGAAGGGGCCTTAATGGCAAACTGTTCACTATATCGAGCGGCAGACTCTGTGGTTTTTTTATGTTGAATAAATCCTTTGATATATTTTTTCAAAGAAATCAAACTAATATTTTCTGGCAGGTTAAAATTCATAATTAAACCACTGCCTTGTCTATCTTCGCTGAGGTAAGCAAGTCCATGTTTTACAGCGTCTTTAGCGGCATGAATGGTGACATTTTGGTTAAATATTTTTACCTTACCACTATTTTTTTTACGCAAGCCCATAATCGCTTCCGCCATTTCAGTTCGACCACTTCCAATCAAACCTGCAAAACCTAAAATTTCACCACGATGTACTTTAAATTCAATATTATGAAGCAGGTTGTTAATACTAAGTTGTTCAACTTGCAAGGCTATTTCGGTGCTGGCTTGTGAATGCTCAGGAAAAATTTGATTAAGCTCTCGCCCAACCATTTTAGAGGCCATTTCTTGCTCATTTAAGCCTGCTACCGGCTCAATTGAAACTAAATGCCCATCTCGTAAAATCATTAATCGGTCGCACAACAATTTCACTTCTTTTAGCTTATGAGAAATAAATACAATGGTGACACCTTGCGCTTTAAGCTTGTCAATTAGCCTAAATAATACCGCCACCTCTTGGTTGGTTAATACAGTGGTTGGTTCATCCATGATCAATATACGCACGTCGTGTACCAAGGCTTTAGCTATTTCAACCATCTGCTTCTCAGCAACACTTAATGTCTCAATTAAAGCGTCGGGATCTAAATGGGTTTCAAGTTGATTAAGTAATGCTTGGGTACGTTCGCGCATTTTGTTTTTATCAAGAAAACGGCCTTGTTTAAGTTCTTGTCCAAGAAATACATTCTCAAAAACATTGAGAGTGGAAACAAGGTTAAATTCTTGTGGGATCATCGCGATCCCATATTTTTTAGCAACAGCAGGATTTTTAATATGTATCTGTTTTTGATCAAGGTACACGCTACCCGATGTAGCTTGATGTAAACCACTAATCACTTTAAGTAACGTTGATTTACCCGCACCATTTTCACCAAGAATACCCAATACTTCGCCACTATTAATTGTCACGTCTATACCATGTAAAACTTGTACTCCCGAAAATGACTTACGGATATTTTCTAGGCGTAAGATGGGTTCATTCAGCGTTTTATTCATGTACTGGCTCCATTGCAATCCATTTTCCATCTTGTTCAGAAGATGCAATAACTGCTTCAATGAAACGCAAACCTTCCACACCTTCCTGAGTGCCAGGCAGTAAACTCGCTTGTTGTAATTGCATGGTATTTTCACCAGCAAGCTGAGCGAGAATGAGGTCTGCAGCTTCATAATAAATATTAGCAAAACCCTCAAGATAACCTTCTGGATGGCCACCTGGTGTGCGTACTAAATGAGGAGCACCAGTATAGGTGGCTCCTGCTCTGGTAATTATTTGTTTAGCGCCACCAAGTGGGCTAAATAACAATTGGTTTGGATTTTCCTGTGCCCATTCAATACCGGCTTTTTCGCCATAAATACGAATTCTGAGTCCATTTTCATTACCCGGTGCAACCTGTGAAGACCACAACATACCTTTTACATTTTTTTCAAAACGCAGCATTGCATTGACGTTATCGTCTAGCTTTCTACCCTCAACAAAGGTATTTAAATCCGCGCTTACTTGATTCAGTTTTAAACCACTAATAAAGGAGGCTAAATTAAAAGCATGGGTCGCAATATCGCCTAAACAACCACCAGGCCCATTGCGTTTAGGGTCGCTTCTCCATTCTGCTTGTTTATTTCCTTCTAATTCAGTCGCTGTTGATAACCAGTCTTGGACGTATTCAACCTGTACTAAGCGTAACGGACCAAGCGCTCCATCAGTCACTAACTGTTTAGCTTGACGCACCAATGGGTAAGCACTGTAGTTATGAGTTAATACAAATATGCAGCCACTTTGTTGTGCAATTTCCTGTAAACTCAGTGCTTCTTCTAATGTGCAGGTCATTGGTTTATCACAAATGACATTTATGCCTGCGGCTAAAAAACTTTTTGCGATAGGGTAGTGCAAAAAATTGGGAGTCACGATGGCGACTGCATTGATACCATCTTCTCTTTGGCTTTCTTGCTCGACCATCTGTGTGTATGACGTGTAAGCTCTGTCTTCTTTAATATTTAATTCTTTGGCTGATTGTTTGGCCGTTTCTGGATTTGAACTTAATGCACCAGCAACTAACTCAAAGCGATCATCTATTCTTGCTGCAATACGATGCACTGCACCAATAAATGCACCTGTGCCGCCACCGACCATACCTAATTTTAAGCGTTTCATGTTGACCTCTTCTTTATTGCGTTAAACCAAGAATGCGTGAATTCATTTCTGTATCAGGCTCACTACCTGCAAAGTCATCAAAAGCTTTATCGGTAACAGTGATCATTTTACTTTTCACAAACTCAACGCCTTGCTGTGCACCTACCTCTGGATGTTTTAAGCAACACTCCCATTCAACAACTGCCCATCCTGAGAAGTTATATTGCGCTAACTTTGAAAAAATGGCTGAGAAATCAACTTGCCCATCTCCTAAAGAGCGAAAACGTCCAGCACGTTCAACCCAACTTTGGAAACCACCGTAAACTCCCTGTTGTGCTGTAGGGTTAAACTCAGCATCTTTTACATGGAACATACGAATTCGTTCGTGGTATTTATCAATAAAGGAAAGGTAATCAAGTTGTTGCAGTACAAAATGGCTTGGGTCATACAAAATACTAGCGCGAGGATGTTGATCAACAACATCTAAGAACATCTCGAAACTGATACCGTCATGTAGGTCTTCACCCGGGTGTATTTCGTAACAAAGGTCAACACCAGCTTGATCAAACGCATCTAAAATAGGTAACCAGCGTTCTCCTAGCGCTTTAAAGCCAGTTTCAATTAACCCTTCTGGGCGTTGTGGCCAGGGGTATATATAAGGCCATAGCAATGATCCTGAAAAAGTGGCATGTGCTGTTAATCCCAAGTTTTTAGAGGCTTTTGCAGCAAACATTAATTGCTCCACAGCCCATTTTTGACGAGCAACCGGATCGCCATGAAACTCGGTCGGTGCAAAGCTATCAAAAATTTCATCATAAGCTGGATGTACAGCAACCAATTGACCTTGAACATGGGTCGATAATTCAGTTATTTGAAGATCAAGCCCAGCTAATAAATCTTGTATTTGTTGGCAGTAAGCAAGATCATTTGCAGCTCTTTCAAGGTCAAATAAGCGTTTATCCCAAGTGGGTATTTGTAAACCCTTATAACCAATACCACTTGCCCAAGTCGCAATGTTTTCTAGGTTATTAAAAGGGGCTTGGTCTGATACAAATTGCGCTAAAAACAAAGCTGGGCCTTGGATTGTTTTCATGTTGTCACTCCTTGTTATTAATGTAATCGATTACATTTTTTGTTGGATTAATGTAACGAAAACTATATTGCTTGTACAAAAAACAGTCTGTAAAATTTGAGGTTGAATCGGTTTATTTAAAAAATATATTATTTATCAATGCTTTATTTTTATTGTTTTTTGGTTTTAGCTTTATGAAGGTTTTTGAGGTAATATTTGTCCGTTACAATTAATGTAACAAAAGAATGTTTTTTGTTTTTTGTACCTTTAAAAAATTCTACCTAAGGGCTTTTATGGCAAATGTAAAAGATGTCGCTAAACTTGCTGGAGTATCAACCGCAACGGTTTCCCGTGCGATGACACATCCTGAAAAAGTATCAGAAAAAACAAGAAAAAAAGTACAATCAGCAATGCTTGAATGTGGATTCTCACCCAATGTTAGTGCTAGAAATTTAAGGCGTTGTGAATCTAAAACGGTGATCGTTATTCTGCCTGATATTGCTAATCAGTTTTTTGCTGACATTGTTCGAGGCATTCAAATTATTGCCAAAAAGAATGACTATAAAGTTTTGCTTGGGGATTCAGTACATGCCGTAGAGCAAGCCAATGCGTATATCGATTTAGTTAAAACCAAACAAGCTGATGGCATTATTTCGTTAACGTCTGAGCTCCCTGAAGAAGTGAAAGAGGGGATTAACATTCCTATTGTTATGGCCTGTGAATATTTTGAGAATTTCCCGGTCCCAACCGTTCGAATAGATAATTACACGGCATCAAAAAATGCAATAGATTATTTATTGGATATTGGGCATAAGCGCATTGCTTGCATAACAGGGCCAATGGACAATCCGATTTGTGTTGCCCGTAAAAATGGCTATCGACAAAGTTTAGAAAATGCTTCACTTGAACTCGATGAATTAGCCATTGATAGTGGGGATTTTAGTTTTCACTCGGGTTACAGCGCATTTCATCGTTTATATAAACAATATAAAATGACTGCTTTATTTTGTTTTAATGACATGATGGCATTGGGCGCGATGCGTGCTGCTTTTGAAGTCGGATTGAACGTACCGGAAAAATTGTCCATTATCGGTTTTGATGATCTGCCTTTTGCCCAATATACAACGCCTCAATTAACGACGATACAGCAACCACAGTTGCAAATAGGAAAAACAGCAATGCAAACCCTATTGCATGTGCTATTTGATGAGAAAGCAGCCCAAGATACAATATTACCAACACAACTGTTAGTACGAAGTAGTACTGCATCCTATAGCGAAAAATAATACTTTCGACTTATCTGTTATTAAAAAGTAACGCCTAAAGCTTTACTTTTTGAGCCTCCTTTTAAAACTTCTTTCTCGTTTGTCTTTTTGCTCTCCGTTGACATTATTCTGTTTCATATACTCAGCTTTTTTATCAATCAATATTAGTTTAGAGGTAAAAGCATTAACTTTGTGATGCGTCTCTCAGCGCTTTAATTGATTGAAAAATGTCTTGCATGCTTACGATCACAGTTAATTGAAAAAACAAAAAATGACAAAGAGATTATGAAATTACTGAAAAGATTTCCTTTAATTCTAACGTTAATGTCTAACCATTCACTGAATGTGAATATACCCGTTACTAATCGAGATGCTTTATTCAGTCGTTAGTTCGGACAGCAAGGCAAGACGCAACATGATGACAATGGCTAGTCCTTATCGAATGTTGCAACGCTGAATTGCTTTTCGAACTAACGACCCGTAGGGCAAGTTGTGAGGCAAGTATCTTCGTTGTTAGAAAGTATTGATTGAACTAGTTAGATCTTCAACTTTCTGCCTAGAAGCTACTCACCTCACAACCTGCTGAACTTTGCATCTTGATTGGTAACGGGTATACACCTTAACAAAAAATTACATTATTAAAGGACATTATAATGAAAAAATTCATAACCCTACTATGCGTAGTTTTGATGACAATTAGCACTCCTATTTTTGCTAAATCTTTAAAAATAGGGATGGTAATTGATGACCTTAGATTGGAACGTTGGCAGAAAGATAGAGATATTTTTGTTGCAGCTGCAGAAAAACAAGGCGCTAAAGTTTATGTTCAATCTGCTAACGGAAACGAACAAACTCAAATATCTCAAATCGAAAATATGATTTCACGAGGCGTTGATGTACTAGTGATTATTCCTACAAACGGTGAGGTACTTTCTAACGTAATCAAAGAAGCTAAAATTGATGGGATCAAAGTACTTGCTTATGATCGCTTGATTAGCAATGCGGATATCGATTTTTACTTGTCATTTGATAATGAAATTGTAGGTGAAATGCAAGCAACAGCGATGGTTGCAGCGAAACCTTCAGGTCGTTATTTCTTAATGGGTGGCGCGCCAACCGATAGTAATGCAAAACTGTTCCGTAAAGGACAAATGAACATTCTTCAACCTAAAATCGATGCTGGTGATATCGAAATTGTTGGTGATCAATGGGTTAATTATTGGTTAGCAGAAAACGCATTAAAAATAATGGAAAATGCATTAACTGCGAACAACAACAACATCGATGTAGTGGTTGCATCAAATGACGCAACAGCAGGCGGTGCAATTCAAGCACTTGAAGCACAAGGTCTTGCAGGCAAAGTTACAATTTCAGGTCAAGATGCAGATTTAGCAGCTATACGTCGTATTATCGCTGGTACACAGACGATGACTGTTTATAAACCTATCGTTGCATTAGCAACACATGCGGCTGAAATTGCTGTTGTTTTAGGTAACGGGAAAGAACCTGAAAAAAATGCAGAGTTAAATAATGGTATGAAAGATGTCCCTTCATGGTTATTAAGCCCAATTGCGGTTGATGCTAAAAACATTAAAGAAACTATCGTTGCAGATGGCTTCCATTCTGAAAAAGACGTTTACCAATAAGAATTTGTCAGCGCTAAGCATCAGTTTAGCGCTACTTATAAGGAGTGATTTTTATGCATCCATTATTGGAAATGAACAATATCGTTAAATGTTTTGGTCCTGTTAAAGCGTTAGATGGCGTCAGTATCAGCTTAAATAAAGGCGAAGTTTTATCTTTATGCGGAGAGAATGGTTCTGGCAAGTCTACATTAATGAAAGTACTTTGTGGTATTTACCCTCATGGCTCATATGAAGGTGAAATTATTTATAAAGGTAAAAAATTAGAACCTAGAAATATCTCTGACACTGAACAATTAGGTATTGGCATTATTCATCAGGAGCTCACTTTAGTTAAAGAATTAAGTATTCTTGAAAACCTATTTCTTGGCTCTGAATTATGTAAATTTGGCATTATGGATTTTGAGTTAATGCATTATGAAGCCGAAATATTACTTAAAAAAGTAAGACTCTCTGTTTCCCCAGAAACCAAAGTGGGTGACTTAGGTGTTGGTCAACAACAATTAGTAGAAATAGCAAAGGCATTGTCTAAAAATGCCAAATTATTAGTGTTAGATGAGCCTACTGCTCCTTTAACTGAATCTGAAACAGAAATTTTATTAAATCTGGTCACCGAGTTACGAGACTCTGGCGTGAGCTGTATTTATATCTCTCATAAGCTAAGCGAAGTGAAGAATATTTCAGACAAAATATGTGTCATTCGAGACGGTGTTCCTATTGGTACACGGGAAGCAGCGGATATGACAACCGACGATATTGTGACAATGATGGTTGGTCGAGAAATGAAGCAACTATTCCCACGTGAAGAGCATGATATTGGAGAGGTTATTCTCGAAGTTAAAAATGTTAATGCATGGGATAAAGCTAATTCAGCGATACCAAAAGTAAGAAATGCCAGTTTTGAACTGCGTAAAGGAGAAATCCTTGGGGTTTCAGGTTTAGTTGGTGCCGGCCGCACAGAGTTAATGGAATGTTTGTATGGTTGTTATCAAGGTAAACACGAAGGGAAATATTTTTTAAATGGCCAAGAAATTAAAACAGCAAGTAGTCGAGATGCTTTAGTTGCTGGCATTGCAATGGTACCGGAAGATCGCAAACGCAACGGTATTGTACCTATTATGTCTGTTGGTAAAAATATGTCACTAGCTGCTCTTGATCAGTTTACATCAGCTGGAATAGTAAATGATACTTTGGAAGCAAATAAGGTTGCAGATAGCGCAAAAAGACTAACGGTAAAAACACCCAATACAGAAATACCGATTAGTAGTTTATCCGGTGGTAATCAACAAAAAGCCATTTTGGCTAGATTTTTAATGGTTACCCCAAGTATTTTAATATTAGATGAACCAACACGTGGTATCGACGTGGGCGCTAAATATGAAATTTATAAACTCATGTTTGAGCTAGTGAAAACCGGGTTGAGCATCATTATGGTTTCATCAGAACTGCCAGAAGTACTTGGTATCAGTGACCGTGTTTTAGTGATGCATGAAGGCATCATTAAAGGGAACTTAGTCAATGAGAACTTATCCCAAGAAATAATCATGAATTGTGCGTTATCCGAAGGAGTTGTAGCATGATAAAGCAAGCAAATGACACTAAAAACACTGCAAGTGTAAGTATTAAAGATAGGTTTAAAAATGTAAATATACAGCTAGTTGTGATGGCCGCAGCGATTGTCTTTATTATGCTATTTTTTAGTATTATGACTGAGTGGAGTTATTTAACGCCGAGAAATATCTCTAACCTGTTAAGACAAACTGCCATTACAGGTATTTTAGCGATTGGAATGGTCTTTGTTATTATTAGTGGTGAGATTGATTTATCTGTTGGTTCTCTAATGGGTTTATTAGGGGGTATTGCCGCCATTTTAGATGTATGGTTTGGCTTGCCGTTACCACTAACTATTATTATTACGTTATTTGCTGGTGTTGTATTAGGCGCGTGGAATGGCTGGTGGGTTGCGTACAGAAAAGTACCTTCCTTCATTGTTACACTAGCAGGTTACTTAGCGTTTCGTGGTATTTTAATTGGCATCACAGATGGTACAACCGTTGCGCCTATATCGGATGATATGAGTGTAATTGGTCAGAGTTACTTACCAGATATGGTCAGTTTAATGATCGGTGTAGGTTGTTTAGCAGGATATTTTGGATGGCAGAAAAAACGTAATGGTTTACGCAAAAAATATCAATTATCTGTACCTAGTACTCAAAGCGCATTAACAAAAAACACCTTAATTGCAGTGGCAGTATTAGTCGCAATTGTTTTACTTAATGATTATCGTGGTGTGCCTACACCAGTTTTATTACTTATATTTTTTGCTTTAGTGGGCTCTTTTATCGCGGCTAAATCTCGGTTTGGACGCAGAATCTATGCGATTGGTGGCAATATTGAGGCGAGTCGTTTATCCGGTATTAATGTAGAAAAAACTAAATTATCTGTTTATGCAATGAATGGGTTTTTAGTGGCGATATCTGCTTTGATTCTGAGTTCTCGTTTAGGTGCTGGTTCTCCATCTGCAGGTAATATAGCAGAGCTAGATGCAATTGCTGCTTGTGTTATTGGTGGTGCAAGTATGGCTGGTGGCGTAGGTACTGTTATCGGTGCGGTGATTGGCGCCTTTATCATGGCATCGCTGGATAATGGGATGAGTATGATGGATGTCCCTACTTTTTGGCAATACATAGTAAAAGGTGGGGTATTGTTATTAGCTGTTTGGATGGATAGTGCAAGTAAGCATAGAGGTTAGGATTTAACCAAAGCACTATTATTATCAAGCCCAAGGTACTAATTGAACTTTGGGCTTTTTTGTATCAATCATTTATTGGAGCGCAATGATTAACTATAGTGATTAATTGCAGTGTCTAACTACAATATTTAACTAAAGTATTACAGTACAGAGATTAATAAGACTTGAAATGTTTAGTTGTTGTGGATCTTTGCTGTTTAGAATGAATTCTCCCTAATAAATTTTGAGCTATTATGCGAATATAAGTGTTGAATAAAGACGTCCTAATAACAAAACAGATAAGCTTAACCTTCCCTAAACAGTCATTAATTCAGCGAAAATAACATTCAAAGGGCAACTGATCCTAGACTATTAATACCATAATTATGCCGCTCAAATCCTTGCTTAGATTCAAATCATAAATGCATTACACAAGATATTGTGGGATTTATTTCAACCATTACCTGATTCTGGAGATGCAGAATGCGTTATTGTGAAAGGAGCAAATTTCATCACTTAAGAGTGTTGGTATTGATTCGTCTCTATTGCACTGCGCTACAATTCTCTACAAATACGGGGGATTAAAAAGGAACATTCAGATGCAACAATGCCAGTAAGCTATTACTGGCATTGTTGATAAGATGGGTATTGGTTTATGGTTATTCTAATTTAAAAAAGATCTTTTAATTGCACATACAGCTTTTGAAATTTTTCTCGTTTAGCGACATAGGCGAGGTGTTTGCTGCTATCAGGTAAGTGCATTTGAACTAATGTTGGAACAGGGCATATTTCAGATACTGTTTTATCTTTTGTCACCCCTAAATGAGCAAGGCGAGCAGCCCCTAATGCAGGACCCACTTCTCCACCAGAACGATAAGCTAGTTTTCTATTAAATATATCCGCTAACATTTGACGCCAATAGGGACTTTGTGCTCCGCCGCCGATCAAGGATATTTCCTCAGGATCTACACCTGTGGCATGTAAAGCATCAAGACCGTCTGCCAAAGCAAAAGCCACGCCCTCTAACACTGCTTTACCTAATTCCGCTCTTTTAGTTTCATGTGTCATGCCAAAGAACACACCTTTAGCATTGGCATTATTATGTGGTGTGCGCTCGCCTGATAAATAGGGTAAAAAAATCACTTCTGACGTTGGATTTGCATCATTCTCAACTTCTGCTAATAGGCTTGCAACATCGGCTGCTCCTGTTAATTCAGCAACCCAGTTCAAGCAAGATGCCGCACTTAAAATAACTGACATAGAGTGCCAAGTAGAAGGCAATGCATGACAAAAACTATGTAATGCAGACTCAGGGTTGGGTGTAAAACCATTAGTAACAGCGAAATAAACGCCAGAAGTTCCTAATGACAACATAGCTTGTCCAGGTTTGATGATACCAACACCAATTGCACCTGCTGCATTATCGCCTGCACCAGCTACAACAGGAACGTTGCCCATTCCCCATCGCTGAGCAATGACATTCGATAAATGCCCAGTGACTTGATTTCCTTCAAATAATCTAGGCATGTTGTCACGTGATAAACCCGTTGCCGCAAGCAATTGCTCATCCCAATCTCTTTTACCTACATTTAACCACATGGTGCCGGCGGCATCGGACATGTCCGATACAAAATCGCCTGTTAATCGGAAGTTTAAATAATCTTTAGGTAACAACACCTTTGCAACTTTTGAAAAACATTCCGGTTCGTGTTTTTGTATCCATTTTAATTTTGGAGCCGTGAAACCCGGCATCATAATATTGCCCGTAATGTCTCGACTATTTGGTACTAATTGCTCAATTTCAAGGCACTCTTTTTCAGAACGCCCATCATTCCATAAAATAGCAGGCCTTAATATATTTGAGTCTTTGTCTAATAATGTCGCTCCATGCATTTGACCTGCAATACCGATACTTTGTACCTTTGATAAGTCATGTTCAGAGGCTAATGCTTTAATTGCTTGGTCTGTGGCCGTCCACCAAGATTCTGGATCTTGTTCTGACCACAAAGGGAAAGGGCGTGATACTGAGATCGCGACCGATTTTGTTGCTAAAATAACATCATTTACATCGAGCAAAATTACTTTTACCCCAGATGTACCGAGATCGATACCAATGAACATGTAATATTCCTTTTACAAATAAAGAATGAGGGTTAATTCAATTTATATAACCGTTTATTTAAGTCAATGACCATTAATGGCGTTATTTTGATGCTTATTATTTACGATAACAATTATGATTTTTAATAGTACGATTCTCTGATTTGTTGATTGAGTGATAGCTCACAAATTGCATAGTAAATGATACTGTTTAAATAGAGCTATGGTACAACACTAGGTTACAGTTAAAAAATGATTGATTCTTAACTTATTGTTTTACTTTAATTTTACTGTTTTTTTATTGTTGAATATTTTAACTTTTGATTTATTTAAAATGCAAAAAACATCCTTGATATTTACTTTAAAGAGATTGTTTGAACGTTATAAATGCATGTTTTTATTGTGCCATCGATTCCCTGAGTAGAGTGTTATGAAAAAAAATTATCGAATTGCCCTTTTATTTAATGCCAACAAAGCTTACGACCGTCAGGTTATTAAGGGGGTTGGTGAATACCTACAAGCGACGCAATGTGATTGGGATATTTTCTTTGAAGAAAATTTTTGTACAAATTTAGCTAAAATCAAAGACTGGGTTGGAGACGGCATTATTGCAGACTTGGATGATCCTGACATTAAGTCACTTGTTTCTACTCTAAATATTCCGGTAGTAGGGGTAGGTGGTTCCTATGAAAATGAAAAAGACTACCCTAATGTGCCATATATCGGTACCGATAATAAAAATTTAGTCGAAACCGCTTTTCTGCACTTAATGGATAAAGGGTTAGAGCATTTTGCATTTTATAGCTTACCCGATGGGCCTACTAATCGATGGGCGGCTGAAAGAGAAAAAGCATTTAAAAGTATGCTCACTAGAGAAAACTATTCAGGTTCCGTTTATAGAGGAAATATAACGACTGCAGAAAGCTGGCAATATGATATGAACCGTTTAGCTGACTGGTTACAAAGATTACCAACACCAGTTGGTATTATTGCGGTAACCGATGCGCGAGCAAGGCACTTATTACAAGTATGCGAACACTTGGAGTTAATGGTGCCAGATAAGATTGCGATCATAGGTATTGATAATGAAGAGTTAACACGTTATCTCACCAGAGTGTCATTGAGCTCTGTGGGACAAGGGTGTAAAGCGATGGGATATGCTGCGGCTAAAATGCTGCATCAAAAATTAGTAACACCAGTAGATAATACTTTATCAGTTGATCATCAACTAGCGCAGTTACCGCGTATAATTATACCTGCTTCAAAAGTTTTTGAGCGCCAGAGTAGTGATTTTCAGGCGATTAACGATCCTCTGGTTATTAGAGCGATGCATTATATTCGTAATAACGCTTATAACGGCATTAAAGTTGATCAAGTGTTAGATCATTTAAGAATTTCTCGTTCAAATTTAGAGTCACGTTTTAAGGATGAAAGAGGGCACTCGGTACACCAAGAAATTCACAATGCTAAGCTTAAACGAGCTTGCCAACTTCTCTATTCTACCACCATTGCTATTGCTGAAATTCCAGATTTATGTGGATATCCATCGCTTCAATATATGTATACCGTTTTTAAAAAAGACATTGAGATGACACCAAAAGAGTACCGTATGATAAATCTGCTTGAGTAAAATGTTTAAGCAATATGCCTTATTGGTAACCTATAATATTAATAATAGTTGGTTGTATTCACATAAATCATCAAAAAATAAAAAAATAAGTGTGAGGTTTGCCACGTTAGTTAAATCAGTGAATAGAGCTAACAAATATCATAATTGAATGAATTGCAGAAAAAGAAAAAGATGAGGTGAGTTTAAATAACATCTTTCTTAATCAACCAATGGAATCATTATTATGACTGAATTTTTTAAAAGTGTTTCTCCAATAAAGTTTGAAGGTACAACCTCAACAAATCCACTCGCATTCCGCCACTACGATGCAGAAAAAATTATTCTTGGCAAACCAATGAAAGACCATTTACGTTTTGCCGCTTGTTACTGGCATAACTTTTGTTGGCCTGGTTCAGATGTTTTTGGTGCCGGTACCTTTGACAGACCTTGGCACAAACCGGGTAATGCAATGGACATGGCAAAAATGAAAGCAGATGCTGCTTTTGAATTCTTTAAAAAATTAAGCGTACCCTATTACTGTTTTCACGATACTGATATTGCACCAGAGGGTAATTCGCTAAAAGAATACCAAAATAACTTTGCTGAAATGGTTGATGTATTAGAAGCGAAACAAGCTGAGACTGGCCTAAAACTTCTTTGGGGGACTGCAAATGCGTTCTCTAACCCACGTTATATGAACGGTGCTGCTACCAATCCAAACCCTGAAGTGTTTGCTTATGCCGCTACTCAAATATTTAATGCAATGGGTGCAACACAACGCCTAGGTGGTGATAACTATGTATTGTGGGGAGGTCGAGAAGGTTACGAAACACTATTAAATACTGATTTGCGCCAAGAGCGTGAGCAGTTGGGCCGAATGATGCAGATGGTTGTTGAACATAAGCATAAAATAGGTTTTAAAGGTGCTATTTTAATCGAGCCAAAACCTCAAGAGCCTACTAAACATCAATATGATTATGATACGGCAACTGTTTATGGTTTCTTAAAGCAGTACGGGCTTGAAAATGAGATTAAAGTCAACATCGAAGCTAATCATGCCACGTTAGCAGGCCATAGCTTCCAACATGAAATCGCAACAGCGACATCATTAGGTTTATTTGGCTCAGTTGATGCTAACCGAGGTGACCCTCAACTAGGCTGGGATACTGACCAATTCCCAAATAGTGTTGAAGAGAATACGTTAGTTATGTACGAAATTCTTAAAGCGGGTGGCTTTACAACGGGTGGTTTCAACTTTGACTCACGTGTTCGTCGTCCATCAATTGATGGTGCTGACCTTTTCCACGGCCATATTGGTGGAATGGATGTAATGGCTGCTTCATTAGAGCGCGCAGCGGGTATGATCGAAAATGATATTTTAGGTAAAAATATCGCTAATCGTTATGCTGGTTGGAATGACCAAATGGGCAAAGATATTTTAAGTGGTAAACTTTCACTCTCTGCATTAGCTGAGCATGCGGCTAAAAGTGATTTTCAACCAACCCCTGTGTCTGGTGCTCAAGAATACTTAGAAAATGTGGTAAACGGTTTTGTTTTTAAGTAGCTTTAAATATTTTTATCAATAAAATCATAATAAAAAAGGGGCTTAATCAATTGATTAAGCCCCTTTTTAGTTTCTAGTCACTTTAGTCATGCGCAACGTGATCTATTATTAATGGTTTTATATTAACACTTTTATATTAACTAAGAGCCACCGCAGCTACATAATACGCTGACCAGGTTTTGCACCTGAATCTGGGTTTAAAATATGAATATCTTCACCGCCAGGTCCCGCTGCTAATACCATACCTTCAGACAAACCAAATTTCATTTGACGCGGTGCAAGGTTCGCCACCATGACTGTTAATTTACCTTCCAAATCTTCAGGGTTATAAGCTGATTTAATACCAGCAAAGACGGTACGTGTTTCGCCGCCTAAGTCTAAGGTTAGTTTTAACAGTTTATTAGCTTTAGGCACATGTTCAGCTTTAGCAATTAAAGCAACACGTAAGTCCGTTTTAGCAAAAGTATCAAAATCAATCTCAGCGGCAATCGGTTCTTTATCTAACTCACTTTGACTTGCAGCCTGTGTAGCTTCTGCAGCTTTTTCTTTAGCAGCTGCATCGGCAGCTGCGCTTGCTTTAGACGATTCAACCATAGCTTCAACATGTTTAGGATCAATGCGTTGGAATAAAGCTTTAAACTTATTAATTTTATGGCCAGCTAATGGTGTTTGAATGCTGTCCCAAGTTAACGTTTCATCTAAAAATGATTCACTACGCTCGGTTAGTTTTGGCATGATTGGTTTCAAATACGTCATTAACACACGGAACAAGTTAATACCCATTGAACAGATATCTTGCACTTCAACTTCTTTGCCTTCAACTTTAGCCAATGCCCACGGTGCTTTGTCATCAATGTATTTATTGGCAATATCAGCCAATGCCATGATTTCACGAATAGCGCGAGCGAATTCACGGTTTTCAAATTGCGTTGAAATGGACTCACCGGCATCAACAAACTGTTGGTATAACTCAGGTTCAGACACTTCTTTAGAAAGTTGACCGTCGTATTTTTTAGCAATAAAGCCAGCTGTACGAGAAGCTAAGTTAACTAACTTATTAACCACATCAGAGTTAACTCGTTGCGCAAAGTCTTCTAAGTTAAAGTCTAAATCATCAACACGAGATGTTAGTTTCGCAGCGTAATAATAACGTAAACACTCAGGATCTAAGTTTTCAAGATAAGTACTTGCTTTGATGAAGGTGCCTTTTGATTTAGACATTTTCTCACCATTAACACTGACATAACCATGTACATTAACGCCAGTCGGTTTACGGAAACCTGCACCTTCTAACATCGCTGGCCAGAATAAACCGTGGAAGTTGATGATGTCCTTACCAATGAAATGGTAAAGCTCAGCTGTGCTGTCTTTTTTCCAGTAATCGTCAAAATTAAGACCATCGGTACGATCACACAGATTTTTAAAGCTACCCATGTAACCAATCGGCGCATCTAGCCAAACATAAAAGAATTTACCCGGTGCATCAGGGATTTCAAAGCCAAAGTAAGGTGCATCACGAGTGATATCCCACGCTTTTAAGCCACTTTCAAACCATTCACTTAACTTATTAGCCACTTCATTTTGTAGTGCGCCTGATTTAGTCCATTCAACAAGCATGTCTTGAAATTGTGGCGCATCAAAGAATAAGTTTTCTGTATCTTTCATCACAGGAGTTGCATTAGAAACCACTGATTTTGGATTAATCATTTCAGCTGGGCTATAGGTAGCGCCACAAACATCACAGTTATCGCCGTACTGATCTTCTGCTTTACATTTTGGGCAAGTACCTTTTACAAAGCGATCCGGTAAAAACATCTCTTTTTCTGGGTCGTATAATTGCGAAACCACTTTTTTAGTGATGTAGCCGTTATCACGTAATGCTAAATAAACTTGTGATGATAATGCTTTATTTTCTTCTGAATGTGTTGAATGGTAGTTATCAAAACTGATGTTAAACCCTTCAAAATCTTTCTCATGATCAGCTTGTACTTGTGCAATTAATTGCTCAGGAGTGATACCCATTTCTTGCGCTTTCAGCATGATAGCCGTGCCGTGTGCATCATCAGCACAAACAAAATGAATGTTATTACCGCGTAAGCGCTGGAAACGAACCCAGATGTCAGCTTGTACGTGCTCAAGCATATGCCCTAAATGGATTGGACCATTAGCATAGGGAAGGGCGCAGGTAACAAGGATATTACGATCTTGATTAGCCATTTTATTTGATATTCCTTAAGTCTAAGCGGATTTTTTAAGCCAGTAATTCTACCCAAAAAACATTATAAATCCCACTCTTATCTAGGTTTCTTGATAGCTAGTAGGTATCAGTATGTATTAAGGCCTATTTTTAATAAGGATGATTTATCTAATGATTTTGATAAACTCACTCATCAATTCAGTTTTAAGGGTTTATCATGCTGTTTAAAAAGAAAACTATCGAACAAAAAGTTTTAAAATGTTTAGAAAAAGCAATTGAAGAAACAATATTTAAAAAATTTATTGAGCAGCGTTTATTAGTTATTAAAGAAGACTCAGCTGAAATCAATTTACGTTTACCTTTCTATGCACCTAAATGGTTAGCTTCTTTACAACAACAAACAGCTGATTCATTACAAACCTTATTCAAACAACCTGCAGTGTGGAATGTTAGCTACAAAGTGCCCACCTTTGAGCACAAAAAAGTGGCCAAAACTAATCCTAATATAAACAACATTATTGCCGTTTCATCGGGTAAAGGCGGAGTGGGTAAATCTACGGTCAGTGTTAACCTTGCTATTTCGTTGGCCAAGAATGGTGCAAAAGTAGGGTTATTAGATGCAGATATTTATGGCCCATCTTTGCCTACTATGATCGGTAAAAAACAAACTAAATCGACCTCTGCTGATGGCAAACTATTAACGCCAATTAGCGCTCATGGCATTGTGGGTAATAGCATTGGCTTTTTAATCGATGATAAAGATGCCATGGTATGGCGTGGTCCTATGGCGAGTAAAGCCTTGCAACAAGTGTTGAATGAAACGGACTGGCCTGAATTAGACTATTTGATTGTGGATATGCCACCGGGTACCGGCGATATTCAATTAACAATGTCGCAAAATGTACCTGTTACCAGTGCAATTATAGTCACAACCCCGCAGGACGTTGCATTAATTGATGCTCAAAAAGGGGTCATCATGTTTAATAAAGTAGACGTACATGTCGCTGGATTAATTGAGAACATGAGCGTTTATTCCTGCGTTAAATGTGGCCATCAAGAAGCAATTTTTGGAACCGGTGGCGGACGAAAATTAGCAGAACAATTTAATTTACCTTATTTAGGTGAATTACCATTACATATTCGATACCGAGAAGATACCGATGCAGGTACGCCAACGGTAGCTAAAGGTGATCTTCCTGAGCTAGTTGATCCGTATTTACACTTAGCTGAACAGGTGGCAATTAATCTATATAAAGACTTACAGCCGACCATTGAGCAAATAAAAATTACAGAGCTGAAATAAGGTAAAGTGATTAATAAATTATCTACCCGTTGATAGAGGAATGAAAATGGCTGAAATTAAATTTTCTAATGCACAAAAAGCCACAATAGTAGATCAAATACAAAAGTATTTTGAAAAAGAGCTGGATCAAGATCTTGGGCAATTTGATGCTGAATTTTTGTTAGATTTCTTTACCGAAAAAGTGGGTAGTTATTATTATAATCAGGGTCTAAATGATGCTAGAGCTTTATTAGATGATAAACTGGATACCATTACTGAATCATTTTATGAATTGGAAAAAGTCACTGAATTTGACTAAAAATATTGCAATCAGATGTTGAGAACAATAGTAGAATAACTGTAACTACTCAGCACCCATTAAAACTGAGTGCTTTTTATCAAAATAAAAACGTCAATGCTCAGGGCTAAACTATTTATGCTTAGTTCAAGGCGAAAAAGCGCAGTTTAGTGGTTTAAATGAGCATTTTTCAACGAAGAAATAGTCTTAAATAGCGATGGCCTGAGTAGTTACGAATAACTTTAATAAAATGAACCTTATACCCAGTGCCTTATAAAAATACCTTAAATAATGCTTAAAAATAGAAGAAGAGATAATGTCAAGTAGACCTTTAATAGATGAGTTAATGCAAGCCTTGCAATGTTTACCAAGTGTTGGGCCAAAGTCGGCACAGCGTATGGTGTATCATTTATTAGATAAAAATCGTAATGGTGCGCTTAAGTTAAGTGACATGTTAGCAAGAGCGGTAGCCGAGATAGGCCATTGCCAACAGTGCCGTACATTTACCGAAGAAGATTTTTGCTCTATTTGTAACAACCAAAAACGCAATGACAACGGTACTATTTGTATTGTAGAAATGCCCGTTGATGTGGTGGCGATAGAACAAACTGCACTTTTCTCTGGTACGTATTTTGTATTAATGGGGCACTTATCACCACTCGATGGTATAGGTCCAGACCAGCTCGGTTTGAATCTATTAGAAAAACAGATGCAAGCGGGTAAGACTAATGAAGTTATTTTAGCCACTAACCCTACGGTAGAAGGTGAAGCAACGGCTTATTACATCGCAGAAATGGCCAGAAAACATGGTATTCAGGTAAGTCGTATCGCACACGGCGTGCCAGTAGGTGGAGAGCTAGAGTTTGTAGATAGCACCACCTTATCGCATTCATTTACCGGCCGATCAAAGTTATAGCCTCTGTTTGGTCTTGCTTTACACTTTAGTGAGGCCTAAAGGTTGCCGTTTATGAGTTATAGCTTCAGCAAGATAGGTTTGCATCACTTAAAGGAATAAAATGTCTGCAAATAAGAATGTGCCATTTGAAGGTACAGATATAGCACACAATGCATTAAGGGAAACACTCACCAGAACAACACTAAATACGCTGTTGGCCAATCGTATTCCAGTGTCTATTGCTGATAAATTGTCTCGACAAGTCGCTGAGAAGGTTGATTTATTAACGCTTTATAAAATTGTTGCCGATGATATGAAACATCAGCGAGTGCCAAAGCAACGCATTTTAGACAGAACTATTGTGCATATGTTTGAAATTCTATTTCGTATCATTAATTCTAATTCTAATGCTAATAAAGGTAATGAAACCGCGCTTAAACAAAAAGAGTTTTTTACTCTGGTACCGCGTGGCGAATGTTTAGATCTATTTCTGCAGTTAGTAAAAGAATATTGCATGGGAGATACGGAAATTCAACGCTACACCTATCAGTTAGAGCAGTTGATAGAAGGGGTGAGTAATGAATATATTATCAATTGGGATAAACTGTATCAAAGCGATGAATTTAAGCGTTATCTTTCTGCTTTATTATCCTTAATATTGAAGCATCTACGTGATGATCGAGCACCTATTCCTGCGTTGGAAAATAAAATGCCCACTCATTTTCAACCCTATCGTATTAATTCATTTTTAAACCAAATATGTAAGTTGAAGCAAACAGGCGCGCTGCAATTAGATTAAATTAGTTTATTTAAAAGACTTCAACCTTTAAATTTTTAGTGAAAATCACATAAATATAATGGATACAAAAAAGCGCTAACTTAGTTAAAAGTTAACGCTTTTTCCGAAGATAATTTATCGCAGATAGTGAGGGTATTTATAAGCTTTACTTAAGCATTACTTTCTACCCCGCCATACCAAAATCAAAGCTTACTTTTGAAATTGGTTAGTACTAAAGCGCGTTAAACCTTGCTTACCATTTGCTGGTTTACTACCAAATTTTGCTTTAGGCGCACGCTTATTATTCGTCACTTTACCTTTATTTTTTGCAGCAACTTTATTGCCTTTTAAAGGTGCTTTTGCTTTGGTAGCATTTCTGTTAAGAATTTCAGCACGCGTTTCTTTTGGTACTAAACACGTTGCTTTACTACCAATCAAGGTTTTATCTAATCCCATTTTGGTTAACGCTTCACGAATAATTGGCCAATTATCTGGATCATGATAACGCAGTATCGCTTTATGTAATCGACGTTGAACGGTTCCTTTTGGAATAGGCACTGTTTCACTGTTTCTTTTAACATTACGCAATGAATTAATTTCTGTGTGATACAAAGTCGTCGCGTTCGCTAAAGGTGAAGGATAAAAGTTTTGTACTTGATCTAACTTAAAATCATTTTCCTTTAGCCACATTGCTAGATTGATCATATCCATATCTGTTGTGCCAGGGTGAGCTGAAATAAAGTATGGGATCAAGTATTGTTTTTTACCGGCCAATTTAGAGTAATGATCAAATAGCTCTTTAAATTTATCGTAGCTACCCATACCCGGTTTCATCATTTTATTTAATGGACCTTCTTCGGTATGTTCTGGCGCTATTTTCAAGTATCCGCCCACGTGATGCGTCGCGAGTTCTTTAACATATTCAGGATCTTGGATCGCCAAGTCATAACGAACACCTGATGCAATTAATACTTTCTTAATGCCAGGTACTCTTCGTGCCGCGCGATATAGCTCAATCGTTGGCGTATGGTCAGTATCGAGATGACCACAAATAGTTGGCCATACACAAGAGGGTTTACGGCAAGTTGCTTCGGCTTTTTCACTCTTACAACGTAATTTATACATATTAGCCGTTGGACCACCAAGGTCTGAAATTACGCCAGTAAACCCAGGTACTTTAAGTTTAATGTCTTCAATTTCATTGATGATTGATTCCTGCGAACGACTTTGTATTATGCGGCCTTCATGCTCGGTAATACTACAGAAAGTACAGCCTCCAAAACAACCTCGCATAATATTGATGGATGTTTTTATCATATCGTAAGCGGGAATTTTAGCATCGCCATAACTTGGATGCGGAACACGAGCATAAGGTAAACCAAATACACCATCCATTTCACTTTCTTCTAATGGGGTTGCAGGTGGATTTAACCAGATAGCACGACTACCATGCTTCTGCATTAATGCTTTTGCAGAGGTTGGGTTAACTTCTTGGTGAAAAATACGTGATGCATGTGCATACAGCATTTTATTTTCTTTCACTTGCTCAAAAGTTGGCAAATTAATATAAGTCGTTGACCAAGCTTTTGCTTTCTCTTCCCATCTTTTTTCACGCTCTTCTTGCGGCGTGCCTTTATGTGGGGTCATTTGTATAACTTGCGCTGTTTTAGTGATGTCAGATGCTTCATCAGCAGCATCGCTTTCATCTTTCGCCGTATCACATTTTTCACTTAAATCTTGATAAGGGCTATAGATAGGATCTATTTTACCTGGCTTATCAACACTGCGTGAATCAATACCTGTCCAGCCAGGAAGGGCTGAATTAGTTAGAAAAGCACTACCGCGTACATCGGTAATGGTTTTGATATCATCACCTTGTGCAATACGGTGTGAAATTTCAATTAGCGGACGTTCCGCATTACCATAAATTAATAGGTCTGCTTTTGCATCGAACAAAACAGATTGACGGACTTTGTCAGACCAATAGTCATAATGTGCTATGCGACGTAAGCTCGCTTCAATACCACCAATAATAACGGGAATACCTTTGTAAGCTTCTTTACAACGTTGTGTGTAAGCAGCAACGGCACGATCCGGACGTTTACCGCCTTCATCATTTGGCGTATAAGCATCATCATGTCTTAGTCTTCTTTCAGCCGTATAACGGTTGATCATTGAGTCCATGTTACCGGCAGTCACACCAAAGTATAAATTAGGCTTACCTAGTTCCATAAATGCATCTTTTGAATGCCAGTCAGGTTGAGCGATAATACCGACTCTGAAACCTTGTACTTCAAGCATACGGCCAATGACAGCCATTCCGAAACTAGGGTGATCCACATAAGCATCACCTGTGACTATAATAATGTCGCAACTATCCCAGCCAAGCTGTTTCATCTCTTTACGTGACATAGGTAAAAATGGAGCTGCTTTAGCAGATCTATTTTTGTATTTTGGATATGAAAATAAATTGCGGTCTTTGTGGGGAGTTATTGGCTTCAAGAAAAAATCTCTAGTATTGGAATGTTAAATTGGGGTCATTGTACCATAGAGTTTAACAAAGTCGCTTTTTGTCGTTAACAAACAAAGGCGTTAATCAGTTGATCTTAAAGATCAACTGATTAGAGGACTATTAGAAGTGTGTTTTGAGATGATTAAAGGCGTTTAAGCTAGTGGTTCAGCAAGTTTAGCAATTAATTGACGAGACTCGGGTTTAACCGACGTGAGCATCACATCAATGACATCACCTAATTGCAATTCAATTTGATCGGCTACTTTAACCACGCCTTGTTCACGAACACATTCTATTTTTTTAGCTTCAGAAGATTTGCCTAGCAAGCTACTTGGTACAAAGAAAGTCGCACCGTTTTCTTGAACACGCACGCGACAACCAGCTTTAACGATATCAAATATTTCTGCTTTATAACGCCAATCTGAGTTCTCTTGGTCTTTCAAATAGCAGCAATATAATAAATTATTCACATCACGTTCAGCCATACGCTGTACTTTACGGGCTTCATTAAGGTGTACACCAATATCAGCATCAATTTCAGTTGCTGTTTGTTGCATTAATACTGATTTAATTAAACGATGGTTAATTAAATCTCCATATTTACGGATCGGTGATGTCCAAGTCGCGTAATGGTCGACTCCCATAGTGAAATGCGGGGCAGGGGAAGGCGTTGTGTCTGCATAAGATAACAAACGGCGTAAACGATGATCTAAGTAAGCATTATGTAATAACGCCACATCTTGGCGCATCTTTATGTAACCCTCTAGCGTTGCTAATGTTGCAGCTTCAACGGTGATGCCATATTCCGCTAATAAAGTAGCGGCTTTTTCTAATCTGTCCGAAGCAAAACCAGAATGCACATTAAACACTCCCGTTTGGCAATGCTTTGCAAGAAAGTCACCGGCACAAACATTCGCGGCAATCATTGACTCTTCAACTAAACGGTTCGCTGTACGGCGTGGTTCACATAGAATCTCGTAAACTTCACCTTTATTATTTAGCTTTAAAGTGTAATCGGGCTGGCTTTTAATCACTACGGTATTTTCGCAACGCCATTGATGACGGATTTCAGTCGCTTGTTCAAGCACTTTTAATAATGGCCCTAATTCTTTATTAGGTTTCCATTGACCTTCTGCTAGCGTTTCGTTTTCTAGATAAGTCGAAACATCATGGTAATTGAGACGATAATGAGATTTTATCCAGGCAGCAAAAAAAGTAGGTTCGCCTAGGATTTCACCGCTTTTACCAATTTGCAGGGTACAACAGATAGTCGCGCGTTTTTCACCTTCTTTCAGTGAACATAAGCTATCACTTAAATCACGCGGTAACATTGGTACGTTAAAATTAGGTAAGTATAAAGTAAACGAACGTTTTTTCGCTTCCGTATCCATTTCGCTCTTTTCAGGCACGTAAGCAGAAGGATCAGAGATAGCAACGGTTAGTGCCCAACCTTGTTCATTTTCTTCAATGTACAATGCATCATCCATATCCTGAGTGTTAACACCGTCAATAGTGAAAAAAGGCATCTTTGTTAAATCTTGTCGTTCAAGGTCCGCATCGATAACCTGCCAAGGATGATCAAATTCAGGGGCTTTATTAGGTAATTGATGTGTAGCGACTGCAATTAAGCGATACGCAAATGGGTCGTTATGCTCAGCGACTTTCTCAACCACTTCAACTAAGAAACCATTACCATCAAGGGCGTGAGAAAGTAATTTAACCTTCACCCAATCACCATCATGGTAACCTTTATTGCTAAGTTGCATGGCGCCTTTAATTTTAAAGAACCCCTGTAATAACGGATTATTAGGTTTAATCGAGATACGTTTATCTTTAATAGAAAGTTGAGCAACAAACTCTGTGGTGTTGGTTTGTTTTAATTGTAAAGGTTGTGCAGATGACTTATCGCCATTCTCTGTAATAGAGGCAGTTATTTTGTCACCGTGTAATACTTTTTTCATTTCACTGGGTGCAATAAAAAAGCGTTTACCTTTATCGGTTTCTAAAAAACCAAACCCACGGTCAGAGGCTTTGACAATCCCTGTGCGTTTTGGGGTGTTTTCCTGCATGGTTTGTTTAAGTTGATTTAATAATGGATTGTCTTGAAACATGCTGGAAACCTTAAGTGAATAGCGATAATAATGTTCGAGAAAGAGGCGTTTATAGAAAAACGAGGGTTGAAATAAAAGCGAATAATATAACTCGTTAAACTTCCTCAACTTAAGTGATGAATAGTAAAGGTGATTGCAGGGGAATTAAAGGTTGAAGTGCGCAAATGTTGAAAATTAAAACTAATTTTAAGAAATGTTAAAATAAAGCTTGGCTTTTTTTTAAATCTAGATATAGTACGCCTCGTTCTGCGGAGGGGTGGCAGAGCGGCTGAATGCACTGGTCTTGAAAACCAGCGAGGGTTAATAGCTCTCCGAGAGTTCAAATCTCTCCTCCTCCGCCACATTAAGAAAAAGGGCTTCTCAATTGAGAAGCCCTTTTTCGTTTCTACTACCTTATAACCCATACCTTATAAATCACTTTCTATCTTTACAACTTTCCATTGTTGCCACTGTCACTGTATTTAATAATCACTTCCTTAAAAATCTAATCTTCTTTTAATTATCATTAATTTTTATATGCTAAGTTGAGTGCTCTGCTTTTCTCATGTATTTTGTTGTGAGTAAAATAAGTCCTTTTAACGACAGCTGTAAAAATGAATCAATACATATACCCCGTGATGAAATACTGAAAGGGCACTTAACATTGAAGGTGAATATAATAATGAAGATGCGTTGTTTTATGGTTGATACTCTTGCCACTATTATATTCTTTACAGTTATTGCCGCTTGTACTGAGTTGTTCATAGCAGGAATGGATCCTAGCGAAGTATTTATTACACGTTTGATCATGATACCTATGATGGTATTAACCGCCAGGCCTTATGCAATTTGGCGTGATTGCTGTTTTAAATGGACACAACCGAATACTCGTTTATATAAAACAGTGATCGATGCTTTAGCGTTCATGTCATTTCAATTGCCCATTTATATCATCACATTAGCCATTGCAGGAGCAGACGTTAATGAAATAATTAGCCTTGTTATTTCATCTTCACTATTAATGCTGATGGTGAGCCGACCTTTTGGTATTTATCTCGAATATATAAGGCGTCATTTTAAAATTACCTCGATAAAGCAATGTTAACTATTTCAATAAATAATATTGTTTCAGTTGTATTAATAACGATTGATTGCTTTTTATAAAGTGATTGATTGAAACTTGTTCTATTTGATGGGTAATTAAGCGTTCGAACTTTAATTGTAAAAAAGTACTTGGCTTTTATCTCAGTTTCTATAATATACGCCTCGTTCTGCGGAGGGGTGGCAGAGCGGCTGAATGCACTGGTCTTGAAAACCAGCGAGGGTTAATAGCTCTCCGAGAGTTCAAATCTCTCCTCCTCCGCCACATTAAGAAAAAGGGCTTCTCATTTGAGAAGCCCTTTTTCGTTTCAATAACACTAGAAAAGGCTCATGACTGAAAAGTGATGAGCCTTTTTGCTCTCTAGGTTTTGATTGTTCTTCAGTATTAGCTTTTCTTGTCTATAAATTATTGTGTCTTGATATACAAAGTGGGTATCACTGTACTTTTCTCTTGTTAATAGAGAATGATTCTGTCTATCCACATGATTAATATTTGATTTCTTATTTCTGATTTTAAGTTTTTGATTTTAGATGGCGGATTCAACATTGAAGTGCATAACGACTAAGCAGCTATAACTACCATATGTTCAGCCATTAATTTGGCTGGCGTTTTGTAATTTAGTTTCTTTCTTGGCCTATCATTCAATTTAACGATTACATCTTCAACTTCTGATTGCGATACTTTTTTAAAGTCCGTTGATTTCGGCCAATATTGTCGTAACAAACCATTCGTATTTTCATTCAAACCTCTTTGCCACGAACAATAAGGATCTGCAAAATAAACACCACAATTTAAATATTCGGTCATCACTTCATGATAGGCAAATTCTTTACCATTATCAGCAGTGATCGTAAATATCGCACCTTTGTATGGTTGCAATAAAGCAATCGTAGCAGCAGTCACTGATTTAGCCGATTTGTCATCAACACGCA
>NZ_WTKU01000028.1 GCF_011378715.1 Psychromonas sp. SA13A | reverse complement strand
TGAACTGACCCCAAATAGTTGGACAACCAATTACTGAGGGTCTTTTTTTATGTCCAAATATAGTCGTGAGTTAAAACTCATCATCGCAAAAGAATGCCTAGGTGGTAAGTCATCTAGGAAACTAGCAAATGAATTTACAATATCCTCTCGACAGATTCGATATTGGACTTCGGTTTTCGCAATTCATGGGACAAACGCATTCTTACCTACTTCTCATGGTTGTAATGCAAAAACAAAACTTCAAGCATTAAAATTAATGTGGACAAATGACTGGTCGCTCACTCACACTAGTGCTGTATTAAATTTGTCTTCACCCGGCTCTCTTTCTGTATGGCTAAAAACATATAATGAGGCTGGGCTTAGAGGACTTGAATGTTCCTCACTCGGGAGACCTCCTATGAAACCACAACCAAATACTCCTGCAAAGCCAAATAATGAAATGACACTTGAAGAACTAAAAGAAGAGCTTGCTTATCTACGAGCAGAGAATGCTGTTTTAAAAAAGTTGGAAGAGCTGGAACAGACAAAACGCCGTCAAATAAAGAAAAAGCGTTAGTTGTTTTAGCTCTCAAAGATAAGCATGCTTTGAAGCACCTCCTTCAAGCCACTCACTTGGCAAAGAGTGTGTTTTATTATCAAGTTAACGCAGGCAAAAAAATGGATGCTTATAGTCTTGAATTAGATCTTATTAAGACGATTTACCATGAGCATAAAGGCCGTTATGGCTATCGTCGTATTCACCTAGCGCTTAGAAGGCAAGGAGTTATGCTAAACCATAAGACGGTACAAAGACTGATGTCGCAATTAAACTTAAAATCGACAGTAAGACCCAAAAAATACAGCTCTTATAAGGGAGGTGTAGGGAAAACAGCACCTAATGTTCTTAAGCGAGACTTTAAAGCAACAAGACCAGATGAAAAATGGGTAACCGATGTAACTGAATTTAAGGTTAAAGATCAGAGAGTCTATTTGTCACCAGTTGTTGACCTATTTACCCAAGAAGTAATCGCTTATAAGATCGCTAAAAATGCTCGTTTACCATTAGTCACAGATATGTTGAAAGATGCTCTCGATAATTTGAGCAAGAACTCAAAACCCATCGTACATAGCGATCAAGGCTGGCAGTATCGGCACAAAGCATACCAAAAACAGCTTGCAGATTGTGGGCTTACACAAAGTATGTCCAGAAAAGGGAATTGCTTAGATAATGCAGTAGCTGAAAACTTTTTTGGATTATTAAAAACAGAAATGTATCATAGGCAAAACTTCAAAGATGCCGATGAACTGATAGAAAAGCTCGACGAATATATCGAGTATTACAATAAAAAAAGGATAAAGGTCAAATTAAAAGGCCTGACTCCGATAGAGTATCGAATCCAGGCCTTACAAGCCGCCTAACTAAAATGTCCAACTATTGGGGGTCAGTTCATCACTCCACACTGCATATAGGGGCTTTATCTTTTCTGATCAGGAATTTAACGTGACCAATTGGTTTTGCTGAGTTCGACTATTTCATTACCTTTACCATTAATTAACGCTTTCATCATATAAACGCTAAAACCTTTTGCCTGTTCAAATTTAATTTGTGGTGGCATGGCAAGTTCTTGTTTTGCAGTATCAACTTCAAGCACTACAGGCCCAGAGTGTTCCATCATTTCAGCCATTGCTTGGGGTAGCTTTTCTGGATTACTAACATGGATCCCTTTTAGGCCACAGGCTTGTGCTATTTTTGCAAAACTTGGATTATCTAAATCGGTATCATCTGACAAGTAACCGCTAGCTTTCATCTCCATCGCAACAAAACCTAATGAGCGATTATTATAAACAACGATTTTAATTGGTAGGTTGAGTTGTTTTAGCGATAACAGATCACCCATTAACATCGAGAAACCACCATCGCCACACATTGCAATTACTTGACGGTTACGGTCTAAGGATTGTGCTCCCATTGCTTGTGATAAGGCATTTGCCATTGAACCATGATTAAATGATCCAATTAAACGGCGTTGACCATTCATCGATAAATAACGAGCAGCCCAAACGGTTGGTGTTCCCACATCACAGGTGAAGATAGTATCGTCAGCAGCTTGTTCATCGAGTAGTCGCGTAAGGTATTGAGGGTGAATCAAGTTATGTGAGGTTTTGCCATTAGCCAATAAATCGAGGTCCTTTCGGGACTCTTTATAATTTTTAACACATTTTTTTAAATGGGTGCTATTGCGGCCATCTTTAATATGCTCAAGTAATGAGGTCACAGTATTTTTAGTATCTCCTAGTACGCCAAAATCAATTTGAGCATGTCGTCCCAGTGATGCGGGTTGGTTATCTATTTGTAGAATAGTGGCATTTTCTGGATAGAAAGCTCGATAAGGAAAGCTGGTACCGATCATTAATAACGTATCTGCTTCTTGCATTGCGTGATAACCCGATGCAAAACCGATAAATCCAGTCATTCCAACATCATAGGGGTTATCATATTCAAGAAACTCTTTACCGCGCATAGCATGTACTATTGGGGCTTGTAGTTTCTCTGCTAAAGCAATAATTTCGTCATGCGAGCCTTTACACCCTGCACCACACAATAAAGTTAACTTTTTACTTTTATTAAGGTGTGTTGCTAATGTTTTTATATCATCTGTATCAGGGGTGTAAGTTGCTAGTTTGGGTACGTTCCATTTTGCTTTAGTTAATTCTGGCATTGCTTTGAGCGCAATATCTCCGGGTAGAACAAGCACGCTTACATCATTATGCAAGATGGCTTGGCGCATAGCTGTTTCGAGTAAATACGGCATTTGTTCTGGATTAGAGACTAACTCACAAAAAACACTGCATTCTTTAAATAATTCCTGGGGATGTGTTTCTTGAAAGTAGTTACTGCCTATTTCAGAAGAGGGGATATGGGCAGCTATAGCCAATACAGGGACTTTATTTCGATGGCAGTCAAACAAACCATTGATTAAATGTAGGTTGCCGGGACCGCAAGAACCTGCGCAGACGGCCAACTCTCCTGATACGTGTGCTTCTGCACCTGCGGCAAAAGCAGCGGCTTCTTCATGGCGTGTTCCTAACCATTCGATAGAGCCCATTTTTCGTAAACTATCACTTATTCCGTTGAGTGAATCGCCAGTTACACCCCAAATTCGCTTTACACCAGCTTGTTCAAGGGTTTGAGTAATAAAACTTGCGATACTTTGACTCATATTTAGATACTCCTTAGTATTAAATTTGATGATGTTGAAGTTACGTTAATGATATTTTTGTGTGTATAAAAAATGATCATTCAATAATCATCCTCTTGAGAGTCTTAGTTCACAATGATGAAGGGAAAGTTTCTTGTAATATTTTGTTATAAAAAATAAATTTATATAAATAAAAGGAATATAAAAAAGAAATATGAATAAAGTAATCTGCTGAAAATAGAGCACTTCTGCATTAGACCTTTGCAAAGGTAATAAGCAATTTTGTGCGACTTCTATTTCAAATTGATTCATGTTCCCAAGCCAGCGTTCGAGCATAGCTCGAGTAGAGAGCCTATATTTTGGGGAATAAAATTTTTTAAGTAAATATATCATTGAAATTATTAGCTATTTTTGATTGGCCCTGTGTGTATTTTAATTTTCATATGATGCATTTGAGGTTAAAAGGTTTGAGCGTTTTGCAAAACTAAGCCGATCTATTATTGAAAGATTTAATATAATACTTGAAGCGTTACATTGGGCTTTTTTGTTAATGCTTTTTGCTTTATATTTAACATTCTTGCCGATTGTTTAAGCAATTGGTCATCGATACCCTTTCTCCTGAAATGCACTGTATGTGAGTGACTATTTAGGAGCACTCAATGCGCTGCTAAATAAGAGAATTCCTCTGTGATAATGACAATTAAACCTTTTTTTCTATTGCTAATAAGCTGTTTTTTATTAATGACAGGTTATGGGTTAAGCAATATTTTGTTACCTGTTCGAATGCAAAGTGATGGCGTTAGCCTGAGTAATATTGGTCTTGTTTTATCAATGCTGTCGGTAGGATTTTTACTGGGTGCGGTTTATAGTCGTAAGTTATTACAACGTGTTGGCCATATTAGAATATTTGCGATGTGCGGTAGTTTAACCTCTGTTGCTATTTTAGTGTCTGGTTTGTTTCCTGATCCAATTGTTCTAGGTGCGATGAGGATCTTAACGGGATTCTGTATCGCTTGTACCAATGCGACGTTGGATAGCTGGCTAAGTTTTAGTGCAACTGAAAAAAATCGCGGCAGAATACTCTCTATTAATCAGATGGTGGTAATGAGTGCGCTATTCTCTGGGCAGTTTTTATTAAGCATTGCACCTATCGATCAAATGACGTTATTTGTTGTGTCAGGGGTTTTATTTAGCTTAGCGATAACGCCAATTGTGATTAGTAAACAGCAGGGGCCTAAGATTGAAGATAGTGAATCGATGTCTTTGCTTACTATTGCAAAACTTTCACCACTAGGGGTCGTGAGTTGTTTTTATTGTGGTGTTCTGTACGCTGGTTTATTAAATATGTTGCCTATCTTTGCCAGCGATAATGGAATTAAAGATCTTAATCTATCCATTTTTATGGGAGCAGCAATACTAGGGGCCATTCTATTACAGTTCCCTATTGCTTACCTTTCTGATCATTTTGACCGACGTAAAATTATGCTCGGTATGGTTACAACTATTATTTTAGCAGCGCTATGTATCCCTTTATTCCTCTCATTAAATATGTTCAATTTAAGCTTATTTTCAATTGCGTTGATCACTGGTGTTGCTGCTTGTTTGTATCCTATGAGTATGTCTGAAACCTTCGATAAAGTATTAAAAGAGCAAATTTTAGCGGCAATGTCTTCGTTATTAGTGATTTATGCATTTGGCAGTATTCTGGGGCCTTATTTAGCGTCGGCCGCAATGGGCGCATTTGGTAGTAATGCATTATTTACCTTTATTATTGCGGTTGCGGTTACGTTATTAGTTTTTATATTAGTCCGCATGCAACAACGTTCTGCTTTACCGCAAGAAGACCAAGATCATTTTGTTATGCAGACGCCAGCAGGTGCGGTATCAGCACTGGATCCACGTATCGATTATGCTGAACCAGCCTATAAGCCAAGTGCTGAAGCCGAAGTCGCCGTTAGTTTAGCGACTAAAAATCCCGGCGCTGCCGTTAATATGGCTAAAGCGCTGGCTTTAAGAGACCCACATAATGCGTCCAACTTAGCAGCGGCCTTAAGTACTATTGAAGAAATCAATATTGGTAAGTTATATGCTGCGATCAGTACCGCTGCGCCTGAAATGGCTATTCATATTGCCGAAGCATTAACCACTGCATCGCCAGAACAAGCGGAAGAATTGGTTGACTGGATAAGTGCAAATCATCCAGATCAATTCACTAATATTATTGTCGCTATCGCTAATTCGATGCCAGATAATGGTATTCGAGTGATGGAATTAGCGGCTGAAAATATGTCCGGTGAAGATTCGTCAGACTTGTTAGAAATGACTGAGCAATATATGACTGAGTTTTCTGATTCATTAGATGAAATGCGTCCAGTCGATAGAAGTGCAGCTGCTTCACAGGAAACGGCTACTGAATTGTATAGTCGCTTAAGTGATGTTTCACCTGAATATTCTGCGGAATTAGCGCTGACCGTTTCTGAGGCGTTACCTGAATCGTCTAATGCTGTCGCAGAAGCTTATGTTAATAACTTAATGGACACAGATAATGAGCAACAAAGTGAAGCACAACAAGCGGAAGATATTGAGGAAGCTGTCAATGATTATTTGACTCAAGTAGTTGAGAATATTCCTGAATATGCAGTTGATGTTGCGAGTACCTTTATTGACTCTGTACCTGAAGTTGCTTCTGAAATGGTAGAGTTATTACAAGATTCTGAGGCGGTTGATAGCAGTGATTTAAGTGCGTCTGTTGACGACAAACCAGAAGAGGATACGTTACAAGAGCAGCTACTAGAAGCCGTTATTACGCAAACGGATAAACCGAATCAGGAGCCATAGAGTAGAAGGATAGAGCGAATTTTCAAAAGATAAAAAAAGAGTCCATTGCAAAGCAAAAGACTCTTTTTAATAATTTATATTATTCGCTTTTTATTGACCGTTAAGTTTAAGTGCTGAGAATGTCACACTACTGTAATTACCGTCTTTCTTATCTTTAGCAAAGTCACCAGTACCTTCACAGCCTGTTCCCCAAACTGCATGTTGATCACTCACACTACATTGTCCATAAGCGCCTGCTTTGAAGTAGAAATCATCTTCTGCATAACCTTGGGCATGATCTTTGTCATCGTATCCTTTGCTTAAGTCAATATCGTAGCTAACTGGTTTGTGACGAGCCGTCTCAAAGGTTAAGTGCATTATTGTGCCTTCAATATTTACTTTATAGCTAAACTCTTCACCTAAAGCGATGCCTGCTTTACCCGGCTCTGCTTGGTTTTCCCAAGTATTGCCCCAAACAGGTAATGAAATATCCATACGATTAGGATCTTTCTTTTCTAGGTTTCGTTCATAGTTCCAAAAAACAGAACCGTATTGGTGCCCTGGGAATTTTTTGAAGAAAATTTTCAGTGGCTCATTACCGTGACCAAAACCTGTTTTTGCTTTGATTAACTGGTCGTGTTTCTTGGCATGAATTTGGCCAACAACAACTGAATGGGCTGGTGGACGCTCTGGATGTTTTGCATTTTCAGCGACATGGTTAACTTTAACTGTTGCTTCTAAAGTACCGCCAACAGCACTATATTCTTTAGCTTGTGGATGACTGCTTAGTGCCCATTGGTTAAGTTTGTCTGAGGTGTCTATGGAAAAGTCAGCACCACGAGGCATCTGACGTAATTCAGAACGAGCATTTTTTGAATTTTTAGTGGTGATCGCTTGGTTTTGTACTTCAAAAACCATGTTGTTATCTTTGTCTAAAAAGAAAAAGTCTTGATGCGCATAACTTAACATTGCAACACCTTCAATTTCATCTACTCGACCATCTTGGTTGATATCTGAAGGAATAGTGATTTTCCAATTGCGCATGTCAAATTTGTCAGCAGGTACTGCGTTTGCAACGCCATTATTAGCAACATCTGCGAGTGTTAATGTAGGTAAAGCAAGTAACATTGAACCAGCAAGAATAAGTGTTTTTTTCATTTTCTAATCCTTTTTTATGATTGTTATATTGTAATACTATATTAATTAACTATGCATCATAGGGAGTCATTATCTGAAAAGAAGTACAGATGATAAAATGTGTATTATTGATCACATACTAAAAAACAGAACTTATGCCGAGATCAAATATTCGTATCGATTTTTGATTATTTCAGCTTCTCGAATTCAAGTATTAATATTTTTTTATTTCCTTTAAAAGCTATTTTTATGCTGTGTACTTTTAATCATGGCTTAAATTTTTTGCTTTTTCTAAATCAAATTCTTTTAAAGATTTTCTTGCGAGTTGCCTAAAAGGTATCGCTTTAACTATCTCTTCAAAAGGCTGTATTGCAAATGCCCAAAATATAGAAGCGTCGAATACAAAAATAATAAGGGCACAGAGTGGAATGGAGATAAGCCATTGACCGGTAAAATTGATTTTGAAAACAGCGGTTGTTTTACCTAATGCACGTAACACATTGCCATGTACTGTGTTGTAACCGCGAACTATCGGTAAAAAGATGTAAAGAGGAGCAATTACTGATAATGCTTGGTAGGTTTCGGCATCTAAATCAGGGTAAATATTCGCAATGAATAAGCTGATCCCTGCAAAAAAAATGGCACAGAGGATGGATATCAGGACTGCAATATCAATACTTTTATCAACGTTTTTAGCTAGATCATCCATTTTACCTGATCCGATTGCTTGGCTTACTGTAATGGCTGTTGAATGTGACCATGCGGCAATAAACTGAGTACCCGCACGGATCCATGGCATCATTAATGTAATCGCTACATAAGCATTGATTTCAAGTTGAGAGTACAGCAACTGATACACTGTAATACCCATTGCCAGCACCATTACATTGGCGGCAACGGGAAATATCTCAATAAAGTGCAGGCGGATATTTCGTATCATTGACACGTCTTTAACGGGTAAAGTAATCGTTATCTGCTTGTTTAAGTACATATACAGAGCCAGATAAATAAGCCTCACGGTGATCGCCATCAGGCTACCAATCGCTGCACCTTGAACGCCCATGCCTTCTAAACTAAGGTTATTTGTGAATTGATAGCCGTGTATAAAGAGATACGAAAGCAATGCGTTGATAGGCAGTTCGATAAGGTAACCTTTAAAAGGTACCTGAGTTTTACCCAAGCCATTAAAGAGTGCGATGATCACTTGCGTGAGTGCTGTGAATATAACAATATATTTGGCGATATCTAAGTAGTTGGTGATCTCTTTATGCAGGGTTATGTCACTGGTAATCGCTTGAATTAATGTTTGATCAAAGCATGTTAAAATCACCCAAAACATGACTGAAATGGAAGTGTTAATAATCAGTCCTGATACAAATGCTCTTGATAGTGAAGTACTATTACCGGAACCTACTGCACGACTCAATACCAATTGAGTTCCATTGGCTAATGCCATTTGAATACCAAGAATAGCCGCAATAATCGCTGTTGAAATACCCATAGCAGCAAGAGGAAGCTCCCCTAATGGGGAGATTAATAATGTATCGATCATTAACATCGACTGCATTAGTAATCCATTTAATGCTAATGGCCATGCAAGAGATAAATTTTTCTTAATATAAGACTGCTGAGACACAATTAAACCTTTATTTCAGAATGATTAATAGAGCTGGTTTTGGATTTATTGTAATACAATTAAGTTTATGAATCTTTAGTCGTCGACGCAATTTTTAAAGTTAGAATATTTTCACCTTCTTATATTTCCTTATATCTTAATCGTATTATAAGTGGGTGCTTTATTTTGTTTATTTATTAGCAATTAATAGGAGCATATAACAATGTGTTGAACGACCGTTCTTATTTGGCTATATTGGTAACTACAGATACTCAGTATAATTATAAATTGTTATTTTGAAATTGAGTATGAGCTAAATATAGAGGTTGTTATGAGTAATAAAATTCAGATTGATGTCGTCTCAGATGTTGTTTGTCCTTGGTGTATTATTGGTTATAAAAACTTACAAAGAGCAATCGATGAGTTAGAGATAGCAGATAAAATTGAACTGCAATGGCAACCGTTTGAGTTAAACCCTAATATGCCTGCAGAAGGGCAAGACTTAAGGGAGCATGTTGCAGAAAAATATGGCTCTTCCGAGGAAGAAAGTAAGCAGTCACGTCTTAACATTGCTCAACGCGGCGCAGAAGCAGGTTTTACATTTAATTTTTTTGATAAAATGAAGATAGTAAATACACGTGATGCACACGTATTGCTTGAATATGCACATGAGCAAGGCAAGCAAACAGAATTCAAGTTACGTTTATTTAGTGCTGCTTTTACTGATAAAAAAGATGTTTCTAATCGTGTCACATTACTTGAAGAGATTGCTCAAGTTGGTTTAGATGTAGAGCAAGCGAAGCAATATCTAGAGAGTGAGACACAGCGTGAGCAGATTATAGAGCAAGAAGAATATTGGCAACGGTTAGGGATTTCTGCTGTGCCTGCTGTGGTCTTTAATCGTCGTAGTGCTTTATCTGGTGCACAACCCGTTGCAGCCTACAAACAAGCTTTAACCGAGTTATTAGTAGATCAACAACAGAACTAACATGCTGTTCGTTGTGTTTATCAGTGTAAGTTTGTATTAATATAAAGAGCAGTGACTTTAATCTACAATGAAGGCCAATAAGCTATCGATAGAATATTGGCCTTATTAGTGAATATATGAGGTTTTATAATAAATGCTTAACTTGTTAGTTTCCTAGATTCGCACAATAATGCCTAACTTTCTGCATTCATTTGATCACGTAATAAACGTTCAAACTTCTCAGCCGTTACTGGTGGACTAAACAAATAGCCTTGCCCAAATTCACAGTTAAGACTGGTTAAAAATTGCATTTGCTTTTCATCTTCAATCCCTTCCGCAACAACTTTTAAATTAAGTGCTTTAGCCATTGCAGTGATTGCTTTAACCAGTGATTGATCCGCCTTGTTATTCGTTAAGTTCATGATAAAAGCGCGGTCGATTTTTAACTTAGTAAATGAAAATTTCTGTAAATAACTCAGTGCAGAATATCCCGTCCCAAAATCATCAATACTCAGTTCAACACCCATATCACGTAACGATTTCAGCATATCAAACAATTCGCCTTCTTGATTAATCAATAAACTTTCAGTTACTTCAACATCTAATTTTTCCGGTGGTAAACCGGTTGTTAATAAAACCTGCTGAATTTCTGCCAATAATGACTCACAATGTCTGAATTGTACGCTAGAAAAATTGATAGCAATTTGTAAGGGAGCAAGTTGTTGCCATTCCGCTGCTTGGTGTGCTGCGGTATTTAAAGCAAAACTACCTAACTGGTCAATTAAATCATTTTTTTCAGCCTGAGCAATGAACTCATCGGGTGGTACAAAACCTAGTTGACTATCTGTCCAGCGCATTAATGCTTCCGCCCCAATGATTTTTTGAGTGCTTAGGTCAATCAGTGGTTGATAGTACATTTCTAAGGTATTTTCTATAAGTGCGGCACGTAAACGTGTATTAATAGCCACCTTACGATTTACATCGTCATTCATCTTCGATTCAAAGAAGCTAAAGTTATTTCGCCCTGTATCTTTTACTTTGTAAAGAGCCATATCCGCACTTTTTAATAAACTTTCTGCATCTGTGGCATCATCAGGAAAAACCGCTAAGCCAATACTGGTAGAGGTATGAAATAGATGTTTATTCATTTGAAATGGTTGATCAAATAAATGTAGTACCTTAACGGCTAGCTCTTTAGCTTGCTCTAAATCTTGCAACTCATCAATGATCACCATGAATTCATCACCACTTAAACGAGCGACGGTATCTGTTTTACGCAGTGCTAGTTTTAATCGCTTACCTGTTTCCTGCAAAATGATATCGCCTGCAGCATGCCCTAAAGTGTCGTTAACTTGTTTAAAATTATCTAAATCAATATACATGATTAAGATTTTTTTACGGCTACGTTGGCAATTATTGACGGCATCATTTAATTTTTGCAGGCTATAACTTCTATTTGGTAAGCCTGTTAATGAATCATGTGTTGCTTGATAGGCTAACTTTTCTTCGGATAGTTTTCGTTTTTTAACCTCTTTCTCTAACTGTAAATTATGCGTTGAAAGTGCTGTTTGTTGTTTTGTTGAATGATGGATTTGTGTTCGCAGCAGACTATTTTTACGTTCAATATAAAACAAATAATACAAGCCAGAAAATACTGGAATAGCCAATAAAGAGAGTAATAAAACAAACCATTTAGAGGTAAATAAGTCTTTATCATCTACACCCTCAACCCAAGCTTCTAGGGTGAAAGGAGTATTTTTTACTTTTTTCTTTAAATGAAAAGAATGCACACGATCATCACCTAGATTGAAAGCTTCTGGATTTTTTAAGGAATTCCAAACAAATAAGCTACCGTACTCATTTAATAATCGAATATAACTGCCTGTACCTTGGTATTGTTGCGCATTGAGCAATGCAATGATACGTGACTGATCATATTCACCAACCATCACTGCAATCGCTTTATTTTGGAAATACACAGTCGTAGATAAACGCAGACTTAACTCATTTTTATTCTTATTAACTAATAATGTCTGATACTCAGACTGTAATGCTAGTAGGTCTATATTGTCGCGATTAAATTCTCTTTGCTGTGCAGTGTCGGCGATAATTGTGTCATCCAATGCTAGTAATGTAATACGTGAGAAGTAAGGCGGACGTTTATCCTGATTTGGTTGTATACGCTCGGCAAGTAATTGTTGGACATTAAACAAACTTGCTCTTAGGCCATAGGTCATTGACATGCCTGAATTTTTATTAGCAAAAAAGGTGCTTACTGTTTTGTTTTTTGCAATAAAACTGAGGCTACGATTTGAAAGGTCAAAATAATTACTTAATAATTCGGCATAATGTTGTATTTTTAAATGCAGTTCATTATGTTGCGATTCTTGTAATTTTGTTTGCCCAACGTTAGTTACAGTTAAAATTAATAGCAAGTAACTTGCTAACATAACACTACCGAATAATAGGCTATTTTTACTGGTTAACCATTGGCGAATAATCATCCTCATTGATTTTTTATCTTGAAAAAGTCAGGATAAAAATTAAAAACGGAAGGGTAATATTTCTTAACTAATTGATTATATTCACCGCTTCTTTTCATTTTCTGCAGGTATTGATTGAAAGCCTCACGCAATTGTGGAGAGTCTTTGCGAAAGGCGACAGCCATTCTTTGGTCGTATGAAACAGGGCCGATTACTTTTATTTCACCTGGCCATTTTTGTAGTGCGATTAACGTATCTGGTACATCAAGTAATGTACTTTCTGCATCATTATTGAGAATGGCGGGTATCATTTCATTCAGTTTTAGATCTGTAATAGGCAATATAATATTCGCTTCAGTATCGTATAAGTTATATAAATCAGGATCGAGGCAAGTTTGCTTCATCGCTAAAACATCATGATCCTTTATCAGTTTTTTAACGGCAATGATATCTTGTTTAATGATGCCTGTAGGGATTATAGGTATTAAGTCTGATTCAGCTTTAGCCACTAACCATACCGCTGATGGGAAATAGTCGAAAGAAAAATCAACAACTTCAGATCTCCATGGTAAAATGGTTGCCCCATTGGCAATAACGTCACCTTCTATTCCATGGTCAATATGACCTCTTTGTAATTGATTATTAATGTAACTCGCATTTTTTCCTGTTAACAAGGTAAATGCATTTGACCAACTCGCTGTAATAAATTCATATTCAAGACCTAAGTGTTTGGCAAAACCCTGCATTAATTCGGCATCTAACCCGCCTACCACAGTACGATCACCCTCAGTATATAGTGTAATAAAATTCGCATAGGGTACGCCGATATGTCTTAACACCCCATCTGCTTTAATCTGTTCAAGATCTCTAGCGGTACTGACACTGCTATAAAAGCAAATTAGAAGAAGAGCGATTAAACTGCAAAGATATTTATATTTTGTTAGGGTCATTAAATAGGCCTTATCATGTAAAATTTTTTTATATCTAATATTAATGTTGAAAACTTACTGATTAAGCTCACTGGTTAAAGTAAAAGGCTCGGAGCTAACATTTTTAAAAACAGCACAATTGGTTAAAACTGCTTGTAACAATTTGTTTTGTCGTTATTTATTTTGCTGTACAACATTTGTTCGCTTAAGTTTTAAATTATGTACAATCAGTATAGACAGAACTCTTCAAACTTAAAGGTGAGATGTTGGAAGTATTAATTAATAGTCATGCTATCAAGCAGTAAAATACTGCATACTTTGTAGTTAAAAGAGCTAAATCAATTAAAACAATGTCAGCTTGTGGTGGATTAGAACGGCATGCTTGCTGATAATTTATACTCGATGTTGATTGAAAACGGGAATACGTAATGTAACCACATATCACCAGATCAATTCAATAAGGTATAAAAATCAGCAATCATTAACTTACTAAGAAGATTAGCTCATACCGTAAAATACATGCTGCATCGCATTAATTAAGTCATTTACGTCATCATGGTCATGGAATAGGTGAGTTGAAATTCTTAATGCATGAGTATCGACCGCGTCACTTTGTTGTATTTTAAAGTCAGTGGTACGAATAATGAATCCAGTTTGTTCGCGTAACCGATCTCTAAACTCAGTTAACATTACTAAGTCGTTAACATCGTCAAAAGGATTAAAGCTTGTGATTGCACTGGCAAGTTGATCAATATCTGGTGAGTAGATAGCGGCACTTGGAAATGTTGTTTTTAATTGCTGCTTACAATATTTACTCAAAGCCAATACGCGTGCTTCGATGGTATCTCGCCCAATTTCATCCCACATTTTACATGCATCGGTTAATGCTTGTTTGGCTGGATAGTTGTCATTACCTATGTATTGTAGTTGCAGCTGTGTGCCTAAATAATCTGCATGGCCTAATGATGAATTGATAAACCATAACGGATTTTCGCGATCAGACCAGTACTGATCTAATCGTGTTGCACCATCTCGTACAAATAAGATACCGGTTGCACCTGGGCCACACTGCCACTTATGCCCAGAACCTGCATAAAAATCACAATCAATGTCATGAAAATCTAGATCCAACATACCGATACTATGTGCACCATCAATAAGTGTTGGAATTTGGTTGGGAATGGCCACTTCTTGGCAGATTCGTTTTGCGGGTAAACGGGTACCGGTTTTGTAAGTGATATGTGAAAAAGTGATTAACCGTACTCTGCCTGCATATTGATTGGCAGCCAGTGCAAATAAATCAACAAACTCTTGCTCTGTAATACTGTTATCACCGCTATCTACAGGAATATCTAGATAAATAACTTCCACACCATAGCGTGCAGCAAGTACATGTAGTGGAGAATGCGCAGCAACATGTTCATGATGCGTGGTTAAGATCACGTCACCATCCTCAAAATGTAAGCCATTAAGAATGCTGCACATGCCGTCAGTGGTATTGCGACTGAGTATAATTTCATTGGCATTGGCACCAAAGCCTGGTGCAATACTCTCTGTCATTTCTGTAACGTAGGGCCATGAACCAAATTTATTTTGCATATCCCATGGGTTTTTCGCCACGCTTAAATTATTTTTTTGATAATTATCTAATACACTTTTAGGCATAGAGCCGGTTGTACCAATATTCATATAAGTTGTTTTTTTATCTAAAACAAATTCTTTTTGTACTTTTTTCCAACGTTTTTTATCATGACGATGTCGATGCTGATCAAGTTTAAATCCTTTTGCACTTGCTTGAGCTGGCAATAAGCTAGCAGTGACACCGGCAGCGACTATGCCTGTTGTGACTTTTAAAAAATGCCTTCTAGCGGGAGAAACCTTTTTATTTTCAATCATTTTATGTCCTTTTTTAATGAAAGAATAAGAATAGTAGAGATTTTCAAAAAGTGATTAAATTTAAAGAATATTTTTTAATCTTTAATTTTAAAGCTGAACGATTCATTGAGGAGACGGGAAATTGAAGGCTCGATATTGTAGATGAAGTAAATTGCAGATGAGGTAAATTGAAATTGGCATAAATGGAGGAATGTTGAGTGTAAACATTTAAAAATATGCTGTGATGGATAATTAGTCTAGCTTTGGGTTGTATCAGGCATTATTGATTTAATCATTTATTTTAAACATAAATAAAGTCTACCTTATCTACTCGAGTGCTAGTATGTTAATCCAGCAGTATTTTGGAGCATGCCATCAAAGGGTTAAATGATCTGTAATATTTCATAATGTTGTGTTTTATCTGCAATGGTAATGGCAACTTGATCGTCTAACTGTTGATTAAATAATGCGTGGCCCATTGGAGATTGAGGAGTAATAACCAGTACTGTATGTTGATTCCACTTTAATTTCATGCCGCCTGCAACGGGGCAAATCCATAAATATTTAGCTTGTTCTTGCTCGTCAAGGAGCACTATTAAAGCGCCTATTTCACCAATGGTTGATTTACTGGTGGATAAGTTAATGCAGGCATCGAGATCCGCTTGGCACTGTATAACTCGTTGTGATTGCCCCTGTGCTAAATAGGCTGCTTCTATCGCTAAGGTATCATATCTACCCTCGGCAATATTTTCTTCACTGGTGGCGGCTTCATGTGCTTGCTTTGCTGCTAACTTGGCATTATTTAAAAGCTGTTGTAGATGTGTCATTAACTGTTGATGTAATTGTACTTTATTCATATATTTTGTTGCCAAGACTGACTGAAGGTTTGCTTATAGCGCGCATTATCAGTAACTACTTGTATAGGATCAAGTTACAATTGCAATAACTGCTTAACTGCTTAACTGCTTAACTGCTTAACTGCTTAATGGCTTTGAGCTGCCCCGTATAATGTTTGATATAAACCTTCTTCAACTAATAAATCTTGATGTGTCCCAGATTGGCTGACTTGTCCTTCTTCTAATACAAAAATAGTATCGGCTTGTTTCACTGCGGATAATCGATGCGCAACGATCAAGGTTGTTCGGTTTATCAAAAAGTCACTTAAAGCACGGTGTAATGCTGCTTCTGTTTGTGTATCTAATGCCGAGGTTGCTTCATCTAAAATCACTAATTGTGGATCTGTTAATACCATTCTTGCAATCGCAACACGTTGCCGTTGTCCACCTGATAAGCGTAACCCTTGTCGCCCTAGTGGAGTATCGAGACCCTCTGTCAGTTGAGTTTTAAGGTCACTTAACTGTGCAATATCTAAAGCATGCCATAATTGTTGATCACTATAGGTTAGACCTAATGATAAATTGTGGCGCAGCGTATCGTTAAATAATACAGGTTGTTGTAATACCACTGATATATTATCGCGAATGATATCGAAACCAATATCACTGCTATCTTCTCCATTGAACAGAATGCGACCATTATTAGGTTGGTAAACACCAATTAATAGCTGGATAAGCGTTGATTTTCCGCTTCCACTTGCACCAACTAAGGCAATTTTTTTACCTGCAGGAATCGTTAAACTTAATTTGTTTAATATTTGTTGCTCGTTGTCGTATGCAAAGTTAACATTTTCAATGATTACTTCTGTTGCCTGCTTTTTAAGGAAAGGATTTACTTTGCTAACTGGTCGCTGATCCTCCTCAAGCAGCATTAAAGTATTGATTCGTTTTAAAGCTGCTGCAGCGCTGTACCAAGAAAACTGTATATTGAGTAACTCCTGAACGGGAGAGAGCATAAACCAGAGGTAGCCAAATACCGCGAACATTTGCCCAATGGTTAAATCACTGAATAACACCATTAACATCGCGACAGCCCGAAATAACTCGAAACCTAATAAAAACAGTAAAAATGAGAAGCGACTTGCGGCTTCACTTTGCCAAGCATATTTATCTGCGCTATAGCGAATATTATCTGCTTGCTGTTTTAGTTGATGCAAAAAATCTTTTTCACGATTAGAGGCGCGTAATTGATAAATACCATCAAGGGTTTCAATTAAACGATTTTGAAATGCTTCAAAAGTTTGATTTTCAAGTTTTTTCAAATGTTTGACTTGCGCACCTAACTTTCGAGAGCAATAAACGACCAGTGGATTGATCAATAAGATAAAAAGCCCTAAGCGCCAATCAATCCATAATAGAATAATTGCAGTGCCAATAACGGTTAATAAGCTCACAATAAAGCGGCTTAATGTACTGCCTAGAAATTTATCAATAGTTTCAATATCTGTGATTAAATGAGAGTTAATACCGCCACTACCACGTGTTTCATATTGGCGAATACTAATTCTTCCTACCTTATCTAATAATTGCTGTCGAATCTTACAAGTAATGGCTTTAGAGACGAGTGTAAATTGGCGGCTTTGCAAAATATTTAATAACTGGCTAATGGTACGCATTAGAATAACAGCGAAAAAAATAACCATGATATAGCTTGCAGGTTGTTGCCAATTTGTAGGTAAAAAATGGTCCATTAAGGCAACACCAGAGGCGGGTTGTTTTAATAATATTTCATCTACCATTAGCGGCATTAGTAGGGGAATAGGCACACTAATTAAGGTCGCTAAAATAGCAATGATGTTTGCGATAATAAGACGTTTTTTATGTTGTTTAGCCTGTTTTATTAACCAAGGCCAATCTATTGTAGATGTTATATTCACACTGATAACCCAACTAGTTTATGAATAGAAATATTCGTTGCATTAAGCCCTATATTGACTACTTTATTAATCAATATACTGGCCAATATCCACTGTATCAATCTGTTTTTTATCTAAAAACTTATTCGCATATTGTAAATAAATACCACTGCTTAAAAACAGTTTAAAAATATCCATATCAACATCCTGTTGCAATGCCATGTTATATAAAATATCAATGGCAATACTGAGGGATTTAGCTTTTTTATAAGGTCTGTCAGTTGTTGTTAACGCTTCAAAAATATCGGCAATCACTAAAATTCGCTCAGGAATCGATAAATCCTTGGCACTGAGCTGGCGAGGGTAACCTGTCCCTTTTAGATTTTCTGAGTGTGTGGAGGCATAACGAGGTACGTTAGCAAGCTCAGGCGGAAAATGAAGGCTGTCTAATATTTTAATTGTGCTGGCTACGTTTTGGTTGATTTTAAATCTATCCTCCACGGTTAACGTACCGCTACTAATGGATAAATTATATAACTCACCTAAATTATAAAGGTACTTAGGCACTTGCATTTTTATGGCAAACTTAGGGTCAAATTCAAGTTGATTATCTCGCTTGATAATATGTTCGTTTTTGTCGCTTAATAATTTTTCTGTTACTGGTAATTTTTGTTTTTTACCCGTTAAGTTAAGCTCTTCAATCAAGGATAAACCTAATCTATCATCAAAATAGCGTAACCAAGTTTGCTCTCCAATTTTTTGTAAGCGTAAAATATCTTGTTGCACCATAAAGGTATCGCCAATATTTGCTTTGGCGACAAATTCAAAATCTCGCATTAATTGTAATTGTTCTTTTATTAATGCTTCTTTAAGTGGTTTATTGCGTTCAGGGTGCGCTCTACTTTGTTGATAATAAGTGATCTCTGCATCGCGCCATAACACTTCAAAACGCATCCGTATTTCATGAATTCGATTATAGTTTGCTTCTAATTTAGTACCTTTATTAATGATATGTTCAGGTGTGGTTATCTTACCTAAGTCATGTAACCAAGCTGCTAGATTAAATTCTTGCTGCTGATCTTCATTTTCAAATTTAAAGTCTGTAAAGGGTGCTAAGTTAGAGGCTTGTGCCGCTTTTACGAGCATTAAACCAAGTTCAGGTACTCGATTGCAATGTCCCGCTGTATAAGGTGATTTATCATCAATGGCCTGTGCAATGAGCTTAATAAAAGACTCCATCAATTGCTTCTGCTCAGTTTGATAAGTTTCAATAGAGAGACTCATCTCAATAAGTGACCGATCTAAATTCTGTATTTCACTGATGTTGCTAGTGTTTGTTGTTAATTGTTTAAAGTGACGCATTTTCACTTTATCAATATTTCGCTGCAACGCATTCAATGGATTAATAATTGATGAAGAAAATAGCCATAAAAAGGGTAACAACAATAATAAGCACAGTAGGCTTAGCAACAGAATCATTATTAGTTGCTGTGTGTTCTCCGCCATTAATTGCTGTTTAGGGATAACTAATGCTAAATATTTATTCACACCATTTATGCTGTTGATAGGAGTGATATAAACATAATAGGGTTGTTGATTCAAAGTGGTCAGTATAAGTTGGTTAAGCTTCTGTTTTTGTTGTATTAACGGTATTAATGCAGGGTAGGGAGCTGTAGGTAATTGATGGCCATTACTAAATGCTTTATTAGCCTGATTTGATGCTATTAATTGACCCGATTGGGTAACAATATAGGCTTCATGGAATGTGCTATTGAGCTTGTCTTCACTGTTTTTCAGATCGTTTTGTAATATTTCAGGCAAGGTATTTAAAGTCATGTTTATACCCAATACTATATTAGTTTCAGGCACCTTTATTGAGTAGGTTTGGCCAAAAATTTTAGAGTATGGGAATAAGTAAGGTTTTGATTTTTTTACTGAATTAATGACTGCGTCTTGAAACCAAGCTTGTTGTGTTAAATCATAATTAGTTTCTTCCTGATATTGCTTACGTAAATTAAAGGACTGGTCAAAGTAATAAAATGTTCGAATGCGTTGTTCTCCTTGTCCATTAATTGAGATTAAAAGCCACCAGTCTGACGCCACACTTTGTGAGGCAGGATCGTTGTGTGCCGCATTTAGGTTAACTAGCTGCTGCACATTGCCATTTTCAAAACCAACAGAAATACTATGGTAGGCGGAGTTGTTGTGCATTAACGTCGTCAGCATTTGTAGTGCTTTTGGTGTAATTTTTTTATTTTCAGTTAAGCGAGTGAAATTGGCTAATAGCAAACCGTCGGTGATGGCTTTTGCATTTATTTGATCAACATATTGATTGATCCTATTAGCTTCTGTTCGATATGACAGTTCGGTCGATTTTTGCAGGGTTGAGTGGCTAAAGTAATATTGCAAAGCAAGTGTAGTAGAGATCGCCAGTACAAATACAAAGATGAATACTTTAATGACGAGGGTACGGATAGAGCGCATCGGTTTTTGCGAAGCTTGAGACATAATTCATCCTGATTATTAATACATAAGTCCATATTGTTAGACTGTTGGTTTATTTATATTTTTGCTCTCATGTGTATTAATATCTATTAGAAGTTATTTAGTCGCTTTTAATACCAAAATGTTGATTGATATTTTGAGGGTTTTTAAGGCGTTTTAATTTTGCAGAGATCGGTAAAATAATGACCTGAACGATTGCAACCGAACTTACTAACCTATTTTGATTGTTAGCTGTCCAATACAATCTGTTAACAAGACTAACAGGGCTTGTTTTGATTTGCCCGGTAGTCTTGTATTATGGTCACTTTATTTCAATGTGATTAACTATCTTTGATGCGTATTTTGCCATTCTTTTGCTTTGTTAATTAATGGCACAATGCTCGAGCCTTGTATAAGAATTGAAAATAATACAACACCGTATGTGATCACCAAAATAATCTCACGCACATCAATTTGTTTCTCTGGTAATACCCAAACGCCAGCTGGAATAGCCATTGCCATGGCTAATGCTAATCCGCCTCGTAAACCACCCCAGGTTAAAATCTTCACTGAATATGGGTTGTAACTACGAAATTGATTAAAACCTACATAACATAAACGAACGCTCAAATAACGAGCTAATAATACTAACGGGATAGTAATAAGCATGATGATCCAGTCTTCACCATGGAAGCTAAATTCCAACATGCTTAAGCCAATTAATAAGAATAATATGCCGTTTAAAAACTCATCGACGAGTTCCCAAAAGTGATCTAGTTGTGCTTTACTCTCTTTAGAGAAACCATTTTTTCTAGTCCAATTACCAATCATGATGCCAGCGACAACCATGGCGAGTGGACCCGATACCCCGATCATTTGGCCAAATACATATCCAGCAGTAGGGACACCAATTGTTAGCAATAATTCCATGGCATGGTCATTAGTGGCACTAATTAAATAATGAAATATTAATCCAAGCGCAAAACCATAGACAATACCGCCAATCGCCTCATGCAAAAACATCATTGAAACACTTTCTATTGATACTGGCTGACCAGAGAAGGCGATGCTAAACAAGGTAACAAAAATAACTAAACCAAAGCCGTCATTAAATAAAGACTCACCTTCAATTTGAGTTGATATACGTTGCGGAGCATCGAGTTTTTTGACAATAGCTAAAACAGCAATCGGGTCCGTAGGTGAAATGAGTGAACCAAACAGTAAACAGTAAATAAGGTCAAAAGGAATACCGATTAATTGGCAAATAAAATACAGAGCAAAGCCAATGAAGAAAGTTGAAAATAAGGTCGCCCCTAAAGCTAAAGCGGTAATCTCCCATTTTTGGTCTTTTAAGCTTTCTAATTTAATGCCCAAGCCGCCTGCAAATAGCAAAAAGCCTAACAATCCATTTAATAGAAAGTGCTCAAAATCTAATTTTGCGAGTTGTGTAATGGCGGTATCTTGTAATTGCGTAAAACCATTTTTACCTGCGACGACGATTAATAAAGAAAAAAGTAATGAGCCGGCAGTAATCGCAATGGTAGTTTGCCATTTACCTAATTTACTATTAATAAATGTAATCAACATTGCTGCTGCGGCGAGGAAGCATAAAGTGGCGTATACAGACATAAAAATAACCTAGGGTAGAAATAAAAGCATAAATATAATGCGAATCAGTAGCAAATACTATGCTTAGTTTATTATTTTATTTTTTGAATAAATATCAGCATTAGAACTACCTACTGCTTAGTATATTTCATTATAAAGAGCGATGGTGTTTTACCTTGAAATTTGGCATTTTTTCTCATAGCTGCTTTCTTCCTGATACGTTGATCTTTTTAGTTAAAATTTAACCTGAAAAATCAATACTTGCGTCGAAAACTGACTATCTAATCGCGCTAATTTAATTTGGGTGTGAGTACGAATGTGACCGCTATCAAGATTATTGTCCTCTAGGTTCAAAGGTGATTATGAGGTTAATTTAATTTTGTGCGAGATCGACCATTGTAGTCGTAATAGATCCTCACTTTGATTTGCTTATTTAATACATTATTAAACTTGGTTTTTTAGTTAAGTAATTGATTTTTATTTATATAATTGTTTTTTATGCATATGTTTGATTAACCGTTGATGTTTAAGTCCTCTTTATCACTATGATGCGCAGTATTATCTATTCCGCAAACAAGGACGTAGATAGTTTACAGGATGTAGACTCGATACGGATAGCAGGATACAACAGGATGTTGTAACACGGTGAATAAGGATTATTTGTCGTATCAGGATGATGAAAGGAAACTTCAAGGATTGGAGTGAGATAAACCGGATTGTTTATCATTAAGGAAAAGCAAGGACGACATTACAGGATGTAATAGGGACACCTTCCAGGGAAAGGGAGCTGTTAATAAGCAGGATGTTTATTAAATAAGGATGTATCAAGGATGAAGCCAGTAGGATACTGGATTGATAAACAGGATGTTTATCGTATATGGATATAAGCAAGGAAGAAGCCCAAAGGATTTGGGAAGTGGACGCCTAGTATGGCAATAGTCAAAGGGATGTATTGCATGGAGCAATTTCTATCACGGATTTGATAGTGTGACTAAAATTAGGGCAGCTTAGGCTGCCCTTTCCTGTTTTTAGAGCCCGCTAAATAGATTCTGTAAATATTTTCATATCAGTCACTTACAAACCCTATACAACCTCTATTCCTTCTTGTTAACTTTAACCTTTGAGCGTTGTTAAATTACCCATTCCTATTTTTAGTGGTTTCATGCTTTGCTTACTGCCTCTGTTAGCGATTTTATGAATCATTTTTTACATTGATTAATAGCCATTCAGAACGTACTCTAAGTCATTTTTGAGAGATCTTAATATGAGCACTTTTGCCGCGGTAGAAATCCCTTTTAATTTTCGAAATACTTGTTGGTTTTGCGGTGAGCCAAGTGATAAAAAAATTAAGTTTCCTAAGCATGATTATGAAATTAATATTTTAGATCATCAGCCTCTCAGTCTCCCAAGTTGTAAAGAATGTGCAAACATTGTTAAACGCTCGGCTTTCCCTTCCATTTACAGCTATCGCGATGCCATTAAACAAGCGCTTACTAGTAAACACCAAAAAGTATTGAGTATTGGATCGAATTGGACAAAAAAAGAGCTTGAAGAGTCAGAATTAGAAGGCAGTGCGTTCGAAGGTTTTAAACGCAGTGCATGGCCAATGTTTGAAATGATGCAAGCACGTATTAATTATCAGGGCTGGCCGCTGATCATTAATAACACGCGATTAGAAGTGAATAGTGATAACGATAGTTTTGAGTTTGACGGTGTCGTTTACGTTTCACTAGACGATGCAGTGAATCATGCCGTTAAAACATTCTTTCTAGATGAAACATTATTTACACGTGTTTTAAGTGTGTTAGGAAAAAATAAATTCAGCCAAGCAATACGTTTATGTCGTTTATATCCAAATTTAACACCTAAAACTCGAGAAGATGTATTTTTGGAAATATTAGATAGTATAGGCATTTAAATATCTTACTGTTAATCCAATTTAAAAGGTAATGCGCACATGAGCGATAAAAAGAAACCTACTGAGGAAGAGCTACAGCAATGGTTAGAGGCTGTTCATTTGAGTAGTTGTTGCAGTGACCCATTAACAACCGATGATATCGATAAAAAAGATAAAACTGAATGGGAAGCCTGTTCATTAGATAAAAAGAAAAATGACTGTTCGCAATGATAAGCAAGTGAAAGAAATATTTTTAAATGATTCTTTAACCTATGATTGCCTTGTTTAATGAATGATGACTTAACAAGTAATCATTCATTAATTGATAATTTTAATAAAATAGATCTTTATTTAACTCAGTTTGTGCAATATTGGCAATGCAATTTGTTTTGAGTGAATATCCTTCCTTCAATGGCAATACAAAACTCATTGAGTTGTTACAAAGTATTAATGATAGCCAATTAGCTGCTTACCAAAAACACCTACGTTGCTGTACCCTATATTAAAGCAAGCCATTCCTGAACTATTGAATATAGAAGCTAGTTTGTTTGAATTAAACAAGTTAAGTGATTATTTTGATGACGATATTCCTTTTTGGTTTAAGAAAGGCATAAAAGGAAAAAAGTGGACGCAGATAGATTGCTTTTCTAACACCATAAAATGCTCATTACCGATTTTAGAGTGGTGTGCGGGAAAAGGTCATTTAGGGAGACTGATTCACCATAAAACAGGTGCGAAAGTAAGTGCGATTGAGTGGAGTAGCGACTTGTGTAAACAAGGTCAACAATTAGCGGTTCAACAAGATATAGAACAGAATTTTATCGAAGCTAACGTATTATTAGGTGAAGCAGATGAATATTTAAATCAGCAACAACATGTCGTTGCTTTACACGCCTGCGGTCATTTACATGTTCACCTTATTAACAGCGCTAAAAAGTTAAGCACAAAAAAATAACTATCAGTCCCTGTTGTTATCATTTAACTGAGCATGATATCTATCAACCCGTTTCTAAACATGTTCGTCAATCAAGCCACTTATTGGTCTCGTCACCTTTAAGTAAGCAGGATTTAAAGCTAACAATTGCACAGCAAGGCACTTTAAAAGAACGTTAATCACAACTTAATGATCAGGAAGTTTTGTGGCGTTTAAGTTTTGACTGTTTACAAAAATCATTATTAAAAACAGATGAATACCTTAATGTACCTAGTTTCCCTAAGACGTTATTGTCTGCTAGCTTTAAAGAGTTTTCGCAATGGGTGGTCACATATAAACTGCTCGATATTAATTTAAGCCGCTATTCTGATGATGCGCTAACTATTTATTTAGCGCAGGGTAAAAAGCGGTTCAATCGATTAAGGCGCGTTGAGTTAGTCACACAGTTTTTTCGCCGACCGTTAGAGCTATGGCTTGCTTATGATCGTGCTATAAGTTTACAAGAAGCTGGATATCACGTGCAGATCTGTACATTTTGTGACACCCACATTACGCCACGTAATTTACTGATCCAAGCGTCACTTAAATATCCCAATGCTGTTCAGTAGCTGATCATACTCGCTTAATTTTATTAATTAATAATACTAACATTCCACCCAATAGCCCCCAAATAACTGAACTTAACCCCCACAATGAAATGGGGGAAGCGGTGATTAATAATGTAAAAGTGGCTGCTTCATTAATGTATTTGTGTTCGCTATTGATACTTTGTTGCAAGCTATGTGTGATGGTGCCAAATAAAGCAATGCCAGCCAAAGCAAGGATCAGTGAACTTGGCAATAACGCAAAGCACGCCATAATATAAGCTGCAAATAGACCTAACACTATATAGAAAATACCAGCCCAGAAGCTTGCCCAATAGCGTTTTTTTGGATCTTGATTAACTTCTTCAACCATACATAGTGAAGCACTAATTGCTGCTAAGTTAAGGGCATAACCACCAAAAGGAGCGGCAATGATATTAATTAGCCCGCTAATAGATAAAATAGGCTTGATCGGAGGTCGATATCCAAAACTATGCAGCATTGCAATACCTGGCAAATTTTGAGCTGCCGTTGTGACAATGAATAAAGGCAAACTAATAGCAATCACTACTGACCATGAAAAATCAGGTTGAATAAATTGCCATTCACTCCACTGCCATTCAATTGTTTTATTTTCAATAAGTTGTAATTGCCATGCGAGAATAATGGCAACTAAAGTGACGATTAATAATGTCCACTGAGGTGCAAAGCGCTTAGCTAATAGATAACTGATCAACATGGCAATAATCAAGTTCGGCTGTAAGTTGATTTGCTCAAATACTGAAAAACCAAAAGATAGTAAAATACCGGCTAACATAGCAGAAGCTAGTTGTGAGGGTAACCATTTAAATAATCTATCTAAAGGAACCAATAATGGGAAAAAACAGAGTAAAACAGCACTAACGATAAAGCCTGCAATAGCTTGATTAAGAGTAAACCCCTGTACGTTAGCAATTAATAACGCCGCTCCAGGTGTCGACCAAGCAATTAAAATAGGAGCGCGGTAATGCCATGACAGCAGCATACTTAAGCTTCCCATACTGACACCAAGTGCTAAAAACCAGCTCGCGACTAAGTTAGCATCTCCACCTAAATTAATCACCGATTGATATATTAATGCCACTGAGCTAGAAAACCCGACAATCACCGCCATTAAACCTGCACTCATTGCTGCAATTATTGCATTGATGGGTTGCCAAACTGCTTTCATAATATATCCTGTGCGTTATAACGTATTAAGCTTTAAGTTAACACTGACCGTTATAACGCACAAGGAATATATGTCGAATACAATTAATAAAACAGTGGCTTCACAGTTAAAAAAAATTCGTGCAGAAAAAGCGTGGAGCTTAGAAAAAACAAGCCAAGCCTGCGGTGTTTCTAAAGCGATGTTAGGCCAAATTGAACGGGGAGAGTCTAGCCCGACTGTGGCTAAACTATGGAAGATCGCAACAGGTTTTTCTTTGCCATTATCTTACTTCTTGCAACAGGAAAGCTTAGTCCCGGTTAACCATGATATTGATGTACAAATCAGTGATGCACAAAATAATGGAGAGTATATCGGTGATGCTAAGCAATTAAATAAGCCTATTAATACATTGGTTGAAAACTTTACCCAAGATAAAAATCTTAGTATTGATACTATATTTACTTATGATAATGACACAGGAATAGAAGTTTTTGAATTAACTTTTGCTGTCGGTCACCAGCAACAATCTACCCCTCATCAACTAGGTGTTATTGAACATATTATTGTGACAACCGGTACTATGCAGTATTTTGTGGATCAGAAGTGGACCACATTAAAAGTGGGCGATAAAGCGAAGTTTTATGCGGATAAAGCACATATATATCGTAACATTGGTGATATTCCGCTGCGTTTTCTTAATATTATTCATTATCCTAAGTGACTTAGTGTTAAATTTATAATCGCTACTGACAGGTTTTTCAATATCAAAAATGGATTGTCTATTTTATAAAAAATCAGGAATTAATTGGCAATGAAGAGAATAAAACAATTATTGATTATTTGTATCGCGCTAAGTATGTGCATCGGTGTGCAGGCTGACCAAGCACAACGCGTGAGCCAAAAAGAAGCAACGCTAGCGTTACAGTTTTTAAAAGATGAAAATATTCATCTTATTAAAAAATTCTGTAGACCCTGCGGTGACCAATTGCCGCAGAATGTGCTGATCGATACAGTAACAATACAGGATGCGCATTATAAAGGTTTATGGGAATTAGTGGTTAATGGACAAGCCATTGATCTTGCTTATTATTATTTGCCAACACAAGACCGTTGGAAAAATTTTGCAAGGGTTGTCGATATTTATGTCGACGATATGCCAAAATATTTAGAAAGCAGTGCACTGCGGTTAAAAACTGAAGGGGCTGAAGGTTGGTATATTGATAAAGAGAGAAAGATAATCAGTAGTAAAGAACTAACAGTCGGTTCGCTTATGGCATTGTTAGGGCGAGGGCAGCATCAGAAGCTTACTGTCTTTTTTCAAGCTACGGATAAGTTAGCCTGCGAAGATGGATCGTTAAAAGATAATAAAAGTTTGCCAATGTACCTTAATGGGACCTTAGTAAAGTTCAAACAACAGTGTAATGGTGACGTATTAACTTTTTTTGCAGAGACTGAAGCGGGTAATGATTTTGTGCTAGAGCAGTTTATACAAGAGTCAGAAGTAAAGTTAAGTCCTTATGCGACACAGGATGCTTTTGTTTTTACTAACAAAGGTTTCGAAAAGTTATATAAACGTGCGCTTTTAATCGCACGTTAAAGGTTAAAATTCTATCAATTTTCAGAAGGTACAGAATGACAATGGTTAGCATTTATTATTTAGAAATGAAGCAGGCTGAACAGCTTAAACCCAAACAGCCGATTCCTGGGCTAACCATTGCCGAAGCAGAAATTAAGAATTATCGTTTTAACCGGTTTTTATATTCCTTGGTAGGTGAGCAATGGCAATGGTTTGATAAACTTAATGATACCGAAAAAACTTGGAAAGCCTATGCTGAACGTGATGAATTGCGTACTTGGGTAGCTTATTATCAAGGTAGTATTGTTGGATATTTTGAGCTCGAGATAGGTGACCAGCAAGCAGTAGAGATTAAATATTTTGGGTTAGCGCCTGAATTTATCGGCCAAGGTTTTGGTGGATATTTATTAACTTATGCCATTCAGCAGGCTTGGACAGGATGTCATGCAAAGCGTGTTTGGGTTCATACCTGTAGTTTAGATCATCCAAGTGCACTGGCTAATTATAAAGCCAGAGGATTGGTTTTGTATCAACAAAAACAGGAGTAGGTGCCCGTTACAGAAAATCATTCACAGGCTTTAATTTTTCATCACTGCGTTATGTCTATTAAATTACTATGGTAGCTGAAATACACTGGTGGTAGGATGCCTACTTTTTTAGAGACAAACTATGCCAGCGGGTTTATGCTTTTTAATTGCTACCTTTTTATGGGGTAGTTCATTTGTTGCTTTGAAAGCGGCAATTGATATTTATCCACCTTCCTTTGTTATTTTTTTGCGGATGTTAATTACTCTCCTCATTTGTTTTTGTTTGAAGCCTTGGATAAAACGCTTTAAATATCAGCAAGGTGATTGGAAGTGGTTATTAATGATGTCTTTAGCTGAACCTTGCTTATATTTTTTATTTGAAGGTTATGCCATGCAATATACCTCTGCCTCACAGGCCGGTATTATCGTTTCATGCTTACCTTTAATGGTCGCTTTTTTTGCTTTTTTTCTGATCCAAGAAAAACTCAGTAAGCAAATTATCATCGGATTTGGCTTGTGTATTGCGGGTAGTATTTTATTGAGCCTCGTTTCGCCTAATACAGACCATGCCCCTGATCCTTTATTAGGTAACACATTAGAATTTTTAGCCATGGTTTGTGCTGCATTTTATGTTGTTAGCATGAAACACTTATTGAATCGATATTCAGCGTTATCTTTAATCGCTTTACAGGGTTTATCTGGTACGCTGTTCTTTGCGCCATTCTTATTATTCATTGAGTTGCCTGCACAACATGATGTTAATGCGTTATTAAATATTCTTTATTTAGGCTCTGCAGTGACCTTAGGTGCCTATGGTATGTATAACTATGGATTGGCACGATCTTCAGTATTAACCGCCGCCGCTTATTCTAATTTAGTCCCTATTTTTGCACTGTTGTTGTCAGCATTATTGTTGAATGAAATATTAACTGTTTGGCAGTGGGCGAGTATTGCTGTTGTCTTTATAGGTATTCTAGTCAGCAAGCGTCATGCTCATGTGGAACATGCTAATGTATAATTATATGCTAGTAAGTAAATACTCTGTTCGCATGTAAATAGTAGTTGCTGTTTACATTTTTTAAGGGATAGATTTCTATGAATTATCTGGCTCATCTACATATTGCAGAGGTTACAAATACGAGTTTTAGTGGTAATTTCCTAGGAGATTTTGTTAAAGGAAATCCTGAAGGATTGTTCCCTAAAGAGATTGTTGAAGGTATTAGATTACATCGTTATGTTGATAGTTTTACCGACAAACATACCCAAGTACTTGCTGCTAAATTATTATTTCCTCAATCATTGCGTCGATACGCTCCTATTGCATTAGATATGTTTTGGGACCATTTCTTGGCACGACATTGGTCGTCTTTCCATGCTTTATCTTTAGCTGAATTTTGCCAATTAGCAGAGCAAAATATTATTAAAGAAACAAACAATAAAGACGTATTGTTACCGGAACGATTTTTACGTGTTAATCATTGGGTTTGGCAAGATAAATGGTTGGAGTCGTATCAAAAAACTTCTAATATTGAATATGCCTTGCAACGTATGGCAACTCGCAGTGAACGAATGGCACCATTAGCGGAGACGGGCAAAATATTAAATGAACATTACAACCAACTCAGTGATATTTTCTTCGAATTCTATGGACATGTTTTACAAGCGAGTGATGAGTTTGTGGTTGATTATCGAAATTAACAGCTTTGATGCCCTTTCAATAGAGTTTGGTGAATAGAGCTCGGAGTGAATACAAAAAAGGAGACTAAATAGTCTCCTTTTTCATTTATTGACAAATAGCTCTCATTTATTAAGAGACAAAAGTATATTATTTTTCAGTAAACAAATGCTTAATATTTTGGAAGTCACTTTTACCTTCGGTGATCTCTTCAACTGATAAACCTGATACTTCATGTGGAAAAACTAACCATTCTTCGGACTCATGAATATAATAATCTGGCACCATATCAACGGCTTTATTTTTAGGCTTGTAATAGGGTGTTGCAATACGTACATCACGTGGCATGTTTAAACGCATCACTTCAGTTAACTTCTCTGTTAACGCAACAACACTGCGGCCAGAGTCAAAAACATCATCAACGATTAATAAACCATCGTCAGCATTGGCATTTTCAATGATGTAATGTAAACCATGTACTTTAATGGTTTTGCTTTGCTTACCAATCCCATAATAAGAAGAAGTACGTACCGCGATATGATCTGTTTCTACTTTTTTGTAGTCAAAGAATTCTTGAACTGCAATGCCAATTGGAGCACCACCACGCCAAATACCAACAATAAACTGTGGGCGAAAACCGCTATCGTATACTTGTGCAGCAAGACGAAATGAGTCTTCAAGTAATTGTTGTGCAGTGATAAAGACTTTGTCAGACATATCATTTTCCTCTGGAATTAATTTAGTCGCGCAGTTTAAACTAAAAAAGACCTTCGTGCACAATTTGCTCAATAAAAATAATGATCGAAAGTAACTTTACAGGAGATTCTAGGGTTTAACGCGATACATAAAGTAAATTATGCCATTTAGCGAAGGATTGTTTATTGATCTTAGCGAAGTAATACCGATTGTATTGATATCTGTTGTTATACCAAGTCCACTAAATAGCCGGTTAGCCTTATTCGTTAAATGTATCTTTTGTGCATGAAATTGATTTATATTTCCTGTTCAATATTTGATTTGTTATTGAGTGAAATTGTTCTTAATCAGCAAAAAGTGCAGATAAATCGACGATACTGAACTGTTATCCATTGTCAGCGTAGCATTTATCTGCAGATCTATTTTTATTCGTTAACTTGGTTAACGCTGGTAGTGTCAGAAGCAAGATCACTTAAATTATCGAGGGTGGTTTGAGCGATACTCGTGAGGGCTTCTTTTGTTAAAAATGCTTGGTGACCAGTAAAAATAACATTATGGCAAGCAGATAGGCGTCGGAATATATCATCGGTAATGATTTCACTAGAGTGGTCATTAAAGAATAGATGCTCTTCTTCTTCATACACATCTAAGCCTAAACCGCCAATTCGACCTGATTTTAAAGCTTCAATGGCATCATGGGCATTTAACAATCCACCACGACTGGTATTGATAATAGTCACCCCATCTTTCATCAGCGCAAAAGTATCTTTATTTAATAAATGTTTATTGTCACTGGTTAATGGGCAATGCAAGCTGATCACATCGCTATTTGAAAATAGAGTCTCTAGGTCAACGTACTCTGCACCTAACGCTATTGCGTGCTCTGATGGGTAAGGGTCTGAAGCTAATATTCGACAACCAAAACCTTTAAAGATCGCCATGGTAGCAACCCCTATTTTACCAGTACCGATAATGCCGATCGTTTTACCATGTAAATTAAAACCCACTAGTCCCTCTAAAGAGAAATTAGCATCACGAGTACGTTGGTAAGCTTTGTGTGTTCGGCGGTTAAGCGTCATTAATAAAGCAATAGCATGTTCTGCGACTGCCTCTGGTGAATAAGCTGGAACACGTACAATCGTTAATCCTAGAGATTTGGCACAAAATAAATCGATGTTATTAAAACCTGCGCAGCGCATGGCAATATATTTAATACCTAATTGATGTAATTGCTTTAAAACCGGTGCACTTAAATCATCATTTACAAAAGCACAAATAGCATCAAAGCCAGAAGCTAACGCGACTGTTTGCAAGTTGAGCTGCGTATCGAAAAAGTTGATGCTAATAGGTGCTGAAATTAATGGCTTAAAGTGTTGAATATCATAACTGCGAGAACTGAACATGGCGACTTTCATAAAGGTGACTCCCTATTAAATATTATTACTGAAATGAAGTTGTTATTTGTTGCAACCAAGATAGCAATGCATAATGTTTTATTGGTGAACTGAGTTCACAAAGAAATATTTGATCATCGTCCCATTTTATCACTAAGCTTAAGTAATACCAATCCACCTCACAATATGATCATTATTACTTTCCTTTATAAAAAAGGGGCTCGATATTAATTAATGATGCTGCCGGACCTATTAATTTCAATGAATTTAATTATTTGCTAATAAGTGCAATAAATTTAACGTTATTATGGTCAACTAGGATCATGGTAGTGAACCTTTTATGTTTAAGTCAGCCATAAACCAATATGTAATTTTGCTCGAACTTTTAACTTAATGAATGATTAGGTTATGTTGTGTATTTTCTCGGAGTATTCATGCCCACTGTTAAACGTTATTTTTTGTTATTATTCTCTCTTTGTCTTTTTTCTATTAATGCATTAGCACTGGCGCCTGAAACAGGATGGATAAGTAATCTTAACCATCTTCCTGTCAAAGTTAATTTACAACTCACTGGTCAAGCTAAACAAAATACAGCCAATGCATTGTTAAATGTAAATCTCGATGCGGATTGGAAAACCTATTGGCGATCACCTGGAGAAGGCGGCGTTGCACCTACTTTTGAATGGAAAACTGAATCGACCAATATAAAAGCATTTGACTGGTCTTGGCCTACTCCAAAACGCTACCCTGTACTAGGTGTTGAGACAGTGGGTTATAAAGATAAAATTCATTTTCCACTGCATATTACGGTTAACGATCCCGAACAACCTAGCCGATTAAAGGGGACGCTGACATTAGCTTCATGTACCACGATTTGTGTATTAACAGATTATAAGATTGATCTGCATTTTGATTTGACTCAATTAAGCATCAATGAAGACATTGCTTTTGCCTATGCTCAGGCTGTAAGTAGTGTGCCTATTCTCGTAGATCAAAGTGCTATTGATGCACAAAAAAACAATGCGAATATTACCCATATCAGTAGTTCATGGGATCAGTTTAATCAACAAGTAGTTGTGCAGTTATCCCATCAAATAGGTTGGCAGCAACCGGATCTCTTTATTGATAGTAGTGACACTGAGTTAGACAATGTGTTTTTTTCTAAACCTACTCTCTCAGTATCTGAGAAACAGGTTACTGCGACCTTTGCAGCAAGCAGTTGGGGAGGAGAAGTTGATTTAAGTAATGCCGATGTAAATATCACCGTAGTAGATGATGGTGTTGCTGTCGAGGTTGCTACTACATTAGGTAAGCAAATCATTTCAACTAATGAAGAGTCTATTACATCTATTTTCTTGATTGCATTATTGGGAGGCTTAATTCTGAATATCATGCCCTGCGTATTACCAGTATTAGGCATGAAGTTAAGCTCTGTGTTAGGCATTGAAGCCAATCAACGAGGCAAAGTACGTAAACAATTTTTAGCCTCTAGTGCCGGTATTATTAGCTCTTTTTGGTTGCTAGCAGCTTTCTTACTGGTGCTTAAATTGTCAGGTGAAGCATTAGGTTGGGGTATTCAATTCCAAAGCCCTTACTTTATTACTTTTATGATTGTGGTGACGGCTTTATTTACTGCCAATATGTTAGGTTTATTTGAAATCCAACTACCTTCTTCGATGCAGACTTGGTTAGCAACAAAAGGTGGAAACTCTTATCTTGGACACTATCTACAAGGCATGTTTGCTACCTTATTAGCGACTCCTTGTTCTGCACCTTTCTTAGGGACTGCTGTTGCGTTTGCCTTAGGTGCGAGTGCTTGGCAATTATTTGCAGTCTTTACCGCCTTAGGTATGGGAATGGCATTACCTTGGTTATTAATTGCTTTGTTTCCTAGCATCGCATTGTTAATGCCTAAACCTGGTAAATGGATGGGAACAGTTAAAATTGTTTTTGGTGTATTAATTTTAGCGACTTGTTTATGGTTAGTGAGCCTATTAAGTAGCTTTATCAGCGTGTTTTATACTGTTTTGGTTGCATTGTTCGTATTGCTTTTATTGGCTGTGTTGATTATTAAAAAGCATGGCAAACGCACCTTTTTTATCATTTTCGGCATTTTTATGATGGTTGTTTCTGTTGTATTAATTGTTGGCAGTTTAACAGCTAAACATTGGGCGAATCCTTTACAGGATGAAATTAGTTGGGTGCCATTAGATGCACAAGTCATTCAACAACAAGTTGATCAAGGTAACGTTGTTTTTGTGGATGTCACTGCAAAATGGTGTGTGACTTGTAAAGCTAATAAAGTAGGAGTTTTATTGCAAGACCCTGTGTATAGCGCATTACAAAAAACGGGAGTGATAGCAATGAGTGGAGATTGGACTGTGCGATCGGACTCTGTCACTGCTTATTTACAATCATTTGGGCGCTATGGTGTACCTTTTAATATCGTTTATGGCCCTGCGGCACCAAACGGTATTGAGTTATCGACTATTTTAAATAGCGAAGATGTCATTAATGCAATACAACAAGCAAAAGGGCAATAGGATGACAGAGAAGAAGATCAAAAGAACATGGCGATCACGATTTAAGTCTGTGTTGATATATTGTGCTTTTTTACTCGTTGTGACGTGGGGCGTTGATTTATGGAGAGCTCAGTCGATTGCTTCAGGTAAAGCTCCTGGGTTGCTTACAATGAGTATAAAGGGTGAAAAAATTGATCTAACTGCAATCAGTCAAGATAAGCCAGTATTAGTTTATTTTTGGGCGACCTGGTGTAGTGTCTGTAGTACCGTTTCTCCCTCTGTTGATTTTGTAAGTGACAATATGCAAGTAATAACAGTCGCGCTAAGCTCAGGTAACGATAAACGTGTTCAACAATATTTGAATGCTAAAAATTATGACTTTACTGTTATCAATGATAGTAAAGGGTTAATTGGGCGCGCATGGGGGATTAGTTTGACACCAACCTTGATGGTTATAGATAAAGGACAAATTACTTCTGTGACAACTGGTTTTACTAGCCCCTTTGGCATGTGGGCGAGAATGTTATTAAGTTAAGCCTTTCAGATTCAGCCTTTCTTAGGTTCAAATAATAAAAAACTAACATTAATCAGTTATCAATTAATGTTAGTTTTATTTTTTAATTTAACTGTTACTTCTTAATTTAACAGTTATTTATCAAGCGTAGGCCCGGCAGATAATAATACCTTACCTTCTTCCTTGTCCGTATAACGTGCAAAGTTATCAATGAATAGATGTGCTAGTTTTTCAGCTTTCTCATTCCATTGCGACGCATCGCTATAAGTGTCTCTAGGGTCTAAAATATTGCTGTCTACATTAGGTAATGCAGTCGGTACTTCTAAGTTAAATAGTGGAATCGTTTTAGTTTCAGCATGTTCAATTGATCCATCTAGAATTGCATCAATAATTCCGCGTGTATCTTTAATTGAAATACGTTTACCTGAACCATTCCAACCTGTGTTTACTAAGTACGCTTCTGCACCACATGCTTCCATTCGTTTTACTAATTGTTGTGCGTATTGAGTTGGATGTAAGCTCAAGAATGCAGCACCAAAACAAGCAGAAAATGTAGGAGTTGGCTCTGTGATACCACGTTCAGTACCAGCTAACTTGGCAGTAAAACCAGATAAGAAATGATATTGAGTTTGTTCTTTAGTTAATTTTGAAACCGGTGGCAAAACTCCAAATGCATCTGCTGATAAAAAGATTACTTTTTGCGCGTGTCCACCTTTAGAAACTGGTTTTACTATGTTTACGATATGATCTATCGGATATGAAACACGTCCATTTTCAGTTTTACTTGCATCGTCATAATCAACTTCACCTTGCTCGTTAATCATCACATTTTCTAATAAAGCATTACGTCGAATTGCACCATAAATATCAGGTTCAGCTTCGGCGCTTAATCGAATAGTTTTCGCGTAACAACCGCCTTCAAAATTAAATACACCATCATCATCCCAACCATGCTCATCATCACCGATTAATGCACGTTTAGGATCCGTTGAAAGTGTTGTTTTCCCTGTTCCTGATAAACCAAAGAAAATTGCAGTATCGCCAGCTTTGCCTATATTTGCAGAGCAATGCATTGATGCCATACCATTCAGCGGTAATAAATAGTTCATCACAGAGAACAAACCTTTTTTCATCTCTCCGCCATACCAAGTGCCACCAATAACTTGTATTTTTTCTGTTAGATTGAAGGCAACAAAATTTTCTGAGTTGAGGCCATTTTTTTCCCAATCGGTATTAGTTGTTTTAGAGCCGTTCATTACAACAAAATCGGGTTCAAAATCAATCAGTTCTTCAGCAGTTGGGCGAATAAACATGTTCGTTACAAAGTGTGCCTGCCAAGCAACTTCCATAATAAAGCGTACTTTTAAACGAGAGTTGGCATTAGCACCACAATAAGCATCAACAACGAATAGGCGCTTACTAGAGAGTTGTTTTGATACAAGGCCTTTTAGATGTGCCCAAGTATCTTGATCAATTGCTTTGTTGTCATTTTTACCCTGATCACTCCACCAAACGGTATCGCGAGTCGTATCATCTTTTACTATATATTTGTCTTTCGGTGAACGACCAGTGAAGATGCCTGTATCAACTGCTACAGTGCCATTATTAGTAATCGTACCTTTTTCATAACCACTTAATGAGTCTGCAGTTTCTTCTGTAAATAAGGTTTCATAACTAGGGTTGTAAAGAACTTCTGAAACATCGGTAATACCGTACTGTTGTAACTGTTTGGTCGATAGTGCTATTTGGGTCATAGTTAGCTCCATTATGACTTGTAATTTTATTGTAAAAGAAATGAAAACAAGAGTGTGTAGGGTAGGTGAATTGAAGTTATTTTTGTGGGAGCAGGCTCAAATAATCGATTAAAAAAAAGCCATAATAAAAATTATTATGGCGACTTCGTGATGTGACAACAGTAGTTGACCAAATTAGTGTTTTTGATCCGTAGAAGTGAATAAAATCTGTAGATCTTTTTCTTTAAATGAATAAGTTGTTGCGCAATATTCACAACGCATATCAATACTCTCTTGCTCTTCTAAAATTTCTTTTATTTCAGATTCTTGAAGGGATGCTAACGAGGATAAACAACGCTCTTGAGAGCAACCACATTTAAAGCTAATTGGTTGTAGCTCAAATAAACGTACTTGTTCTTGATGATACAAACGGAATAATAGTTCATCATTATTCAAGGTGAAAATTTCTTCTGCTTTAATGGTGCCGGCTAACGCACAAACATGCGCAAAATCTTCTTCATGTGTATCACTGTGTGCAGGTAATGTTTGTATTAATAATCCCGCTGCTTGTGCTGGCGTTGCTTGACTATCGGCAAATAAACTAATTTTGGTCGCTAATTGTTCTGACTGTACAAAATAATCTTCTAAACACGCCGCTAAACTATCTTTTTCTAATGCCACTATACCTTGATATCGTTCACCGTTCTCTGGTGTGATAGTTATCATCAAGTTGCCTTTTCCAATTAACTGTGAAAAAGATAATCCAGTGGTATCACCTTGGTAACGCGCAGTGCCACGCACTTCTAAATCTTGATTGGCATTAATAACAGCCATGCTCAACGGACCATCACCCTGTATTTGAACTGTAATTTTTCCCTCAAATTTTAAAGTCGCCGTTAATAAGCTGGTCGCAATTAACAATTCACCGATGGTATTGGCTATTTCAACAGGATAGTCATGATTATTGATACATTGTTGAAAAGCATTGTGTGCTTGTGCAATTTCGCCGCGAATTTCAAAATCATCAAATAGGAAGCGTTGTAGTTGGTCTGTCATAGTTTCTCTCAATATTTATTCTGCAACGATTAATCAAAATTCGCTGTATTACGTTGTGTTTTTGCGTGTATTAATTCACGGCGTTCTTTTTTATTGGGCTTACGGTCTGGATGTGGTGCATTTTGTAAACTGAGTTTACGTAAAACTTGGTATTGTTCTCGCTTAGCGATACTTTTTTCTGTTTCTTTATAAAGTGTTTGCGCAATTGGCGCCCCGCGACGCTGTTCTGAAATAGCTTCAATGCAGACTTCAAATAAAAGCTCACCCTGTCGAATTGACAATAATGCCCCTAGCTCTACGTTTTTACTCGCTTTACAGCGCTGGCCGTTATAATGAACCTTACCGCCCTGCACCATTTCACGAGCTAAGCTGCGGGTTTTATAGAATCTTGCAGCCCACAACCATTTGTCTAACCGTACTGTTGTTTCTTTCATATTTTTCACTCAAAAGTGGATTTTAGTTTAGCAAAAATCAACTTTGTTATTAAGTTAAAAGAAAATAATGAATTATTAAGGTAATTAAATTGGGGCAAAATTTGATAAATCAAGGCATAGTTGTGTGATAATGCTATATTCAAAGGGCTATTCTATCGCCAACTAAAGCATAAAGTTCCAGGATAGATCTCATTATTCGAGCTTGTCTGGTTATGTTGATTTATAAAGATTGGCGTTAGCATTAGTATAGTAAATAAGAATGGTTAAGATTCAGTGTAAATAAATAGGATGAAAAGAGTGGCGATAATATCCCTACTACCGAAAATAATATTGGCAGTTATCTGTGCTTTAATCGCCTATCAGATAGCTTTATTTACTTGGGCTGTCTATCCCACAAAAGACAGTGCATATGAGTGGACTCCTCCTACTTTAACTTCAAAAAATAAAGCAGTGCTTTTAAGCTCGGAAAAACTACAACAGCAACAATTGTTTGGGGAATTGAAAGAGCAACGTATAAAAACAATACAACCCGATAAAACCGATGCACCTAAAACGCGTTTAAAACTGACCTTAGTTGGTATTGTTGCGGCTTCAGACCCTAAGCTCTCAAGTGTGATCATTGAATATAAAAATGTTCAGGATAGTTATTTTATTGATTCTGAAATTGAAGGGACTGATGCAAGTGTAAGTCAAATATATAATGATCGAATTATTATTTCAGTAGGTGGTGAGGAACAAACATTAATATTAGATGGTCTAGAACAATCTAATAAAAGAATGGCCAGAATTGAAAATGAGCAAGCATCTACAAAAGGTCAAACTAGAGCAAGTAATAGAACAGAAATTGCACTTGATAGAAAAGCATTGTTGGAAAACCCTAGCAAGCTGCTCGATTATATTAGAATCTCCCCCGTTAGAGAAGGCAATCAGATTCAAGGGTATCGTGTTAGTCCCGGTAAAGATCCTAGTTTATTTGAAGAAGCAGGATTACAAGAAGGCGATTTAGCAGTGGAACTAAACGGTATTGATTTAACCGATATCAGCCAAGCGATGGGGCTAATGAAAGAGTTCCCCACTATGACAGAAATGAGCTTAACCGTTGACCGCGATGGTGAGTTAAACGAGTTATTTTTTAGTATTCCGTAGTATAAAAATAAGTTTAAGCTGCTGAAACAAGTAAACAATGAGGTTGTTGTAATGATTTTAGGGATAAAGAAAAAATTGGTTGGATTGATCGGAGCCAGTATTTTTGTTTTGTTTTCACAGGCCACTTTGGTACAAGCTGCTGAATATTCAGCGAGCTTTAAAAATGCTGATCTGAATGAATTCATTAATATTGTCGGTAAGAACCTGCAAAAAACGATTGTTCTAGACCCTGCAGTGCGTGGAAAAATCAATGTTCGAAGCTATGACTTACTGAATGAACAACAATACTATCAATTCTTTTTAAATGTTTTGGAAGTATACGGATTTGCTGTTGTTGAAATGGATAATGGGATCCTTAAAGTCATTAAAGCAAAAGATGCTAAAGTGGCCGCGATTCCCGTCGTGGATGATGGTAGTCGCTTTAAAGGTGATGAAATGGTCACGCGAGTAGTGCCTGTTATTAATGTATCGGTGCGTGAACTTGCGCCGCTATTGCGTCAGTTAAACGATAGTGCTGGTGGTGGGAACGTCGTCCATTATGATCCTTCTAACGTTATTATGATCACTGGTCGTGCTGCGGTTGTTAATCGTTTAGTGAAAATTATCCAGCGTGTTGATAAAGCCGGTGACCAAGAAGTTGATATCGTTAAGCTAGAGTATGCAAGTGCGCTAGAAATGGTCAATATGATTAATTCCATTCAGCAAACACCAAAAACCTCGAAAAGTAGTACTAGCAGCGTACTTAAACCCCGTTTAGTTGCCGATGAGCGGACTAACTCTGTGATTGTTAGTGGTGAGCCTAAAACACGTGCCCGTGTCATTAAATTAGTGAGGTCACTGGATAAAGAACTAAAAAATAATGGTAATACACGTGTTTTTTACCTTAAATATGCCAATGCAAAAGAAGTTGTAGATGTGTTAACGGGTGTTAGTAAAGGTATTGAAGATGCCTCTGGCGGTCAGTCTGGGTCGTCTAACAACGTATCTACTTTAAATATTCAAGCGCATGAGGGGACGAATGCAATTGTGATTTCAGCGCAGCCTGCCTTGATGTCATCATTGAGTAGTATTATTCGTCAGCTAGATATTCGTCGAGCACAAGTATTAGTAGAAGCAATTGTGGTTGAAGTGTCAGAAGGGAATGGTATCAACTTAAGTGTGCAATGGGCTTCTACAGCAGGTGCTGGCACGCAGTTTAATGATAATGGCGTGACCGCGAGCGAACTTGCAACCGGCGTTTATGCGATTAACAATGATGAAGACGATTATGAAGATCTCGCTTCATCGCTGGCTTCCATTGCTGGTGGCGTCGCTGGTTATGTGGGTAATGATTGGGGAGTTATTTTACAGGCGCTAAGTACGACAACGGGCTCTAATATTCTTGCTACACCTAGTTTGACTACGCTTGATAATCAAGAAGCTAGTTTTATTGTGGGTGACGAAGTGCCGGTATTGACGGGCTCCACATCAAGTTCATCGAATGATAACCCTTTTCAAACCATTGAACGCAGAGAAATTGGTATAAAACTGAAGGTCACACCACAAATTAATGAAGGCGACTCTGTGCAAATGGTGATTGAGCAAGAAGTCTCGAACATCAAAGGGCAAACCTCAGTAGATGTTATCTTTGCCACTCGTGCAGTAAAAACCACTGTGTTAGCTAAGTCGGGTGAAACTATTGTTATTGGCGGATTAATTGATGAAACAGTGAATGAAACCGTTGATAAAGTGCCGTTATTAGGTGATATACCTTATTTAGGGCAGCTTTTTCGATCTACTAAAAGTAGCACAGAAAAACGTAATTTAATGATTTTCTTACGTGCAACGATTATTAGAGATGATCAAACTATGATGGAGCTGAGCCAACGTAAATATGGTTTAATTCGTCAAATACAATTAGGCCAAACTGAAGATGGCATTGAATTGATGCCAAATAGTAATGTACCAGTATTACCTGAATGGGGACAGCCTGTTGAAATAGACCCTAACATGTTCCGTAAAAACCAAGAATATAATAAAGCGAAGCAAGAGGCTGCACAAAACAAAGAAGATACAGGCCAAGTGAATGAGTAATTTAAGCGATATCGAAGCAATTGAAGAAGCTGAAGTAGTAGAGTTTACTCCTTCAGGTCAGTTGCCTTTTGCTTTTTCTAAAAAGCATGAACTAGTCATGCAACATAGCGGGCAGCAGAGTGAATTGTGCTTTAAAAAAACACCTCATGTTGAACTGTTGATAGAAGTGCGCCGTGTTATTGGTCATTCTTTTACTACTAAACAAGTAGAGAGTGAGGTATTTGATAAGCTAGTGGCTCGTGCTTATCAATCATCTTCCTTAGAAACGCAACAATTGATGGAAGATCTAGGCGCGGACGATTTCTTTACTTTGGCCGAAGAACTACCTGCTAATGATGACTTATTAGAAGCTGAAGATGATGCACCGATCATTAAATTAATTAATGCGATGTTAGGTGAGGCGATTAAAGAAGAAGCGTCTGATATTCATATTGAAACCTTTGAGCAAACATTAATTATTCGTTTCCGTATTGATGGCGTATTACGTGAAATATTAAAACCACATCGCAAATTAGCCGCACTGTTAGTGTCTCGTATTAAAGTCATGGCAAAACTGGATATCGCTGAAAAGCGTATTCCACAGGATGGGCGTATTTCACTACGTATTGGGGGGCGCGCAGTAGATGTGCGTGTTTCAACTATGCCTGCGAGTTATGGTGAACGTGTTGTATTGCGTTTATTAGATAAAAATGCAGTTAAGCTAGAGCTTTCTACATTAGGCATGACCAAAGAAAATCACGTATTACTACAAAACCTTATTCATAAACCACATGGTATAATATTAGTGACTGGGCCCACTGGTTCAGGTAAAAGTACTACACTTTATGCTAGCCTATTAGAGATCAATTCTAGAGATAGAAACATCCTCACAGTGGAAGACCCTATTGAGTATGCAATCGATGGTATTGGTCAAACCCAAGTTAATACCAAGGTTGATATGACTTTTGCTCGTGGTTTACGTGCTATTTTACGTCAAGATCCTGATGTTGTGATGATTGGTGAAATTCGTGACCTTGAAACCGCTGAAATCGCAGTACAAGCGAGTTTAACTGGGCACTTAGTATTATCTACATTACACACTAATACTGCAGTAGGTGCGGTGACCCGTTTACGTGATATGGGCGTTGAACCATTTCTTTTATCTTCTAGTATTTTAGGTGTGCTAGCACAGCGCTTAGTGCGCCGTTTATGCCCGCAATGTAAAGCTCCGCATTCAGCAAGCCCTTCCGAAAAAGAAATCTTGGGTATTACCGAGCTTGAAGAAGCCACTATTTATCGTCCCGATGGTTGTCGTCAATGTAACCATACGGGATATCGAGGACGTACGGGTATTCATGAATTATTAGTGGTTAATGAGGTGGTACGGGAGTTAATTCATACCGGTGCTGGCGAGCAAGCTGTAGAACGAGAAATTCGTAAAACCTCTGCGAGCATTCGAGATGATGGACTTAAAAAAGTATTACAAGGTCAAACCACGTTAGAAGAAATTTTACGTGTGACTAGAGAGGATTAGTGGCTACTTTTTCCTATAAAGCGTTAGACGCAAAAGGCAAACAAACCAGAGGAACACAAGAGGCTGACTCTGCTCGTATGTTGCGTCAACAATTGCGTAATGTAGGCTTGATGCCCTTAGAAGTTGAAGCCATTGCCTCAAAACGCAAAAGAGCTGGTAAGGCTTTTATTCAAAGTAAAATAAAAACAGCTGATTTAGCGTTGATCACTCGTCAGCTGTCTACTTTAGTCGCTTCTTCTATTCCCCTTGAAGAGTCATTGCAAGCAGTAGCTGAGCAATGTGATAAGCCTAAAATTAAAAGCATGCTAGCGTCGGTACGTGGTGGAGTGATTGAAGGTTATACACTCGCAGATAGTATGCGCAATTACCCTATGATTTTTGATGATCTATTTTGTGCGATGGTTGCTGCGGGAGAAAAATCAGGACATTTAGAAAAAGTACTAGATAGGCTTGCTGATTACGCCGAACAACGACAAGAAATGAAAAGTAAGATGATGCAAGCGTTGATTTATCCGATTGTATTAACCTTAGTCGCTATCTCTGTTGTCGCTATTCTATTAACGTCAGTAGTGCCGCAAGTTGTTGGCCAGTTTCAACATATGGGAGCAGACTTACCGGGGTCGACAATTTTTCTTATTGCTGTTAGTGACGCATTGAGTGCCTATGGTTTGTTTTTTTTAGGTTTGTGTATTATTGCTTTATTGCTATTTAAATATTACTTACGCAAAGCCAGTAATCAACTACGATTTGATCGCTTTTTATTACGCATTCCTGTTGTTGGAAAGGTTGTTAGTGAATTAAATACGGCGCGCTTTGCTCGAACATTAAGCATTTTAAATAGTAGTGCGGTGCCGTTGTTAGAGGCAATGGGGATCGCCGGAGATGTTTTAAGTAATCAATATATTCGTTTAAAAGTGAAGGAAGCTGCTGAACGTGTTCGCGAAGGTACAAGTTTGGGGAGAGCATTAGATAGTACTAAGTTGTTCCCTCCGATGATGTTACACATGATTGCCAGTGGAGAAAGAAGTGGTGAATTAGGTAATATGTTGGAACGATCTGCCGATAATCAAGACAAACAGTTCTCGGCACAAGTAACATTAGCATTAGGGATCTTTGAACCTGCACTCGTTATCTCAATGGCGGGGGTGGTTTTGTTTATTGTTACAGCCATTTTACAGCCAATTTTGGCTCTTAATAATATGGTTTCAGGCTAACTGAACTATACAATTTATATATTAAAAAAGGTGAAAGCGTGAAAGATTTAAAACCAAAAATGAAACAAAAAGGTTTTACATTATTAGAAATCATGGTGGTTATCGTTATTTTAGGTGTATTAGCAGCAATGGTTGTGCCTAACTTAATCGGTAATAAAGATAAAGCAGATGTGCAAAAAGTTAAGTCAGACATTATTGCTTTAGAAAATGCATTAGATATGTATAAATTAGATAACAGTGTTTATCCGACAACGGATCAAGGTTTAGAAGCATTAGTCTCAGAGCCGAGCGCATCGCCTGCACCACGTAATTATCGTGAAGACGGTTACATTAAACGACTCCCTCAAGACCCATGGGGTAATGATTACATTCTAAATAGTCCGGGCGAGAAAAGTAAAATCGATGTACTTTCAGTGGGTCTTGATGGTGAAGAGGGGACTGATGATGATATCGGTACCTGGAACCTCAATGATAAATAATACATAAATGTATTTGTGACCATTCCAATGCGTAATGTGAAAGGTTTCACCTTATTAGAAGTCATGCTGGTATTAGTGTTAATGGGCATGATTTCTGTTGGTGTGGTCATGACATTAACCAGCTCAGGTAACACTGCGCAAAGCAGTCAATGGCATGCGCAACGTTTTAGTACTTTATTGCAGCTAGCACAGGATCAGGCATTAATTTTAAATACTGAATTTGGTATTGAGTTTAATGAGCAAGGTTACACCTTTGCTTTTTATGACTTTAGTAAAAGGCAATGGCAACCTTTAGTAAACTCGCGGATCAATGGTTATATAACATTCCCAGACAATGTTAGTGCTGAATACAATCTAGTGGGTAATGTTTGGGGGGAGTTAGAACAAGCACAAAAAAAAGCTGACTCTGATACTTTTGTAGAGCAATCATATTTAGTTAACATTGACGGTCAAACAAAACAGTCATCTATTAACCCACATGTTTTTATTATGTCTAGTGGTGAAGTGACACCTTTCAGTTATCAATTTTCTAGTACAGAGAATGTATCGCGTAAAATCACAGTTAAAGTGGGCATGAGCGGACAAATTGAATTAATTAATGAGTGATTTATGAGCAAATTATTCACTAATAACGGTATTAAAAAAGAGCAAGGTATGACCTTGCTAGAAGTAATGTTAGCGTTAGTGATTTTAGCTTCGGCTGGTATTGCGGTAATGCAAGCAGCTTCACAATCATTAAGTAATCAAAGTTATTTACAGCAAAAAACATTCGCAATGTGGGTCGCAAGTAATCGGCTTTCTGAACTTAAACTACAACAACAGTGGCCTGAATTACACTGGCGTCGAGAGGAAGTTGAGTTTGCGGATACTAAGTGGTACCTGCGCTTTCAAGGTGTTACCACAGGTAATACAGATTTTAGGGCATTAGATGTTGAAGTGAGTGACCAAAAAGATGGCCAAGCACTGGGGTATATAAGGACTTACATTGCCAAACCATAAGTACCATCAACAGGTTAAACAAAATGGTTTTACCTTAATCGAGATTTTGATTGCCATTGCTATTTTTGCAACATTAAGTCTTGCTGCTTACCAAATATTACAAGGTGTTTTACGCAGTGGAGAAATCAGTCGTGAGCATGATAAGCATTTAGTTGAAATTCAGCGTGGTATGTTATTAATTGAACGCGATTTTGTACAAATGGTGGCGCGTATTTCACGAACAGGTAATGTCGAAGATGAAAATTTACAAGTCTTGTATGCGGGAAAAAAAGTATTGGATTCAGACTCTGAAGGTATAGAGTTTAATCGCTTAGGTTGGACTAACCCACTTAACTTGTTGCCTCGTTCAACTATTTTACGAGTAGGTTATCGCGTTAAAAATAATCAATTACAACGTTTGTATTATTTACACCCAGATACTGTCGCGGGAGAGAAACCAGAGCAACAAGTAATATTAAATGATGTTGATAGTTTAAGTTTTAGATTTTGGGACGATGATTGGATAGATACTTGGAATGCAGATAAAACGATACCTAAAGGTATTGAAATGACTATTAACAGCCAACACTACGGTGAATTAAAGCGAATTTTTATATTACCTGATAGTTCGGTAGAAGATTAATGGCCAGATATCATAAGCAACGAGGTATTGCGTTAATCACTATTTTAATGATTTTAGCGATCATGGTGACCATTGCCGCCACTATGACAGGGCGAATGACCTCTAGCTTGTTGCGGACAGAAGGACTTTCGTATTCAGAAAAAGTATATTGGTATGGGCAAGCCACCGTGGATTTTAGTCGCATGGTATTAGAAGATGATTTTGCCGATAGTGAAGTGATCAGTCTAGATCAAATATGGGCTACGCCAGATATCGTTTTTCCTGTCGACGAAGGATCGATTACCGGTAATATGATCGATTACCGTCGTTGCTTTAATATTAATGCCATTGCCCAAGCTGACCAAGATGATACTCGTGCTTTACCTATTAGCCAATTTCAAACGTTGCTGATTTCACTAGGTGTTGAAGAGTATGAAGCTGAAATAATTGCTGAGTCTACGCGGGATTGGCTGGATAGCAATGATACTGTCGATGTTTCACAGGGTGCTGAAGATAGATATTACGAATCAGTGGGAGTACCACATTTAACCGCTAATCATTTGATGGTTGATGTTTCAGAGTTAAGGGCAATACAAGGGGTTACTGACCAGATTTATGAACGTATAAAACCTTTTTTATGTGCACTACCTGCATCAAATCAGTTGATTAATGTGAATACAGTTAACAAAAAACAAGCGCAAATACTATTTGCTTTATTTCCTCCTGAGTTGCTTATTACGGTAGAGGATATTCAATCTATATTAGATGATAGACCAATTAGTGGTTGGGCATCTGTTGATGAATTTTTAGCATCAGAGTTAATTGCCGATAAGTTAATACCTGATGTGATCAGTTCACAGTTAAGTGTAACGAGTGATTTTTTTCAATTATTTGGTTTAGCAGAGTTTGATCAGCGAATAATGGTTTTCAAGCTATTATTTAAAATAGAGAATAAAAAAGCGACTACTATCCGTTTCCAATACGCAGGAGCTGAAGAGGTAGTTGGCATGGAGATGTTCAAGTGAGTGAACAATTAATTATCCGCTTAGCAAGTGAAGCACACCAAACTATCCATTGGTTAGTTTGGTCTGAAAGTGAAAAAGAGATCATTGCGTCGGGTGATTTAGATAATGCACAGGCGTTGAAATTGTTAACGGAAAAAGCGCAGTCTCGGAAAGTTATTTGTTTAGTACCTGGCGTCGATGTTACATTAAAATCAGTGGTAATTAAAGGAACCTATACGCGTCAAATGCAACAAGCTCTGCCTTATATGTTGGAAGATGACTTGGCTAGTGATGTTGATAAGTTACACTTTTCAGTGTTAGCTAAAGAAACAGATTTAGTTGAAATTGCCATTTGTTTTAAGAGTAAATTAACAATGTGGTTGGGTTGGTTAGCTGATGCCGATATTTTTTGTCAGCGTTTGATTCCTGAAGCATTAACATTACCTATCGATCAAAAATGGCAAGCATTACAACTTGATCATCAATGGTTAATACGTACTGGTGAATACCAAGCTTGGTGTTGTGAAAGTGATATGTTGAATAACATTTTGCAATTACATTTATTAGATAAACCAGAACAGCAGATTGAAAGTTATAGTGCCATACCCAATGATTGTATAGGACAGTGGCAGCAAAAAGCAGTCGTATTACCAATGCAATTGTTAGCAGAAGGTTGCCTTAATAATCCTATCAACCTGTTAACCGGTGAGTTTAAAGTTAAAAAAGAAAGTAACTTGCAACTTGCTAAGTGGAAGCTACCTGCGATTGCCGCTGTTATCTTGTTTATTGTGCTATTAGTAAATGCTGTTATCGACACAAAACAAGCTGAGCGAAAAACCTTATTAGTAAAACATCAAGTAGAGACTCTCTACCAAAAAGCTTTTCCTAATCAATCACCTTTACGGTACAGCCGAATTAAGAAAAAATTAAAAGGTTTGTTGGCTGAATCATCAATCAGTACACAGTCAGATGGTTTTTTGCCTATTTTAAATGATTTGATTCCAGTTTTTCAGGCGGTACCTAGCTTACAAATTTCAACGTTAAAATTTAATCGTGAAAACCAACAAATAAGTTTAGCGGTTAGTGCCGATAGCTTTCAGGCCTTTGAATTACTCGCCACAAAAGTTCCTGCTAAATATACGCTTGGCCAAGGGGCATTGAGTAATAATAAAAATCGTGTCAGCGGTGTATTAACGGTGAGGGTTAACTAATGTTTGAACAAATCAAAGAATGGTGGGACAACATTTCAGAAAGAGAGCAACAACTAACCTTTATATCGCTGGTGGTTGTATTTATTGCAGTTATTTATTTTCTTATTTGGCAACCTATTGCGACTAATTTAGCTGCGAGTCAGCAAAAACTACAACGTAGCGAACAAACGTTACAGTGGGTAGAAAGCAATGCCAATAAACTCGTTGTTGCAGGTGTTGGAAATAAGAAGACAACGGCTAGAAAACAAAATTTATCACAGTTGATTAGTAGCACCGCAAAGCGCAATAAAATTGTTATTTCTCGTATTCAAAACCGTAATGGCAGTGTTGATATTTGGATTAATCAAGTTGAGTTTAACCAGTTCTTAAAATGGATCACAGCATTACAAAATCAATACCAAATACAAGTTAATAGTGCTGATTTAAATCAGGATAAAACACAAGGTATGGTTAAGGTTAACCGTTTGTCATTAAGTTATTAGCATTGTAAAAGGGTTCAAATGAAAGTCAAAATCGCGATACTTTTTGTATTGGTTTACTGTGGTAGTTTGTTAGTTAACCTACCTGCTGCAGCTGTTGTAGGTTGGATGCCAGCTTCAAATGTTAAAATCAATAATGTTTCTGGTAGTCTATGGAATGGGCAGGCCAAGCAAGTAGTTATCAACCCTAAGGTTACGCTTCATAATGTGAAATGGGATGTTCAACTAAAAACATTATTAAATTTAGCAATAGGAGCCGATGTTTCCTTCTACAATGGCCCTAATAAAATGTCAGGCAAAGGTTTTGTAGAATATGGTTTAACAGGTGCGAGTGCGTCAAATGTTATGGTTGATTTAACCTCAGCAGAATTACTCACATTGATACCAACTAAATTACCGGTAAAAATAGAAGGTAATTTTTCTGCGGTTATTCAGAAAATAAAGCAAGGTGACCCTTATTGTGAACAACTACAGGGCACCGTGGTATGGCATAATGCTTTTGTTTATAGCCAAATGGGTAATGTTGATTTAGCTTCTCCTTCCGTAGACTTAGGATGTGATAATGGCAATATTACTGCTTTTGTCACTCAAGAGTCTGAGCAATTAAACACTAACTTAGATATTAATCTTGGCGAAGGTGGTATATACCAATTAAATGGTGAAATTCAAGGCACAGATAAACTCCCTCCTTCGATAGCACAATCATTAACTTGGATTGGTCCTAAAAACGACAGCGGTGCCACCACTGTTAGTTTTAAAGGTGTTTTATAAGCTGTTTACTTCGTCTGTATTTACCTGTACTTACTCATGATAACTTCAACGTGCCGTCAAAAATCAGCTTGCCATTCAGTTTACTATCTTATGTAAATTGAATGGTGAGAGTCATAAATAAGCTTCATATATAGAGGCTTGTGGCTTTTTAATATTACTTTTAAGAGTACTTCAAATAATACTTCGAACAGTACTTCCTTTAGCAACTTCTGAGTTTTTTAAATAGGCGGATTCAACTCTGAAGTGCATAACGACTAAGCAGCTATAGCTACCATATGTTCAGCCATTAATTTGGCTGGCGTATTGTAATCTAATTTCTTTCTTGGTCTGTCATTGAGTTTCAATATTACCTCTTTTACTAATGAATTCGATACTTTTTTAAAGTCGGTAGATTTGGGCCAATATTGTCTTAACAAACCATTTGTATTTTCATTCAAACCACGTTGCCATGAACAGTATGGGTCTGCAAAATAGACTGCACACTTTAATTTTTTGGTTAACTCTTCGTGATAAGCGAACTCTTTACCGTTATCAGCGGTGATGGTTAATACTGCATTTTTAAATGGTTTTAATAATGCAAGTGTGGCCGCAGTGACAGTCTTTGCTGACTTATCATCAATACGTGTCGATACTGTAAAACGCGTTTTACGCTCAACAATAGTCACTAATGCGCCGCTGTGCCCTTTACCAATGACTAAATCTATTTCCCAATCACCAACTCGGCTACGTGTATCAACGATATTAGGTCGCTCATCAATACTGACGCGGTTCTTGATAAAACCTCGACCAGCTTGTTTATCTTTATTGCGCGCTTGGTAAGCCTTGCCTTTTCGACGCAGATATTGGAATAATTGACCACCACTCCGCTTATTGGAGCAAATATGTTGGTAAATAGTTTCATCGCTAATACTGGTACCATGCTCTTTCTTAAGCCATCCTGAGATTTGGTCAGGACTCCATTTTTCACCTAGTTTTACATTTATTAATGCAATCAGAGTAGATGTCATTTTAATCGCTTTACGCGCTTCAATACGCCTTTTAACTGCAGCTTGTTGGGCCTGGTTAATTCGATAACCTCGCTTACCTGTATTGCGAGAAAGCTCCCTACTAAGCGTTGATTGATTCACATTCAGTTGTTTAGCTATTTTATTTTGACTCATGCCTATTTTCTTTAGCGCATAAATCTGGCATCGTTGTTCGTAGGTCAGTTGTTTATATGTTTTCATTGTTGCATCTCTTGCCGGAGAAAAAGCGATAAGCATA
>NZ_WTKU01000027.1 GCF_011378715.1 Psychromonas sp. SA13A | reverse complement strand
GATAACATAAAAAGCTGAGGATAACGTGATGATTTATAATAAAAAGCGACCCAAATGGATCGCTTTTAACTTATTTAAGCATCAACAACAATGACTTCACCATTAATGAAACCATCAACTGATCGCTCAAACGCTTTACCAACTAACTTCCCTGGTACGGGTTCAAAGCCAGGCATCATTTCTCCGTAGACATCCCATGCTTCAACTAACACAGTTGGATTGACTACATTGATACGTATATTTCTTGGCATTTCTAAAGAAACAATTTTAACGAAAGTATCGATTGCACCACTCGTTGTAGCATCTGCAATAGCGTAAGGGATAGGTTTTTTATTTAAAATACCACTAATTAAAGTAAATGAGCCTGCATCTGAGATGTATTCTTGTCCAATACGTACTAAGTTAATTTGGCCCATCATTTTACTCATCACGGTGGTCATCCATTGTGCCTCAGTCATCTCTGTGAAATTAGCATATTCACAAAAGCCAACAGTATTAACAACCGCGTCAAAAGCACCTACTTTTTCATAAAGCGCTCTAATTGATTGTTCATTCGTTATATCTACAATGTGGTCAACATCGCCAGAGCGACCTGCTGTAATCACATTATGATTGCCTAAACCAGTTAACGCGGCTTGACCCATTTTACCTAGTGCACCAATTAAAATTACTGTTTTCATTTTCTTCTCCGTTGATTTATTTTGATGGGATGATATTAAACAAAAAATTAAACAATTAAAAACAAACCTTTTTTGTTAGTGTTACAGGTATTAATGGTTAAGTGTTATCTTATAAATAACATAACAAGAGAGAGATAAATTTGAGTAAATTAGATAGATTAGATATTAAGCAGCTACGTGTGTTTCAAGCGATAATTCGTGAGCAAAGCGCATCGAAAGCAGCAGCTCAATTGGGGCTTACACAGCAAGCTGTGAGCGAGCACTTAAAAAAATTACGTGATGTTTTTGAAGATAGGTTGTTTCTTCGAAAAACCAGTGGATTTATTGCTACCCCCTTTGCACAAACGCTATCGTTTAGTGTTGATAAACTCCTTAATGATTTTAATGCTTTATTATCACCTACCCACTTTGACCCTAATACTGTAGAAGGGTCATTTGTTATTGCTGCAACCGATTATGCACAGCAAATAGTATTGCCTGCGTTGATTTCAATAATAAGGATACAAGCGCCTAATTTAAAATTGATAGTTAGAGATTTTGAAATTGATAAGCTCAATGAATTGATGGAAAGTGGCAACGTTAACTTAGCGATTGCCTTTCCGGATTATATTCCAGATAGTTATCCTATTTTAAAATTATTTGAAGAACACCATGTTTGTGTCGCTTCACAGGGCGCTTCTATTTTACAAAGTCAGCCCTCGTTAGCTGAGGTTGCTCAATATCCAAGCATTATCGCATCTCCTTCAAGGCCTAACTTTAAAGGCTCTATTGATGATTGGTTCAAAACATTTGGTTTTAAAAGAAATGTAGTGGTTTCTGCACCTTGTTTTTCAATAGTGCCAATGTACCTTGAAACAACGGACTCTATTGCTTTTTTGCCCTCGCGTGCAATTAAAGGATTGGATTTAATTGAAATAAAACTTGAAGAGTCTCCCGATAAATTCGATGTTATCGCTGCTTGGCATCCGCGCTACAGTGAAGATGCGTTGCAACGTTGGGTGATATCAATGCTTCAAGCTGAGCCATAGATATTAATCTTCGTGTGAGCGCTTCAGTGGCAAAGTTGACTCTTTATTTGGAAAAATATAGTTAGGAATTAGGACTTTTTTGAAAAACTGATAAACAGTTATTCATATTAAATTCACTAGTCAATTTATTAAAATTCAATTGGTTAGATTTAGTCGTGAGTTGGTGGGGTATTTAATGCCCCCCATGTGATTAATATAATAAAAACAAGTTGATAAGTTATATATGGGCGGTCAGAATGTAAATTCTGACTGCATAAAAAGTCTACTTCGTCGTTGCTTAATCATTTGTTTAAGAAACACTAAACGTCGCAATCAAGCGCCTTGAATTAAATAATTTCTGCTATCCAGAATGGTTACTGCAAAAAAGCTCATTTCGGTGAGTTTTTTGTGTCTAAATAAGAACTAATTTAGTTGTTTTTCTTTATCTGAATAACAACTAGAGAAACAGAAGGCCATTATTAGCATTACGATAAAAAGTGGTTAAATCGATTTGGACATTATAATTTACAGAGAATTAATCTGCAGACAATTAGGTGTGAAAATAGGTTGATAGTTTCATTGCTCGTTAAAAATTACTTAGGTTTTCTCAAGAATAGTAGTTTTTACAGGAAGGATAAATATAAAACCCGCGTATGGCATACACGGATTATTAAACATTAACTACTTTTACAGTGCATCAAAGGCTTCATCGAAATCTTTTGCTGCTGCGTTGGTAAATTCAAAGTTAGCACGTATATATACTAACGTTGCTTTTTCAGTATCAGTGACACCAGTGCCATCTTTAGCAGAAGTAAAAAGATCAACAACTTCATCTTTTGATAATTTACCTTCACCTTTGCCTGTGGTGTGCTCTTTTGCTAAGTCTAGTAACTCTTTCTCATACTTTTGACCATCAATATTTACGTACGCCATGTTGATTCCTTATTTATAGTTTTTAATTAGTTAATTTAAAACAAGAGAAATTCAATATATGAAAATATCTTGAACAAACATTAACTAGAATTTAATAATTTACAACCTTTAGGTGTATTTTATGATGAGCCTTCGTTGATTTTATAAAAATAATAAATTTTTTCTGTCTTCATGCGTTATTTATCTTTTTTTAAATTTTTAATTAGTTATGTATAACTACCCTCAGTTCAAGATTAAAATCGTAATCTAAGTGAACTAAAAAGACACTGTATAGATTAGAGCTATGTGACCATTATTCCTGAGGTGTTGGTTATGAATAATTTATAGCCTATTTTTTGCCATGTAGATGCTTTCTGCAATAAAGTTAAACCTATTTTTGAATAGCAGTTAATAACTGATGGCATTCGAAAACGTAGAAGAAGCCCTAGAATAAAGGTGATTGGATGCATAACATTCGTTATCGCCTTTCACTAGTCGAACTATAGGGGGCAATAACTTTTACTTAGGATATATCTCAATGTATTAAAAAATATTTTATTAATTGCTTATCTACACATGATTTTTAGAGCTAATAATATGGCATAAAGTATTTGCAGATACAGCAAGCGAGGTAAAAGGGAAATGGTTGTGGGGGACGGCTTTAAGATATATTTATTGGTTAATCATTTGGGTGGAATAATATAGGTAATTATTATACCAAGTAATACAAATGATAGAACGTTAGTCCCCCAGCTTATATAAAATTCTAACGAGGAAAGTTTTGCATATAAAGACTAGACAGGAAATAAGTTAGCTGAAAAAGATATTGTTCTCTTCACTTCGACGGGCTTTTTTAGCTTTGTATTCCATATTAGTTTATGCAGATTTTATTAACGATGAAGTTATTATTGGTAAAACTTTAAAATAGCCAATATAAAATAAAAAGAATCATGAGATTGGAACAATTTATGAGGTCATCACTTAACTACATCATCAATCTTTTCAAGTGTTGATTTTTAGTTTTACACCTCTCAAAGCCTTGCTACTAGTGTGGTTATGATGTTCTTCGATATTTTAAGTTACGGAAAGTGACAAAAGTTTTTTTTGTAAAGGTCTAATGAAGGATTTTTTCATGTTTTTTGTGCTCTGATAAACGCTTATTAACTTATTGTATTGTGTATTTATTTATTTGACATAGCCTTAGCCCTGCAAGCTACTTCACGTCATTAGACAGGTTATATTATGAATATAAAATTGAATCAAAAATCAGATATCCTAGAACAAATATTCTCGCGATTAAAAGCACATTTCCCAACACGCGAACAATCTCTCCTACAAAGTTTTATTAATGCTATTTATCGTGATGTTAGCATTGTTGATTTAGCCACTATCAGCCCAGATGATTTATCTGGCTTAACGGTTTCATTGTGGCGAGAAGTGCATCAATGGAAAGGTGAAACAGCCAAAGTAAAAGTATTCAACCCTGATGTTGAGCAGGACGAGTGGCAATCTAGCCATACCGTTATCAGTGTATTAAGCCGTAATATTCCGTTTGTTATTGATACGGTAAAAATAACATTAAACAAACAGAACACTAAATTACATCGTATTTTTTATAGTGAAATACACAGTGAGCGTGGTGCTTCTGGCAAGTTGAAAAAATTAAATACAGACAATGATACTGAGCTGTTGTTATATATTGAAATTGACCAAACAACGTCATCGACAGAGCGCGCTAAAATTCAAAAAAGCTTGGAGAAGGCATTAGCGAATGTATCGCAAGTGGTTGATGATTATCATCAGATGATCGACAAAGTAAAAGGGGCTATTGCAACCAGTAAAAAAGCTGTCAGCGCTATCGCATCAAAATCTGACTTTACTGAGCAACAAACTTATTTGGATTGGATGGCTGACGACCACTTTACTTTCCTCGCTTGTGATCAATTTACAGTTAAAGATAATGTAATTTCTATTGTTAAAGATAGCCAGTTAGGTTTATTAAAACACAAAGATTTTATGCAAGATAAAGCACAGTTTGACTGTGTACAAGAGTTACAAGATCCTTCTTTATTGCACTTTAGTAAAGCGTCACAACGTGCCATGGTGCATCGTATTGCTTACCCTGATGTTGTATATGTGAAACAGTTTAATAAACAAGGGGTATTAATTGGCGGACTTCGTTTTATAGGCCTTTATACTTCATCTGTTTATAGTGGTAGCCCGTTAGGTATTCCTGTTATACGTCAAAAAATCAGTAATATATTAGCGCAATCGGGATTAAGTCTCGGTGGGCATTATTACAAAGAGTTAACGCAAATATTATCGACCTATGCGGTTGAAGATTTATTGTTATGTGATGAAAAAACGTTACTTCATAATGTTATCGAAGTTTTACATGCGCAGGAAAGAAAACAGCTTAAATTGTTCTTAAGAACTGACGGTAATAAACGCTTTGTTACTGCTTTATTGTATGTTCCTCGTGATGTTTACAATACTGAAGTTAGACTTAAATTTGTCGAGTTATTATCACGTACTATGCCAATCGCTGACAGTGACTTCCAAACCTATTTAAGTGAATCAAACCTTGCACGTTTACGTTTAGTGATCCACTTGGATAAAGCCTATGAAGGTGAGTTAGAAGTTGATGCTATCCAGTTGCGTATGCAACAAATCACTAAAGCGTGGCATGAAGAGTTACAAGATTCATTGTTTGAACAGTATGGTGAAGAAACAGCAGTAAAACTGACTCGTAAATATCAATCTGCTTTCCCAAGTAGTTACCAAGAAAGCTTTAGCTCTCGTGTTGCAGTAGCAGATATTGACCGTATTGAATCGTTATATTTATCACCAGAACGTTCAATGGCTTTGCGTTTCTATCGCTCAATTGAAGCGAATAACAGTGGTCTAAAATTAAAACTTTTCCATCAAGATGGCGCATTATTATTATCGGATCTTATCCCTATTTTAGAAAACTTAGGGTTACAAGTTGCGCAAGAGTACCCTTATCAAGTATGCCCAGTGGGTGAGAATACCTTCTGGTTATATGATTTCACTTTATTGTATGTTGGCGATAATGGTTTTGACCCTGAAAACTTCCGTCATCTATTTTCCGATGCTTTTTTAGCTGTTTGGTATTCAAAAGCAGATAACGACCCATTTAATAAATTGATTTTAGGTGCCGGTATTGATTGGCGTGATATCGCTATGTTACGTGCCTATGCAAAATACTTAAAACAAATTCGTTTCGGTTTTAGTCATTTTGCAATGGCAAAAACATTGCTTGAACATAGCGGTTATGTAAAACAAATCGTGAGCTTATTTCATGCTCGTTTTAATCCTGAGCTTAAAGTTAGCATCGAAAAACAAGCACAATTAGAAAACGATATTTTAGAATCTTTAAACGAGGTTAGTAACCTTAATGATGACAGGGTACTTCGTAAGTTTGTTGAGTTGATTATGGCGACCATTCGTAGTAATTATTTTCAACAAGAAGGTGGGCAATTTAAAGATTACATCAGCTTTAAATTCGACCATAAAAAAATCAGTGAAATTCCATTACCACGCTTAAGTTATGAAGTGTTTGTCTATTCACCTCGCTTTGAAGGTGTACATTTACGTGGGGGTAGTGTTGCACGTGGTGGATTACGTTGGTCTGACCGTGGAGAAGACTACCGTACTGAAGTTTTAGGCCTGGTAAAAGCACAGCAAGTTAAAAACTCTGTGATAGTACCGGTTGGCGCAAAAGGTGGCTTTGTTGCTAAGTATTTAACGCCTGCCATGGATCGCGATACATTTATGCAAGAAGGTATTGCGTGTTACAAGATGTTCATTAGCGCGTTACTGGATATTACGGATAACCTTGAAGCGGGTAATTTAATCCCACCACAACAAGTGGTGCGCTACGATAATGATGACCCTTATTTAGTGGTCGCTGCTGACAAAGGAACTGCAACTTTCTCTGATATTGCTAATGAGTTAGCAACCGATAGAAACTTCTGGCTAAACGATGCTTTTGCATCGGGTGGCAGTAACGGGTATGACCATAAAAAAATGGGGATCACTGCAAAAGGTGCTTGGATTAGTGTGCAACGTCATTTCAGAGAGTTAGGGATTAACGTTCAAGAACAACCTATTACCGCGATTGGTATTGGCGATATGGCTGGCGATGTATTTGGTAATGGCATGCTATGTTCTAAGAAGATTAAATTATTAGCGGCCTTTAACCATTTACACATCTTTATTGACCCGAACCCTAAAGATTTAGATGCGAGCTTTGAAGAGCGCCAACGTTTATTTGATACACCAAGAACGAGCTGGGCAGATTATAACGCTAAGCTGATTTCTGCTGGTGGTGGCATTTTTGAACGTTCAGCTAAATCTATTACAGTTACACCTGAAATGGCTAAAGCCTTTGCTATTAAAGCCGGCAAAGTAACACCGACGGAATTGATTTCGTTATTGCTTAAAGCGTCTGTTGACCTGTTATGGAATGGCGGTATCGGTACGTATGTTAAGAGTAAGCAAGAAAGCCACGCTGATGTAGGCGATAAAGCGAATGATAATCTACGTGTTAATGGTGCAGAATTACGCTGTAAAGTGATTGGGGAAGGTGGCAACTTAGGCATGACACAAAGTGCGCGTATTGAGTATTCGTTAAACGGTGGGCAGTGCTTTACCGATGCGATTGATAATGCGGCAGGGGTTAACTGTTCGGATTTAGAAGTTAACATTAAAATCTTATTGGATAAATTAGTATCAAAAGGCGATTTAACCGTTAAGCAGCGTAATGTTTGGTTACAAAATATGACTGGGCAAGTTTCTGAATTGGTATTGCATAATAATTACCGTCAAGCACAAAGCATTAGCCTGTCTTATAAAAATGGGGATAAATGTATTGAAGAGTACCGCGGTTTAATTGATAGCCAAGAAGAAAAGGGTAAATTAAATAGAGCGTTAGAGGTTATCCCAAGTGATGAAACTATCACTGAACGTAAAAATGCCGGTCTTGGTTTAATGCGTCCATGTATTTCAGTTTTATTGTCCTATGCAAAAAATGAAATGAAAGAGCAACTGGCTAAGGCTCGAATTGCAGAAGATGGTTATTTAGCAAAAGAAGCAGAGAAAATATTCCCAGCTGAATTAGTTAAATCCTATAAGAATGAAATACATGAGCATCCGCTATTGTCTGAAATTGTTGCTACTCAAGTCAGTAATGATTTGTTTAATGTGATGGGAGCAACGTTTGCTCATCGTATTATGGCTAGCACCGGTTGTTCGTTCTTAGAGCTTGCAAAATCTTGGGTTATTGCGCGTGATATTTTCAATCTACCTGAATTATTGGAAGAGATTGAATCACTTGATAATCAAATTGATAATGCCGTTCAAGCGAAACTTAGCAATCGATTAATGCGTATGGTACGCCATGCTTCACGTTGGATTGTGAGACGACATAGAGATCAACTTGATTGTGCATGCTTGATTAAAAAGTATAAATCTTCATTACATGCCGTTAAAGCTAACTTACCTCAGTTACTGAGTGAGCGTGGTTTACAGCAGCGTCAACGAGAATTGGATAGTGTTACAAAAGAAGGTGTACCAGCTGCATTGGCGGAGAAGTTATCTAATACTGAACAGTCATATGCACTGTTAAATATTATTGATGTTGCGAATAAATTGAAAATTGATCCTCAATTAGCTGCACATGTTTTCTTCCATTCTGAAGAGAAGTTAAAGCTAGCTGATATCTCTTCGCAGTTGAACTTGTTACCGGTTGATAGTCATTGGCAGTCACTAGCAAGAGAAGCGATGCGTGATGATTTAGAGTGGCAACAAAAGCGTATCACCAGAGCGATTTTATTGACCTTAGAAGGGAAAAATGTTGAAAAAGCTTATGTTGATTGGGAGTCACAACATCAGAGCTTAGCGACTCGCTGGCACAAAATGGCCGAAGCATTATCGGCGGTAAGCATGCCTGAGTTTAGTATGTGTCAGGTTGCGTTAAGGGAGTTATTAGATTTATCTAAAAGCTAACCTTTATTGTTGAGCGCTATGTGTTCAGGCTTTTATAGTTCAGTTAATACAGCTCAACTTATCTTATATAGTTATGATTATAGTTATAGTTATAGTTAATAGGGTTAAAGCTAAAAAGCGATGTGAATAATCACATCGCTTTTTTTATAGGTGTTTTTCGCTAGGGCTTGTTGTATAAGATCAAAAGCTTATTAACCACGAAGGCATGGTTTAGCGAAACCTGATTAAACTCGAAGATATAAATCGGTAAAGATCAAAAGCGGTTTAACCACGAAGTCACGAAGATTAGAGAAGATAAGGCCAAAAAACGCCTTAAACACGAAAGGGCTAAGGAATTTAAGGTCAAAAGCTGTTTAGCCTCGAAGATTGGAGAAGGTAAGGTCAAAAACAGGTTAAACACAAAGCAGAAAAAGGTAGAAGCCAAAAACAAGTGAAATAGTCGAGTTTGTTGGTTTTTAAACCTCCCATTTTTTTACTTCATATCCTTCGTGAAGCGCAGCGCTTCGTGGTGATTATCTTTAAAGTCAAAAGCTGTTTAACCACGAAGGCACGAAGAATAGAGAAGGAAAGATCAAAAATAGGTTAAGCAAAAGCAAAGCAGAAAAAGATAAGAACCAAAATAAATAAAATGACTAGTTTTATTAGCTTTTAAACTTCCTATTTTTCTTACTTCGTGTCCTTCGTGAAGCGAAGCGCTTCGTGGTGATTATCTTTAAAGTCAAAAGCTGTTTAACCACGAAGGCACGAAGAGTAGAGAAGGTGAGGTCAAAAACAGGTTAAAGACATAGCAGAAAAAGGTAGAAGCCAAAAACAAGTGAAATAGTCGAGTTTGTTGGTTTTTAAACTTCCCATTTTTCTTACTTCGTGTTCTTCGTGAAGCGGAGCGCTTCGTGGTTAAATGCTTTTATTTTGTGCTTTATTCACTTTTAGCTTTTTCAGCTATTTTCTTAAGGATAAACGCGCTACCCACAAAAGCGAAGCTTGCTGTGACCATGGTTGATGCGCCAAAACCACTGGCACAATCCATCTTCATATTACCGTCTGACTCTGCTTTTTCTTTGCATACTTCCCCATTCATATCTGGGTAACTTAATTGCTCCGTTGAGAAGACACAGTTGATACGAAATTTACGTTTGGGGTTGGTGGTAAAGTTGAAGTGTCGACGTAACTCTGAGCGCACTTTTGCCGCCAGCGGATCTTGGATTGTCCTGGCTAAATCGGTTACTTGGATTTGTGTTGGATCTAACTGGCCACCGGCACCGCCACAGGTGAGCAAAGGATATTTATTACGTTTGCAATGCGCCACCAAAGCGACTTTGGCATGAATACTATCAATGGCATCAAAGATGTAATCCATGTCCTTAGACAAATATTCAAAACAGTTTTCTTTATCAATAAAGTCATCAATACAATTAACAATAATATCTGGATTAATTTGTTTGCAGCGCGCTGCCATCACTTCAATTTTTTGCTGGCCAACGGTTTCCGCCAATGCATGTACTTGGCGATTAGTATTCGTGACACACAGGTCATCCATATCGATTAATGTGATTTTTCCAATACCTGAACGGGCTAATGATTCAACAACCCAAGAGCCAACGCCACCAATTCCAATCACACAGATATGACTGTTTTGGAATTTTTGTAGTGCAGTGGTGCCATATAGACGTTTTATCCCACCAAAGCGGTTCTCGTATTGTTCGTTCATGGTTCGCTCTTATTGATTTTTGAAAGGCGGATTATACGTACTGTTAATGAATATGCAAAAAAACACGCGTCATTATTTAACCATTAACCTCGACAATAGTTGTAATAACAATGCGAACAATTCAACACTAAATAGTGAAGCCTTCGTGATAACCGCGTGATATCTCATGGGCATACTCTCTCCATCAACCCAGTAAACAATATTCAAAACAATATTCAAAACAATATTCAAAACATATTTAAATATAAATAATTCATTTACGATTAAAGGGAGTTTTTTCATGTCAAACAAGCATCTTATTGCCGCAGGCTTTGCAGGTTTATTTAGTGTAGCAAGCCAAGCGCAAGACTTAACTATCACACTGGTTAATTTAACCCAAGGTATTAGCTTTACACCTGTTATTGCCGCAGCACATGATTCACAAGCTGCTATTTTTCATTCAGCTGAAGCTGCCTCTGATGAACTACAAGCATTAGCTGAGGGCGGAAGTATCGACGGAGTGAACGTATTATTAAGTGGTTACGGTGCGGATATTGTTACTAATCCCGCTGGTGGTTTATTAGGATCGGGTGCTAACACTGAGTTCACTTTAACTAATAGTGACGGTAATGATTACCTTTCTTTAGCGGCCATGATGCTGCCAACTAATGATGGTTTTGTTGGTTTAGATAGCTGGAAGATACCCACTCAAGCGGGTACTTATACTGTGCTATTAAATGCCTACGACGCAGGCACAGAAGCAAATGATGAAATTATTAGTAATGTACCCAATCCTATTGGGATAACGTCAACGGGCGCATCGGGTGTGACCGCTGAAATAGGTAATAGCAATGTCCATATCCATCCTGGAGTGATTGGTGATTCTGACTCTGATGCCGGTATCAGTGACTTTGACAGCCGTGTACATCGTTGGTTAAATCCTGTCGCAAAGTTGACCGTTGTTGTCGAATAAGGAGGCTTTAATGATTAAATTGACTAAAGTCGCGTTGGCGACAACGGCCGCTCTCATATTAGTGGCCTGTGATGACAATACGAATTCCGCTACAGTAACTACAACGCCTGTAACGTATCAAGTAACCCTAAGTAATTTAACCAATGGTCAGCCTATTTCACCACCAGCGTTGATCTTACATAATAGCGGTGAACTATGGCGTGTTGGAGAGACCGCTTCCGATGCCTTAGAACTATTGGCTGAATCGGGCGATAGTAGCCAGTTACAAAGTAGCAGCATAGTCACAAGCTCTGCACAGAGTACTGGACCTGTATTACCCGGCGAGACAACAACGGTAACTGTTTCTTATACTAACACGGTGAGTTATTTGTCATTTGCGAGTATGTTAGGTAATTCAAATGATGCGTTTACAGGTCTTAATAAAATAGCGTTAGAAAGCTTTGCTGTTAATGATTCAGTGACTTATCGCACATTGGCTTACGACGCTGGCACAGAAGCGAACAGCGAAAGTGCAGAAACTGTTCCTGGCCCCGCAGCTGGTGGGGAGGCTTATAATCCTGATCGCGATGATAGAAACAACTTTGTAGCGATGCATGCTGGTATTATCAGTGGTGATGATGGTTTGAGTACCTCCGCTCTCACTTATCAGCAGAAGTTCGATAACCCTGTGATGTCTGTTACTATTACACGCATTAAATAAACCATTAAAGCCTATTTGTTGTAGCTAAGTTGTTAGGATAGTGAATAGGCAAAATTGATAGTGAGATGAATCATGGCAGATAGCATTTTAATCGTTGAAGATGACCAAGATATCGCGGAATTGGTTAAAGTGCATATGCAAGATTTAGGTTTACAAGTTACTCACTGTGATAATGGTGAAGAGGCGATTATACAAGCCTTAAATAATGATTTCTCTATCTTGATACTAGACATCACTTTACCTGGTTGTAGTGGTTTAGATGTGTGTAGAAAAATCAGAGAAGTAAAGCAAGAGCAAGCAATTTTAATGTTAACTGCACGTACCTCTGAAATTGATAGAGTCGTTGGCCTTGAATTAGGGGCCGATGATTACATGTCTAAACCATTTAGTGTTAGAGAGTTGCAAGCACGGGTGCATGCGCTTTTGCGTCGAGTGCATTTATTGCAAAATAACCAAGCTCAGACCACCCACACATCTACTGATGGTGAACAAAATAGCATCATTTGCCATGGTGAATTAATGATTAATCGTCGCACACATGAAGTCGTTCTGCGTGAAACAAGCATTGATTTGACCTCAACAGAATTTGACCTACTGTGTTTCATGGCGCAACACCCTAGCCAAGTTTTTTCTCGTGCTCAGCTATTAGATAAAGTATGGGGCTATCAACATAGTGGTTATGAACATACGGTTAATTCACATATTAATCGCCTACGTAATAAATTAGTGATAGGGCAACCTGAAGTGACTAATAAGACAATGCCAGCGATCATTCAAACCGTTTTTGGCGTGGGTTATAAGTTTAGCCCTGAAGGTGTTGCTTGATGATACTTTCTCTTTATCAGCGCATTACTATTGCGTTAGTACTCCTTTTTATTGCTATTGCCTGCACATTTGCATGGTGGTCTGCAAAACTTGAAGTCAGCTCTCGTCATGAAGCTGAGCAACGTTTGCACCTTCAATTAGCCGAGCACTTAGGCAACGATAACCCTTTATTAAAAGAAGGCGTTTATGATTATCGTGAATTAAAAAACCTGTTCCATAGTTTAATGATCCTTGGACCAAGCTTTGAGTTTTATTTTATTGCCCCGAGTGGCAGTATTCTCAGTTATTCAGCTGAGCCAGGTAAAGTAAAGCGTGAACAAGTTAGCATTACACCTTTAGTTGATTTTATAGCTCATAAAAAACCTTTACCTATCTATGGAGACGATCCGCGGAATCAATGTACGGGTGGAAGTTGTGCGCAAAAAATATTCTCAGCGGCACCTATTTATAATGGTGATAATTTACAAGGTTATCTATATATCATCATTGGTGGTGAAAAGTATGATTCGATTTTTGCCGACGTTTTGTCAGAACAACATCTCTCACAATCGTTGGTTTTTTTATTTAGTGTGATGGTTTTCTTTTTTTTAGTATTGATGGCGTTATTGCGTTTTTTGACTCATCCCTTAAAAAAGTTGACCGAAAACATTCGTGCCTTTAAACAAGCTGGATTTGAAAAAAACAAGGTCATATTACAGCAATGGCCAGCGGCTAAGCATAATGAAATTCATGAGCTAGGCAGTGCGTTTAATGAAATGGCTGAGCAAATTAATTATCAATTTGTGCAATTACAGGCAAACGACAAAAAACGACGAGAGATGTTAACGGATCTCTCTCATGACTTACGTACACCGCTTGCTGCTTTACAGGGATACCTTGAAACGATTCAATTAAAAGGGGCTCAACTCAGTAGCGAACAACATCAGCGATTTATCGATATTGCTTTTAAAAATGCGAATCAACTAAAAAAACTAGTAGATCAAATTTTTGAATTAGCACATCTAGATGGTGGACAAGTCACTTTAGATTTAGAGACCTTTCCTTTGGCTGAGTTATTACATGACATTGCCGCTAAATTTCAACATCGCTTACAAGAAAAAGGGTTAACCCTGAATATATCTCCCGAGCAATGTGAGTTTTTGGTTTATACAGATATCGGTAAATTAGAAAGGATATTAAGTAACTTAATTGATAATGCGATTAGGCATACCGCAACAGGTGGAAAAATTACAATACAGGTTGATGAAAAGACAAATAACCAACTTAATCTATCGGTTATCGATAATGGTACTGGAATTAATGAAAATGAATTAGCGTATATTTTTGATGCTCGTTACCGTGCTAGTAATGCTATTTGTGACAGTAAAGAACACGGTGGTTTGGGATTGGCTATCACACAAAAGTTATTACGTTTATTGCATTCTGAAATTAGTGTTGAAAGCCAAATAGGTAAAGGGACAAGTTTCAATTTTTGTTTGACTAAAATAAGATCATGATACGGTATTAATTTTGTTTATTCGTTACCAATAAAAATGGTAATTATCATAAGCCAAATATGTCATTATTAGCACTCTATACATAAGATGGTTAGTATTCCTTTAGCCTGTAATACTACTTATACCTAAACTTGATACCCTTTAGATAATTGACCGCATTTGCATTGAGCTAACATGAATATTCCACATATAAGTTTTAATCATAATAAAAGTGAACAAGCTGAGTTGGAGGTTATTCCTTTAAGTCGCTTATATTTGACAGACATTAATTCACACAATCCCCAGCTACCGCATCGTGTTTCTTTTTTTATATTAATTTGTATCGATCAAGGGGAGGGGAAGCATATGGTTGACTTTAAAACGGTTAATTTCTCTCCTGGTTCGCTTATCTTTGTACAACCAGAACAAGTGCATGCCTTTGACTTTAGTGCTCAGCCACAAGGGCATATAGTTTTATTTACACAAAAATTTTTAGACCGTGTACATGCCAATATGCGCCTACCTAATTACACACCTACACATTTAAATCAGCAACATACTGCACTGCTTATGCTTGATACTGAAAATCACTCTCGTATCAACACGTTTATAAATGAAATGTGCCACGAAATTAAGCATGCAGCATCTGATCCGTTGATCGTCATGTATTTATTTTCTACATTAGCACTGATGCTACACAGACTACGCCCGCAATCGCGTCACGATAACCTAAGTACAGGGCAAAGTATTAAACTGGGGGATTTTTTTAGTTTGTTGCAAGCACATTTTTTAACAACGCGTGATGCAAACTGGTATGCAAATAAGCTCAATATTACTTATAAAACACTTAACATTATTTGTAAACTTAGTACCGGTTTAACCGCTAAGAATATGATTGATGCTTTCACGCTAATTGAGATGAAACGTCGTTTAGTCATTGCTAACTTAAGCACTCAAAAATTAGCTTATGACTTTGGTTTTGATGATGTTAGTAATTTTGTAAAATATTTTAAGAAACATGTAGGCTCGACACCGAGTCAATTTCAGAAGCAGTATAAAATACCTGTCCTATAGGTTTTAATTGCACATTCTATTTTGGGTATAGGTTCGATTTTTACCATTTAAAAGCTCACCTACACTCTATTGCCTTTTCACCATCCCCCTTAGAATGTTGTCATATTCAGTATCACCAACAAATATAACCAACAAGCATTATTCATTAGTAGTGAATAATTTAAAGCATTGACCACAAAAGGGCGTTCATAATGACTATGCTAAACAATAATAAAATTTCAATACTTTCACGCGGCATATTAGCCGCTGCAGTACTTAGCTTAAGTGCCTGTGCAGCAGTAAATAATTCGCTTGATACAGACGCGACACTGAGCAATAAAGAAAAAGCCATTGCGGTTATTTCAAGTATAGAAACTGGCGATGTCAAAGCGATTAATTACATTAATCCTAATAAATATGTTCAACATAACTTAGCGGTAAAAGATGGCTTAGCAGGTTTTGGTGAAGTGCTTCATCAATTGCCTAAAGGCAGTGCAAAAGCACAAGTTAAACGTGCATTTACCGATGGTGCTTACACCGTCACACATACCGAATATGATTTTTTTGGTCCTAAAGTTGGATTTGATATATTCAAATTTGAAGATGGAAAAATTACCGAGCATTGGGATAACTTACAAGCCATTGCTCCTGTCAACCCTAGTGGTCGATCTCAACTTGATGGACCCACTAAAGTAACTGATATAGATAAAACAGCAGAAAATAAAGCGCTAGTGAGTAATTTTGTTAATGCAATTTTAATTAATGGTGATATGGCTAAAATTGGTGATTTTATTAGCCCTAAAAAAGGGGGATATATTCAACATAACCCTGCAATAGCTGATGATTTAAGTGGGCTAGGTAAGGCGTTAGGCGAACTTGCGAAAATGAATATGCCAATGATTGTGACTAAAAATCATCTGATTTTAGGGGAAGGTAACTTTGTTCTATCGATCAATGAAGGTACTTTTATGAATAAGCACGTTTCATTCTATGATTTATTTCGTGTAGAAAACGGTAAAATTGTAGAGCATTGGGATACCATTGAAAATATCCCTGCTGAATCAGAATGGAAAAATAATAACGGAAAATTCGGTTTTTAATTTACTTGCGAGTTTACCCTCTTAATTATTTCAGGGTCTTATTTAATGCCGCTCACACAAGTTGAACGGCATTTTTTAGCTTTTAAGTAACAATGCTTTGAAACACTCTAATGACAGGCGCCTATCTTTTAGCTGATAATTAAACTGGATTAAATTAAACTGGATTATTTAATTTGTCTTTTGCTTCTTGTACTTTTGCAAAGTCTAAACCTAGTTCATCTGTTGCTTCTTTAATTAAATGAGGTTGAGTCATTATTGTCCCCATCAACTGCTTTAATTGTTCAGGAGGAATACCTAGTTCCTGCACAAGGCTGAGTGCCATCATAGGATTTTGAGTTAATGCTTCAAAAAGTGATTTTACTTTTTCATCACTTACGTTGTGCTCTTTTAAAATTGCAATAATTGGATTCATTGATAACCTTGTATTTTACATTATGGGTAAGCGTATTGATTAAATTATATGGCTTGTATGCGCTATTAACAATACATAATGCGAAGGCTCATTACTTGGTTTACTTATTTACTGATGATTAGTTAATTGCTTATTGACTAGTAAGCACTATAAACACATTGCTCTCTATATTTAACCCCCTACAATAACCAGCATTTAATTCTCTCATTTATTAATGCATAAGGTGCTTTTCTATGGAAAATTCATTTCCGATTTTTTCTACAGCTATTTTATTATTTTTTATACTCGATCCCTTAGGCAATGTACCTTTATTATTAAGTATTTTAAAAAATATAGATAAGAAAAGGCATGCAACAATAATTGTTAGAGAGATGGTGATTGGTTTAATTATATTACTTATTTTTCTATTTTTTGGAGAGCATTTTTTAAGTTTATTTCACCTTCAAACTGAGGCAATAACGATTGCTGGTGGAATTATTTTCTTTGTTATTGCTTTGAAAATGATTTTTCCTAATTCCGATGGCTCAGATCTATTTGCTACGACAAAAGGAGATGAACCATTAGTCGTTCCGATTGCAATGCCAATGATTGCCGGACCTGCCGCATTAGCAACATTGTTAGTATTAGCTAAAACTAATGCAGAGCATACCAGTGAATTATTTGCTTCATTATTATTAGCTTGGTTGTTATCGGCCATGGTTTTATTATTCTCGACACAACTTTATAAGATTCTAAAAACCAAAGGCCTAAAAGCGTTAGAAAGGTTAATGGGCATGTTACTACTGATCATGTCAGTACAGATGTTTATTGATGGTATACGCTCATTATTACCGACATTCGTATAAAACATCCTCGTTTCTTTTTAAGACGTAACGAATTTAAATGTTAAAAATATTCTACGATTGTTTTCATGTGTTTCGTGTTTTCATAACGCCACGTAGTTTCTTACTTTTCAGAAGACATAAAAAAGCCAAGCAAATGCTTGGCTTAAATAGAAAACTTATTTAGTTAATTCTTAACTAATTATTACCTCACAATTAAGGGAAGCTTCTACGACAGTTTTCATGTGTTTCGTGTTTTCATAACGCCACGTAGTTTCTTACTTTTCAGAAGACATAAAAAAGCCAAGCAAATGCTTGGCTTAAATAGAAAACTTAATTAGTTAATTCTTAACTAATTATCACCTCACAATTAAGAGAAGCTTCTACGATAGTTTTCATGTCTTTCATGTCTTTCGTGTTTTCATAACGCCACGTAGTTTCTTACTTTTCAGAAGACATAAAAAAGCCAAGCAAATGCTTGGCTTAAATAGAAAACTTATTTAGTTAATTCTTAACTAATAATTAAGAAGCTTCAACGATTGTTTTCATGTCTTTCATGTAACCACGTAGTTTCTTACCTACGATTTCTACTGGATGGCTACGAATTTCTTCATTGATTTCGATTAAACGCGCGTTATCAACAGAGTTAGACTTAACTTCAAGTGCTGAACCTAGGTATTGTGGGCTCATTGCTTTAACGAAGTCTGCAAGTAGTGGTTTTGCAGCGTGATCAAACAGGTAACAACCGTATTCCGCTGTATCAGAGATAACAACGTTCATTTCGTAAAGTTTCTTACGAGCGATAGTGTTAGCAATAAGTGGTGTTTCATGTAGAGACTCGTAGTATGCAGACTCTTCGATGATACCTGATGCAGTCATCGCTTCAAATGCTAGCTCAACACCTGCTTTGATCATTGCAACTAAGAAGATACCATGGTCGTAGAACTCTTGCTCACCGATTTCCATGTCACCAGCTGGTTGTTTTTCGAAACCAGTTTCAGCTGTTGCTGCACGCCATTTAAGTAGATTAACGTCATCGTTAGCCCAGTCAGCCATCATAGTTGCAGAGAATTCGCCTTCAATGATGTCATCCATGTGCTTGTTGAATAGTGGACGTAGGATATCTTTAAGTTGTAAAGACATATCAAACGCTTTGATTTTAGCTGGGTTAGATAGGCGATCCATCATGTTAGTGATGCCGCCGTATTTAAGGCCTTCAGTTACTGTTTCCCAACCGTATTGAATTAGTTTAGAAGCGTATGCTGGCTCAAGACCGTCAGCAACCATTTTTTCGTAACCTAAGATTGCGCCAGTTTGTAACATACCACAAAGGATAGTTTGCTCACCCATCAGGTCAGATTTAACTTCAGCAACAAAAGAAGACATAAGAACACCAGCACGATCACCACCTGTAGCAGATGCGTATGCTTTAGCCCATGCAAGGCCGTGACCCTGTGGATCATTTGCTGGGTGAACAGCGATTAGTGTTGGAACACCGAAACCACGTTTGTATTCTTCACGTACTTCAGAACCAGGACATTTAGGTGCACACATGATGACAGTGATATCTTCACGTACTTGCATACCTTCTTCAACAATATTAAAACCGTGTGAGTAAGCTAGTGTAGCGCCTTCTTTCATAAGAGGCATAACCGCACCGACTACCGCTGTATGCTGTTTGTCAGGTGTTAAGTTACATAGCAAGTCAGCTTGTGGAATTAGTTCTTCGTAAGTACCTACTGTGAAACCATTTTCCGTAGCATTTTTCCATGATTGACGTTTTTCAGCGATAGCTGCAGCACGTAAAGTGTAAGAAACGTCAAGGCCTGAATCACGCATGTTTAAACCTTGGTTTAAACCTTGTGCACCACAACCGATGATAACTACTTTTTTGCCTTTTAATGCTTCACTTCCTTCAGCAAATTCGCTGCGATCCATAAAACGACATTGACCTAGTTGATGTAACTTCTCACGTAGAGGAAGAGTGTTAAAGTAGTTAGCCATTTAGCTGAGCTCCAAAATAAATTAATAGGGGTAAATTAATTGTAATCTTTAAGTGTTCTATTTTTACTGAAAACTTAGATCTAATACTTAATACAATTATATATAACGTTTAATATTGAACGTTGTTTACATTTCGGTGGTCACTATAACGTATAAGTAATATTGCGCAAAATGATATATTAGCAATGTCATGTTGCAATAAATGAAATATCCAGCCGTTATTATTGCATTTATAGGAAAAGCATTACTTTTTTATCACACCCAATTTAACAATACTGTATGTTGAACCCTTGTAGGGTTATTGTTGATTTGTATAGGTTGCTTTATAATTAGTAATTGTTAACGTTTACACTTTCTTATCTTGTTGTCTTAAAAGGAATTTTTATGTCTTCACTGGTATTGCCGAGTGATTTGGTATCGATCGAATGGTTGGCTCAACACTTGCACCATACAAACTTGATTTTGTTAGATGCAAGCTGGCATATGCCGATGACAATGCGCAACGGTTATCAAGAGTGGTTGACTGAACGTATTGATAATTCTCGTTTTTTCGATTTTGACCGCGAAGTGTGTGATAAAAAAAGTGCATTACCTCATATGATGCCGACTGCACAGCATTTTGAATTGTCAGCACAATTATTGGGTATTAATAATGACCATGCGATTGTGGTGTATGACAGTGTTGGTATTTTCTCCAGTCCAAGAGTGTGGTGGATGTTTAAAGCGATGGGGTTTAATAATATTGCTGTATTAGATGGTGGTTTGCCAGCTTGGAAAGAAGCAGGATTGACCGTAGATACTCAACCTCCTTGTACTGATGGGTATCAACAAGGTGATTTTAAAGCAATCTATCAACCTGAATTAATCAGCAATAAAGAACAGGTACATGATGCTATTGATAAACAAGGGGTATCGATTATTGATGCCAGACCTAAAGCCCGCTTTTTAGGCGAAGAGCTTGAATTTAGACCTGGATTACGTTCAGGGCATATGCCATCAGCGATAAATTTACCGATTGAAGAAATATTGAATAATAAAACCATGAAAAGTGCTTACCAATTGGCACAAGTATTTGAGGCTTTAATGCCGCAAAAACAACGCTTGGTATTCAGTTGTGGCTCCGGTGTGACTGCTTGTATTCTTGCTTTAGCCGCTAAAATTGCAGGTTATGATGCATTAAGTGTTTATGACGGATCATGGAGTGAGTGGGGCGCAAATGACAATTTACCTGTTGTGCAAAAAGTGACGGATTAGCTTTTTTAAAAAGTCACGCAACAGAGTAAAACCATAATATGAAGACCATAGTGTGAAGATCATAATACCAAATAAAAGAATGTTAAATAAAATAAATGGGGCACGTTAAATGGATATTAAGTCATTGCAAACGTTTGTCCATTTAAGTCAAAGCTTACATTTTTCAAAAACCGCGTTAGCCATGCACGTGAGTCCGTCTACTTTAAGCCGACTTATTCAACGTTTGGAAGACGAACTTGGTTGTAGCTTGTTAATACGCGATAATCGATCAGTGTTATTAACTGAAGCGGGCGTGGCTTTTAAACAGTTTGCCACTCAACAAATAGAGCAATGGGAACTGCTTAAGCATTCAATCACTAAAGGTACGAATGAATTAGAAGGTGAAATTAATTTATACTGCTCGGTTACCGCTGCCTATAGCCATCTTCCTCCTATTCTAGAACGATTTAGGCGTATTCATCCTAATGTCGATATTAAACTATCTACGGGTGATAGTGCCGTCGCGATTGAGCAAGTAATGCAGCACCAAGTCGATTTTGCTATCACGGCTTTTCCAGATAACTTTCCCGCTCGTTTACATTTTAGCCAATTAGCTGAAATTCCTTTATCGATTGTCGCTCCGACCATACCTTGCGCAGTGACTCAAATGATCAAACAATTACCGATGGACTGGAAAAATATCCCCTTTATTTTACCTGAGCATGGCCCAATACGTCGTCGTTTCGATACTTGGTTCCGATCACTAAAATCAGGTAAACCACAAATATATGCAAAAGTAGCAGGCCATGAAGCCTTGATCAGCATGGTGGCTTTAGGTTGTGGAGTGGGAATTGTCCCGGATGTTGTTGTGGAAAATAGTCCTGTCCGATACCGTGTACAAAGCTTGTCTGGGATTGGGGAAATCGCGTCTTTTAATTTGGGTGTTTGCTGTTACAAAACTCGTTTATCTGAACCCTTGATTGATGCTTTTTTGAATTGTGTTGAAAGTTAAACAGAGAGCATCAAATTTATAGATTGTGGCAATTGATTATTGCTCCTCTACTTGTCAAAAAATAAGCAATGCCGGATATTCCCATAGAAATTAAATGGACTGGGGTTTACAATAGCGGTTAAATATTAAGGAGCTTTTTATGTTTAATCCACAGAAATTAGAAGAAATAGCAAAGCAAGTCAGTGATGCAATGCCTGAAGGTGTAAAAAGCTTTGGTAATGAAATTGACCGAAAAGTGAAGCAAGTATTACAAGCTCAACTAGGCAAGTTAGACATGGTTAGCCGCGAAGAGTTTGATGTGCAAACACATGTACTATTGCGCACTCGTGAAAAACTCAACCAAATGGAAGAGAAATTTGCACAATTAGAAGCTAAGTTAGAGCAGAATAAAGCACCTAATGCAGCTCAAAGTCAGCCACAAAGCGAAACAGAAAGTCAGTCAGAAAAGAATTCAACAAACCTTTCAAAAAATGTTTCACAAAACAACGAACAAGCGTAAGTAGGAATCAAATGAAAGAACAATATTTAAAACGTGCAGAACTATTTGTAGAACAAGTCGCTGCAAACAATGAATTATTTGGTTTATTTGATGAAACGCTAGGCTGGGCAAATTGCCATGCACATGACAACAAAGATGCCACTGCTGTTTATTTATTTTGGTCTGATGCCGCTTTGGCTGAGAAGTTAAAATCAGAAGAGTGGGCAAACTACAAAGTTGAACCTATTGCTTTAGAGGTTTTCTTTGAATCATGGTTAGACGGCATGCAAAAACAGCAAGTTTTTGCGGGCGTTAACTGGGATGAAGAGTTGTGTGGTTTAGAGATTGAAGCAATGGTCTTAAAAAATGCATTAATTGAAAAATTTCAAGTTGATGATGCAGACGTTGAAGTAGAACCTGAAGCAACAGAAGCAGTTTGATTTTGACAACGATTGTTTCTTTGTGAAGTGACAGTCTTTTGTAAAATGATTGTTTTTTGAAATAAATGACTAAAATATAAAAAACCAAGCTCGTCGCTTGGTTTTTTTATCAATTTTAATAAGGTAGTTAAACCTTATTCTTCAGGGTAAGTGCCCCAACCATCATAATCAATATCAAATGACTCAGCTAATGCGACTAGTTTTTCTACGTCTTCAAAAATAGCTTCTTCATCTAAATTCATTTCAACAACCACATCAAAGCTAAGAATAATTGAGCCATCTTCTAACTCTAGCTCCTCAGGGTCAGTTACCTCATAACCTTTTTTGAAACAAGCAATGGCTGCTTTTTCTAATACGTCAAAGTTATCACAAGATAAGTGATGTTCTATCATATAAACAGCATCAGGGTTACTGCCATCTTCTAAAATAGCTTCAACAATGTCTGCTGTTTCTTCAGCTAATTCTGCTAATAATTCTTCGTGTGTAAGTTCTTCTGACATTTTTATCTCTTCTATATCAAGGTTTACAACCTCTATTCATGGTGCTTTTCAATGAATAGAGACAGTTTAATTAATCACAACAGTTACTATTAGAATCTGGACGATTCACTTCTTTATTAAGTTGTTTGTATTTTGCTAACATGATGTCGTATGAATCATTCATGAGACGACGAATTTCACGCTTTTTGTATTGGGTAATATCAATCGGCTCTAACATTTCAACAATCACTTCGCCATTATCCCAACGATTTAAGTTAACTTGTTGATGTGTATTAGAGACAACCGTTGGTACTACATTTACACCGGCTTGTAACGCCGTATGGAATGCCCCCATTTTAAATGGCATTAAACCACGGCCACGACTACGAGTGCCTTCTGGAAAAATCCAAACGCCTAAATTTTTATCGCGCATTTGATCTACTACATCAGTGATCGTATTTTTAGATTTATCCTTATTGTCACGGTCAATTAAGATATTACCTGTTAACCAATAAATAATGCCAAAGAATGGAATCAATACCAGACTTTTTTTACCGATGGTTACAGATCCAGGTTGTACTGCGCCTGTTGTTGTCACCATATCGTAATTATTTTGATGATTTGCAATATACACAACCGAACCATTATTTTTAGCACTTTCAGGCACACGAATAGTCACTTTTAATCCGACTAAACGTGACATTTTGCTAAATAACATTGCAAAATGATAGGTGTTTTTAGGATTGCGTGGACTCAAAATACAATAAAAGAGTGAGTACACACTCATTAAAATAACGGCAACAATAATTAAAATTGCTCTGATAATAAATAACATAGTTTATTGGTTCTCTTCTTGTTCAACTTCAGATGTAATGACTTCAACATTATCAACGCGTTGCAGACCTCGTGGTAATTTATTACCACGACGACCACGTTCACCTTGATAATGCGCTAAATCGTTTGGCTTTAAAGTAAGCTTACGTTTACCTGCGTGCAAGGTGACTGCACTTTCTGGCGAGATAATTTTCAGCATAGTAACAAACTCTTCTCGTTTAGTCGCTTTAGCTGTCATGATGTTTATCATCTTGTTACCTTTACCCTTACTCAAGCTTGGTAAGCTTGCAACTGGGAAAATTAACATGCGACCTTCATTACTGATGGTTAAGCATAAATCGAGTTTGTTATTTGATAATTTCTGTGGCGCAAGTAAATGAGCATTAGTAGTTAAGTTGATTAATGCTTTACCGTTTTTATTACGGCTATTAATATCACTTAAATTAGCGACAAATCCATAACCATGGTCACTGCTGATAATATAACGGTCGGAATCATCTCCCATTAATACACAGGCAAAAGGCACGTTTTCATTTTGATTAAAACGCCCCGTTAATGGTTCACCCTGAGATCGAGCTGACGGTAATGAGTGCGCATCTAAAGAGTAAACTCGCCCTGTGGTATCAATGAATAAACAGCTTTGATTACTTTTACCCTGACAACTTGTTAAATATTCGTCACCGGCTTTGAAACTTAGGGCTTGCGGATCAACATCATGTCCTTTTGCACTGCGTACCCAACCCTGTGTTGATAATACAACTGTGACAGATTCACTTGGCATTAATTCTTTTTCAGTTAATGCTTTTGCTTCTAGCCTTTCAACCATTGGTGAGCGTCGATCATCACCGTATTTCTCTGCATCGGCTTTGATCTCTTTTTTCACTAGCGTATTTAAACGTCTGTCTGAGCTAAGTAGTTGCTCTAATTTCTTTTGCTCTTCAGATAGCTCGGCCATTTCAGCGCGAATTTGAATCTCTTCAAGTTTGGCTAGTTGGCGTAATTTAATTTCTAAAATAGCATGCGCTTGTGTGTCCGATAATTGGTATCGAGACATTAACTCAGCTTTGGCATCATCATAGGTACGAATAATTTCAATCACTTCATCAATATTAAGATAAGCAATTAATAAACCTTCTAATATATGCACACGCGCAAGTATTTTATCTAAACGGTGTTGTAAGCGACGACGAACCGTATTGCGACGATACACTAACCATTCACTTAAAATCGTGACTAAGCCTTTAACACTTGGGCGTTGGTTTAATCCAAGCATGTTAAGGTTTACTTTGTGGCTGACCTCTAAATCCGTAGAAGCAAAAAGATGATTCATTAAGGCTTCAATATCGATTCTATTGGAGCGCGGAATGATCACTAAGCGCGTTGGATTTTCATGGTCTGATTCATCGCGTAAATCAGCGACCATTGGTAGCTTTTTATCCTGCATCTGTTTAGCGATGTCTTTTAATATTTTTCCGCCGGATACTCGGTGCGGTAAAGCAGTGACTACTATTTCACCACTTTCTACTACGTACACAGCTCGGCTTTTAAAACTGCCTCGTCCTGTTTTATAAATATTAACGATTTCACTGCGCGGTGTAATGATTTCTGCTTCAGTAGGATAATCAGGGCCTTGCACAAATTGCATTAGATCTTCTAAAGACGCTTTAGGATTATCAATCAGATGTAAACAAGCATCGGCGACTTCTCGTGCATTATGCGGCGGAATGTCTGTCGCCATACCGACGGCAATACCTGTGATGCCATTTAATAGAATATGCGGTAAACGAGCGGGTAATAACTCTGGCTCTTTTAAGGTGCCATCAAAGTTAGGTTTCCAATCGGTAGTACCTTGGCCTATCTCTGATAGTAATAACTCAGAAAAAGCAGACAAACGGGATTCGGTATAACGCATTGCCGCAAATGATTTAGGGTCGTCGGGTGCTCCCCAGTTACCTTGGCCATCAATTAGTGGATAACGATAAGAGAAGGGTTGCGCCATTAATACCATCGCTTCATAACAAGCACTATCACCATGGGGATGATACTTACCTAATACGTCACCGACGGTACGAGCTGATTTTTTATATTTTGCTAAAGCCGATAAACCTAATTCAGACATCGCGAAAACAATACGACGTTGTACGGGTTTTAAACCATCGCTGATATGCGGAAGTGCACGATCCATGATCACATACATGGAATAGTTGAGATAAGCATCTTCAGTAAATTTAGCGAGCGATAATTGCTCCACGCCTTCTAAACTCATGTCTAACACATCACTCATATTGTACGGTCCTATCATTGATATTGAATAAATAAAGCGAGAGTATACAGCACTTGCATTCTAAGACTGAAATAGAAATGAATTTGTGCGAATTAAGTGGGAAAAAATTGCGCTTATAGGGCTAAATTACAATCAGTTAGCTTTAATGGTTTGTTTTGGTACTAAAAATAAAGATTAAGCTTCAGGAAAGTTGTGCTGTGATTTGATAAAGGTTCGGTGTAGCAGGATACATATAACAAGGGCAATATCAAAAGGTGTATGCATTAAAATAAAAGCGAAACAAGATAAAGCGAAATAAGTTAAAAGCTAAACAATCACTCTCACAGTGACTATTTAGCTTGCAATCTTATGCCGGTAATCCACTTCAACCTTCTCTTTTGCAGAAGGTAATAATGTTTACATTTGTGAAAATGCTTTTTTAGCCGCTAATATCGTATTGTTAATATCTTGCTCAGTATGCGCTAATGATAAAAATCCTGCTTCAAATGCAGAAGGTGCAAGGTAAATACCTTGATCTAACATCAAGTGGAAGAATTTTTTGAATTTTTCAATATCACATGCACAAGCTTGTTGGAAATTAGTTACTTTAGGCTCATCTGTAAAGAATAAACCATACATACCACCAACATAGTTGATACTAAGTGCAACACCTTCTTCATCCGCCGCTTGCTTTATGCCTTCTGCAAGTTGCTTAGTTTTAATGGCTAATTGATCGTATTCAGGAGTATCTAAAGCCGTTAATGACGCTAAACCTGCATGCATTGCTATTGGGTTGCCTGATAATGTACCCGCTTGGTAAACAGGGCCAGTAGGTGCGATAAATTGCATCACTTCACGGCTACCACCAAATGCGCCGACAGGCATGCCGCCGCCAATCACTTTACCTAAGGTTGTTAAATCTGGTTTGATGTTATAAAGCGCTTGAGCACCACCTAAAGCAACACGGAAGCCGGTCATCACTTCATCAAAAATCAACAATGCTTTGTGCTGGTCACAAATATCTCGTAACCCTTGTAAGAAACCTGGTACTGGTGGAATACAGTTCATGTTACCTGCAACTGGCTCAACGATAATACAAGATATTTGATCTTTATATTCTGCAAATAATGCTTCCACAGAAGCGAGATCATTAAAGGTAGCCGTTAAAGTATGTTTAGCAAAGTCAGCTGGAATGCCAGGAGAGCTTGGTTGACCTAAAGTTAATGCACCAGAGCCGGCTTTGACTAATAAAGAATCAGCATGGCCGTGATAACAACCCTCAAATTTTAATATTTTATCTCGGCCTGTAAATCCGCGAGCTAAACGAATTGCACTCATCGTCGCTTCAGTACCTGAACTTACCATGCGAACTTGTTGCATAGATGGTACTAGCTGCTGTACTTTTTCTGCCATGGTGATTTCTATTTCAGTTGGCGCGCCAAAACTAAGTCCATTTTCAGCGGCATCAATCACGGCTTTTTTAATCGCAGGGTGGTTATGTCCTAGAATCATTGGACCCCATGAACCCACGTAATCGATATATTGTTTGTCATCTACATCATAGATGTAAGCATCTTGTGCTTTTTGTATGAATAACGGGCCGCCACCAACGCCATTAAATGCGCGAACTGGTGAATTAACGCCACCAGGAATAATAGATTGTGCACGGTTAAATAGTTCTGTTGATTTGCTCATAAGCATCCCATTAATTATTTTTAAGTTGAGAGAAACTGCAATATACCCATCATAAATGAAGATGCAACTGGCAAAGCAGAGTAGATAATGATTTTTAACAGAGGTTTATCGGCTAAATGTTTGTTAACATGATACCAATCAAGTAATTTTAATCATTATTTTTTATTATATTAGTTTTCCTTCACTTTATCGTTTTAGGTTGTACTGCATTTATGAAAATAGCATTGCCCTCGTTGTTTATTAATGGCTTAAAAAGTTTTATTGACCGTTTTTTCACTAGAAAAAGCAGCGCTCTATTAATTTGGCTTTCTATTTTTATTGGGATCCTAGCGGGGACTGTCTCTGCATTGTTTGACCATGGTATTGTTTGGGTGTCAGAAATGCGTCTTGAGTTCATTCATACCTATGGTGACAGTGGTCTGCCATTATGGTTGATTGCTATTCCTGTCTCATCTTTAATGGCTGGAACTGCCTTTTACATCACACATCGTTTTGCACCTGAAGCGGGCGGTAGTGGTATTCCTGAAATTGAAGGGGCGATGGAAGGGATGCGACCAGTACGTTGGAAGCGTGTTATCCCTGTTAAATTTTTCGGCGGTTTGCTGGCCTTAGGTAGTGGCATGGCATTAGGACGCGAAGGACCTTCTGTTCAGCTTGGTGCTAATGTAGGTCGAATGATTTCAGATTTATTCAAAGTGGATAAAGTGGATGCTCAAGCTTTATTAGCTGCCGGTGCTGCCGGTGGTTTAGCCGCCGCGTTTAATGCCCCCTTAGCAGGCATCATGTTTGTTATTGAAGAGATGCGGTCACAATTCAATTACAGTCTAACTTCTACTAAGAGTGTATTCATGAGTGCGGTTATGGCGACTATTGTGATGCGCTTGTTCACTGATCAAGATGCCGTTGTAACGGTTACTCAATACTCTCACCCTGATTTATATACACTAGGTTTTTACCTTATTTTAGGTTTTTGTTTTGGTGTCATTGGTATCTTTTTTAATAAAATGATCTTAGCGACACAGGATATGTTTTTATCTATTCATAAAAGTCAGCGTTGGCGTTTTGTGGCGATTGGTTTGTTTTTAGGTGCATTATTTGGTGCGTTATCAGTAGTTGAACCTGATATTGCATTCAGCGGTCTTGAATTAATTCCGCATGTTGAAGGCGGGCAATACCTTGCTGGTGGATTGTTGATTTTATTTATTTTACGTACATTTACCACCCTAATCAGTTTTGGATCAGGTGCTCCCGGCGGCGTGTTTGCACCAACGCTTGCGTTAGGTACTTTATTTGGCATGTTATTTGGCGTTATTGCACAGGCATTATTTCCTGACTTGATAACTGACCCTGGCGCTTTTGCAATTGCAGGAATGGGCGGGTTATTTGCGGCAACAGTACGTGCGCCGATCACTGGCATTTTATTGGTAATAGAAATGACCAGTAATTATGAAATGATTTTACCATTAATTGTTACTTGTTTAGGTGCCACTATGGTTGCTCAAACGTTAGGGGGACGTCCTATTTATACTCAATTATTAGAAAGAACATTGAAATTATCAATGCGTGCCAAACGTCAACAAACAACGGATAAAGCGATGTTCCGTATTAATGACAAATATAAGTAAGAAGGACGTGTATGCGCGGTTATAGAAAGAGCTTTTTTAAATGGTTAATTATCAGCTTATTGTTTGCATATTTTGGTTTTATGGTCGGCAAATTTAAACAAGATATTTTATACAATAGTATTCATTTATTAGAGTTAGATGCCGCCAGCCTAAATGCAGAAAATCAAGAGCTAACCCAACAGTTAAGTTTAATTCAAGCCGATTTTATCGCTGAAAAGCAAGTTAATGAAACATTAGTTGTTGAAAATAAAACGCTGAACCAAGCGCTAGATGCGAGTAATAATAAGTTATATTTTTATGAGCAAGTGGTTGCACCTGGTCTTTCTGTAAGCGGATTAAATGTCTATTCATTTACCGTCACTCAGGCTGCAGAAAAAAATCATTGGTCATATGAGTTAGTGTTAATGCAAACTCAAACTGGGCGACATGTTTTAACGGGAAATGTAGATATTACTTTTGCTGGCGCCGATGACAGTGAGGGAACTGCAAAACCAATTAAGTTGAGCGAGCTTGATAAAGATTTTAGTGGTGCATTTAAGTTTAAATATTTCCAAACGCTAAAAGGCGAATTTGTGTTACCTAAAAAGGCAAAAGTGGAGCAAATATTTGTATCTGCTGATGCCAAAGGTTCTCGTTGGAGTCGCTCTCAACGTGTAGAAAAAATTTATGACTGGAAAGATTTTATCGAAAATGGTGGTTCATCGCTTAAAGAATTAGAAACTCAAGAAGAGAGTGAATAAATCATTCCGCTTATACTTGAACAAATTAGTCAGGTATTAGATAATAGGTTCGGGCAAACTAATAGGACTAAAAATTATAATGACAAGCGAAGTGGAAATAGCGTTACCGATTTATTTCAGTGATAACGCAGCAAATCGAGTTAAAACGTTGATTGCAGAAGAGGAAAATCCTGATCTGAAATTACGTGTTTATGTCACAGGCGGCGGTTGTTCTGGTTTTTCATATGGTTTCACTTTTGATGAAAAAGTAAATGATGACGATACTTTAATTGAGAATAGTGGTGTTACTTTATCTGTTGACCCTATGAGCTTGCAATATCTTGTTGGTGGTACAGTGGATTTTGTTGATGGTTTAGAAGGTTCTCGTTTTTTAGTTAATAACCCGAATGCTACAGCAACTTGTGGTTGTGGATCTTCATTCTCTATCTAAATTCTTTACGGGTCTACTATTCGGTGCCAAGCGCTACCGTTGAAAATGCCAATGCTCACTTTATTGTTATTTGTGGGCATTAAATCCTTTTATTGTTATTAGTGAACATTAATATCTCTATATAAACTCCCAACTCTAGATCAACCCCTCAACTTCTTAGACCAATCCTCTATACGTCATTCTTTATTAAATTCTGTGTATTGTAATTGTTGTGTACAAGCTCAGACTATTTAATCAAAGTAAGTGCTAAAGTCTTATTTTTATTGGACTCATTGCTGATGACTTAAATCTACTGCGTAAATATAATGCCTTGGCGATAACCTAATACGGTCATTTATTTTTTAGGGCAACTTATGTTCTCACGCATTATTACTTTTATTACCTTAAGACCCTACCTGATTGCGCTAGCGATTGTATTGATATTGTTAGTTTGGATGCTACTGCCTGCTTATACAAAAACTGAAGATAGCGAAGATCATGCCCCTATCAGCAATCAAGCCACGGTTGATGAGCAAGAAAAAAACCTGCCTAAAGTGCAAACAACACATTTTAAGACTAAAAAAATCACTAAATTCCTGACGCTTTATGGAAAAAGCGAAGCTAATAGTGGTGCTATTATTCGCGCTGAAGTCGCGGGTAAAATAATCAGAATGAACAGCCGTAAAGGTGATTATGTAGACCGTAATAAAAGTATTGTTAATATTGAACAGAGTGAGTTACCGGCAAAATTAAAACAAGCTAAAGCGAGTTTGATTGAACGAGAACTCACCTATAAAGCGGTAAAATCATTAAATGACAAAGGCTTGCAAGGGCGTGTTCGCCTTGCGGAAGAAAATAGTCTGTTTTTATCTGCGCAAACGGACCTCGCACAATTACAGTTATCATTGAAACGTACCAATGTAGTCGCTCCCTTTAACGGTATTTTGCAACAACAATTTTCTGATTTAGGTGATTATTTACAAGTAGGTGACCCAATATTTCGCCTTGAAAATGTGGATCCGATTGTGATTAGAGGTGATGCCACTGAGCATCATATGAATGATTTAAAGTTAGGGAAAACAGTGACGGCAACCTTATTGTCTGGTGAGATAATAGAAGGGGAAATTTCCTTTATTGCCGCTATGGCAGATAGTAATAGTAGTACCTTTAGAGTAGAAATTGAATTCCCTAATCCAGAACAAAAAATACTGTCGGGTATTAGTGCTAAGTTAGCCATTCCTTTATATCAAGTTGAGGCAATCTATGTTTCTCCTTCCGCATTGGCGTTAGATGAACAAGGTAACCTTGGTGTAAAACTGGTGCAAGATGGTGTAGTTAGATTTCAAGGTATTACTTTAGTTGAAACTGATAACGATGGTGTTTGGTTATCAGGCTTTAAGGGCGACGTTGATATTATTACCTTAGGACAAGGTTTTGTTAAAGTTGGCGATCAGGTTGATGCGGTGGATCAAGCTGAATTTGAGACAAATAAGTCAGAAAGTAAATCTTCGCTCGAGAATACGTCTATTAGCAGTCAGGAGTAATCACCATGAAAACAATTATTCACGGTGCATTATCTAGAAAACGTGCGGTATTAATGTTGCTTGTATTCTTACTGATATCCGGGCTTTATGCTTATATTAATATTCCCAAAGAAGCTGATCCCGACGTTAAAATCCCTGTTATATATGTTTCCATTACGCATGAAGGAATTTCCCCTGAGGATGGTGAACGCCTTATTTTAAGACCTCTAGAGCAAGAGTTACGGAGTTTAGAAGGTGTTAAAGAAATGAAATCAACCGCCAGCTCGGGGCATGCTTCCGTTGTACTTGAGTTTTATATCGATATTGATATAAAAGCGGCGTTGATAGATGTGCGCGAAAAAGTTGATCAAGCAAAGGGAAAACTACCGCAGGAAAGTGAAGAGCCGATTATTAAGCAAGTAACGCTTGCAACAGAAAATCCGGCATTAACGGTTTTACTCTCGGGGAGTGTGCCTGAAAGGGCATTAATAAATATTGCTCGGTTAATGCAAGACAAGCTGGAAGGCTTTGTTGAAATTTTAGAAGTGAATATTGGTGGTGACCGAGAAGACATGGTGGAAATTCTTATTGATCCACTGTTAATGGAAAGCTACCAGCTTAATATGAACGACATTTATAATTTAGTTTCACGCAATAATCGTTTAGTTGCAGCGGGAGTGCTGGATACAGGGAAAGGGCGCTTTCCTATAAAAGTACCTTCTGTATTTTCGACCATAAAAGATGTCATGTCGATGCCAATAAAAGTGACGGGTGATAGTGTGATCACGTTTGCCGATGTCGCTAAAATCCGCCGTACCTTTAAAGACCCAAGTTCATTTGTGCGAGTGAATGGTTTACCTACTGTTTCGTTAGAGGTTATTAAAAGACCTGGCGAAAATATTATTGAAACGGTTGAGAAAGTAAAACAAACGATGGCTGAGAGCCAAGAGCTGTTACCTAATAATATTCATGTCAGTTATGCCGGAGACAGTTCTAAAGATGTAAAAATAATGCTCAATGACTTACAAAATAATGTACTCAGTGCTGTACTTCTAGTGGTTATAGTAATTATTGCGGTACTTGGTATTCGCAGCGCTGCACTAGTTGGGATTGCTATTCCCGGGTCATTTTTAACCGGTATCTTAGTGTTATGGGTGTCAGGCATTACCGTTAATATTGTGGTGCTTTTTGCTTTGATCATGGCTGTCGGTATGTTGGTTGACGGTGCGATAGTGGTCACTGAATTTGCGGATCGTGAAATGAGTGCTGGAGTGGCTAAGCATAAAGCGTATCTTGATGCCGCACAACGTATGGCATGGCCAATTATAGCTTCCACTGCCACCACTTTAGCCGCTTTTGCACCCTTATTATTCTGGCCTGGTGTGACTGGTGAATTCATGATGTATTTGCCATTAACCTTGATGGCAACATTAACCGCATCGTTATTGATGGCTCTTATTTTTATTCCGGTATTAGGCAGCGTTTTTGGTAAAACTCGGCTATTAACGGCAAAAGAAAAGCATAATGCAAAAATGGCAGAAGAAGGCGAACTATTAAAGCTTTCTGGATTCACTGGACGTTATGTTAAGACATTAAACCAAGCACTTCATTTTCCTTGGTTAGTCTTATTGGCGGCAATATTAATTGCGTCATCGGGCATTTTTTTATTCCAGCAATCTAATTTAGGCGTTGAGTTTTTTCCTCAAGTTGAACCCAATGGTATCAATGTCAAAGTTCGCTCCTATGGTGATTTTTCAATTGATGAACAAGATCAAATTATGCAGCGTATTGAACAGCGTATTCTGCCGCTAGCTGATGAAATAGAAACGTTATATGTGAAAACGGGAGATTCAACGGAGGGAATCGTTGGCAGCATGCGTATTAACTTAAAGGATTGGCAAGACAGGCGTGCAGCTAATCAAATTATAAGTGATATTGAAAACCGAACTGAGGATTTACCGGGAGTAGAGATCGAGTTAAAGAAAGATCAAGCGGGACCGCCTTCAAGTAAAGATTTACAAATCGAAATTAGTTCTCGCTTTCCTGAGTTGTTACAGCAAGCTGCAGACAAAATTCACGATGCGTTATTACAAAAATCATATTTAGTAAATATCGAAGACGACAGTGCCAAGCCTGGCGTGGAATGGCAGTTTCAGATTAATCGAGCTGATGCCGCACGTTATGGTGCAGATGCGACATTATTAGGTAGTAGTGTGCAGTTTTTAACTAATGGTTTAATGCTTGGTTCTTATCGCCCCGATGATGTTGATGATGAATTAGATATTCGAGTGCGTTACCCTGAACAGGAGCGTAGTTTAGGAAAACTCGCCGATTTACGTCTACAAACCCCTTTGGGTCATATACCAGTGAGCCATTTTGTTGCCTTAACGCCAGTCGCTAAAAAGTCCGCGATACAAAAAGTAGATAGTCGTATTGTGATGACGGTAGGTGCAGATATGGCAGCAGGTTATAACTTGAGCTTACTCTTACCTGAATTAGAAAAACAACTCCCTAGCTTACAACTCGATCCTCGTATTTCACTTAAAATACGAGGGCAAAATGAAGATGAAGAAGAAGCGGCTGCTTTTCTAAAAAATGCATTTATGGTTGCTCTGGCAGCAATGGCATTAATTTTGATATTACAATTCAACTCCTTCTATCAAGCCTTTTTAATTTTAAGTGCGGTTATTTTTTCCACTGCAGGTGTGTTTATTGGTTTGTTTATTAGTCAAAGTGCCTTTGGCATTGTTATGTCAGGGATCGGTGTGATCGCCCTAGCTGGGATTGTGGTAAATAACAATATTGTTTTGATTGACACTTACAACGTATTAAAAGCACAAGGTATTGCGACTAAACAAGCTATTTTAATGACTGGCGCGCAGCGTATACGTCCTGTTTTATTAACGACATTTACGACTATCTTAGGGTTAATGCCGATGGTGATGAAAGTAAACTTAGACTTTTTTAATCAAACCATTGAATTTGGCGCCCCATCAACACAATGGTGGGCACAATTGGCGACTGCTATTGCGGGTGGCTTAACCTTTGCAACGGTATTAACTTTAATTCTAACGCCTTGTTTATTAATGCTCGGTGCAAACGTTGGCGTTTGGTGGAGAAAATGCTTACAAGGTAAAGATAAAAGCACTGCTGACAACACTTGCAACTCTGCTGAATGATGTTTAACATGCGCTGAAATTAAAGGTATGCTTTTATTTATGCTGTTTATTGAATGATAAAAAGTAACGCCGAAGACGCATTTTATGACCTTTTTTCCTCTTGATATTAAAGAGTTAGTACTTAATCAAATAGTATTATTGTCAGTTTTGAGGACGATGGGTAACTTCTCTACAGATATAAACTGTTCACTACAGAGGTTCAGTTAGATATTTCTATATTGGAATTAACTCAAAAGTTAACATTATTTAATGCCTGTTATTTTTATAAAGTGTGACACCAAAATATAGCTTAAAGCCTAATAAGGAATGGTTAATCAGATGTTAGATAGTTTTATTTATGTTTCAGATATGATTGGTGTGATCACCTGTGCTATTTCTGGTGTATTAGTTGCTACTCGGTTACGTATGGACCCCTTTGGTATTACCGTATTAGCTGGCGTGACTGGTATTGGCGGCGGCACCTTGCGAGATATGATGATGGGGGCTACACCGGTTTTTTGGATTGTGGATAACACTTATATCTACGTTATTGTCGTTACTGCGATATTAAGCCTTATATGGTTACAGCGAATCCACCGTTTTCCTGCTTATTTGCTACCCATCTTTGATGCTTTTGGTCTCGCTATTTTTACTATTATCGGTGCACAAAAAGCCTTGATGTTAGGCTTTAGTGGTCCTGTTGCTATTGTGATGGGATGTATTACCGGAGTCGTGGGCGGCATGATCCGTGACATATTAAGCGGGCAAATACCTTTTGTGTTACAAAAAGAGATTTATGCAACAGCTTCTATGTTGGGCGCAACCCTATATGTGTTGTGTGATTATATTGAACTAGGCCCTATTTTCTCTATGGCTGTGGCAATGTTAGGTACCTTATCATTGCGTTTATGCGCTATTTATTACCACCTTTCTTTACCTGTATTTAGTAACGATCGAGAAGCATAACCAGCGATCTTGTCATTTAAAGGCAATACTTAATCACTAAAGAGCGTTGATTTAACATTGTTTAAACAATTGTTTTGCCAACACAAACATGTACTTGGTAGACTCCCTATACTAGGGGCGGTTGATCTTTACTATTTAAATCTGTTCACCATAAGGTATCTTGTGGTGAAATCAAAGGGTAACGTGTACTGACTATTTATACTGTTTTTTTGCTTATTTATGCGGAATAATTCTGCTTTATAAGCTTAGCCTTATATAAAGAGCCAGCAGTTCGTTGCACAATTAAATTTGAAAGATCAACTCGGCCTAAATGTTTAGTGGATTATTGTGAGCAATAGGTAGGCAAATGGAAGCAGTAACAAATTCAACACAATTGATAAATTGGTTTCGTAATTCAGCCCCATATATCAATGCACATCGACATAAAACCTTTGTTTTAATGATTGGTGGCGAAGCATTAGAAACAGATAATTTTCAACATATCATTAATGATATTGCGTTACTTAACAGTCTTGGTGTGAAGTTGATTTTAGTACATGGAGTACGTCCTCAAATTCAAAAACAACTTGATATGCACGGTCATAGTAGTCAATTTCACGATGATCTTAGGATCACAGATGATCGTAGTTTGACTCTCATCAAGCAAGCTGTCGGTGCGGTACAAATCGAATTACAAGCTGGGCTATCGATGGGCTTAGCAAACTCTCCAATGCAAGGTGCGGCAATTCGTACGGTGATCAGTAACGTTGTCACTGCTCAACCGATTGGTGTCAAAGACGGCGTAGATTTTTGTCATGCTGGCAAGGTTCGCCGTATTGATGTTGATGGCATTAAAGCTCAGCTCTCTTCTGGAGCGATCCCAATTATTTCTCCGATTGGTTATTCAGTAACGGGTGAAGTATTTAATCTACTTGCAGAAGAAGTTGCAACCCAAGTTGCGATTGATATGAAAGCAGATAAGTTAATAGGCTTTTGTTCTCATCAAGGTGTGTTAGATGAAAATGGCGAAGTGATTTCAGAGTTATTACCTGAGGAAGCTCAAGCCCATATTGATGCAATGGAAAAAGAATCAGAGCATGCATCGGGTACATTACGTCTTCTACGTGCTGCTGTAGCAGCTTGCCAAGCCGATGTAACACGTTGTCACCTCATTAGTTATCATCAAGATGGTGCATTATTAAAAGAGCTATTCACGCGCGATGGTACTGGTTCGCAGATTGTAAAAGAAAGTTATGAAAAAATTCGAACAGCTACTATCGATGATATTGGTGGTTTATTACAATTAATTGAACCACTTGAAAAACAAGGTATTTTAGTTAAACGTTCTCGTGAATTGTTAGAGAATGAAATTGAACACTTTTTGATTGTAGAACGAGACGGCATGGTTATTGGTTGTGCGGCTTTATATCCATTTATGGATGATAATATGGGCGAATTAGCTTGTTTAGTAAGCCATCCTAAATATCGTAGAGCAGCACGTGCTGATAATCTTGTTGCACACGTTGAGCGTAAAGCCAGACAGTTAGGATTAGAGTCGATTTTTGTGTTAACAACACAAAGTATTCATTGGTTTAGAGAGAGGGGATTTGCATTTGCAGAAATTAACCAATTGCCCGCTGCTAAAAAAGAGATGTATAACTTAAAGCGTAACTCAAAGGTATTAATAAAAAAAATATGAATAAAATAAGAGAAGTTTTTAAGCAAGTAATTTTAAACTGCCATTTAGCGATTGCCAACGCTAATCCTATGCGCGGTTTAAATTTACCTATACGCTCTCTTATTGTTGCGCTTTGTACGGTCTTTTTACATGCTAATGTGAGTGCGAAAGTAGACTATGTGTCCATTGGTACCGGTGGCATCAGTGGTGTTTATTATCCAACCGGCGGTGCGATTTGTTTTTTAGTTAATCAGTTAAAAGGTATCGATAGTATTCGCTGTGAAATTAAAAGTACACCGGGTTCTATCTATAACTTGAATGCATTAAAAGACCATAAACTTGATATCGCAGTAGTACAATCTGATTGGCAATATCATGTTTATAACGGCACTTCTATCTTTAAAGACGAGGGGAAGTTTGCTCAGTTAAGATCTTTATTTTCAGTGCACTCTGAACCCTTTACTGTGTTAGCAAGGAAAGATGCTAAAATTACTAGCTTTGAACAGCTAAAAGGTAAGCGCGTCAACATAGGTGCTCCCAATTCAGGCCAACGTGGCACTATGGAAATGCTGTTAGATATCTACGGTTGGCAAGAATCTGATTTTGCAGAAGCGACATCATTACCACCTAGCGAACAAGCACAGGCGCTATGCGATAATAAAATAGACGCGATTGTATATGTTGTTGGCCACCCTAATAGCTCGATTAAAGAAGCGAGTAGTGCTTGCCAAACTAACTTAGTGAATGTTAAAGGTGAAAAAGTATCGCAACTGATAGCGACACATAGTTATTACGATAAGGCATCAATATCTGCCAAAATGTATCGTGGCAGCCCTAAAAAAACGACTACATTTGGCGTTGGGGCTACGGTAGTGACCACAACAGATTTACCGGAAAAAATCGCCTATAAAATAGTTAAAGCGGTCTTTGAAAACCATACCGATTTTGTACAGTTACATCCGTCTTTTGAATTTCTTACTAAGCATGCAATGGTTACTCAATATTTATCTGCTCCGTTACACCCTGGCGCATTACGGTATTATAAAGAGGTTGGATTAATTCAAGATGATTCGAGTACGGTAGTGCAAAACTAATCTGCCTAAAAATCTGACTAAGTAAACCTAACTAAGCAAACCCAAACCAAGCAACATAAAGCAATCTTAAGCTTACCTTCACAATACTTTATTGGCGATTATTGGCTGCGATTATCGCCATAACAATTAAACTCATATTTATCATTCGCTATAAGCAAAAAACAGGCACAAAAAAGCCCGTTATTAAACAGGCTGTTTTTATAGTATTAGCATCGTAAATATATGTTTAACAAGCAGCATAAGTTACTTAAGTATTATGCTTACACTCACCATCAACAGGTTCACCGTAAAGGTACAAACTGTGGTTGGTTAATTTAATGCCATATTTTGCAGCGATAAGTTTTTGCTGCTCTTCAATAAGTGGATCATTAAATTCAATTACTTCACCACATTTTAAACAAACTAAATGATCATGATGTTCTTGATGGGTTAATTCAAAAACTGATTTGCCGCCTTCAAAATGATGACGAGTAACAATACCAGCATCATCAAATTGGTTTAATACACGGTAAACCGTTGCTACACCAACTTCATCGCCTTGTTCAAGCAATTTCTTATAAAGATCTTCAGCACTTAAGTGTTGATTCTCTGGCAGCTGTAATAAGCTTAAAATTTTCAAACGTGGTGATGTTACTTTTAAACCCGCTTCTTTAAGGGCTAAATTTTCATTACTCATGTTATTTCCTAACTGCTGTAATTGGATTTAGTCGGCTAATTCCGCTAAACACATTTCATTATAAATTTGCTCAGACCAAGCTTTAACACGTGATGCAGTCAATTCAGGCTGACGATCTTCATCAATCCCTAAACCAATGAACGTTTTATCATCAATTGAAGCTTTTGAAGCTTCAAAGTCATAGCTTTCAGATGACCAATTACCAACAATAATAGCACCTTTACTTTCAACTATATCGCCTAACTGTCCCATTGCATCTAAAAAGTATTCTGCATAATCTTCTTGATCGCCACAGCCAAAAATAGCAACTAATTTATCAGTGAAATCAATCTCTTCTAAATCTGGGAAAAAATCATCCCAATCACATTGCGCTTCACCGTAGTACCAGGTAGGAATACCAAATAAAATAAGGCTAAATTCAGCGATATCTTCTTTGCTGCTTTTAGCGATATCTTTTACTTCAACTAGTTTTTTACCTAATTCTTTTTGTATCATTTTTGCTACAGCTTCAGTGTTACCTGTATCGCTACCAAAGAAAATACCTACGCTTGACATACTCTATACCTTAATTTATTTGATTTAACTGTGCATGTAGCAGTTTATTAATTAACTCTGCACGACTTATTGATAGTGTGTCAGATAGCTTATTTAATTGTTCAAATAATTCGCTATCTACTTTTAATTCGATTCGTTTTAAACCGTTTTGCTTATCTCTTAACGTCTGTTTTTGCTTATTTATTTTTAGCTGAACTTGACGCGAATGAGGATTGCTTTTAGGTCTGCCTCGGCGTACCTCGTTTGCAAATAGATCGCTAGTAATGCGATCAAATGATTCCTTTGCCATTTTGTTACCTAACAATACTTACCTAATAATTCTTGCCTAGCAACCTGACCGAGTAACATTACTTAGCCATCATTACCGAGAGAATTATTTAACCAATACCTGAATTAACCCATACAATTTCTATAACTGCTTTTGAGATGAAACCGATGCAACCAAAAAATAATACTGCCCATACAACTTGACGTCCAAATTTTGGTACATTACCTTTTTTTAGTACGTCTTGAATGGCTAAACCGATGAATAAAAAAAGTAAAAGGTAAAAACCATATAAACCAATTGTTTCAATTTGCTCAGTATATTCTTGCAGCATATTTTAGCTTCTTTTAAAAAAGGGAATATAGCATATAGATGCTATCGAAAATAGGCAAATATGTTTGTAAAAGCCTAGTCTCTATTAATCTTTTGTGTTCATTTGTATTGTTATTTATTCACCTTTTGTAACAAGGTGATGCCTATTATGTCTGGCTATTCTAATTAAATAGGCGATTTTGTACATAATAGTAAGTAAAATACAAACCGTCGACCTTGTCTAAATACTCTGTACAGCATGACACCGGTTTTAATTACTCACTTGTGCTTTCAAATGACGATGTTTCACTACTCACATCTAAGCAAAAAAGTTAACGACTAACCGGTTAAAGGTTTTTGCTTTCTCTGCATGCAGCCAATGACCAGTATCATTAATGATTTTAAGCCGCGCATTGGGAAATAATGTCATCACTGATTCCATACTTTTTTCATTAATATAATCAGAGCGTTCACCTTTAATGAATAAGGCTGAGTCTGTGTATTCACCCTCAATCGTTGGCCATCCACTGATCAAGTGATAATTGTGGTGTAAATTGCCAACATTATAAACGAAGTCAAAACCATCATCACCACGTTGATAAGACTTTAATAAAAATTGTCTTACTTCCGGTGTTTCTACGTAACCTGCTAATATTTTTTCAGCTTCCGTACGGTTTTTTGCCTGCAATAAACTGACTGATTGTAAACCAGTAAATACGTCGCTGTGCCTATCGCCGTAAGCAACCGGAGCAATATCTGCAACTACTAAGTTTTTAATGCGTTGTGGTTGTAGTAGGGCACAAGTCATCGCGATTTTTCCGCCCATGGAATGACCAACAACCGAAAATTTTTCAATGCCCAATGAGTCCGCTAGTTCAAATATATCTTCTGCCATTTCAGGGTAAGTCATGCTTCGACTACGTGGACTTTGTCCATGATTACGAACGTCCACTAAAATGACATCAAAATTAGCTTGCAACTCTTTTGCTAAGCCGGAAAGGTTAGATAAACTACCAAATAAACCGTGAATGATAAAAATAATCTCATTTTTATTAGCTGGTTCATGTTTAGCGGTTTGTTTTAGTTGGTAATTTAGTAGCATAAAAGCTCATTTTAAGTGAGAATAAATAAAGTTAAAAATAATAACAAATTATGCATTAAAGCTGAAAGTATTTACACCTCCATATTAATGGTTATGTGATTTTACTGTATTCCATTCAGCTAGTACAAATAAGTAAGGTAATGGGGAAATAATGAAAACGATCGAAATAGAAGATGATCTATATAAATATATTTTGAATAATATTGAAGCCTTCGGTGAAACACCCTCCCAAATTCTTCGTCGTTTACTGGCATTGTCTGAAGATAATACGGTCGAGAAAACCACTCCTGAGAAAAAAGTTAGTGTTGAAAATAAGTCTTCTACTCGAACTCATTCGACGCAACAACTTGCTCAACCCAATAAAAATAGAACAGAAAGCAATGTAACCGACCATAACCTAAGTGAAAATAGCGTAACCGAAAAAAATGAACATTTTCATCAAGGAGTGAAACAGCTATTCACCGACCCTGCTTTTACTTCTGAATCGGTGATAACTAATAAGTTCATGATGATGCTAACAACTATGTATTTTGAGAAAAAAGATGCATTTATTGAGGCGGCCGAAACAACTAAAGGTCGAACTCGTGCCTATTTAGGTACTGATTTACAGGATTTATTGAATTCCGATAACGAAGAAGAACTGGCTCAATTTAAAGCAAGTAAACCTAGAATGATTCCACAAACGCCTTATTGGGTGATCACCAACGCAAATACTGGGCGTAAAAGAATTATTTTAACGCAAATGATGGCTTCAATGGGTTACCCGCATCATTTAATCGAACGCATTAAAGAAGAAATTTAATTTTATTTATTTTCATCACAATCTGAGGTACTTATGGCAATTCATCCACGCGCAGGCCAACCTGCACAAGCAAGTGATTTAGTTGATATTCCAAAATTAGTCTCTGCATACTATGTTAATCTCCCTGACGTTGAAGTGGCAGAGCAGCAAGTTGCATTTGGCACTTCGGGGCACCGAGGTAGTTCTTTTAAATATGCATTTACTGAATTACATATCCTTGCCATTACCCAAGCATTGGCCGAGTATCGTAAGGAAAAGGGGTATACTGGCCCTGTGTTTATTGGTAAAGATACACACGCATTATCTGAACCCGCTTTTATTTCAGCAGTACAAGTGCTGGTAGAAAATGGCATTAAAGTAGTGGTACAAAAAGGTGGCGGTTATACACCAACACCTGTTATTTCCCATGCAATCCTACAATACAATAAAGCGCATCCTGATTCTCTTGCCGATGGTATCGTTATTACACCTTCGCATAATCCACCTGAAGATGGTGGATTCAAATACAATCCACCTAATGGCGGTCCTGCAGATAGTGATGTTACTAAAATTATTCAAGATCGTGCCAATGAAATCTTAAATGATAATTATGATGATATTTTACAAGCTGACTTTGATGAAGCGATGCAGTCTGACTTAGTAGAAGAGTACGATTATATTCAACCTTATGTTGATGACTTAAAAAATGTTTTAGACTTAGAAGCCATTGCAAAAGCGGGTGTTAAAATTGGTGTGGATACACTAGGTGGCTCAGGTGTTGCTTACTGGCCTGTGATTGCTAAAACCTATGGTCTTGATATTGAAGTTGTTAATGACCGTGTCGACCCTACTTTTTCGTTTATGACACTAGATAAAGATGGCAAGATCCGTATGGATTGTTCATCACCTTATGCCATGGCAGGTTTGATCAAACTGAAAGACCATTTTGATGTAGCGATAGCTAATGACCCTGATTATGATCGTCATGGTATTGTGACTAAATCTTCTGGGTTGTTAAATCCAAATCATTACCTTGCGGTTGCTATCAATTACCTATTTACGCATCGAACTGGATGGTCGGATAAAGCGATTGTAGGTAAAACCCTAGTATCAAGTTCAATGATTGACCGTGTTGTAAATCAATTAGGTCGCGAAATGTCTGAAGTACCTGTTGGCTTCAAATGGTTTGTAGATGGACTTTTTGAAGGTAAGTTTGGTTTCGGTGGTGAAGAAAGTGCAGGGGCTTCTTTTTTACGTAAAGACGGTACCGTTTGGAGCACAGATAAAGACGGTATTATTTTGGCATTATTAGCCGCTGAAATTATTGCCGTGACCAAAAAAGATCCGGGCGAACACTACGCTGAATTTGCTGCAAAATTTGGCGCACCAGTTTACCAGCGTTTTGATGCGCCTGCTTCACCTGAACAAAAACAAGTATTAGCAAACTTAACGCCTGAAATGGTGGAAGCTGAAACACTTGCCGGTGAAAAAATAACTGCTAAATTAACCCATGCACCGGGTAATGGTGCCGCTATTGGTGGGTTAAAAGTAACCACTGAAAATGGTTGGTTTGCAGCACGTCCATCGGGTACTGAGAATATTTATAAAATATATTCTGAATCCTTTTTAGGTGAAGATCATATCGCTTTAATTCAAAAAGAAGCACAAGAGATAGTGGCTCAAGCTTTTGCTAAAGCTGGTCTTTAATTAAAAATATAAATATATTTTAGGAATTGATAAAATAATTTAGATTCAAATAAAAAAAGGCAAAGTGTTTACTTTGCCTTTTTTATGTCCCTTCAATAATTAGCTTCTTGATTAAAAAAATAATGCCTACAGATTTTATTTTAATTAGAACAATTAGTTACCTTGATTAGTTACATATCCCCTTTAATTTACAAAAATTTTAATTTCGCATTTAACAATCAAATCAAGTCAAAAAATGGGGGCTGTTAGTTTTTTAGGCTAAATTTTAAAATAAAATTTATTTTTACATGATCATTTATTGTGATATATATCACAATGTTTATCTTGAATCTTGGCTTCAATAGCAATTCATAAAACTTGCGACCCAAACTGAGGGGGAGCACTTTCTAAAGCATTACTTTAGAGGGCTGTTAAGGTATTATTTTAAATAGTAGTACTTTCCCAATCACATTTACAAAGAGTTTTATATGGAATAGAACTTTATCCTCACTTAACTAATAGGTATAACATGGCGACTAAAAAATCTAAAAAATCGGCAGCAAAGGATTCTGTAGCAGTGCCTACGGTTAGCAGTGCTGAAATGCAAAAAGCAATCATCGACCGCCTACATAAAGGCCTTGGGACTGATGAACATAAAGCAAATAATAAAGCGTGGTGGAATGCAACCTGTCAAGCTGTCAACGAATTAGTTTTTGAGAAACTGACAAAAACACAACAAACTCACTCAGAGCATGACACTCGCGCAGTGAACTATTTGTCCCTTGAGTTTTTAATGGGACGTTTGTTGTCTAATAACCTACAAAACTTACAAGTTTTCCAAGTTACTGAAGAAGCGTTAAAAGGTCTAGGTAAAGACCTATATGAAATATGCGATGAAGAGCCGGATATGGCATTAGGTAATGGTGGTTTAGGCCGTCTTGCTGCATGTTTTATTGATTCACTAGCAACACTTGGTTACCCTGCGATTGGCTACGGTATCCATTATGAACACGGACTATTTAAACAAGAATTCCAAGATGGTCGTCAAATTGAGCGTCCTGATACATGGCGTGAATACGGCAACCCATGGGAGATTTGCCGTCCTGAATCTATTCAACATATTCCTTTATATGGTTATGTTGAAACTGTGTTTGATCAAAAAGAAGGTTCTCGTAAAGTTTGGCATGCGGGACAAAAATTAAAAGGTGTTCCTTGGGATATTCCCATCGTAGGATACGGTGCTAAAACGGTTAATATTTTACGTTTATGGGAAAGTCGTGCCCATGAAGCTTTTGACTGGGATGTATTTAATGCCGGTGGTTATGTCGACTCACAAGTTGAAAAATCAAAAGCTGAAACTGTCTCTAAAGTGCTTTATCCAAATGATTCAACAGATGCAGGTAAAGAGTTACGTTTAATTCAACAATACTTCTTCTGTGCTTGTTCAGTAAAAGATATCTTGCGTCGTTTTAAACGTGCAAATAAAGATTTATCGTTATTACCTGAAAAAGTGGCAATTCAATTAAATGACACTCACCCAACGATTGCTATTCCTGAATTAATGCGCATTTTAATTGATGAAGAGGGATTAGATTGGGATTCTGCATGGAAAATATGTCAAGAAACATTTGCTTACACCAACCATACTTTATTACCAGAAGCATTAGAGAAATGGTCTGTTGCACTGTTTGAAAAAGTATTACCGCGCCACTTAGAGATAATTTATGAAATTAACTCGCAATTCTTAGCGAATGTTGTTGAGAAAAAATGGCCTGGAGATGACCAGAAAAAAGAAAAACTATCTGTCATTGAAGAGTCGCAACATCGCATGGTACGCATGGCTAACCTTTGTGTTATCACTGCGTATAAAGTCAACGGTGTTGCAGCCGTTCACTCAGAACTTGTTAAAACAGATTTATTCCCTGAGTTCCATGAATTGTTCCCAGGTAAATTAGTCAATGTAACGAATGGTGTAACGCCACGTCGTTGGTTGAAAGCTTGTAATGAAGGTTTAGCGACGTTATTAGATGAAACAATTGGTGATGATTGGGTGCTTAACTTAGATAAATTGAAAGGCATTCTGCCAAAAGCCAAAGATGTTGCATTCCAAAAACGCTTTATGGACATTAAAAAAGAAAATAAAGTAGAGCTAGCTAAAATCATCAAAGATACAACCGGTGTGGAAGTTTCTGTTGATGCTATTTTTGATGTGCAAATCAAGCGTCTACACGAGTACAAACGTCAACAGTTAAACTTGATCCATATTTTAACGCTATACAGACGTTTACTTGAAAATCCTGATTATGACATGGTGCCTCGTGTATTCCTATTTGGCGCTAAAGCCGCTCCTGGTTACCACATGGCCAAAGAAATTATTTTTGCATTGAATAAAATTGCAGACAAAGTGAATAACGATGAGCGTATTCAAGGCAAATTAAAAGTTGTCTTCTTACCAAACTATCGTATTTCATTGGCAGAAAAAATGTTCCCAGCAGCAGATATTTCTGAGCAAATTTCAACAGCCGGCCTAGAAGCATCAGGTACAGGTAACATGAAGTTCGCATTAAACGGTGCGTTAACTGTCGGTACCATGGATGGTGCAAATATCGAGATGGCTGAAGAGATTGGTGCTGAACATATGTTTATCTTCGGTTTAAGCGTTGATGAAGTAAAAGCATTAAAAGCAAATGGTTACAACCCATACGATTATTACTACAAAAATCCAGAGTTAAAAGCAGTACTTGATTGGTTAGATACTGACTTCTTTACACCTGGGCATGCTGGCTTATTGTCTGATATTAAACGTAGTTTATTGGAATGGGGCGATGAATATTTATGTCTTGCGGATTACGCATCTTATGTTGCTGCTCATCAAGATATCGATACACTTTATCGTGACCAGTCAGCTTGGGCTGAAAAGGCTATTCTGAATGCAGGCGCAATGGGTAAATTTAACTCTGACCGCTCAATTGAAGATTATGCAAGCAAAATTTGGAAATTAGAAAAATTTCCTGCAGCTTAATGATTTAAATCATTAAAAGGTAAAAGGCGACATTTTATATGTCGCCTTTTTTGTTTAAAGCGAGCTACAATCTGACCACTTGTATAATAAACACAGAGGTAAATATGTCTGACAATATCCAAACTCAAGAAAACGATGTATGCGAAGCATGTGGTACTATTGTTGAGCTAGGCAGTGTTATCGCAGAAAATGACACACTACTTGTGTTGCCTTTTAGCGGACCAGATCAAGCCAGTGTTGAACAGTTAGCAGATAAATATATTAAAGCGGCAAAAGCACGTTTTGCAACAGTAAAAGTAGACGTGGATTTTCAACAAACTAATGACAGTGTTGAAAGCAAAGTATCACTACAGTTTGAATGTACCGCTGAAAAACTTATTTTTGAAATGGGTTTAAGTGCAATCTAGCTATTTCGGAAAACCAAGATAAGTAGGGCGAATGAAGTACAGAACCTTGTAAATAATTCCTTCCAACTTTCCTCTTAAACTTCATTACCGAATTAGCCTTTATTATCCCAATTTAAGAGAGGAATAAGCGTTTGCTTGTTCCTTTTTTTATTTAATCCTTAAATTAATGGATTTTTTTACCCGCTATTACAAACTTCATTTCTTGTTTTTCCGCTTAATCGTTATACTACGCACTTATTTTCTATTTTTATTTCCTTGGAGCATACATTGCTAATTAAAGATTTACCCATTGATCAGCGTTTGATCACTTCTGTTTCACATTTAGGTTTTACTGAAACAACACAAATTCAAGCTGAAGCTGTGCCGATTGCTGTATCTGGGAAAGATCTTTTAGCATCATCTAAAACGGGCTCAGGTAAAACGCTAGCTTATTTATTACCGGCAATGCAGCGTGTATTAAAAACACGAGCTTTAACTCGTCGAGATCCTCGTGTACTTATCCTGACACCAACCCGCGAACTTGCAAAACAAGTTTATTCGCAGTTGCGTTTGTTAGTCTCTAATACCAGTATTAAGTCTATTCTAGTGTTGGGTGGGGAAAACTTTAACGATCAAGTGAAAGCGATTGATAAACACCCTCACTTTATTGTTGGTACACCGGGACGTATTGTTGATCACCTTAAAAAAGGGTTATTACATTTACCTGGCTTAGAGTTACTGATCTTAGATGAAGCGGATCGCATGCTTGACTTAGGTTTTGCAGAGCAATTAACTGCGATTAATGAAGCTGCAAATCATCGTCTACGCCAAACGTTGATGTTTTCTGCAACCCTCGGTCATGGTGAAGTGAATGAATTTGCAGGACATTTATTAAAGTCACCAATTCGTATCGCAGTGGGTGAAGAAAACCAGCAGCACAGTGAAATTACGCAACGCTTTTATTTGGCTGATAACCTAAACCAAAAAGAAAAGTTATTGTTTCACTTTCTGAAAGAAGAAAAAATCGATCAAGCAATTATCTTTACGGCTACGCGTGCTGATACTGAACGTCTAAGTGCTATTTTAATAGAGAAAGGTATGCTTGCGGCCGCTTTACATGGGGATCTTACCCAGAGTAATCGTAACCAAATAATGGATGCTTTCTCACGCGGTAAAAATAAAATATTAGTGACTACGGATATCGCTTCACGTGGGTTAGATTTAATCCATGTTAGCCACGTTTTTAACTTTGATATTCCAAAGCATACTGAAGAATATATACACCGTATTGGCCGAACTGGACGTGCAGGTGAATTAGGTGATGCTATTTCGATCATTGGTCCTAAAGATTGGGACAACTTTAAAAAAGTAGAAAGCTTTGTTGCACAAACTATCACTTTTGACAAAGTAGAGGGTATTAACCCAAAATTTAAAGGTTTAAAACCAGTACAGAAGAAAGTAGTTAAAGCTAAAAAAGTGCTTGAAGATAAGAAAAAACCAATGGCTAAAAAAGCCAAAGTAAGTACTAAAAAGCAAGAACATGTTTTTCATGAGTCTATCGATGTGGGTGCTGCACCAATGCGTCGTAAGAAAAGAATTATTGTTGATGATTCCGAAGACTAATATACGTAAGTATTAATTTATATAAGAATTGATTTGTATAAGTTTTGAATGAACGATTTATATCGAAGCAATAGCATTTAATAAATGCCTTAATGAGCGATCATTGAGGCATTTTTTTTGCGTATAAAGTTTCAATTTAACTCGCTGATCTTTTTCTTTGTTGATTCGTATTAATTACGATAGTGCTTAATTAACTCAAATATGTTTATTATGTTAGTTAGATAAGGCTAGAAAAGTTAATAAACTTACTAATATTAAGGCCTTTATAGCTGAACTAAATAATGTCGGTATTCAATAACCATAGGGGCACGAGTTGTGGACGTAAATAAATTAAAAAAACGAGACTTACTACAGGCTTTTGATTTAGTCACCACTAAGGGAATAAAGACAGACGGAGTGTATGAGCTATCAGGTGTAAAAGCATCTCAGGATTTTGATGGTTATACATGCTGGTTATCATTTAAAGATTTAACGGTGACTTTATTATTCCATGGTGCTTTTGATATGGATTATGAGGACGAAGACACACAGAAAGCATTTTTTAAAAAAATATCTAATATGTTAGCTGATAAAGACAGTTTCTGATTATCTCAACGATTTAATTAACAATCTAACTAACAATCTAACTAACAATCTAAGAAAAAATCTAAAAAAATAGATGTGAAGATTAAATTTATCAATACATTCTTTAATTCGCTTTAAATTTAACCACTAAACCTTTCTATTATAGGGCATAGCATGAGTAAATTAACATCCAACAATACGATTGATGCATCGGAAGTTGTTAAGTTTGAAGCAATGGCTGAAGAGTGGTGGGATCCAAAAGGAAAGTTTAAACCGTTGCATATGCTCAACCCTTTACGAGTGCAATATATCGTTGGGCAGATTGCTACACAGTTTAATCGAGACTTAAATAGCTTAATGCCTTTCAAAGGCTTACGACTATTAGATATTGGGTGTGGCGGCGGTTTGTTAAGTGAACCCATGGCCCGTTTAGGCGCTGAAGTGATAGGAGCAGATGTTGCACCCAAAAATATTCCAGTTGCCCAAGCTCACGCCAAACAATCAGGTTTAACAATAGACTATCGTAATACGGTGGCTGAAGCGTTGGTTGATGAAGGCGAACTGTTTGATGTGATCCTCAATATGGAAGTCATCGAGCATGTTGCACAACCACAAATGCTAATTAATGCTTGTGCAGCCTTGTTGAAAAAGGATGGGATAATGCTTTGCTCTACTATCAACCGCACTCCCAAGAGCTATATAGTCGCTATTATTGGAGCAGAAAGAGTGATGCGTTGGCTACCTATCGGCACACATCAATGGAATAAGTTTATTAAACCACCAGAGCTTGCAGATATGTTTAAAGTGGCAAGTCTGTCATTGAATGATAAGAGTGGATTTGTTTTTAACCCGGTATTATGGCGTTGGTCACTATCAAGCTCAGATTTATCTGTTAATTATGTTATGGCGGTGACTAAATCTTAATAACTAAACCTTAATAACCAAACCTTAATAACTAGCTATCAATAACTAAGTTTCAGTAACTCAGCCAAAATAAGCTACAACATAGTTAAGGTTTAACTCACGTGTTTTTTGGCTCTGTTCCTGTTAATTGTTGTCTATACTTATAAGTGATCATAACGTATTAAAGGTAAAGACTATGAATACTAAATCGTTCGTTCAAAACCTTAACCAAATAACTGCAGCACTTATATCCATGACACCAGCGCAAAGAGAGGTAGTTCATCAATCAATTCGAGAATCTCAAGTCGAATTACCCACCAATGAACTATTTCAACCTATTTTTGATACCTCTTCTTCTTGCCCTCATTGCACTTCAACACATTTAAGAAAATGGGGGAAGTCAGGAGAAACACAAAGATATCGATGTAATCATTGTGCTAAGACCTTTAATATTAAGACAAAAACACCGTTAGCTAGATTAAGAAAATGTCATCTATGGGAAGAGTATGCACGCTGTATGGAGCTAAAGTTAACACTTCGTCAAGCAGCTTCTATTTGTCACATTAATCTAAAAACTGCTTTCTTATGGCGACATCGCTTTTTAATGGCTAATACAGCTAAAACACAAGATAAATTATCAGGAATAATTGAAGTTGATGAATTCTTTATGGCGTATTCTGAAAAAGGCTCTAAAAAGCTAACCAGAGGGCGAAAAGCGAGGAAACGCGGAGGTGATGCAGATAAAAGAACAAAGGATGATCAAGTTGCGATATTACTTTCAATTGATCGCAGTAAACATATAGTTAATAAGGTGTTAGCAGCGGATACAGCTTCAGAAATAGAAGCGAATTTCGAACCACATATCCTAAGTAACTCCGTACTTTGTAGTGATGGTGCATGGCCTTATGTGAATATTGCAGAGCACAAGAATTGTGTTCATAAACGATTAATCAATGGGAAAAATAGAGTAATAGAAAACATTTACCACATCCAAACCGTTAATGGTGCAATCACTCACTTTAAGAGTTGGGTGGTAGGCAAAATGAAAGGGGTGGCGACTAAGTATTTACCGCATTATCTAACTTGGTTTAGAGAAAGTAGCGCAAAGTATGATTTTCAACAAATTTTACTCGCCGCTTATAGGTGACAACAGTGTAATGGAACAGAGCC
>NZ_WTKU01000026.1 GCF_011378715.1 Psychromonas sp. SA13A | reverse complement strand
TTGTGTTCGCCGTGCTTACTTGTGCGGCGAGGATAAATACACGAGCCAATCATTCGAACATCGTCGGAAATGGATGGTTGAACGCATGCATCATCTTGCCTCTATTTTCAGTATTAATATTTGTGCTTATGCCATTATGTCGAACCACTATCATTTGGTGCTGCACATCGATGAGCAAGAAAATCAATTGCTTAGTGATGAACAGGTTTGCCAGCGATGGGGATGCTTGTATTCAATGCCAACGCTCATCCAACGTTGGTTAACACAACAAACGGTATCGACTGCAGAAAACCTGACTGCACTTAATATCATCAAGGACTGGCGAGAGCGCTTAGCAGATATCTCTTGGTTTATGCGTTGTATCAATGAGTTCATTGCACGTAAAGCCAATAAAGAAGATAACTGCTCAGGAAGATTCTGGGAAGGACGCTTTAAATCGCAAGCGCTATTAGATGAAGATGCGTTGTTAACTTGTATGGCTTATGTCGACCTTAATCCAATTCGTGCCAAAATGAATAATAGTGTTGAAACGTCAGAATATACATCTGCTTATGAGCGCATACATGGTGTTGCTTTTAAAGATGAAAACAATAAAGAGTCTTCTTTGGTCGGGTTAAGTTTTAAGAAAAAGCCATTATTGGGCTTTATAGGTGATGAGCATGAAGCTCAATCTCTTGTANTCTGCTTATGAGCGCATACATGGTGTTGCTTTTAAAGAGGAAAACAACAAAGAGTCTTCTTTGGTCGGGTTAAGTTTTAAGAAAAAGCCCTTATTGGGCTTTATAGGTGATGAGCATGAAGCTCAATCTCTTGTAAGTAGTCAGAAGGGGATACCATTCTCACTGCTTGATTATATCGAGTTGGTCGATTGGAGCGGTCGTATTTTACGAGATGATAAACGCGGTGCAATTGTTAGCCATCACCCTAAATTGCTTAACACACTTGGACTTGATAGTGAAAGTTGGTTATCGCTAGCGAGTAGTTTTGGAAAAGACTACCAAGGTGCGGTAGGCTCGTTAGATGAATTAGCCGCATTTGCAGCGCATACCGGTAAGCGTTGGATTGCCAGTAAAAACGAATTACGACGAAATATGCATTAATTTATTGCTCTTTTTCTTTCTTTATAAGCTATTAGCGAAAGCTAAAATATTTATCTGTCTAAAACATTATAAAATCTATTTTATACTCAGAAATTTATCTTCAACTTTCATCTGTTGACGAGAATCTACAGTTTTTTGACCATATTTCACTCAACTTTGTGCATCATTAACTCATTTTTTAATTGTAAAAGTTTTGGCTGTCTAGCATTGTTCGACGTTGGCTGTCTAGCATTGTTTCTCTTCACAAATTTTGGCAAACAATTTTTTGCATCGTAATAGTGCATTAGGAATCTATAAGATATGACGATTATCTACGAGTTTTCAGATGAGCATACAAAGCAAGTTCATCAATTATATAAAGAAGTCTGGTGGGCTAAAGATCGCTCGCTAGAAGATACAATAGATTGTGTAAAAGGCTCTCAAATTTGTATTGGAATACTCGACGATGACAGTAACTTAATTGGCTTTACTCGTATTATTAGCGACTTTATTTACAAGGCAATTATCTTTGATGTGATTGTAAGTAATAGTTGTCGTGGCAATGGGGTAGGGCAAAAAATAATGAGTCTTATTAAAAACCATGAAAAGTTAAAAAAGGTAAAGCATTTCGAGTTATATTGCTTACCTGAAATGGAATCGTTCTATTCGAGTTTTGATTTTTCGACTGATGTCGGTGGCATTAAATTAATGCGTTGTATTAATGCCTGAAAAGTTGCTTCAACGCAAAATAACAAGTGTCGTTCTCTTTGCTATACATTTTAGTCAACTGTAACTCACCACTTAATACTGTGTGAGATGTATGAGCTAACTTCATTTTAATGGCTTAATAAGATTAAATTTTTAAAGGTGTTTTTTTTGAGAAACAAAAATTATCTCGACGAGTTAACGTTTTTATTAATTAAAGAGTTTGTGCCAGTAGGTTATAAAATCACTCGAAAGGTCGAGCTAGATCCCTTACCTGAAAGCGCTAAATATGAAGCGTTAAACTTTCATCTTAATGATCGACGTATTGTTTATCGCAAAGGCAAAATTACCTCAGATAGACCGGGTGCTTTTTTGGCTGTTTGGCAACGTCCTCCTTTAGAGGATTTAACAAGTAATAAACCTAAACCTATACCATTAACATCTGATGATCTTGATTATTTATTTATACATGTAGAGAGCCATTCGAATATTTCGGAAGGGATTGAGCATAGATCCAAATATGGAATGTTTATCTTTCCTGTTTATCTTTTAATTGAAAAAGGGATTTTAGCTTCAGTAAAAAATAAAGGAAAAACTGGCTTCAGAGTATTTCCACCGTGGAGCGAAGATAGAGGGGATGTTGGTACTAAGGTGTTTTCTGAGTCAGGTAAGAAAACCCAACGCTGGCAAATTCCATTTTTTCTAGATATTGATGAAAATGGTTTAATAAACCCCTGTGAATTGAAAAAGCTGCTTCAAATATAAAGTACGTCACTCACACCTAACAATTGATTAAGGTTGTTTCTCTTTATATCGCTTTTTTTGGGAGGCGGGAGCTGGGAATGATAGTCAGATTTTTCCTTTGAAAATTAATGTTAATCTCTGTGGTTTTGAGGCGATAGTTCTTCACGATATGTTGTTACATACTCCCTTTCTTTATTAACCTCGCCTTAACCTACTCCTCTGTAAGCTCGACCTAATTTGAGTCATAAAATGTTTAAAGTAAAATTTTTTGTGATTTATAAATAAAGTGAAGTTAAATAGATCTCTAATGTGATTTTTTTAAAAAGGAAAGATTTTTAATGTCATTATTAAAAAAACCGAAAAAATGGGCAGCTCTTGCACTCGTCGCTAGTATTGCTTGCATCTCAGTCGTTGCTTGGTGCATGTTCAGTGTAAAAGGTGGAACGATGGGGTTTAGGGATGCCGCAGGATTAACACGATTGACTGTTCAGATAAGTGCAGGTGTCGCTATTTTTTCTGCTGTAATTTTTATATTTTCATTGATTCGTAGAGAACTGATTTCGAGTTTGATGAGTGGGATTGCAGCATTAATGCTTTCTGCACTCGTTTTTGTAGCAGTAACTAGTCAACCTTCTGAATATGATTCGCCTGCAGGGCCTGCGCTTAATGATATTTCAACGGACACTTTAGATCCGCCTCAATTCGATGCAGTTGCAGGAGTTCGACCTAGTGATAGCAATACTTTGGATTATCCTGGTGAATCGGCTGTGGAAAGGCAAGCAGATGCATTCCCAGATATTGCGCCTATCCAATCAAAACTTAGTAGCCAAGCTGCTTTTCAACGTGGTCTTAAAATAGTTAGCGACTCTGGGTGGGAATTAATCGCAGAGGATGATGCTAGTGGGATTATTGAAGCCGTTGATACAACAGCTTTTTTTGGTTTTAAAGACGATATTGTTATTCGAATTCGTGAAAACGGCAACAGTAGTATTATAGATATTAGATCTCACTCTCGAGTTGGTCGCGGTGATCGGGGACAAAATGCCAAACGAATTCGTCAGTTTATTGAGGATTTTTAATGCAAGTTATTGTCAGGTGAAATAAGTAGCTGAATGAGTGGCTAATATGAGGAAAAATAGAGATATATATTTTTGTTCGAGGAAGGTTGCTCAATCTTGCAGGTTAGCATGCATCTCTTCAGCGTTATAAATTTTACCCTCAGACTTAATGGGTTTAGTTAAATGCTGGTTGTATGAATAAAAAAGGTGAATCATTGCTGATCCACCTTTTTTAATGCTAGCGCTGTTAGCCTACTTTAGTGTAAAGGCTACAAGGTTTTTTTATCATTACCGATTACATACGGTAAGTTAAGTTTAAACCGACAGTACGGCTTTGGCCTACCGATGCACGGTAACCACCGTTAATTAAATACACAACATCTTCATCTGTTAAGTTAGTGATGTAACCACTGATTAATAGATCGCCAACAGTATAATCAACACTTGTACCTATGATTGCATAATTACCAGCTTTGTAATCTTCAGTATTATCAAGGTCAGAGTAGTATTCACTGACGTAGGTAACATCGGCACCGAGTGTTAGGTTTTCGCCAATGTATTGCGTTAATCCTAATGATGCATTGAGTTTTGGTGCATTTGATAGTTCATTACCTGCAAACCTGTCGTCTGAATCAACTTTAGTTTTTAACAAACCAATTGATGGACGTACTTCTAAGCTGTCAGTTAACCAGTGAGATAATTCGACCTCTAAACCCATTGTATGTGCTTTACCTACGTTAGTAATTTTGTAATCAGAAATACCTTGGTAGTCTGTGTAGTCATTGTAGAAAATAGCTGTGTTGATGGTAGTGCTGTTATTTAATGCTGTTTTAGCGCTTAGCTCATAGGCATTGACCGTTTCACTTTCATAAGTATAGACCTCAGAAGCACCTGCGTAGTTATAGTAACCAAGGCCACCTGAGTTATAACCTTGACGTACTGAAACGCCAAAGGTTGTATCTTCGTTCGGGCTGTAAGTTAAAGCAAGTTTAGGCAATACAAAAACATCTTCAATATCATCATCTATATCATTAGTTACATAAGTTGCAGTAAATAATCTGTCTTGTTTTTCGTATTGAACTCGTGCACCAGTTGTGAGCGTGAATTGGTCGTTAATGTAATAGTTCATTTCACCGAACAGACCTAAGCGTGTTTCGTCTGTTTGACCTTCCGTAGAGAAGCTTTCACTTGATACTGTATTCTCTCGATCAGCAGCCATTACACCTACAAATCCATCAACGTTAGAATTGCTTGGTGTGAAAGTTAATTGGCTCTCTATTTTTCTAGTTTTATCTTTGAAATTATAAGTTTGTTCGGTTGGGTATTGGTCAAAAATATTTGTCTGACTATTGAATGACAGCAGGGTGCTACTTGCCACTTGATTACTTAATTTATATTTAATTTCAGAAGAAATATTGTAAACATCAGAATCTTGAATGCGTGTGTTGTAACTGAAGTTACGGCCAAGGCCTTCGTTATAATTAGTACCTAGCGTTAAGGTTTCATCTTTATGCCCTGAACCATCGTCCCAGTTTGCCCAGTTTAAGTAGTTACCATCTGCTTTGCGGTAGTTTGCTGTCAATTTGATTGATAGATCTTCATTGAAGGCTGGTTTCCATAGTAATTTACCACGGAAGTTTAAGTTTCTTGAATCTTCTGGATCGACAGGTATGGTATCGCCATCGTAGGTAATATAGCTTTGTCCATCGGTACCGTCGAATGCAAAACGGTATGCTAATTGTTCATTGATTGGGCCAGATGCCATTAATGCAACGTTTTTCATTACATTACCGTTTTTGTAAATTTCAGCACCACCACGAATTGCATATTCGGGCGCAAAAGTAGGATCGTTGGTTTTAACTGAAACAGCACCACCAATAGAATTTTCACCCTGTGTCGTTGATTGTGGACCACGAAGTACTTCTATTTGTTGTACATCCCACACTCCTGAACCACTAAAGTTGTAGCCAGTAAATGCATCGGAAACACCATCGACATTTGTATCAACACGTTGACGAGCACCACTTCGAATTGCGTAGAATCCGGTTGCCGCACCACTACCATTAACTCCTCGAACATTAACACTACCAAAGCCTGATGTGACTACGTTAGGAGCTTTAATGATCACGTCATTCACTGTTTTGGCACCCGTTTTATCAATATCTTCACCTTCTATTAGGGTTACTGCTGTGGTGGTCTCCTTGATATCTCTATCCATTTTTTCCCCTGTCACAATGATCATTTCTGTGTGTGAAGGTTCTTCTGCCATGACTTGACCGGTTAACGCGATCATAATGCCTGCATATATTTTGCAATGCTTCATATTTACTAGTTCCATTATTGTGTTTCTTTTGATTAATTGGTAATGATATTTATTATCATTAATGTTAATGTAATTACTGTTAAGATCACAGCACAATAAGTTATGCAAAACGGCTATTCAGTTATGGAAAAAAATAATATGAAGTTTAAAGGGAAGTTAAAACAGACTTTGCCTAAAGGTACTTTTATTCGAACAATTGGAGATTTAAAGCAAAAAACTATCTTATCTGACAGTCACTCTAACGCCATTAATGCAGGTAAAAATAAGCAAAGTTTAGCGTTAATAAAAGGCGACCTTATCTCTTATCAAGTGAATAATAATTTTATACTACATGGGGGAAAGACTAAGGAATTAGTCGATTTTCAAGTACTGGCCACTGCAAAAAAATCACTCTGTATCACCATATTATTAGCAGGTAAATTAGACTTTGGTTATGATGATTTAAACTTTTTTTATGATGCTACTGAACAACAACGAGGTGTTGTTGTTAGTTTGACTAGACCAGTTAGCTTTCGTCGTACGCTATTTAAAGATAATCAAGTTGCTAAACTTAACATCATATTACTGCAGCAATGGATTGAACATCGTATTCGTTGTGATGATAATTTTAGTCATTTTATTAGCCAACATTTAGCTAATTTTGAACTGCAATTAACAACTGAGATACTTTCTTTAACGACTAATATTATTGAATCCAGCGCGCCAAGTACGGCCATCGAGCAAATGCACCTTGAATCTTTAACGCAGCAGTTGTTGCTTAAAGTACTTATGCAACTAAACGAGACAGTTAGTGTCATAAATCAGGTTGAAAACACCACATCAAATGAAGATTCAATAGGTTACGATCGAGTTTTTGATACATTAGTGTCTTATATTGAAGCCAACTTAGATCAAGATATGACGGTCAGCCATTTGGCAAAGTTTTCGGCAATGAGTGTTTCTAGCTTGCAGCATAAGTTTAAAAGCACATTGGGTATCAGTGTATTAGGTTACATTCGCCGTCGGCGTTTAAATATTGCCAAACAGCAACTAGAGGCGGGTTTAATGACAATCTCTGGAGCCGCTTATAATGCCGGGTATCGCCATCCTTCAAATTTTACCAGTGCATTTAAAAAAGCGTTTGGTATTCCACCACAGGATCTCATCCTTAAAACCGATCATGCGTAGATGCTTTAAATGATTGCTTATTACATTGTTTGTTACACTGTTTATTCGATTGTTTAGCAACACTTGTGTCAAATTTCAAAAGGTTATTAATGAACAACACACCGCCATTAGATAGTTTATTAACTTATTTTAATCTCTCCAATAAAAGCATTGCTTCGTCTCGATGGTGGAATGATCTCGTTAAAAATGGAAGTCCTTTGATCAAAGTGCAACAGGGTGGAGGTTGTAGGGTTTTATTTATATGGCAAGATCCTGAAGGTGGCAAGCCCTCGTCAACAACCAGCGCGGTTATCTTAAATGTGAGTGCCCTGACTAACCACAATACTTGGCAACCTAGCTGTCTAACAAGGTATGGTGACAGCGATCTATGGTTTGCTTGTTTAAATGTTAATGAAAAGTGGCGTAGCAGCTATTCTTTTATACCGATTCAATCACATCAATTACCAAGACTTGTTAAACAACAAAGTGACGGAAGTCGAGATGCACAACGCCGCTGGTGGTTAGAGGTGGTCAAGCAGCAGGTTCAGGACCCATTAAATACCGGCCCAACGATTGTGTCCGCTTGGGGGCTGAGCTCTCCTCTACATTTACCGAGTGCACCACGAGAGTTAGGGTGGCATGAATGGGATCAAGGTAAGCTTGCGAGCTTGCCTATTGCTGAATATGTTAATTTCACATGGTTTGCTGAACAATTGGATAATGAGCGGCAATGCACTCTTTTCTCTACGGCTAGTGGCAATGCGCCTTTAGTTATTTTATTGGATGGAGAAAAGTGGGGCGAAGATTCTGGAATGCTATCTGTATTGCAATATTTAACTAACCTTAATCAAATTGCACCAGCACATTATCTGTTAATTCCAGCTATTGATAACAAAACACGTTGGCAGGAACTTAGCTGTTATCAACCATTTTGGCAATCAATCATCCAAGAGTTGTTACCTCAAGTTGCCGATAAGCTATTACTCTCGCATAAATCCATCACAGAATATGTTGTTGCAGGGCAAAGTTTAGGTGGGTTATCTGCTGTCTACGCAGGAACCTATTTTGCAGCCTATTTTACCAAGGTGATCTCGTTATCTGGCTCGTTTTGGTGGCCGGAAATTGAAAGAATGCAAGATCCGGATGCCTTTAAATTAGCGAATCCAGATTGGAGTAAAGTACTACCAAAAAATAGTTTAGCTGAACGGGTATCAAATAAAGAGATAAGTGTTGCCGATTTACATATTTATCAAACCGTAGGCAATGCAGAAAAAGAATTAAGCGTTTATAACGCGTTGTATTATGAAATATTCAAGCAAAATGGCGCGAATATAATCTATCAAGAAGTGGATGGTGGCCACGATTGGTTATCATGGCGATCATCTTTGATAAATGGTTTAGTCGCGCTGTTCCCCAGTAAGATCTAGCTTGTTTTTGCTGCTCTGCCGCGAGGGATAATTAGCGGCGTATTTGAAATGGGATCCGGCAAGATTAAACAGGATAAACCAAATACTTGTTTAATAAGGTCCTCAGTGACAATCTCATTTGGTGAACCCGTGGCGATTACTTTTCCTGCTTTTATCATGATTAAATGGTCGGCATAACGACAAGCATGATTAAGGTCATGCAATACAGCAACCAATGTATGGCCTTGAACTCGATTAAGATCTTGAAATAGATCCATTAGTTCGATTTGATGCGCAATATCCAAATAGGTGGTGGGCTCGTCTAATAACAATAACGATGTTTCTTGTGCTAATGCCATCGCAACCCAGACCCGTTGGCGTTGTCCTCCTGATAACTGATCCACATTATGCTGCGCAAAATCCATTACGCCTGTGGCTTGCATTGCTAATTCCACGGCTTTTTGATCCGCTTCTGACCAAGGTTGAAACCACTTTTGGTGTGGGAATCGGCCGCGGGAGACTAAATCTATTACCTTAATACCGTTAGGCGCAATAGCCGATTGCGGTAACAAACCTAGTTTTTTAGCCACTTCTCGCGTAGATTGACTGTGTATATTTTCCCCATTTAATAATATTTCCCCCGATTGTGGGAGTAATAAACGACTTAAGGATCTTAATAGGGTTGATTTTCCACAGCCGTTTGGCCCGACAATCACCGTGAATTTACCGTTAGGGATTTCTACTGATAGGTTTTTGGCTATCACGTTTTGCTCGTAAGCCAGTGTTACTGATTTTGTTTCAAGCGCAGACTGTACGGTGTGTATCTCTGCTGTGTTTGCAAAGCTTAGTTGAGATGATGCTTGTGTCATTATTTACCTTCTCGAATAATCAAATAAACTAGATAAAGGCCACCTAAGCTAATGGTGACAAGTCCTACTGGTAAGGTAGCGTTTTGCCAACTATGTTGACCAATAAAGTCTGCAGTCATTAACAGGAATGCACCCACTAGCGCAGAGCCGACAAGGGTAATATGTTGCTGTGAATGTAGCCGACGTGCTATTTGCGGAGCTGCAAGTGATATAAAAGAGATCGGGCCTGTAATGGCCGTGGGAACTGCCGTTAACGACACCCCGATCAACATTAATAGCAAGCGTGTTTTATTCACTGATAACCCTAAGGCAGCGGCAATATCATCGCCCATTTCTAATAATTTCATACGTGTGTTTAATAGTAATGCTAAGCCGACTAACAACAAAATTAATAGACTAGCTGGTAATATACGTCCCCAGGTCATGCCATTTAATGATCCCGCACTCCATAGAGCTGCGGTCATTGCGGTTTCTAATGAAACGGTCAGAGACAACCATTGATTAAATGCGGTCAAGGTGGCGCTAATGGCAATACCTACAATGATCAGCCTGAAACCTGAGTGTCCATCTTTATAAGCAAAAATATAAACTAAAATCGCAGCAGCTAAACCACCGATTAAGGATCCAATTACGCTGTACCAGTAAAAGTTGCCAAATAGGGCGATGGAAACCAGTACGCCAGTGAACGCGCCGACATTAAAACCTGTGATATCTGGACTACCTAAAGGATTTCTGACTAATGATTGGAAAACCGCACCACTAATGCCCAGTGCAGCGCCAATAACCAGAGCAGAGAATAATCTTGAAGCTCGCCATTGCCAAACAACAATCGATTGATACTTATCTGCTTCACCGGTGATTAAATGCCAAATACTTTGTAAGTTATTTACAACATCATCACCAATGAACAGGGTAAAAAAGATTAAGGTTATCCCTAAAGTTATTGTTAAAGCGACCGCTAAACTGATCTCTGAAGGTATTGCAAAAACTGATCGTAAATTAATATTCTTAAAATTAATTGAATTGGAGATCATAAACTACTTGCTCCTTTTCGACGTACCAGATAAATAAGAATAGGTGCGCCGATAAAAGCGGTGACAATAGACACTCTTAGTTCCCCGACTATCAGTAAACGACCGATAATGTCTGCGATAAGTAATAAGCTAGGCGTGAGGATAAAACTGAATGGGATTATCCATCGCTGATCTGGGCCGACCATCCAACGGGCAATATGAGGCATCATTAAACTAACAAAGCCTATTGGGCCTGCGGCAGCAGTTGCAGCGCCGCACAGTAAGGTAATGGTCATTAAACCAACTATTTGCACACGGATTGGATTACTTCCCAGCGACGCAGCTAACGCATCACCTAAACTAAATGCGTTTAATGCGGGCGTTATACTCAAGGCTAATAGACATCCGGCAATAACAACTGGGGCAATATACAAAGGGACCGATAGGGTACGAATATCTAAACTACCGACTGTCCAAAATCGTACTTGGTCAAAGGCCAGTGGATTAAATAGGATTAATGCTGAACTAAGACCTGCGAATACCGCCCCTAAGGCGATACCTGCCAAGGTTAATTTAAGCGGGTCAACTTTACCTGCACTGAGGCTACCAATGGTAAATATCAATAAACTAGCGACTAATGAGCCCAGCGCTGCATAAATGAAAAAATCACTGAACTGTGTCACGCCTAAAAACACCACTGCGATTGCGACTGCCAAGCTAGCGCCTAAATTGATGCCGAGTATGCCAGGGTCTGCTAATGGATTCCTTGTGATTGCTTGTATTAAAGCACCTGAAGTACCCAAGGCCATTCCTACAAATAAACCGTTTAATGTTCTTGGTAAGCGACCTTCAAAGATGATGGAATGTGTTAATCCGCCTTGACCAGAAAATAGAACATGGTAAATATCACTGATGGATAAAGCTTTTGCACCAATACATAAGCTAGCGACCATGATCAAGGCTAATAATCCTATGCAAAGCATTAGCCATTGAAAGTGACTTAATACTAAGCATTGATAACGGCTTGTTGAACCGTTATAAGTCTGAACACTATTCATTGCTACTGTCACCAAACAGCGACTGTAATCGCGTTAGTAGATTGGTTGCGCTGTAATAATCGAGTCTAAAAGTATCGTTACCAACGGCATACACTCGCTTGTTTTGAACCGCTTTATTGTTTTGCAAAAAACTATTGTCGAGTATTAGCTGCTCAGACGCTTGTTCAGTAGCAAATAATAAAATGGACTTTCCTGTCACAGCATCTGGAAACCGTTCACCTTTCGCGATAATAATGTCATCGCGAACGCCCATACTAATATCGCCTTTAATTGAATCTGGAATGACGGCAAGGGTAAAGCCTAACTCTTCCAATAAACGGCCCTGTGCTGACTGGCTTGTCCAAATGCTGGCGCCACTGCCATCTGGGTTATAGACCATAGCAGTAGTGGGTTGTACTGGTAGTTTAATGCTTTTTTTAGTTTCAGCTGCTTGTTGTTGGAATGAATCAATGACTGATTTAGCTTGTGCTTCTAAGCCGAAAAGATCTCCAAATATTTGCGCCAGTTGCAACCAACTTTTATCATCGTAGCGAATGACGAGAGTGGGGGCGATATCTTTAAGTTGATCATATAAACGCATTGCCGAATCGGCCCCAGTAGTTGAAATAATAATAATATCGGGGTGGGCTTTAATAATGGCTTCGGCATTAGGTTCACTTTGATACAGAGCTTTTACACCTCGTTGTTCTGCAACACTATCCCATTGACGCATAAAACCTTTCACAGAGGCGACGTTAGTGTTTGGCATTGTTGCTCCAGAAGCGACTAAAGGTGCATCTATCGCGAGTAAGGTGCCAGATAAGGTGACACTGGTAGATACAATACGCCGAGGTGGCTTATCAAGTGTTAATAGGCCCTGTGAGGTCATGATACTTCTTGGCCAACCTGCGGGATCTTTTTCTACTTGATCGATTGCTAATGCAGAAGTAATTTTTTGTGCATCACCACAACTTACTAATAAAAGCCCAGCAAACAAGATTAAGAAAGGGCGGGCAAGTAATCGAATCATGTGTAACACCTTGAATAAAATAAAAATGATTATATCGTTAAATTTATTCATTTAATACAAGTGATAATTATTATCTTTTGTGGTCTTTTAAAACTTGGATTCAAATAAATTATTGGGTAATTATTTGGTAATTATTGGGTAATTGTTGGTAAGTCTGAATTGTCAAATAGACTAAGATCTTGCATTCTGCATTATTATCAAGAAACGACTAAATAAAACTTTGAATAGATCGTTAGGAAGAGGTTAGATGTGGCTTTTTACAGTCAACACATGACGTGTGGTTTATCGCTGAACGATAAAGAAAGCAATATGATTTGATACAATTGGGGAATTGGGTTTAATAATTTAAAGTGTTAATAATTTTAAGGTGTTATTAATTGTAGAGGGAGTAAAACAATAATTTTAAAAATAGATTAGAACAAGTTCAAATAATATTTATTTATTAAAACACTGAGGATTATTAAGACTAAAAAGTGGTGCTCGCTACTGGACTTGAACCAGTGACCTACGCCATGTCATGGCGGCACTCTACCAACTGAGTTAAGCGAGCTTATATAGAAGCTGTTGAAAGCGAAGTGATTTTGCGACATCTTGGCACTACTGTCAATGAAACTTTACCAACTTTAGTTTGTTTGATGTTTTTTTGTGCGCTACGCTTGTTGTTCGTCTATTTTAAACGCAATTAAGGTTATTTAGTGGCCTCTTTTTTAGTGCGTTCAATCAGTTTTGGGATTTCTGAAATAAGTTGTCTGTAAATACTGGTTACTTTTTTGTAGAAAATGGCGGTCAATAATGTGCCTGCGATAAAAGACAGTAAGATTAATAACGACATTATCGATAATCCACGTTGCTGATAATTTTGAATTAAACTTAAAATTCGTTCCTGCTCTAAAGCGATACGGATATAACCTATCTTAGTGCCATCGTCATAAAGTTCTGCAATGTAGGGGATAACACCCTCTGCTTCATCACTTTGTTTGCCACCAATTTTTAATAATACGGGTAAAGGTATCGATGCTTTAGATTGGTAAAGTATTTGCCCCAGTTTATCGTAGATAATGGCATCTCTCACAATTGGATCTTCACTGAGATCATCAATCAGTAGTTGTAAATTTTCTTGGTTTTTTTGAGATAAATAGCGAGATGCTTCAGCGGCGGCTAAGTTGGTTAATGAATAAGAAAATTTCTCTGTTTGCTGGAAACGGACTGCATTAGATTCATTTTGCAGGGTGATAAATTGATAAGCAATCACTGCAAATAATGCAAACATGGTCACTACTTGTAACGTACGTTTTATCCAGAAAAGCTTGTTAACCATACATTTAAACCCTTAGTTATCGTATCTACGCTTGCATTATAAATTAGCAATCGCTATCTTGTGAGCAATATTTTTACGGCAATTAAACAATAGGCATATTACAGTGGAAATGATTAAAACACTTCAAGTACCTGCTCACTCTATCTCATTTTTGCAATGGAAAGTAGATTTGCAATCTTCAGTTGAAGCGAGACAACCATTATTTTTAATTAATGATACGCCAGAAAATGAATTTTATGCTCGGGCAGAATTAGTGTTAATGGGAAAAAATATCAGCACTCGCGCTTTAATTGCTTTAAAAACAATACTCATTAATGAAGCTGTTTCGCAGGTTGTATTATCTAATCTAGGTGAAGTCGAAGGCGTTAATTTTATACGCCTAACGCTGAATACGCTTCCGAGCGTTGTAAGCGAAGCTGTTAGTGCGTTTGCACTTGAACATGAGTGTGACGTTGCATTAGTTGAACAGTTACCTAATTTTGCGGTACCTGGCCTAGTATTGATGGACATGGATTCAACTACGATACAGATTGAATGTATTGATGAAATTGCGCGGTTATATGGCGTTGGTGACCAAGTTTCAGCTGTTACTGCTGCGGCAATGCGAGGTGAGTTAGATTTTAATGAAAGCTTACGTACCCGTGTTGGTAAGTTAGCAGGAGCACCTGAGTCGGTGATTAAAGAAGTCGCGGATAATATGCCACTCATGCCTGGTTTAGTGGCTTTAATTGCGGGTTTAAAAGCGGCTAAGTGGAAAGTTGCCATTGCTTCTGGTGGATTCACTTACTTCGCTAATCGATTAAAAGCGGACCACGGTTTTGATGCTGCTTATGCGAATACCTTGGAGATTATTGATGATACGCTAACGGGTCAGGTAACGGGCGAAATTGTTAATGCTGATGTTAAAGCACGTACACTAAAAGAGTTAGCGACATCGTTCGATATTCCTATGAATCAAACAGTTGCTATTGGTGATGGTGCTAATGATTTAGTTATGATGGCAGCCTCTGCAATGGGGATTGCTATCCATGCCAAGCCTATTGTGCAAGAGAAAGCTGCAGTTGCCTTAAATCACTTAGATCTAGAAGGGGCGTTGTGTTTACTGATTGCTTCTTTACCTTTACAAACTCAGTAAGCAATAAGTAAACTTTTAGTTAGTTGTAAGATTAAATAGGCGGAGCAAATTGTTTGTATACTCCGCCTAACTTGGTTAACAAAATGAGTTTATCCCTGCCTTTACGATCTACTTCTTTAAACAGCCATCTTTAGCTGACAGCTTTTTATGGGTAATTATTTATAATTAGCTATCTATAAGTAAATATCAAAAGATAATTATCTACAACAAACTTCAATCGCCCAGTATCTGCTTAGTCCTGTCTATAACTTGTATCATGGCATTAATTTTTAGTATTTCTTCTTCAATGCGCTGGCTAAGATGTTTTGCATAACAAGATATAATATTTACTTCTGAGCTAACTACTGCTAAATCAGGGGCTTTGATGGAAGTTAATCGGTAATGCAATATTTGCAGTTGTTTCAGCTCTTTATTATCTAAAATAAACTTTCTTTTGCTCTCTTTAGATTTAAAGTCCTCATCTAAGTAGCTATTGATCTTCCACTTATTATTGGCGACTAATATTTTTTGAACGTAGATAGTGCATTCAAAATTTAATGGATTTTCAAGTGTTGAAACAGTTCTTAATGGCGTATGTAAAATACGCTCTAATAATCTTCTATTAGATAGGGCGAGATGATTATTTTCATATGAATCTTTACTGTTAATATTAAACAATTGCTTGAGTGCCTTAGACGTGTCGGCAATTGAAGATAGCGAAATTTTAGCTTTGCAATTTTGAGTTGATACATAGAAGAAGGCTGGATGCAGCGCACTCTCTGCAGCTTCCCTTAAACGCGATGTTACTGGTTGTTTATTGGCCTTAAGTGGGATGACTTGAAAGTGTGTTGGGTTATTTTTAATTAATATTGAAAAGAACTGGTGCATAGTTAAATAACTATCACGAGTTGCTACCTGTAAGTGAAAGGTATTATTTGGACCAGAAGAAATCACACGGTATTCAATGTTAGAAAGGGTAAATTGTTTAGATAGCTTTTGTAGGTCGATAAAATCAATTTTAATTAAACTACGTCTTGCTAAGGATTCTTTAGCACCTAGTTGTATTTTTAAACCTGACGTTGAAAAATCGACTATTTTCCCAGAACAAATATCTTTCCCAGCTGTTAATTTAATTGCACTGTTAAAGCTATAACGTTCTTCTTTGCGTAATTCATCGGGAAACAGATCATATACAGGAACAAAGCCTGGTTGTTTTTCTCGGTGCACAAAAATATTTAATAGATTGAGGTCTCTTTTTTCATCACTACGATGATCTATTTCAATGATTTCATTAGTCGCTATTTCAGTTAATGTTGCAACATGCGTAATATCATCAAATATTGATGGCTTTATATCTGTCAACCCGTATGTTTTTTTGGCTTTATAAACATAATTTTGTAGTGTTAAATGATAGCAACGCCAATTAGGTTTAGTACGACCATACTCAATAAATAAATGCTTTAAGTTTTCTTTTTTTAATTCTTCTTCGGTCGCTGATAAGAAGAACTCCTCGCCTTCACTGATATATGTAAAGCAATACACTGTTGTTGCTAGTGTTGGCTTCGCCATACTTAACATTGCGGCTAATCGCTTTTCAGAGAATAAAAAAGGCAGTTGATTGCTATTATCACAACGCCAATCATCTATAATTTCTTTGTTTGCTTGATTACGGAGTGAGAATATTAATGCGGAACTATGGGTTGCATTAAGATAAATCGGGAGGCTACTTAAGCCCATCAACGTACTGGTTCTAATCAGTTTTTCTCGCGCTAGGCGGAAATAATAGTGCACATCTAATTTATATTTATGCTGATTACTGCGAATAAATAATTTTATGAAAGTAACAAAAGCCGGTTTATCGTCCTCTAGGTTTAAATATAGATAAAAACCCGTTTTTTCTTGTTGTTGTTTAACTAAACGATAAGTTATTTTTTGACCTGTGATCGCTTTATCTTTGTAGTCATTACCTAAAGCAGTAAAATTAACCTTAATGAATTGATCATCAAGGTAGTTCGACTTTTCTGATAACTTTACTTTAAGTCCCGTAATAGAAATGTTTGATGTACTTGCTTGATGCTCAGATCCATCTTCAAGTATGACAGTTATCTTTGATACAAAAAACATACGTGCAGCAGATTGTTTACTGTGATTATCTAATTGAATATTTTCTGTAATATTGGGGTCTACTTCAGGTGCTATTTTAGCCACAGGTTTTGCTGATTTTTCCTGTTTTACTTTTTGAACATGCTCCAATACTTGTTCATAAGCCCCAATGGTATATTCGCCATATAGTTTTATTGCCGCTGTTAATTCTTTATCTGCTGAGGGAGTGAGGTAATGCATAATATCTTGGTGCGTGGATTGTTGCGTTTCATCCGTTACCTTTTCACGCAGGTCTATAATCCGAGAACAGGGTTTGGCAAGTCGGCTTAATTCCATCTTGATCAGAAATTTATCACTAGTACTTTCACCAAAGAAAACTTTATCCAGCATAGTGCTAAAGTCCGCTTTATTTCGAAGCGGAATTAACGTTCTGATTTGTGATTGATAAGCCTTAAAGTCCATAAATGCAGTATCTCTTTTTACAAAAATTTTGTTATTGAAAAGTTATTCTAGGTCGATACCTTCTATATGTCACTTATTACTAAGGATATTTTTGTTGTCTACCACATTAAATCATCAGGGATTGCAAATTCAGCATACGGGTCATCTGCTTCATTTTCTGTTGAATTATCTGTTTGGTCATGCAGTGCAACAAGTACTGATTCGTCGATAGCGCGTAATTTCTCAGCGGCTTCTTTGTTGATTAAATAAAATTCTTCATTCAATACACAAATGGCAAAAGAGCCTTTGATTAAACCCTGCTGAATAGAAGGTGTTACAGCAATGCGCTTAACTTTGTTTTCATAAGTGAAATGGTAGTCTAGTTCACCTTGGTAATCTTTTTCACAATGCTGAGCAATCATCTGGATTAATTTACCATGTGCAGCGCGTATTGCTAATTGTTGTTGGGTTTCTTGGTTATCCGCTAGGTCTTTTTGTCTTTGCAATTCAGTTTTTTCTTGTACTGCTTTTTGTACGTCTGAAATAACCACCGTCCCTTTTTTTTTCTTTTGTTTTGCTAGTCGACGTTTTTCTGTTTGTGCTTGTTTTGCTTTTTGCTTATTAACTAAACCTGAATTCATTAATTGCTCTTGTAATGAAGCCATATCGAAACCCTTTGCTAATGAAATATAAAGGAAATAGTTTAGCATATAATGTTATTTCAAATATCGACTTTCTTTTAAAAAAGGGTTAGATTGAAGTGTCGGGCAAAGGATATGTTCAAATACAAGGAGCTGAATATAATGAAAAATTTACAAGTTAAGCAGTTTATGACAGGTAAAAGCATTGCATTCACAAAAGGAATGAATTTAGAAGCGGCTGTTGATAAATTATTATTATCTAATTTAATCGGCGGGCCTGTTATTGATGAGACGGGACATGTAGTAGGTTGGTTATCTGAGCAGGATTGCCTTGCTAAGTTAATTGAAGCGAGTTACTACCATGAACATGCTGCATTGGTTGAAGACGTTATGTCTGATGCACCTTTGAGTATCCCTTCGACGCTAAGCATTCTAGATTTGGCACAGAAGATGATCCACGAAAAACCGAAAATGTATCCTGTGTTAGACGAGGATAATATTTATGTTGGTTTGATCACTAGAAAAGTTGTACTGGGTGCAATCAAGTCACAATTACAACAAAACTAATATTAGCGATTATTTAATATTTATCAGTTGTAGTGCATATAAAACGTGCTAATTTGGCACGTTTTAGGTTTATTTAAATCTAGATTAAGCCTTAAAGATACTGTAATACAAACAGTGTGGCAGCGCCTAAGACCTTTTAAATAATACCATCTAACTTATTTGTATTACCTTTGTCTCTAAACTTCACATCAGTTTAATTTCACACTTTGTACATAAACGTCAGTTTTAAGTCCAACTCTATTTTTTAGTTACAAAAACTTGAACGCGTATATAAATTGCGTTTATTTTAGGTAAATAGTCTGTTTATCCCAGCAAGTTGAATTAATAGTTGTTCCTTTATATTGGTCGAGTTGTTTGATGAACGCTAGCCGAGTGTTCGCAGTTACCCCTAAACTTTGTAAATGCTCTGTCATCATTTGGCAGTCTATTAATTGCCCTTGAAAGCGTGAAAAATGTTGGCTCAAAGCAATAAAAGCAAGTTTTGATGCATTTGTTTGTTGATGGAACATCGACTCACCACAAAAAATGGCACCTACATTGACCCCATATAATCCACCCACTAATTGACCTTGATCCCAAACTTCCACTGAATGTGCGACGCCGCGTAAATGTAACTGATAATAGGCCGATTGGATTGCAGGGCTGATCCACGTTTCAGCTTGCTTTTTACGAGGTTGTGCACAGGCTGTAACGACATCTTTAAAACGATGGTTAACGGTGATCGTAAGTGAGGTTTGGCGAATAAATTTTGCCATGCTTTTACTTATATGTACTTGCTGTGGTTGGATCACGGCTCTTTCAGCAGGACTCCACCATAGAATAGGCTCGCCATCGGAAAACCAAGGGAAAATAGCATGTTGATAGGCATTAAGCAGTCGTTCGGGTGATAAGTCACCACCGATTGCTAGTAGTCCTTCTGGATCATCTAACGCATTGTTGGGATCGGGGAATTGAATAGAGTCAATGGATAATGCGGTGAGTTGTTTTGGCATAAGTTCTCTAGATGTTTTGGGAAAAGTAATTAAAGCTAGCTTAATCAGGTTTTAAATAACGGCGGTAATTATTTGAGAGTCTGACATTTTACATGATTTTAATAGATTAAGACCCATAACGGTACTTAGGCTACCTTTTTTATTAGCTGTTTTTTTAGGTAATCAAAAAGGTAATCACTTTACAGTTAGCTGTTGTTTACTCAATAAATCGGGTTTTCAGACATTTAACTATTTTATTTGTTATCGTGTATTGAATTAGCATTTAAATTTATCACATTTTAAAAAATTAAGGTCAAATTGATGAGTGTAATCGATTACGAAAACTTGTTTGAAGTTAGAAAGCAAAAAGAAGAAGAAAAAGGGCAAGTGACTATTGTTATAACACCTGATTTAAGTATCCCATCTCCAGACTTGATGATAAGACATCGAATTAAATTTGATGGTATTTTACATTCAAAAATTACATTTAATAGCATTAGTAATTGTGATGATATTAAAGGCAGTGTGACAACATTCTATAAATTCAATAATGAAGTTAAATCTATCATATTCATTCAAAGTGAAATCATTCCCTACAGCACTGATTTAGATGTTCGTTATATAAATGAAGCTTATAAATATACTTTTCTTATTCATGGGCTTGCACATGTAAATGACTTTGAAAATAGTATTAATTTTAATAAAAACGATAAGCAAATAGATGTAATTAAAATTGAAGCTTATGCGGCAGCCTACGTACTAAAATATTTTACAGTGAAAAGTTACGACATTGCGAGGGCGTTATATGCACGCAGATTACTTAAGTTGAATAATTCGAGTAATGGTTGTTGTTTACAAATTCAACGAGAAATAATGAAGAAGTATCCAAAGAAAAAGCTACTTCAATGGTCAAAACAGCTTTAAAAAAAGAGGGTATACAGATAATTAAAGGTTATGAAACCTGTTAACTACTGTATACCCTCATTATTATTCACTTTGCCAATGGGTATGACTTGTAGTGGTGCTACTAAGTCATGCCATTAAGTGTAATGAACTGGTCGTATTATTTGTCAGGGTAATGTAAATCAACTTCACCCGTGTACATTTGACGAGGACGACCAATTTTTTGTCCAGGTTGATCTAACATTTCTTTCCAATGTGAAATCCAACCAATAGTACGAGCAACAGCGAATATCACTGTAAACATAGTACGTGGAATACCCATCGCACGTAAAACAATACCTGAGTAGAAGTCTACATTAGGGTAGAGTTTTTTCTCGATGAAGTAAGGGTCTTCAAGCGCAATACGCTCTAGTTCCATTGCAACATCTAGTAGTGGGTCATCAATTTTTAGATCATCTAATACTTCATGACATGTTTTACGCATTACCGTAGCTCGTGGATCATGGTTTTTATAAACACGGTGTCCAAAGCCCATTAAACGGAATGGGTCATCTTTATCCTTCGCTCTTGCAACGAACTCAGGAATACGATCTACAGTGCCAATTTCTTCTAGCATTTCTAAACATGCTTCGTTAGCGCCGCCATGTGCAGGGCCCCATAAAGAAGCAATACCCGCTGCAATACATGCGAATGGGTTCGCACCAGATGAACCTGCTAAACGAACTGTAGAGGTTGATGCATTTTGTTCATGGTCAGCATGAAGAATTAATATTTTATCCATTGCACTTTCTAGTACTGGATTAACAACATATTCTTCACATGGAATACCAAACATCATCTTCAAGAAATTACCGGAATAAGATAATGTGTTATCCGGATACATGAAGGGTTGACCTATAGAATATTTGTAACTCATTGCCGCTAAAGTTGGCATTTTTGAAATAAGACGGAATGCAGCTATTTCACGACATGACTCATTTGTAATATCTAAGGAGTCATGGTAGAAAGCTGATAAAGCACCTACTACACCAACCATAATTGCCATTGGATGAGAGTCACGACGGAAGCCTCGGTAAAATGCGACGAGTTGTTCATGTAACATTGTATGATGAAGTACAGTGTGTTTGAACTTGGCAAATTCTTTTTCAGTAGGTAGTTGACCGTTTAGTAATAAATAACAAACTTCTAAATAATCTGATTTGTATGCTAAATCATCGATAGCATAACCTCGGTGTAATAAAATTCCTTTATCACCGTCAATGAACGTTATTGCAGACTCACAAGAGGCTGTTGCAAGGAAACCAGGGTCGTAAGTGAAGTAGCCTGTTTTTCCTAAGCTACGAATATCAATGACATCATTACCAGCTGTTCCACTAAAGATAGGTAGTTCAACAGGATCTTGTCCTGGTAAGTGAAGTATTGCGACTTTGTCCGACATTATTTTCTCCCTTGTTTTAAAAATTATTTATATTTTTATAATTCTTTGTACTCTTTTTGTATTCTTCTTTTTATAAACATGCTTTTTTGGTGACACATTTTTACAGTCAAAATTTGACCTTGTCAAATCTAACATTACAACTTTGCGGGTTAAGATCGCAACAAATATTCGATAAAATCTTTAATAATCCAAAGTGCTATAATTTCTTTCAAGCCTCTGATATCTTAAGGATTGGGTGGGTAAAATTTTCAATTGAGTTATTTATTGCTCAATTGAAAATTTTACCGTGCTTAGATCACAAAAAAATGCGTTTCGATGTTACAATGCATTAACATTGTGCTAACAATAGAGCCCGTAAAACAACCCCTAACTTTTAGCCATCATAAAGAGATAAATTGTGCGCAAAGAGAGACCTAAAAATTTAGACCTATCCACGGTTAAATTCCCCATTACTGCTACAGCCTCAATACTGCATCGTGTTTCTGGGATCATCGTTTTTATTGCATTAGCAATATTCCTTACCCTCCTAAACTGTTCGTTATCGTCAGCTCAAGATTTTCAAAGTGTACAAGGTTATTTAGACTTGTTTATCGTTGAATTTGTTTTCTGGGGATCATTAACAGGTCTTGCTTACCATGCCGTATTTGGTGTTAGGCATATGATTCAAGATTTAGGGTACTGGGAAGAATTGGACAGTGCATCACTTAGTGCAAAAGTAGGCTTTGGCCTTACTGCTGTATTATCAATATTAGCGGGGATTTTAGTATGGTAAAGGTTGCAGGTACTTTCGGACGGAGCGGCGTCCACGATTACATATTATTACGCGCCAGTGCAGTTATTTTATTAGCCTACATTTTATATCTTGTAGGCTTTGTTGCATCTGCTGATATTACTTATCAAGTTTGGACAGGCTTTTTCTCTCTAACATTAACAAAAGTATTTACGTTAATGGCATTAGTGGCAATGCTGGTTCATGCATGGATTGGTATTTGGCAAGTTTTAACAGATTACGTTAAATGTACTTTATTACGTGGCACATTACAGTTTGTGTTAACAACAGTTGCATTTGCTTACGTTATTTTTGGTTTTGTAATTTTGTGGGGTGTTTAAGTGAGTTTACCTATTCGTGAATTTGATGCGATTGTTATTGGTGCTGGTGGTGCAGGTATGCGCGCGGCATTATCTATTTCGCAAGAAGGCAAAAGTTGTGCGTTGATTACTAAAGTATTTCCAACGCGTTCTCATACTGTATCTGCTCAAGGTGGTATTACAGTAGCGCTAGGTAATGCACATGCAGATAACTGGCAATGGCATATGTACGATACAGTTAAAGGTTCTGACTTTATCGGTGATCAAGATGCTATCGAGTTTATGTGTAATGAAGGACCCGATGCTGTTCGTGAACTTGAAAATATGGGCTTACCATTTTCTCGTTTCGAAGACGGTTCAGTATATCAACGTCCTTTTGGTGGTCAATCTAAAGAGTTTGGTGGCGAGCAAGCTGCTAGAACTGCAGCTGCTGCTGACCGTACAGGTCATGCATTGTTGCATACGCTTTACCAACAAAATATTAAAAATAAAACCACCATTTTCTCTGAATGGTACGCGCTGGATTTATTGAAAAATGATGATGGTGATGTTGTTGGTTGTACTGCTATTGATATTGAAAGTGGCGAAGTTTGTGTGTTTAGAGCACAAGCAACGGTACTCGCAACTGGTGGAGCAGGGCGTATTTATGCTTCAACAACTAATGCTCACATTAATACTGGTGACGGTGTTGGTATGGCATTACGTGCTGGTGTACCGGTACAAGATATGGAAATGTGGCAGTTCCACCCAACCGGTATTGCTGGTGCAGGTGTTCTGGTAACAGAAGGGTGTCGTGGTGAAGGTGGTTATCTTTTAAATAAAGATGGTGAACGTTTCATGGAGCGTTACGCGCCAAATGCTAAAGATTTAGCCGGTCGTGATGTTGTTGCTCGTTCAATCATGATTGAAATTCGTGAAGGTCGTGGTTGTGAAGGTCCTTGGGGCACGCACATTAAATTGAAACTTGATCACCTTGGTAAAGATGTATTAGAAACGCGTTTACCGGGTATCTGTGAATTATCACGTACGTTTGCTCATGTTGATCCTGTACATGAACCGATTCCAATCATCCCTACTTGTCATTACATGATGGGTGGCGTACCAACTACCGTTAACGGTCAAGTGTTAAAACTAGATGAAAATGGTAAAGATGTTGAAGTGAAAGGTTTATTTGCGGTGGGTGAAATTGCAAGTGTATCTGTTCATGGTGCAAACCGATTAGGTGGTAACTCATTACTTGATTTAATCGTATTTGGTCGTGCTGCGGGTAAACATCTTGGTAAAGTATTAACCAAAGAAAATACAGCTAAGCCACCAACTGAAGAAAATATTGAAGCTTCTTTAGCACGTTTCAATCGCTGGGAAAAAGGCACAGGTACAGAGTGTCCTGATCAAATTCGTAAAGACCTACAACAATGTATGCAAAACAACTTCTCAGTATTTAGAGACGGTGATGCAATGGCTGAAGGGCTTGCCGAGTTACGCGTTTTACGTGAACGTTTGAACAATGCTAAGTTAGGCGATAAGAGTAGCGAGTTTAATACTAACCGTATTGAGTGTTTAGAATTAGACAACTTAATGGAAACTGCTTTTTCAACTGCTTTAGCGGCAAACTTCCGTACTGAAAGTCGTGGTGCCCATAGTCGTTTTGACTTCCCTGATCGAGATGATGCAAATTGGCTACACCATAGTATCTTCAATCCTGAAACAGAAAGTATGTGTAAACGTGACGTTAATATGGCGCCAGTACTACGTGAAGCTTTCCCACCTAAAGCACGTGTTTACTAAGAAGGTTTTATAATATGAATGTTACATTTTCTGTTTATCGCTACAACCCTGATGTTGATGACAAACCTTCAATGAAAGAGATGTCATTAGAAATACCTGAAGGTTCTGACATGATGGTGCTTGATGCTTTGATTGCATTAAAAGAGCAAGATAAGTCATTGTCATTCCGTCGTTCATGCCGTGAAGGTGTGTGTGGTAGTGATGGTTTAAATATTAATGGTAAAAATGGATTGGCGTGTATTACACCTCTTTCTGATTTACTTTCTGCTGGAAAAATTGTGCTTCGTCCACTACCTGGTTTACCAGTGGTACGTGATTTAGTGATCGATATGACACAATTTTATACTCAGTATGAAAAAGTAAAGCCATTTTTAATTACAGATGGCACTATACCGCCTGCTGGAGAGTTCAAACAATCTCCAGAAGAGCGTGAAAAATTAGATGGTTTATACGAGTGTATTTTATGTGCTTGTTGTTCAACCTCTTGTCCTTCATTCTGGTGGAACCCTGATAAGTTTATCGGTCCAGCTGGTTTATTAGCTGCATACCGTTTCCTTATCGATAGTCGAGATAGTGCAACAGAAGAACGCTTGTCGAATTTAGATGATGCTTTCAGTGTTTTTCGTTGTCACAGTATCATGAACTGCGTGAGTGTTTGTCCGAAAGGATTAAACCCAACCAAAGCGATTGGTAAAATTAAATCTATGTTATTACAACGCGCGGTTTAATTACTAAATAAATATTATTAATTAAACATTAATAAAGAATAAGGAATTTTAATGCCAACTAATGTTATGGAAACTTGGTTAGCCTCATCGCATCTTTCCGGGGCAAATTCTACTTATATCGAAGACATTTACGAATTGTATTTAGAGGATCCACTTGCTGTGGACGCTAATTGGCGTGAAGTCTTTGATGAGTTACCAAGTGTGACTGACGCTCCTGAGGAGCGTCATTCAATTATCCGTGAACAGATGAAGCATGCGGCGAAAGCGCCAAAATGTTTTACACCGCCTGATGGTGCTGTTCACAACGATGCAAAACAAGTCAAAGTTTTACAACTGATCGGTGCTTATCGCAACCGAGGACATGAAATTGCAAATTTAGATCCTCTGGGTTTAGTTAAAACAGAATCTGTTAAAGAGTTAGACCCTTTTTATCATGAACTAACTGGTTCTGATTTAGATGCTAACTTTAATGTTGGTTCTTTTGCTACTGGCAATGAAACCATGGTATTAAAGGATCTTATTGCATCACTCAAACGAACTTATTGTGGCTCGTTAGGTGTGGAATACATGCACATCACGAACACTGATGAAAAGCGTTGGATCCAAAACCGAATTGAGTCTTGTGAAAGTCGTCCTTCGTTCAGCAACGAAGCTAAAAATCGATTTTTAGAAGAGTTAACTGCAGCAGAAGGCCTTGAACGTTACATCGGATCTAAATTCCCTGGTGCAAAACGTTTCTCTTTAGAAGGTGGTGATTCTTTTGTTCCTATGCTTAAAGAAGTCATTAGACGTTCTGGCGAGCAAGGTGCACATGAAGTTGTTATCGGAATGGCTCACCGTGGTCGTTTAAACGTATTAGTTAACGTATTAGGTAAAAAACCCGCTGATTTGTTCAATGAGTTTGCAGGTAAACATGCAAATATAGATGGTTCAAGTGATGTTAAATATCACCAAGGTTTTAGTAGTGATTTTAAAACTGCTAAAGGCAATGTACATTTATCGTTAGCTTTTAACCCTTCACACTTAGAAATCGTTAATCCTGTAGTCTTAGGTTCGGTTCGTGCTCGTCAAGAACGTTTAAATAGTATTGGTGAAAGTGTTTTACCTATCACTATTCACGGCGACTCTGCAATTGCTGGTCAAGGTGTTGTGCAAGAGACATTCAATATGTCACAAGCACGTGCATTTAAAGTAAGTGGTACTATCCGCATCGTTATCAACAACCAAGTTGGTTTCACTACTTCAAATCCTGAAGATACTCGCTCAACTCGTTACTGTACTGATATTGCTAAAATGGTCCAAGCACCAATTTTCCATGTTAATGGTGATGATCCTGAAGCAGTAATGCAAGCGGCACATATCGCAATCGACTTCCGTAATAAATTCAAACGTGATGTTGTTATTGATTTAGTTTGTTACCGCCGTCATGGCCATAACGAAGCAGATGAGCCAAGTGCAACACAGCCATTGATGTACCAAAAAATCAAAAAACATCCTACTCCACGTGATATCTACAGCAAACAACTAGAAAGTGAAGGTGTGATTGCAGATGGTTTTGCTAAAAAGCTTGTTGCTGATTACCGTGACGCTTTAGATAATGGTGAGTGCGTGGTTAAAGAGTGGCAATCTATGCAAGGCAATTCTATAGATTGGTCTCCTTACCTAAAACATGAGTGGCATGCATCGTACGAAGCGGGTTTCCAAAAACAACGCTTAGTTGAATTAGCTGAATCTATCAGTCATTACCCAGAAGATCAGAAACAACATTCACGTATTGCTAAGATCTACAATGATCGCCAGGCAATGGCGCGTGGTGAAAAATTATTGGACTGGGGTTTTGCTGAAAACTTAGCTTATGCAACATTATTAGATTCTAAATATAATATTCGCTTAGTCGGTCAAGATTCTGCACGTGGTACCTTCTTCCATCGTCATGCTGTATTACATGAGCAATCGGAAGCTAAACGTTATACACCTCTTCAAAATATCTCTGATGATCAAGGTCATTTTGATGTTTATGATTCAGTTTTATCTGAAGAAGCGGTATTAGCATTTGAATACGGTTACTCTACTGGTGCACCTAAAGGTTTATGTATTTGGGAAGCACAGTTCGGTGACTTTGCAAATGGTGCTCAAGTTGTATTTGACCAATTCTTATCATCAGGTGAACAGAAGTGGGGCCGTATGTGTGGTCTAACTGTCTTATTACCGCATGGTTATGAAGGTCAAGGTCCAGAGCATTCATCAGCTCGTTTAGAGCGTTTTTTACAATTATGTGCTGAGCATAATATGCAGGTATGTGTTCCTTCAACACCTGCTCAGGTTTATCACATGTTACGTCGCCAAGTCATTCGTTCAATGCGTCGCCCATTAATTGTTATGTCACCTAAATCATTGTTACGTCATCCATTAGCGGTTTCTAGCTTAGATGAATTAGCATCAGGCACATTCTTAAATGCAATTGGTGAAGTTGATGCGCTAGACCCAGAAGCTGTTACGCGTATTATTCTTTGTAGCGGTAAAGTTTACTACGAACTATTAGAAAAACGCCGTGCTGAAAAATTAGATCATGTCGCCATTATTCGTATAGAGCAGCTTTACCCATTCCCAACGGATGAAGTCAATGATCTACTTGAGCAATATGCACATGTAACTGATTTTATTTGGTGTCAAGAAGAGCCACAAAACCAGGGGGCTTGGTACTGTAGTCAACATAACTTCCGTGGTGTTATGCCAACGGGTGCAACATTGCAGTACGCTGGTCGTGCAGCATCTGCATCAACAGCAGTAGGCTATATGTCATTGCATGTTAAGCAACAAAAAGCATTAGTGAACGAAGCACTTGGTTTTGATGAACAGTAATCAAAATTAAATTTATTGAATAAAAATTATTATTGTAGGAAGCGTTAATTATGATTGAAGTACTAGTACCAGAACTTCCAGAATCAGTTGCAGATGCAACTGTAGCAACTTGGCATAAACAACCTGGTGACTTCGTTGAGCGTGATGAAGTGTTAGTTGAAATCGAAACTGATAAAGTAGTGTTAGAAGTTCCTGCTACTGCATCAGGCATTTTAAAAGAAATAATTGAAGACGAAGGCGCAACCGTACTTTCTAAACAGTTATTAGCTAAGTTAGAAGAAGCTGATGCACCTGCTGCAGCGAAAGAAGAAGCAGCTCCAGCTGAAGCACCTGCAGCAACTGCCGATGCAAGCCCATCAGTTCGTCGTTTAATGCTTGAAGAAGGCATCGATGCACGTGATATTAAAGGGTCTGGTAAAGGCGGTGTTATTACGCGTGAAGATGTAGATAACTTCCGTACATCTAAAAACAAAAAAGAAACTGAGCCTAAGGTTGATATCGTAGCCGCTGTTGCTGCACGTAGCGACAAGCGCGTACCGATGACACGTTTACGTAAACGTGTTGCAGAACGTTTATTAGAAGCTAAAAACTCAACGGCAATGTTAACTACATTTAATGAAGTAAACATGAAACCAATCATGGATCTTCGTAAGCAATACCAAGAAGTGTTTGAGAAAAAACATGGTATCCGTTTAGGATTCATGTCTTTCTACATTAAAGCGGTAACTGAAGCACTTAAACGTTACCCAGAAGTTAATGCTGCAATTGACGGTACTGATATCGTTTACCACAACTTCTTTGATATCAGTATTGCTGTATCAACACCGCGTGGTCTAGTAACACCTGTTTTACGTGATACTGATACATTAAGTGTTGCTGACATTGAAAAGGGTATTCGTGAGCTTGCTATCAAAGGTCGTGACGGCAAATTAACTGTTGACGAAATGATGGGTGGTAACTTTACCGTGACTAACGGCGGTGTATTTGGTTCTTTACTTTCAACGCCAATTATCAATCCTCCACAAGCGGCTATCTTAGGTATGCATAAAATCCAAGATCGTCCAATGGCGATTAACGGGAAAGTTGAGATATTACCGATGATGTACCTTGCACTGTCTTATGACCATCGTTTAATTGATGGTAAAGAGTCAGTAGGTTTCTTAGTGACTATCAAAGAGCTTCTTGAAGATCCTACTCGCTTATTATTAGATGTTTAATCTTTAATAAAAAAGTTTATTCGCTGTTTATTTTTATAAGCAGCGAAACAAAAATTGTTTTTACACTCACGGCTTTCGAGCTATTAAGTTTAACTAAAACAGATGGAAATCAAACATGAATTTGCATGAATATCAGGCAAAACAGCTATTTAAAGAATACGGTTTACCGGTTCCACAGGGTGTTGCCTGTGATAGTGGCGAAGAAGCGGTTAATGCTGCGTCAAAATTAGGCGGAGATAAATGGGTTATTAAGTGTCAGGTACATGCGGGTGGTCGTGGTAAAGCGGGTGGCGTACAGTTAGTTGATTCAAAAGAAGCAATCCGTGAGTTTGCACATAAATGGTTAGGTCAAAATCTTGTTACTTACCAAACAGATGCTAACGGACAACCAGTTAATAAATTATTACTAGAAAGTTGTAGTGATATTGCTAACGAGCTTTATTTAGGTGCGGTAATCGACCGTGCTTCACAACGTGTTACTTTCATGGCATCTACCGAGGGTGGTGTTGAAATTGAGAAAGTTGCAGAAGAAACTCCTGAATTAATCCATACTGTTATGATCGATCCTTTGGTTGGCGCACAAGCGTACCAAGGACGTGAATTAGCATTTAAATTAGGTTTATGTGGTAAACAAATTGGTCAATTCACTAAGATTTTCTTAGGGCTTGCAACTATTTTTGAAGATAAAGATTTAGCGTTATTAGAAATTAACCCATTAGTTGTAACAGGTTCAGACGATTTAATCTGTTTAGATGGCAAAATTACTATCGACTCAAATGCAATGTACCGTCAAAAAGCACTTCATGCTATCAACGATACAACACAAGATGATGCGCGTGAAATGCATGCGGCTCAGTGGGAACTTAACTATGTAGCTCTTGATGGCAACATCGGTTGTATGGTTAATGGTGCTGGCCTTGCTATGGGTACTATGGATATGGTTAACCTACACGGCGGCAATCCGGCGAACTTCTTGGATGTTGGCGGCGGTGCAACTAAAGAACGTGTTACAGAAGCATTCAAAATCATCCTTTCTGATGACAAAGTTAAAGCTGTTTTAGTTAATATCTTTGGCGGTATTGTACGTTGTGATTTAATCGCAGAAGGTGTTATTGGCGCAGTAGCTGAAGTAGGTGTTTCTGTTCCTGTTATCGTTCGTTTAGAAGGTAACAATGCAGAATTAGGTCGTAAGATCTTAGCTGAGTCAGGTCTTAATATTATTGCAGCAACATCATTAACAGATGCTGCTCAGCAGTCTGTTAAAGCGGTAGGTGGAAAATAATGAGTATTTTAATTAATAAAGACACTAAAGTAATTTGTCAGGGTTTCACTGGTGGTCAAGGTACTTTCCACTCAGAGCAAGCGCTTGAATACGGTACACAAATGGTCGGTGGTGTTTCACCTGGTAAAGGCGGTCAAGTACATTTAGGCTTACCTGTATTTAATACAGTACGTGAAGCAGTAGAAGAAACGGGTGCTACAGCATCGGTTATCTACGTACCAGCACCATTTTGTAAAGATGCTATTTTAGAAGCGATTGATGCAGGTATTAAATTAATCGTTACTATTACTGAAGGCATTCCAACACTAGATTTAGTTGCAGTTAAAATTAAACTAGATCAAGAAGGTGTTGTGATGATCGGTCCTAACTGTCCTGGTGTTATCACACCTGATGAATGTAAAATCGGTATTATGCCTGGTCACATTCATAAAAAAGGTAAAGTAGGTATCGTATCGCGTTCTGGTACATTAACTTATGAAGCTGTTAAACAAACTACAGACGAAGGTTTTGGTCAATCAACTTGTGTTGGTATTGGTGGTGATCCTATCCCTGGTTCTAGCTTCATCGATATTCTAAAATTATTCCAAGAAGATCCAGAAACTGAAGCAATCGTAATGATTGGTGAAATCGGTGGTACTGCGGAAGAGGAAGCGGCTGCATTTATTAAAGCAAACGTAACTAAACCTGTTGTTTCTTACATCGCTGGTGTTACTGCACCTGCTGGTAAGCGTATGGGACATGCTGGTGCGATTATCGCTGGCGGTAAAGGTACTGCAGAAGATAAATTTAAAGCATTAGAAGATGCAGGCGTGAAAACGACTAAATCACTTGCTGATATCGGTAAAGCACTACGTGAAGTAACTGGTTGGTAATCTCTAGCAGCTGTTTATTTCAGTAAAGCACTACGTGAAGCAACTGTTTGGTAATCTCTAGCAGCTGTTTATTTCAGTAAAGCATTACGTGAAGTAACTGGTTGGTAATCTCTTAACAAGATTGCTTACTGTGTTGACTCACAATACGAGCCTCGCTTTGAACTGACCTTCAATAGCGGGGCTTTTTTGTCCCTAAAATTCAAACTCTATTTCTTGCGTTTAAGCTTCATGAAGGTGCTCTGGTAAAATATTTCTGTAAACCATTAAAGGGCTAGTCGATATCTTTAAAGTCTTACACAGAGTGACTGACGTAGTTTTTGGCTTAAATGGCTGCTAACATTGCATTTTATTTATATCTTTACATGCCTCTTTATATAGCTCTTTTCATAGCAGCTTACGTATCATCAGGATAATAGTCTTCTAATAAAGTTTCTTATCATATTTATTCACAATACAAGCCCCAGTGGTTCTCTGTTTTTTATAAAAATTTTAAGTTATGCACTTATGATCTGAATCCAGCCTTCTTCAATAAACAGTAATTTTAAAATTATGACATCTTAATCATTAAACCACAGTCGATCTCATTGAAAACCGAGTACAGTTTGAGCAAAAATAGACGGTCGCTTCTTAAAGTAATTACTTATTACGAAATACAACAAAGAAAACCTTAGATTCAATTTGATATTAATAATGCTTTGCTTAATCTATTTATAATTGAGTAATTTGAATCGATTTCACTGTATCCAATAATTAATTTCAAAAAATATGTCGGAAAATCTTGCATTACTTATGAGTTAGTAATTATTTTTTTTAGAAATTATTATTATTAAATACATCAATAGCTTGCATTATATTTTTATATTATGTTCTAAATTAATTGTTAGTTTTTTAAAGTATTCCTTTATGTTTATTTAAATGACTTTTTGAAATTTTGTCTTTTATTTTATAATGTCATTTTATCTTCTTTGAATGTTTTGTCTCATTCATTATTCACCTTTAATGATACTGAATTAACAATATGTTGATTTTCTTTACATTTGTTATTAATTAGGTCCCTGAAAACCTGTATCTCATTGTTAAATATATAGATTTTCGAGTTGGCATATTTGATGCTAAATCAAGTGTAATACCAGTTATGTATATATCTGATATATATGCTTTTTTCTTAAGTTTTTTCTTTCTTACATTAAATGGAATAGGGGTGGAATATGGACATGTTTAATTTTTCAAACATAAAAAAAATGGGATTAGCGATAGGGCTATTATTTAGTGCAAGTACTTTTGCTAGCACGATTGTAGATGTTGTCGATCCAAATCTATCTTTAAGTGGTTTTGGCAGTTCAGTTAGTTATCAACATGATATTACAGATGATGGATTTACATTTGGTAGTGCAACAAGTGCATATTTAGAAATAGAAGTTAATAACCTAGACTTTTGGGAAACACTTTTATTTAAAATCGAACGATTTGATTTTGATTCGGGGGCAATCACTTTAGGTTCTATGTTCGCTGGAAACCTTGAAGTTGAAGCATTGGCTGCGCTTAATGCCGATGGTTTATTAGATATAACTATATATTCAGGTTTATTTACTAGTGTCAAAATTGGTCAGTCAACCTTAACAGTACAAGTGCCTGCGCCTGAGACTATGTTATTATTTGGACTTGCAATTGCAGGTTTAGCTGTTCGCCGCCAACGTCAATTACAAAAATAAATTCTATAGTCGTTCGTTCTACATTAAGAAAGCCTCGTTTTACGGGGCTTTTTATTGATAGTTACAAAATTTATTATGCAACTCTAGAGAATAGGTTTGTCTTATAGATCTTTCCTATTAGTTGGTAACAATAGCTATTGTTACCAACAAGATTGATCCGTTATCTAATAGAATTAGCATTACTCCTTTCAATAGATGAACCCCATAGAGATAAGTAAAGTTAGTATTACTATTTCTTCAGCTTTTAGGTTATAAACTTCCTGTCATAATTTGTTTGTAGTAGTAAAATTTTAGATTTAATAGTGTAGTTTTTCGTTATTAGCGACAGTAGCTACTGATAGGCTTCTAGGCTATCATCGCATTGCATATTCACTGTAAAAAATTGGGATAGAGAAATGAATTTAATAAAATTATTACCGTTATTAACATTTACAGTTGCAATGCCTACTTTTGCGGCAGAAGTCAGTCAGATTAATGAAAATAACATGATCGGTCATTGGCGCTGCCAGCACCAAGCAGAAGAGCCAAAGACCAAAATGAAGGTAAAGGTCAACTACAATATCAATTACGCTAAGCAAGGGAAGTCGAGTGGGTCAGGTACTTTATTACTGAATATTCCAGGCATGCCTGAATTGACATTTAATGAAACCGATAAATCGTCATGGCAGTTAAAAGGAGATCAGCTTGTGATGTCATCCAGTGATATTAAATTTACTAATGTCAGCCATCCACAATTAGATAATTTCTTTAATTTTAATGATATTTTGCCAGATAGTATTAACGAGTCAGGTAAGGTATTAGCATTAACAGCTTCAACATTAACCGTTAAATCTGAAGCTTATGGTGAAGTGTATTCCTGTGCCCGGTTAAAGGGTTAAAGGGCAAATTAGTTGTTAATTTGTCGCTAGCTTGAATTAATCAACAGGACATTTTGATAGTTAATGGGGATATGTAACCTCAAGTGTAAAGATTTACACTTGAGGTTTATATTTGCTATTCCATTTTAATTGCACGTAGGATAACGAACTTTTTGTTTTCTGCGATTAATTCACAGTTTCCAAAAATGCGCTCTAATTTATCTTGATAATCTAAATGGCGATTACCAACAATCACTAGTTCTCCATTCACTGCTAAACAGAAATGTGCATCATTAAACATACTCCAAGCGATATGGTCGGTGATTGCATGTTGTTGATGGAAAGGAGGGTTACATAAAATTAAATCATAACTACGTGCTTTAAATCCCACTAACCCGTTGTTTACTACAAAACGAGTATTATCAGAACGTTCTTCTTCAAAGTTTTTCAGCATATTAATACGTGCTGAATCTACTGCCATATAAGATTCATCAATGAATGTGATTTGTGCTTCTGGGTATGCCACTGCTGCTGCCATGCCAACTACGCCGTTACCACATCCCAAATCCACCACTTTAGTAAAATCACCTTCAGGTAAGTTATCCATTAGGTAACGTCCACCAATATCTAAATGGTTACGTGAGAAAACGTTAGCGTGGTTATGAATTTTCCAGTCAAAACGTTCAATATCCCAAGTAATTGCAATATCATCTTCTGGAATGTCTGTTTGATCAACGATACTGAATATCAAACGCGATTTTTTCTTTGCTAATGACGTTTTAGTGGTACCGATATACTTTTCAAATAAAGCCAGTGTTGATTTATGAATGGTGTCGACTTTACCCGCTGCGACTACAATCGTATCTTTACCAATTACAGTACTTAATTGCTGTAATTGATGCTCTAAAAAAGACAATGTTTTAGGTACTTTTATTAATACTACTTTAACGTTATCTGGTAATGCCTGCAGACTATCTTGAATTAATAAATTGTCAGGATCACATTGATTACGTTGCATATTAAGTTTTATTGAACTTACTGAAATAAAAGAGTCTGAAACTACAGTTCTTTCAAGATCGTTAAAGTAACAGCTTAATGCACCAAAACCATCGTTAATAATTAATAGTTGCCCATCTTCAGTAATGTATTTATTCAATTCATTTTCATTAAAATGGTTGATCAAGTATTCATCAGCTGAATCCCAAGCTTGTAATGTTTCGTTTTTTCTTCGTGGATGGCGATGTAATATTAAAGTTTGATCTGCAATTATTAATGCTTCATTCATAGCGTTTGCCTAATTTGGTGTGTGTAAAAATACTTATTTTCTTATTTTAACTTGCTTGCCCTATTAAGGTAAGTGATATTATTAATTGTATTCAAATGAAAAAAGGATAAATCCGTCTGTGAAAACATCATTACCGTCTCATAAACTACTTTCGAACAAATTCATTAGAGCATTTGTGCTCTGTCTTCCACTCTATGCGTTAGCTGCTTGTGATAATAAGACGTCAGAATTTCTTGATGATATTTGGGAAGGCGATGAGGATGCAGTGTGTGAGGAAGACTTTACCAGTGTTGATTTTAAGCAAATTGCATACTGGTCTATCAGTGATGAAGAAACACTTGATGACATCGATTTTACTAAACTAACTCATGTTATTTATAACAAGGTTGGTGTTGAATCTGATGGGGATTTAATTTTACCCACTGGGGATGATTTAGATGAATTTGAAGAGTTGATTGATACGGCACATAACTCAGGTATCTATGCCATGGCCTCTATTGGCAACGCTAGTGACTCTGCTTTTAACTCTATCGCAGGAAATACAACGGCCTTAAATAACTTTATCAATAACGTTGAAAATTTGATCAAAGATTATGACCTAGACGGCATCGATATTAATTGGCAATTTCCAACAACTGATGATGAAGGGGACCTATTTGAAGATTTAGTAAAAGAAGTTTCTGATCTGGCTACCGACCAAGGTGTGCTGTTTAGTTACGTGGTCGACTCCGGTGAGGATGATGATGCAACCGATCAAGGTGTGCAAGAGGATGCTTTAGGTTACCCTGATTTTGTGAATGTGATGGCGCTTAATACAACTGACAATGACGACCTGCACTCTTCTTTAGAAGATGCACAAGATGCGATCACCTATTGGACTAATCGTTGTGTGGTAAAGAACAAAATAGTATTAGCAATTCCTGTTTACTCGCAAGGTGATGCCGTATTAGATTTTAATGATATTGTGAGTGATGACCTTGATAACGCGTGTGTTGATGAAGCGATTAATGTTGAAGGGCCAAACGACAATACCTACGACAATATTAATTACAATGGTATAGCAACAGTGATTGCTAAAACAGAGTATGCACAAACCAACGCAGGTGGGGTTATTCTCAATGCGATTAACCAAGATTATGTTGAAGATACTGACTATTCACTATTGAATACAATGTATTTGCAGTCTATATATCAATCAAATGCAATTTGTGATTAAACATTCCTCCTTTATGGTTAAGTATTGAAGACTATTTCTGGTTTTTTTTATTGTTAAAAGGGCGCATAATAGCGCCCTTTATTTACCCTACTAACTATAAGGTCATATTATGCCGATCAATGCAGCTTTAACAGAACGTAGTAATGGATGTTGTGAATTATGTTCATCGACTAATGAACTGTCTATTTTCGAAGTGCCACCTGTTAAAGAACCTAACTCAGATAAATCAGTGTTAGTGTGTTCTACTTGTTTACCTCAAATCGAAAAAACAGTTGAGATGGATAATAACCATTGGCGTTGCCTTAACGATAGCATGTGGAGCCAAGTTCCTGCTGTGCAAGTAACTGCATTTCGTTTATTAACACGTTTAAGTAAAGCGGGTGAAGTTTGGGCTCAAGATCTATTAGATATGATGTACATGGAAGATGAGCAAAAAGCTTGGGCTGACTATGGTGTTGCTGCCGATGAAATTGAAGATGTTGCCCCAACTCGTGATTCAAACGGTGTCGTGTTATTAGCGGGTGATAACGTAACGTTAATTAAAGACTTGGAAGTAAAAGGCGGTAATTTTACTGCTAAGCGTGGAACGCCAGTGCGTAATATTTCGTTAACTGATAACCCAGAACATATTGAAGGGCGTGTTAACGGTGTTCGTATTGTACTGTTAACAACTTACTTGAAGAAAATGCCATTATTCGAAGATAAATAACGATTTAAGTTATTAAATATTAGAGAACATTTTTAATATTAAGCCCGTTATGTGATTACTTTATGATATTTAAAGGAATTACGTGATGGGCTTTCTAATTTCTGCGATACTAATAACAAATTAATATCATTTACAGGACGTAATATGCTTGAATATATCGCTTTAGGAATATTAGTATTTATATTCGTTACCTTATTTTATGGAATGGTCGCTATACATGACATTCCCTATAAAATGGCGAAGGAACGTAATCATCCACAACAAGATGCGTTACAAGTAGCGGGGTGGATCAGTTTATTAACTCTCCATATCCTATGGCCATTTTTATGGATCTGGGCAACGTCACACCGTCAAAATAGAAGTTGGGGCGGAACTGACAATACAGAATCAGTTACAAGCAAAGAAACCAACCTTCAATTGATTAACTTACAAAACCTTATCAATCTGCAACATCGAGTTGAAACGATCGAAACTGCCTTATCAATCAAATCCTCTGAAAAAGTGAAAGCAGTAGCTGAGAAAAATATCGCTTCTGAAGATGATATTGATTTTAAAGTCGATAATGAGGTAGAAGATTTTGATAAACAAACCTCACAATTATTCGAAGATATAGACAAATTAAACCTTGAACAACAGCAAGGAGATAAATAATGGATTGGTTGATAACGTTAAGCTACCTATCAATTTGTGTGGTTATATTCAGAGTGTTTGGTATTCCATTTAATCGCTGGACAGTTCCTACCGCTATAGTAGGTGGAGCGGTGTTAGTGAGTTCGTTAATTTTATTGATTAACTATACTCATCCTTATTCAGACTCGAGTAAACAATATTTTGTAACTACACCGATTGTCCCTGTCGTTCAAGGTACTGTTCTCTCAGTTGATATAACTGCGAATACTCGTATTAATAAGGGGGATATTTTATTCAGAATTGATCCGTTACCTTATCAAAATAAAGTCGCACAATTAACGGCGCAAATCGTGACTGCAAAGCAACAATATTTAAGTGCACTAGATCTGAGTAAAGAAGAGCTAAGTAAGCAAACATTAAGTACACAAGAGTTAAATGGGCGAGAGTTACAAACTGCAAATGCAGACAAGCGAGTAGATATTGATAGCGCTAAAGCTGCTGCAATAATTGATGATTTAAATACACAATTAAGCGAGGCCACTTATAACTTAAGAAATACAATTGTTCGAGCACACAGTGATGGTTATGTCACTCAAATATCGGTATTTCCTGGTTTACATGTTGCCTCCATGCCAACAAACCCTGCGATGCTCTTTATTCAAGATAGCTCATTTCAGTATGCTAGTTGGTATCCTCAAAATAAAATTTTACAAATCAAAGCTGGTTATGACGCAGAGTTAATATTTGATGCCTTGCCTGGAAAAGTATTTGCCGCTGAAGTTGCTAAGGTCTCGAATATTGCAGAAGGGGCAGTTAAATCTAATAGATCTTCAGTTGATCTTATTTCGTCTCATGTGGGTGAAATTTCTGTTGTATTTGAGATTAAAGACCCTAATTTTGAACAATACCGTGATCTTTTACCGCTAGGTGCATATGGACAAAGTGCAGTGTATTCAGAAGAATTAGAGGAGCTGACTATCATCCGCAAAGTATTATTACGCATGTCATCATGGGCATCTTATGTTTTTCCTATCCACTAATAGCAGGTAAAGGTAAATAGGTAAAATACGAGATGATAAAGCTTGCTTGTAAAAGTAGAGTAATCGATTCGGTTACCCTGTTATCGCTATAAAATATTTATTATTGGTACAGAATTTATCTGTACCAATAATTATCCATTCAAATTAAACTAAATCAAATGAATAGGGTTATATTAACTATCAGCGAATATCTCGTTAATAGTTAACAGCCAATCAGAAAAAATTATAATACTTTCCAAGTCATTGTTTCATTAGCTTTAATAGGCACAACCACATCATTACCAAATTGTAATGTTGCAGGCACATCCCACGATAATTTCTCTAATGTCACGGAATCTGTATTCCGTGCTAGTTGATAAAAATCTGGACCATTAAAACTTGCAAAACCCTCTAGTTTATCGAGAGCATTTTCAGCTTCAAATACTTCGGCATATAACTCTAAAGCAGCAAATGCAGTATAAGAACCAGCACATCCACATGCTGATTCTTTAGCGCCAATGCTATGCGGCGCAGAATCTGTCCCTAAAAAGAATTTCTTGCTACCACTGGTTGCCGCTTTAACAAGCGCTGCTTGGTGTGTATTGCGTTTTAGGATAGGCAGGCAATAAAAATGCGGCTTAATGCCTCCCACTAACATATGATTGCGGTTAAACATTAAATGATGCGCAGTGATGGTCGCTGCCACATTGTCGCTTGCTTGGTTAACAAACTCTACGGCATTTGCCGTTGTAATATGTTCAAGCACTATTTTAAGGTTCGGATAACTTGCCACGATAGGAGCAAGTACTTCTTTCAAAAAGACCTCTTCACGGTCAAAAATATCAACGTCGTGTGCAGTTACTTCACCATGTACCAATAATGGCATATTAACATCTTGCATTGCCTGTAGCGCTGCTTTGATATTATTAACATCCGTCACCCCTGAATCAGAGTTTGTGGTCGCGCCAGCTGGGTAAAGCTTAGCTGCATACACATGGCCTGATGCTTTGGCTTTTTGTATCTCTTCGGCACTGGTGTTATCGGTTAAATAAATAACCATTAATGGCGTAAAGGTGGCTTGTGGTTGCTCCGCTAAAATCCGCTCACGATAAGCTAATGCACTGTCGGTTGTCATCACGGGAGGCACTAAATTTGGCATAACAATCGCGCGACCCATGTAACGACTAGTATCACGAACGGTATCTTTTAATACATCTCCATCACGTAAATGTACATGCCAATCGTCTGGTCGAGTAATGGTTAGTGTGCTGCTCATAAAATGCTCCGCATAATAAGGGGGAAGGAAGTGTGGGGATGATTTTAGAAGTATAAAAAGGTGAAGTAAAGGTCTAGTTAAGTGGTTATCATTAATCACGTTGATTGTATTATGTTTTTAGTAAAATTGAGCATCGAGTTTTTTTAATAAAAGCTTAAACTCGATGCTCAATTAACCTATACACAATGCTTACAAATAACGTTTATAGATAGCTGTTAGTGATTATTGTTAGCTATTACTAGTAGTGATAGCGGTTAGTGTTCAAAATCAAGCTGTATAATGTTGTCGTATAGCCTGCGCAATATTCGCTTTAATATTAGCGTCAACGTGCACACTTTTTTGTGGCGGTAACAGATCCACCAAGGATTGTACTAAAGGCTGTTTTTCTGATGGCGAGTGAGCTACCCAGCTCGCTAACAAATCTCGATTAATATAAGCAGGTAAAGAGCCTAATGTGCCGACATCATTTTGGCTATGAATTAACAGCCCTGCAGTTGTGCCTTTATCCAAGGTCAGTACTTGGTAAAAATAGAGCGTGTGATAATCTAATTGTTGCTGCAATTCTTGATCTGAAGGTGGCGGTAAGCGACTGAATTTATCGTTTAAGATAGCGATATAACAGTCGATAGCCTGGGTGGCAAAATCAATTCCAAAATATTCAGGTGTGTGCTCATTACCGGTAAAACCTTCTAAGTAAAAATGACTCACTCCACGGTGTTTATTTAATGCAGGAATGAAGAAATATGCTTCACCTTGTGCAATACCACTTTCAAAATACTCTCCACTGGCTTGTTGTAACATATTGTTAAAGAGTAAATTATCCGAAGCATCAGCAATGGCAGGATTCAAATCCGCCATTAAACGCCAGTATTGTTGTCCATTTTTAAGTTCCGTCCAGCTCACGTGAATATGGATTGAAGGAGCAAGCGGATGTTGAGGATGAATAATGGTAGATAAAGCGGTTGCCGATAAAAAAGCTTTATCAGGCTTATCCTCATATTGTACTTGCGATACGTTAACAGAAGCGCGATTAAAAACCATATTAGTGGTTGCTTCGAAACGTTGACCTCCACCATGAGTGCCATTATCTCTTAACCATTCAACACTTTTAAATTCAGTGCCAGTAGAAAGCTTCTGTAGTTTTTGTACAAAATATTGTTGAACTTGACTAAGTTCTGTTAAAGCAAACTGAGCTTTCTTTGAAGTGGCCAATACGCGCATAAAGATTCCTGTATTAATATAAGTGGTCAGTTTCAATTATTGTTGAGTGATAACAATTAAGAGTGAATAAGGGGCAAGGTAATGGTTACGGTGACGCCCGTCAAGTCGCTATTGTTTTCGATAGTTAAAGTCGCTTGATGGTGTTCACAAATCATTTTGGCAATATAAAGACCTAAACCTAGGTGAGTATCATGTTGTTGAGAAGCAGGGCGCACAGATACCATTGATTGAAATAAATCCTGATTATTGTCTGAACTTAACAATACACCTTGATTAGTAATACTTAGACTGATGTGATCAGTTTGTTGAGTGCTACCTAATGTTTTACTACTCACTGTTTTACTGCCAACGTACGATAAATTACTCGTCACTTTCTCTAAGCTGATAACAATCGCTTGTTTAGAAATAGAAAATTCAACCGCATTACTAATGATTTTGTCTAACATCTGCACTAAAAAATCAGGATCTGCATTAATTAAGGCAGGGGCCTCACCAAGGTGCTTTTCAAATGTGGATTGTGGATACACCATTTCATATCCTTGCAAACAACTGTCTAATAATGTGCGCAGGTCTATTTGTTGTTTTTCCGCTTGTTGTAAACTTTGCTCAATGCGACTGGCTTCACTCATGCTAGTAAGTATTTTGCTGAGTCGTTGAATACCTTGTTGAGAACGTTCGATGTATTTTTGTTGTTGATCGTTGCAGGGTAATAAAGATAAGTTCTCCAATGAAGAGCGCACTACGGCGACAGGCGTTCTTAACTCATGAGATAATCGAGAAGATAGCTGCTCAACATAGTGATGATATTGACCCAAGCGTTGAACCATACCTGCCATGCTGCGTGATAGGTCGCCAATTTCATCACTGTGTTTACTGGCAACAAATGTGCCCTTCAGACGCCCATTTTTATCTAGTATTTGTTCACTTTGGTCACGCAAAGCACGAACTCGGTTGATAACAGTGGAGAGGAATAAAAATAGCAGAACACCTGCGACAAAAATAACAGCTAATAATACGCTGAACATCTTTTGTAAGGCTTGGTTACGTAATGTGATGATGCCGTTATTAGTTTCCTCTGCTATCACTACACCGACTACTTTATCATGAACAAATATTGGGTGAGTTGCACTGAGAATAGATACTTTTTTATCACTACTTAAACGCCATTGGGTGGCCGCTTTTCCTGCTAATGCTTGTTTTACGAGGTTATTATTAAGTTGTGTGGTGTGTTGGTTTTTATCTATAAAATGATTTTCTGGTTGTTCTAATAACAGTGAATAGATTGGTGATAAAAATCTTGTTTCAATCTTGGTCCAGAAGCTGGCCTCTTGAACATTAGTTGATTCTGCAGGCCAAATCCCTGTTGCTTGATGAATATCTCCAGCTTGTGCGATAACACGTTGGTGCCTATCAACCACCCAAAGCCTTGCACGTGTATGACGCATTGCTAAGAGTATTTGCTCTATCTCAGGAGAAGGGATCAATACGCTGCCGAGTTTACTGATATCTAATAAATTAGACGTGCTGATTGCATTGTCTATCTGCTTTGAATTCAATGTCGAGGCTGTGTTGAGTTGAAAACCAAGCTTATCGCCTAATAATGTAAGTGGTATGCGTAACTCAATATTGTAACCCTGTTTCGTAGATTGCCAGATACCTTGAATGGACTTTTCTCGCGTTAGGTTTGTTGCGTAAATACTATGTTGCGGATACCGGTAAGCATTAAACCAGCCGTCATTCGCGACCGAAATAATATAACGTTGCAGCAAGCCTTCGGGCGAACTCATGGCAATAATTAAATGGTCATTGTCGGTAACTTGAGTTGACCTTTTTCCTCGTGTAATTGGATGTTGATTAAAGACTTCAAAATGCGCGTATAAGAAACCGTCTCGCTTACCTAATAATTGATTAAAGTGTACATTATTTGTGTTCGTTTTTTCTTTTTGTGCTTCAAGTTGATCATTTTGATAACTATTTATAAACCCTCGATTTACTCCCCAATCCTCATTATTCGCATCTAAGCGAATGGCTTGCTCAAGATTATGAACATATAAATCTTGGCCTTTAGTGACATTAGGCAAAAAACTGGCGTGCTCATTAAATAGACTCGGCCTTTCATGTAAAGCAGTAGCAATTGCGCTGCTGGTACCGAGTAGCGTTTGTTGTTGCCCTTCACGTAAAAAGTTCTCCATCTCAACCACAAACTGATAGGCAAATAATGGCAACAGCAATAATAAACTACTGAGTGCTAATACCTTGCCACGTAAACCCCACTTTAATTGCATAATGAAGATTGCGCTGTATGTTGTGTTCCTGTTTCAGTACTTATATCCCAACGGTAACCCATACCATAAATAGCGGTTATCTCGTCAAATAACGGGTCTATTTGCATGAATTTTTTACGGATCCTTTTAATATGAGAAGTAATAGTATTGTCATCGACCACCATGTTGGCATCGCTCATTAATTGTTGGCGACTTTTTACTACGCCTGATTTGTGGGCGAGCGCGTGAATAATCCAAAATTCTGTGATCGTGACTTCTAAATTGTTACCCTCCCAGCTAATCTGCATTTTGTCATTATCAATGGTTAATGCACCACGCTGTAAAATATTATGCTGCGATTGTGCATTGCTCTCACTTAATCCGATACGTCTGAATAAAGCGCTAATACGCACCATTAAATGCTCTAAACCAATTTCTTTACTTAAATAATCATCGGCCCCTAATCGTAATCCGGAAATGCTATCAAAATCATTATCACGGGCAGTTAAAAAGATAATCGGTAAACTCGCTGATATTTGTCTTAGCTGCTGACATAGCAAAAAACCACCATCGTATTCGTGCCCTAAACCCACATCAATCACTGCTAAGTCTGGCAAGCGGCTATTGAAGGCAAGCATCGCTTGCTCTCTACCTGAATAACCCTCTACTTGATAACCGTAGCGTTGCATTAGGTCCATATAGTTTTCACGAATAGCATGGTCATCTTCAATTATTGCAATACGTTTCATATTGAGTGTTATTCCTTTATTGCTGGTGGAAGGTTAAGTAACCTCAGTTCTGGATAAGCAAAGCGATACAATACCGTTATTTCCGTGGATTTATTCGTTAAATTATCTCTCAATAACCCGTTATTGCTTCAATAATTCACCTTGAACTACGCATAACTAACGGCACTGTATAGCCAAAAAATATAATCTTATGATTTTAACTAACCTCAATTCCGCTTTCATTAACCAGAATTGAGGTTAAGTATACAAAAATCTTATCAGTAGGTTTGGCTAAATATAGCATTGCCACTTTTTGAACATTATTGATCAGTAGTTTGCCACTTTTTGTCCCTAATCTTGCCATTTAAGTTTGTTGTAATACTGACATCTAAACAGCAACCTAAGTTGCAATATTTAATGTTAAAGGAGTCTGGCATGTCAAAACAAACATCAACGTCATTATCACACCTTAAAAAATCATTGTTAGGTGTGGCCGTACTTTCGGCTGTTACGGGAGGCCTAGTTTTGTTAGAAGAATATAGAAGCACTAAACAGGCTTCAGCTTATTCTACTTATTTAAGCAGTTATAAAGTACCTGCACATAATAACGATCAAGGATCACAACAAGTGATCTTTTTTAAACGAGCAACAGATAACAGTTTATTAACCACCGATGCCAATGAACTGGCTGCTATCGCCGAACAAAACTTGCTAGAAGAGGCATATACAGTAGCCCAACATAATGCTGCAGATAATTTTAAAGCGCAGAATCAATCAAAAGATCAGTTTAAGGCTAAAACTAAATCAGAGCCAAGTCCAACAGCCATGGTTATTGAACCTACGACAGTAAAGACAGAAACCACTAACGTTTTATTTGCTTTATCATCATCAAAGATTGCGCCTGAGTATAAATTAGCCTTATTAGATACAGTGGACCTGATAAAGCAACAACCTAAATTGAAAAAGTGGCAGGTTATAGGCCATACGGATAAGTCTGGAAGGGCATCTTATAATTTAAGCCTTGCACATAAAAGAGCTGAAAATGTGGCTAATTATTTGATTGAGCATGGGGTCGAAAAACAACAGCTTGTTTTGGTGACATTAGGTGAGTATGAAGCAATGAAGTTAAAGGAAAGCACTTATAATAAAGGTTTGAGAAAAGTACAAGTCAGCCCCTATGCGCCTGGACTAGATAAATTAGCAGTCAACGTTAAAAGACAAACAGATAAAGCGGAACAACGCTTAGCATTAATAAAATTAGCCAAGATAAAAAAAGCACAGGCGAGAGAAACTCAACAGGCCATTATTCATGAAACTGAAGCAGCTGTTTCTTCTGTTAATTATGCTAACACTCAAGTGACTGCTCATTCCCAAGTGCTCATTCCTTCCAAAGTAAAACAGAATAACGAAGTCGTACAGGTAAATACTGAATTAGTATTAAATGATTTTGTATCATTTAACAATGATCATAACGAGAAGCAAAACCTTAACGCAAATAAAGAAGGCAGTATTTCATCTGAAAATAGAGCACTTAAGAGTCAAAGTGAACTATCTCAGCAAGCTTCATTTAATGACGTCATGATACCTTCACAAAGGGATACTAAAAATGTCACAAAGGATCAGCAAAATACACAAGTTAAGGCCATTGAAGAGCCGTTAATTACTATGTTGAGCTATCAATTATAAGGGGTATACCATGTATCAATCAGATTCGAAAATAAATACGATCAACGGATTGTTAAAAAAACATGAACTGATCAATGCGACGGTTATTTCAAGTGCCAGTTTGTTTTTTTTAATTTATTTTGTCATGTAGAATGATTGTATATTTGATGACTTAGATTTAACAAGAAATTATCACAATTTAAGTCATTGTTTATGAATGCTATTTATTGGGAGGGGGTGAAAGTGGCTTGTAATAAGCTGTTGTTATAATTATCACCTTGCATGGCGAAATAGTGAGTATAAATTATAACAATAGTGTCTTAATTTTCACTGTTGGCCCCATCAAAAGCAGAGGTTATTTGATTTTTTTGTTAGTTGGCCCTACCCAAGGCTATATAATTATAGTTAATTAAGTAGTAAGTTTTAGCAATCAGGTGCTGCTCAACAAATGGGGAATTAATGCTTAAAAAAATATTGGTTTTTACCGATTTAGATGGAACATTATTAGATCATTACACCTATCAAACTGACGATGCCACAGAAATGATAGCAACGTTGAAGTTAAACGCGATAGACATCATTCCTAATAGTAGTAAAACGCTACCTGAAATCTCCTTAATACGGGAACAGCTGGATTTATCCTCTCCTTTTATTATTGAAAATGGTGCTGCCGTTTTTATCCCTATTAATTATTTCAAACAACAACCTGCCGATACACTCGAGCAGGGGAAGTACTGGGTTAAATCTTTTTCTAAAGAGAAATCATATTGGCTGCAATTGTTGAATAGTGAAGCAAGTGCATACCAACACCTGTTTCAAGGTTTCTCTGAAATGAGTAATGAACAGCTTGCTGAATTGACAGGACTAAGTATTGAAAATGCAGCAATGGCTAAGCAGCGTCAATATGGAGAGCCTTTAAATTGGTTGGGAGATGACCTACAAAAAACAGAATTTAGTAATCTTATGCGTCACTTAGGCGCCAACGTATTAGAAGGCGGGCGTTTTCTACATATCAGTGGACATTGCGATAAAGGTCTGGCACAACAATGGTTAACGGAGCTATATTTACAACAAGATTTACAGGAACAAGATGCTCAAATAACAGTGTCAGCACCTCCTTCAACTTCATCTTTAGATAATGCTTCAACTATACAATCAGTAACGTCTTCAACTACACTTGCAAATACATCCTCTTTATTGCCATTACAACAGGCTCTATTGCAAAACAATGAATCGAATAAGCAAGTCATCAGTATTGCGATGGGCGATGGTAAAAATGATATTGCGATGCTAGAGCAAGCAACTATTGCTGTGCAGGTACGCTCACCAGTGCATGATTTCCCACCCTTATCGCGTACAGAACATGTTTACCAAAGTCATTTATATGGCCCTGCAGGTTGGACTGAATGTTTAAATAAAATTTTATCATCGACACAAATTTATTAAATTAAGGAACTGAATAATGGCTGATTTTTATCAAAATGGCATTGTTACTACAATGCACAATTTAAGACAACGTAGTAATGAAGATCTTGAAGCTGAGCTAAAAACCTTTTCTTCAACACGCCCGATGGGGTTAATCTTACCTTCACTTTTCTCTGAATTAGAAGGGGATGCATTCCCTGATATTGTGGATCACCTTTGTGAGGTGCCTTACTTATCTGAAATCGTTGTCGGCTTAGACCGTGCAAGTGAAGAGCAATACCGTCATGCCCTCAAATTCTTTAAAAAATTGCCTCAACATCACCGTGTATTATGGAACGAGGGACCAAGGTTAAAAGCGCTAGATGCTAAATTGCAAGCACTGGGAGTCGCACCTAAGGAATTAGGTAAAGGGCGTAATGTTTGGTATTGCATGGGTTATACCTTAGCTTCTGGTAAAGCCGAATCAGTTGCATTACATGACTGTGACATTGTCACCTATGATCGTTCTTTATTAGCAAGGTTAATTTACCCTGTCGCTAATCCTGGTTTTAATTACGAGTTCTGCAAAGGTTTTTACTCACGAGTAGCAGACGGTAAAATTAACGGTCGAGTGTCACGTTTATTAGTTACGCCTTTGGTCAAAGCCTTGAAGAAAACCATTGGTCATAATGAGTACTTAGAGTTCATTGATAGCTTTCTTTATCCATTAGCGGGTGAATTCTCTTTCCGCAAAGATGTATTAAGCGATTTACGCATTCCAAGTGATTGGGGATTAGAGATAGGCGTATTATCAGAAATGCACCGTAACTACGCAAGTAATCGTACTTGTCAGGTGGATATTTCAGATGCCTATGATCATAAGCATCAAGACCTTTCTTTAGAAAGTGTAGAAGGCGGTTTATCAAAAATGTCCATTGATATCAGCAAAGCATTCATCCGTAAATTAGCGACACAGGGTGAAACATTCAGCACTGAAAGTATTCGTACGCTTAAAGCAACTTACTATCGTATTGCATTAGATTATTTAGAGATGTATCGCGGTGACGCAATGATGAATGGTTTAAGTTTGGATATTCATAATGAAGAAAAAGCGATTGAAATGTTTGCTGAAAACGTCATGACCGCAGGTCAAATATTTTTAGATAAACCAATGGATACGCCTTTTATTCCCTCTTGGAGTCGAGTGATCAGCGCCATGCCCGATGTATTAGAACAATTAAAAGAAGCAGTAGAGTTAGATCACCAAGAATTTAGTGAATAAATAAAGTAGGGATTATTACAGATAGAGTTAGTTTAGGTTTGAGTACTTCAAAATAAATACTGTTTTTAAAATAAACATTGGGTCGCGTGCACAAGGAGAAATGAATGGATGAAATAAACGACATGGAAGCGCCGCTAACCATGTTAAAAAATAAATTAGTGCAACAACTTAACATTATTTATAAAGAAGTTGAGCTGAACATTAGTTGTGAAGAACTTAGTGAACAATTGATTAAATTAATGCGTTTAGATGAAGCTTGTTCAACGCCCGTTGCTTACAAAAGTCATTGGTCACAACAAGATGTTGTGATGATCACCTATGGAGATTCATTATTAAAGCCAGATGAAAAACCGTTAGTGACATTAAAACACTTTATGGATAATTATTTAGGTGACACTGTTAATAGCGTTCATATTTTGCCGTTCTTTCCCTATAGCTCGGACGACGGATTTTCCGTTATTGATTACTCCAGCGTTAATGAGTCCTTAGGCGGCTGGGATGAGATACAAGCAATAGCAAAAGATCGCCGTTTAATGTCTGACCTAGTGATTAATCATTGTTCCAGTCGAAGTGCATGGTTTGATAACTTCATCAAAGGGGAGGGGATAGGCCATGACTTTTTCTATACGGCATCGCCGGAAGATGATTTATCAGCGGTGGTGAGGCCACGTACTTCTGATTTATTAAGAAAAACTGAAACCGGTAAGGGCACACAGCATGTGTGGTGTACCTTTAGTCACGATCAAGTAGATTTCGATTTTAGAAACCCTGAAGTGTTAAAAAGTTTTGTCGACATTATCCGTTTATACCTCGATAGAGGCGTTAAAATATTTAGGTTTGATGCCGTCGCATTTTTATGGAAAAAATTGAATAGTAGTTCAATCAATTTACCTGAGACCCATGAGGTCATCCGTTTATTAAGAACATTATTAGAGCATGCAGAAGCAGATGCCGTTATTATTACTGAAACGAATATTCCTAATACTCAAAACCTCACCTATTTTGGTAATGCCAATGAAGCACACGCTATTTATAACTTTTCATTACCGCCTTTACTAATTAATAGCTTAGTCACCGGTAACTGTTTATATCTAAAGCGTTGGTTGATGAGTATGCCTCCTTCCCAAAATGGCACCGCTTATTTTAATTTCATTGCATCTCATGATGGTATTGGCTTACGTCCTGCGGAAGGATTACTAAACGACTATGAGCTCACTACCTTAGTTGAAACCATGCAATCGTTCGGTGGCAAAGTCTCATGGCGTAGCACAGCGTTAGGGCAGCAAAAAGCCTATGAAATTAACATCGCATTGTTCGATGCACTGCAAGGCACAACAAAAGGAGCTGATAGCTTCGGTTTAGAGCGATTTATTTGCGCACACGCTGTCATGTTCGCATTAGAGGGAATTCCTGGCGTATACATTCACAGCTTGCTAGGCACGCAGAACGATTATGAAAAAGTCGCTAATACACAGCAAAATCGCTCTATCAATCGTCATCGTTGGGACTATCAAGAGCTTGAAGAAAACCTAGCGGATAAGAGCGACCATCATGCGATTGTATTAGCATCACTTAAAGAGTTACTTGATATTCGCATTAAGCAACCTGCATTCCACCCTAATGCAACTCAGTTTACGCTACATTTAGGTTTGCAATTATTTGGATTTTGGAGACAAAGCCTAGACAGAAAACAGAGTATTTTTTGTATTAACAATATTACTGACCACGACATGGAGTTATCAATTCAAGAGTTAAATTTGATTATGACTGATAACTGGATTGAATTGATTTCGGGTGAACCGCTAGATATGCAACAAGAGTTGATAGTATTAAGTCCCTATCAAACAGTTTGGATAACTAATATCCATTATAAATAATTAGCAGTTAAGAATAGCAGTGTTATGAATCTTGGGTTATTAACCGTGGCGTTTTGAATAGTGGTTTCATGAAAAATCTAGCTTAATAACTGAATTCAGCTGAGTTAAACAATGTGAGGCAACGTATCAAAAAAGAGCCCCTTTCAAAACTGGTTTGAAAGGGGCTCTTTTAGTTGGTTTGGTTGGTTTAGTTAAAGTAGTTTGCTTTAATCTATTTCATTAGCAGGTGTATTGAGTATATTCAATTCAACGGGGTCAGTTGATTGTGACATTAACTGTGCCTGAATCTCGACTAATTTGGCTTGTATGATAGTAAGATTTTTTCCACCTAATCTCAGTAATAGTTTTTGTGCATGATTTAATGCTTCTAATGTTGGATTATTATATAAGTACATCACAGAAGGGGACTTTAATGAGATGGGGCCATTGATAACGGGCACGCTTAACGCCATTTCAATCGCATCATTTAACACGTCATCAAAGTCTGCGCCTGGTAACGAAATCTCTGCATAAGTTTGGTCAATGAGTGGTTTCAACATATGGTAGGTTGCCACAATTTTTTCACTGTCAATTGAGTTTACATATTTTGTGTAGTTATCATAGCGATGATAATTAAGGACAGATACATAAGTTTTACCGTTACTCTCTTTTTTACGAAATGGTATGTCAGTCGCCATCAATGGACTAAAGCTAGCAAGAAACTCACCACGGCTAAAGTTATCGATAAATACCACCGTGCTGCGTAACAGATCTTGCTCTAATAAATTATCAACAATTAATGTCTGTTCACTAAACTCTTCAATCGCTTCTAATACCACGGGATCAGACTCGTCGATCAAAGGTAAATTAGGGTCAATAACAACTTCAGTAGATTGTGCCGAAGAATTTGGTAATTCACCTAAAGCCGAAGCCACTAACAGATCTTCCTCTTTTTGAACTATTTCTGCCTGTTCAACGTCGAGCGTTTCTTCAATTACAACCGTTTCTTGTTTTGGTTGGGCCATCGCCTCCTGTTGCTGAGTTTGTTTTAACGCCGCTAATTTCTCCATCTTATCGTTGAAATAAGGTGTCAGTCCTAAACGTTGAATCAATTGCGGTGCAGTATCTGGATAAGCGAAAAAATAGGTGCTTGCGCCAAACATTGTGAGGCAAGTTAATATAAGCACAATATTAAGCCATGAATAGGCTTTCTCTTTTTTTGTATCGGGGTAAGCCATGCTTAGTGCGCTCCGTTAATAATAGATAGACTGAAGTTATAACAATTGAACAATATTGTACCAAGTTTGATTAAAATGATATTTAATTCATGAACATATTTTGTATAGCTTATCAAATCAGCTTAAATTAAGTTTAAAAAAATGACGTTACAAACCATTAAATGCTAAAAATGATACTAAGAACGAATTAATTGTAGACAATGCGTTTAATTATTCGGCAAGCGGAAAAATATATGCAAATAAAGTTTGACGATCACAACCCAACTCAGTAATATCTCGCCTCGTTGACAGGCATTAAGTTCTTACAAAGATGAGTTGCTTCAACAGTTCAGTTAATAAGATGTGATAACATATACATTGATTAATAATGAACAGAGCGGATAGCGTTATTTACAATATATCCAATGCTCAAATACTCGGTGGTAAGTGTAGTTTTTAGCTCATCTCCAGTGTTTTGAATAAGAGTTGGACCAGAGGGTTTGACCCTATATTACAAAATACGAATAAATACTTGGTGGTAAGTGTGGTTTGTTAGCACATCTCCAGTGTTTTGAATAAGAGTTGGACCAGAGGGTTTGATCTTATATTACAAAATGCGAATAAATACTCGGTGATTAGCGCAGCTTGGTAGCGCATCTGGTTTGGGACCAGAGGGTCAGAGGTTCGAATCCTCTATCACCGACCACATTTTGAAAACAATGAGAAATCGTTGTAAGATATAAATCCTGCTTTTGCGCCCTTAGCTCAGCCGGATAGAGCAACGGCCTTCTAAGCCGTAGGCCACAGGTTCGAATCCTGTAGGGCGTACCATTTTTAAAAAAGTTTAGTGGCGGATGTAGCTCAGTTGGTAGAGCCCCGGATTGTGATTCCGGTTGTCGCGGGTTCAAACCCCGTCATTCGCCCCATTTTTTAAATCTTAAGTTTAAAAATGTTTAAGTCGTTGCGGAATTGGCGGAATTGGTAGACGCGCTAGATTTAGGTTCTAGTATCGTAAGATGTGAGAGTTCAAGTCTCTCATTCCGCACCATTTAAACAGTAATATCAATTAGTTAATTACAATTCCTGACTAATTAGATATTAACAATATCGGTGATTAGCGCAATTTGGTAGCGCATCTCCAGTGTTTTGGAAAAGAGTTGGACCAGAGGGTTTAATCTTTTATTACAAAATACAAATAAAATACTCGGTGATTAGCGCAGCTTGGTAGCGCATCTGGTTTGGGACCAGAGGGTCAGAGGTTCGAATCCTCTATCACCGACCACATTTGAAACCCGTATTACTTTTTAAAAGTAATACGGGTTTTTTCGTCTTAATCTATTAAAAAATCTAAATTAGTCAAAAAGATAGCTCAGGCACTAAGCTGTCGCTTATTCGCTCCATCTATCACCGACCACATTAAGAAAACCGCTTTATGCTTAAACGCAAAAGCGGTTTTTTTTCGTCTTTAATTTGACAATATCAACCCAGTTTTAAACCAGTATTATTCAAATTTCCCTCTTTTTTAACACTACTTTTAGTCGCTTTGAATAACTAAAAAAACACTAAAATTTAGCTCGGTGACCAAACGGTGACCAAATGGTGTCCATTTTGGTGACCAAGTTTATTTAAAGCGGATTGATTACTGTTTTTTTTAGCCATCTACCCTGTAAATAATTCTGTGTAATTACCATTTTTACCAGATGGCGGATTCAACATTGAAGTGCATAACGACTAAGCAGCTATAGCTACCATATGTTCAGCCATTAATTTGGCTGGCGTTTTGTAATTTAGTTTCTTTCTTGGCCTTTCATTCAATTTAACTATTACATCTTCAACTTCTGATTGCGATACTTTTTTAAAGTCCGTTGATTTCGGCCAATATTGTCGTAACAAACCATTCGTATTTTCATTCAAACCTCTTTGCCACGAACAATAAGGATCTGCAAAATAAACATCACAGTTTAAATATTCGGTCATCACTTCATGATACGCAAATTCTTTACCATTATCAGCGGTGATCGTAAATATCGCACCTTTGAATGGTTGCAATAAAGCAATCGTAGCAGCAGTCACTGATTTAGCCGATTTGTCATCAACACGCA
>NZ_WTKU01000025.1 GCF_011378715.1 Psychromonas sp. SA13A | reverse complement strand
AGGTATTGAAATAACTGACCTCCACGTTTCTTATCAGACCAAATATAAAGATAAATCGTTTCATGGCTAATCCGCACTTTGTGTTCTTCTCGCAACCATCCTGATATTTGCTCGGGACTCCATTCGAGTCGAATCTTTGAGTTAATTAATGCAATGAGGCTACTCGTCATTTTAATTGCTTTACGAGAATGTAATCGACGATGATGTGCAAACGATTGGGCTTGTTTAATGCGATATCCTCGCTTACCTGTATTACGAGAAAGCTCTCTACTGATAGTTGATTGACTAACTTTTAACTGTTGCGCAATTTTATTTTGACTCAGACCTATTTTCTTTAAAGCATAAATCTGGCATCTTAGCCCATAGGTCAGTTGTTTATATGTTTTCATTGTTGCATCTCTTGCCGGAGAAAAAGCGATAAGCATATATTCAGCTGACCGCTTTTTCTACTAATTCAAGTTATGCACTTATAATCTGAATCCAAGACATTAGGTTCACCTCTGCTCTATCAAGTAGAAGTAAAATAGCTATTTAACTGTCCTAGTTCATGTCTCTGTTCATATTAAATATATTATGGGCAGGGACATAAGTGCAGGCAATGATATAAGTGATTCAAATAAAGGTAAATCACGTGCTTAATTATCAAATATTATTACCACAGCAGTACAAATCGATGCCTTGGAAAAATGGCCTTGGTAATACGCTTGAAATTGAACGTTATGACGATAAAAATGGGCTATGTTTTCGCATTAGCCAAGCGAGTGTAATTGAAAATGGTCTTTTCTCTGACTTTAGTCAATTACAACGGACTTTGGTATTGCTGTCAGGTAAAGGCATAACACTTAAACATTTTGCAATTGAGTATTTGGATCAACAACAGAACCATAAAGTTAGGTATGTTAATGAATTAATCAAGCCATTAGATATGGCTCACTTTGATGGAGGCGATAAAACGTTAGCAACACTCCATGATGGAAAAATTGAAGATTTAAATATTATGATTAGAAAAACGGATACAACTGCAAACGTTACTGTAATGGAGTTGGGGCGACCATTGGTAATATCAGAATCCCATAAACTATTATATAGCGCTTATTATGCTAATAGTATTTGTAGCTTGCGCCTAAATGAATATAAAGGAAATTCTCATGTTGTTGAATTACCGAAACATAGTTTAATACGTTTAAAAGTAGATCCCAGGTTAATAAACAGTTCTGACAGTAATTTTGCTACTGGCTCGAGTGATGCAAGTGAACATACTCAGGTTACTTCTATAATAGTAACTAAAGGCTCTGGTGTATTCATCGACATCTCAAGTTTAACGGATTAGTTCTAATATTTGTTTGAACTCGGGATCTCGGCAATCTTTTACTAATTCATATAAGCACATTTCTAAACCAGTCGTATTAACACCGCTATTTTGTAATGCATTAATAGCAAGTTGTTTATTCACTGCAAGGCGAGAGCCAATACAATCACTAACAAGTTCGACCTTGTAACCTAGCTCCGTCAACCCTTTTGCAGTTTGATATACACAAATATGCGCCTCAATGCCGCATATTAACCAAGTTGATACATTGGTAGCACCGATTAGATCTAGAAAATCAGGTGAATCACAGGCATTGAAGGTATATTTTGTTATCAGTTCAATATCATCAAGCAAAATGCTTAACTCATCAACGGTAGAACCTAACTTTTCTGGGTTTTGCTCTAGCCAAATAATAGGTAAATCAAGCGCCTGTGAGCCTTTGATTAACTTTTCACAATGACTTATCAAAGTATCACTATCATCCACTAAACGCGCTAGTTTTCCCTGAATATCAACGACAATAAGTCCGGTATTTTCTCTCATTAACATATGAACCTCCTATTCGAGCGACTATGTTTCTGATATTAATCTGAATCATTGATAATCTAAAGCTATTTTCTAGTGCGTCTTGGAGATGGCTGTACTGCTACAAATAATCAATTCCTTTGAATATAGATTAGCGAAACGCTATAACCGCCACCTGTCACCTTCTATTTATACCCGTTACTTATACCTGTTGATGCCCATTAACGATATCCATTATTTGGGCACCTTGCAGTTTTATATTTTCACTTTAAAAGTAACGGCTATAAAACAGTCTCAATTCGCACTTGAATTAAAGCCTAGATTCGCATAAAAAGTGCAAGTGCAATTATTTTCGAGGAACAATAATACTCAGTAAAAACAATAAACAACCACTCACCACAATCGACGGGCCCGATGGTGTATCGTAATAATAAGAACCAAGTAATCCACCAATCACCGAAAAGCAGCCAATAACAATAGCTAATATAGCCATCATTTCTGGTGTGCTTGCAAAACGACGAGCGGTCGCAGCGGGAATAATCAATAAAGCCGTTACTAATAACATACCCACCACTTTCATCATGATCGCGACGGTTAAAGCTATCAAGCCTAAGAAAAGCCAGTTGGTACGATCCACAGGAAGCCCTTCTACTCGCGCTAAATCTTCATGAATGGTGATCGATAACAGAGGCTTCCAAATCCACATTAACCCTAAAAGAGCAACGCCACCTGCACCATAAATCCAATACAGATCGGTAGCACTTATTGCAAGAATGTCACCAAATAGATACCCAACCAAATCTATTCTTACATCATCCATATACGCTAAGGCGACTAACCCCAAAGAAAGTGAACCATGTGAAAGGATACCTAGTAAGGTATCACTGGTTAATTGACGTTGATATTGGCTAACAAAAAGTAATATCGCCAATGTTTGGCAAATAATAAAAATGCCTAGTGTCAGGTTAATATTTAAAATAAAACCTAATGCAACGCCTAGTAATGCTGAATGAGATAAAGTATCTCCAAAATAAGCTAAACGGCGCCAGACCACGAAAGAACCAAAGGGACCCGCTACTAATGCTACGCCAATTCCCCCTACTAAAGCTCTTAATAAAAAATCATCAATCACTTTTTTTACCCTCTAAATGTTCACAAAATTGGTTATGTTGATGGCTGTGATCATGCTCAGTAAGTGCATGGTTGTGCTCGTGACTTTTTTCATGAACGTACAATGCCAAATGACTTGCTGCATGCTTTCCAAACAACTGTGCATAAGCAGGATGACTAACAACGACTTCAGGCGTACCACTACAACATATATGCTGATTTAAACAGAGCACCCTATCTGTGGATGACATGACAAGATGAAGATCATGTGACACCATCAAAATGGCACAGTTTCTCTCAGTTCGAACTCGGCTGATAAGGCTATATAGTTCAGATTGGCCATGCACATCAACACCTTGTACAGGTTCATCAAGCACTAATACATTGGGATTACGTATTAACGCACGCGCCATCAGCAAACGTTGTAGTTCACCGCCTGATAATGTGTGTAACGGAGCATCAATGATATGTTCTGCACCGACTTCTGCTAATAATTCTTCAAACGGTTTTTTATGAGTTGTTTTTGCTAATGCTAAAAAACGCCTAACTGTCATTGGAAAAGTGGGATCAATATGAATTTTTTGAGGCACATAACCAATGGTTATATTGTCGGCAAGCTGCACCGTACCGGAGGTTGGTTTTTGTAATCCAAGTGCGACTCGTAAAAGCGATGTTTTACCTGCGCCATTTGGCCCAACGATGGTCACTATTTCGGCGGGATTTAGTTGTAAATTAATATTCTCTAAAAGCGTTCGTTCTCCTAATACTAGGTTAATTGCATTTAAATTAAGTAATGCTTTATTCATATAATTTCTTATTCCTTACTCGGCTACAAAGTTATAATTTTTGGCCTGTTCAATGACTACTTGCTCTTGTTTAATTATTACAAGCGACTATTTACTAATAGAAAATAGTGCAAGAAAAATATAAATTAAAAATAAGTAATGTTATCTTATAACAAAATAATGCGTTATATTATAACACCACGTACCGTTATAATATAACAAATTTCATATACTACTTAAGAGAATGCAAGATGAAAAAATTATTATCCCCATTCATATTGATTACAGCCCTACTACAACATTCAGTAAATGCGGCTGAAAGCCCGCAGGTTGCTGTTAGCATTAAACCGATTCACTCCCTGGTGAGTGGTGTTATGGAAGGGGTTGGTACACCACAGCTGATCGTTAAAAGTGGTTCACCACATGGATATACTTTGCGCCCATCAGAGGCAAGAACATTATCACATGCAGATCTAGTTATTTGGGTTGGTCATGAGCTGGAAAGTTTTCTTGATAAGCCGTTAAAAACCTTAGCAAAAGATGCCAAAAAACTTGAACTGGCAGACCAGTTAGCTGGGTCATTGTTGACAAAACGAGACTTTGGAAACTGGGAACATCATGATCATAGTGAGCATGCTGCACATGATGATGACCACGACGATCATAAAGAGCATGTAGCACATGATGATGACCACGACGAACATGAAGAGCATGTTGCACATGATGATGACCATGAAGATCATAAAGAGCATGCAGCACATGATGATGACCACGGCGAACATGAAGAGCATGAAGAGCATGTTGCACATGATGACGACCACGACGGTCATGAAGAGCACGCTGCACATGATGATCATGAAGGTTCTATGGACCTACATATCTGGCTTTCACCTAGTATTGCTCAAAAAGTTGTTGATCAAACTAGCAAAATGTTAATTGAAATAGATCCAGCTAATGCTAAGCAATATGAAATAAACACAGTGAAAATGACAGCGAAAATAACAAAGCTTGATCAACAATTACAGCAGAAACTAGCACCAATACAAACAGTTCCTTACTTAGTGTTCCATTCTGCATATCAATATTTTGAAACGAGTTATAACTTAAATGCTGTTGGTTCTGTAACCATTGACCCTGAAAGAAAGCCTGGAGCGAAAAGAATTACTGAGATACGAAAAAAAGTGCGTGATTTGAAAGCACGTGCAGTATTCAGTGAACCTCAATTTGAATCAAAATTGGTTACTACCATTATTGAAGATACTGGTGCAAAAACAGCAACCTTAGATCCACTGGGTGCGAATATTACGGCAGGACCAGATGCTTATTTTGAATTAATGAATAACTTAGCTGACGACTTAGTCAAAGGTCTTGAATAAGGTATTAAGTAAGTTCTAAAATTAAGAAACTGATGTTAATAATGTTTAACAAAATAATTTTACCGTTTACCTTATAAACATTAATTAAAAATCGGTCTTGTGATCAATTTTCAAAGTGATTCAAGATCGATTCTCCTTAGCTTTATGTGTCACCGTTATTTACTGCAAAACTATATGCTTCAAGGTTACAAATTCCATTACGATTAATGACTCTTCCCTCTCCTATATTGTTGATTAAGTACTACAAATACATAGGCACCTACTGCCAATTAAGATGCGATTTCCCGTCACTAAACAAACTATAAGGTAAGATGTCAGATGATTACATTTAGAGAAATGTAGGGTGTTGATGGTTAAATTAATGGATGCAGAACTAATAGGATTAATGTATTAAAAAGTAGTTATTAACATAAGTTACTTGTTGCAATGCTTGCTGATTTATAAGGAATTGAATTGACATGCATCAGGCATAGAAATGATATAGGCAAATGGAACAGTACACTGAAGGAACTTGGGAAAACTGTAAAGGAAAATCTATTCGGTGATAATAAAACCTCACATAGGATAAGCAAAGCAAAAAAATACTGCTACTTATGTGAATGTTTATCTTTAACAATCGACCAATAATTAATTAATGGTTGAGTCGTTAACCTTGAACAACACAAAAATAACAGTACTGTTAAATATCTATTTAACTCCTTGATATAATGCAAGCTTTCACTTTCATTATATCAAGGGTAGTGTAGTGATATATTTTTTGAGTATTATTTGTTTAGCTTTAAAAAATAATCAAAGATTTCTGGAACGTTACCGTTACCCATATCTGCATCAACTGCCGCTTGCAGATTTGCAGAAGTACCTTCAGCAATTTCAGAAACAGTGCCTAAATCTTTAACCATTTCTAAGAAATAACCTAAATCTTTATTTGCATTGGCAATAGAGAAGCCTAAGTCACTTACGCCATCTACTGCATATTTTTTACAAAAGCCCATAAATGGTGAGTTAGATGGGCCTGTTGACATGATATCGAACAATTGTTGGCGATCAACACCCGCTTTATCTGCAACTGCAAATGCTTGAGACATTGCTGTTACTGTTGTCATACCCATGAAGTTATTGATCAACTTAGTTGTATGACCAGCACCTAAAGCACCAAGGTGGAATACGTTTTCACCTTGTTCTGCAAGTACAGGTTTAACTTTATTAAATGTTTCTAAGTCACCAGCAGCCATGATGTTTAATAAACCATCTTTAGCGTGTGCAGGAGTACGACCAAGTGGCGCATCAATCATACCTGCGCCTTTAGCTGCAAGGTCTGCACCAATTTTACGAGTTGATGCTGGAATAGAAGTACCAAAATCAACTAATACAGAACCTTCTTTAATACCAGATAGGATACCGTTATCGCCGTAAACAACCATTTCTACAACTTTAGAAGTTGTAAGACAAAGCATAACGATATCACTTTTTTCTGCTAATTCTTTTCCAGTAGCAACTTCAGTTGCATTACCGCGAGCGATAACTGCAGCAACTGCATCTTTATTAAGATCCATTACATTAACTTGAAAACCACGTGTTTGTAAGTTCTCAACCATATTGCCGCCCATAAGGCCAAGTCCGATGAAACCGATGACTGGTTTAGTCATAATCTAACTCCTTAAATAGTGTTTATTTGTATGTTTGTATTATTATATAATTGATGTATCTAGAATATAGACCTATTACACAATAAGCAACGTCGAAGCACTCAAAAATGTAGATAAAGTCGATTATTTACTTAATTAGTTGCTAGTTATGTTATCCAGCGCTAATTATTTAAATTGAATAGATTATTATTTAGACTACGGAAAGTGATTTAACACATTGATAAAATACGTAATACTCGCAATTATTTTAGGGATACCAAAACTAGAATATTATAACGTAAAGAAATGTGAGGCCCTTGAAGTGAAGAGTTAACATGGAAATAAATAGAGTGAAAGGCAAAATTAGGATGAGGTTGACTTGTTGTTGTAATCATCATATTTGCAAGTAATAACAAATACCAATCCGCATAAAAACTGATCAATATTGCTGGTTAAAATTAATGAACACTTCGTTGTGATCAATCTCAATAGCTAGCTATTACTCAATCAAACGCCTTGCCCTCATTGAGTTTCCTTCGTAATTTTTGACCATTTAACTTTTAGCCATTTAACTTTTAACCATTTAATTAAGCGGGACAGTATGAGACGCAATAAATGCAATGTAATAGCTTGAGGTGACGTCAATGTAACGTTTTTGTTAATATAACTACTAAAGCTCTCAAGAGTTATAGCTGAAAGCTTTAGCAATTTGATGATGAAGTTGACTGTAATATTCATTCAAGGTTGAATTAACATTATAACTATAAAAACGTTAACTAATCCCAATCCCATTCGTAATAAGCATCCACGGCTTGATATAGACCACTAGAAGCTTCTATATAAAACTGTTTAAACAATTCATAACGTATAGCAAAAATGGTAAATGAATCGAATACACCAACACCATAGCTGATTTCAACGCCCGGTGCGATAGTCCCTTTAATGCCTACAGATTGTTGGTCACCCTGCCCACTTGAGGCGAGTGATAAATCATCAATACCCACACTTTTACCAATGTTACCCATTACACCATCGGTTTGGCCTGCCCCTAAATCTATTAATATAGAAGCAAGTTGATTGTTATTGCTATCACTTGAAGCATTAGCAATAGAGTAACCTCGAGTAATGTAAGATAAAGCATTCTGTTGCGACATCGCAGGCTCAGAGAAAATAGTTAACTGCAATTGGTGTGGTGTCCCTGTTACTCGCACACCAGCGGTTACGTTGTCTTCGGTATCATTAGGATCACGTATAGCTTCAATGTTGAGATAAGGTGCATCCGGTTGTCCTTGAAAAACGATACGACTATTTTGTAACACTAACTGTTGTGCTAAGGCTTTATAACTTCCCTTTGAAAAGGTCAATTCACCGTTAACAGTCAGTTCTTTTTTCAGTGCTTTTTTAACAATTAAATCTCCGTGAATATAAGAGTCTAAACCGATTGCTTTTAATCGAAGCTGGTCACCTAATGATACTTTTACTTTCATTTTAATCGGTAAATCAGCACTAGTCTCTTTTTCTTTGGCATCGACAACTATCACATCGTTAGAGACGCTAACGGCACCTTCAGGTAACTCTTTGACCGTAATATTCCCTTTATCAACGGTGATCACGCCATCTACACGGACATGGTCATCTAAAATAACATCAATATTAGGACTCACATAAAGCTCAATTTTTCCGTAATCTTGAATTAACATCTGATCGGCTTCGAAGTGTATTTTACCTTTCAAATTTTGGTTCCAATCGAGCAAACCATTGATATCAGCACGCCCATTCGTTTCTTTATTAGCTGCATCCGAATTACGCATGTTAGCAATACGTTGCGGTATATTAATGGTACTGACTGCTGTGTCTTTAATTGCGACTATGGTATCCAGTAATACATTTGATTTTTTCTTAGCTGGCTTTTTAGTATTTGTGAAAAAATAACCATCAATTTTTGCTTGATTGTCATCTATATCTACTTTTGCATTTAGATCAGTAATTCGTAAAGGTGCACTCGGCGCTTTTACAGATGCATCTGCGATTAATACCTGTCCTGCTAAAGAAGGTTTTTCAAGTTTTCCTTTAACTTTAATATCTGCTTGTAGCTGCCCTGTTAGCTTATCTACCTGTGGAATTAAAATGGCAAAGTTGTCGAAATCAGGCACTGATAAATCTAGGGTTGCATTGATTTGTGGAGTTGCCTGATAAGGTGTTATGTACCCTTCAACGTTTGCGTTAATAAGACCTTCAGATAATGCTTTTACACTAAAATCAGTTTGTTGCTTACCTGTCTTCATTTCAATATGAAATTGTTCTACAGGATAACGAATAACTTCTTTGGTGTTTTTATCAGTATTGATATTTAAAGCCATTGCATCACCGTTAACTTCTAGGTCAATACTTGGTTTCTGATTATTTTTCCAAAATACATCTACATTTGCAGCAAGTGCGCCTTCAAGTGTTAATGTATCGGGAATAAAAGGCGTTAATGATGCAAGTAAAAAGTCATCAATATTGATTTTTATATCACCATTTTCACCTGCACTAAATTTTTTAATACAAAGTTGGCCATTTTGATCTTTGTTATTGTTAGTTGCTAACCAACAATGAGGGGTTAAATTTATTGTTTGTTGCTCTGTGGTAACAGTAAATGGGTCTTTTAAAACTAATAGTCCCTGTACCGTTTCAATAACTCCCTTATCTAGAATAGCCGACCAAGTATTAAGTTGTTGTTCAAAAAGCACCGTTAAGTCGGTGTTGACCATTTTACTTTTTAAATCGACATTAACTTGATGCTGGACTTTTATATCGGCGACCGCATTAGGTTTAACATCAATTTTTATTGAATCTATTTTTTGACCATTGCTTCGAATGTTGTTGGCGTTAATGGCAAGGTTAGCCACAGGCAAATCAGATAGCATTGCTTGCCCTTTAATGCTTAAAGCTTCAATATCGTTATCCAAATAACTTAAGTCTTCGACATCTAAGTTACTGTCTATTTCAATTTTATCAATGCTACCCGCTAAGTTAACCTTGCCTTTGATTTTACCGCGACTATCTGCAATAATGTTAGTTAGGTTTTGAATATCCAAATCGATACTCAGGTCATTTTTATCTGCCACTTTACCATTCACTAACATTGAATTTTCAGCATTGTTAATCGCTAGATTATTAATGCTGAAACCTTGATTGGCATCACCACTTGCTTTGCCTTTAATCGTTAATGGGCGTTTAAGGTAGGAGCCATTGAGGTCTATAACAGGTAAATTAAAGGTCCAAGCTGGTTGTTTGTTGTCGGCTAACGGCACACTAACAGAATGTTGAATATGGCCACTTAATTGACCTGGGTAGTCTTTACTTAATTCATTAAAGTTAATGCCATTAATACTTAAATCACCCTTCCACGCAAGGTTGCTTAGCCAATTTAAATTCCCGTTAAGTTGTACGTCTCCCTGTAATGTTTTAACCATTAACGTTGATAAATCAAAGGACTGTAAATTACCTTTACCCTTTAAATTGATATCCGCAGGCGGTAAGTCAGTCAGGTTAAGGTGACTATCAAGCTGTAATTGGTAATTATTCAAGTTGCCTTTACTAGCAAGGTAACCTTTGCTACTGGAGATTTCAGGCTCACCGGATAAAGGCCAGTTGAATTGATCCCACTTAACGGTTAATTGATGTGGTAAGTTTTCACTGTATAAATCCACCGCACTATCAATTTTTGCATTAATTAATTGGCTCAACGTAATTGAAGAATGTAAATCAGCTAAATCGCCTTGACTGTTTAACTTTAATTGTTGGCCTTTTAATAATGTTGTAGGCTGAAGATCTTTAATTTCTTTGAGTGTTGCTTGTAAGGCTAAATCCATCGGATAACGTTGACTAAGGTCAATATCACCGGAGATGGCTAGATTTGCTTCAGGCAAATCCAGGTCAAACTGTTCAATAGTTAATTTAGAACCAAAAAAGGTAAATTGGCTGTTTAATTGATTAATAGAAACTAAATCTTTTTTGTTTTGGATTAGTTTAAAACCCTGCACGTCTAATTGTTTAACCGTTAAGTTAACGGGTAAGATTATTTCAGGTAACGTTTTGTCAGTTAAAATAGCGGGAAAACTTGAAAGTAGTTGCTGGCGTGTTTGTTGGTTTGTTTGAGAGTTACTCTTTTTAGTTGCGCTATCAACTTCAGCATCCGCTAAAATAACCGTTAATCCTTTAATACTGTTACTTAGTGCTAAATTATTATCTTGCCCATCAGCTTTTAACAATAGCTGTTTAAGATCAACCTCTACACCTGCCACCTTCACATGGGTATTGTTAATCGCCAGATCTTTAATATTTACACGTAGAGGAAACTCTAAAACAAATGGTTCTGCATTTGGGTCTTCTGGTTGTGCGGGTGTTTCTGATTCTGGTATATTTATATCTGCGCTTGCGATTGTTAATGACTCCAGGCACAGCTCTTCTATTAGACAATTCCAATCAAATTCGTAACTAAGATCCTTGAATTCATACAACGCATCACCATCGACCCAACGTATTTTTTCATAAACAGGTGAATAAAAAAGACTGCCCTGCTTTAATGACATGGTTAATCTAGGTTCAAATTTTTGTATGGTATTAAGAATTAAATTATTACCTTGGTGCGTAAACAGACCTAAACCAGTGATAAAAAGCACTAAAATAATGAAAACAAATAGAGTAAAGAAAATACGTTTGAGATATTTTCTAGTTAACAACAGAAAACTCATAGTTCAGGCCCAATCATTAAATGAATCTTGAATGCATCACCGGTATCAGTTAAAGGTACGGCAACATAAAAACGAATAGGTCCGACGGGCGATGCCCATACAACTCCTGCGCCAGTGCCTACTGAGAGAGGTTCAGAAAAATCTTCGGTTGCTGTACCGACATCAGAAAATGCAGCTATTTTCCAGTTTGGTGCGACTGGAAAACGATATTCAAGGCTCGCTGTCGCAAGGTATGAACCACCAATCAAATAATCTTCGGAGTCCCTTGGTGCCACTTCTTCGTAATCATAACCCCGTATACTTTGGTCCCCACCTGTAAAGAAACGCATCGATGAAGGCACGTTATAGATTGAATCAGAAAAAATGGCGCCGGCTTCAGCTGACGCAATAAACTGGTGGCCACTATAAGTTCTGATAAATTTAGTTTGCCCATAGACTTTGATCGCATCCGCCGTAGAAAATAAACTTTCATTAGCAAACTCAAAATATACTAACTGTTTGTCCCCCCAATCGATATTGATTCCACCTTTACTTCTAATTCGGCTAAAACTAACACCAGGTAAAACTAATGAGGTAGAGAACTCCTGTTGACCCTGGGTACCGGACTCATTATCAAATCGAAGATAAATAGTACGCAACCAATCATTATCTAAACGCCAATTACGATTAAAACCAACTACAGACTGTTCAGTATCGGTATCGTTTTGATCCAGCACTTTATAACCGGCTTGAATTGAAAAGTAGTTATAAAGCGGATCTTCTAAGGGGATTTTATAGGTGGCAGACGCTTCCTGTTTAGGGACTGAAGCGGTAATATTTGTTTCAAATGAATGACCATATTGATTGATCCATGGACGTGTCCAACGAAATTTACCTCGCACACCTTCATCGGTGCTAAACCCTAAACCTGCATTAAATGAATCCTCTGGTTGCATATAAGTTAATACGTGCAAAGGAATCAATCGACCTTGCTTTTTTCGTATGTCGGGTAAAATAGTGATGCTTTTAAAATATCCAGTATCGTTAAGGTCTTGATTGAAAGCATTTAATATTCCCGTATCAAATGGGTCACCTTGTTTAAAATTAAGTAATGATTTAACAAACTCTTTAGCGGGCGTTTCTAGGTCAAAAATTAAATCGCCAAACTGATATCGCTTACCACTTTCAAACCATAAATGAATAATTGCGGTATTGTTTTTTTGTGTAACCTCAACTGACGACTTAGTATATTTTGCATCAAAAAAACCATAGCGTAAGGCCAAGCTTCTAGCACGACTTTTAGCAGATTCGTATTCACCGTGATCTAAAAAGTCACCTTCCTTGATTGGAAAGTTAAGCATTAGTTGCTGGAAGTTTTTATCGTGTAATGCTTCACCTGTAATACGTAAATCAACCGCTGAAATGGTGGTACGAGTACCAAGATCTACATCGACGGTAACGGTTTGCTTTTTCTCATCGCCAGTCACTGAAGGAGTGATTTTTGCTTGGTAATACCCTAATGCCACTAAACTCTCTTTACCTGTTACAACGACTTCATTCAAATAGGTCTCATCATCGGCGTTGTCAGGTACCGATAGGCCATTTAAAAAAACTTTTAAATTTGCACTGGCTTTATTGTCTTTGATACCTTTTATCTCGAAGCTTACATTTGCAACTACGTTGCTTGAAACAAGACTTAGTAAACAACATAAATAGAGTTTATAAATATTTTTCATTAACTATTAGGCTTCTCAAGTTTGATTGTCGAATTTTGCAATTTAGTTTCTTTGTCTTTCCTACTATTTAATAATTTTTGGAAATCGATGGTCGTTAACGGTGCACTTACCAGATACCCTTGGAACTGACTGCACCCTTTATCGATCAAAAAGTCCAGTTGTTGCTGTGTTTCAACACCTTCAGCCACAACCTCTAGATTAAGGGATTTACCCATATTAATAATAGCGGTCACAATCAGTTGTTGACTGTGTTGTTGCATCAAATTAACAATAAAAGATTGGTCAATTTTAAGTGCTGAAACCGGTAATATACTTAAGTATTGAAATGAGGAATAACCAGTACCAAAGTCATCGATAGCGAATCGAAAACCAAGTCGGCGTAACTCATGTAATTTATTGATAATCAATTCAGTATTAGAAACTAACACTGTCTCAGTAATCTCTATTTCAATCAAGCTTGGATCCACGTCTGTTTGTAATAAATATTGTTCAATGGTCTCAATAAAGTTGTCTTGTAATAATTGTTTAGGACTCACGTTAAGTGATAAAGTTTTGAAATATTGCGGTAATCCGGTTTTAACCCAATGCTTCAATTGAGTAAACGCATTTAGAAGAACCCACTCCCCTAGGGGAATAATCAAATCAGACTCTTCTGCTACAGGGATAAAATCTGCGGGTTCAACCCAAGTGTTATTACCTTGATACCAACGGCAAAGGGCTTCTGCCCCAACTAAGTTGCCATTACTGTTAGTACGAGGTTGAAAGCAAAGCGTAAACTCATTGTTATCCAATCCTTGACGTATTTTGCTTTGTAATTGATGTGTACGATTAATTTTTTCCTCTATTGCTTTTGCAAAAAAGCTAATATTACTTAAAGGGTTATCTTGCGCTGTTTTCATTGCCATTGCTGCTTGGCGAAGTATGTCTTCAGCTTGCAATCCTTCACTTGGGAAATGTGTAATACCGTAGGCAAATTTTAAGGTTAACTTTTCACTGGTTAAATTAAACGGCTGTTTGAGTGTTAATGCTATTTGCTCAGCAAAGCGCATTGATATTTGAGCCGCATGTTCACGGTCTGAGTGTAAATCAGATAAGACGACGACAAACTCACAACCTCGAAGACGTGCAACATAATCAGGCACACTAATGAGTTTTTCTAATCGTCTGGCAATTAAACTTAATAATTGTTCTCCTTTGTGATTACCATCAAGCTCATTAATCGCTGAAAACTGTTGGGCATCAATGACGATTAACGCACCAAATAATCCATTGTTTTGCTGTCTGATATTTTCATCTGAAATATGAGAGATTAAACCTGTCCGATTCGGCAATTCAGTTACTTCATCATACTGTGTCTGATATTTAATTGAGGTATGTAACACCTTGTAGGCAGAAACATCAGTCATAGTGCCGATCACACGTAGCGGGTTACCTTTGTTATCCCATGATACCGTTTGACCTCGCGTTAATACCCAACGGTAATCACCATTTTTGCAGCGGATTCGATGGGAGTTTTCAAAAAATGAATCTCGACCAACAAAGTGCTCACAAAAATCATTAAACACATTGTAAAGGTCATCCTCATGAATGCGAGTTTCCCATTCTATAATGTCTGCTTTTATATCTTCTGGTTGATAGCCTAATATCTCTTTCCAACGGTTGGAAAAAAAGACCTGATCCTGTTTTATGTCCCAGTCCCATACCCCGTCTCGTGCGCCTCTAAGTGCATATAATAAACGTTGCTCACTACCCGCTAGTTCGTTCATGTTATCGGACACATCGACAATTAATTCAGAAAAAGCACGCTGTAAAAAACCTATTTCGCCAACACCTTTTTCAGTTAATTCAGATAGGCTTGTTAAGTCATAGCTACGCATCTCATTTACAAGGCGTTTAAGTGGCACTATCACCAATCGATTGAGTGAATATACGGATAAGCTAACCGTCAGCAATAATAAGGCACACTGCTTAATGAGTTCAATGAGTTTACTGTGTGCTAGCTCACTGTAGGCACTCTCTAATGAATAGCGTATAAAAATAATGCCATTAAATTTACGGTTTAAGCTGTTACCTTTAGAGATCATCTGTAAAGGGGCATAAACCACTAACTCTTTACTTTGTTTGAAGTATTTGACTACTATTTCATTATCATTAATAACACGATTTAATACGGCACCTTCATAACGTTCAAGTTGTAGTTTTGAAAACATGTATTTTTCACGGAAGTTATTACTGAGAATAATTTGTTGATTTTTGTCTACCACTGCGACCGTTTGTACGTTCTCATTTAATGCAGCGGTGGATACAAAATCTTGCGCACGCGCCTTTTCAAGGCGCATTAATGCATTGGACAGTGAAGTTTGTAATTGCCCAGCTAAGCCTTTGATATCTTGCTCTGCTTCAACATATAGCTGGTCTTGACTTTGACGAAAATCTTGAATAAAGATCATTGTTTGAAAAACAAAAAATATACTTAGAAATATTGCGGGCAATATAATTAATAGTGAAACTCTACGAATTTTATTCATAAATTGCCTGCTCTAAGATACGTGTTGATATTAGCGTGGCTAGGTTTGTTTGTATTTGACTTAACATCCTTCTATCACTCATCAACTTACTTAATTCTTCTGCTCTCAATTGCATATTTGAAGGCGAACCAGATAAGAGCATTAACGCCTCTTTGGGAGGAATAAAATGCGTATTCGCAAAGGCATTTTTTAGAATATAAGGATATAGTTGTAACCTTACTGACATGCTGGCTAAAGCCTCCGCGGTATGATCTTCATAGAATGCTTGAGCACGGTAAAACTGTTTTAGAAAGTGTGTTATTTGCACTTCTTTTTCTTGGTCCAAATTACCCCGGACGACCATAAGATTAATAATAGGTAAACTTAAGGATTTAGAGTTAATAAGTTCTCTTGCGCCCAATGCTAATAATTGTTGTTTTACCGGCTCTTTAACAATTAAGGCATCTATATCGCCTCGTAAATAAGCATCTTTAAGCTCATTTTGTTTGACTTCAAAGAGTTGTACTGTTTGATTATTTAACTCTGTTAACGAAAAAACTTTATCTAATAGCAAGGCACCTGCTGCTTTGTTTTCATAACCAATAGAATGCCATTTTAATTGTTCCAGTGTTTTGATTTCTGGCTTTGCTATTAACGCGTCCCCGCCTCTAGAACGATCAATCACTGAGACTATTTTTAAATCAATTCCTAAAGCTACTAGCGTCAAAACTTCATCCAATGAAAGAAAAGCAACATCGAGTTTAGCTGTCTGAAAAGCTTGAATGACACTAGTAGGGGAAGTCAGTTCAAGTAATGAATATTTATCTTTATCTAGGTAGCCAAGTTCACCGGCCAAAAAAGCAAACTCAAAATTTGGCCAAGGTGCGGCACCAATAGTCAGCGGCTTTTGATACGGAGTACATGCCACTATAAACAGAGTAAGGCATAGAGAGCTGACAATTTTTAGGCATTTGTCGATATAGATATTCATAACGAGTACATCAGATTAATTAGGAGAGCATTGATTTTACAGTAAAACAGATAAAAAAATAGCGCGTAACAAGTTACGCGCTATAAATACGGGTTGCGGATCAAAATACAAAAAATTAACTACCGGTGTAATCAACTGATGACAGGTCTAAATGTACCTAGCACAGCATTCTCCTTACACCTTTAATATCTTCCTACCTCCATACTTTGATTCCTTTCATAAAGTTACATCATCTGACTATTTTGTAATGCTTTAATACGATCTTCTAAGGGAGGATGTGACATAAATAAACTTCTTTTCTTTTTACCCGATATACCAAATGCCATTAAGCTACCCTCTAGCTGTGGCTCTGATGTTCTTTGTAATTTTTGTAATGCGGCAATCATCTTATTTTTACCGACCAGTGAAGCAGAGCCTGAATCAGCTTTAAACTCACGTTGACGTGAATAGTACATAACAATCGTGCTTGCAAGTACACCAAATACCATCTCTAATATAAATACAATGATGTAATAAGAGAAACCATGTCCTGAATTTTCATTGTTATTACGCATCGCATTGTCAATTAACCCACCTATAACGCGTGCTAGGAAAATAACAAAGGTGTTAACTACGCCTTGGATTAACGCAAGCGTTACCATATCTCCATTTGCCACATGACTAACTTCATGGGCTAAAACGGCTTCGGCTTCATCACGTGTCATTTGCTGTAACAAGCCAGTACTAACTGCTACTAACGCATCATTCTTTTTCATTCCGGTGGCAAAGGCATTCATATCCTGTGCGTTATAAATTGCCACTTCAGGTGTTTTAATACCCGCTTGTTTAGCTTGTTTTGTTACTGTTTCTAGTAACCAACGTTCAGTATCATTACTAGGGGAAGTAATAACGACAGCACCTGTACTTCGCTTTGCCATCCACTTGGACATAGCTAATGAGATGAAAGAACCACCAAAACCAAATACGGTTGCTAGCACCAATAACCCACCGATACTTCGAGAGTCCATGCCAGTAACTGAAAAAACAATACTTAATACAATACCTAACACTAATATAACGGCTAAGTTAGTTAATAAAAATAATGCAATACGTTTCATGCTGACCTCAATTAATAAATAATACGCCACGAACAGTGGCTTTTGTTGATGTTACTTACGCGTGATAAGTGAGCAATAAATAACAATCTTTTTGACATAATATGACTTTATTTGCAATATGCAAGTAATAAAACCAATATAATTTATAAAAAATACATTACTCTGACCACTGACATTTGCACCTTATATCTTCTGCCGTTACAATCATGCTCTTTTATACCATTTAAGGAATTACCATGGCTTTAGCTCAAGCACGTCACATATTAGTTAGCTCTGAAGAACAATGCTTAACATTAAAAAATGAAATCGAAGCAGGTACTGATTTTGCTTCAATTGCTAAACAACATTCATCTTGCCCATCGGGTGCACAAGGTGGTGATTTAGGTGAATTTGGTCCAGGTATGATGGTTCCTGAATTTGATAAAGTTGTATTCAGTGCGCCAGTGGGTGAAGTACAAGGTCCAGTTAAAACACAATTTGGTTACCATTTATTAGAAGTAACTAAACGTAACGATTAATGATTAACCTTTGAAGTGATTTATTTCGCTTATTTTTTTATAAGCCAAATAGAGTGAACTCAAATAGTAACCATTAATAAAAATAGTAAGCATTAACAAAAAACCGCTTTATAAGCGGTTTTTTATTGCAAAATTAAAATGAAAAGTTAACAGCAAGGTTAGCCTGCATTTTGAAACGAAACCCATTCCTGTGGTTGCGATTCTAAACATGGCGTTAATTTATCAGCGGTGACTTTAATAATTTGGAATTGTTTAAATATTTTTCCATTAGAAAAATTATGTATTTCGTCAAATAGCATGCACAAACAAAAGTTATCCTGTTGTTCTAATACCATATACTTAGCAGACTCAGGCATGCCAGAGGTTGTTAACATGGCTAACTCACCGTTATTATATTGAGTTTGTTGATGTTCTGATGTTTGAAATAACCAACTTTTAGGCATCATTGGTTTATGAAACAGATCTATCGCGATTAAATGTAAGATTATCTTACAACGCAGAGACTCTTCAAAGTGACTTAATGATTCACTTTCAAATAATTCAATATAACGCGACACATCATCTACGGTAAACGACAACACTTGGCTTTCTCGTAAACGTAACATATTAGTTTCGTAAACAATGGGGAAAGTTCGCTCACGGTCTACAACAGATAACTTTCCCTGTTGCAGGTCAAAGACCCATTGCCATTCTGCTTTTGGAATATAATCCATTACTTTCTCCTCATGTTCTATAACTATCACTTAACCTTATATATAAAAAGGTAAAGCCCACTAATAAAGTACCATTAATAACGCGCCAATAATAAAGTAATGTTAAATACTTGGGGCAATGACTCTTATTTCAAGAGTCGAAGATATATCACGTTGCTGTTTTTAATCGCTAAGCAACATGATTATGGCGTTTACTTGGTGGCCTTATTTTAAATATAGTTAACGATATTTTTAACTAATGGTGGGCCTTGATAAATAAAACCTGAATAAATTTGCACCAAGCTTGCACCGGCATTAATTTTTTCTTTTGCTGCGATAACGCTATCGATACCGCCAACACCGATGATTGGAATTTGGCCATTAAGATGTTGTGCAAATTTAGCTATCACGGCAGTACTTTTACTTTGTACCGGTTTTCCACTCAAACCACCTGCTTCTGAAGCATGCGACATACCTTTAACCATTTCACGGTCTAAGGTTGTATTGGTTGCAATTAACCCATCTATTTTGTATTTCAATAATGATTGAGCGATAGATTCAATTTCTTCGTCACTTAAGTCTGGCGCTACTTTCAATGCAATAGGTACATATTTACCATGTTTTTCCGAAAGTTCTTGTTGGCGTGTTTTTAAGGAATCTAATAAGTCATCTAATGCTTCACCATATTGTAAAGAACGTAATCCCGGTGTATTTGGAGATGAAATATTGACTGCGATATAACATGCGTGTGCGTAAACTTTATCCATACACAGCAAATAATCCTGCTTGCCCTGTTCCACTGGCGTATTAATATTTTTACCAATGTTTATGCCAATCACACCTTTAAAATTACTATTTTTTACATTTTCAATGAGATTATCTACACCGTCATTATTAAACCCCATACGGTTGATGATCCCCTCACCTTCTAATACACGGAACATACGAGGAGAAGGGTTTCCAGGTTGACCAACTGGTGTCACCGTCCCCACCTCAATATGACCGAAACCCATTGCACCAAAGGCATCAATACATTCAGCATTTTTATCAAGACCAGCAGCCAGGCCAAGTGAATTAGGAAACGTTAATCCCATTACTTGCACTGGGCGATGTTGTACTTTTTGGCGGTATAGAAGATCTAATAATGTACCGTGCGTTAATTTGAGCTGCTTAATTGAAAGATCGTGCGCTTTTTCTGGATTCATTTTGAATAATAAACTGCGCATAACTCGATATAACATAATAGGACCTTGTATTATTGGGTATTTATTAATGAAATTTTCATTATTGTATAGAAAAAATGGAAAAATCAACACTCAAATAATGACAAAAGGATGAAATCAGAAAGTTAATACTGTCAACTATTGCATTAATAAAGAGGAAATTATTGATAAGTTGCAAGGAACAATCAGCAACTCTTGGCATGAATACCAAGAATATTTAATCAGATCAATTACTTGCTAAAATTCGGTTATATTATTGAATGTTACTAGAGGTAATGTTTAATGAGGGATAATGATGAATACGTACTCTCCATCCTTTTAACCACATTAGCTCATCTCTAGGTGCATTTTTAACACGTCTTGTAAGCATTTCATCGGCGGCCAAAGCAAAGCTACGTAATATATTATCTGTTTTTTCAGGCATCGCTAACAACACTTGTTTTAAGCCCCAGCCATGACCTTGATATTTTTCCTTATCGGAAGTGCCCTCGCCCTTAAAATTAATATAATCTAATAAAACAAAAATACCTTCAGGTGTTGCTTTTAATGCGTCTAAACTTTGATTTATTTTAACTCTTTGTTGTTTAGTGCTATTCGCTAAGATCGCAGGAATACCCTTTTCTAAGCGTTGAATAATAAACTGAGCTTGTAATGCAGCAGTATCTTGCATTAATTGTCTTAATTGAGTCAGTTTTTCATTGTTAAACTCACGATAAAATTCTTCTCTTGTTTTCCAAGGAGCTGTTTTTGCGTTAATTAACCACTTAGGTACAGGGACTTCATTACTAGTAATATAATCAAGTAAAGCTGGGAATTGTTCGATGTATGGCCCTTTTTTTACCGTTGGGTACCAAATAAAATGCCCGATCCCCATCGAAGGAAAATCTTCATTTCTATTCCATACCGTAAGATGCTCCTTTTTACCCGCACCTTCATTTTCCCAGATTAAAGTCGCCAGCACATCGATTTGCGCCAGTGAAAGTGGAATCGGGTAAGTCTCAGCAAAAGATTTAAAGGGAGAGATAGCAAATAATAAAGTAAGTGACAGTATAAAATGACGCAACATAATTTACCTAAGAGATTATAAATAGTGGAGTTGATAGACTGTGATATAAATTTAAGGTTCAATTTAGCGGTAGTTAATACTGGATAACGTTAGTTAAACTACAAAATGAAAGCTCATGCTATCAATCACTTGTTCTCGTTTTTCTTGTGTCGCTACTTGATGGTATGCATCTAATGCGCCACGCCCTTTAGCACTTGGCTGGTCATAACCGATGGTGTCATTGATCGACTGTTGCTGTTCTGAAGAAAGGATTAAAGAAAACTCAGTTGAATCAGATTTCTTAGAGACAGGACTAATTTCGCTAACGGGTGGCGTATTTTCATTTTTTTTAACTTGCGACAATTTACCCGTGTTAATTGGGTTATTTGTCATTGCAACATTATTATAAATGGCCATAGGTTATTAGAACTACCTCTAAGTGGATGTTATTTCTATCTGAACTTTTATAGTTGCATTATAGACAATTATTCACGACCTGGTAGTTTTTTCCACGTCACAGTGTCACGTAAATAGACCGGCGTTGCATTTTCAGGATGCACTGCAGCGTTATCAGCGATTAATTCACAAGCAGATTGCAACATAAATGCAGCATTAGGGTATAAAACATCAGAAACATGACTGGCTTGAAATGCGTTTAATAACTCAGGATATGCCGCCCATCCAGTACCGACTAATAAGCTATTTTGTTGAATAGATTGACCTGTTTCAGACATTGAATTGATCAAGTCCAGTGGTTTCACTACCGTTTCTTTGCCCTGTAATTCCATGATGCCATTTACATTTAGGTAATGAGCAAAATACACTTCGCCCATACGAGCATCAATAGCCGCATAAATATGTTCAACTGCTGTGTTTGCTTGCTCACTCGTACTAAGGGTTAATGCTTCCTGAGCCATTGCTTGTAACGTTGAAACACCTACCATTTTCTTTTCTAGGCCAAATGCCAGTCCTTGGGCGATACTGATTCCAATTCTAACGCCAGTAAAACTCCCTGGACCTTGCCCATAAGCAATCACATCAATATCTGCTAAGGATAAGTTTGCCTCTTTAATCACCTCATCAACGGTTGGTAATATACGTTGAGTATGTTCGCGAGGAGCCAGCATAAAGCGTTGAAAAATGGTTGCCTGTTTAGTTGACACTGCAACCGAACATGCTTCTGTTGAAGAATCAATGCACAGAATATTGTATGAAGATGACATAAATTGCCTATTTAATGAATATGAAAAAGTGGCCGGCGTTACGGTTAAATAACTGATGTATACCGTCATTAAGTTAAATTTTTTATGTGCTTAGGCACAAAATATTGTTTTAAGTAGTTCCTTTTTAAGCAGTACCTTTGTAAGTAGTACCGTTCTAAATAAGATTGTTCTAATTAGTTTTGTTTTAAGAACTCACATTTTAAAAACTACTATAAATTATAAAAAGCATTAGAAATCGATATTAAGAATTAGCTTGTCGATTTTTTGGCCGTTTGTGTGTTAAAGCATTTTGGTAATACTAGTTACAAACGAGCCATTGAAAAAGGCGTTAGTTTATTCGATTAATTTATTCAATTAAAGTAAGAAAATCGATTGCCTTGTTAAGGTCCCTAGTTCGCGGCATGCAAGGTAAACTATTAAGGAAGAGATTGCCATATTTTCGACTCACTAAACGGGTATCACAAACAATTAACACACCTTTGTCTTGTTCCGCTCTAATTAAACGCCCAACCCCCTGTTTCAAGGTGATCACCGCTTGTGGCAATTGTACGTCAAAGAACGGATCTCCGCCTTTTAACTCTGCATCTTCCATGCGCGCTTTTAACAAAGGTTCTTCAGGCGATGCAAAGGGAATTTTATCGATAATCACACAGGATAACGTTTGTCCGCGTACATCAACCCCTTCCCAAAAACTGCCCGTTGCCACCAATAGTGCGTTACCGTGATTAATAAACTCATCTAACAGGGCTTGTTTACTTTTTTCACCTTGCAATAGGACGGGTAAAGTTAACGATTCACGAAAAGCTTGTGCGAGCTGATTCATCATCGAATGACTGGTACAGAGGAAAAAACAACGTCCTTTACTGGCATTAATAACAGGCGATAGCATATCAACTAATTTTGTCGCTAATCCAGGAGTGCCTGGTTCAGGTATTAATCGAGGAACCACAAAAAGGCTCTGTGTTGCATAATCAAAAGGACTGCTTAATTGTAAGCAATTAGCCGCAGTTAACCCAAGTAACTGAGTAAAATGTTTAAACTCGCCTTTGACTGACAAAGTCGCGGAGGTGAATATCCAACTAGCTTGCTTTTTTTGACACTCTGTTTGAAAACGAGTGGCGACACTAAGCGGCGTAATATTCAATGAAAAGTGTTGCTTAGTACATTCATACCAATAACTGAAACCGCTTTCGTGGGTGTTATTTAAACGTTCAAACAATAAACTGTATTGATTAATTTTTTCAAAACAGTGATCTAATACTTCGCTTTTACCCAAACGCTCGGTCAATACTTGTTTTAAAAAGGTCATTACTTGTTGTAAACGTGTAACATGCATTTGCATAGCGCGATCTTTACTTTTATCTCGCCAACTACCCGAGCCTTTTTCTATTGCAAAGGCTAGCCTGAAATCTAAAGATGCAGCTCGTAATTGCTCTGCCGCTTTTGCCATCTGTTTTGCTTCTTTTAATTCGGTGCGATAGACAAAATCGATTTCTTTGGCTAGTTCTGTAAGTTGCTTACTTGATAAGGTTTCACCAAAATATTGACTGGCGATGTCTGGCAGCTGATGGGCTTCATCAAACACATAACAATCTGCTTCTGGAATTAATTGACCAAAGCCTGTCTCTTTCACTGCTAAATCGGCAAAAAACAGATGATGATTAATAACGATAACATCTGCATCCATTGCTTTAGTACGAGCTTTTACAACAAAACAATCTTCATAACTTGGGCATTCTTTACCGAGACAGTTATCATTACTGCTGGTGATTGAAGGAATGATCATTGCATCTTCAGGCAAATCATCAACTTCTGCAATATCACCGGTCCCCGTGCTAATAGACCAATCTTTAATTGCGACTAATTCACTATGCAGATTGGGTTGTTTGAAACGAGTTTCAAGCATGAAACGGTTAAGTCGTTCAATACAAAGATAGTTCGCGCGACCTTTTAATAAGGTGCAATGTCCAGTGAAACTAGTGGCTTGTAATAGAAGAGGAAGATCCTTTAAGTATAATTGTTCTTGTAACGCTTTACTGCCCGTTGAGATAACTAGTTTTTGCCCTAAGCTTTTATCTAAATTCAATAGCGCAGGTGCTAAATAAGCAAAGGTTTTGCCTGTACCCGTTTCTGCTTCGACTACTAAAGAACTTTGTTGTTTAATTGCTAGGTCAACGGACTCGGCCATTTTAACTTGTGAGTCACGACCAATAAAGTGAGGAAGAATATTGGCAAGTGCGCCTGTTGATGAAAAAAATGAAGCAATCAATTTATTAAGCTCTGCCGTTGAATAATGTATAATATTCTACGTTAATAATCTTAAACTGAACATGCTTTAGTGCGCAGTAAAACACAAACAGTTTTTACTCGTAAGATCCGCTACGATTACTGAAGCAATAGCGTTCACTAAAGCATACCATCACAACGGGAAACGACTACGGGGACATAATGGCAGAGCAAAAAAAGGCAGTTTTATTAACAGGTCATTTAGCCGTCGAACTCAACACCATTCGAGCGATGACGACGATTTATTGTAAAGCACACCATCAGCATTGTGTTTGTGAACAATGTTTAGCTCTGATTGAACATGCACAACAAAAATTAGATAGATGTGTATATGGTGATAACAAACCTGCTTGCAAGCACTGCCCTATTCACTGTTACAAACCTCAATTTAGGCAACAAGCACAAGTGGTGATGCGTTACGCTGGCCCTAAAATGTTGCTTAGACACCCCGTGTTAGCTATTAAGCATTTAATCAAATCAACTAAGAAATTTCCGAAAGTCATTCCAACTGGATTATCTAATTACCATCAACGTAAAAACAATAAGTGATTCAGCTATAGTCACTGAATATAGTTTCTGAAAACAGTCACTGAATATAATTTCTGGATATAGTTAAGTTTACTTATTCCTTAAATACAAAATTTAACCATCAAATGGTGATGTCGATATGTTTTGTTTCTGGCTTTTCATCCTGATCTGTTTTTTTAGTGGCTGTGATAGGTTTCAGAAAGTGTACACTTTCTTCTATATCTTCAGGTGAGGCATTATTATTACGGTTGGATGCTTGATATTTAACCACTTTACCAGTGGACATTTTATTGGTTTGGAAAGGTTTAAACACATAGGTTCTGTTAATGAAGTCATTAATGAGATGTTGGCTCATATTCCCTCCCTATTCAGATTGTGTGCATTGATAGATAAATGGATTGTCATTGTTATCAAATTGAACTTTGAATTTATCCCTAGACTCTTTACAATACAACTCATATTAATAAGGGTTTTAACATGAATCGCAAAAAGAAACTAAATAGTATCCTCAAAAAACGCATGAAAAAGATTAATGCAAAAGCAGCACCCAATACAAAGGGCAAATATATTTCTAAAGCTGAAAGAGCAAAATTAGAACAAATAGATGCACAAAATAGTGAAAATGAATCTATAACGGGTGAATAATCAAAGTTTTTGCATAATTATTCCAATTTGGTCTTAGATATGTACAAAAATAGTTTCACATTTTGGATTGAGATTGGTAGGCTTAGTGTCAATTAAATTACAGAGTTTTAATCACAATGAAGAAAGTAAATCTGAAAGCACATCACCATCATATTACCTAATCTTTCAGGATTTTTCTTGGAAGAGATGTTATGTGCTTCCAGTGGTTACCCAAATTTAAACCCTCGGAAGTAAATCTCCCGAGGGTTTTTTAGTTTTAAATGCAAGGAAATGAGTTTATGTCAGAGCAACGTTTAAGAATCGCAATACAAAAAAAAGGTCGTTTAAGTGACGATACAGTTAAATTATTAAAAGCCTGTGGAATTAAAGTTAATTTAAATACCCAACGTTTAATCGCACACAGTGACAATATGCCAATTGATATCCTACGCGTGCGCGATGACGATATCCCAGGCTTAGTAATGGATGGTGTTGTTGATTTAGGTTTTATTGGTCAAAACGTGCTTGAAGAAGAAAGCATGATGCGTAAAGTTGCTAACGAACCGACTGCGCATAAAGTAGTGAAAGAATTAGCCTTTGGTGAATGTCGTTTCTCTCTAGCTGTTGACAATGACTTTGATTATCAAGGTGTTCAATCTTTAGCAAACCTTCGCATTGCAACAACTTATGTACATATCCTAAAACGTTTCATGGCTGAAGCTAACGTACCTTACACCTCTTGTATGCTAACTGGTTCAGTTGAAGTTGCACCACGAGCAGGTTTAGCCGATGCAATCTGTGATTTAGTTTCAACGGGTGCAACACTTGAAGCGAATGGTTTAAAAGAAGTTGAAGTGATTTACCGCTCTACTGCCGTATTAATGCAACGCAATAAACCTTTAACGGACGAAAAGCAAGATTTAGTAGACCGTATTCTTACTCGAATTGATGGTGTTCAAACGGCAAAAGAATCTAAATATATTATGCTAAATGCACCAAAAGCTAACCTTGCTGCGATTACTGATCTATTACCTGGTTCTGACTTACCAACGGTGATGGAATTAGCGGGTAGTGAAGATCATGTTGCATTACACGTGGTCAGTAAAGAGAATCTTTTCTGGGAAACAATGGAGCAATTAAAAGCATTAGGTGCAAGCTCAATTCTAGTATTACCTATTGAAAAAATGATGGAGTAATCCAAAAATGGCAATGCAAACGGTCAATTGGGAACAACTAACACCTGAACAGCAAGTTAAATTACTTGCTCGCCCTGCAATGGCAGATTCTTCAGGTTTAACCTCTACTGTTTCTGAAATTATTTCTAATATTCGTCAACATGGTGATCAAGCATTAATTGAGTACACTAAACGTTTTGACAAATTAAGTGGTGATAATTTCACATTAACGCAAACGGATATTGAAGCCGCGACCAAGCGCCTCGGTAGTGATATCAAAAATGCGATTACGGTAGCTTATGAACAAGTCGTTAAGTTCCATAAAGCACAACAGCAAGATGTGATCCGCGTTGAAACAATGCCAGGTGTTGTATGCGAGATGCATACCCAGGCAATTGAATCAGTTGGTTTGTATATTCCTGGTGGCAGTGCACCATTGCCTTCTACGGTAATTATGACTGGAGCTCCTGCTCAAATTGCAGGTTGCACAAGATTAGTGCTGTGCTCTCCACCGCCGCTTGCAGATGAAATTTTATACGCGGCATCACTATGTGGTGTTAATGAAATTTATTCCGTAGGTGGTGCGCAAGCTATTGCAGCTTTAGCCTACGGAACTGAAACTATTAAACCGGTGGATAAGATTTTTGGACCAGGTAATTCGTTTGTAACAGAAGCAAAACGTCAAGTCAGTAATGACTTTGCAGGCGCAGCCATTGATATGCCCGCAGGCCCTTCTGAAGTATTGGTAATTGCAGATAAAGATGCAGATCCATCTTTTATTGCTTCAGACTTATTATCACAAGCTGAACATGGTCATGATTCACAAACTATTTTAGTCACGCCCTGTGCAAAAATTGCAGAGCAAACAGGGCATGAAATAGAAACGCAGCTTGCTTTATTAGAGCGACGTGAAATTGCTGAAAAAGCGATTGCAAATAGCGTTAGTATCGTCTGTAAAGATATTGAGCAAGCTATCACTATTTCAAACCTTTATGCACCAGAACATTTAATTGTACAAACCGAGCAACCAAGAACATTACAACCTTTGCTTAAAAATGCCGGTTCTATTTTCTTAGGTGCATGGACACCAGAGTCAGTAGGTGATTATGCCAGTGGTACTAATCATGTATTACCTACCTACGGTTACACTAAAACCTATTCAAGTTTAGGATTAGCTGACTTTGTGAAGCGTTATACAGTCCAAGAGTTAACGCAGGAAGGGTTACGCAACCTCGCCCCTGCTGTAACTTGTTTAGCAGCCGCTGAAGGCTTGACTGCACATAAACGTGCGGTGACTATACGTATGGAAAAACTACAGCAGCAATAGGTCATTTGATAGCCTGAAGCTTTGCGGTTCAGGCTATTATTTAAAGGTATTATTTAAAGGCTTTATTTTAGGAAACTATCATCGATGAGTACTATTCAGCAGCTTGCTAGAAAAACAGTGCAAGCATTAACACCTTATCTTTCTGCACGCCGAATTGGTGGCCGTGGTGATGTTTGGCTTAATGCTAACGAAGCACCCGATTGCAGTACCTACCAACTTGATTCATCCAATCTAAATCGTTATCCAGAATTTCAACCGCCACAAATTATTAATGCCTACGCAGCTTATGCAAAACTAAACTCAAACCAAATCCTTACCACTCGTGGTGCCGATGAAAGTATTGAAGTATTAATAAGAACATTTTGTGAAGCTGAAATTGATAGCATTTTGATCTGTCCACCTACTTACGGTATGTATGCGATCAGCGCTGAAACCTGTGGCGTTGGTATACAGCAGGTTGCATTACAAGCAAACTTTGATGTTGACTATGAGGCTGTTGAAGCGGCAGTACTCGCATCAAATGGACAAGTTAAAATTGTCTTCTTATGTGCACCGAATAATCCAACTGGTAACATGCTAGATAAACAAAAACTGGCTAAGTTATTAACGGCAACGGCAGGTAAAGCATTAATAGTCGCAGATGAAGCTTATATTGAGTTTTGTCCTGAATTAAGCCAAACCGACCTGATTGCTGAGCATGAAAACTTGGTGATCACTAGAACGTTGTCTAAGGCATTTGCATTAGCATCAATTCGTTGTGGTTTCACCTTAGCGCAAACTTCTGTGATCGAGATGATGGGTAAAGTGATAGCACCTTACCCAGTGCCCGGCCCGGTTGCTCAAATTGCAGCTCAAGCATTGTCTAGTGATGGCTTAGAAATAATGCGAGACCGTGTTGTTGTATTAAATAATAACCGTCAAGTATTAGCCAATGCAGTTCGTAAGCTGGACTGCGTAACAGAGGTATTCCCAACAACTGGAAACTTTTTATTGGTACGTTTTAAGGACTCTGCAAAGGTATTTCAAGCTTTTGCTGACGATGGCATCATCATGCGCGACTTTGCAAACAAACCTCGTTTAGAAAATTGTGTTCGTATCACCATTGGTAACAGTGATGAAATGAGCAGAACATTAAAGACTTTAAACTCACTGTAGGGAACAAAAATGAGTACACAAAAATTTCTATTCATCGATCGCGATGGCACCTTAATTGATGAACCTATTAGTGATAAACAGGTTGATAGCTTGGATAAACTGGTTTTTGAACCCTATGTGATTCCGAGTTTATTAACTTTACAAGATGCTGGTTATATCTTGGTAATTGTTTCTAACCAGGATGGTTTAGGCACAGATAGTTACCCACAAAGTGACTTTGATATTCCCCAAAACAAAATGATGGAAATATTTGCATCACAGGGTGTTAAGTTTGAAGCAACCCTACTTTGCCCTCATTTCCCTGAAGATAATTGCAGCTGTCGTAAACCACACTTAGGTATGGTTAAAGAGTATTTACAGTCTGGTCGAATTGACCACAAACATTCGTATGTTATTGGTGACCGTCATACTGATATCGGTCTTGCTGATAATATGGGTATTAACGGTATTCTTTATAATAAAGAAACCTTAGGTTGGAAAAAAATAGTCCAACAATTAACGACCCTAGGCCGCACCGCATCGGTGACTCGTACTACCAAAGAAACAGATATTAATGTATTTGTTGATTTAGACACAACAGGCGAGAATAAAATAGATACAGGTATGGGATTCTTTGACCATATGTTGGATCAAATTGCTACGCACGCAGGATTCCAAATGAATGTTAGCGTCAAAGGTGACTTGCATATCGATGACCACCATAGTGTAGAAGATACTGCATTAGCGCTAGGTGAAGCATTAGATAAAGCACTAGGTGACAAACGTGGTATTGGCCGTTTTGGTTTTGTATTACCAATGGATGAAACCAAAGCAAGTTGTACTTTAGACTTATCTGGTCGCCCTTTCCTCAAATTTAAAGCTAACTTTCCACGTGAATTAGTGGGCACTATGTCTACAGAAATGGTTGAGCACTTTTTCTATTCACTAGCACAAGCAATGCGTGCAACCATTCATTTAGAAGTTGAAAATGGTAATGCGCACCACATGGTGGAAGGTTTATTTAAAACATTTGGCCGTACTTTGCGTCAAAGTATACAGATCATTGGTACTGACTTGCCATCAAGTAAAGGTGTTTTATGATAGTTATTATTGATACTGGTTGCGCTAACTTATCATCGGTACGATTTGCAATTGAGCGTTTAGGTTACGAAGTTACCGTCAGTAAAGACCCAGCTATTTTACAACAGGCTGATAAACTATTTTTGCCCGGTGTTGGTACTGCAAAAGAAGCTATGGCAAACTTAATTGAACGCAATTTAGTTAATGAAATTAAAAAGCTAACTCAGCCTGTTTTAGGTATCTGCTTAGGTATGCAAATGCTTGCGCAAGGTAGTGAAGAAGGTTTTGGCGATCAAGCGATGATAGATACATTAGGCTTAGTTGATGGTTACGTTGAAAAAATGGATGTCGCTCCTTTACGTTCTCCTCACATGGGTTGGAATCAAATCACGCCTAAATTAGACGAGCCTTTGTTTAAAGACATTCCTGCAGGCAGTTACTTTTATTTCGTGCACAGTTATGCGTTACCTGTTAACGAAAACACCATCGCAAGTTGTGAATACGGTTCACCATTCACTGCCGCTGTGAATAAAGATAATTTTTACGGTGTACAATTTCATCCAGAGCGCTCAGGAAAAGCAGGCGCTCAATTAATCAAAAACTTTTTGGAGCTTTAAAATGATTATTCCAGCACTTGATCTTATCGATGGTAAAGTTGTGCGATTATACCAAGGTGATTACGATCAAAAAACGGTGTACAGCGATGATCCACAAAGCTTATACACTATTTACAATGAACAAGGCGCTAACTGGTTACACCTTGTTGATTTAGATGGCGCTAAAGATATTACTAAACGTCAATTAACTGTGATCGAAAGTTTGATTAAGAATACGCCTGCTAAAGTACAAATTGGTGGTGGGGTTCGTACAGAAGAAGATGTTAAAGGTTTATTAGATGCAGGCGCTCACCGTGTTGTTATCGGTTCAACTGCCGTTAAAGAACCTGAAATGGTCGCGGGTTGGATGGAAAAATACGGGCCGGAGCATATTGTATTAGCGCTTGATATCAATATCGATGCACAAGGTAATAAAATTGTTGCTGTATCTGGCTGGCAAGAAGACAGCGGCCAGACAATTGAATCTTTACTAGAAATCTATCTGAAAGTAGGTTTAAAGCATGTTTTATGTACTGATATTTCTAAAGATGGCACATTAACAGGTTCTAATGTCGACCTTTACAAAGAGATGGTAGTTGCTTTCCCTAGCGTCTCTTGGCAAGCATCTGGCGGTATTGGTTCTTTGGATGATATTGCTGATGTAGCTCGATCTGGTGCTCAAGGTATGATTGTAGGACGTGCTTTACTAGAAGGTAAGTTTACAGTTGCAGAAGCGATTAACTGCTGGCAAAACGCCTAATTTTTAGTAAAAATTTTAGTAAAAAGTTCAGTAAAAATATTTGAAAAAAATGCCCTAAGATTTTTAAATCTTCGGGCATTTTAGTTTCTAAATTAGAACAATAATATTGAGTAAGTATTCTAATTTTGTTTGATGGTATGTAGTGATACAGTACTTGTTTTATTTTCGAGCAACTAAATGCACTGTGCTGATTGAACGTTCTAAAAACGCACCTTCACAGTAAGCAAAGTAATATAACCAAAGGCGTTTAAACTGTTCATCATAACCAAATTGCGTTAATTCAGTCCAAGAATCAAGAAAACTGCTACGCCAATCTGCGAGTGTTTTAGCATAATCCAGCCCAATGTCGTGTAAACCTTCAATCACCATTTCGCTACTTTCAGTTAACTGTTCTGATAACACATTAACAGACGGTAAAAAACCACCTGGGAAAATATAACGCTGGATGAAATCGACATTATTTTTGTAATGTTCAAAGCGTTGATCTGCGATAGTTATTGACTGAATTAATAGTTTACCGCCCTCTTTTAAACGGTCATTACATTGTTCGAAAAAACTAGGTAAGAACTCATAACCCACCGCTTCAATCATTTCAATGGAAACGACTTTATCGTAAGTACCCGTCAGGTCGCGATAATCTTTCTTCAATAAAGTGATTTTACCTTCCAAGTTTAATTCTTTCACTCTTTGCTCAGCATATTCATACTGCGCATCAGATATAGTAGTAGTCGTTACTTTACACCCAAAGTTTTGTGCCGCATAAATGGCTAATCCGCCCCAACCAGTGCCTATTTCTAATAAATGATCATCCTCAGTTAAAGACAAACGTTCACATATTGTTTTTAACTTGTAAAGCTGAGCATATTCTAAAGAGGTTGTCGGAGATGGATATATCGCTGATGAATACATCATTTGAGGGTCAAGAAAGCGAGTATATAATTCATTACCAAGGTCATAGTGAGCGAGTATATTTTTCTTTGAACCCGATTGTGTATTTCTATTTTGCCAGTGCGTGATAGCATTTTTAATTTTATTAAAAAAAGATTTTTTTGATTCTAATTTATCGGTTTGTTGCTGAGCTTTAGCAAATATTCGAATTACATTGGTCAGATTTGGACTACTCCACTTACCTGCAATGAATGCCTCAGCGACACCGATACTTCCGCCTTTTACAAAGTCTTTATAAACACTCATGTCATGGATATGAATTTTACCTTTTATAATATCCTTATGATTGTCTGACTGAGTGTTTTCTGGAAAAAATTGACTATGCGATGCTTCTACTAACTCTAATTGACCATAGCTAAGCTTTGAAAATACAGAATGGACTAAATGACGACAACGTTTATCAAACCACCCCGTCGTATTTTGTGTACTAACATTTTGTATTTCTTCCATTACGTTCTCCTAAAAAATAAACTGTCTAGCTAACTGATTTTTTGATAACCCACAAAAGGTATTTTTTTAATAAATAATCGTAATGCTTGCCAATAAATACTGGTTACGATCTTAATGGTCATTATTGGTAATTGGATCCACACACCTAACATATTGCGTTTGGTAAAAGGCTGCTTTCTCAGTACTAGACTTGCTTCGAATAACTTACTTATATCCCCAGTGTTTTGGTTGAAACGCTTATTTTCAATTTTTATTAGTAATTTATCATCGTCTATTTTTGGTGCTTTGATATGCCAGGTATAACTCATATCTAAATCCATAAATGGCGAAACTTGAAACACTTTATCGGTAATTTTAGGTTCATCTTGTTGTAATAAATCAACCAAATAATAGTGTCTTTCATTCCAAGGCGTATTACTCACTTCTGCTAACATCTGTGTACATTGTTGTTGCTTGTCATAACAAAAATAAAAATTAACTGGGCTAAAGTAGAGACCAAAACACCTGACCTGTACAACCATTAAGATCCGTTCTATATCAGCGTAACCCTCTAATTGCATTACTTTATTCTTTATACGACGCGATAATGAATCTGGTTCACTTCTGAGATAATCTTTTTCCACAAATCGTAAAGGATGATACCAAGCAAACCCAAAAATCCCTTGATTCTTTGGTCTCTTTTCAATCTCATCTACGTCTAATGCGAGCATGTATAACGTTGAATTAAAGCTATGCTTCCTCGGCTGAAAACGTTTATGAATAACTTGTCCAACATAGATGGCACTTTGGCTAAGCGGCGATGAGTTAGGCATGTTTTTATTCCTTGTTGTAGAACAACCTTTTATACCGAGTGCTATTAATTACGGTTTTCTGCAAAGGCATCTAGGTGGCAATCAAAGCGCTTAGCAACTTCTACTGCGCTTCGAACACCATCTTCATGGAAACCATTATGCCAATATGCCCCTGCAAAGTGTGTGTGATTAATCCCGCAAATAAGATCTCTTTGCTGCTGTGCTCGAATCGATTCAGATGAAAAAATGGGATGGTGGTAAATAAACTCCCTTATAACTTTACTTGGGTCGATATCTTGTTTTTGGTTCAAGGTAACGCAGAAAGTATGCTCGCTTTCTAATCCCTGCAAAATATTCATGTTATAAGTTACACTCGCCGCTTTCTCTCTATCTTGACTTAATTGATAATTCCAACTTGCCCATGCTGCGGTTCTATCGGGCAGTAAACTAACGTCAGTATGCAGTATCACTGAATTTTCACTGTATGGCATTGAAGATAGCAAGGTGTCTTCATCTTCCGTTGCATCGACCAATAAGGCTAACGCTTGATCCGAATGGCAGGCTAGGACTACTTCATCAAAGGTTTGTGTGTTGATATAATTATTGCTAACGGTATCATTCTCGTCATTGTTAACAACATTGCTAAAATGCAAATGAACTTGATCGTCTCGTCGGGTAATACCGGTAATATTAGCGTTTAAATGAATACGCTCTTTGAACGGTTCACAAAGTGGTCCTAAATAACTACGAGAACCATTAGGCACAACATACCACTGTGGTCTGTCGGCGATATTAAGCAGGCCATGGTGGTGGAAAAATTGCACAAAGAAACGAAATTCGAATTCTCCCATTTGTGATAATGAACTAGACCAAATAGCCGCACCCATTGGTAAAATATAATGCTCAGCAAAAAAGGCACTAAATTTATTATCATTCAGGAACTGACCAAGTGTTAACCCTGGTAGGTAAATATCCTGTTCAAAAATAGACTTACACAATTTATTGAAGCGCAGGATCTCTTTTACCAACTTCCAGAATGAAGGTCGAAATAAATTGCTTCTTTGTGCAAATAAAGAATTTAAATTGTGACCGTTATACTCCAAGCCAGTTTCACAATTATGTACTGAAAAACTCATCTCAGTCGCTTGCTTACCAATCCCTATTTCATCCAATAAAGCGAGGTAATTTGGATAAGTTTTATCATTGAAGACAATAAAACCTGTATCGATAACATAGGGTTTACCATCTTTTTCAATATCTACAGTGGCAGTGTGTCCGCCAATATAATCATTTTTCTCAAACACAGTGACATTGTGCTTTTTCGATAATAAGTAAGCACTAGTGAGTCCAGAAATACCGGAACCGATAATTGCAATATTTTTCATTATTTTTGGTCTCTTAAGATAATTTTTTGCCACATAGAAGCAGGAAGGAAACTGAAGAATTTAAGTAATAACGTAAGACGTTTCGGGAAATGAGTATATTTTTTACGTTGATTAACGGCGTTGATTATTTTTGTTGCTGCCACTTCACTGGTTAATAAAAAAGGCATCGTAAAGTCATTTTTATCCGTTAAAGGGGTCTTAATAAAACCAGGGTGTACCAAAGTCACGTCAATCTCTTCTTTGGCTAAATCTAGGCGTAAGCTCTTAGCTAAATAATCAATACCAGCTTTTGATGCACCATAGGCTTCACTTCTTGGGAAAGGCACGATAGTTGCGCTTGAGCTGATAAATACAACTTGTCCGCCTGGTTTCACCTTAGGCAAAAAATACTCTAGCAACCACCCTAATGAGATTAAATTGGTAGTCACAACATCAGCAAAGAGTTCTCCATCAAACTGTTTAGCATTGTCGATATAACGACAATTTCCTGCATTCAAAATTAATATATCTAAAGACTCAATAGATTCAGCATAAGCAGCAATTTCTGATTTAATAGTAATATCGAATGCACAGGTTTTATAAGCTAGTTTTTGCATTTTCTGTAGCTGTAATTGGTTCCTACCACAAGCAATAACTTGTTCACCAAGTTCACTGTATTGTTCAAAAAGTGAATGCCCAATACCTGAAGTGGCACCAGTAATAAGTATCCTTTTATTCGCCATTATTTAGCCGCCTTATTTTTTATCCAGCTTACTATTCGACCAAATAAAGGAAGTTGTTCGTACAGCATTGCACCAAGGTCTAAATAGTCACGATGATAAATAACTTTGCCTTTTTTAGCACATAGGTGCGAGGTGCCAAACACACTAACTACTTTGCCTTTATTTAATTTAGGATGCTGATAAGTCATTTCCCAATATATCGATGCTTGATTGGGCTGTGCAATCACATTACTTATCTTGAAGTCACAACAGCTTAGGTTTTGATACAGATTTTCAAAGTACTGATGTAAATTTTTTAAACCATTTATTTCATGAATAGGATCGATAAAGGTAACCTGTTGATCATAAATCGATTCTAATAGCATCAAGTTATTGGCTGATAGGTTTTGATATACTTCCATGAATGTATTTAACCAGTCAGGATGAGGGTCAAAATAAGGAAGATGTGCAGGATTATCTGTTGATTCGATTGCTTGAGAATGATCTGACTTGGAGTCTTTTAAAACTGCAAAGTCTTCCTTCTCAAATACATTTTGTTGTTGAGTCGTACCTGAATTTTGTTCATCTTCGGTGGCAGGGTCACATTGCTGTGGCTCGGAAGCTAATGCTTGCTCCTTAAATTTTTGATCGCTTAATGGTTTATCGCTCATCATATTTACCGTCATCAAAATAACACTCATGGAAGTCATAGTGTTGTAAGTGAATAAACTAAATCAACTATATACCTGTGATTAAAACCTACTGTAATCTACCAACTTACAATATCGAATATTGCATCACAGCAATCACGACATTAACAAGTATTTATCTTACATATTGATAGCTATGTTACATATCAGGATTACGTACAAATGTTACGTATCAATATTCGAGTATTTATTAAATTACAACTTCTAGCATAATGATTTAGTGTGATTTATAGAAAGCTAAAGCATTTAATCTGGCTTCTTTATGATCAACAATCGCAGGCCAATAAATAGATAAGTGATTTTGCTTAATATATTTATGTGGAAAATGAATTTGCTTATCAGGTATTTTGCTTAGCTCCGGTAAGTACTTACGTATGAAAGTTCCTTTAGGATCAAACCTTTCACTCTGTGTAATTGGATTGAAAATTCTAAAATAAGGTTGTGCATCACACCCAGTACTCGATGCCCATTGCCAACCACCATTATTCGAAGCTAAATCTCCATCAATGAGATGTTGCATGAAGTATTTTTCGCCTAAACGCCAATCAAGTAGTAGATGCTTTGTAAGAAAGCTAGCAACAACCATACGTAAGCGATTATGCATCCAACCCGTTTGATTCAACTGACGCATTGCAGCATCAACTAATGGGTATCCTGTTTTACCTTCACACCACGCGTTAAAAAGTTCCTTGTCATAAGGCCACACTGATTGATGATATTTGTCATTAAAACATTGGTGCTTACAGAGTCGTGGCTGGTCAAACATCAAATGACGATAAAATTCTCGCCAAATTATTTCATTTAACCAACAAAACTCTTCACTATCACTTGAGATTAAGATGTCTGGAAATTTGTTTAATAATGAGTTCAATACATAGTTAGGGCTCAATACACCGGCTGCTAAATAAGGTGAGAGGCCACTGGTACCTTTTATTGAAGGAACATCTCGGTTAGTTTTATAACGTGATATTTTGTCTCTATAAAACTGTGGCATTGCTTTTTTCATTACCACATTGATTAAAGGCCATTTGTTAGAGATAGAATCAGATTCTTTGCTTTCTTGCTGTTCATTTACCTGTTCATTTTGAATTGCTTTACTGTTAGTAATAGCAGTCGCATCCCCAAGATAATTGAAACCAAATTCTCGAATATGAGCTAACCAAGAACGCTTAAAGGGGGTAAATACTTTATACATTTGACCAGACTGATTAAGCACTTTGCCCTTGGGTACAATAACATCAGCTTCAAATAGCGTTAATGAAATGCCCTGCTCTGAGAAAGCAAGATCACGCTGTTGCTCATTAACTTCAAGTTCACTATTGGCGATCACGTTAGTAATATTATTTTGTAAGCAATAATGTTTAAGATAATCGACTTGTGCATTAAAATCATCAACAGTAACAATTGTTAAATTTATATTTAACATAGCTAGTTCACTGACTAAAGCTTGAGCATGACGTTTTACAAAATCAATTTTTATGTCAGACCAATGATGAGCTAACCATTGCGGCTCGGAAACAAAGAAAATAGCTTGAGCTGTGGTGTCAGAATCTGATTGGTTAATGAAGTATTGCAATGCAGGGTTATCATTAGTTCTTAAGTCATTACGAAACCAAAGCAGTTTTGAAGATGTTTCATGGGATGAGTTTAGTAAAGAAGAGGAAGACAAAATAGTTCCTTTTAACATTCAAGATGAATAATTGTCCTTCGAAAGAAGGACAATATAGTGCGTTTATTAAACCCGCTTCGTAATGTTGACGATTGTTAGTACGCGTCTAAATTAGTAAGCGTATCTTAGTCTCAAACTATCAGGGTATGGCGACAAGTACGACTGCCCTTTCAAGTAATCTTTTGGATACTGCAGTAAGTAGTGATTAATCAATGTTAACGGCGCAATTAAAGGTAACAAACCTAATCGATAACCATCTATCTGTTCACATAATTCCTTACGTTGTGGAGCCTCTAAATGCTTAGAGAAGTATCCTTGAATATGAGTCAACGTATTAACATGGTTTTTACGCGTAGCAGGGATTTTTAACGCATCCATTAGTCCCGAAATATACTGTGATGCTTTCTCGGCTAGAGGCAAGTCAACATCTGCAAGTAATTGACCTAACTTTCTGTAAGCAACTAAATTATGGCTCATGACGGTATATTTATAATGACTGTGGAACGTTGTTAACTTGTGTTTTGTTAAACCAGAGTCACTGACCATTTGCCAGTGTTTGTAAGCATAAATACGTGCTACAAAATTCTCTCTGATATGCATATCATTGAGTCGACCATTTTCTTCACAAGGTAATAGTGGGTTTGCTTCCATTATCTCTTTTGCAAAGGCTCCAATACCGTCCGATGTCAGAGAGTTTCCTTCGGGTGTGTATACTTTAACGCGCTCCATTCCACAGGTTGGGCTTTTTGCGCAGAAAACATAACCGCTCAAGTGTTTAGTCATGTCGGCTACTTTTTTACCGTAAGCCTGTAATGCTTCTGTTACATCGCCGCTTCCATCTGGTCTTGCAATGGTTATCATGTCATCTTTTTTAATCTGACGTATAGTTGGTCGTGGGATCGGTAAGCCGATAGCAACTTCAGGGCAAAATGACTCGTATTGAACGTGCTCCCCAAGTTCATCAATACAAAAACGAGATGGTTTGTTGCTCGCATCAAAGCGAACTTTTTGGCCAATTAGACAGGCACTAATGCCAATTTTAATATCTTCTTTTTCAACTGAATAAATCATTATTCACTCCATGAACTAATAACGAGAGTTGCTAAACTACTTACGTATTTAAGTAATAGTTTATTTGGAAACAAGTAATTAGCAACTAACAATCTAACCTAAAAAGGTAATAAACACTTAATATATAAAACTTCCAATCGGGTTAAGTAGTTTATTAATACCTTGTGTAAAATGTAAAGCGTCATTGGCAACGGTGTAACATAAACACCCTTTTTCAGAGATTGGATTATGTGTAAATGTACCGTCTAACATAATAAAGTCGCCTTTATGATATTCACCTCGGTCATCACTAAAGGATCCGTCTAACAAAACCGTTAATTCAAAACCTTTATGTGTATGTTCTGGTACACCGCCACCTGGATTAATGTGCAATAAATTTGAATGAATCTCATTTTCATCCAATTGCAGACGTGCTCTTGAAAGCTTGCCAACATTCGCAGCTTTTCCCATGGAAACATTATTCAGTGCACTCGGCAGCGTATAAGACTTATCTTTAAAGATAACCTCCTTAGGCGCTACTTCTACTAATGTGTCAATGTCATTTGAGTCAGTAATATCATTGATCATTGAGTCAAAAAAATCATCTTCAATATTATCACTCTCAAAATCAAGTTTGTTCAACTCATTTAAAAGCGGATTACTTAATTGCTCAAAACTACGCTCAGCTACTTGCTCGGTGAGTTGTGCGATTTTTTGTTGGCACACAGGACATAGTTCAGCGTGCAGAGTGATACCTATTGATAATGAAGCTGGCAACTCACCATTAACATAAGCCTGAATTAATTCGAATTTAGGATGATGTTTAATCATGCTCTTCTCCTAATTGCACTTTCATTTTGACTAAGGCTAAACGTAACCTAGATTTAATCGTGCCTAATGGTAAATTAAGATGGGTAGCGAGTTGTTCTTGTGACATTTCCATTAAATAAAAGCCTTTTACAACTTCTTGCTGTGGTACAGGTAATGCTTCAATGACTCGTAATAATTGTTTATTTTCAAGATGATCTTCGTAGCTATGATCTTCAGCGACAGCATTTTCAGCTATTGGCCAAATATCATCACTTAAATTATCTTCACGGTTATTTTTTATTTTTCGTAGTAGGTCAAAAGTAACATTACGCATAACGGTATAAACCCATGTAGTTGCAGCACCTTTGTTTGAATCAAACAAGTGAGCCTTACGCCAAACATTGCTCATGGTATCTTGTACTACTTCATGTGCTTGTGCTTCATTAGGGAATTTACTACGCGCAATACGCTGAATTTTAGGTGCAAAGAACTTAAACAAATGTGTAAATGAAATTTTGCATCGGTTTTCTGCTACTGCTTTTAACCACTCACAAAGTTGAGTGTGATCTGTATTTTCTGTCATGTTAGTAGATCTAACATGACTGACTTGTGTTGGCAATTTAGTTTGTACAGCTACCATAATTAATTCTCAATTTTGGACTCTGCATAGTAATACGCAGGTAAATTAAAAATGGATCACCTTCTTACTAAAATAATTGTATTAATTGAAATAATTATATTTATTAAAGCATTACATTCGTAATATAAGTCACAGGAATAGTTTTGCGGAGGTTATGTGATAATTGATGCGGTCACTGGATATAAAATAAACACATGCCGATACTTCAGTTGTCGCATTTAATTTTAATCCAGCATAGTAGCCATTCACAAGGTAGTTATTCACAGCTTCTTAAGCACTCATAATTGCTCAGCAATGATCGAACTAACCAGTTTTTCTGCTTCAGAATATGTGGATTCGTAAATGAACGAGTTTTTGACATCAAATGGGATAGGTAACAATTCAATCCACCTTGCTACAACCCAATAAGGATTTAGTTGCAAGTTATGATCATATAAGTCTTTCAATAAACCATTACTCTCTACTAACGACTGTAATGAATCCATTAACAGAGGAATTGCTACAGATGATTCATTTTCCGCCCAGTGTTTGAAAGGAACAGCGGTTGCAAAGTGAAGTTGCTCCTTATTTTGATCAACCTGATTTACTTGTACTAACGTTTTACATTTTACATCTATTTCTAATACACCATCATCACCTTGATCAAAATTAATAATCTCAACCCAGCTTCCCCAAATAGCCAACTGCTCTGACTTATTGTCTATATCAGGACAAATAATAAAGCCGCCATTACTTGTTGCTAAGCTCACCATTTTTAAATAACGCGCTTCAAAGATCCTTAAGCGAGTTATGCCACCTGGTAGCAAAAAGATGCTCAGTGGAAAAAGGGGTAAATTAACTGTTTTATTGTGCATTTATTATCCTATTTAATACCTTTGTATTTATCTCTTCTGATTAGTCATTAATCGTTAATCACGAAATAATTTTTTTCTGTAAGACGCTCTATTCATTTTTATTGACACTTTTTAACGGGCAATTGCTTATCAAAAAACAACGTCACATTCGCAACATTAAAACCAAGCTTAGATATTGACGTTTTGTTCATTACTCGATATTCATCCAACTGATACATCCAATCATTCATGGTTACGTTGTAAGTGCTTTCATCAACTTGCAGCGCTAATGTATATTGCAGTTGGAAAGCAAAACCTTGATGCTTACCTACTGCTGCACCAATAACATCTTCAGCGGTACCTAAGTAACTACCATCATGTTGTTTAGTCAATAACCAATTTCGGTAACTGATTTCGCCATCGTCAAAATAAAATTTCTCAGCTAATACTCCGCTATCACCCTGCCACCTACCGGATAATTCAACACAGAAACGTCTCGTTACTTTATCGCTTCTATCCTGTAATGTTCCCCAGGCGATTAAGTCGCCACTAAAATACTTTTTAAGGTCAAATTGTTTACCCTGCTGTTGGTAATCTTCTATATTTGCAGAGCAACTCATTAGTAGTGTCGATGTTAAAACACACGCTAAAGTAGCCGATGTAACTTTTTTATATTTAAGTAGAGATTTCTTAGCATTATTCATTACTTTTTTAAACTTAATCATTAACAGTTCTCCCTAACAATTGCTCACGTAATTTAGGCTCGCTGGTCTCTTTTGATAACCAAATATCTAAAAATAAAAGAGCAAAATTCTCTCCATCCATAGCACCTAACAATTCACCGTTGTGATAAAAGGCACTTGAATTATTTTTCACTACTAACGCCAAACTATCACCTGCTTTTATGTTCGGCCAAATAGCCTTTAATTGCGGTAAGTAGTCTTTATATTGTTGCTCACTTACTGCTAAGTACTGCCATTGTTCAATGGTGTAATCAACTAAATCTACAGCCGTTACATCCTTTAAATAATCAATTTTATAAATTAAGTTATCGTGATTAGATGATTGTGGATATTTACCTGAACCTGTTGATAATTGGCTCTTATAAAGATCCCAAAAAAGTACTGAAAAAATCGCATTGCCAACCACTTTCAACTCATTCTGTTGTTGAAAAGAAGACAATGTTGTAGGCCACTGTGCTTTATCATCTGTCTTATTTTGCGCATTTATGGCATTGCTGAAAAACAATGCAAATGATAACAACCCCACATAGCTTATTTTTTTAAACATTTGGATACTCTCTATCTGCCGATTTATCTGTTTTTAATTTAGTAAAAGCAACATCGTTTGATCGTGTATTGGCTGATTTAAACGAATCAGCACTGCTTTTAACCAAGATCAGTGACTTTAATAAAAATATAACAATGAATAACAACGCCCAAATTACGCCAAGCACTAGATACGTTTCAACGAGTGGATATGAAAAATCAACGGCATTGAATTTCTCTCCAGCCACAATATAACTGAGAGGTGCAATAAAAAATCCGACACTGACTTGTAACAATTTAGAATGCTTTAAAAAAGATAAACTATGTGAAACCGTACTTGCAAAACATGCCCACAGTACGATTAACCAGAACGGCGTATAACCAGAACCCATAAAAATGAAGAAGTTACTGTAATTAAGCATTGAATCGATTGAAACACCGATCACGGTGATCACTAAAACAAGCTTTGCCTCATTTTTATTATCAGACAAAATCAGTAAATGAATAGCTAACATTAGTAGCGCAACAGGTATAAATATGTTCCCCCAATATATGAGGCCAAACCAAGCAAAATTAAATCCAATCATATTCACTAGCATGTTAACTCCTAACCATCTTTCTATTCGTTGGCGGTTAATACGAAACTAAAATGCATTTAGATCTTTTATACTGTTTTATTTATCCTAGATCCGCATAATAAGTTCGATTAATTAATGCACTTCGAAAAATAGCAATACAGACAAACAATAATGGATTTGATCAATTAGCCTCTGAGACTATTTAAATATTATGATTTTATGTCGCGATAATGACCGAATAAAGCCTTGTGGTAGGTAATGCTCTTTGATGAGTATAAATTGAAGCACTAAAATTAAAATAGTCGTTCAAGATAAGTGAGAATAATTATATACTTAGTGCATTGACGTGAATAACAAACTAAAAATATTAGTGAGTAATTATATTTCTCTGTGCATTTACAATGCTGATGGAACTAAAGCTAATGAATAAAATAGGTAACATATTGATGTATAATAATTTATTAAAGGGATTTTTATTATGTTAGCAAAACGTATCATTCCTTGTTTAGATGTTAAAGATGGACAGGTAGTAAAAGGTGTACAATTTCGTAACCACGAAATCGTAGGCGATATCGTACCGCTTGCTAAACGTTATGCTGAAGAAGGTGCTGATGAACTGGTTTTTTATGATATTACAGCAAGTTCAGATGACCGTGTTGTTGATAAAAGTTGGGTAAGCCGCGTAGCAGAAGTGATTGATATTCCTTTTTGTGTTGCCGGTGGCATTAAAACTGAACAGGACGCACAGCGTATTCTGGAATTTGGAGCTGATAAAGTTTCGATCAACAGCCCTGCTTTAGCCGATCCTAGTCTAATTAATCGTTTAGCGGAAAAATTTGGTACACAGTGCATCGTTATTGGTATTGATTCATACTTTGATCAAGAAACAGGTCAACATCAAGTGAAGCAATTTACCGGTAATGAGCATGCAACAATTACAACTAAATGGAATACCTTTGATTGGATTAAAGAAGTTCAATCACGTGGCGCTGGTGAAGTTGTTCTTAATGTAATGAATCAAGATGGTGTTCGATGCGGTTATGATATTGACCAATTGAGTCAAGCACGAGAAATATGTACCATTCCGTTAATAGCTTCAGGTGGTGCTGGTGAAATGGTACATTTTGCAGACGTTTTCAATCAAGCCGATGTAGATGGTGCTCTAGCAGCAAGCGTATTCCACAAACAAATAATTAATATTGGTGAGTTAAAATCTTACCTTCAAACACAAAAGGTAGCGATTCGTTTATGAGTTTAATGAAACAAGAACAGCTTCAATCACTGGATTGGGCAAAAGTAGATAACCTAATGCCAGTAGTTGTGCAAAATAAAACGTCGGGCAAAGTTTTAATGTTGGGTTACGTTAATCAAGAATCATTAGCGGCAACGCTTGAATCTGGAAAAATGACATTTTTCAGCCGCACAAAACAACGTTTATGGTGTAAAGGAGAACAGTCAGGTAACTTTTTAAATGTTATCGAAATTAGTTCAGATTGTGACAATGACACATTACTTGCCATTGTTGATCCTGTTGGTCCAACTTGTCACCTTGGTACTGAAACATGTTTTAAAGGCGAACAACAACCGGCTTTAAGCTTTATGTCAGACCTTGAGCAAGTGATCAAAAGCCGTAAAGGTGCAGATCCTGAAAGTAGTTATACAGCCAGTTTGTATGCACGTGGCACTAAACGTATCTCACAAAAAGTAGGTGAGGAAGGTGTTGAAGTTGCACTAGCTGCAATGGCTAAAGATATGGATGAGTTAACTCGTGAAAGTGCAGATCTTATCTACCACTTAACCGTATTGCTACAAAACGAAGGTTTATCACTAGCTGATGTTGCTGCTGAGCTAAAACAACGTCATAGCAAATAAAGTTAACTGCCCTACTAAATTTATAAGCTAAATGTAATCAGCCTAATAGTTTTAGTACATTTTCTTAGCTTTAATAAATATAATAAAGCCGCTAGTAGCTACCTACTTAGCGGCTTTTTTGTAGATGATTTTTTCCTGCCATTCTTTACTTTCACAAAAAAGGCCACCAATTATTGGTGACCTCATCTCTATTTTGGTACTGTTTTTTATCGGAAGCGTTGCTATAGATTATTTACCTATAGAGGTTTTACGACGCCATAAACCGAGACCAAGTAAAGCAGCCGCAAATATAAATAAAGAAGAAGGAGCAGGTACGGGAGTAGGAACACTTACTGTCGGAATTGGGTTATAAGCGATATCACCATTAAACACTGGGTTGTGTATCTCACCGTTTTGGTAAAAGTTATCAACTACTACAGAACCTTCAATATAATTAGAAATAGTTAATGTTGCTAAAGGTGCTAATAGACTACCCTGCAAACGTTTATCTAATTTAATATCAATAGCTTCATAAAAATTCCAAATTATAAAATCACTATTCGCTTTGTTAAATCCACCGACGGGATTACCCAAACTTGCATCTGTGATATTCTCTCCTGCGACATTTATTACTACAGCAGATGGAGATTGGTTAGCAAATTTAATATCGTATTGTTGTACTAAACCATTACCAAATAAGTCACTAGTATCGATATTAAATACAGCCATTCCATTACCAACACTTGAATCAACATTAAAATTTGCAGCGCTTGGTTGGTTACCATTTGGTGAGTCCAATAAAGAGTTGGCATTGAGGTTAGCTAAGTAAGATGAAAAAGCTGTCAATTCATTTTTCACTAAACCAAAATCCACTGGCGAAGACCCTGTAACGGTAAGCGCTGAGTTTATTGTTCCATTATTATTTCCAGCAACCGTGACTGTGTGTCCATTTGCATTGATAGTCGAGCCTGATGTTACGTTACCACCTACCACTAATGCATTAACAGCAGGTGCTAGCTTAATACCATAATTTGATGCAGGACCTGAGATATTGCCACCGACTAACGTTTTACCTTCAACTTCACTATTTGACTGTAAATCACCAAATACAATCAGGTTATGTTCATTGAGCAACTCTATCGGCCCCGCGACACCAACCTGTGAATATAAACCTGTGACTAACGCTATAATCGTATAAGTTTTTTTCATGTTTACCTCTTAATTAATCATTACGATGTAATAAGCAATTATAAGGCCAAGTTAGCAAGCCATTGTTACTACTACTATTTATATATACCAATGTAGGTAGAATTTAAAAATGTAAATTATTTCGACACATCTATAGTTTTAAATTAACACTTTCAAACTATAGATGGCAGCTTGCGAAAGAGTATTTAAATCATCATGATAGACTAATATTCCTTCAAATCCATTGATAAGCATCTATATAGCTCACGGCAATTTGTTAAAAAGATAGTTACTAAAACATAAGTCGCGATGGCTAAATTGCCTCTGTTTACAGCAATCAGAAATGTTTACTTTATTTTAGTTAAGGTGTTTTTATCATTATGATCAAACTCTCTACCATAAATATCGAGTAACATATTTTGTTGATATTGAAGTGTATTACCCGATACCTGTAATTGTTGTTTGTAACTTTTAGTTTTCGCTTTTTGTACCAAGAAGCTACTTTGGATAATAGGACACTGTTCATTATCTAACGATGCTGCCACTGAGAATATTGTTGTATTTTCTTGTTGCGATGATGTGCCGCCCGCAAGTACACAAATACCACGAGGAATAGTTAAAGAATGCATTACTTTATCAGTCCCCTGTTGCCACATCCAATATCCAGTTTCTTGGTGAATTATTTTATTATTACTAATACGTTTTACTTTTTGAGTGTAATGTACAGCGCTCAATCTTTCTTCTTCTGCATTTGCTAAATCAACGGCTTCGGTAAATACAATAGTTTCATAATATTCATTATGTTCAGTGCCATCGGGTTCCGGAGCAAGGTCTTTACCTTTATTTCCTTCCCATGTGCCTACTAACACCGCCAACGGTCCATAGTCGATCAATTTTTGCTCTTGCATTGTGAAATCCTTTATTTTTAAATTAATGTATTTGAATTAAAAGTATTGAAATCGAAATTAACTAATGGCTAGCATTATAACAAATAAATGTAGTTAAATAGTTGAATTTAAATGTTAAATGATATTTATCAAAGAGATGTTTTGATAAAAAATTTAAAGGCAGAGAAGTTAAAGAATAAGCTTGTATAGTGGTTGATTGTTGTTTTTGTATTTACCCGTTACCATTCAAACTGTATTACTATTTCTATAGCTGAATGATGACGGATACAAAATAATCAAGTTTACTAACCTAAAGTTAATATCCTTTTTTTAACGCTCTTTTTACAAATGCTTTAGTACGTTGATGCTGCGGATTTTCAAAAATTTGTTGTGGCGAACCTTGTTCGACAATATATCCATCTTCCATAAAAATAACCGTATCAGCGACTTCTTTTGCAAATTGCATTTCATGGGTAACGACAATCATGGTCTGTCTTTCAACGGCCAATTGTTTCATTACTGCTAATACTTCATCAACCCATTCAGGATCCAATGCCGAAGTAGGCTCATCAAATAGAATAACTTCACCCTTCGCTGCCATTGCTCTAGCAATACCAACACGCTGCTGTTGACCGCCAGATAATTGTGAAGGATAAATGTGAAGTTTATCTTTTAAGCCGACTTTTATTAGAATAGCCTCGGATTTTGCTAACGCTTCCGTTTTAGGTACTCCCCAAACCGTAATTAAACTTTCAGCTACATTTTGCAGCGCAGTTTTGTTGGCAAATAGAGAATAGTTTTGGAATACAAAGCTACTCTGTTTACGTAATGCAGTCACTTCTTTTGCGGTATGTGACGATGCATCAATATTGACATCACCAATGTGTATTAGACCACTAGTTGGTGTTTCAAGGTAATTAAGGCAACGCAATAAGGTAGATTTACCGGTACCAGATGGACCAATAATAACAATTATTTCACCCTGAGACACTTCAAAATTGATATCTTTAAGTACTTCTAAATCACCAAACTTTTTGCTCAGACTGGTTACTTTGATCATGATTAATAAGCCTTATTAAGTTTGTATTCTAGAAGATGCTGTATACGTGTAAAGATGATAACAACAACCCAATAAACAATGGCTACAGCAAGAAAACTTTCAAAAAACTTGAAGCTTGAAGAGGCTTCCATTTGCGCTTTCGCCATAATTTCAACAACACCTAATGTAAACGCCAATGACGTACTTTTGATCATGTCGATGAAATAGTTCATTAATGAGGGGGTTGCGACACGTGAAGCCTGTGGCAAAATAACACGTTTCATTGCTTGAAAACGTGTCATCCCTAAACTTAAACAGGCTTCCATTTGTGATTTATCAATGCCTAAAATTGCAGCTCGAATACTTTCAGCCATATACGCAGAAAAGTGTAATGAAAGGCCTATAATAGCTGCGGTAAAAGCATCCATACCAACAAAAATAGGCATGAATTGTGGGAATCCATAATACAAAAGAAACAGTTGTACTAATAATGGCGTGCCACGAAAAAAGGAAATATAGAGAGAGACAAGGTGTTGTATAAAAGTAATTTTAAATACACGCACTAGGGCTAAACCCAGCGCGAGTATTAATGCAAATACAAACCCCCAAAGTGCCATTTCCATTGTCACCCCAAGATATTTTAATAAAATGGGCATTAATTCAATAATGTATTGAAAATCAAATGAACTTTGCATAAAAACGACTCTTTAAGGATTAATATTATTGCGTGATGTCAGTATCAAACCATTTGTTTGAGATTTCAGCTAATTTCCCATCTGCACGCATTGCTTCAAGTGCCTTATTAACTTTGTCACGAATAATCAATTGTGATGGTTTATTTAAAAATGGCATTGCATTTTCAATTTTTTCAAAAGGTTTACCTGCTAATTGTAAAGGTAACCCAGCTTTTTTAATTAACTGTGCAGAAGAAACTCGGTCCATTACGAATGCATCAGCACGGCCTAATGCTACATCTTGCGCAATACCTGTATCGTAAGTAACAATATTGATTTCATTGCTTGTATCAATTTTGCGTAATACTTGCTCAAAGTTACTCCCTAAATTAACTGCAACTTTTTTGCCCTTAAGATCTTCAACACCTTGGATATCATCCCGTCCTTTACGAACAACGATTTGAACACCGTCGATCACATAAGGAATTGAGAAAGCATATTTAGCAGTACGTGCTTCTGTAATGGTAATTTGGTTTGCTATAGTATCAATGTGCCCTGCTTCTAACATGCCAAATAAACCAGAAAAGCTACTTGTCACAAATTCAACTTTATAATCAGCGCGTTTTGCAACTTCATTCCATACATCCACTTCAAAGCCCTGAAGTACATCACTTTTAGAAAATGTAAATGGGAAGTAACGACCAGACATACCCACTTTAACTGTTTCCTGTGCAAATGCAGGTACGGTTAATAAACTTGTTGCAGCTACTAGCGCAACCAATGCTTTTTTAAAAAATACGTTCATATTATTCCTAACTAAAATCAATTTGGGTTTATGTTATGTGTTGGCAATGCAACATCAATAACTGGATACTTTACAGCGACTATTTACGATATTTAAAAACTAACCAAACTAAATACATAATACTAAGCACCATTCAGTTGATAAAAGCTGAACCATTTATAGGTAACACTATCGATTGATGTTAAGAAGTAATATTTTGTTGTCAGGAAAACATCTATAAATAAATTTAATTTATTATTAGCAGTTCACTTAAATTCTACAGTAAAACCTGAGGGTAAGGCATAATAATCATTATATTTTAGCCTAATTCAGTCTGATTGAAGCGAAAGTGTGCACATCTGTAATTTTGTATTAAACCATTAAGTGTTATCCCTGTCTTTAGTAATGTTATAACGAAATGTTATAACTTAGGGTAACTTGAACGATCGTGTACACTTTATAATCAGCGCATGTGACACAGTACAGTATCTAACAAAAATTACCCTATATGGATAAAATCTTTCTGATGCTCAATGCGAGATATCCAAGCAAGGATCGCGGGAAATTCATTTAAATCAAATCCACCTTCATAGGCCACATGCGTATAAGCAAATAAACTAATATCGGCGATAGACATTTCATCCCCTAATAAATAAGGCGTTTTCTGAAGCTGTATTTCCATCACCGCTAACGCCCTATTACCCCCTTCCTTTTTACTTTCTAGCTCCTGCAACCTATCTGCAGGGCTGCCTAGGTATTTATTAATGAAACGAGCAACTGCTATATAGGGTTCATGGCTATATTGTTCAAAGAACATCCATTGTAAACACAACGATTGTTGTAAGACAGATTGTGGGAACAACTGACTATCTTGCGCAAGGTAATAAAGGATAGCGTTAGATTCAGCAAGCGGTTGTTTTTGTTTGGTTATTAATAAAGGTATTTTAGCATTTGGATTAATAGCTAAAAACTCACTAGTGCGAGTTTCCCCTGCCATAATATTAACTTCAATCCACTGGTGTTCTATATTCAATAGCGAACAAAGTAGCTTAATTTTATAACAATTACCCGACAAACTATCACCGTAAATAATCACTGACATATTCAATCCTTAGGGTACCGATAATACGGCACAGTTACATAAATCATCACTTTCAAAAGCAGTCATATCACCCTCTTCTAAACCAGGTACTGGAAACAACCTAACCGTAAGTGGTTTATTTAATCGAAAGGCCATCGTACCAGTATCGCGCATTAAAGCAGAAATTTTATCAATTGGTGTGTCTCCAGGAATAGGCACAGTATCTAATCCAATGCCACACACTGCGCTATAGGTTAATAATGAACGTATATCGAAATTCTGTAGTTGGCTACCTTCCGCTAATCCTCTATCTTCGGTTAGAGCTAGCATCAATCCAGAAAAGCCCACCAGCGGAATATGTTTAATGGATTTAAATACACGGGTTAATAATGCAGAGGCTTCAACTGTACCCGATGCACCAAAGTACTCAACGCCTAATAATTCATAGACTTCTGTCATACTTGCACAATCTTTTGAAGGCGCGGCTGAACTGTCTAAACCTGCAAACTTGAAATCTTTATCAAGATGATCGTTTTCAATAACCGTTTTAATTTGATCCACATGGTATTGCAATTGTTGGGACAATGATTGGTAATAACCTGCACTTGCTTGCTGATGATTTAAGACCGGATTGTGATGACTAAATGCTTTCAGTGTTGCCACTAATAAATCAGGGGTTTCTAATCCAATAACAAAACTGTTTACACTGGATTGATTGCTGTAACCAGCGGGAAAATAGGGTATCAAAGGATCGCAATTGAAATTAACAGTGAAGTTAAAATTACCTTCTCCGCGGGGTGTGATCTGGCTGATCTTATTTACTGCTTTGGTCGCTTCTTCAATCAATTGATTATCTAAAACACCATTTTCATCCATCTCTATATTGACGCAGACATTACATAAATCGCCAAACTCTTTAATCAACTCTGGTATTAATCCTAATTGATGAGCACTGGTGGCTTCACCGATCGCAAATCGTAATCTTAAACCACTTTGCTGACCATTATTTAACATCTCATTTAAGATACGAAGATCCCGTTGAGCAGAATCTAGATCCGTAGTATCAATATATTCAGCGAATGCATTAGTCACAATACGAATAGATTGAACAGTATAACCATTTTGTTTTAAATCATTTGCTAGTGTTTGGCAAAACGAGTTCGCTTTTTGAATGATTTTAGGCCATTTGGTTTGATCAAAGTCTAATCTAACAAAAGTGGTAATTGTTCTAACTTTACATAAATTTTTATCCAATAAAATTTCAGGTAATTGCATATGACATCCTTTTATAATTAATATTCAACATAACATACTCTTTTCGCTTTCGTCACATTGAAGCAAGCACCATATACTTTTTATGGAGTTTATACTGATATAAGCAATATTTTTAGTCCCTTAACTATAATGAAACACCTATAAATTAATTGGAAATAATCAGATAATATATTTGAATCAATATGTTAAATATAAAAATTTACATAAAAGGTGACCTTTTAAAGGATAAAGTTGCGGCCAATACCAAATAATCGATATCACTAACATGTTATTTTATTGCATATAAATGGATTAGGTTAAGCAGGGATTTTAAATGGCAGTATTGATCATGGATAGCCTCAGACGCAGAGTGACTTTGTTATGGCTATTTTTATATTGTTTAACCTTGTTAGTAAGCATCCACTGGCTATGGCAGTACAGTTATCAACAATTACAAATAACTAACCAACAACAGCTAGATAGATTCAGTCGTCATATCGATAGCCAACTCGGCCATTTTTCATTTATTCCTCAGCTATTGTCTCGCCAAGGTATTATTATTAACGCTTTAATGGCTTCTGATAATAGCGCGCAACTTGATTTAACTAATCGACACCTTAATACCATCAACACAATCGTCGGCGCTTCAGATACCTACCTATTAGATAAAGATGGCACTACCATTGCGGCGAGTAATTGGAATAAAAAAAGCACTTTTATAGGCAATAATTTTGCGTTTCGTCCCTACTATCAAGATGCTATTCAAGGCTCTCCTGGACGTTATTTCGCATTAGGGTCAACCTCAGGAAAACGTGGTTACTACTTTTCATATCCTGTTAATTATGCAGCTGAAACGATTGGTGTGGTAGTGATTAAGATGAACTTATCTTTGATAGAAAAAGATTGGGCAGGCAAAGAACAATCCTTTTTGGTGACCGACCTTAATAATGTGGTTTTTATCTCATCTGAAATCAAATGGCTTTACCACAGTTTATCTCCACTCTCAGAGCAGCAAAAAAATGATTTACGAGAAACACGTCGCTACCTTGAGCGTAAAATAGACTATGTACCAATTTCAGGGAATTTAAACACTAACGCCGACCTCCTAAAGTTAGATAATAAAAAATTAGATAATAAAAAGTGGCTACCTACTTATTACCTCTCATTAATTAAAGCCTTTGATGATGAACAATGGAATGTTCGCGTGTTAGCGCCTATTACCCCAATCCTGTTCGATATCCTTTTGTTGTTCTTATTGATTACTTTACTGTATATGCTTTTATACCTGACCCTTATTTTAATTAAGCAAAAGCAAACTCGTCATCAGGAACAAGTGCTTGCAGAAATAAAGTCCAAACAAAAGTTAGAATTTACCGTAATGCAGCGTACTTCTGCATTACAAGCTGAAGTAGAGGAGCGACATAAGGCTGAAGCCGCGTTAAGATCTACACAAAAAGAATTGATTCAATCTGCTAAGTTAGCCGTATTGGGACAATTGTCTGCCAGTATTAGCCATGAACTTAATAATCCCTTATCGGCTATTCGCACTTATGCTGAAAATGCAGTGCTTTTTCTAGAGCGAGATAAGTTAGATCAAGTGAGTAATAACCTTAGCCGTATTACCCACTTAACGGAACGCATGGCAAAAATAAGTTCACAACTTAAATCTTTTGCGAGAAAGTCCAATGGAGAGTTAAAGATAATTGCTTTGCAACCGGTTATTCTCGCCGCCCATGAACTGTTAAAACCACAATTAAAAGCCAATAGAACAGAGCTAACAATGCATTTACCTACACATTCCATTCATGTAAAAGCAGAACCTATTCAGTTAGAACAAATTGTTGTTAACCTACTCTCTAACGCTTTGCAATCGATGCAATACAGCGATCATAAATTGATTGAAATTGAATTAATTGTTGAATCCGATATTGCGAAGATTAAAGTATTGGATCAAGGGACTGGAATCGATGAAGCTCATCTCCCTCACCTTTTTGAACCCTTCTTTACCACCAAAGAAACAGGACTGGGCTTAGGTTTATCAATTTCTCAGCAAATCATCAATAATATGCAAGGTACATTAACGGCTAAAAATAGAGTATCCAGTGGTGCAGAGTTCTGTATCTCACTCCCCGTCAATAATAACAATATAAACACCAAACAATAATTAACACCGTCAGATTAAAGTAACAGAAGTAAATCAAGATTAAGGAAAATGAATGAGCACAGTATTTTTTATTGATGACGAAATAGATATGCGTCTAGCTAACCAACAAACGTTTGCTTTAGCCGATATAGAAGCAGAATTTTATGCAGATGCCGAGTCTGCATTAATTGCAATGAAAGAAACATTACCCTTGGTGGTGATATCGGATATCAGGTTACCCGGTATCTCTGGCTTACAATTATTAAATACCTTAAAAAAACGCGATGCCGACTTACCGATCATCTTGATAACAGGGCACGGGGATATTTCTATGGCCGTTGAGGCGATTAGAAATGGTGCCTATGACTTTATCGAAAAACCCTTTGCATCGGATAGATTAATTGAACATACACGCAAAGCCTTAGAGAAACGTCAACTCACACTTGAAAATAGAGAATTAAAAAAAGCCTTACAAAATAAAGAAACATTAGGGCCACGGATCATCGGCAACACACCCAGCATGCTCACACTCAAGCAAATGGTTAATCGCGTTGCAGATAGCCATGCAGATATACTACTCTATGGTGAAACAGGGACAGGTAAAGAATTAGTAGCTCGCTCCTTACACGAACAAAGTCAACGTCGTTCCAATAACTTTGTTGCTGTCAACTGTGGTGCGGTACCCGAAAATTTGATTGAAAGTGAATTATACGGACATGAGAAAGGCGCATTTACCGGTGCAGATACACAACGAATAGGTAAATTTGAATATGCACAAGGCGGCACGCTATTCCTTGATGAAATTGAGTCAATGCCAATGCAGGCACAAGTGCGTTTGTTACGAGTATTGCAAGAACGCAGTCTGGAGCGTGTTGGTTCAAATAAAGCCATTGATTTGGATATTCGTATCATAGCGGCTACTAAAGTAAATTTAAAAGAAGCGCCCAACTTTAGACAAGATTTATACTATCGCCTGAATATGGTCACCCTTGATTTACCCCCGTTACGTCATCGCAAAGAAGACATAGCCAAATTGTTTCATCACTTTTTATTAATAGCGGCGGCTCGATATGGTAAAGCTGCTCCTGCGTTACCCGCAAATTCATTACAAGCGTTACTAAGTCATGACTGGCCAGGTAATGTGCGTGAATTAAGAAATGCAGCAGAACGTTATATTTTATTAGGTTCCTTATCAGACTTAAATGATGTCAATAATGATGTTAATGCAGGGTTAAGTTTAGCTGAGCAGGTAGAAGCCTTTGAAAAAACATTAATCGAACAAGCTTTAAGTATAACCAATGGCAGTATCAAAAATACAATGCATGCACTTAATTTACCGCGTAAAACGCTATACGATAAAATGCAAAAACATGAGATCGAAAAGCAAAATTTTAAAACAGAATAACGGTGACTGTTGACAATGATTAGCGAACTTTACTGGCGAGGAATATAAGTCATAAATAGGTAATTGAATTGGATCTCTTTATTCTGGTCTAATTGAACTGGACACTTTAATTTTGGATAATACTATCCACTAAAGAGGTGAACATGAATACGAGAAGACAATACAAAACTTATACCAGTGAATTTAAAACTGAAGCATTGGCATTAGTCAGTGAACAAGGCTATAGCGTTCAAGAAGCTGCTTCTGCTTTAAACATCACGACTAGCTTGCTTTACAGTTGGAAACAAAAAGCAGAGCAACATGCTAACTCAACTGTAGATTCAGATGAACGTGCTGAATTACTTGCCTTACGCAAAGAAGTTAAACGACTGCGTATGGAGAAAGAAATATTAAAAAAGGCCAGTGCCTTCTTCGCAAAAGAAATGAAGTAAAGTATCGGTATATTCGAGCGAGTCGCTCTAAATATCCCATAAAATTGCTTTGTAATGCATTACAAGTGAGTCGTAGTGCATTTTATGATTGGCTTGAACGCCCCGCTAAAGTCATCCGTGAAGAAGAGCTGAACATGTATCGAGCAGCACGACAGTTATTCAAGCGAAGTCGCGGTAGCCTGGGCTCTCGCCAGTTATGCAAGAAATTAAGAGAAGCGGGCTTTAAGGTGGGTCGTTATCGTACACGTAGTATCATGCGCAAGCTAAAGCTTGTCGTCGTACAGCGCCAAGCATATAAGGTAACAACAAAGCGTAAACATACAGATAGTGTTGCTGATAACCTATTGGGTCAGCAGTTTAACCCTAAACAAGAGAATCTAGTGTGGGCTGGCGACGTCACCTATTTGAGGACCAATCAAGGTTGGATGTATTTAGCCATTGTCATGGATTTATACTCTCGTCGGGTTATTGGCTGGTCTATATCTGGCCGCATGACGGTTGATTTAGTTGAACGCGCATTGCAAATGTCGATTAATATCAGGCAACCTAAAGCGGGTTTGATGTTCCACAGCGATCGTGGTTCTCAATATACTAGTGGGCGATTTAATCGATTATTGAGTAAGCATAAAATAATAGCCTCAATGAGTAGCGTGGGAGCTTGTTTAGATAATGCAGTTGTTGAGCGGTTCTTCGGCAGTCTTAAGAATGAATGGTTATTAAATATTGTTCACTTAACGCGTGAAACGATGAAGTTAGATGTTGAAGAATATATCCGCTATTACAACCATGAACGGCTTCATACAACACTCGGAGATCTAACTCCGATTAACTATGAAAAATTACAAAGTCAGGTGTCCAGTTGTGCTTGACCAGAATA
>NZ_WTKU01000024.1 GCF_011378715.1 Psychromonas sp. SA13A | reverse complement strand
TGAACTGACCCCCAATAGTTGGACATTTTAGTTAGGCGGCTTGTAAGGCCTGGATTCGATACTCTATCGGAGTCAGGCCTTTTAATTTGACCTTTATCCTTTTTTTATTGTAATACTCGATATATTCGTCGAGCTTTTCTATCAGTTCATCGGCATCTTTGAAGTTTTGCCTATGATACATTTCTGTTTTTAATAATCCAAAAAAGTTTTCAGCTACTGCATTATCTAAGCAATTCCCTTTTCTGGACATACTTTGTGTAAGCCCACAATCTGCAAGCTGTTTTTGGTATGCTTTGTGCCGATACTGCCAGCCTTGATCGCTATGTACGATGGGTTTTGAGTTCTTGCTCAAATTATCGAGAGCATCTTTCAACATATCTGTGACTAATGGTAAACGAGCATTTTTAGCGATCTTATAAGCGATTACTTCTTGGGTAAATAGGTCAACAACTGGTGACAAATAGACTCTCTGATCTTTAACCTTAAATTCAGTTACATCGGTTACCCATTTTTCATCTGGTCTTGTTGCTTTAAAGTCTCGCTTAAGAACATTAGGTGCTGTTTTCCCTACACCTCCCTTATAAGAGCTGTATTTTTTGGGTCTTACTGTCGATTTTAAGTTTAATTGCGACATCAGTCTTTGTACCGTCTTATGGTTTAGCATAACTCCTTGCCTTCTAAGCGCTAGGTGAATACGACGATAGCCATAACGGCCTTTATGCTCATGGTAAATCGTCTTAATAAGATCTAATTCAAGACTATAAGCATCCATTTTTTTGCCTGCGTTAACTTGATAATAAAACACACTCTTTGCCAAGTGAGTGGCTTGAAGGAGGTGCTTCAAAGCATGCTTATCTTTGAGAGCTAAAACAACTAACGCTTTTTCTTTATTTGACGGCGTTTTGTCTGTTCCAGCTCTTCCAACTTTTTTAAAACAGCATTCTCTGCTCGTAGATAAGCAAGCTCTTCTTTTAGTTCTTCAAGTGTCATTTCATTATTTGGCTTTGCAGGAGTATTTGGTTGTGGTTTCATAGGAGGTCTCCCGAGTGAGGAACATTCAAGTCCTCTAAGCCCAGCCTCATTATATGTTTTTAGCCATACAGAAAGAGAGCCGGGTGAAGACAAATTTAATACAGCACTAGTGTGAGTGAGCGACCAGTCATTTGTCCACATTAATTTTAATGCTTGAAGTTTTGTTTTTGCATTACAACCATGAGAAGTAGGTAAGAATGCGTTTGTCCCATGAATTGCGAAAACCGAAGTCCAATATCGAATCTGTCGAGAGGATATTGTAAATTCATTTGCTAGTTTCCTAGATGACTTACCACCTAGGCATTCTTTTGCGATGATGAGTTTTAACTCACGACTATATTTGGACATAAAAAAAGACCCTCAGTAATTGGTTGTCCAACTATTTGGGGTCAGTTCATGATCCCATTAAGTTGGGGCTTTTATTTTAAATACAGACAGAAAACTAAAAAGTGGAATATTGTATGCGCTAGAAAAATAAGCATGACTATCATCCTCAATCTAAATTTAGAATAAGTAAATCGATACAACCTGATTATTCAACGTATTTCCGAACTGAATCACTTCCTAATAAGCTGTCATAGCGTCAATAATTAATATCTTGAACCACACAAAACTAGTAATACTAAACCGGCAACACTAAACGATGTAAAAACTATAACATTTGAATATTTAACAGTATTGCACTCGATTATCACGAGATAAGGTAATGTGAAATGATGCTTGAGTCTACTTTTCTAATAATTATCAAAAAAAAGTAACCGGTTACATTGGTGATAATTATGCGTTATGATTACTCATTAGGATATAATATCTGTCGTTTATACGAGTCTATTTTAGGAATATTAATGAGCACGATCCTTGACGTATGCAAGCTAGCTGGAGTCTCTAAAGCAACCGTATCCCGTGTAATTAATGGGATAGGTCAGGTGAAGCAGTCAACTCGTGAGAATGTTTTTTCGGCCATGAAAGAGCTTGGGTATAGACCGAATAGGTTGGCCCAAGCATTAGCGACCAACAAAACACATACGATTGGTTTAGTAGTTTCAGATTTTGATGGCATCCATTTTGGTTTGCTACTTAAACAAGCAGCTGCCAGTGCAGAATTTGCAAAAAAACAATTAATCGTTACCGATGGGCATAACGATCCAGATTACGAATATGAAGTGATTTTACAACTGGAAGCGCAGTGTGATGCGGTTGTTCTTTATAGTCGTACTTTGACTGACGAACACATACAACGCTTGCATGAGCAACTAACTATTCCCATTGTTGTATTAAATCGTAATATGCCAGAGCAATGCTTTCATTCAGTTTCTTTTGAACAAGAAGCCGCGGTAACCATTCTAATGGATCACTTGTTCGAAAAGGGACACCAAGAAATTGCCTGTATTACTGGTCATATGGATAATCCAACCGGGAAAGCTCGTCTTAACGGATATAAAAATAGCCTACAGGCAGCTAGTATCGATTTTAAAAATGACCTTGTTAAGCACGGAGTTTACGATATGAAAAGCGGCTATCAAGCCTGTAAAGAGTTATTAAATGAAGGCATTACTTTCACAGCTATTGTTGCTTTTAATGACTGTATGGCATTAGGCGCTTTAAAAGCATTAACCGAAACGGGTATCAACGTCCCCGAACAAGTCTCTATTACCGGCATAGATAACGACCCTGTTTCTGAGTTTTTCACACCAAGATTAACCACCGTTGGGCTACCAATTACAGCCATGACCAAACAAGCTATAGAATTAGCAATAACCCTATGTGACGAAACAAAACCGACACACTCTTATCAATATAAAGGTCAACTTATTGAACGTGAATCTGTATCGTCAGTTTATACAGCGAAGAACTAAGCAAACGCAAGATCATCATTACCGAATATCAAAAAGTTCCTTCATTAATATTAATAATGTAAAAACACTTCTTCGACACAATAATGAACAAAAAATAATGCCATATCAGTCATGTTAAGCTGATATGGCATTATTTAAACTCTACTATAGTTAGCTTTATTAAAATATGCTTTAAAGCTAAGCTCTAGCTCAGAGTGTTAAAGGTCTTCTCCGCGATTTTTAATCACACTATTATACCAATGGAAGGAGGCTTTCTTTTCTCGTTTTAAACCGTTTTTATGGTCTACATAAATGAAACCATATTGCTTTTTATAGCCATTCAACCAACTCAACAAATCAATGGCAGACCAAGCATAATAACCCTTAATGTGAGCACCACGACTGATCGCTTCTTTTACTGCACTTAAATGCTCTTTGATATAATTAATTCGTGGTATATCACATACCGCATCTTCTATGATTGGATCTTCATCACCGAGACCATTTTCAGTAATGTATAATTTAATTTGCCCATAGTTTTCTTTGATCATATCTAGGCCATCAATAAATCCTTGCGATGAAATCTCCCAGTTCCACTTAGTATATTTTTTATCAGCCATCTTCACCGTACGATAAACCCCATCGTAACTTGGATTTCCAGGTGCACCGGTAGAGTTTTCACGTGTAATAACATGCCCTTCGAACTGACCTTGAATCTTTTCAATACGCATCGGTTGGTAATAATTTAATCCCATAAAGTCGTTTAAAGGCGCTGCTTTTTTAATAATGGCTAACTCTTCTGTAGTCCAGTCAGGTAAGTGACCTTCTGCGGTTAACTGTTTAACAACATACTCAGGATAATGCCCTAATAGGATAGGATCATAGAACCAGTTTAGGTTAAATTGGTTAGCATGCTCCGTAGCAAACAGATTTTCTTCTGAGTCATCTACGCTAAAAGCAGGGCTAAATACATGACTTAATCCAATTTCACCAAACTGATTCAGCTTTTTATATGCAATAACCGTTTGAGCATGGGTATAAAAAACATTATGTATTGCTTGGAAGTATTTTTTAGGATCATTTTGAATACCCGGTGGGTGTGCACCCGATAAGTAACCTAAGTTACAAAATACAAACGTTTCGTTAAAAGTAATAAAGTTTTTAACGCGATCGCCAAATGCTTCAAAACAAAGTTTTGCAAACTCCAAATAAGCTTCACCAGTCTCTCTGTTTAACCATGCCCCTTTTTTCTCTAACGGTAATGGCAAATCCCAATGATAAAGCGTTACAAAAGGTACGATCCCATATTTTAAACATTCATCAATAATGTTGTTATAAAAGTCGATACCCTTTTGATTTACCTCACCAGTGCCTTGTGGAAATATACGCGCCCATGAAATAGAAAATCGATAAGATTCCAACCCCATTTCAGCCATTAACGCTATATCTTCTTGGTAGCGATTATAATGATCAATCGCCACATCCCCATTAGTACCTTCAAAGGTTTTTCCGGGTATTTTAGTAAATTCATCCCAGTTTGTTGGGCCTTTACCATCTTGATCCCAAGCGCCTTCTATTTGATAAGAAGCGGTCGCGGCACCAAATAAAAAATCATGAGCAAACTTCATTGTAGATTCCTATTAATTATAATTTTGTGATAAGTCACAGACTCAACATGATCGAGCCTGCCTTTCTATAAACTGTTATTGGAAATAAGGGTTTGATACCAATAGAAGCTTTTTTTCTTAGTGCGTTTTAATACTTTAAGATCAAACTCATCGCGTTCTACATGAATAAAGCCATAGCGTTTCGAGCACCCTTGATGAGTACTAATCAGGTCGATTGCTGACCAAGGGCTATAACCAAACACCTCAACACCATCAGTAATAGCAAGTTGAACTTGCTCGATATGTTGTTTCAGGTATTGAATTCGATAATCATCATTAATTTCACCGTTTTCATCTACTTGGTCAAAAGCACCAAGTCCATTTTCAGTGATAATTAACGGCAACGCATAACGCTCATAAATTTCACGCATGGTGGTGCGGAAACCGACGGGATCAATCTCCCATCCGAATTCGTTTTTGACTAAATGAGGGTTTTCAACCCCTTTATAAGCACCAACCTCACCAATAGTTATTTGTTGATCGCCGGTAGAGTTGATATCACTTGCATCACCAGAGCTTTCAGCCACGGTTTGTGAGTTGTAATAATTAAAAGCAATAAAATCAGGTTTAGCTGAGGCTAATATTTCCATATCACCTTCGCTGATAGTTGGTGCAGCACTTCGTTCTTCAAGGAAGCGCCAAGCCGTAGCGTTATAACGACCATAAACCGCCATATCAAGATATAACCAGTTCCGCACAGCGGAAAAAGTATTCGCGGCTAATACATCTTCGGGTTTACATGATGCAGGATAAATGGCCGAGATATTGGGTGCAGGACCAATTTTTGCGTTAGGTAACAGTTGATGACAGAGTGACATCGCCTTTGCTTGTGCCACCAGCATATTGTGATTTTGTTGGTATAAATCTTTCATTGGGTTAGTTGCATCAACATGCTTAGTGCCTAATGCATCGCCATGTAGGATCATCATGTTTTGTTCGTTAATAGTTAACCAATATTTAACGCGGTCACCAAAAGCTTCAAACAAGGTTTTGCTATAAAGTGCAAAAGCATCCACCGACGCTCTATTTGACCACCCCCCTCTTTCTTGTAATGCATAAGGCAAGTCAAAATGGTATATAGTCGCGATCGGCTCAATACCTTTAGCGATTAATTCATCGATCAAGTTATTATAGAATTCAAGACCTTTTGCGTTAACCTGACCTTCCCCTGTTGGAAAAATTCTAGTCCAAGCGATAGAGAAGCGATAAGCTTTTAAACCTAGCGCTGCAAATAATGCAACATCTTCTTTATAACGATGATAGTGATCACTTGCGACTTTAAAATCAGTTGTGCCTTCAACGACATTACTCATATCAATAACAGAGGGACCTTTTCCATCTTCATCCCAGGCACCTTCAACCTGATACGCAGAAGTCGATCCTCCCCAGAAAAAATCAATTGGAAAATTTTTAAGGTTTGTCATACAAACTCCTCATCATTTCTACAACTTAAAATATGAATGGCTTAGCTAGCTATTCGCTTATTATTAGATTCTTACTAGCTTGTTAATCACTATTTAAGCTTTCTATGGATATCAATTAATTCTTCGATTAATTCACGCGCCAACATGGCCGTCATAATATGGTCTTGTGCATGCACCATGATTAAATTTACCGGCACTTTACCCTCACCTTCATCCAACCCGATAAGTTCAGTTTGCACTTTATGCGCACGCTTTGATGCTTCCGTCGATTGAGCAAGAAAGTCGTCAACAACATCCCATTCACCTTTTTTAGCTGATATCAAAGCTTGCATCGCTAAACTTTTTGATTCGCCAGCATTGATGATTAGCTCCATCACAGTCATTTCTAAATCCATGTTAAAACTCCACTCTCTACTAAGAAGCTACCTTTAGTAGCTTCTTGTGTTTCAGGGTAATGATTAATTATTAGTTAAAAATTATTGGCTAACTATCAGTGTTAACCTGCTATCGCTTCTTCTTTAGCTTCAACTTCAGCAGTCTCTTCAGAGATAAGTTGCTTCTCGTAAATTTTGAAGAATGGGTAATAAAGCACCATGTTGATAGCGATTAAAACAAACACTAATATTGCATTATTAACTTGCCATCCAGCCCCCCATGCGGCCCCGATAGGAGCAGGTGCTGTCCAAGGAACTAATGAGATAGTTTTACCAACAATATTCCAACTTGATGCATAGTAAGCAATGATCGCATTGACCATTGGCACGCCAACAAATGGGATAAACATGATCGGATTCATCACAAATGGTGTACCAAAAATAACTGGCTCATTAATGTTGAAGAATGAAGGAACAAAACTTAGTTTACCGATTGCTTTAAGGTGAGCAGATTTACTTCTGAGGTATAATAATACCAAGCCAAAAGTTGCCCCTGAGCCACCAATAATAATGAAGAAAGACCAGAAAGATTCGATAAAGATATGTGGTAATTCAAGCCCTGCAGCTAAGGCTTCTTGATTGACCCCTAAGTTAGAAAGATAGAATGGTGCCATAATACCACCAACTATCGCAGCACCATGTATACCGGCAAACCAAAGTACGTGTGCCACTAACACTGCTAATAAGATAGCAGGAAGCGTATCTGAAGCAGACACCAATGGCTGGAATAAAGCCATGATTGCCCCCGGAATGATCATATCAAACTGATTTTGTACTAATAAGTTTAATGGGTAGAGGGTTAAAATTATGATTAGTGCAGGAATCAGTAAATTAAACGACTCTCGAATTTTATCAGGCACTTGTTCTGGCATTCTAAAACCAATATTTTTACGGTTTAGAAAATACACCAACTCAGTCACTACTATTGAGATAAGAATCGCACTAAATATGCCTGTTCCACCTAAAAATGATGCAGGTAATTTTCCATCCGCCATGGGAGCAGAAATTAATAAGAAAGTCATCAAGGACAGCATCCCTACAGACAAGCCATCTAATTTATAATGTGTCGCTAGATGGTAAGCAATACAAGTACAGATATAGCATGACATGATACCCATGGTCATTTGGAAAGGTGTCATTATCTCATTGAAGTATTGCAGTGATAAACCTAACCACCATTGGCCAAACCCCAATGTTGTTTCCGGGGAAAAAGGTGGAAATGCAAACACCAATAAAAATGACCCTACGATCATAAATGGCATCGCCCCTATAAATCCATCACGGATTGCACAAATATGTCTTTGTGATGCCACTTTCCCAGCGATTGGTGTGAGTGTATTTTCTAAAAACTCAAAAAATTTGTTAAACATCTGATAGCCCTCTTATTTAATCATTGCGAGGGCGTCTGTTAATATTTTTTCGCCCTTCATCATGCCATAATCCATTTGATTTATTACCGCGATAGGCTTTCCATCGACTCTCGCTTTAAAAGCTTCTAGTTTATATTTAATTTGAGGGCCTAATAAAAAGCAGTCATATTCCGAAACATTTGCATCAAACTCTTCAGAACCTACTGCATTAATTTCAACGTCAATATTTTTGCTATCAGCAGCGACACGCATTTTTTTAACAACCATGCTAGTAGACATACCGGCAGAACAGCAAAGTAGAATTTTAGTCATAATATTTACCTTATATTTGAATGTTTATATTAAGAATTAGTTATCATGTTTATGCTCACAACCAAATGTAACCGGTTACAGAAACCGATTACAGTAACCGGTTACATTTTTGTGACTAGGTTCGTTTTATTTTAAGTAATTATGCATTTTTTAGTGATTTGTAGATTTTTAGAAGATCTATCACAGAATAGTGGACGAGATATGTGCTTGTTTCCCTCTACAAGCAATTTCGATTTGTAGTTATCGGTCTTTTGACTTTTTTTAGTGCCATTGTAGATACTAGTTTATGAGGGATTAACCAGTTATTCTCCCAAAAGATAGACCGATATAAATAATACTCCTCCTTCGATTTAAAAATGATTAAAAAATGCGATTAAATATTTCTGTTAATAATTTAACTTTATTAGCTTCTCTTGGTGACTTTTTCGCAACCAATGATAGGTCAAATTGATAAGTAAGCTCACTAGGCTGAATAATTCTTATTTCTCCTTGATTTAACTCACTTTGAATATAGCTTTGGGGCATAAAGCCAATATAACAACCGGATAAAATCATCGCTTTCCTAGTATCAAATTGATAAGACTTAGCGGCAAGGTTTAGTTTTTTCAACTGCTCGATACCAGAGGGATGTACGTCCATTCCAGGATGAATAGCGGGTACTGTAGCTAACTCTTCAGCACTAATTAAAGTATCAACTTTAGTAAAAAATGGATGTTTTTTACTACAACAAAGATAAACAGCTTCACTAGTAAGGTATTGGTAATGAAGACCTTCGATTTGTTGATAATTAGGATATAAACCGATGTGTGCTTTATCTTTTAGTAATGATTTTTCAATATTAGCGATCGGTTCACTGTCTAAAACAAGATGTAAATTAGGAGAGTTTTTATGAATAAGTTGCACCACTTCAGCCAGTTTATCCTGCCTAGATTGGTTTAACTGATCTGCACATAAAATCACTAGCTCACCGCTTAATTCACGGCTCAAGGTACCCACTAACAAAGAGAAATCATTTAACGATTCAAATAAATTTATAACAGCCCGGTACACAACCAAACCATCCTCTGTCAGTGAAAACCCACCTCGACCACGTAAACAAAGCTTGAGTTTCATTCGTTCTTCTAAAGAAGACATATGCACACTAATAGTTGATCGAGTGATACCGAGTGCGGACTCAGCTGCTGCAAATCCCCCATTTTCAACCACAGCAACAAAAATCCGTAATAAGCGTAAATCATACTCTGCGATGGTTTTAGGAATTATAGAAGTCTTATTCAAAGTTTTACCAGCCCCAAACTTATTGTTTAATGTTTTGTATTTAACATCAAATAAAATTGTTATTCAATAGCCTCAATAAAGATGTGCTCAAACTTATAAAACGCTTTCAAAATGTGTCATCAAATTGGAGATAATCATGCAGCAGATAAAAGACAATCAATTACTCAAAACCTTTTCATATATCGATGGTAGTTGGCATAGCAGTGAATCATTTTTTAATGTTTCGAACCCAGCCACTGGTGAAGTATTAACTCAAGTTTGTAATGCAGGTATCGCTGAAACAGAGTTGGCCGTTAAAGCGGCAAAGAATGCACTAAAAAAATGGTCTGCAAAGTCAGCTAATGAACGCGGTACTTTGATGCGTAATTGGTTCAATTTAATGATCCAACATCAAGATGATTTAGCACGAATTTTAACTTTAGAACAAGGTAAACCATTTGCAGAAGCAAAGGGCGAAATTGGTTACGGCGCGGCATTTGTTGAATGGTTTGCTGAAGAAGGTAAGCGTGTTTATGGCGATACTATCCCTGCTCCTTCAGGCGATAAACGCATTGTTGTCGTAAAACAGCCCGTTGGCGTTGTTGCTTCTATTACACCTTGGAACTTCCCTAATGCAATGATCGCAAGAAAAGCAGCGGCAGCATTGGCGGCAGGTTGTACGTTTGTGGTTCGCCCTGCAACATTAACACCGCTGTCAGCATTAGCGATGGCAGAGCTTGCTGAAAGAGCAGGTATTCCCGCTGGCGTATTCAATGTAGTTGTTGGGGAGGACGCTGCAGGTATGGGTAAAGTCTTAACTCAACACCCAGATATTGCAAAGTTTACTTTTACAGGTTCCACAGCGATTGGAAAACTATTAATTGAACAGTGTGCTTCAACCGTTAAAAAAGTTTCTATGGAATTAGGTGGTAACGCCCCTTTCATCGTATTTGACGATGCTGATATCGATGCCGCCGTAGAAGGTGCAATGGCATCTAAATATCGCAATGCGGGTCAAACTTGTGTTTGTACAAACCGTATTTTTGTACAAAACGGTGTGCTTGAAGAGTTTACTGAAAAGTTCAAAACAGCAGTGGCTAGCCTAACAATTGGCGATGGCATGACTGATGGTGTTCAAATTGGTCCAATGATTTCATCAAATGCTGTTGATGGTGTTGATAAATTAGTAACTGACTCTGTCGCATTAGGTGCAAAAGTATTATTAGGTGGGCAGCGTGACAGTGCTGGCAATACTTTCTATCAGCCGACGGTATTAACTAATGTAAGTAATGATATGCCCATTGCACGAGATGAAATATTTGGCCCTGTTTCTCCAATTATTGCCTTTGACGATGAAGATCAAGTACTTGAAATGGCAAATGATTGTGAAGTGGGTTTAGCCGCTTACTTTTATTCTCGCGATATAGGTCGAGTTTGGCGCGTAGCCGAAGGCTTAGAGTATGGCATGGTTGGTATTAACGAAGCGATGATATCAAATGCAGCTGCACCTTTTGGTGGTATCAAACAATCAGGCAGTGGTCGTGAAGGTTCTAAATACGGATTAGATGACTACTTAGAAATAAAATATTTATGCATGGGTGGTTTAAATAAATAAAGTATTTATTAACTCTCATTTATATACACCAAACCACTTAAAGTGGCTTGGTTATAACCATTAAGCTGATAGCAAATATTAGGAATTATTATGACAAATCAAAGTTTACAAAGCAGAAAAGCACAAGTCTTCGCTCGTGGCCAAGGCAATATTTATCCTGTCTATGTTGAGCATGCAAAAAATGCAGAGATCTGGGATGTTGAAGGTAAACGTTATATTGATTTTGGTACTGGGATCGCCGTTTGTAATACTGGTCATAGCCATCCTAAAGTTGTTGCTGCAGCCAAAGCGCAAATAGATAAATTTAGCCATACTTGCGTCATGGTCAACCCTTATGAAGTAGCTGTAACATTAGCTGAAAAATTAACAGCAGCTGCGCCAGGTAACTCACCTAAAAAAGCTATTTTTGTCACCACAGGTGCAGAAGCAGTTGAAAACTGTGTAAAAATCGCACGTGCCCATACCGGACGCCGAGGTGTTATTGCTTTTAATGGCGGTTTCCACGGTCGTACTAATTTAACCATGGCTTTAACGGGTAAAGTAACGCCTTATAAAAATTTATTTGGTCCTTTCCCTGCTGATATCTTTCATGCCCCGTTCCCAATGGAACGCCATGATGTATCTGTAAAAGATTCATTAAAAGCATTACAAAACTTATTTAAAGTTGATATCTGCCCAACAGATGTGGCTGCTATTATTATTGAGCCAGTACAAGGCGAAGGTGGATTTTACGCTGCCCCAACTGAGTTTTTACAAGCACTACGTGAAATCTGCGACCAACATGGCATCGTATTAATTGCCGATGAAATTCAATCAGGTTTTGGCCGTACCGGAAAAATGTTTGCTTTTGAACACTCTGGTGTGGAAGCTGATTTAATGACTATGGCAAAAGGTATTGCAGGTGGCTTTCCTATTTCAGCGGTTGTTGGTAAAAGTGAAATAATGGATGCGCCTTTACCAGGTGGTTTAGGTGGTACTTATGGTGGCTCTCCTGTCGCTTGTGCAGCAGCGTTAGCAGTACTAGAAGTGATTGAAGAAGAAAATCTAGTACAACGCTCTGTAGAGATTGGTGAGTTATTTAATAAACGCCTCAGCCAATTACAGCAACAGTATCCTGACACTATCTTAGAAGTGAGAAATCAAGGAGCAATGATTGCGATTGAATTTGTTAAAAATGGCGATCCTGAGCAAGCAAATACACAGCTAACACAAGATATTATTGCTAATGCCGCTCAACACGGTTTAGTACTTCTTGCCTGTGGTTTTTACGGCAACGTTATCCGTTTCTTACCTGCATTAACTATTTCAGACGACATCGCCAATGAAGGTTTAGATAACTTTACAGCGCTGTTTGAAAGCCTAGTAGTAGAGTCAGTGGAAAACTTAAAAGTCAGTTAATAAACTAGTTTTAATAAAAAGCGGCTTAAAGAAAGCCCTATTAATAACTTAATAGGGCTTTTTAATAACTACTATTATATACCTTACTCTGCCTCTCTACACCTTAAGCTTTATACTATGCTCTCAGTAATCAACTTCAGAATGTTGCATGATTTGATTGCTCAAACTCTCCTGAAAGCTTGAATAAACATCCTCTGTTAAGGCAGGATATGACATGATCATTAATTGATGAGGTTCTGTTTTTTCTCGATATGATGGGTGGATATAGATTTTGCTACTCTGTATAAAACCAATTCGTTGATAAAAGACTTTTCTTTTTATTGAAATCTTATCAACAGGTGGATCTATCTCTAAAAGGATTGTTTTATCAGACACTTTTTTTAAATATTTTAAAGTACGAGTACCAATGCTTTTGCCCCTTGCAAGCGGCGTAATGGCAAAGTGCTCTACATAAGTAAAATCATCTTTATGCCAGGTTAGTAAAATACCTAACAGCTCGCCCGTTTCTTTTTTAATAATAATAAAGTGGTATTCACTATCGGTTAGTGCAGATATTTGGTCGTACTTAGCTCTTCGTTCAAAAATAGGAAAGCTTTTCTCATATAGCGAAAAAGCTTCCTCAAAATAAGGATGCGCTTTATCTTCAATTCTTTCAAATACTAACATGTTGTTTTACCTATTTTTATAGATCCCCCCTATACCAATCACACCTTACCACCTGTGTAATTGATAAGGGCTCACCTATTATATTTTTTCTAAGCCACACCAATTAGCGATAAAGACAGCCAACACTTGTGCCACTTGTACTGTGCTGTTAATGGAGACTCTTTCATTAAAACCATGAATATTTTCAGCAATAGGGCCATAACAAGTAGCAGGTGTATTGCCATACAACTGAAAAAAACGGGCATCAGTTGTACAAGTAACAGCCAGTGTTTCACAATCACTGTTCGCGACAATACGGTGTGCTTCTTTGATTGATTCAATTAATGGGGCTTCTTCTTCAATTGCACAGCCTTCTGCTTGGAAGCCTGTATAACAAAGCTCAACTTCAATATCACTTACTATATCGGCTTCGTTAATGGTTTGTTGTAATTTTTCTTTAACGTATTCAAGCGTCATTCCCGGATAAAATCCAACACGAAAATCAGCTTCACAATAACAAGCAACCGTTGAAGCCCAATCCCCCCCATGTACTTTACCGAGATTAAAATTGATGGGATGATCATGTCCGCTATAACACTGATGGCGATGTTCTTGTTTATTCCATTCTGTTTCTAATTCTTTCAATTTATTGGTCAATACATACAGCGAATCGAATACGTTACTGCCACTAGAAGTATCAAGAACGTGTGCAGGTTTACCGGTTAGTTTTAACTGAAACCACATCACCCCTAATTGAGCAATAAGACAAGACTGACCAAAAGGTTCTGGAATAATAGCTGCGTCTGCAGTGTAACCAGCATCTAAACAAGCCAATGCACCATTGCCTGTACACTCCTCTTCGATAACACTTTGCAGAATAACTTTTGCTGCAGGTTGATATCCTAAATCTTTTAAAGCGGCGAAGGCATTACAATAGGCTACAATCCCTGCTTTCATATCACCGCTACCTCGACCATAAAACCAATCACCGTCAACATAAGGCTCAAAAGGAGGGTGTTCCCATAAGAGTGATGGGCCAGTCGGCACAACATCCATATGACCATTTAAAATAAGTGATTTGCCGATTATTTGTTTGGGAGTATGAAGGCCAATAATATTAACGCGACCATCGGTATTATTAATAACAGGAGGAGAGAAACCAGGTAATACAGATAATTTATCAAGATCAATAGTGACCTCATTTACTTCTGTACCTAACCCTTCGAAAACACGTTTAATAATCGCTTGCGCTTGTTGCTCATTGCCTAGCGTGCTATCAGCAGCAACCAAGTCAGTTAACTCATCGATTACATGAATACGGCGTTTTTCAACAGCCGCTAGAATGGAATTTAATAATATTTTATCCATGGGGCTACTCGATTATATAAGGCTGAATTTGAATAAGGCAACGTGCTATTGATGAGCATATACAAGCTCCGTTTAAGATGCAGTTACCTTAGTCGAATTAACAATATTGAAATAATTTTAAAAATTAATAATGACTTAACCTAAGTCGATCCACGTTGTTTTAAGTTCTGTGTATTTATCAATAGAGTGAAGTGATTTATCACGTGCATTACCAGACTGCTTAACACCACCAAAAGGGGTTGTAGAATCACTACCAGCCCAATTGTTAATCCATACCATGCCAGCTTGTAGTTCACGAGCCGTTTTATGTGCTTTTTTCAAGTTGCTAGTCCACACACCTGCTGCCAAACCATATTTACTATCGTTGGCTAAACTCACCGCTTCCTCCCATGTCGTAAAGGTATTCACAGCCACAACAGGACCAAAGATTTCATTCTCAACAATATTCATGTCTTGTTTTGTATCGGTAAAAATAGTGGGTTCTATATAACAGCCTTTTTCATTAACAGAGGTTTGTTTACCGCCGTATAACAAGTTAGCGCCTTCACTAACACCAGATTCAATAAAGCTTAAAATATTATCGAGGTGTTGTTGGTCGACAATAGCGCCCATATTCGTTTCAGGATCAAGTGGGTCACCAGGAATAAATTTTTTCGCTTGTTCCACTAATAAACTCATGAATTTATCTTTAATGGATTCTTCAATCAATAATCGAGAAGTTGCAATACACACTTCACCTTGATTAGAGAAAATACCAAAAGCAGCACCAAAAGCAGCAGCTTCTAAATCGTCACAATCTGCAAAAACGATACAAGGTGATTTGCCACCCGCTTCAAGCCAAGTTCGTTTCAAGTTTGATTGACCAGCATAAGCCATCAATTGACCAGCGACTCTAGTTGAACCAGTAAAGGTAATGACATCAACGTCATTATGTAACGACAGCGCTTTACCTACCGTATGGCCAAAGCCAGGTAAAACATTGAACACGCCATCAGGAATACCTGCTTCTTTTGCTAAGGTCGCTAAGAACAAGGCACTCAATGGTGATTTTTCAGAAGGCTTTAAAATAACACTATTACCCGCAGCTAATGCAGGTGCAATTTTCCAACTCGCCATCATTAATGGATAGTTCCACGGTACAATGGCAGCAACCACACCAATTGGCTCATGGGTCATTAATGCCATACTAGTGGTATTCGTTGGAGAGATCTCACCATAAATTTTATCAATAGCTTCTGCAGTCCAACGGAATGTTTCTATTGTATTGGGTATATCAAAACCAACACAATCAGCAATAGGCTTACCCATATCAAGGGTATCAATTAACGACAACGTATCACTATTCTGTTCAATCAAGTCTGCAAATTTTAATAAGGTTTTTTTACGCTCTAATGCTGGACGACGCGACCAAACACCAGATTGAAAAACTTGCTTGGCAGCACTAACGGCTAAGTCAGCATCTTCACTATCACAACTTGCCACTTCAGCTAAAACTTCCCCTGTTGCAGGGTTAATAGAAGTAAATATTTCACCTGATTGTGCAGGAACAAACTCTCCATTAATGAATGCGTTAGTGTTAAATTTAATTGATTTGGCCATTTCTTGCCATTGCTGATAACTTTTCATTTCATGCTCCATTGTCAAATGACGACTGATGTTTTTTATTAAGTGTTTATTAGGTATTTGCTTCATTGACTAACAGATCAAATAAAATCTGACAGCCATCACCTACTTGATCTGGACTAGAATATTCAGCTTCATTGTGGCTAATACCGCCAATCGAAGGAATAAAGATCATAGACGTCGGTACCACGGTTGAAATATTAACGGCATCATGCCCTGCACCACTGACTAAGCGTTGGTAAGTTAAACCAGAATTTTCAACTGCTTTAGCAACAGCAGCAACACAATCAGCATTGAATGCAAGTGGAGGACTATCCCAGATATTGTTTAGTTTGATGGTGACACCCGTACTTTCAGCGACTTTTGCAATCACTTGCTGTGCTTTATCTTCTAAATCAGCGAGGCCCGCTAATTCTGCATGACGTAAATCTAACGTGAATGTGACTTCACCAGGGATAACATTTCGAGATCCTTTAATGATATTAAGCTCACCGACAGTACAACGAGCACTACCAGCTTCGCCTGCTTCTGCTATTTGGTAAAGCTCACTAAACACTTGCGTTGCAGCATAAAGTGCATCTTTTCGATAACTCATTGGTGTTGGGCCTGCATGTGCAGATGTCCCTTCTAGCGTAACATCGTACCAACGCATCCCTAGTACACCGGTCACGATACCTACTTGTTTTTCTTCTTGTTCTAATACGGGACCTTGCTCGATATGTAACTCAAAGAATTTATGCAAGTTGCGATTACCCACTTCTTCATCACCCATATAACCAATGGCATTTAATGCTTCACCAATAGTAATACCTTCACTATCCGTTTGCTGGTGTGCATAATCTAAATCGAATTTTCCACTGTAAACACCAGAAGAAACCATTGCAGGTGCAAAACGAGAACCTTCTTCATTTGTCCATACTGAGACTTCAATAGGTCTGTTTGTGGTTATATTTTGTTCATTTAAACTACGAATTACTTCTAATCCAGCAAGGCAACCATAAATACCATCAAATTTTCCACCTGTAGGCTGCGTATCTAAATGACTACCTGTCCCAATGGCTGCAGCATTAGCATCACGGCCTTCTCGACGAGCAAAAATATTGCCCATTTTATCAATATGTATCGAACAACCTGCTTCAACACACCAGCTAATGAAAAGATCGCGCCCTTGTTTATCAATGTCAGTCAATGCAAGGCGACAACATCCGCCCTTTTCAGTCGCGCCTATTTTAGCCATTTCCATCAGGCTATCCCACAGTCTACTTTGGTTAATTGCTTGGTTATTCATTAAGCCTCCTTTTTAGTATCTTTTGATATTAAGGGGCATGCAGTGACAAAACCTATACCCCTACAGGTATAAGTTTTCTTATCTGAGATGAGAATTTATGATGTAAAAATTAAGAAATGGTGCGTAGGTGGTTAATAAATTGTGAAAATAATTCTGATTCTCTTGATATATTGAGCTTCAAATAGATACTCTTACGATGCACTTTGATTGTACCAACACTAATACTTAAATGATCAGCAATGGCTTTTGAAGAGTAACCTTGTAGCACTAACCCAGTGATCTCTTTTTCTCGCGGTGTAAGTACATTACTGTCAAAAGTATCAATGGCGTGTTCTAGAGAATAACGAGACTTTTCATCATGCACATACTGCGAAGACTGTGCTTGCCAAAATTGTAGACTCATTGCTTGTATAATAGGCTGTACACTCTTCAAACGATTCAACTCATCTCTACTAATACCCCCCAATCGAGAAGTTCTACCGAGAGAAATAGAAAATACAACATCATTATTTAAGTGAGTAACAAAAATTATTTCGTCTTTGAGGTCAAAATCACTATAGCAACTTTTATATTGCTCTGTGTGCTCAAAAGAGTCTGGTGCTAAATCTCGCAAGCGATATAAGCCGCTAGCGATCCCGTGGTCAATAGCGTTGTAGAGTGGATCTAACAAGTAGGCTTTATTCACAAAACTTCGAATATTTTTTTGTGACTCCAGTTGATAAGAGGTGTGCACAATAATCGGCTTGAACTGCTGCTTATAAGTGGCAACAAGACAAGTATCAAAATGCGCTAAGCTTTGTAAACTCTCTATCATCACCCCAGGCCAACTGGGCAGTGACATGTGGTTGATCATGTTGGCGATCGATTTATTCCAATCCATTATTTCCCTCAACCGTGTAAATTGTAAAATAGCATGCAATTCACCCCATAGTACGTGTTTATTATCAAAATATATCGCTATTTACCCCCCTAGCGGTATATCCAACAACTCAAGACTGATAGTAATTTAAAAACATGAAATTTATTAACAATCATGTAACAAATATGATATTTATTTTGAAAAAAACAAACTAAAATCATAATAAACAAAGGGTTATAAGTATGCAATATGATATCGAAACACTATGGCAACAAGATAAAGACCACTTCGTGCATCCATTTACTGATTTTTCAGACTTTCATCAGTCTGGTTGCGACATCATCGCACACAGTGAAGGCGCATACATCTATGATATAAAAGAGAATAAATATCTAGATGGCATTGCTGGCCTATGGTGCGTTAATATAGGGCATGGGCGAGCTGAACTAGGTCAGGTAATGGCCGAGCAAGCAACTAAAATGGCTTATTACTCTCCTTTCAATAACTTATCTAACATTCCAGCCATTCAACTCTCTGCAAAACTCGCTTCACTCGCACCAGACAACCTAAACCATGTGTTTTACAGTTGTGGTGGCTCAGTTGCCAATGATCAAGCTATACGTATTGTGCATTATTACTTCAATCAAATTGGCAAGGCAAGTAAAAAGAAGATCATCTCTCGTCACAGTGGTTACCATGGCACAACTTACATGGCATCAACTCTAACCGGTACCGTTGGTAATAACGAAGGTTTTGACGTTGTAAATAATTTAGTCACGCACATTAGTGAAGCTAATTGTTACCGTATGCCAAAAGGTATGAATGAAGCAGAATACTGTGATTACCTAGTAAAAGACTTTGAAACAAATCTCTCTGAAATGGGCGGAGCAGATCAAGTTGCAGCCTTTATCGCAGAACCAATTATGGGCGCAGGTGGTGTTTTGGTTGCACCAGATGGTTACCACAAAAGAATTTTTGATTTATGTAAAGCCAATGACATTCTATTCATTTCAGATGAAGTTGTGACGGCATTTGGACGATTAGGCCACTTCTTTGCAAGTGAAGCTGTTTTTGGTATTAAACCAGATATTATCATTTGTGCAAAAGGCTTAACGTCTGGTTACATTCCGTTAGGTGCAACACTATTAAGTGATGAAATTTACGATGTGATCAAAAAACCACAAGCAAAAGGTGCCGTTTTCAGTACTGGTTTCACTTACTCTGGTCACCCTGTTGCCTGTGCAGTAGCCTTAAAAAACATTGAAATAATGGAACGCGAAAAAATATGTGAAAACGTATTAGCAGTCGGTCCTTATTTAGAACAACAACTTAGAACACTAAAAGATTTACCGATTGTAGGTGATGTACGTGGTAGTCACTTTATGATGTGTATTGAAAGCGTTGCTAATAAAGAAACAAAAGAACTTATTCCTTATGAAGCAAATGTAGGTAAGCGTATTGCTGCTCATTGCCAAAAACGTGGGCTAATTGTAAGACCTATCGCACATTTAAATGTACTTTCGCCACCGCTTATTTGGACACGCGATACGGTAGATGAAGTTGTCTCTATTCTACGTTCAGCCATTTTATCGACGATTGAAGATTTAAAAACAGATAAATACTTATAGGCAACGACCATGACAGATAATACGAATAATGTGGCTGAAGAAGGTTTTCGTATGCCGGGTGAGTTTGAACCTCACGATGGTTGCTGGATGCTTTGGCCTGAACGTAAAGATGTGTGGCGATTAAACGCCGCACCTGCACAGAAGGCATTTGTTGAGGTTGCTTGTGCTATCTCTAAAAGTGAAGAAGTCACCGTAGCCGTTAGCGATCAGCAATATGATAATGCTCGCACTATGTTACCTGAGCATATCAAAGTCGTCGAAATGAGCAGTAATGACGCTTGGATGCGCGATATTGGTCCAAGCTTTTTAACCAATGATAGCGGTGAACTTGCCGCTGTCGATTGGGACTTTAATGCATGGGGCGGGGAAGATGGCGGTCTTTACCCTGACTGGTCTAAAGATAGTCGAGTCGCACAAAAGGTTTGTGAAATAACCGATGCAACACGGTTTGATGCTCCTCTAGTATTAGAGGGTGGCTCTATCCATGTTGATGGGCAAGGCACGTTAATTACCACTAAAGAGTGTTTACTTAACCGCAACCGTAACCCGGACCTTAACCAACACCAGATAGAGCAACTATTACGCGATTATTTGAATGTCGAACGTATTATCTGGTTAGATCAAGGCACAGTTGAAGATGAAACTGACGGCCACATTGATAACCTTTGCTGCTTTATTAAACCAGGTGTTGTCGCACTTCACTATTGTGAAGATCCTAACGATCCACAACATGCAATATCGGAAGATGCCTACCGTATACTAAGCAACAGTACTGATGCGCGAGGCCGCCAACTAAAGGTCGTTAAATTACCCCACCCAGGCCCTCTCTTTATTAGTAAAGAAGAAGCAACAGGTATTGATGATAACGAAGATAGCCAACCCCGAGAAGAAGGCCAACGCTTAGCAGGCTCTTATGCTAATTTTTATATTGCCAATAAACATATCGTATTTCCAAAGTTAGACCCGGAAAAAGATGATAAAGCTGCTGCTATTTTAGCTGAGCAATTTCCAGACCGAGAGATAATAGGTGTACCTGCCCGTGAAATATTACTTGGTGGCGGCAATATCCATTGCATCACGCAACAACAACCTACAGTAAAAAACACAAAATAAATATTTACAAAACAGACTAGCTGCAATGAAGCAATACTCGGTTTTATTTGTGAATGGAGATTAATAGTTTATTGAAACGTTAATGCTCAATTCATTATTCTTAATAATAACAAAGGGAAGAAGTTAATTATGATTAAACAATCACGGGCGATTGATCTCAGTCACGGAGAAAAGTCTTATATCGATAAAAAGGTAGCATTAGTGTCACTCGCTATCATAGTGATTTCTATTTTTTGCTATAACGTTTTTGGCCTTAATGAAGCCAGTTATGGGATCTGGAGTTTATTGCCTGCGGCAGTAGTCGTTACCATGGCAATTTATACTAAACGAACGGTTGAATCGCTCTTTGTAGGTGTGATTGTCGGTCTTTTAATGACTGAATCTCCAGCGGATTTCATTCCCTCATTAAGCGGTATTTTCTTAACTGTTTTCCAGAATGATATCGTTGCATGGATATTTATAGCCTGTGGTTTAATGGGCAGTATCATTGCTCTCGTTAGTTGTGCCGGCGGTGCTGATGCTTTTGGTCATTGGATATCAGAAAAAGTAAAAAGCCGTAAAGGGACATTATTCGCTACCATGGGACTGGGGTTAGCTATCTTTATAGATGACTACTTAAATGCTCTCACCATTGGATCATCTATGCGTAAAGCAACAGATAAGGTCAAAGTGTCCCGAGAGTTTCTTGCCTATGTAGTGGACTCAACAGCCGCGCCCGTTTGTATTATCCTGCCTTTCTCTACTTGGGCTGTCTTTTTCTCTGGTTTGTTGGAAGAAACAGGTGCAGCAGGTGAAGGTAAAGGTATGGATTTATTCATTAGCTCTATTCCTTACATGATTTATGCGTGGGTATGTCTGGGAGTGGTGGCTTTAGTTATTAATCGTAATATCCCTTTGTTTGGAAAAATGCGAGAAGCTGAAGAACGAGTAGCTAAAACAGGAGAACTGGTTCATGAAGAAGATGCTAAATTTGATGAAGAAGTAGAACCAGTAGTAGCCAATAGCAATATGTTTAACTTCTTTGTTCCAATTGGATCACTTATATTTTTCACGTGGATATTTGATATAGATATCATGGCCGGCGCGATGGCTGCGATTTTCTTTACTGTTATATTCTATGCAGTGCAGAACTTAATGCCGATGAGCAAAATGTTTGATGCTATTATGAGCGGCTTTATTGGTATGATTGCACCATTAGGTACATTATTCTGTGGTTTCATGTTGGCAGAAGTGAATGACTCACTTGGAACAACAAATTATGTGATAGATGCTGCTTCTAATTTCATGACGGTACAATACCTGCCAGCAGTTGTTTTCATAACGATGGCCGCTTTAGCATTTGCAACCGCCTCTTTCTGGGGAATATTTGTAGTTGGAATGCCAATTGTTATTCCGCTAGCGACAACTTTAGACGCTAATTTACCATTGGTTGTTGGCGCACTAATATCTGCATCTGCTTTTGGCTCACATGCTTGTTTCTATGGTGACTCAACTGTGCTATCAGCTAAAGCATGTGGCATTAGCCCTATGAATCATGCCTTAACACAGCTACCGTATACCTTGATTGCAGCGGCAATTTCAGTGGTCTTCTTCCTGGTACTCGCTTAACTGTTTAGAAGAATGACGTTATGCTATTAAATGTAAAATGATATTCGATAGCAAGCGCCTAAGCGATTAGTCAGTAAATAGTTAAACTAAATAGACTGATTAGTCATTAAAAATCCTCAATCTTATACAAGATTGAGGATTTTTTGTTTCATGAATAAATTGAATGATGCAGTGAATATAACAGCCAACCTCTTAATACCATATAGGGTATTAGATAGCCTTAATAGCATTTTCAATTGAGGACGACTTGAGGGCTAGCGTGCAGATTTTGATTTAGGGTTTCCCCTCGTATTCACTTGATAACGAATTTCCAGAGCTATTTTTTGATGAATAATCGTACAATGAAGTTAGGCTTCAGGTAATGCACTTTGACTATGTTTGTTAAGTCAGCAAGTCTTTAACCACTCAAGATAAATGACCAATCACTCACCTCATCAGGGCATCAACTTATTGTTCATCATTTTACATCCATGATGATGGAACGAAATCGTGCCATCATTTGTGTCATCCCTCTACCATGAACTACCACGATAGTTCCAGAACCAATAAAAACAAGAAAGCCCCGATATACGGGGCTTAATAAGATTTAATGAACGACTAGAAACGAACTAAAACATCATTCAATATTTTGTACCTGCTCACGCATTTGCTCAATTAACACCTTACACTCAACGGCTGCGGCAGTGATATCAGTATTAATCGCTTTTGAACCTAAAGTGTTAGCTTCACGGTTAAACTCTTGCATCATAAAATCTAAACGACGGCCGATTGCACCACCTTTTTTAAGCACGTTACGCGCCTCTGCAATATGCGAATCTAAGCGATCTAACTCTTCTGCTACATCTGATTTTTGTGCAAGTAATACTAACTCTTGCTCTACACGTGTACTGTCTAGGTCAACTTTGGCATCTTCGAATTTTTTAATAATGCGTGCTTTTTGCCAAGCATGTACGGCAGGCATGAACTCACGCACTTTAGCTGTTTGTTCGGCAATACTACCTAAACGTTGCTCAATAAATACAGCAAGATTTGCGCCCTCGGCAGCACGTGAATCAACAAACTCATTTAATGTTATTTGAAAACCTGCCATTAATTCTGCACTAAGAGCATCAACGTCTTGTTCTGGTGCTTGCATTACACCCGGCCACTTTAAAATATCCACAGGGTTCACTTGTCCAGAACCCATTTGCTCTACTACCCATTGTGCATTCTGCATCAATTGTGTTGCTAGCTCTTGGTTCATACATAATGAGGTACTACATGTCGAATTTGCTTCAAAACGCAGACTACATTCAATTTTTCCACGCTCTAAACGTTTACGGAATGCTTCTTTTAATTTAGTTTCTAAACCACGAAATTGTTCTGGTAAACGAAAATATGTCTCAAGATAACGCTGGTTCACAGAGCGGATTTCCCATACTGCTGTACCCCAATCACCTTTTAATTGTTTGCGTGCAAACGCCGTCATGCTGTAAATCATATTTTCCCCTTTAAATTAGAGTCCAGAGTATAACTGACTCCATACTAAACATGCTACGGTGTGAGTCAATTTGGAGTCTTTTTTAATGCAACAAAAAATAATTTGTCACTTAATAGCAGGTTTTTAGGCTCTGAAAAAATACATTTAAGTTAACAGTTAGTCAGTTACAAACCGGTTGGTGAACGCAGAGTTATTTTAATTAATAAGGTAGGCCAATAAGATTACGCATGGAACAGGTCATTTAGATAACATTAAAACATTCTTACAAGGATAGTTTTACAAACCTATTATTCGTATTACGAACATGCCGTTCTTATTAAGGCTAAAGAGGTAGCTAAACGCTATGCCAAGCCATTAACTGTTTTACAAGGTAATAGGCAAGATGCTCATTTGTTAATAGGCTCTTATTCGTAGAACTCTGATAAGAGCTGCTTACTCACAGGGCATTTTAATTTAAGAGCCCTTTGCAGATATTGAAATCGGTTAATTAGCGATTAAACGACCTAACTCTTGTCCATCTTCAATCATGCCTTGAAACTCTTCAACTAAACCATCTTTATTCAGCTGTATTGCAGCGACTAAAGGTTCAGGGAAGCGCCCAACGATCATTTCTGGCGATAAGTTTGCACCCCATGCAAAACCCGCGAATACCGATAAACGGATCAGAATAGCGCCTTCGGACGGATGCTCGAAAGATAACGGGTCTAATTGCTGTTCAATAGCATCACAAAATACTGTAGAGAAGTCCCAATGTTTTGCTAACTCAGCCCCCACTTGGGTGTAGTCAAAACCAAATATTTCACGCTGTACTGACAAACGAGGGTCACCAGACTCAACCGCTAATGCCACCAAGGCACATTCATCAGGTTTTAAAATTTGTAATAAGAGTTCACCGATATTGTGCATCATTGCACAGGTAAAGGCGGTTTCAACATTCACTTTAGTATGTTTAGCCAAGGCTTTTGCAATACTGGCAGTGGTAAAGGTATCGGTCCAAAATTTATTTTTATCAAACCCAGGAATATCAGGAAAAGTATTAGACAAAGTTGCAGCAACAACAATGCTTCTAACTTGGTTAAGTCCTAAACGAATAACTGCTTGCTCAATTGATTCTACTTCTTTACCACGACGATAAGCGACAGAGTTAGCCATTCGAATGACTTTTGCACTAATTGATTGATCCATTGACACTTTTTTAGCAATGTCTTCCACTCTTGCTTCTTGATCTGAAAAACTTTCCATTAACTCAAGTAATAAAACAGGTAAAACAGGTAATTTTTTTGCTTCATTAAAAAGTTGTTTAATTTCGAGCATAAACCACCCTTATATATTGATTGTTAGACTACCAAACATAGTTTGGATTATTATAAAATCAAATCCTAACAGCTTGTTTCTTAAATTACTTCAAAAGTAATAGTTTTAGGGCGTTTAGTTTCACATACCAAATACCAATAATAGCAACTACAGACACTTCAAACACGTAACTCATAATATGAAGAACTTTATTTAATAAAGTTCTTCAGTCCATTTAAAATGAAAATAATAATTAAAAATCACTTATTAATTAGTCTATTATAATCAAAAAGACCATATTCAACTGGATCTTGTTGTAAATATAATTGATGTAATCGGTCACTCACAGACCAGAATGCGGGATTACTTCGACGCACGCCATAACGGGTCATTAGCGCTTGAAATTTCTGAATAGTATTAGCTTGAATAAATGCGCTAACAAAATGGCTTTTATCACGTGCAGATACTTTAAATATTAAACCTGGATAAGTACCCAAAAAGCCTTTTATTAACTCAGCGGTATCTTGCAAAGGTAAGCGATTTCCTTTTTCATTCAATAAGCTAGAAACATTTTTATGTTCATTATGACGTAATAATGTATACACCCTATCGCCCTGTTCTTGATCTTCAATGAGAACAAAGGAAACTTGAGGTAGTGCTAATACCACTTCATTGCCCAACATGCTCAATCTTTTTAATTCAATATCGTCTTCTGGAATCCTATATTGTTGATTTTTTTGCTGTAGCATCGGAGCTTCATATACATACTGCTTAAGACGAGTTAACAACTCTTCCTTTGGAAATTGTGTTTCAAAATCGATACCTGAAGGACGATTGTTAAATAAGTTTTTATCTTCTAAATAATCACTCAACTCCTTGGTCGAACCTAAATACCAGCTTGCTAAGGTCGACTTTCTAAATTCAGTGGGGATGAAAGAGATAAAGTTTGTTTCGGATTCGATACGTAAAAAGTCCATATACAAACGCGTGGTCAATTGATGGCCAACATTGCCATAAACGTCAAAACCAGCCACTAATAAATAGTGAATACGTTCTAAAATAGGATAATCAATTATCCAAGCTGTTTTAGGTTGTTTGCCAACCGCGCCTTTTAATACCGTAGCACTGTCGATATGCCTAAAAATAGTCAATGCCGCGTTCTCATCGCCTGACCAAATATCATCTAAAGTCAGGCCTTTTTCATGATCCATATTTTGGTGAATATAGTTACTCTTGGCTTTAAAATACGCAGTGTTTCCTTTTGCATAAGATAACCATTCTGTGAGTGATAAATTGGTACTACTTGATTCCGCGGGTAACCTTAAATTCCCAGCTTGTTCATAAACAAAATTATCTATTCGCGCGTTTTCATTTATATCAGGGTTAACAAAGAACACCCAGAATTTATCATTAATCACATTTACCGCAACTTGACCACGACAAACAGGCCCTTTTATAAACCCGCTAATCGTGAAATGAGCTTTTTTAAGCATAAATTCATAACGCGCGCTAACAGGGATATCTTTAAACACTAAAAATGGATTAAAGTCTTGATAATCAGGTAACGTTTTCACTGTAAATTTCGCGTTATAGAATAATTTATCCCATTTTTTTTCTAGTTTTTCATTAAAAGCATAGGGTAAATTAGTTTTAGCTAATGTAGTTGCTCTATCCAATACCAAGCGATAATAAACACGTTCAACTTTTGGATCGTCATAGGGACGTCGTGTGGGAATAATTTTTATCGGTTCACCAGAAGGCGTATATGAACGGATTAATTTAAAGAAACGTGGAGGCCTTTGTACACTAATCGATTGTGCATCAAAATAAACATGCGCTAAAAAGAGATGCTCATAAATATAACGCGCGATTAGCTGTTCTTTCAACGAATTGCCATTTAACTTTCTCTCCCAATGCTCAACTAATGCAAGGTGCTGCGCTGAGAGCGGTAATGGAGCTGACATTGGCGCACCTCGCCCAATCCATTGTTCGAGTGTTTTAAATTCATCCCTAGTTAGATTAGGTAAACCATAAGGCATCCCTGCTAATGGAAGGTCTTCTTTATAGTCCTCTACTTGATTGATATCAGGACACTGGTCTTGACGATTTAATGCGTAATTAAATTCTGCGGGTAAAATACCTTGAGGCTGTGGATGCTGTTCTTTTTGCAATAATAATTTGTACATAACACTACCTTGAAGGTTAGCAAGTAGTGTTTGATCTCGTTCATTTAATACGGAACTAAAACCTTGTTTTCTCCATTCATCTGTCTCATGGGCATCTACAAATAAACGCGAAGGTTGTGCTCCCAATAGGCGCTCGCCGTTGTATACCTCATGCTTACTGGCTCCGCGATCAATACCTTCAGGCGATGACAATTTTAATTGGCAAGGAGCATCATAACAACCATGACAAACAACACATCGACTTTCAAGAATAGGCATGACTTGTTCACGATATTGCTGGGCTAAAGTATCCTCAACGGGTAATTGTCTCGGTCTTGTTTTATCGCTACCGTAATCTTTTTCGAGCTGATCCGAGGCATCGGAACAAGCACTCACAAGAACGCTAGTCAGTAGGATAATTAATACTTTAAAAGTCATGAATACGTTCTCTAAAATTGTTAGTATGTGTCATTAATTGATCAAAACCGATGTTAGCAATTATTCGATCGACTAGACAGATCGGTAGATTATCAATGCTAAATAACCTCAGTTTTGGATAAGCAGAGTAGTATAACACAGCGATTTCCGCGAATATCGAGGTTAAACCATCTACCAATAGCTAGAGACAGGATACAAAGAATGAAATTTAGCCCATGCACCAGCGACTGCACTACTGACGAAGACCAATGCTACGGATGTGGTAGAAGCCGCGATGAAATACGTGAAACACAAGCAATCACAAAATTATTAGTCGAGCATTTAGTCAAATACGACTATGACGATCCTGAAAATTTTTTAGAGAATATTAAAAATAAAGCAATCAAACGCTCTACAAAAATCAAAGAAGAAAATAATGGTTAAAAAGCATAAACATCAGGTCTCACCAGAAACCCAAGATGAAGCGCTTGCGATGGCAAAGAAAGTTCAGAAGCCAGGACAAACAAAAGAGCAAACTAAATTAATTGCGTTAGGGATCCAAAAAGGCATCGCTGAATATAAAAAGCTTGCCAAAAGTAAGCAACGTGAAGCGGATAAAGCTAAAAAGAAAAAAGTCCTCAGCAATGAGACAGAGTCTGATATCGGTAGCAATGATGATAGGTCAACGACCTCTTGGTTACCTTGGGCTTTATTGACACTAAGTTGGGTTGGGTTTGTTAGTTATCATTTTTTAAAACTATAAATGTAGTAAAGGAAGAATCATGGTTAAAGTAATTGTAAACGGCGCAAAAGGTCGTATGGGTGGCGAAGCAGTTAAAGCCGTTAATAATGACAGCGAATTAGAATTAGTCGCTTCGTGTGACTTTGGTGATGACTTAGCAGCATTGATTAAACAAACAGGCGCACAGGTTGTTGTTGATTTAACAGCAGCTTCTGCAGGGTTTAATAATACCCAAACGATTCTTAATGCGGGTGCTTGTCCGGTTATTGGTACCAGTGGTTTCCTTGAGCATCAAGTAGAAGAATTACAAGCACTTGCAAAAGAAAAGCAATTAGGTGGATTGATTGCACCTAATTTTTCACTAGGTGCAGTCTTAATGATGAAGTTTGCCGTACAAGCCGCTAAGTATTTACCTGATGTAGAAGTTATTGAAGCGCATAGTCCACAAAAAGAAGAAAGCCCATCTGGCACAGGTATTCGTACTGCTGAGTTAATTGCAGCGGCGCGCACCAAAGCAGCGACACCTTGTAGTGATAAAGAGTTACTTGAAGGTGCTCGTGGAGCTGAATTAAATGGTGTTAAATTACATTCAATTCGCTTACCTGGTGTGGTTGCACAACAAACTGTGTTTTTTGGCGGATTAAGCGAGACCCTAAAAATTGAACATAACTCTCAGCATCGCGAATCTTTTATGCCAGGTATTTGTTTAGCCTGTAAAGAAGTCGTTAAACGTTCAGAGTTGGTTTATGGCTTAGAATATTTAATGGACTAAAGTCACTACATGATAGCGTCTGACTTATGCTATTCGAATGTGAAATAGCGGAAACCAGTCATATAAGCAAAATAACTAATATTAGTAAAGTAACTAATAGCAAAATGCCCTTTAAGCTAGATGTTTAAAGGGCATTTTTTATGTTTCAAAGTAACGCGTATTTGATTCCTAGATCCGCTTTAAACCAGTATAAAAGTTTCTAGTGTTGAAATACTGATAGCGTTTGATCAACACGTTTTGCAGTTGCTAGTAACTCATCACTCTTGGCCATTAGGCGATCACTCGCAAGTTCGTTCTGACGTGCAATATTCATTATCTCAGTCGCATTGTTAGCAACCAAATCACTTTCCTGTGACTGATGGATAGTTAGGTCTGCTAATGAGCGTAAACTTTGCTTCGACTGTTCTGCTTCTTGCTGCATATTTTCTAAAGGAACGATAATACTTTCAATTAATAACACACCTTTTTCAATCCGCGTTTCACTTTCAGTGATTTCAGTTTCCACTTGGTTGGTTTGTTTCTTCATGGTGCTGATCACTTCATCAATATTCATCGTCACTTCAGCAGTACGGCTAGCGAGCACACGTACTTCGTCAGCCACAACCGAGAAACCTCGACCAAACTCTCCCGCTCGCGCGGCTTCAATAGAAGCATTTAACGCAAGTAGATTAGTTTGGTCGGCAATTTCTCGAATATGGTTAATCGCATTAGAAACTTGTAGTGAACTCTCGCTAAGACGAGCAACTGAAGCGGTAGACTGAGAAATAGAAACGGCAATATCTTTAATAGAATGACTCGCCTCAGTGATAGATTTGACACCTTGTTCAGAGAGTTGCTGTGTTTTAACGGCTTGTGATTCGATGTGTTTCACATCTTCAGAGGTTTGTTTAATACCTACGGACAAAGAAACAATACTGTCGTTGATGTGGCCTGAACGCTGATATTGTTCAGTCAGGGCACTTTTCATATCGGCAGCTTGTAACAAAATATCGTTAGCATTTTCATGCACCGATTTTGCATCACTATCAACATTAGAGATCATTGCTTTGAGCTGATTTTGCATATGCGACATACTTGATAATAAACGACCAAATTCATTGTTATCTCCTCGTGGAATCAACTTTGAAAGGTCTCCAGCAGCAATACTGGCAATAGCAGTTACCGATTGATTTAAAGGTAAGGTAACGCTTCTGATTATTTTGTAAGTCATCAACACACCTACAAATAATGCTGCACCGCCTAATAGCAACATAATAAATAGCGCATTCTCAGTCATTGTTAAAATGCTCTCTTGGCGGTCATTCATCGATTGTTGTTGTTTTTGTTTAAACGATGACATTGCTGACAATAAGGCATTAAGCGCATCACGTGTTGACCCTGCCATCATAGAACGAGCTTGTTCTGGATCGCCAAATTCAATTTCATCTACCGTGGCAAAAAACTGATCATGGTATTTTTTTCTCAAGCCCATAATGGTGCTGAGTGAGGTTTTATCAGCTTCTGAAATTAATAATGCTTCAATTTTTAGTATTACTTCATCTATTTTTTTATTTTTCCTATCAATCTCTTTATATACTTCTGTTCGCTGTACCTGCTCTTCTAATATAAACAATAGTAACAAGCTGCCAGCAACGCTCTCTGCCTGTATATTAACTTCTCCAGCTAACTCAGCACGTAACACATCACCTTCAACAATATTACGCACTTGAGAAGCCGTGTGGTCAAAGCGTAAACCAGAAAATATCAACATGCCTAACATAAAAATAAGAATCATTGAGTGGCTTAATATCAGTCGATATTTAATAGGCATGTTCATTCCTTAAATAGATAAAAATAATTTCCAACTATCAGGATAGTCTATTTAAATCAAAATGCTGAAAATTAATCATTGCATGAACAACAGCTATTCAGATTTTTATTTTATTGAATCTTAAGCCCTGATATTGCTTTATGGCGGCCATATACGAAATAGATAAAGACCAGAGGAATAGATAAGTAATAAAGTATTTGTAATTGATTTACTGCAGTATTTTCAAGAGGAACAAATAACGCAATTAAGCTGAAAAATAAAACCAACATAAATTGCGAGTAATAACTTTTACAAATGATGTAACGAGTGGGTTGATGTTGACGAGCAATATCATAAAAGCGTTTATTAAAGGCAAGTCGGAAAAAGTTACTCAAAAAAGCCACTAATAATAAGCCTGTGTATAACATAACATTATTTATATCTTGGCTTAGCTCTGCTCTAATAAACCAGGAACAGGCATAACCAATAACGGCAAAACTATAGATTAGCTGAGCATTTACACGATCAATATGTTTTTTTATAAAGAAAAAAATGAGTGCTAATAACAAACTCAGCGCCACAATAATTAAACCTAATCTCATCACATTAGCTTGCGTCAGCAAATAAATCGTTAATACCCAAAAATAACTTTCTAAAAACAGAAATAAACCATCAACGACAAAAATAAGTGTCGATTTATTCTTGTCTTTAAATTGGATTATTTGTTTTAACGTAAATGCAGGAACTTGCTTTAAGGCATATAACTGGCGGTTACTTTGTAAACTTTTATTAACCCAATAAAAGCCTATTAATGACAAGACAAAAGACAGAGTCAGCAAACCAGAAAAATAGGCCATACCGAGCAAATAACTTCCTACTAACACGCCAATTTTTAGTGCAAAAACGACAAGTATTTGAAAGTTACCAAACGTATTACCTGTGTTTTTATCTTCAGTGATCGCTTGAAATAAAAGACGCTGAGTGGACCAATAAAAGCAACCCGCCATTCCATTAATAAATGCTCCCAACGTCACCAGTATATGTTGTTGTTCCCATACCAGTAGCGCAACAAAACACCCCTGAAAAATAAACGAGCAGCTTATTAACTTACGCCACTGTTGCTGGGCACGTAACCTATCCCAACAGTATAATGCGCATAAAAAGCCCACCGAAGTCAGCACCACAAAATAGGCAATATCACTAATGTTTAACCCTTTATCCCATAAAATAACAGGGATAAACAAGGGCAATAGCCCTAATAGAAAAGAGTGAAACCCAGTAAAAAGATAAAATGTGCGTGCTAAAGGCGACATTTAAAAGGTATCAGACTGTTTAATATCTAGCGCATCTAATTGAGAGAATTGTTCACTTAAATCTTCAGCCTCGCCATAACGAGGATAAGCATGCATTTTTAAATAAGGGCGCGAATTGACTTCAAGGAAAATACACTTCTGTTCGCGATAATCGTATTCAATGCCCTTTTCTAAAATTACATCGATACCTAAAATATTCGCATCAAATAACGTCAGTACTTGTTTAAATAACTGATTATTAGCTTCAGGTAGTAACTGTTTATTAATCACTTCCACCACACCACCAGGGGCCAGGGAAATACGATAAAATAAAGTAATACGTTGCTCAGCAGCAGGCACAGAATCAAAGTCTAAACGTTGTTTAGCTAGAAATGATCGAGTTTGTGCGCTCTCTTTTAGTGGATAGATAACAGGATATAATTTCATATCTTCACGAATTGCATTTTCTTTTTGCATTAATTCACGAATAGTTAAAATACCATCACCTTTTACGCTTGGCGCATAACGCTGTAGTACCGATACTATTTCACCATTGGCGACAACAACTCGATAATTATTACCTTCAAGAAACTGCTCTACAACAGTAAATGGCCACCAGCATTTAGCAAAAAAAATAGCTTTCCATAACTCTTTATAGTTGCGAATAGGGAAATGACTACCACGCGAAAAACCACTCACATTTGGTTTGATAACGAGTGGGAAACCATGCTGTTTAGCAAAACGTATCGCGCTGAAAGGATTGAAAAAGATTAACCCCTGCGCATGTGGAATATTACCTTGTTTAAATTTATCGCGTGCTTGCTCTTTACTGCGACAGCTTCTTCGCACTTCTAAGCTATTATAATTACTGCAACCGCCCATGAATTTTTTGCTGATCCATGCATATATCATTTTTTTAAATTTCATTAAGAAAGCTCTTTTTTTGTGATTGATTTTAATAACCGAGCACATTGTAATTTTTGAAAGAAAACAGATTTAACCGCTTGAGAAGCCGGGATATCTTTGGTCACTAAAGCCAATTGTTTCATGCTTGAAAATACAAATTTTAACTGTGCTTTAAAACTCATGTCTGGAGTCAACAATATTAGTGGCATTGGCACATAGACATTAATTTCAACAATAGAAAACTGCTCTTCAAGTAACGCTTCAAGCGAATCTGCTCGAGCACAATAGCGGGCAATTCTAAAGGGCCCTATTGATGCAAACATCGCTTCTATTTTTTGTATTTGCTCTGTACTTAATAACGACATACAGGACTGATAATAAGTATTTTGATTATAAATACCATTTACTGGCATCTCGTCATCGCTATTATTGCAAGTTTCCGTTACCGAGATAATCGCAGTTGATTGATTGCTTTTAGCACCAGGTATATAAAATATTTCAAACTCACGCTTAGCTTTTGCAGCCGCTTGGATTAAATAACGTGGACCATTAGCAGTTCGCTGTTTACGATGTTCCTGCAAAGCCTGTAGGCTATCAATACGACAAACTCCCTGAGAGTTCTGCCCCCACTCAGGCTTAAGGAATACAGGAAAATGTTCAGGCTGTTTATGCCCTTGCCCTGCACCTTGGTCAACAAACTGCGTGAGACGCCATTTTTCAGGTATCAGCAAATCCATATCTAGCTTAGAAAAGAGATGACGATGCTCATTAAAATAATTTGCATTAAGTTGGAAATACTTCCATGGCGCGATCAAAAATCGACAACACCATACAATATAAGAAAGTACCAGCAGTATACGTATTAACAATGTCAGTCCTTATTGAGTTACAGTACTTTTGTAAGCTCGGTAGTTAACAATAAACAGAACAAAACCTAATATAGCAATGGAGACAGCAGCATAAAATAAACTTCCACCATCACTTTTCCCTTCATGAATAACTTCAATACCTAACGGTGTGGCAAGATGAAAGAAAGCAGCGCCAACCATCACACCTGAAGCCATTAAACCACCAATGGCATGCATTACACTTCGGCTTGGAGCAGATTGTAATAGGTTCATTTTTTTAAGTAACCAAAAGGCGGCTGGTGATAACAAAATAAGTGAAGTAACTAGTTCAACACCACCTACAGCATAAGACCCGTAATTAGCAAACCACGATCCCATTGAATCACCTAAAATACCTTTCATCCATTCGCCAATCATACCAAATATATGCTGCGTATCAGGATGCAATGTAAACTTATAAGGTAGCGATAGTAAAAAAACTTTTGCCGTCCACAGCACCACTATCCAGCTAAAAATAGGTAATATTCTCATGGTTATTCCTTGTCCAATTTAGCCCAGTTAAGATCGGCTTGTTTAATAAATTTGTCTTTATCAGCAGTCCAAGTATCTTGCACAGACTGATCATAGTTTAAGTAAAGTTTATCATTATAAACTGTCCAAAATGGCGGATTACCAGGTGCAGTTTCATTGCCTGCTATCGCCCATGCACAGTAACCACCATATTGTGGTGCATACTTTTCCGGATCACCTTTGAACAAAGCTAAATTTTCTTGGCTTGAAAAATACCAATCGGCACCTTTGTATTCAAGCTGGTACTTACTGTTGCCTTGTACTGGTTTTTGCTCAGTAAAATAAGCAACAACATCGTATCCTGAAACCGCTTTATTACTAAAGAAGCTTGTATGAATTGCATCAGCGGCATTCGCACTTTGAAAAAGTGCAAAGCTCATTAATGCAACGACTTGTAGGATTGAGAGTATTTTTTTCATGTTCAGTTCCACCCATTTTAAAATAATATAATCTACAAGACCTGAAAGACCCTAATTTTATTGCTTCTTTTATTAAAAAAATACAAATTATATAAATGACATGTATGAAAAGATAAAAGTTAATGACTTTTTCAAACACTCATTTGGTTAACTCTAGGTATTAATAAATATACTAATCAATGTGTTAATGCGAAAAACTACAATCAATAACTTTTCTAAAAGTAACAGGCAAAAAAAAGCCCACTTAATTAAGTGGGCTTTGAATCATAAGCGTTATGTTATGTGTAAACTAACCTTACACTTATAACACTGATAATTTATCTTTCATTTCTTGGTGTTTAGCTAACATCGTTGTGCTTGGCGCTGCTGTCATTAAACTAGCTACTACGATTGAAATAGTAGCGAAAATAATACCAGGGACAATCTCGTAAACGTCAAACCAACCGCCACTTAATTGTTTCCAGACAACAATTGTTACGCCACCTACAACAATACCTGCTAGCGCACCCAAACGATTCATGCGAGACCAGAATAAACTTAACACAATTACTGGACCAAATGCGGCACCAAAACCAGCCCATGCATATGACACTAAACCAAGTACTGAACTTTCAGGATTAAAAGCTAAAGCTAATGCAACAAGTGATAAACCAACTACACCTAGGCGTCCAACTAATACTATTTTTTCAGAGCTAGCTTCAGGGTTAATATGTTGCTTATAGAAATCCTCGGCTAATGCAGAAGAAGAAACAAGTAACTGTGAATCCGCTGTACTCATGATAGCAGCTAGGATTGCTGCTAATAAAATACCTGCGATCACTGGGTGGAACATACCATTCACTAGAATCATAAAGATAGTTTCGCTATCTTCCAATACACCGCCTAAATTAGCATCCACATAGGTGATACCAATCAGACCAACAGCAATAGCTCCCATAATTGAAAGAGCAGTCCAGATCACTGCAATACGACGAGCGGTAGTTAACGATTTATTACTACTCGCAGCTTGGAAACGCGCTAAAATATGCGGTTGTCCAAAGTAACCTAAGCCCCATGCTACCAATGAAATGATAGCTATTGCACTCATAGGCGTACCGTCATTGTTAGTAAAAGCATCTAATAATTCAGGATTTTTAGCCGTTAATGTTGCCGCTAAATCACTCACAGAACCATCAAGTGCAAGAATAGGCACCAGTAGCAATGCTGCAGCCATCAATAGACCTTGCACTAAATCAGTCCAAGATACCGCTAAGAAACCACCAAACAAGGTATAAGAAACAACACAAACTGTGCCGATAATCACAGCTAATTGATAGTTGAGATCAAAAACAGTTTGGAATAATTTACCGCCAGCTACTAAACCTGCGCTGGTGTAAAAAAGGAAAAATAGCAGAATAAAGAACGCAGACATCGTTTGTAATAATTTACTTTTATCTTCAAAGCGACGCGCAAAATAATCAGGCAAGGTTAATGAATCATTAGTAATAATGGTATAAGTACGTAAACGCTTTGAACAAATAATCCAATTTAACCAACTACCCACTAATAAACCACCAGCTAACCAAAGAGAGCCATAACCAGCAACTAATGCATACCCAGGTAAACCTAATAACAACCAACCACTCATGTCAGATGCGCCAGCAGATATTGCCGTTGGCCAAGGTCCGAGTTGACGTCCACCTAAAAAATAATCCGAAGAATTCACTGTTTTTCGAAAAGCCCAATAACCAATCCCCATCATCATCGCTAAATAAAGGATGAAGGTTCCAATCACTGCAAAATTTTGTTCTATCATAAGATTTAAACTCCTTAACACTTCCTGTGATAATTTGTATTTCCAAACAACAATCATTCCTTAAATGTTGTTTATAACAATACCTTAACAAATTAGCCTGTGAATAATTTACTTTAGCGGATTTAAAATCAGATTTAAGTGTAAATCAGCTCGTTGTAAAGTTTTTTTGTGATCTACCGCACATCATATAAAATAATTTATTAAAGCATTTCTTTATCAAATTAAACCACATGCTTGAAAAACAAGCACATTAATAGCGATAAACCATTCCAGTTGAAATAATAACGCCTTTGCTATCATAGAAAGCTATATCTGAATTTTCTTGGTTATATCCAAGCATCATGGTCCAGCTCCAATGCTGCCAATCAAATGGACGCTGATAGGAATAAATACTGAAAATACCTGCATGTGTTAAATCTTGTTTATCATTAAAAAGAGGATTTTCTTGTTTATAAAGACGTACACCGGCATTAATAGTGGTGATTAAAGTATGTCTTTGTTTGAATAATAAAAGCGACAGTTGCCCCGTATATTGATCATAACTATTTGCATCACCATCGGCATTGCGATTGGTATATTGAAAAGCGGGCTTCAGCAATACACCTTGAGAAATAGGAAATGAGCTTCCAACCTCAACTCGTTGATATAAGCTATCACGTTTTAACAAGGCTATTTCAGAGGTATCACTTAATTGGCTCTGACCACTTAATTCATCGTCGATACTACTGCTAGCTATCGCGTATTTGAAAGTTAATCCAGTACCAAAAATATTATCGACAGCAATTCGAGCCCCACCGACTTTTTGATCAGTGGTTTGCCTTTTTGCATTAGTAACAAAAGGGTCTTCCCAAGTTTCATTGAATAAAGATAATTTAGGAAAAACGGCAACCGTTAATTTACTTTGATCCTCAAACTGATGGATCATGCCAAGTTCGTATTGAAATTTTGCAGTACTAACTTGTTCGCGGCTATTACCTAGATAGAATTGGGTGTTAAGGTTTTCTAAGGTGTATTGGATCCGCCCTAATGGATATACAAGTACTGATGAGTTAGATTGGCCACTATTATTTAAATCGTTAGTGATTTCATTATCATGGTCAGTATCAAATTGTGATTCTCCTCCGCTGTAGCCGGCATTAACGCTTAATGTAAACTCCCAGCCCGCTTCTTTAGTGAGTGGTTGAGCGACAACAGAACAACTTATCAAAATACCCGCGGTTAAACCGCCTATTGCTTTTAACATCATCTTTATCCCTATTGAAGTTTTTGCTTACTGTACTGCTTTATTAATATGTTTACCTGTAGCAATAAAACGAATACGTAATACTTTTTAATATTCGTTATTTTTCTCTGCTTTAAAGAAGCCAAACAAGATCATGAGCAAATTATTTGATTAGTGGGGCAAGCATTTTCTCTAATCCATTTAATTTTACTTCGTACATTAACGCCAACTGCTCACCTAATTTACCTTCTGGAAAGCCTTTACCGTGAAACCACACTAAATAAGGCTCAGGTAAATGAATTAACTTACGGCCTGCGTATTTACCAAATGGCATGGTTTGATTAATTGCATCGCTTAATGCACTAGGGTTATCTAACATATTATTCCTTTGAGCAGGTGTTGACTAAGGTAATGAGTTGTTTTAATTTTAATTCAATCTCTGAAGCACTGATCTTAAAGCCAATATTTAGGCGAAAGCAATGCTTATATAAACCCAACGTACTAAAGCTTTCACCAATGCGTACATCTAATTGTTTTTCAACCGCTAGCTTTCTTAGTCTAAACGTATTTAAATTATCCACTTCAATCCATAAAACAAACCCACCAGCCGGTTGGCTTATCTTACTATTAAGCGGTAAATTTTTTTGCAAATAGGTAGTAAACTGTAATGTTTGTTGATCGAGGTGTAAACGTATCTTTTTGAGATGGTTAAGGTAATCACCACGTTGAATAAAATCTGCTATTGCAAATTGTAAAGGTGAAGTAATACCTTGATTTGCAAATAATCGTTGTTGTAAATAAGCTTGTAAATAACGACCTGGTAAACACCATCCTAACCGATAACCAGCAGCAATAGTTTTAGAGATAGATCCACACCATAGGATATAACCCTTTGTGTCCCAATGCTTTGCAGGTAAAGGAAGGACTTTTTTATAACCTAATTCGAGATACACATCATCTTCAATAATAGGGATTTTATAATGAGTTGCCAGCTCAACTAACCTTTGCTTTTGCAATGGTGTCATTGAGGTTCCCTGCGGATTCATATGTGAAGTGCAAAATAACCCCGCCTTTATTGACCCTAAATGCATTTGTTTCTGTAACTGATCAAGGTCAATCCCCTCTTGCACAGAAGGGATTTCAACCACTCGACGCTTCATAACACCTAATAGCTCCAATAAACCAGAGAAACAAGGCGAACTAATTGCGACGGCATCCCCCTCTTCAGTGGTTATTTCAATTGCACTACGTATTGCATCCATACAACCGTGAGTGATCACACAATCTTCAGCAGAAAAATGAAAATCGATTCTTTTGAAATGATCACTTAAGCTTTCTCTCAATACTGGTTCTCCCTGCGGAGCAGGATAGTGACTGAGATGATTACCTTGACGTTTCATCGCTCGCCGAAAAGATCCCTGTAATTTACCGACAGGAATTAACGCAGGATCGTAACGTGCAATACCTAAAGGGCAAGGATCAACAAAAGGATTATAGATAGCAGGTAACTGCGGTTTAGTAATGCTACTCGTAAAAGAGACAAAACTCGGCCTAGATGACGGGTTCATTAATGGAGATTGTTGCGCAACGTAATATCCCGATTGAGGTTTAGCAACCAACCAACCTAATGATTCAAGATGTTGGTAACAGTTTAAAGCCGTCGTCATACTGACATTGTGTAATTGTTTAAATTTACGTAATGACGGCATTTTAGCATGTAATTCTAATTGCCCAGATTCGATCTGTTGCACACACTGTGCCGCTAATTGTATATAACGCATAAAACTGTACCGCCCATAAAGTTAAATTTTGTATCTGTTATCTTTTTTAGTTTGTTTGATAATACTCACAAGCGCACCACATTTAAAATAAAGGGTAGATGATGAAAAAGAATGATTTGATACTAGGTATCTTAGTAATGATTGTCTGGGGATTAAACTTCTCTGTCATCAAATTGGGTGTCAGCGAAATTGATCCTTTATTGTTAACAGCATTAAGGTTCACACTCGCAACATTACCGGCTATATTTTTTGTTAAAAAACCAAATGTTTCATGGTGGTATCTGATCATCTATGGATGGTTATTCGCAATTGGTATTTGGGGTATGGCGACATGGTCAATCGAAGCGGGCTTAAGTGCAGGCATGGCATCAGTATTGCTACAAATGAATGTAGTATTCGGTTTATTCTTAGGTTATTTTTTACTAAAAGAACAACTGCCAATTAATAAAGTCATTGGTAGTGGTATTGCTTTAGCAGGGTTATTATTAAGCTTAACCGTCACTGACGGTTCAGTAACTCAGCTAGGGTTAATGTTAATATTATTCGCAGCTATATCGTGGAGTTTAGCGAGTATCACAGTCAAGAAAGCAGCAACTAAACAAATCTTTGCCTTTAGTTTATGGGCGATGGCTTTTGCACCTATTCCTTTGTTTCTTATCGTCTATTTACAATCAGGTAGCGATGTTTATTTACAATTGCCAGAACAACTCAATGAGCGGGTCATTTTCTCTGTATTATTTCAAGCGTATCCGGTTACTTTATTAGGGTATTGGATTTGGAATCGTTTATTAGTGACTTATCCATTAACAACGGTTGCTCCTCTCACTTTATTAGTGCCGGTGTTTGGATTATTAGGAGGTGTATTGTTTTACCAAGAGACGGTAGGTCTGATTAAGTTGATTGCTTGTTTATGTGTGATCAGCGGAATTTTGATTGGTTTTGTGAATACTAAAATGCTCACTAAACTGAAATCGCGATATATTTAAGTCACTTCAGCTGAAACATTATATTGAAGCATTTCACTGACTAAAATAAACGACCTGTTGATAAGATTTTAACAAAGCCTCGAGCATTAAAGAATTAACGGATTTACTATAAAAAACAGGTAAACTAGATCCGCTTTATCACCTTATTAATATCACAGAGATACTTTATGCCCTACCAAGCTGCTATTTTCGATATGGATGGTCTATTACTGGATACTGAACGAGTTTGCATGCAAGCCTTCGAAAAGGCCTGCCAACAATTATCACTGCCTTTTGTAAAAAGCGCTTACTTAAAAATTATTGGCCGTAATGCTCAAGGTATTGAAGAAGCGATCATGTCGCATTATGCACAGTATATTGAGTATGCTCCATTACGTAAGGCTTGGATGGATGGTTATTGGCCAATTGTTGAGAATCAAGCGATTCCGGTTAAATCTGGAGTGATCAATTTACTTGAATGGTTTAAATCACAACATATTCCGGTTGCCGTCGCCACATCAACACATAATAAATTGGCGACAACAAAATTAAAGTTGGCGGGACTTGATCATTATTTTCAACATATTAGTAGTGGTTGCGAAGTTACTCGAGGTAAACCTGACCCCGAGATATTCTTACTCGCGGCACAACGCTTAAATGTTGCCCCTGAGCAATGTTTAGCCTTTGAAGATTCAAGTAATGGTGTTATCTCTGCAATGGCCGCAAAAATGCAAGTATTTCAAGTGCCTGATCTGGTTATTCCAGATCAACAAATGATTGCATTAGGCCACCATATAGAGCCTTCACTAGATCATGTATTAACGCACCTTAAACAACATAAAGAACAAGTAAATACTTAACTTTTTTGTTAACGCACATCAAACTTGATTGATGTGCCGTACCTTTTAATCAACAGCTATTTTTGATCTACAAAGATAAGATCTTGAGTGGCAAAACTATATTTAGCAGCCGTATTAATAAAATCCTGCTTCACGGCATCACTGACCTGTGGAGTTCGTGACAACAACCATAAGTAATCATGGTTATAACTACTGATAAAAGCATATTGATAGTCCACTTGATCCATCTTAAAAATAATATAAGACCCATAAAATGGACCAAAAAAAGAAACTTTTAAATGACCTGTATTTTTATCATCAACAAAATAAGCTTTTCCAACCGCTTCTTGCCATTCATTATCTTCTTTGGAATAACCTCTATTAATGACTTTAATACCACCATCTTCACGCATTGAGTAAGTGGCAGAAACTTGCTCCAGACCTCGCTCAAAAGAATGGTCTAAACGCGCTATTTCATACCAAGTACCTAAATAACGATCACTTTCGAAGTGTTTAACTGCCTGCATACCTTCCGGTACACCAGTACATGCAGTTTGTAACAAAATAGCTGTCAGTATTAATAAAATTTTCATTTTGATCCCTCATTTACTCTCATTTTATGACTAAGGATGAGCCACATAAAACAGTCTGGAATTATACGCCATTAAAGTAAACAAAGATCATTGCTTGTTATAGTAGATGAATATCCCCCCGTAACTATGACAATTCACGATTACGAAGGCGAATAAATTCTCGCGGCGTAATGCCACTCCAACGCTTAAAAGCACGTACAAAGTTATTAGGATGCGTATACATCAGTTTTTCCGCTAATATTTCATATTCATGCACATCTTGATCAATAAGTTCACAAGCCTGCTGAAAACGGACCTCATCGAAGACCTGGCGCAAAGACGTGCCCTGCGCTTGCAGTTTTCTTTTTAAAGTACGAACACTTATCTCTAATGAAGCGGCAATATTCTCCGCTAACCAATCCTGACCAAAATACCCCTGCTTTAATAATAGCTTGAAGCCTTGTAAAAAATCATTAGGTATAGGGTCAATCCCAGCTAACTGTGGTAAATCAATAACTAGGCAGTGTTTACTTAATAAACGTCTTTCTATCGCGATCGCCGAATAGCTGTGTCCTAATTTAATATCTGTATCTTTAAAAAATCGAGAGTGTTCAATACCAACTGCCTGTGCATCTTTTAATTTAATCTGTTTAGGTTGCCAGCCATGTCCTAAATAATGCTCAATTAACATGCAGATAAACGTTATTACATGCTGTTCAACTTGCCAGCTTCCTTGTTTGACATGTCGTGAATGCGGCTGGCAGATCCAAATATTTTGCTTGTCTTCCTTTAATAAAAAAATGTTATTGCTATTGTGAAAGCTCGTATAACGAGTTAATAGCAGTAAAGCTTGATGAAGATTATCAGCACTCACCAAATGTTTAGTAAATTCGCCATAGTGTGATAAATCGCTTTGCTCTGTTAACCAAGTAGCTAAATGCGGCATGTTGCTATAATCAGCAGCAAGCTTTAAAAAGAGCCAAATTTTCTTTTCTATAATAAGTTGGTTCGGTTGTATTGGAGTAGCAAAATATAACCCTGCTTTTTCCAATAAAGATTCAACGGGAAGCGATAATGCATGCAGGTTTTCAATCACTGCATTTAAGTGACTTGCTCTAATTAAATGTAAGGTTGTGGGCATATATAACACCTCATATTGATAAAATGATGTATTTACTTTTAATAACTAAACCTAAAGTAATCAAAATAGTATATGCACATATAAAATTTATGCGCTAAAAAATACCTCAAAAAGAGTATTTAATTCAAAGTTTTTACAAAACTAATGAGACCGATTGGTCTTCATGTATGATAATTTGTATTTTTTGTAAGGGTGTGTAGAAAAATGAGCAATATGAAACAACAACAAATAATCGAAGCTGCCTTTACACTTTTTTATCAAAAGGGATTCCATGCCGTTGGTATCAATGAAATTATTAAACAATCACAGGTTGCAAAAAAGACGCTCTATAATCATTTTAAAAATAAGGATGCGCTGATCCTTGCTACGTTAGAATGGCATCATCAACAGATCATAGAGCACTTACAAAAAAGTATTGCCTTAGCGGTACCGGGCAAAGATAGTATCTTGGTTATTTTTGAGCAATTAGACGCTTGGCTTAATGGGAAAGTGATTCAATTACCGACTTTCAATGGTTGTTACTTCACCCAAGCACATAAAGAATTTTCTATGCTAAATCCCGAGATAGTTGCCTCGTGCTTGCACCATAAACAAACTATTCAGAATATTTTTAAAATACAGGTTAATGATTTCGAAAAAGATGCTCAAAAAAATTGTTTGATTGTTGATTTGTTGACCTTATTAAAAGAAGGTGTAATCGCAAATGAACAAATTTTCCAACAAAAATTTAGCGCTCAACAGGCTACCTTTTATATTGAAAATATCTTACGTTTCAAGCGTTAATACATGTAGGCTACAAACAACAAGCTTACAGGGCATAGTAATTGCTAACTATTAAGGAATATAAAAATTGCTTAAATGATTTCTATTCGTATAATGCCCCGCACAATTAATGCGCTGAATTTACGTTTCAGTTAGCAAACAGAGGAATAAAAATATGCAAAATACAGTGGTTTGTGCGCTATACCGATTCGTTGATCTAGTAAATTATGAAGAGATCCAAACACCTTTACTTAACATCATGAATGCCAATCAAGTAAAAGGTACTTTGTTATTAGCAAGCGAAGGTATTAACGGCACTATTGCTGGTGATCAAGAGGGTATTGATAATGTACTTAATTGGTTAAAATCAAACCCTTCTTTAACCGATTTAACAGCAAAATTTTCATTTGATACAGAAAATCCATTTTACCGCACAAAAGTAAAACTAAAAAAAGAAATTGTAACTTTGGGTGTTGAAGGTATTGATCCGAATCGTGTCGTCGGGACTTACGTTAAACCTAAAGATTGGAATGCCCTAATCAGTGATCCAGAGGTATTATTGGTCGATACTCGAAATGATTATGAAATTAGCATTGGTACTTTTAAAAATGCTGTTGATCCAAAAACAACTAATTTCCGTGAATTTCCACAATACGTTAAAGAAAATTTAGACCCTAAAAAACATAAAAAAATAGCTATGTTTTGTACTGGTGGAATTCGTTGTGAAAAATCAACTGCTTACTTAAAAGAGCAAGGTTTTGGTGAAGTTTATCACCTTGAAGGTGGTGTACTTAAATATCTTGAAGAAGTGCCAGAATCAGAAACCATGTGGGAAGGTGAGTGCTTTGTCTTTGATAATCGCGTATCAGTTAACCACCAGCTTGAAAAAGGTCAATATGACCAATGTCATGGTTGTCGTTTACCAATTACTGAAGAAGACAAAAAATCTGAAAAGTATATGCAAGGCGTAAGCTGTCATCAATGTCATGACAGTTTGTCTGAGCAACAAAAATTACGTTTTTTAGAGCGTGAAAAGCAAATCCGCCTTTCACAGGAACGTGGTCAAGCGCATATTGGCTCAGATGCTTTAACACAATTAGAAGAAAATAGAGCAAAAAAACAAGCAGTAAAAATGCAGCAACGCACCAGCGTATAAATTATACGATCAAAAATATCAACGGCGAGTGATCGCTGTTGATATCAACTTATTCAAATTTAATGAGCCCTTCCCGCAATCACTCAATCACTTTCTTTTTAACAGGTTTCGCTTAAAAACTACGTTTTAATTGAATATCCATAAGAAAAGAGCCTACTCCAGTAAACAAAGTTGATCTTTGAGTTAAGACCACTCGTACCCTTTTACTTGATACTACTTATTTTTTTTCAATAAACCCTGTCCACTGGGTGGAATTAATAAGTAATAAAAGAGTTAGACAGACCTTAGAATTAGTTAAGGAACAAAAAAATACACAAAGGTCCTACTAAATTATTGAAAGGTGCTAAGGTTAAACGAGTATTTTATTGAGCAACTAACAAACAATATAAAATCAAAAAGATACATCATCATTACTGTTAATGTAAAAATCATTAACTATCAGCAAAATAATTAAACTTTAATTAACACTTGCCGATACAGATAAATCAACCTGTACTTTAAAAGTACGATATTTACCCTCTTCAAAAGCAGTGTTTAATAGATATGCAACAACAAATTTCAAATTTTTTTGAATATAGTGATTATAATTTATTCATTGTTTCTACGCACAACCCAGTATTAGTTATTTTATCAATATTGATTGCGATTCTTGCTTCTTTTATGGGGTTTCAAGTTGCTTCTCAAGCAAAGCATGCAACGCCTGCCCGTAAAAATTTATTACTATTAATTGGCAGTATTGCTTTAGGTGGAGGAGTATGGTCAATGCACTTCATTGGTATGCTCGCTCTAGAGCTGTGCACCAGTATTTCCTATCAGTTTGAATTAACGACACTCTCTATTTTACCTGCAGTAGCTGCTTCTTGGGTGGCTCTTAATTTACTCACCAACAAGAAAATACAAAGAAAACAGTTAGTTTATAGCGGTGTTCTGGTTGGCTCAGGCATAGGGACTATGCATTATGTGGGTATGTCGGCAATGGAGATGGCCCCTTTGCTTCGTTATGACCTACCTTTGTTTATCGTTTCTATTATTATCGCCGTTACCTTGGCAATATTAGCACTGTGGATAAGCTTTGGTTTAGATAAAAAGACATCGCTACCATTCAGTAAAAATACAAAACTAGCCATCTCAAGTTGTGTTATGGGAGCGGCCATTGCTGGTATGCATTACACAGGAATGCTTGCAGCGCGCTTTGTATTACCACCTGGCATCGAACTATCACAACAAACCAGCAATGTATCCACGTTGTTAGCGCTGGGTGTCACAACCATTACTGTGGTCATCATCTTTCTAGTGTTAGGTATTAACTTAATTATTCGCTATAAAGATATTTCAGCCACTGCAACTAATAATGAAAGACGACTGCTTGCCACTATGGACACCGCTATTGATGGCATTATTACGATTGATGCAGAGCGTATTATTATTAGCGTCAACAATGCAGTATCAACATTATTAGGATGGCAACCAGAAGAGTTAATTGGCAATAATGTCAAAATGTTAGTGCCTGTGCCTTTCCAGCATAATCATGATCAATATGTGAATAATTATCTACAAACTAGAGAAGCAAAAATAATCGGCAAAGGCCGAGAAGTAGAAGCGCTTTGTAAAAACGGTGAAAAAATTCCAGTACGCTTGGGAATTGGGCATGTAGAACTTAATAACCAACATATGTTCGTAGCCTTTATTTCTGACTTACGTGAGCGTAAAGCGATGGAAAACACTCTGCGTAAAAAAGAATCTAAGATCCGTTCCTTGGTCACTAATATTCCCGGTATTGCTTATCGTTGTATCGATAGACCGGGTTGGCCAAATATTTTCATTAATGACGAAGTTGAAAAAATGTTGGGTTACCCAGCTGAAGACTTCTTACTACCTCACCCTAAACGTAGTATTGCAGACTTTGTACATCCTGAAGATATGCCAACTATCGCACAGACTAATTTTCGTCACGCAAACGGCTTTCAGCTTGAATTTAGAGTCATTGACCGTAACAACAAAATAAAATGGGTACTGGGTTACGGTCGCTCAACAAAGGATGAAAACTCAGAGGATTATTTCCTTGATGGTTTCATCATGGACATTACCGACCGTAAAAAAATGGAATCCGCCTTAATTGCAGAAAAAGAAAAAGCTGAGCAAGCAGCAGCAACTAGAGCAGCTTTTCTCGCAAATATGAGCCATGAAATTCGCACTCCAATGAATGCGATTATTGGTTTTAGTGATATTTTATTGGATGAAGAATTAAGTACTCATCAAAGAAAACAACTAAGTACCATTAACCAATCAGCCAAGTCCTTATTACATATTTTAAATGATATTTTGGATAGCGCAAAATTGGATAAAGGTAAATTTCAGCTTGAATATCGGGATTTTTCGCTAGTCGAAGAAGTAGATTCAGTGGTATCAACATTATGGTTGCAAGCACAACATAAAAATTTAGATATTAATCTTAATATAGAGAAAAATATTCAACGCTTCTACCATGGTGTACCTGATCGATTAAGGCAAGTACTTACTAACCTAGTTGGAAATGCAATCAAATTCACCGAAAAGGGACACGTTGATATTACTATAAAAAGTGAAGCGGATGGTTTTTTAACCTTTGTTATTTCAGACACTGGCATCGGTATGACTCAGCAACAACTAGCAGCTATTTTTGATGCATTTTCACAAGCAGATGAATCCATGAGTCGTCGTTTTGGAGGCACAGGGTTAGGTACTACTATCAGTAAACAACTAGTTGAACTGATGGGAGGCACAATTTCGGCAAGCAGCGAATTTGATAAAGGCTCTACTTTTACATTTACTCTTCCTGTAAAAATTACGACAGCATCTGCAAGCCTAGACAAAAAACAAGATCAAGTTGTGCTACCGCAATTAAGTGTGTTGATTGTCGATGATATCGAGCAAAATATTGATTTATTAAGCTTGATCTTAAAACGACACGGGCATGTAATTTCCGTTGCAAGAAATGGTGAGCAAGCGTTATTGAAAATGGAAAGTGAAGGATTTGATGTCGTATTAATGGATATACAAATGCCAGTTATGGACGGTTTAACAGCGACCAAAAAAAGACGAATCTATGAAACAGAAAATGGGCTGCCACGATTACCGATCATTGCCTTAACAGCGAGCGTATTACCTCAAGATAAAAAATCTGCACAACTTGCAGGTATGGATGGTTTCGCTAATAAACCGATCGATATTCGACAGTTAATCGGTGAAATTGCAAATATTATTATTATTGATCAAGTAGACACTCTACCTAAAGATTCAGTTTCAACACAAAAAGCAACGATTGACCTTGAGAAGGGTATTGATTTGTGGGGATCTAAAACGACTTTATTCAATGAAGTCATAAACTTTTTAAACAAATCAGATCAGGAACTCTGTTCACTCGTGTCATTAGTACAAAGTAATGAATGGGCCACGCTAGAAAATATCGCACATAAATATAAAGGGGTTGCTGGCAATTTAGCACTGAACCAACTGATGCTCACGTTTACTGAATTAGAGCAAATAACCCGTAAACACAAACAAAGCGATGCTTTATTATTGATTGAAACGATTCAAAATGAAGTTGATGCTATTAGTAAATGCGCACAAAAGATGAGTAGTAAAACACATAAAAAAATACAAAGTAAACTTAATGCGACCTCTAAAGAACAGTTGCTTAACACTTTGTTAGCTTTACAGAAATATGTTACCAATAATGAATTCGATGATGACTTATTAGATACACTTCAAGCCAATGCTGCGGGTTACGATAACCAAGTTACACCTATCATTACTGCATGTAATGACTTTGATTTTGAATTAGCTTCAAGCCGTATCAAGACATTTATCGACACGTTACGCTCCAATGGTTAAATGATTAACAGGTGAATTGAATGCCAAATAGTAAACAAAATGTGCTTATTATCGATGACGAGCCTATTAACTTAAAAGTGTTGAACAATATTCTTAAGGATACCTATAAACTGACTTTTGCAAAAAGTGGTGAGGAAGCCTTACGCTTAATTGAAAAAGAACAACCTGATTTAATATTACTTGATGTAATGATGCCAGAAATGACAGGCTATCAGGTATGTGAACACTTAAAAAAAACTACTTTATATAAGTCTATTCCTATTATCTTTGTCACTGCTTTAAATGATGCAGTAGATGAAGCTAAAGGTTTGAATATGGGCGCCGTAGACTATATTTCAAAACCAGTCACACCCGCTGTAGTGAAAGCTCGCGTAAAAACACACCTATCATTAGTTGATGTTAATGAATTAAAGCGTACTCGATTACAAATAATACAACGTCTAGGTCGAGCAGCAGAATACAAAGATAATGAAACGGGTATGCATGTAATGCGGATGAGCCATTACTCTAAAATAATTTCTTTAGCTTATGGTCATTCAATGAAAGAAGCGGATGCTTTATTTCATGCTGCACCGATGCATGATATTGGGAAAATAGGTATTCCTGACAGCATCATGCTTAAGCCGGGCAAGTTAACTAGTGAAGAGTTCAGTATCATGCAAAAGCATCCGGAAATAGGGGCTGAAATACTCGGAGAGTCTGACTCTGATTTGATTGAGTTAGCTAAAATTGTCTCTATGACACACCATGAGAAATGGGATGGTACAGGCTACCCTAAGCAATTAAAGGGAGAAAATATTCCTATCGAAGGACGTATCGTCGCCCTAGCAGATGTTTTTGATGCGTTAACCAGTGTACGCCCTTATAAAGAGGCTTGGACGGTTGAAAAAGCCGTTGAGTTTATTACTTCGCAAAAAAATAAACACTTTGACCCAGAGCTAGTTGACTTATTTGTAAGTAAGCTAAACAAAATTGTAGAGATAAAAAATCGCTGGAAAGATTAGATAATGAAAGTCTTTTGATAAGCGATAGCACCTTTCAGTGCTAACGATAAAGCTTGTTAAAGGAGGTTATTATTTAAAAAATAATCGATCAATAAACAGACTTCATGAACAAAATAGGCGATAATCCGCGCTTACAAAATTTCAGGTGCTCAAAAATCCACCAATCTAGCATCCATTTATAAAAATATAGCTTCAGGAAATTTATTTATGTCCCAAGTTGGCACTCTTTTTATTGTATCTGCCCCAAGTGGCGCAGGGAAATCTAGCCTTATTAAGGCTTTATTAGCAGAAAACAGCGATCACCCTGCTCAAGTATCAATTTCACATACCACACGTTTGCCGCGTCCAGGTGAAGTAGATGGCGAGCATTACCATTTTGTTAGTAAAGCAGAGTTTGAACAGTTAATTTCTGAAAATGCATTTTTTGAATGGGCTGAAGTGTTTGGTAATTATTACGGAACCTCTCGCATCACCATTGAAGAGTCCTTGCAACAAGGCATCGACATCATGCTAGATATTGATTGGCAAGGTGCTCGGCAGGTACATCAAGTAATGCCAAACGCTAAAGGTATTTTCATCTTACCTCCAAGCCGCGCTGAGTTAGAAGCACGTTTGAACAAGCGTGGCCAAGATAGTGCAGAAGTGATTGCACAGCGTATGGAAAAAGCACAATCAGAAATGTCACACTATAATGAATATGATTATTTAATCGTCAATGACGATTTTGATACAGCTATACGTGAGTTTTCTGCTATTGTACGCGCACTGCGTAATGAGCAAGAAAAACAAGCGATAAAACACAGTAAAACCATCAAAGAGTTATTAGAAGTATAAACTCTATACTAAGGTGCTGGATCAATTCCTATTTTGCACATATAATAACCGCCCTTTTTTATGTAATTAACTTTTGGAGTTCAACAATGGCACGAGTAACCGTTGAAGATGCAGTAAATGTAGTAGGCAACCGTTTTGATCTAATCTTAATGGCTTCTCGCCGAGCTCGTCAGCTTGCTACTGGAGGTAAAACACCTTTAGTTGATCCAGAGAATGACAAACCAACCGTGATTGCTTTACGTGAAATTGAAGAAAACTTAATTACTAATGAGTTAATGGATATTCAAGATCGTCAAGAAAGACATGAAAAACAAGCTGCTGAATTAGCTGCTGTTGCTGCAATTGCTGAAGGTCGTGGTTAAATACTAACTGACCTTATAAAATGAAGAAGCGCTGATCATGTAAATGTTCAGCGTTTTTTTATGGCTAAAAAAATACTATCGATTGTATTAAATAGGTGGCTTAAATTTACTGCTGGAAATGAATTAGGTTGAAGCATAGATTGATGTAAATGTTATTTCCTTTAACGAACTTACAATAAAAAATACCTGATTTTAACCCGCGAAATAATTCACTTAATTATTCTAATTGATGTAATTAGTATAATCAGGAAAAAATTTTGTTTACTTTATTACTCCCCGCTCTCGCTATTATTATTGGTTTTGTGTTGCTTATATGGAGTGCTGATAAGTTTGTCTTAGGCGCGTCTAATACTGCACGCAGCTTTTCTATCTCTCCTCTCATAGTCGGTGTTGTTATTGTTGGCTTAGGCACCTCTGCCCCTGAGATGCTAGTCTCTGCAATGGCAGCCGCTGATGGCAATACCGGTTTATCAATTGGTAATGCTATCGGTTCTAATATCACTAATATTGGTTTAATGTTAGGGATCACTGCAATGCTTTATCCATTGCAAATTCACTCAAAACTGCTGCAACGTGAAATGCCAATCTTGCTCGCTATTATTGGCTTAAGCTATTTTATTCTCTGGGATATGGAACTCAGTTTTGCGAATGGTTTATTATTGCTAACACTAATGTTATTGATGTTAGCTTTCACTATTTGGGAAGCTAAAAATCAACCTGATGATGCCCTCTCACAGGAAATATTAGAGGAATTACCTGAACAAGTTAGTAAAGGAGAAGCCATTAAATGGTTGCTGATAGGCATCCTTATTTTGATTGCATCTTCACGCATTTTAGTTTGGGGAGCCGTTGAGATTGCAGAGTATTACCAAGTCAGTGATTTAATTATTGGCTTAACGATCGTTGCCATTGGAACCAGTTTGCCTGAATTGGCTGCAACCATCACAGCTGCGCGTAAAAAAGAATATGATCTCGCACTGGGTAATATTATTGGGTCTAATATCTTCAATATACTCGGTGTAATGGCATTACCAGGGCTTATTCGTCCTGGCACATTTGATAGCGCAGTATTAACCCGAGACTATCCAGTGATGTTAGGTTTAACGATCGCCTTACTGATATTCTCTATTGCTTGGCGTAGAGGAACTACTGGCGTTTTAGCGCGCGTTGAAGGTGGTTTATTATTAGCCGGTTATATCGGCTATATGTTTTGGTTATACACTGAGCTAATTGAAACGGTTGTTTAGTGTTAATTTAATTCAAACAAAAAATTAAAATTTAAAAGCGCTAAAGATATATTTTAGCGCCTTTTTTGCTTTAAAAAGTAAAAGCCAAAAATGACAATAAAATTGTCCATGGTTAATAAAGTACTTAGCCGATTCAACATTGAAGTACATAATGACTAAGCAGCGCCAAGCTGCAAAAAGTACCCACCCTTCTATTAATAAGCCAATAAGTCCAAGTGTTCTGGCGTCGAGATGTATAAATCAGAATGATCTTCCCAAAATAGCAGCCAACATTATTTACAGGGTCTAGCCGTGTAAAACTTGCTAAGCCCATTTTGAATCCCTCAATCAATAATTGCGGTGTATAGCTAATAATGACTCAACCCGATTGTGGTGCATTTTTATTATTCATACCATTCCACTTAATTAAATGGCCAAAAATTGCGAAGAAAAAATCAATGAGGGCAAGGCGTTTGATTGAGTAATAGTTAGCTATTGGGATTGAGAACAAAGAAGTTTTCATTAATTTTAATCAGCAATATTGATCTGGTGTTTATAAGGGCTGCTATCATTTAGGTAGCAGGTATAAAAAAGCCCAGCGTGTTAATACTAGGCTCTTTATTCCGAAATAAAAATTAAGTTTTATTTTGCGTTTAATACTTCTTCTGAAAAAGCTTCATTTTTTGCCTTCACTTCAGATGCAACATTTACTGGTGCTGTATTTTTTCTATGTGTTAAATAAAGTGGGATAGTTGCAAAGACTACTCCACCTACAATGTTACCCAAAATGGTAGGGATCAAGTTAAAGTTTAACCATGTTGCAATACCAAAATCAGCACCTAAAATCATACCGAGAGGGAAAAGGAACATGTTTACCACTGTATGTTCAAATACTAACGCGAAGAAGATAAAGATAGGTAACCACATCGCGACCACTTTACCTGCAACAGAGCGTGAAGTCATACCACCAATAACACCTAAACAGACCATCAGGTTACAAAAAATAGCGCGTACAAAACAAGTTATCCAGCCATCCATGCCTAGGTTTTCAAAACCAACGGTACGTGCTGTTGAGACTGCGATAAATTTCTGTGCCACAGCATTAGGGTCAATTGAAAAATTCATCGTTAATGAAATAGCAACCAAGTAAGCCACTATTAATGAACCAATTAAATTACCTAATCCAATCAGTCCCCAACAACGAAAAATACTCGCCCATGAAACTCCAGGGCGGTTATCAAATTTAGCCAACGGCGCTAAACCAAAAGCACCTGTTACTAAGTCAAACCCCATCAGGCTTAAAATACAAAAGCCAACAGGAAAGACAAGTGCACCAACAAGACCAACGCCTGTTTGTACAATAGCTGTGATAGCAACAACAACGGCAAGTGACAAAATAATGCCTGCCATGGTGCCACGTAAAAGCAGATCACCAGTGCTTGTTTTTGTTTTAGCTTCGCCAGCGTCGATCATCGTTTGTACGAAGTCAGTAGGTTTAATGTAAGACATAATATTGTCCCTATAGGTTAAAGTTTAAAGTTAAAATTGAATAGTGAAAGGCTCCCTACTTACCTTATGAATAACGATCATCACGTCCATAAGTAAGAAGCATTTAAGCTATTTAATCTTTAAAGCTGAACTTCTATGTTGCCTTCTTTAACACGCGTTTTATAAGTTGCGACGGAGACATCTTCATTTTCTAAACATGATCCATCAGCTAGATTAAAACGTTGTTTTTTAAGTGGAGAAGCAACCCACAACTGCTCTTTGTGCTCGCATACAATGCCGCGAGATAATACATTTGAGCGAGAAAATGGGTCCATATTATCAATGGCAAAGACCTGTTCTTTTTCGCTTGGACGAAATATGGCAATTTGCTTACCTTCAATTAATGCACAAACACCGGTTCCTATATAGATGTCGTTAAACGCACAAACTGGGATCCATTTACTCATTACACTTCCTCCAAATTGATTTTGTATGTTGGGGCTTTTTCTTCAATGAATGCAGGACGTTTTTGATCGCGTATCGGCGTAAATACAACATTTTCATCGTGTAAATCACTGTTAATAAAATGCGCAAAACGTTTTAATTGATTATTATCAGAGAGTGTTTCTGTCCACTCACACTTATAGCGACCAATTGCTGCAGCCATATCCATTTCAAGTTGATCATTAATACCTAGTTTATTATCGATAATCACTTTTTTCAGATAATCTATACCGCCATCTAGGTTCTCTAACCAAACTGAAGTACGTGTTGCTTTATCTGCAGTACGTACATAGAACATGACAAAACGGTCTAGGTATTTAAGCATTGTTTCTTTATCAAGGTCAGTGGCGAATAGATCTCCGTGGCGCGGCTTCATACCACCATTACCACACACGTACATATTCCAACCACTATCGGTTGCGATAAAACCAACATCTTTCCCCTGTGCTTCTGAACACTCTCGTGTACAACCTGATACACCAAATTTCATTTTATGCGGCATACGTAAGCCTTTATAACGGTTTTCCAGTTCAACACCGAGACCGATGCTGTCCTGCACACCAAAACGACACCAAGTATTACCCACACAGCTTTTAACCATGCGTAGTGCTTTGGCATAGGCTTGCCCCGTTTCAAAACCAGCTGCAATTAATTGCGACCAAATATCAGGTAAATCACCTTTATGCGCACCGAATAAAGCAATACGTTGTGCGCCTGTTACTTTAGTATAAAGCTCATACTGATCCGCCACACTTGCCAAAGCAGACAAAGCTTTAGGCGTTACTTCACCACCGGGCATACGTGGGATAACAGAATACGTACCATCTTTTTGCATATTACCGAGGAAAATATCATGGGTATCATGCAGACCATTATTATCGCTAGAAAGAATATACTCACTCCAACAAGACGCAAGAATAGATCCTACCGTTGGTTTACAGATTTCACAGCCGTAACCGCTACCGTATTTTGATAATAACTCAGAGAATGTTTTAATGCCTTCAACGCGGATCAGGTGGAATAACTCTTGACGAGAATAAGCAAAATGTTCACAAACATAATCATTAACTTCCACACCGAGTTTCGACAATTCAGAGTTTAATAGTTGAGTAACTAAAGGAATACAGCCACCACAACCTGTACCTGCACTGGTTTCCATTTTTATTGCATCAAGCGTGTGGTGACCCGCTGCAACTGCATCAGCAATATCACTTTTCTTAACATCAAAACATGAACAAATTTGTGCTGTATCAGGTAATGAATCAACACCCAGTGATACTTTTTCACCACCTGCATGAGCAGGTAAAATCAACGTGTCAGGGTGTTTCGGTAGCTCAATTCCATTAAGTTTGTATTGCAGTAAATCACTATAGCTTTCTGTATCGCCAACCAGTACTGCACCTAATAATGATTTGCCATCTTCAGAAACAATAATGCGTTTATAAACCGATGCGTTTTCATCAACGTAAACATAGCTTTTACAGTTTGGAGTACGTCCATTTGCGTCACCAATACTACCTACATCTACACCTAGTAATTTTAGTTTCGCGCTCATATCAGCGCCTTCGAATTCATTTTCGCGACCAAGAATATTATCTACAGCGACTTTTGCCATATTGTAACCTGGCGCTACTAACCCAAAGAATTTGTCATTCCAAGAAGCACATTCACCAATAGCATAAACATCCGGATCAGAAGTCATACACTGGTTATTGATAGCTATCCCGCCGCGCGGTCCAATTTCAAAACCACATTGTCTAGAAAGTCTATCCTGTGGACGAATACCCGTTGAGAAAACTATAAAATCAACTTCTAATGAAGTGCCATCGGCAAATTTTAGCGTGTTACGCGCCGTTTCACCCGATGCAATAATCTCCTGCGTATTTTTGCCCGTATGGACATTAACGCCAATACTTTCGATTTTCTGGCGTAACATCTGTCCGCCTTGTTGATCGAGTTGCTCAGCCATCAGTACAGGCGCAAATTCGATAACATGCGTTTCTACGCCAAGTGCTTTTAATGCACCTGCAGCTTCTAAACCTAATAAACCACCACCGACAACAACACCGCTTTTACTACGTTTTGCAGTTGCTTCAATGGCATTTAGATCTTCAATGGTACGATAAACAAAACAATCTTGGCTTTCATTACCTTTAATCGTAGGTACCCAAGGGTAAGAGCCCGTTGCCATTACTAATTTATCGTAAGCAACTTCACGCCCAGTTTGAGAAAGGACTATTTTTTTCTGACGATCAATGGTTAAAGCGCGTTCACCAATTAAAACTTCAATATTATGTTTTTCGTAGAAACCTTCTTTCACTAAAGAAAGTTCTTCGGCTGTATGATGAGAAAAGTAAGAAGATAAATGCACGCGATCATAGGCAACGCGTGGTTCTTCACAAAAAGCTGTAATAGAAAATTTTTCAAGATCAGCCTTTTCAACAAAGTCTTCAATAAAACGGTGACCAACCATTCCGTTACCAATAATTACTAATTTTTGTTTACTCATAATTTCCTCATTCACCAGCTAAAACTAAATTCCAGTGAAAGATAACCTAACTTCATAAATGGAACTTGATAGATATCAAGAGAAGTTGCATAAGTGTTAAAAATGAAAATTTAAAAGTAATTTTTTTACAAAAATCAACAAAAACCATTATTATTTTAAGGTTATTGTGGCTTTTGTCGTATTTTTATAGTGAATGAGGAGGGAATTAAACAATTAGCCATGATCATGCCATGGCTAAGGTTATTAACAATAGGAAGCTAACAGGTGACTTTATAAATATCTGGAAAGATAAATTGATAGTTTAACTGCGCTTTAACTTTTTCATTACATACAACTTTACTAACAGCGTTATCAGAAAATTGACAACTTGGTTCAGGATAACCCAATGATTTTGCCATTGTAGAATAATAGGCACTTTTACTGGGATGGTTATCTGCACAACCGTTAAAAATCTCACCCCAAGCACCTTGCTTTATTACCGTTTTAATCAGTTTAATACAATCTAGCTGATGAATAAGGTTAACCTTAGCATGGCCATCTTTAATGCTTTTACCGTTTGTAAAGAAACGTCCTGGGTGACGCTTTGGGCCAATTAAGCCAGCAAAACGGATCACCGAACACTCAAAATTAGGACTGTCAGTGAATAACTTCTCAATACACCGTAAGTTTGTTTCTTGAGTTAACGAGTCACTCTCTTTACATAAGCCTTGATCATTACCATAAACAGAGGTGGAGCTAATAAACAACACATGTTGAATAGGGCTATTTTCTATTTCAGTCAATAAAGCCTGATAGCCACTGAGTTGTTTACTAGTAATATTAATAATTAATGTGTCTGCTTGCAAAAAATCAGGTACGTTAGTTAACTCTTTTTCAATATCAACAACATATGATTTTAAGTTTTGCTCGCTTAACTGTTTGGCTTTCTCTAATGATCGCGTGGATAAGCGGATCTGTTGGCCATCTTGTTGCAAGCTTTTAGCCAATGGTAAACCTAGCCAGCCGCTACCTAAAATACTGATAGTACTTGTTGTATTATTCACATTTTTTCCTTATTAATAAGCTGTAAACATAAAAACAAAGGTTGCATTAAAGTGGTTGTGCACGACGTTGCTTAGTACTAATAATAATACTTTCTTTACGCACAGCTGAAGCTTGAGACCATTCTTTAATTTCAGATAAACTACGAAAGCATCCTGTACAAATATCTTTCTCATTTAAACAGCAGTTACTAACACAGGGAGAAGCGGGAGTTTGCATCTTTTTTCCTTAATTGATCATATGTCGCTTTAACATTTCTTTTCTGTAGCGTACGGATCAGTTACAATTTTGTCTTATCAGTTTAATAACAAAGAGAACTAAATGAAAATAATTCGCTGGCTATTAGGTCGTTTAATTTTAACGTTGAATTTCATTTTTGCACCGAAAAAACGAAAGCGTACACTGGAGCAACAACAAACCGTTGACCAAGAAACACAAAGCTTACAATTATATCAATTTCAAGCTTGTCCTTTTTGCGTCAAAGTACGTCGAGCAATGCGCCGTAATGCGCTCAATATTCAACTTGTCGATGCAAAGCAAACAGATAATCAACAACAACTCGCAGAGCAAGGTGGTAAGGTTAAAGTACCTTGTTTACGTATTGAAGAAGGCAACAAAGTCACTTGGATGTATGAATCTTCAGATATCATTGCTTATTTAGATAACAGGTTTGCCTAGTAAACAACCTCTTTTAATGCGTTAAAAGAGGTTGTTAATATTTATTTAAAGTATCGCTTTAACCCGTCATATCTTCATTTTTATACTTTCAGCTTATTCAGATAATGGTTTGATAATTTTCACATCTGATTGGTAATGGGTATATTAATGATGATGCCCGTGATCATGGCGGTGTTCTAATAAACTCTTAGGCAATAACTCCGCAATAAAAGCGCGCGCACCTCTGCGTAATAATGAAGCAAAGTACAACACCAAAATAACTGTTAAGCTTAGTATATGCCACCAAGAAAAATCTGAATCTAACTCAGCTAACCATGGCAGAGGAAAGGCATCTATATATTGGTTTAACGATAATCCTATTAAGAAAGCCCCTACTAACATCACCATTGCAAAAGCAAAAGCGGCAAAATACCCCTGTTGTAATCGCAACTGTTTCAACAAATCTAAACTAATGCTCGGCCCAATCAATAAACAAGCAATCGCGGCACCAGGAGATAAACCTGCAATTAACATCACCGCAATAACGGGTGTCATTCCAGTTGCACATAATGCAAAAGGAAATGCGATGACTACCATTACTAATACTTGCAACCATAATGCTTGTTCAAAGAATGCCCATGCGGGTGTTGCAGATAAGGTTGCAGCTAAAGCCCAGCCGAATATAACCCAAGGTGCAGTATGATCTAATTGATGTTGATAACCCTGCTTAATCGCAGTGATAAAGCGAGAAGTAGGTTTTCCGCCTTCACACTTTTGTGCGACAACAGCTGAAATTGGATTTTTAAAATGACGCCCTAATAACCATGCAATGACAGTAGCAAATACCACTGCAAAAACAATGCGTAATAAAACTAGCTGTTCGCCTAATAATGGAATAGAAATTAAAATCGCATCAAAGCCAATAATTGGCGTTGCAATTAAGAAAGCAGTCGCAAAGGTTTGATTCGCACCCAAACCTAATAATTGCTGATGCATTTTACTTGCCGCCGGAGAGCAAATAGGTAGTGGTAAACCATAAACAACACCTTTGATCGCATCTTTAAAGTAGGCTTTATTATGCAGTGTTGGTAATACGTTTAAGGTCGGTTTAAAGTAATGCATTAAGCCACTTAAAAGATAAGCGAGTAGCAGCATAGGCGCGCTATATAAAGCTAACTTAGTGAAATTTACTAATGTTAACGCTGTATTATGTTGTTGGTGGCTAACCTCATTTTCAGCATCATGTTGATGCCCTGCATGTTCATCCAATAATTCATCGTGTTCATGGCCTACATGCTCATCCACTAATTCATCATGTGCATGTCCTGCATGTTCATCGTCTAATTCATCATGTGCATGACCTGCATGTTCATCCACTAATTCATCATGTGCATGTCCTGCATGTTCATCGTCTAATTCATCATGTGCATGACCTGCATGTTCATCCACTAATTCATCATGTGCATGTCCTGCATGTTCCATATGCAACTCAGTCATAGAGTTTGTTTCTACTCCATGATCATGATTGTGCTGAATATAGCCCAACCAATGCGGTAGCAATACAAACCCTAGGACAACTAAGCCAATAAAACTACCAATACCAGCGGCATACTTATGTTCTTTCAGGTCGCCTGTTTGATGCTTTTTATGGTGATGTAAATAAGGTCTATGTACTACAACATGCATAATAGAGCCCATAACAAAGGCTTGGAACCAAGCTAAATATTGTCCGTCTAACTGTGCCATTGAGAATTCAGCATAGGACGCTCCAACTAGAGTCGCAGTCGCCATACTAATCAACACTACAAAGGGTAAAATAACACCATATTGAGGGCGTAATAACCACCAGATAGTTAACCCTACAGGAAAACGATGCAGTAATACTCCCAATGCTAATAACCAGCCAGTGTGATCGGCTTGATCTACTAATAATACGGCACCATCAATACTGGCATGCAATACTAATCCTAAGACACCAAGCAGTAAGGTTGTGTTGTGTGCTTTATTGGCGGCTTTATGAAAGTACTTCTCGATTAACGAAGGCATTAACAAACCGAGACTGGTTAGTACTAAAACTAATAAGCCTCCTTCAAAAAGCAGCTCAGGCAAAATGTGGAAGAGTACTAACCCTGAAATACTCACAAAAATGAAAGCATCCAATAAATCTAACCAACCAGGTTGACGTTGTAATAGACGATAAGTGACAGGACCTAAAAATAAGGCCAAAATGCTTAGAGTGAGTAACATAAAAAAACCAGCTAGCAAAAGATGTTATACTATAACAGCCAGAAATAACTCGCTATAAAAATAGCGTAATAAAAACAATTTTTATTGTTTTGCTAATCTAATTTCGATTGATTCAATATATTCACGCTGCTCCGCTAGATTCAAAGCATTAGGTCTTAATACTTGAATTTTCTTCACCACTTTATGAAGTACCTCTCCTCGCTCTAGTAATATTTGAGCGGCGATCATACCCGTCCGCCCCGAGCCTCCTTTACAATGGATCGCAATACTCTTTTCATTTTCTAATAGGCGATGGATAGCTGGACCAGCAGTTTCTCACAAGGTACTAAAATCTTTATCTGGGGTTTGATCATCACAGATCGGTAAATGAAACCATGACATACCTAAGGATTTGACTGCTATGCCAACATCATTTAATACCAGTGCTTGTAACTCTTTTTCAGTCATCAAGGTGATCACCGCATTAGCACCATATTCTTTTAAAGCCTGTAAAGCGGATTTCAATGGAAGTTCTTTAGTGCCGGGGCATGGAGTTAATAACAACTTAGCATTACTGTGTTCAACACTAAGAGGAAAGATGGGGTGTAAACTCATTAAACTACCTACTAATATCAAATATAGTGATTAAGCTTATTAAAATAATTACTATAAAAAGCAAAAATAAAAAAAGTAAGCCGAAACTTACTTTTAAAATATACTCGCTAATAATGACGAAATTATGACCTATCAGCTATCGATATGTATTAAATTTGTAGAGGTTGGTTTAGCAGCAAAGGTTAGCCCTTCTCGATAACAAAGGTTAGCTTGCTCCTGCTTACCTTCTTGCTCTAATAGCGAAGCCAGTAATTTATAATCAGCAATATTGGGTAGCGTTTTAAGACTTTCAGTCAAATGTTCAATAGCAGCTTCATTCTGACCTTCTTTCAGTTTTAAGTGCGCTAAAGCCTGATGGATATAATCGACATGTGCTGATTTCTTTAGCTGCTTCTCTAGAAACATAATAATAGGATAATAATCGGTTACTTGTATTTTTTGTAAATAAGGTAATAGTGGCAATGAGAATTGACGGTGTAATTTATCTAACAAAAATTCTTGCGCGACTTTTCCTCGATCATGTTCAACTAATGCGGCTAGCATCGCTTCCTGATAGCTCAATTCTTTACGCATCCAACGAGCAACATCTTTATGCCAATAATCATTAAGCAGCTGACCACTTTCCTGTGCTAATTGTTTAAATAATTGTTGATGTGCATGAAGCTCTAACTCAGCAAACTGTTGATCATTTAAGCCTGTTAATTTTCGTTGAGCATTAATTAATGTGATCAACTCTTGCCATTGATTAAGCGCTGGATATAGCGTCATATAATGTTGTAAAACTTGCTTATTTTTAGGAAAATTTTGATTTAACTCGTTTAATGTTGCAGATGCATTTTCATATTGCTGTGCATCAAGTTGTAACTCAGCCCAAACAAGTCCAACAGCTAGTTTACAACCAGGGTGATGATTAGCTGATTGCAGATAATCATCACGCTGGTTAAAGTCACCATTTTTATGCGATGCTCGAGCTGCTGCAATATAAGTCAATGCAGGAGCTTCACTTCGAGAGGCAGATTTAGATAATAATTTTTGAGCTTGTTTGGTATTTCCTTCTAACAAAGCAAGCATACCTAATAAACTATTTCTCTGTGCTTTACGTGTTTTACGCTGCCCAAACCACCCACGAGTAACACTACTCATAGACAGTAATTTACGTAATACCCATTCTACAAAAAGTAATAAAAAGTAAAAAATAACCGCAATAAGTGCTGCATTGATTATTGTTGTTTCATAGGTGGTATAGCTATCAAATGAAATTAAAATATAACCTTTGTAGGCACTTATTTCAGGCGCAAAGATTAATGCGGCTAATAAGATAAGAACAATAATTAAAACTCGTATCATAATAATTACTCCGCACTTTCAATAGTAAATGACTTGCTAATGCGTTGTTTAAGAATACGAGAAAGCAACGGCGCACTTTTGAATTGATCTGGGTAAGTAATAGCAACTTTTTGCTTACTAAGTCTTTTGATCGAAGTGTGGAATTGTTCAGTTCCTTTATCTTCCATATCATAATAAAGCTCGATTAGCTTCATTGCATTTGTCATGGACAAATCGTAAATGTCTTGCTGCTCTCTATAAACTGCGAACTCAGCTTTAGCAAGATGGTTTCTTAAATTTTCTTGTAAATACCAAGCTTGCTCAGGCGCTAATAAAGCTTCAACGGGTTTATCTCGATGAGATATAACGATAAAACTAGCAACAAAATCATCCCAAGACTTGTTAATATTTTGCTCCCAATCAGCGATATCTGAAGATACAGCACCATCTGTTGCTTTATTTACTTCAGGCATATCCAAACCAACCATTACAAGTTGGTCAATACGTCGCTCTAAACTTGATAAAGCTAATACAACACTATCAGGATCGCGTTGAGGTAAAGCTTCCAGCATATTAATATCTTCAAGTACCGCACGTCGTAATGGATTCAGGCTTGGATCACCCATTTCAACAATACGTTGATCAGCAGCACTCAATAAAGATGTAGCAGTAGTCAAATCATGCTCTAGCCATAATTTTCGCCCAGCTAAATTGATCAAGTATTCCACTTCAGACAAAATCCAATCACTTGGATGACGAATATTCGTTTCCGCCATATTACGTTGCAACGCTTGCATGTCCGAACTAAACAATTTGCTTTTATTTTGTGCATCTAACAACTGAATATTTAATTGTTCAACTTGTGTTTTAAAGCTGTTATTTAATGATTTGCTTTGTTGGAATTGCTTCTCTTGCTGTTCCACTTGCTCTGCTAATTGACTAGCTAACACTTCAATTTTTTCTTTGTATATATTGTTATTCACTGAGTTGTTCTTATAGAGATACCAACCGAATACAATGATAAATAAAGACAGTAAAATAGAAATAACAACGAGGATCGCAACAAGTCGAGAAGACTTTTTGGGTTTATCATTGACAACTTCAGGCTCAACAGTCGCCGATATATTTTGATTTTCAGTATTAGTATCAGTCATAACTTTCCTATTTAAAAACTAATGGGCTATACAGTTGCCATCATCTGCTTTGAAAAATTCTACTAGCTGCTCGGTACGTAAACTTGGTAAGAGAACAACATCTTTCACCCCTAACAAAGTAGCTTCCTTAGCGACTCGTTGGCTTGGAACATAAAAAACCAAACCACATAACCAATTTTTATCATTCATTGGTACCAAAGCAAATAATTGATTTAAGATCTCTACGCTACTGATAATAACACCATTTATAGAGGCTTGTTGCCAATTATTAGCTAATTCGTGACCATCCAAGACAATCTTGACACGTTTATATGTTTGTAAGAAATCTACTTTTGCGCCACGTTCAATCAATGCATTTTCTAATAAGTCTCTTCCGCCTTCACCGCGTAAGATTAAAACATGCTTATTTTTAATTGATTGTAGTGCTGCAAGCTCTAATAAACCTTCACTATCAAATCTTGTTAAAGGACACATAACATCTTGCTTAGTCACTTCGCTTAATTGTATTTGTGTCGATTTACCTACAGCCAAATAAGTTGCTCTTGGCCAGTCACCATTAATTTGTTGTTGTGCATATTTAACAGCATTACCACTGACGACAATCACCAAGTCATAATAACCACTTAAAAACATATCGAGAGCCTGACGCTCCTTTAATAGTGTTGTCATTAATAGAGGTTGAGCAATCGCAAAGCAATCAACATGACTTAAATGTTCAACCAACTCCTGTGCATGAGGCGCAAAACGAGTCACTAATAGTCGTGGAGCAAGTTTCACTTATAAACTTCACTTAAAATTTCTTTTGCACCTGCGTCTAATAATTGCTGTGCTAATTGCTCACCTAACTGATGTGCATCATCAATATGACCAATTAATTCTTTTCTAATAATATGCTTACCATCAACACTCCCAACTAAACCACGTAAAAACACTTGGTCATCTTCTTGTAACAAAGCAAAACTACCAATAGGGACTTGGCAGCCACCCTCAAGTGCTAAATTCATTGCTCGCTCAGCAGTCACTCGAATACGAGTATCACGATGTTCTAATGGGGCAAGTAAAGCAATGGTGTCTGCATCATCTAGTCGACATTCAATACCAACGGCACCTTGGCCAACAGCTGGCAAGCTAACTTCTGGCTCTATATAACTAGCAATGCGCGATGCCATCTCTAAACGGATTAAACCAGCGGCAGCAAGAATAATCGCATCATATTCACCGTCATCTAACTTGCGCAAACGAGTGTTGACATTACCTCGTAAGTCTTTAATTTTTATATCTGGTCGTAATTCACTTATTTGACATTGACGTCTTAGACTACAAGTACCAACGACAGCTCCTTCGGGTAAATCAGATAATTGTTTGTAGTTATTAGAAACAAATGCATCACGTGGGTCTTCACGCTCACAAATAGTACTTAACCCCAAACCTTCTGGAAAATCTACAGGAACATCTTTCATCGAATGCACTGCAATATCAGCACGCTTTTCAAGCATAGCGACTTCTAACTCTTTAACAAATAAACCTTTCCCACCGACTTTAGCTAATGGCGTATCTAAAATGATATCGCCCTTTGTTTTCATTGGTAATAATTCAACAGTTAAATCTTGATGGTGCTTCAATAATTCGGCTTTAACAAAATTAGCCTGCCACATTGCTAATGGACTATGACGAGTTGCAATACGGATAATTTTTTTGGACATGATATTTTCTCTAACAAAGGGAGTTTTTATGCTATCAAAAACAAAACAATGATCCAGAGAAATATTTGATAATGCGTCAAAGTTCGAGTTAAAGCATAAATTCTCTAGCCTTGTTCAGTTAATTAATGCAATTGATACTGGCATTTAGCCAATGGTCAATGTTCTTTGATGTTAAGACTTATAGGTATTTGATCGCGATTTTCCTGAACGCGTATACAGATTGTTAATATTCGTATCATTGGAATAGCGCTGATTAAGCTGTTGGCGATAGAAAAACGTCGCGAAACGTTTGAAAATTTAAAGTACTGGCCACCAAAAGCCCTAAACGAAAAAATCCCTGCTGACGTCAGTCAACAGGGATTGTTCTAAATACTATGCAAGCTTGTCGATGGGTGAACATTGCTCATGACCCATCGTTGTCGCGATATCACCAGGGCACGCAGAGCTTAGCCCGCTCATAAAACGATGCTGTCGCATCATTCGCCCCTATCTATCGCGCTGAAGGAAGCCACTGCGTGGCGCTTTATTTATCCCCTGCTCAGCAGGACATCACCACCAAAGGCCCTAAACGAAAAAAACCCTGTAGACAGAGTCTACAGGGTTTTTCCGTATTAGGCGCTTGGCGATGACCTACTTTCGCATGGGGAGACCCCA
>NZ_WTKU01000023.1 GCF_011378715.1 Psychromonas sp. SA13A | reverse complement strand
TGTAGCGCGGATGCCAAGCAGCGATAACATCGAATTTATCGGGAGACTCTTCAAGTTTTATTTCAATTAAATCCAATCCTTTAATTGCACGCGAGGGCAAAAAAGCAATAGAGTCCGTTGTTTCAAGGTACATTGGCACTATTGAAAAACAAGGTGCAGAAACCACTACATTTCTTTTAAAACCAAATGTTTTGAACCAATCATCAATAGAGCCTTTAAAGTTAGGCCTTGAAGGAGATGCGATAATGCTTGGATATTGAGCAACCTCAGCTAACGAGGGCTGACTTTGTAAAATAGAAGCGCCCTGTGAAGCGACACAAACATGGTGTTCTTCAAATAATTTTAAAATAGGATAACTATCTGGAATATAATCCGGAAAGGCAATCGCTAAGTTAACGTTGCCACTTTCCATCAATTCATTGAGCTTATCAATTTCAAAATCTCTAACTATCAATTTTAAATTAGGCGCTTGTATCCTTATTATTGAAATCAACGCAGGCAATACTATTTGCTGTGCATAATCGGTTGCAGCAATAACAAATGACCCTTCTACAGTATTAGGGTCAAAGTGGGTAGGTGATAATAAAGCATTAAAATCATTAAGGAGTTTATCAACACTAAACGATAGCGTTTGTGCAAAGGGGGTAGCAATAAATCCACTGGTTTTTCGAAGAAACAACCTATCTTCAAAAACATCACGTAATTTTTTTAAGTGCTCGCTCACAGCTTGCTGTGTAAGCCCCAATTGAGCTGCTGCTTTCGATGCGCTTTGCTCACGAATTATCGCTTGAAACACACGTAGCTGCTTAATATCTAATCTATCTAATTTACTCAAATTTATCTCTCTCTTGTTATGTTATTTATAAGATAACACTTAACCATTAATACCTGTAACACTAACAAAAAAGGTTTGTTTTTAATTGTTTAATTTTTTGTTTAATATCATCCCATCAAAATAAATCAACGGAGAAGAAAATGAAAACAGTAATTTTAATTGGTGCACTAGGTAAAATGGGTCAAGCCGCGTTAACTGGTTTAGGCAATCATAATGTGATTACAGCAGGTCGCTCTGGCGATGTTGACCACATTGTAGATATAACGAATGAACAATCAATTAGAGCGCTTTATGAAAAAGTAGGTGCTTTTGACGCGGTTGTTAATACTGTTGGCTTTTGTGAATATGCTAATTTCACAGAGATGACTGAGGCACAATGGATGACCACCGTGATGAGTAAAATGATGGGCCAAATTAACTTAGTACGTATTGGACAAGAATACATCTCAGATGCAGGCTCATTTACTTTAATTAGTGGTATTTTAAATAAAAAACCTATCCCTTACGCTATTGCAGATGCTACAACGAGTGGTGCAATCGATACTTTCGTTAAAATTGTTTCTTTAGAAATGCCAAGAAATATACGTATCAATGTAGTCAATCCAACTGTGTTAGTTGAAGCATGGGATGTCTACGGAGAAATGATGCCTGGCTTTGAACCCGTACCAGGGAAGTTAGTTGGTAAAGCGTTTGAGCGATCAGTTGATGGTTTCATTAATGGTGAAGTCATTGTTGTTGATGCTTAAATAAGTTAAAAGCGATCCATTTGGGTCGCTTTTTATTATAAATCATCACGTTATCCTCAGCTTTTTATGTTATCGAGGATTGGTATATTTGGGTATGTTTTACGAGAACTTGTTAGACACTCCTGCCTCGGTTTGTGCCCCGAAGCGACTTAAAAAGGTATGGTTTATTACTCAATACCCTCAAGAGTAGCCATATCAGTTTACCAAAATATTTAGATTACATAATCATTAGACTTGGGTGCTTAAAAAGTGGCAAACAAGAAACTTTCATTAAGTGTTACTTATCGAGTAAATGAGTGACAGCATCAGCCCACCATGTTAATGCAGGCCCCATCGTTTTTTGTTTTGCCATGACACGTTCAACTTGAACTGGCCAAGGCTTATGGTCAAAACTTAGGTTCATACGTACCATATCACCATTCTTTTCATATTTTTCTGCGATAAAGGCAGGTATGTAACTCCATCCTAAACCTTCTTTCACCATAGTGTTTATTGCATGAAATGAACTTCCCCACCATATATGTGAAGATATCATAGCCGAGTGCATTGAACTTTTTCCATCAAGTCCTTTAATCAATAATTGATGGTAAGGCATCAAATCAGAAACCGTGACTTTATCTAAGCTTGCCAATGGATGATTTGGATTTACAACACCATTAAAAGGTAAGCTGCCGACATAACATAAATCGACTTCTTGTGGAAAATCACCATTCGAAAACATTAACCCTAAATCGGCTTGATCAGAATGAATCATTGTTAATACATCGGATGCTGAAACGGTTAAAAGATCTAATAAAGTACTAGGAAAGTGCATTACAAAGATATTCATCAGATCCGTGATTAAAGGGAGTAATGCATCATCGACGGCAATTCTTATCTGAGTTTCATGAGATAGATTTAATGAATCATTCACGGAATCAAGTTCATAAGTTTGCTGTAGGATGGACTCAGCAAATGGCAATAATCTTTTCCCATGAGGGGTTAAAGAAGGTTTACGACTAGTACGATCAAATAACGTCGTATTAAGCTCTATTTCAAGATTTCCTATTCCCTGGCTGACAGCAGACTGGACTTTACCCAACTTGCGAGCGCATGCCGAAAATGAACCTGATTTTTCAGTTTCTACAAACATTCTCAATTGTTCCAGATTATACATATCACTTTCCCTGATAGTAACTAACTACATTCCTTCATAATAAATGATTACTATACACATCAACACCCACAAAACAAAAAATGAAATTAAACATGAATACGAGAGAACGCATTATCCACAGCATTTTATTTGAAGTGATTGCTTTATGCTTTATGATTTCTGCTACTAGATTATTTACCGATGTGGAATTTTCTTCAGCGACAGGTTTAGCAATTAGCTTGTCATTAATTGCTATGTGTTGGAATTATATATACAACTTAGGTTTTGACCATAAATTTGGCAGTGAGCGTATTAACCGTTCATTTAAAATGCGAATATTCCATGGATTAATTTTTGAATTAGGCTTAACGATTATCACTCTTCCGCTTATGATGTGGGTGCTACAGTTAGATTTCTGGACAGTATTTATTATGGATATAGGCCTTGTACTTTTCTTCTTAATATACGCTATCATTTTTAATTGGTGTTATGACCTAATTCGTGTACGGATTACATATATTATTCATTACAGTAAAACAAATAAATACGAGTAGAAGCTAAGATTTCTACTCGATCGAAAGTACTTCGCTACTGATTTAGAGAAAAATCAGTATTATTCCTAACTCGCAACGTGCCCCAAACCGACCTAGAAAGCTGAGTCGCAAACGCCCCCAAAGCGAGATAGATAAACAACTTTAGTCACTTGTTATACGAGTTTACAAATTACACAGGCCCTTCATTGATAATGAAGTAGACTCCAGTTTTTTTATCTAGCAATCCTAAATCAAGACTATCCATTTTCCATTCAAAATTATATTTGCTTGGATGAGGTAGGTTCCCCTGATCATATAAGCTATTTATAAATAATCTATCGTTAAGTTTAATATCAGTCTCTCTAATTAACTGAGCATAATCATCACTCATTCGAATAATATACGTAGGGTGACCTGATGACATTATTGGGTTACTCATATATGTAGTCCACGGCTCCATGCCCATGGTTGTATACTTCTCATGAAGGTGCCACATTCTTTCTCTTTCTTCAGTCATTTTACCATCAATACTAGCCGAATCGAAAACGTCATGATTAAATATACCAATTGCATGAAACTCAGTTCTTGATACAAATGCAAAGAGCACATCATTTGTTCTTTCTGATAAATCAGTATGTTTCACATTCATATTTAAATGAAAATGATGAAAACCTTTTGTATTTAGTATTTGATCTTTATCTTCCCAAGAATCAACCTCACCGTCTCTAATCCTTTGAGATGGTGTATATCCATATGTATGCGCCTTTTGGGAATGGTAAGGGTATATATCTTCGCCTTCCCTAATCTTATCTAATAAACTATTTATGCCTCCTTTTAATTCTTTCCAACGTTTATCTGCCGTAACCTCTGGGGAGAGTTTAATTTTTCTGGCGCGTGGAGGAACAATTCGTGTTTTCCAATGTAAATAGTGAATTAAAACTCTATTTAGCCCCTGTGATTTAAGTTCTGTTAGAGTATCTTTGGTGTTAGGGAAAAAAGGTAGTTCCTTGATTAATTCCGACTTCAGTCTTTTTATTGTTTTTGACTCTTCCATGTACACTTTTACCTAGATATTCGAGTGCTCGTATAACGAGATTAGAATTTCTCCATTTTAGGAAAAAAACAGCGATTTTTGAAATTTAATAATCAATTAAAACAATGTATTAAAAACTAACAATTTACTCTAATTTGTAACAAACGAGTTATTCTACAACCTCAACGCCCACATTAAGCGGACTAAAATAGTTGGTTATAATGTGGAGCGAAGCGGAACCTAACCAACTGTTTTAGTTCCGTTGAAATTGACTTGTTATGTTTAAAACGGGGAATCATCCGAATCAGGATCGCCATTAACTTCGCTTTCAATTTTGGACGTCAGCTCAACCGCTTTAACAACTAACTCTTTTATTGAATCTATTGATATATCTACTCGTTCACCTTCTTTATCAAATCCAATGCGATGAACACAATGGTGTCGAATTGAAACTGCTTGAAATAACCAAGCTATATCTCCAAACTCGCACTCTAAAACGTCTTTGTACATCGGCTTTACTTTTTTAAGATCGTGAAAGATTAAGTCTTTCAAGTAAGTTGCAACTGTAAGCTTAAGCCCTTCTTGTTTTTCAAAAATTTCTTTTAAGGTAAATTTCATGTTTGAAAACTTTGGGTCCGTCTCAACAAGTTTTCTGGTTAACTCTTCTGAATTTGTTACTTGATGTATGAAGGTTGAAGCTAAATATGATTCAATAGCAGCAACAACATGAGCATGAAGCATAACTAATAAGCTGAAATAAGTTTCCTCATCAACTTCCACTACAAGTAGCTTTTCTACACTTTTTATCTGATTTTGAAAAATTTCAATCTGCGTTTTACTTTCAATAAACCATTCTAAGTCATCTTGATCATAATCTGATTCAGGATAATACGGCATCCCAAAATTTACATCTGTATCTCCATCGTCGACATAGCAATCGGCACCTCCAAACGTATTGATTACTGTAATTTCGTGATCTGCACCGCATGACTCACAACAGACTTCTTCATAAGATTCACTGCCACTATCTTTGCTTTTTTCAGCCATGAAATTCGGTTCTGATACGTGAACGGTTTCTTCTCTGTGTTTACCACATTGGCATGTAAATGATATGTCCATTAACATAATTGGTCGCATACTCCTTTAAACATAACAAACAGCGTAACTAAGCCGAATTATTCCGTATTAACAGCGGAAATACGGAATAGTTTAATTTGTTAAAATATACGCGACTCGAACACAAAAACAATGCTTTAAAGATAGTAATCAAATAATAGTTATGTGGATAGATGGAAAATTTCCATATTAACAACAAAAATACGGACTTTTTAAATTCACTCAAACTTATAAAAATTCTGATAATTTTTCTATCTCGCAATGTGCCCCTTTGCGAGTTAGAAACGACAGAACAGCGACCAATATGCTTCTGATACAATGAACAGACCTAATATACAATACAAAATATAATCGCCGATTATTCGCTTTTGAATGTAATAACCCTGCACTATGTGTTCGGCTAATAGCTGAATTATTAAAAAAGCCGAGGTTTTATGAACATAATAAAAAAGCGTTGCAACACTATTGTGGCTGGTTAGATGGAATGGGGTTAACCCCAGATAATAAATAGAGAATGGAAAAGTAAGAACCACAATTTTATTGTTAACTCCCTTCCTCATTTAAAGCTTTCACCAATCCCATTATTTATTCAAGTTACTTTTATCAAACTGCAAGTCACATAACCTCTTATATAAAGTCGAACTGGTTAATAGTGAGTGATGATCGCCCGTGTCAACAATTCTGCCTTTATCCATCACCACAATTAAGTCTGCATCGATCACGGTAGATAAGCGATGCGCAATAATCAGTGTAGTTCTATTGGCCATTAGCTCATTCAGTGCCGCTTGCACATGGCTTTCACTCTGTGCATCTAACGCGCTGGTGGCTTCATCTAATAATAAAACATTAGGGTCTTTTAAAATCGCTCTTGCTAAGGCAATACGTTGTTTTTGTCCGCCTGATAACCGCACGCCCTGCTCACCTAAGAAACTTGCGTAACCCTGTGGTAGCTCATTAATAAATTCATCAGCATGAACGCGTTTTGCGGCTTCGATGACTTGCGCATCCGTTGCTTGTGGATTGCCGTAACGTATATTATGCCAAACGTCAGAACTAAATAAGATCGGCTGTTGCGGTACCATTCCCATCGCATCACGTAAGTCGGTTAATGCCAGTTGAGTAATATCCGTATCATTAAACTTTATTTGACCATGTTGCGGGTCATAAAATCGTTGTAACAATTCAAACAGTGTTGTTTTCCCCGCGCCAGAAGGCCCTACTAACGCGACTGTTTTTCCTGTTGGGATCACTAAATTAATATCATGTAGCGCGGCAATATCTGGTCGAGAAGGATAAGAAAAATTGACCTGTTCAAAAGTAATCGCTGATGATGATTGTGCTTTCATCACACTAGTTCGGTTAGGTTGTTTTATATCACTTTCTACTTTTAATAAGTCGAGTAAGCGCGTTGCTGAACCCGCGGCACGTTGAAGTTCACCATAAACCTCTGCGATGGTGGCCACCGACGTCGCAACTATAATGGCGTAAAAAACAAAGGCGCCTAATTCACCGCCTGTCATTTTACCTGAAAGTACATCCATGCCACCAATCCACAACATACTGCTGATAGCCGCGAAGGTTAAAAAGATCACAATGGCAATTAAAAACGAACGCTGTTTCACTCTACGTTTTGCGACCACAAAGGCTTTTTCAACTTCATTACCAAAAGCGACTTGCTCTCTGGCTTCATGCGTATAACTCTGCACCACTTTAATGTTTTGAATGATCTCGCCAGCATAGGTACCAATATCTGCAATTGCCCCCTGTGACGTTTCAGCTAAGGCTCTCACTTTTCGACCGTAAACGAGCATCGGTATTAAAATAAAAGGCACGGCGACAATAACCACTAAAGACAATTTTAAGTTGGTGACAAATAACATGATCAATCCGCCAATCAACAGAAATAAACTGCGTAACGACATGGAAAATGAAGAACCGATAATGGATTGTAATAACGCAGTGTCAGTGGTTAAGCGTGACATTAGTTCGCCACTTCTATTTTCTTCAAAATAACTGGGATGTAAAGTGACAATGCGATTGAAAACCGCCTTTCTAATATCGGCACTCACCCGTTCACCTAACCATGACATTAAATAAAAGCGACTGAACGTCCCTACCGCTAATAAACCAACCAGAAAAACCAAGCCTAAAATAGTTGCTTGTAACTGTTGCTCTGAGCCTGCAATAAACCCATTGTCTATAACAGATTTCACTGCTTGCCCTAAAGACAAATTAATAATGGCCGTCACTAATAAAGCAAGCAGTGCCAATGAAAGCATTAACTTATAAGGTTTTATAAAGGAAAATATAGGTAATAAGCTATTGAAGGCTTTAAGCTTTTCTTTTGGATTAGACTTGTTCTGTAAATGGGTCTCTTCGGTTGAAGTATTATTCACAATATACTCAATATGTTAGGAGGTGATATTTGTATCACTCATTAAGAATCAGGCGTTAATAATGATGCTGATAGAAAAGTAATTCAAGAACATAAATGTAAAAACAAAAAATCCCATGACTAGTTGAGTCATAGGATTTTTTGTTTGCTTTTGGTTATTTGCTTTGAGTTATGTCATTTAAGGTTTAATTTATTATGACTGTTTGACTGTCCTATGAGCTAAAGCCAGCGGATACCCTCGCTGCTGTGTGTAACACTCTGAACGCTCCGTTACTTGTTGATCAGTAATAGAGCGTGTCACAGGAAACAAACGTGACCCCACTAAGCCTTTATCAACAAAACCCAATTCTGCCAATTTTTCAGTTAACGCATCGGCACTCGTTAATACAGATGACGCTTTGACTATTTCACAACGTGCATAATTATCATCTTCAAAAGATACACCAGCGGCACGCAGGGAAGCATCCTCACCGGGTATTTGTTGTGCTCCAAATAGCGGCTTACCTTCTACACTCGCGTCTTTAAAAACAGGAATATATCGAGCCAAGTGTGCAATTGCGCGTTGCCCGCGTTCTGCAACCTCTTGGGCTAACCAACCTTTATCTATTTTACGAATAAACTGCGCATCTAACTGAGGCTGAGAGCTATTGTCAGCACTAGCAACAAGTCCATTATCAAATAATGTAATTTGTTCTGTCATGCCATGTAACTGTACTAAATTTTCAGCATAAGGCGTAAATTGTGCCATGCCCTCGGGCGTTCCACGTTGACCATGAAAAACAACTTCAGGCCATAAACCTCCGGTACCCTGCCACTTGGTGACATAGGCAGCTTTAAACTCGACTAAACGTTGACGATGAAAACCAGCTAAATCATCAATTTCACCGGTTTTAAAGCCCGCTGCATTAATTAAATAATCAAACTTCTGTTGGCTATTATGACCACTTTCATCACAACTTAACTGCCATTTTTTATCAACAGTTTGTTCGATTTTTGTGATTTTAGCATTTAGATGCACCTGACAATGGGCATTCTTTTCTAAAGAGAGCGCAGCTGTGGCGCCTAAGCGAAATACATTCCAACCAAATTCTTGAACTAAAACAACAGGAAATTTTAATAAAGACAGATCAACATGCTTAGCAAATGGAATCATCCATTGCTCTGCCGTGCTAGGTACTGGATGCTCATCTAGTAACGCTAACTGTTGTAATTCTTCCAACTCAAACAGTTGATAATAGTCGCTCGCTTTGCCAAGCACTTGATTATCAGCATCTTCATCAATTAGATCTTGGTATTCACTTTGTAATCGCTTTAGACGAGGTAAAAGTTCCATCGGTTGCCCTGGATCTTGTTCAGGGATCGCAATCACTGTTGGACGATAATCAACCGAATCAGGATATAAGCGCAGTGCTTCTATAGACTCTTTTAATAACGTTACACACTGTTCTTCTGAAATTTCCCTATATAAATTGCCACCAGCATGAAGGTGACAAATAGGAGGTCCATTTACTAAACTCGTCCCTTTTTCAAATAAATCAACTTGTAAGCCTATTTCACTTAAATAAAGTGCAATTGAAGCTCCAGCAATACCGCCACCGATAATGGCAATTTTTTTATCTGACATTTCGTTCTTAGTCATTTTAAAACCGTTTATATTTACGTTTAATTCATGCCATATGTAAAAATAATATGGCTAGATTTTATCAAAAATTAGCTGAAGCTTTATTTACTCTGTTAATTCATATTGATTAACATCTGAGAAAGTAGCAATGATGTCCGCAAAGTCATCAAAACTGATATCTGGATTATGCTCGTTGATATCTTCGCCATAGTTATAACCATAACTTAAACCAATGCTCTGCATGTTGGCTGCATTGGCTGCTAAAATATCATTTTTAGAATCACCAACCATCACACACTGTTCAACGGTAACACCTAACTTTTCGCAGCTGTAATGCAAAGGAAGCGGATCAGGTTTACGTTTTTCTAAGGTATCGCCGCCAATTAAAAGCTCAAATAAACCATTTAATTCTAAACCATCAAGGATTGGTTGAATAAAATCAAAGGGTTTATTGGTTACAATTGCAAGCTGATAGCCCTTAGCTTTTAATATTTTTAATGTTGAACGTACATGTGGATAAGTGACAGTATCTATACATAAATTCTGAGCATAAAACTCAAGAAAAATCGCCAAAGCTTTTGCCAGCAATTCAGGATCAAGGTCAGGGTCAATGTGTGATTGTCCAGAAAGGCCTCTTTGCACTAGAATACTTGCACCATTACCTACCCAAGAACGAATGATAGTTGGTGAAATAGGTTCGCGACCAATACTTGTTAACATATGATTGATAGCTAATGCGAGATCCGGTGCGCTGTCAATTAACGTACCATCTAAATCAAAAAGAATTGCTTTTTTACCTGTAAATTTCAAGAGTCACTCCTAAGTGCTGCTATTTTTATTTATTATTTTATTTGGTTTTGCAGTGTGTTTGAACGATATTAGTTTGTTATTAATTACGCGATTCAAGCTTATCGTTTAAAACATAGCCATCAGTTAATTTGACTGTATAAAGGTCAATATGAAGGGCAATAAGCAGGCCAATTAAATTCAGCCTCCTCAATTAACCCATCAAGGATTAACCAATCAACGATTAACCCATCAAGGATCAACCCGCCACAATAACGATAAGCTAATAAAGTCAGTCATTTAACATCCACGGGGTTATACGCACCACAGAAAGTTTAAGTTCATTTATTTCTTTAATTTTTACAAAATCATCTTTGCTAAGTAATAGAGCACCATTAGCAGCAAATTTAACATCGCTACTTTCAACATCGCTACTTAGTGAAGTCTTTATGGATGCGGGAATTGGATCTAAAAACTGAAGGCGTAAACCAGCAAACGTTGGTAAAAAATGCTTCCCTATCATGCCTGCATTTTTCTTTATCACCCCTTCTAACTGTTCATTAATAGCAGCGAGTTTTTGTTCGTTTAAATTAAATAACTCACTCTCTTTTGCCATCACGGTGATTTGTAAGTCACAACTAGATAATGTTTTATTATCATCAATATCAACCTCTAACATCCCACCGTCTTTGCGATGTTTATCTGAGTAGAAAGGCAATAAACGTCCTGCTGATTCAAACAAAATAGGCTCTCGAACATTCTCAACTACCATCTCTGCATTAGCAATCTTACATAGCGCTTTACTCTCTCTATCAATTAAATAAAAGGCGGTAGTGACATAGGGGTAATCAAGTTTATACATCGTTTTCATGTAGCTAAAAAACACTGAATAATTAAGCTTAATGGTTGAAGCTTGACTCAATGAAGTCAAGCTAGACAATAAAATGGCGAGTGCTAAACGTCGCATAATACCTTCCTTCTTTGTATTGGAGTTAAGCTTCAAAGCCGCCGTTTTTAGGTCCAGAATGATGATTATCATCGTCATTCTTATTGTTGTCGTTTGAACCTTCAGTTGCTTCTGTTACTGAGATGCTAACACCGCATACTTGACGATAAACAATCCCCATCACGTTGATAGAAAAAGGAATAACGAATAATAAACCAATGCCTGATGTCAAAATGCCAATCATAAAAAGAACACAAAATATAATTAATAGTTGGGTAAATTGAGCAATGTTTTTATGAACCAACTTAAATGAGAGTTTTAAAGCCATCACTGGTGATACTTTTTTCTCGGCAATCAAAGGATAAACCAAGCAGAAAGACATTTTTAAATACAGCAACACAATAACAGATAACACAAAACCAACACTGCCAAAGACTTGCCCTAAGAACATGCTAGCGCCATTGGTCATCAAATTGATGATCATCGCGGCTAACGATAATTTAAAGATGATATTAAAATAATTAAACAAGTGAAAAGATTTGGTTTTTAATCCCACTGAATGGTGAACTCCCATCATCAGCATACCGGTCATCAAAGGAGGCACGACAATTAATGCAAAAATAAAGAAAAGTATCATGGTTTTAGGATCATCAAGTGACGTTGCTTGATCAAGAAATACGCTAAGTAAAGCAAATGAAACCAACATGATAAATAGACAAGCGGTCAGTAGAGGGAAGAAATGTTTACGCGTAATTTTAAGGGCATCCAGCAACAACTTTTTCAGATCAAATCGATACCCTTCGGTCAGTGATTTTTTAATATCACCACCTAATACAAAATATTTTGAATTCATAACAGACTAACTTCCCTAAATTGAATAACAGCTGCTTAACAGCTGATCATTGTAGGGAGTTCTGTTAGCTTTTCAAGTACATTCAAAGCTAAACAAGATTAATTAAAACTCATTGCTTAACAAGTTTTTAAACACGCCTTCTTTACTATGCTTGGTGCTTAATGAGTTTTGATTTTAAAAAGTACTTAACGACAAAATCAAGATACGACACAGAGCTTACGAAGGAAAAAACTGAGCTATTTTATTATCATTTTTTAAGGTTTTTTTGTTTCAGTTCGAGCCTTCGTGGTTACCTTCGTGGTTACCTTCGTAGCTAACTCGCTTTTGATTTTAAAACAATTAACCACGAAGCCGCTTCGCTGCACAGAGAACACGAAGAAAGGCTTCAAAAAGGGATTTAAAAGTGCGGATCTACGTAAANAGGCTTCAAAAAGGGATTTAAAAGTGCGGATCTACGTAAAAGTTAAATTTTTACTTATTAACAAGTTATAGGTTTCATGGTTTGATTTATCCTTCTTAACTCTTCGTGCCTTCGTGGTTAATCAGCTTTTGATTTTAAAGCAATTAACCACGAAGCCGCTGCGCTGCACAGAGAACACGAAGAAAGGCTTCAAAAAGGGATTTAAAAGTGCGGATCTACGTAAAAGTTAAATTTTTACTTATTAACAAGTTATAGGTTTCATGGTTTGATTCATCCTTCTGCACTCTTCGTGCCTTAGTGGTTAACTCGCTTTTGATTTTAAAGCAATTAACCACGAAGCCGCTGCGCTGCACAGAGAGCACGAAGAAAAGATTAAAAATGAGGATCAAGCTAAAAAGTAAATTTTAATCACTTATTAACGGGTTAAAGGATTATGGTTTGATTCATCCTTCTGCACTCTTCGTGGTTAATCAGCCTTTGATTTTAAAGCAATTAACCTCGAAACCGTTCCGCTGCACAGAGAACTCGAAGAAAAGATTAAAAATGAGGATCAAGCTAAAAAATAAATTTTAATCACTTATTAAAGGGATAAAGGGTTTATGGTTTGATTCCATCTTCTCCAACCTTCGTGCCTTCGTGGTTAACTCGCTTTTGTTTTTAAAGCAATTAACCACGAAGCCGCTGCGCTGCACAGAGAACACGAAGAAAGGCTTCAAAAAGGGATTTAAAAGTGCGGATCTACGTAAAAGTTAAATTTTTACTTATTAACAAGTTATAGGTTTCATGGTTTGATTTATCCTTCTTAACTCTTCGTGCCTTCATGATTAATCAGCTTTTGATTTTAAAGCAATTAACCACGAAGCCGCTGCGCTGCACAGAGAGCACGAAGAAAAGATTAAAAATGAAGATCAAGCTAAAAAGTAAATTTTTACTTATTAACAAGTTATAGGTTTCATGGTTTGATTTATCCTTCTTAACTCTTCGTGCCTTCGTGGTTAATCAGCTTTTGATTTTAAAGCAATTAACCACGAAGCCGTTCCGCTGCACAGATAACACAAAGAAAAGATTAAAAATGAGGACCAAGCTAAAAAGTAAATTTTAATCACTTATTACAGGGTAAGGGAATCATCGTTTGATTCATCCTTCTCCACCCTTCGTGTCTTCGTGGTTAATTGCTTTTGAATTTGCACTTAAAAAACCAGATGGAACAATACAAACATTAACCTTTGATTGCTTATTAACGAGTTAAGAATGTTGACTCGCCCTTATCCACCCTTCAAAGCTTCAGGTTATTTAGCTTTTGGTCACTATAAAACCAGTGATTAATTTTATGCTAATAGGTTTTTAACCAATTCAGGCACTAATTGAGTCGCCTTACCTTCTAGTATGGTATCGAAATGGCTATGCTCATTACGCTCTAGGTTAACCTCAATAGAATCAGCTCCTGCACTTTTAGCTTCTTCAACAAATCCCGCTGCTGGATAAACAGTGCCGGAAGTACCAATCGCTATAAATAAATCAGCTTGCGCAAGATGATGATAAATAATATCTAGGCCTATGGGCATTTCGCCGAACCAAACAATATGAGGCCTTAAAGGTAACGGGTATTGACAACAGGTACAAAAATCATCACTGGTTAAATCCGTTTTCCAAGGAATGACTTGATTGGTTTTAGCACAACGTACTTTTAATAATTCACCATGCATATGAATAACGCTCTTTGAGCCTGCTTGTTCATGCAAATCATCTATATTTTGAGTGACAAGTAGAAACTCTCCTTCAAATTTTTGTTCCAATTCCGCTAACGCATAATGTGCAGCATTAGGTTTATTTTCTCCTAAACAAAAACTATGGCGTCGTTTATTATAAAAATCTAATACCAATTCAGGATCGCGTTGATAACCATCCAAAGTCGCGACATCTTCAAGTTTATATTTTTCCCACAAACCATCCTTTGCACGAAACGTTTCAATACCTGACTCAGCAGAAATGCCTGCTCCTGTTAACACTACTATTTTTTTATATTGACTCACTACTTTAAACCCCAATCAAAAACATAACCCCAACAGCATAAAGCTGAGCTCTATTTATTAATGCCTTATTCACGAAAACCCCAATGCAATCTTAATATTGACAATATGACTTTTGATAAACGAAATTAAAGTATCAAAAAAGTCATTGTTAATTGTAATGTTATATCAGAAAAAGTTTGTGGTTCAGTTCATATTCCAACCGAATTTGAGGCAAAAAAAAAGCCGCTAAGCGACTTTCTTTAAAAGGGAATAAATTATTTTTTAGGCTTATCTGAAAGACTCGTTTCTACTAACTCTTTCAATTTCTGACCCGCTTTAAAAGTAACAACTCGTCGGGCCTCTATAGGTATGTCCTCACCAGTTTTAGGATTACGACCTGGCCGTTCTCCTTTATCTTTTAGCTCAAATCCACCAAAGCCTGATATTTTAACTGGTGAACCAGCTTCAAGAGTTGATTTAATTTCTTCGAAAAAAGATTCTACAAACTCTTTAGCTTCTCGTTTGCTTAATCCGATTTCTTCCGATAAATGTGCCGCTATCTCAGCTTTTGTCAGTGCCATAAATTAATCTCTCAACGATGCATGAAATTCCGTAGAAACCGCTTCAACTATTGAATTAACACTATCAGCAATCTCCTGTTCTTCCAAAGTACGTGTCGCGTCTTGTAATATTAAGCCTATTGCTAAGCTTTTCTTACCGTCTTCAACACCCAATCCTTTGTATACGTCAAACAAGTTTATGCTAACTAGCTGAGATCCGCCAATTTTTTCTATAAATTTGAGGACCTTACCTGCATTTACTTGATCATCGACCACAAAAGCGAGATCTCGGTTGTTTGCAGGGAACTTAGAAATGTCTCCAGCTTGAGGTAATTGACGGGTTAAAATAGCATCAATTTCTATTTCAAATACAATTGCTTGGCCGTTTAAAGCAAAAGTTTTTTTCAAACTTGGGTGCAAAGTACCTATGTATCCGACTTTAATACCATTACGGTAAATAGTTGCAGATTGACCAGGATGTAAAGCACTGTGTTTCTCTGCTTTAAATTCAAAACTTGCATCATCAACAGCTAAATCCAGTACGGCTTCCAAATCTGCTTTAAGATCAAAGAAATCAGCAACACGCGTTTCAATCGCCCAGTGCTCGTCATTAACGTTACCAATGATCACACCTGAAAGCATTGCTTGTTGGCGAATACCATTTTCAGCTTGCTCATCTTTGATAAAACGTAAACCAGTTTCAAATAAACGCACACGATTTTGTTGACGCTTTTGGTTTTTAGACACGCTATCTAACAAACCGGTCCATAAACTAACGCGCATTGCCGACATATCTTTAGAGATAGGATGTGGCAAAATCAATGCATCCGCTTCAGGATGTAATTTAAGTTGCTTATCAGGGTCAACAAAACTGTAAGTGATCGCTTCTTGGTATTCACGGTTCACTAATACATCACGGATTTTAGATAATTTTAAACGTGATTCATTATGAGCAGGCATAGTTAATGCTGCTTGTGGTGCAATATTAGGAATATTATTGTAGCCGTATACACGTGCTACTTCTTCAATTAAATCTTCTTCAATTTCCATATCAAAACGGTAGCTCGGTGCAAGTGCAGACCAACCTTCAGCCGTTTCAGATACTACACAACCTAATTGCGTTAAGATTTGTAGAACACGTTCAGAATCAATTGAAATACCAATTAAACGATCTAACTTACTACGGCGTAACTCGATAGTAGCTTGTTTTGGTAGAGTCGCTTCGTTTACTGCTTCGGTAATTGGGCCAACTTGACCACCACAAATATCAACTAATAATTGTGTTGCTCGCTCCATTGCAGTTGCCTGAAGTAATGGATCAACACCACGTTCATAACGATGAGAAGCGTCTGTATGTAAACCGTAGCTACGCGCACGACCCGCAATCGCTAATGGTGCAAAGAAAGCACTTTCTAAGAAGATATCTGTTGAACCTTCCTGAACGCCAGAATCTTGACCGCCAAAAATACCGGCCATTGCTAGTGCTTTAGATTGATCTGCAATCACTAATGTATCTGCATTTAACTTAACTTCTTTACCATCTAATAAAGTTAACTTTTCATCTTGATTAGCAAGGCGAACTTCAATGCCTCCATCTAATTTAGATAGGTCAAAGGCATGCATTGGATGACCAAACTCAAGTAACACATATTGTGTAATATCAACTACAGCATCAACACTTCGCACACCACAACGGCGTAGTTTTTCAACCATCCATAAAGGAGTTGTGGCATTTTGGTTAATACCTTTGATCACTCGACCAAGGTAACGAGGACATGCTTCAGGTGCTTGCAGGTTAATAGCGACTTGGTCATCGATAGAAACAGCTACATTTTCCCACGTTGGTTGAGTTGCATGTATACTGTTTAATACTGCAACTTCACGGGCAAGACCTGCAATACCTAAACAATCAGCACGGTTAGCGGTTAAATCAACGTCAATAATCACATCATCAAGTTGTAAGTATTCACGAACACACTGACCGATAGGCGCGTCTAATGGCAATTCAATAATGCCCTCAGCGCTTTCTGCCATGCCTAATTCAGACTCGCTACACAACATGCCAAATGAAGGTTGACCGCGTAGTTTTGCTTTTTTAATTTTAAAGTCACCCGGTAAAACGGCACCTACAACAGCAACCGCTACTTTTAATCCTAGGCGACAGTTTTTAGCTCCACAAACAATATCAATTAACTCATCTGAGCCGATATTAATTTTGGTAACTTGTAATTTGTCTGCATCAGGGTGTTGGCCACATTCAACCACTTCACCCACGACTACTTTACTAAATTCACCTGCAACTGGCTCTACATCATCAACCTCAAGACCGGCCATAGTAATTTGATGCGTTAATTCATCACGTGTAATTTCTGGGTTAACCCACTCGCGTAACCAAGCTTCACTAAATTTCATTATTATTAACCCTTATTTGAATTGCTTGAGGAAACGAAGATCGTTTTCAAAGAATGAACGTAAATCATTTACGTCGTAACGCAGCATTGTTAAACGCTCAATACCCATACCAAAGGCAAAACCAGAATATTTCTCAGGGTCAACACCCATTGATTTTAATACTGTTGGGTGCACCATGCCGCAGCCTAATACTTCTAACCAACCATTTTTACCTTTCACATCTACTTCAGCAGAAGGTTCTGTAAATGGGAAGTAAGATGGACGGAAACGCACTTCTAAATCTTGCTCGAAGAAGTTATGTAGGAAGTCGTGTAAAATACCTTTAAGTTGCGTAAAGCTGACATTTTCAGCAATCATCAACCCTTCAACCTGATGGAACATTGGCGTATGTGTTTGGTCGTAATCATTACGGTAAACACGTCCCGGTGAAATAATACGTACCGGTGGCTCTTGGTTCTCCATGGTACGGATTTGTACACCCGATGTTTGTGTACGCAATACTAAGTCTGGATTAAAGTAAAAAGTATCGTGGTCAGCACGTGCAGGATGATGTGGTGGAATATTTAGGGCATCGAAATTGTGGTAACCGTCTTCAATTTCAGGACCGTCTTTCACTTCAAAACCTAATTCACTAAAGAACTCAACGATACGTTCAGTTGTACGCGTAACAGGGTGCACATTACCTTGTTTAGCACCACGGCCAGGTAAAGTCACATCAATGGTTTCAGAAGCTAATTTTTCATTTAAAATTGCTTCTTCCATCCCTTTTTTACGTTCAACTAATACTGCTTGAATCGCTTGTTTTGCTTTATTAATTAATTGACCTGCCGCTGGCTTTTCCGCAGGAGGTAATTTGCCTAAGCCTTTCATTTGCTCAGTCATTAGGCCTTTTTTGCCCAGATACTGTAAACGAATCTCTTCTAATTCATTAGTATCTGCGGCGCTTTCGATCTGTTGTTGCGCATTAGCAACGATTTCATCTAGATGCTGCATTTAATTTACTCTACTTTAATACAAGTGATAAAAAATATGGATGTAATTTTACGCAGATCAAATAGATATGGCTAGTGCTGAGGAGGATTTGCAGAGGATAAAACACTGGAAATGAGTATTTATTTCACTCAAAACCAGTGCAACATAAAAGCAGGATGAACTAAGCGTTACAACACAGTCCAAGTTTGTGTTAATAATAATTTACCTTGATCAAATATTTGTCCGGTAAATTTATCACCTTGATTCACTTTTCCGACACCTTTTGGTGTTCCCGTCATCAAAATATCGTTTGTTTCAAAAGACATAAATTCATTAACTGCTTGTACAATCTGTAACGGCTTATAAATCATTAATTCGTAATTCGCTTGTTGTATCACCTGATCATTAATCGACAAGACCAGACTCAGTGAATCGACTTGATGTTCAAAACTGACAAACTCTGAAAACACGGCTGACGCATCAAAAGCTTTAGATCTTTCCCAGGGTAAAGATTTGCTTTTAAGCACGCTTTGTACTTCTCGCTTGGTGAGATCTAACCCAATACCAACGCCTATAAACTGATTATTCTCAACAATAAAAGAAATTTCAGCCTCATAATGAATTGCGTCAACGGCATGTGTTTTTATATCAGCAGCGATAGCAGAGTTAGGTTTAACAAAAATAACCGGCTCAGTAGGCACTTCATTATTCAATTCCGCAATATGCTCAACATAATTACGGCCAATACAAACCACTTTCGAAGGAGTAATTGGTTTTCCATTTAATAATACTGATTGCATGGGTGATCCTTATATATAAAAACTAATTTCTTCGTTCAACTAAGCGTTGCTAATCTAAATATTGATAAGTTAATTATTGCTAAACTAAGTATTCTCAAACTAGGCATTCTCAAACCAAGCGTTACCAAACTGAGCATGACCAATTGAATTAGGTTTAACTACAAATAGGTTATCTTTTCGCACCTTTAAATAGTGTGAAGTAGTTTTCAGTAGTGACTTTAGCAAGCTCTTCAAATGTCACCCCTTTTAATTCAGCAACAAATTGCGCAACGTCGTAGGTGTAAGCTGGTTCATTTTCTTCCCCTCGATGTGGAACTGGTGCTAGATAAGGAGAATCCGTTTCTACCAATAAACGTTCCAAGGGTACCGCTTTGATTACTGCCTGCAATTCTTTTGCATTCTTAAAGGTCACAATGCCCGAAACAGAAATATAAAAACCCATTTCCATCGCGGCCTCTGCCATTTCGATTGATTCAGTAAAACAATGTAGAACGCCACCTACTTGCTCAGCGCCTTCTTCGCGAAGAATATCTAAGGTTTCTTGTCGGGCACCACGAGTATGAATAATTAAAGGTTTATTGAGTTGTTTAGCCACTCTAATTTGTTTACGAAATGCATCGATTTGCCATTCTTTTGTTTCAGGAGAATAGAAAAAATCTAAACCAGTTTCCCCTACTGCAACCACATTCTCTGCACTTGCATATTCTAGCAATAAGGCTTCATCCATCACTGCTTCTTCGTATAACGGATGCACACCACAGGTGCTTGAAACTTGTTTAAAAGGTGCAATCATTGCAGCCATTGCGGGGTAATCCTGTAACGTCACGCAAACACTCAATAAATGAGTAATGCCTTTTACCTGTGCTTTTTCAATAACCTCAGCAATATCGGTATGTTTTTCTCCATATTTTAATCGATCAAGATGACAATGAGAGTCTACTAACATACAGTAATTTCCTTAAATTCATTTTTAATTTTTATTAATAACGCATTAATCAATAATTCTTTTTTAAGCGCCGAATGCCCCGTTAATAGGCTGCGTGTTTTTAATATTTCGTCGCTTAATAAGCGTAAACTTTTTAACGACAATTGAGTTTGCCAAATTTGCAATTGCGGTAAAGCAAAGTAATAAATAGCATCAGGGTCAAGCTGATTACCGTTCAATTTTAATTTATGCAGATCGTGTAACAAATGAAATAATAATAATAGATTTTGCTCAACGTCCTTCGCTAATAATTGTGCAAAGGAAAATAAATTAATAGGCTCATATAAAAGAGAAAATAGCCCTTCAATACATTGCCGACGAGTATCAAGAGATGCATCTTCCTGCAACGCTTTCAAATGGTTGAGCAAGGCTAATGGACTATTTTGAAACCAGCGCAATACGCCAACATCACTAACTTGAAAACCAAATTGATATAACCAATCAATTAAGGTTTGATCATCGGGACTGTGTAAATGTGTTTGTTGCAGACGGCTTAATAAGGTCGGCATCAATTGATGATGTGTTCGTGTTAATAAAATTAAATAACTATCACCTTGCGGCTCTTCAAGAGTTTTCAACAATGCATTAGCAGCCGCTTCGGTTAATTGGTCGGCACCTTTAATTAACACCACTTTGTTATTACCAAGTTGTGGACGCTCATTCAATTTATCTGTTAATAAGCGAATTTGATCAATACCGATTGATTTATTTTTTTCAGCTTCCAATAGATTAAAATCAAGATGATTATTAGCACTAAAGAGCTGGCAGGAGTGACATTCAAAGCAGGCGTCATCATGTTGTTTATTACTGCACAATAAATACTGGGCTAATTGTCGCGCTAATTTATATTTACCAATACCACTACTGCCAGTAAATAACAGACCGTGCGCAAAACGCCCTTGACGATAGGCATCCTGTAAATGCGCATAGAAAGGGGTTAACCAAGGCGTATTCACATTTTCAAAAATATTACTTTCCGGCATTATTATAAACTCGCTAACCATGCGTCAAGCTGTCGATTAATATCAATTTCAACCTGCGCAAATGTTTGACTTGCATCGATACATACCGCATTTCTTTCTTCGTTAACCAGTTGCTGAAAAACAGCACGAGAACGATTAAAGAAATCAATGGCTAAACGCTCAATACGATCTAATTCACCTCGGCCACGGGCTCTTGCGAGTCCCAACTCAGGTTCAATATCTAAAAATAGAGTGAAGTCCGCTTTAAAATCACCTAACGCAACCTGCTTAATATCATTGATCAGGTTTGTATTGATACCACGTCCACCGCCTTGATAGGCAAGTGAAGACCAATTATGGCGATCACCAATCACCACATGACCAGCCGTTAAAGCGGGTTTTATTTTATGCTCAACCAGTTGTACTCGTGCCGCGTACATGATCAGTAATTCCGCTTTATCAGCTAATTGTTCGTCTGCTACATCCATTTTGACTATATCACGCATTTTTTCAGCTAATACAGTTCCACCAGGTTCTCGCGTAAAAGCGAGTTGTTGTTCAGCAAGCCCCTTTGATAATAACCACTTTTTAATGTATTGAATGGCCGTCGTTTTACCTGCTCCTTCTAAGCCTTCAATAACAATAAATTTACCCGCTAATTTTTCTAATACAGACATGCTACTTTCCTCGGATATATTTATTAACGGCATTATTATGCTCTCTCAAATTTTTAGAAAAATAAGAGGTCCCGTCGCCTTTGCTGACAAAATATAAGTAACGCGTTTTCGCAGGATGTAAAGCTGCATACATTGCTTCTTCACTCGGCATTGCAATTGGCGTCGGTGGCAAACCGTTAATGGTATAAGTATTGTAAGCTGTTTTTTCCTGCAAATCTTTCTTACGGATACGCCCGTCGTAGCGTTCTCCCATGCCATAGATAACCGTCGGATCGGTTTGTAAACGCATACCAATGCGTAAACGGTTAACAAACACTGATGCTATTTTATCTCTATCGTTTGCAAGCCCACTCTCTTTTTCAATAATAGAGGCCATGATCAGCGCTTCATACGGTGTTTTATAGGGTAAATTTTTGTCTCTTTCTGGCCATAATTTTTCTAATACCATTTGTTGATGCAAATAGGCTTTTTTAACAATGCTAAAAGCGCTCATATCAGCGGTGTAATGATAGGTCTCTGGGAATAATAACCCCTCTAGCTTTGTTGCTTTACTATCTAATTTAGTTAACAACGTTTGCTCAGATTCTTGTAATGGTTGAATATGTTGCGCATTTTGCAATATCACTAACCAGTCTTTATAGGTACTGCCTTCAACAAATGTTAATTTAAATTGAAACTCACGTCCGGTGGTTAAAATGGTTAAGATTTCTGCTAATGATGCACCTTTAGGTAACTCATAGGTGCCTGATTTTATTTTAGTTAACTCTGGCTTCAATTTAGAAACAACTTTCCACCATCGATCAGAATCTAATAAATTTTGTTCAATTAGCTGCGGCGCAAGATGCGTAAAATAACGCCCTTCGGATAAGGTAAATAACTGTGTTTGTTGTACTCTTGGTACATGTAAATATTTATCTATCTGTTGCTGCGCCCATAAAACAGCAATGCTCAGACAAATACCGATAAATATTAAAGCTAAGATAATTTTTTTGACCATTAGTAACCACTTCCTTGCTTAAGCTTAATTTGTAAATCAGTTACCTGCTGCAACTGTTGTTGAGAATATGTTATATCTTGATATTGCTTCACTGGCACAATCCCCATTAACGCATTAGTTAATAGCATACAAGACGCTTGTTTAACTTGTTCGACGGTCAATTCAGCTTCAATAACTTCAATATCAGTATGTTGCATAATACGCTGACGCATCACTCCAGCCACACCACAATAATCTAATTTAGGCGTCAACCACTGCCCATTTAGATGAATAAAAAGATTCGCACTGCAAGCTTCAATAACATGCCCAAATTCATCACACACTAAACCTTCCACTGCATTTAATGAGGTTAGTTCTTGTTTAATCAAGACTTGCTCTAATCTCGCTAATGATTTTAACCCAGCTAATTGTTTATTTCGCCCCAATTGACTTTGGCATTGCACAATATCAATTCCCTGTGTTTGCCATTCAAAATAATGTACTGGGAATGGTGATAAGCTAATGATGCGCATCGGTTGCTCACAACCTTCGGCACTATACCCCCGGCCACCACTACCGCGAGTTAAGATGACTTTTAACACATAATTTGCTTCAGCTTTAACCGTCGTTGCATAGTTAAAAACCTCGCTTTGAAGTTGTAGCCAATCGATAGTAGGAAAAAATAAACGCGAAGCACCTAGCTGTAAACGTTGCAAATGCAGTTGCCAATCAACCACCTTGCCATATTCGACCTTTATGGTGGAAAACAAACCATCCCCATAACCTAAACCACGATCACTTGCATCGATTGAGTTATGTTCTTCACCGTTAATAAACATCAGCTTACTGCCACCTATTTGAAGTTAATTGCTAATACAGAGTTAAACAAGGCTAATTATAAAGCACTTGTGCTCAAAAGAAGTCACTTGAAATAAGCGGCTTTAGCGATGCAAAATTTGTTCATAAAAAAGCTTGGTAAAATTTAGACATAAAAAAACCCGAGTCAATATCGGGTTTTCATTTTATAGGTAATGCGTAAAACTAGATACGTTTAAAGATTAACGTACCATTTGTTCCACCAAATCCAAATGAATTCGATAGTGCATACTCTATATTCGAAGGACGCGCTTTACCATCAGTTACATAATCTAAATCACAACCTTCGCTTGGATTTTTAAGATTGATAGTAGGTGGAGCCACTTGATCTTTAATTGCAAGTACACTGAAAATAGCTTCGATTGCACCAGCAGCACCTAATAAATGGCCAGTCATGGATTTAGTAGAGCTCATCATTACTGATTTTGCATCTTCTCCCCATATACCTTTAACAGCTTGTGTTTCAGCAATATCACCTGCAGGTGTCGAAGTACCATGTGCATTGATATATTGAATATGTGCAGCAGTAATGCCCGCATCTTTAATCGCATTTTTCATTGCTAATGCAGCGCCCGCACCACTTTCTGGCGGTGACGTCATGTGGTAAGCATCACCACTCATACCAAAACCAACAAACTCAGCATAAATTTTTGCACCGCGTGCTTTTGCGTGTTCGTATTCTTCAATCACTAATACACCAGCACCATCACCTAATACAAAACCGTCACGAGACTCATCCCACGGGCGACTTGCAGTTTCTGGCGAGTCATTGCGTGTCGATAATGCACGTGCAGCACCAAAACCACCCATGCCCATTTCAGTCGATGCTTTTTCAGCGCCGCCTACAATCATTACATCAGCATCACCGTATTGGATCATGCGCGCACCTAAACCGATACTATGCGTACCCGTTGTGCAAGCCGTTGTAACTGCAATGTTTGGACCTTTCAGACCATTATTAATAGAAACATGACCTGAAATCATGTTAATAATGGTCGCTGGAACAAAAAATGGGCTAATTTTACGAGGGCCACTTTTTGCAAAATTATCTTTATTTTGTTCAATGATGCCAAGGCCACCAATACCAGAACCGATAGCAACACCAATGCGTTCAGAGTTATCATCGTTAACGATTAAACCTGAATCTTTGAGTGCTTGATCAGCAGCTGCTACACCGTATTGGATAAACAGGTCCATCTTACGTGCTTCTTTCTTTGGCATGTATTCTTCAACATTAAAGTCTCGAATTAAACCAGCGAATTTAGTAGAAAACTTCTCTGTATCAAAGTGATCAATATTTGAGATCCCACTTTGACCTGCTTGAATAGCCTGCCACGATTGCTCTACTGTATTACCTACTGGCGATATCATACCTAAACCGGTTACTACAACTCGACGCTTTGACACTAGACTCTCCTAAATGAGGCTTTAAAAACAATAACTAAAAACTTTAAATAAAATGCTTAGGTATTGCTAAAGAAAATAATTGGATTCAAGACTATAAAAAACAAAAGGCGGTCAGAAGACCGCCTTTAGAAATTAACTACACTTTAAAGTGAAGAATTAACCGTTGTTAACAACGTAATCAATAGCAGATTGAACAGTCGTGATTTTCTCTGCTTCGTCATCTGGGATCTCTGTATCGAATTCTTCTTCAAGAGCCATTACAAGCTCAACTGTGTCTAGTGAATCAGCACCAAGATCGTCAACGAAAGAAGCTTCGTTTTTAACTTCGTCAAGTTGAACACCTAATTGTTCAACGATGATGTTTTTTACGCGTTCTTCGATATTGCTCATTTTTTATCTTCCTTTGTAATTACGCTTTTGCGTTAAGTTGCGGTAGTTTATTCTATCGCGTTTAATATTCAAGTATTCTATCACTGGTTAGACCAGTATTTTACGACTTTAATCAATAAATTATAGAATATCTATCTTTTTCAGGTTAATTTGATAACTCAACAAGTCAAAAATTAGACCATGTACATGCCGCCATTAACGTGAATTGTTTCACCATTAATGTAAGCTGCACCTTCAGAGGCTAAAAATACAACAGTTGCTGCAATCTCTTTTGGATCACCTAAACGACCAGCAGGTACGTTTGCTAAAGTATTTGCACGTTGCTCTTCGTTTAATGCTTTAGTCATATCTGTTTCAATGAAACCAGGTGCTACTGTATTAACAGTAATACCACGGCTTGCAACTTCACGAGCTAATGATTTAGTAAAGCCAATTACGCCCGCTTTCGCTGCTGCATAGTTTGCTTGACCAGCATTACCCATCGTACCTACTACTGAACCTATATTAATAATGCGACCAGCACGCTTTTTCATCATAGGACGAAGTGCCGCTTTACTCAATTTAAAGATAGGCGTTAAGTTAGTACCAATAATGTCATCCCACTCTGCATCTTTCATACGCATCAATAGGTTGTCACGAGTGATACCTGCATTATTCACTAACACATCAACAGTACCAAACTCTTTCTTAATGTCAGCAAATAATGCTTCAATAGACTCATTTTCTGTGACGTTTAAGACAAAACCTTTACCCGCATCACCTAAATATTCACTAATTGCAGCTGCGCCACTTTCACTAGTAGCCGTCCCTAATACGGTTGCACCTAGTGCAACAAAGCTTTCGGCAATAGCACGACCGATACCGCGACTTGCGCCAGTGACTAAAACAACTTGATCTTGCATACTCATTATTATTCTCCTTTAACTGCAGCTAATGCAGCGTCTAAACTTGCTGAATCATTGATAGCTTGTGCAGCGACACCTTTTTCAATACGACGAACTAAACCACTTAATACTTTGCCTGGGCCTGCTTCAACTTGTAAATTAATACCTTGAGCAGCCATTTTCACCACGATATCAGTCCAACGTACTGGACAATATAGTTGACGAACTAACGCATCTTTGATTTTGTCAGCTTCTGTTTCAATCGCAACATCAACATTATTAATCACTGAAATTTTCGGTGTATTAAATGTAATAGCACGTAGTGCAACGGCTAATTCATCGGCCGCAGGTTTCATTAATGCACAGTGAGATGGCACAGAGACAGGTAATGGTAATGCGCGTTTTGCACCTGCTTCTTTACACAATATACCGGCACGCTCTACTGCATCTTTATTACCAGCGATAACAACTTGTCCAGGTGAATTAAAGTTAACAGGAGAAACAACTTCACCTTGCGCAGCTTGCTCACATGCAGCTTTTATTTCTGCATCACCTAAACCGATGATCGCATACATTGCGCCAACACCAGCAGGGACAGCCTGTTGCATTAATTGACCACGTAGCTCAACTAATTTAAGCGCATCATTAAAGTCAATAACACCTGCACACACTAATGCAGAATATTCACCTAAGCTATGCCCAGCAATTATTGTTGGCAACGCACCGCCAACTTCAGCCCATACACGCCAAATTGCTACAGATGCAGCCAGTAATGCTGGTTGTGTTTTATCTGTTTGATTTAATAATTCAGCAGGACCTTCTTGGGTTAATGCCCACAGGTCGTAACCTAACGTTGCACTTGCTTCTTTAAACGTATCAGCAACAACAGGATAGGTTGCAGCTAAATCAGCCAACATGCCCACACTTTGTGAACCTTGACCAGGAAAGGCGAATGTAAAGTTTGTCATCTTTATTCCTAAATTTTGTATTAACAATTTTTAAAATGAAACTTGAAAGTCAATGGTTTTAGTAACTAGTGAGGCTAATTACATAACAACCAATGCACTACCCCAAGTAAAACCACCACCAAATGCTTCTAATAACACTAATTGGCCCGGTTTAATTTTGCCACTTCTTACCCCTTCATCCAAAGCAAGTGGTACAGATGCTGCAGAAGTATTGCCTTGTTTATCAAGTGCTAAAATAACTTGATCCATAGACATCTCTAATTTTTTTGCCGTTGCTGCGATAATACGTAGGTTCGCTTGATGCGGTACTAACCAATCTAATTTATCTTTTGCAATATTGTTAGCGGCTAAAGTATCAACAACCACTTGGCTTAGTTTTTTAACTGCTACTTTAAAGACTTCATTACCTGACATCGTTAAATATGAGTTACTTAATAATGCATCTTTGTCACGGCCAACATTTGGTAATTTGAGTAAATCACCAAAACGTCCATCGGCATTGATATGAGTCGATAAAATACCTGGTTCTTCTGTTGCTGTTAGCACGGCTGCGCCAGCACCATCACCAAATAGAATAATAGTACTACGATCTTCTGGATCACAGGTACTCGCCAGTGTATCTGCACCAATCACGAGTACATTTTTAGCTCCACCCGCTTTAATGAAATTATCTGCAACGCTTAAAGCATAAGTAAACCCAGCACAGGCAGCTGCCACATCAAAGGCAGGAATATCATAGATACCTAATAAATTTTGCACTTCACAAGCTGCAGAAGGGAAAGCATTGTGGTTACTTGTAGTTGCCACAATAATTAAATCTAAATCCGACGCACTCATACCAGCGGCTTCCAAAGCTAGATCACTAGCTTTTTTGCCCATGAAAGCGATTGTTTCTTGCTCATTAGCAATGCGACGTTCTTTAATGCCAGTACGTACTGTGATCCATTCATCACTGGTATCAACCATTTTTTCTAAATCCTGGTTGGTGCGCACTGCTGTTGGTAAATAACTACCCGTACCTATAATTTTGCTATTCATGTGATAAACAATCTCGCTCTGCTAGGACAGATTCCAACCTTGCGCTAATACAAGCAGGTATCTGCCATTGAATTTCTTTAATGGCTTGTTCTATTGCATAGAAAGATGCACTTTCATTTGCACTTCCATGACTTTTCACAACAATACCACGTAATCCGATTAAACTTGCCCCATTATACAGATCTGGATGCAAATTTTTTAATTGGTTTTTTATTATTGGATTCAATACCTTACCCAATAAACGGCTATACCAAGTTGTATTTATCGCTTGCTGTAATCGTTCAAAAAAAACACGTCCCATGCCTTCATAACTTTTCAGTGCGATATTGCCACTGAACCCATCCGTCACAACGACATCTGCACGTCCGTCGAATAGTTCATTGGCTTCGATATAACCGATATAATTAATAAACTCAGTAGCAGACAACATCTCTGCACATTGTTTAATCGTATCATTACCTTTATTGCTTTCGCGTCCAACATTTAGTAATGAAACCGATGGAGCACTTAATTGCTCAACTTGTTCACAAAGCACGCTGCCCATCAATGCAAAATTAAACAGAGTATCACACCCACATTGCAAATTTGCACCTAAATCCATTAAGTAACTGTGACCACCACGATTATTTGGTAGTGCAGAGACTAAAGCGGGTCTTGAAATACCCTCTAATGTTTTTAAGGTATGCTTAGCTAGTAACATTAATGCGCCAGTATTACCTGCGCTGACACAAGCATCTGCTTCCCCTTTAGCCACTAATTGTAACGCAACGAGCATTGAAGATTGAGATCGATGACGTAAAACAGAAACAGGATCATCTTCCATTGATATGGTTTCTGGTGCGTGTACAAACTTTATTCTATTGTGATTAAGTAGCTGATATTTTTTTAATAGGGGAGTTATTTGTTGGGCATCACCAACGATAGTAATGAACAAATTTGGGTGTAACTGTAGGGATTTGGAACTTGCCGATAAAGAAATATGGGGGCCAAAATCACCCCCCATGGCATCAAGCGCAATGGTAAATTTACGCAAAGTAATAACTTACTTTTCGATTACTTTTTTGCCTTTGTAGAAGCCGTCAGCAGTAACGTGATGACGACGGTGAGTTTCACCAGAAGTGCTATCAACAGTTAAAGTAGGTGCACTTAGTGCATCATGTGAACGACGCATACCGCGTTTTGAAGGAGTCTTACGACTTTTTTGTACTGCCATTTTAAAAATTCCTGCTAGTTACTTGAGCTTTAGCTTCGCTAGAGCATCAAATGGGTTAGGACGTTCTTGCTCTTCCTCAATTTCGCCAAAGCTACTTTCGTAGTTGCCATATTTACATTCTGCTATTGCATGTTTTGCAATTTGCGGAAGTGTTAATAACAGCTCATCTTCAACTATTTGATGAAGGTTTACCTCCCCATTTTCATCGTAATAAATGGGTTCATAAACGTCTGGTAAATTATTTTCCTGTTCTTTATTAAGAACGGGACAATACGTAAATTCAGCTTCACACTGATAAGTCATAGGCTCATTGCACCGTTGACAAGTGAGTTCTACTGCGACACTTGCTTTACCTTTGAATATTCTCAGCTTTTGCTGGTCCACATCAAACGAAAAAGCAGTATCGATATCAGAGTGAATACTGTTTGTTGACTCTCCTAATCTGCTTAATAAAGACTTATCGAGGCTAGCAACTAGCTCCAGTCTATTATTAGCAGCGCGAACAGAATCAACGCTAATCGGTAGTTTAACCTTTTGCATGGTCGCGAATAATATAGATAGAGTTCAATATAGTCAAAGAAAAAGCGTTATTTTTCTTAAGTTTTTATTCAGCTATCGCTTTATTCTTTCACAGTCCTTAAAATAAACTCATTTTTCCACTTAAGTAAGGTTTATTATGCCACAGAAGCTAGTATTAGCATCGACTTCACCGTTTAGAAAAGAGCTATTAACAAAGCTACATCTAGACTTTTCAACAGCTAACCCACACGTAAACGAAGAGGAATTACCTGGAGAAACGGCAATCCAATTAGTAGAAAGATTGGCGATAGCAAAGGCTCAAGCAGTTGCTAGCGAATTTCCGGACGCTTTAATCATAGGTTCAGATCAAGTGTGTTTAAACGACGGTAAAATCTTAGGTAAACCCGGTAACTTTGAAAATGCATTTAAACAATTAAAAGCGGCCAGTGGTCAACACGTTACTTTTTATACTGGATTAGCGGTAGTTAATAGCAAAACGGGACAAGTACACTCTTTAGTTGAACCTTTCGACGTCTATTTTCGTGATTTATCAGATGCAATGATCACTAATTACCTTAACAAAGAGCAACCTTATAATTGTGCAGGAAGTTTCAAAAGTGAAGGTTTTGGTATTAGCTTATTTAGTCGATTTGATGGGAAAGATCCAAATAGTTTAATTGGACTTCCACTTATCTCTTTGATTGAGTTATTAGAAAAAGAAGGGTTTTCCGTGCTTTAAGCAAGATGTTGGCACTTACTACTGCATTAGCTAGTCGCAAAGTACCTTAGCAAAGTTGCGTAGCAGAGTTCGTAGTAACAGCACAGTAAAATGTACCTCAGCAATATTCTAATAACGTCGGGCAGGATCAGGTTAATAGGCCAACTCCTGCCCCTAATAATAGATGATCTACATAATGTATAATTCACTTCCTATCACAGTAGTCGCCGACCAGAAATTTTCTAGTGCACTAAGCCCTTTGATAAAAAAATTAGAAATGTGGATAAACTTTCAAGCTTTAAAGGCAAATTGGTATAAAGATGAAAGGATTATTTTGTCCATTAATTTTATGCTAGTAAAGACAATAGAAGAAAAACAGCTGACAACAGAACATTGGGTGATCGATACTGGCATTGCTTATCAACACCAAGGTAATAACCTAAATACGCAAGCCTTGATTGCCATTGCAGACTTAGTAAAAATAAATGAAGGTATTGAACAAGCAATAAAAAATCGACTAATACAGGTTGCAAATGCCATTGCCAAACAGCATCAACTAAAACCATTAGCTTAGTATTGAAACAGTGTGATAGTTACCCAGCTTAGAAATGTTATAAACTTTACGTAGGATTTACATAGCAGTATAAGATAGAGAAATGTTGCAAATGATAATGTCTTTGTCAAAATGCTGTTTAATTGCTCAACCTAAAAAGCTTCCTCATTAAAAGTATTAAATAATGCTACTAAATAAATATGTTACCTACTCATTACTTATCTTGATATGGATCCCTGCATTGATGTTAGATTCTACATTGATACAAGGTACTAACTTTGATAATAAGCTGTTTACATCAATCATAATTATGAGTTTATGGGCTTTTCTTTTTATTAAAGTCAATACATCACTAAAAAAACTAATGATCATCATGGTGCCTTTATCATGGCTTGGCGAGCTGATCTGTTGTCTATGGCTTGATATGTATAATTATAGGAATGATGGCATTCCCCTATACGTGCCCTTTGGTCATGCTGTAATTTATATCACCGGTTTATTAATCAGTAACGTAAAATTAATCCAGAAAAATGAACACAAAATTAAAATGGTCTTAGTGCCCTTTTTCATTCTATTATTTTTGACCGTATCGATAGTGCTCACCGACACCCTAAGCGCCTGTTTAGCGCTATTGTTTTTTTATCTGCTGCAGCGCAAAAACTACGCTATTTTATATCTAATAATGAGTCTATTGGTCTTATATCTAGAAATTATCGGTACGCAGCTTGGCACCTGGTATTGGCATTCGAACTGGTGGTTATTCACAACCATTAATCCACCTGTAGGGGCTATCGTTATTTATATTGCTGGTGATATGTTATTAAAAAAGCTAACCACCTTGCGCGGTAATAAAATGTCAAAAACAGCCACAAAAGCAGAGTGATAGTTGATACAAAGTAAAAATAGGCTTTTTAACATTTATCTGTCAATCAACGAAATGGAGAAATGGGAGGGATATTTAGACGAATGGTCGCTACAAACACTAATTCATTGTTTATAATTCACTTGAATTTCCAAATATCAATTAGCAAAATGAACCAGTAAGAATGAGTCAGTAAAAATTAAACTCTAGACCAACCAGTTCGACTTTTAAGGAAGCAAAATGACATTATCACAAACACCAGTAAAATCTCTGTCTCTTTATCATTACGATGCTTGCCCATATTGTGCAATGACACGTAAAGCGATACAAAAATTAGAGTTGAATATAGAGCACAGAAATATCCAACAGCAAACTCAACATCGTAATGATTTAATTCAAGGTGGCGGTAAAAAACAAGTACCATGTTTACGCATCGAGCATGCTAGCGGTGAAACACAATGGTTATATGAATCCAATGACATCATTAATTTTATATCGCAATAATGACTGTTGTCATCGCTCGTTCAAGTATGCGCAATAAAATAATTGCTTAACAATATATCAGCGTATTTATTCAGCCATCTTCCAAGTTAATCATTTAGTTTGGAAGTTGACTTAACTAAATACATATTTTTATCTGCTTTATGGATCAGAGAGTCAGGAGAACAAAAATTAGTGGGTCCGGTCTGAGCATAACCAATGCTCATGGTTAGTTTATCCAAATTTTCGTGTACTTCATTAGCTAGACGTAACCCAAAGGTTTGCTCTACTTGTTGTTCAACACAATTAGGGAAAATAATGCAAAATTCATCTCCACCGTATCTAAATGCTTGATCCTCTACACGCGTCATTTTTTTTATGGCTTTTGCCACTGCAAGTAAAATTTCATTACCTTTTTGATGCCCTTGCGCATCATTAATCTTTTTAAAATCATTAATATCAATGTACACCAAGGTCACTGGTTGTGAATGTCGCTCCGCTATTTGTAATGTACTAGTGAGAATACCATTCAAGTCCCGAACATTGAGTAAACCAGTTAAAGGATCTTTCCTTGCTTGCTCTTTCAAGTCTTTAACAACCTCTTCACGTTTAGCTTCGTATACGTAAACCATTGCCCAAATTGCAGCAAGCGTAAACCCAACATTCCCCATAACAATCCAGTGAGCTTCGGTATTACTCGCCCACACTAATTGCCCTAGCGCTGCTAAGCCACCAGAAATGCTAACAAAGGTGATCACTGTTCCTGCTTTTAGCCCTAACAGTAGATAAGAGAGGATGGGAAAAATAAACAGCCATGAAAATAACCCGGCCTTAAAATTAGTGATCATAATTCCATATATGACCAGGAAGTAAAAAGTACATAAATAGACAAAAGACCATCTCTGTAAATATTGTGTTGTCTTACTAATAACTAATATCCAACTCCAAAAGCTCGCAATAATCGCTTCCATAATGGAAAAAAGATGAAACCCGGCGAGCCAATTAGTCACAGCAAAAAAACTTGCTGCAAAAATGGTTACAACGAGTAAAACCCGCAGTGTAGTGCGACGATATCCATATTCTTCAGTTTCTATCATTAATTTTCCATTCTTGGATTCAACTTAAAAGTGTCAGTCCATTTTGATCACTTATAAGTATGACTTATTATTTTAAGTATAACGGTCATTTTTACTGCTGCAGTCTACTTTTATGCTAATGAGAGGTCATGCACTGCCTACTTGTTCATCTTCATCTATATTAATGAGATGCATCACATTTTATTAGTGCCAATTAGAAAAAAGAAATGAGCATTAATTATGTGGATCTAGATAATTGATGCTCGTTACCATTGAAGAAATAAAATCTGCAAGACATGAAGCGACCAGATTCTGGCTATAAATATAAACAGCCATAAGTGTTTATCCCACAGATAGAAGTTGCTCATGTAATTTGGACACTTGATCGCGTAACTGTGCTGCCTTCTCAAACTCTAATGCTTTAGCAAAAGCGAACATTTCTTTCTCAAGTTTGGCAATCTCTTTTAAGATATCTTGCTCTGTACGCAGTGGTTTCTTAGATTGATATAAAACCCCATTCTCAGCTACGTTAAGCGGTGTAATATTACTTCTAGGTTGCGGTTTTTGCCCTAATTGCATTACATCAGTTACTTCTTTTGACAAACCTTTAGGTTCAATACCATTGGCTTTATTAAAATCATCCTGCAATATTCGTCTATCTTCTGTGACTTTAATGGCTTTACGCATAGAATCAGTAATTCTATCCGCATATAAAATAGCTCGCCCCTCTAAATTACGTGCAGCCCTACCCATAGTTTGAATTAACGAACGCTCCGAACGTAAAAACCCTTCTTTATCCGCATCTAAAATAGCCACTAAAGAAACTTCAGGAATATCCAAACCTTCCCGCAATAAGTTGATACCAATTAAAACGTCGAATATGCCTAAACGTAAATCGCGTATGATCTCAACTCGCTCCACCGTATCAACATCTGAATGTAAATAACGCACTTTAATGCCATGTTCATTCAGGTATTCAGTTAAGTCCTCTGCCATACGTTTTGTTAAGGTGGTGACTAATACACGCTCACTTTTTGCAACGCGAATATTAATTTCAGATAACAGGTCATCTACCTGTGTAGTTACCGGACGGACTTCGATGATTGGATCTAATAATCCCGTGGGGCGTATCACCTGTCTAATAATATCTCCCTGTGATTTATTAATCTCATAATCACTTGGAGTCGCCGACACATAAATAGTTTGTGGTGCTAACTTTTCAAACTCTTCAAACATTAATGGACGGTTATCTAACGCAGAAGGTAAACGAAAACCATAATTGACCAAATTTTCTTTACGTGACCGATCACCTTTATACATAGCACCAATTTGTGGAACCGTAACGTGGCTTTCATCAATTATCAATAACCCATCATTAGGTAGGTAATCAAACAAAGTAGGTGGAGCTTCCCCTACTCCACGGCTGGATAAATAACGAGAATAATTCTCAATACCCGAACAATAACCGAGTTCATTCATCATTTCTAAATCATATAAAGTACGTTGCGAAATCCGTTGCTCTTCAATGAGTTTATTTTCAGCTAAAAACGTTTTCTTTCTATCCTGTAACTCTTCTTTAATACCATCTATCGCCTTTAGGATTTGCTCTTTGGGTGTTACATAGTGTGTTTTAGGGAAGATAGTGGTACGTGAGAGTTTTTCTATTTGCTGACCCGTCAATGGGTCGAAAATGCTAATCGCTTCTACTTCGTCATCAAATAATTCCACACGAATAGCTTCTTTTTCAGAGTCCGCAGGGAAAATATCAACGACTTCACCACGGACACGAAAGGTGCCTCGGCTTAACTCTGTTTCATTGCGTGTATATTGAATATCGACTAAACGTTGTAAAATATCTCTGCTAGAAATCATTTCACCGACACTAATATGCAACATCATTTTAAGATACAATTGTGGGTCACCCAAACCGTAAATAGCAGAAACGGAAGCTACTAAGACAACATCATCACGCTCTAATAAGGCTTTTGTTGCCGATAAACGCATCTGTTCAATATGAGCATTAACAGCGGCATCTTTTTCTATGAAGGAGTCTGAACTTGGGACATAAGCTTCTGGCTGGTAGTAATCGTAATATGAAACAAAATATTCAACAGCGTTGTTTGGAAAGAAAGCTTTCATCTCACCGTACAATTGTGCGGCAAGCGTTTTATTAGGCGCTAAAATAAGAGTTGGTTTATTTAATTGAGCAATGGTGTTTGCCAAGGTAAAGGTTTTGCCTGAGCCAGTCACCCCTAATAAGGTTTGATATGCCAATCCTGACTCAATGCCATCAACTAACTTAGCAATCGCCTGTGGTTGATCTCCTGCGGGAGAGAATGGACAGACTAACTCGAATGCTTTACTCATAAATCCTCGTTATTGATTTTAATTCAAAAGTTAATCTTATCATTATACCGATCACCACTAAAATGAACATTTTTAGCTATCGATAAAAAACATAAATATCAGTAACACCTGAAAATAGGGGTTACGATTAAATTATTCGACAAACATAATATTTACAAGGCTAAAAATAACAATAAATGACCTTATTTGGCATTTTAAGTCATTGCTAATTTTTCAAAAGTTCAATATTCATGCGAAACAAAAGCACTCTTTATAATAAACACAACGCTGATCGCCTGTTTAATAAACAGGCAATATAAATTCTGTAATCCGTATTTTTGTCAATTAAAATAAATGTCTTTTTTAACAAATAATGCACAGAAAATGATTGACAAGGCATAAATCAAAAGCGAGTTTACAGGTAAGGGACAAAACCTTAAAAAAACCACTTGACGATTATAACCAATTGAAAAATATAGGGTTAATTTCATGCTCAAAAATACTTCGATTTAATCAAACCCAAGGTATAGCAAGGCTTTCAGCACGATCTTCATTAACTTCCCACAGACTTATCCACAGAAAAAGTGGATAACCATCGCTAGCCTAGAGTTTATCAGTGTTACAGAAAGATTAAGATAATATGACAGAGATCTCATTAGTAAATAATTTAGGTAGTTCGATCATATTTTATACAAAAAAGTACATTTATAAAAAAATAAGGTGTTGCAGCAAGCCGTGCCTAAAATGATGGTATATAGTAAAAAATGTAACACTTTGTTAACTTAACTGATTCAATAAAACCAACCCTGTTCAAAATTAAACCAAATAGAATATTTATTAATACGATTCAATAATAGGTTTGATATGATGCATTATTATTTTTCTTCTAAGGATCTTTGAATGCTTAACACTTATAGCAAATTAGTTGCCATGCTTACCCTCTTATTTACATTAGCCAGTTGTGCCTCTTTGCCGACCGATATCAATATTAACCCAGAGCTTGATCTTGAAAAAAATACTTATACTTTTAAGCAATCGGATACTTGGCAAATAGCTAGCCAAGACTTACGAGTTGCACGTCATTTAATTGAGATTATTGATGGGGACAATGTCGCACAACTTATCAATGAGCAACAATCATTACGTTTACTGGTTGAAAAAAGTTTAACTCAAGCTTGGATAAACAATAAATTAAAAGTGAATAAAAGCAGTGAACACCAAGTCAATATTAAATTAATCAAAGCTCTGGCTACTGTGACTGAATCAACATTAAGCTATGATGTAGACTCACAAATGGTAATAAAAATAGAACTTAATTATCAAGGTAAAAATTTCGTTAAATTATTCCGCAGCAACAAACAGTGGGATGCGGCTTTTTCTACCAGTGCGGCAGGTATCACAGAACAACTTAATGTACAGATATCACAATTATTAAATCAAATTATTCAAGACCCAGAACTAAATAGTAAATTACAACAGTTTTAGTCACCCCAATAGCAACATTGTAAATACAGTAAGTTAATTTTTATTTATAGTAAGCAAAATATAATAAAGGAAATGATATGAAGTACATCACCGCACTGATTTTATTAGTGAGCAGCCACTTCGCCTTAGCGGCCGAAAATCCAGTCGTTATTATTGATACTAATAAAGGTCAAATTAGCGTCGAATTATATCCCGAGCAGGCTCCTCTTAGTGTTGCTAACTTTTTAAGTTATGTACAACAAGACGGCTTTAAAGGCACTACTTTTCACCGCGTTATCAAAGATTTTATGATCCAAGGCGGCGGATTTTTAAAAGATGGTAATCCTTTACAGACTCTGCCAGCGATTAGAAATGAATCAGGCAATGGTTTAAGTAATGAACGAGGAACCATTGCAATGGCAAGAACAGGCGCGCCTCATTCGGCAACACGTCAATTCTTCATTAATCACAAAGATAATACTTTTTTGGATATGCGAGGTAGTCAATGGGGTTATGCGGTATTTGGTAAAGTTAGCAAAGGATTAGATGTTGTTGATGCCATCGCATCAGTGCAAACCGCTGCGGCAGATAAGCCTGTACAAGCGGTTATTATCAATAGCATCACATTAGTTAAACCAGCCACTAAAGAGTAAAGCAGCTCAGTGAAAGCATTTAGTTTAATTTGAACTGAATTTGGTTTGGGTGAGTAAGTCAGGCTAGATTGAAAGCAATATTAATGATTAATGTCAGGATAAATGTCGGGATTAGGACCTGACTTAAAATGATGTTTAGCTACAAGTAATAAAATGCGACTAATATTAATAAGTCGCTAATAAGTCGCATTTTATTTACTTGATTTGGCTATTTATTTTTTGGCAATGTCACATTAACTTCTAATACTGACATATCATCATCGGCTTTATCATTAAATTCACATTTAACATCATGCGATGAAATATCCATATACTTGCGGATAACTGCAACTAATTCTTTTTGCAACTCAGGCATATATGAAGGTACATCAAAACTTGAATGCTCATGGGCTACAATTATCTGTAAGCGATCTTTTGCTAATTTTGCAGTACCCTTTTTAGGTTTATCTTTTCTAAAATATTGTAATAATCCCATCTTAACCCCCAAATATACGGCTTAAAAAGCCTTTTTTCTCAACTGTTACAAAACGTAAATCACGCTGTATACCTAAAAGACGATCAACAGCATCTTGATAAGCTTTGCCTGCATCACTTTCTTGGTTTAAGATCACTGGTTCACCTAAGTTAGATGCACTTAATACATCCTTAGACTCAGGTATCACACCTAATAAATCAATACCTAATAGGTCATCAATATCTTCGATACTGAGCATCTCTTCGCGTTCAACACGCTCTGGAGAATAACGCGTAATTAACAAATGAACTTTAACAGGCTCCATTTGTTTTTCTGAACGGTATGATTTACTAGATAACATGCCCGTAATTCGGTCAGAATCGCGCACCGATGATACTTCAGGATTAGTGGTGACGATTGCTTCATCTGCAAAGTATAAAGCCATCATAGCGCCCTGCTCGATACCAGCCGGAGAATCACAAATAATATATTCAAAACCATCTGCTTTTAAGTCTTCAATAACCTGTGCAACCCCTTCCTGAGATAACGCATCTTTATTACGTGTTTGCGATGCAGGTAAAATGAATAAGGTATCAACACGTTTATCTTTTACTAAAGCTTGCTGTAGATTAGCTTCGCCATTAATCACATTGATAAGATCGTAAACTACTCGTCGCTCACATCCCATGATCAAGTCTAAATTTCTTAGGCCAATATCAAAATCGATAACCACCGTTTTAGCACCTGTTTTGGCTAAACCGGTGCCGATAGCAGCACTACTCGTTGTTTTGCCAACGCCACCTTTACCTGAAGTGACAACAATTACCTTTGCCATATAACTTTCCTTCCTAATTTTAAATTTTATTTAAACTTGAAAAAACCATGTTTTGATCTTCTAAAGAGATTGAGCAAGAGGTTGACCACATATCTTCAGGCAAGGTATCACTTAATTTGTAAACACCTGCAATTGACACTAACTCAGGTTGCAAAACCGTACAGAATACAACTGCATCGGTATCTCCCATCGCACCAGCTAATGCTTTACCTCTTAAGGTGCCATATATATGAATATTGCCATCGGCAATGACTTCTGCACCGGCTCCCACATCACCACGAATAACTAAATCACATTCTTTTGCATAAATTTGCTGACCTGACCGAACGCGGCCAACATGTATTTTTGTTTTTACTTCGCTGACGGTATAGTCTTGCTCGGTAGGTAAAACATCAGCAACTTCTTTATTATCTTCCATGGGCTCTGGCACAGGAGAAGTATTTACAACCTGTCTCTTAGAACCATGTAAAACCGCAATTGAATGTTCACTCGCTTGTTGTTTTTGCTGTTCTGACACTTTGCCAGTTATACCTGTCAAGATAAAACCATGCTCTTCCACGATATTTCGTAATTGTAAAAAATCGATAGCTAACGATGTTTCAACAATATTGACCACCATCGGGGTCAGAGCAAAAAATTCAGGCGCCATTAACCGTTTTCTATTTAATTCATCGGCTAGGTCTGAAAGTGTTTCATTATCAAGATTGACTACTAACAAGGTAAAATTTAACGATTTTAACGTCATAATTGTCCTTTCTTATTAAATCTTTATTATTTGACATAAAATTCAGCGGATTTCTATAAAAAATAAACGCTTATGCATGTTATAGTTTGCATCAACATTAGGCAAGTAAAGGGCTAGATAAGTATTATGTTATGTGCTGTATATAAAAGTATCCGTAAACCACAAACCTACATTTTTGTAGCAAAACGAGATGACTTTTCACAAGTCCCGACTGCTTTGTTAGAACAATTTGGTCCACCAAAATTAGTGACCGTGTTAAATATCACTGAAACCACCAAAATGGCGATGGCTGAAGCACCTAAGGTGATCAAAGAAGTGGCCAGATCAGGTTTTTATTTACAACTTCCACCACCTCCAGTTGATCATTTAAAGGATCATAAAAAACGTCAACAACAAAAACGGGGAATAGCGGAATGAATGTAATAAAGCAATTTTCAAATAAAATGGGGTACTTACTCAAAACGATATCTGTTTTCACCCTGTGTAGTTTCTCAGCAAGTAGTTTTGCCGTTGCAAAAGATGACATTTCCTTTATTAAATATGTTGAAAATCTTAAAGTGGAAGCCGCCGAGTTAGGGATCGATCAAACGATCATTAACAATGCTTTTGAAAAAGTAGAATTTTTGCAACGTAGTGTTTCATCTGACAAGCAACAACCTGAATTTAAGATGACCTTGGATACTTATATTCCTCGTGCGGTGCCGGATTGGAAAATAAAACAAGCACGACAAGCCTATGCTGATAACTATCATCTTTTACAAAAGATTGGTAAAGAATATGGCGTTCAACCACGGTTCATTGTCGCGTTATGGGGCATTGAAACAAATTTTGGCCGTTTGACTGGGCGTCATTACGTGATCTCTTCATTAACGACAATGGCTTATGAAGGTCGTCGTGAAGCATTATTTAAAAAACAATTATTTGCGGCCTTAACGATTTTAGAGCAAGGACATATTAGCCAAGATAAATTTATTGGTTCATGGGCGGGGGCAATGGGACAAGTTCAATTTATGCCTACCTCTTATTTGAATTATGCCGTTGATTACGATGGTGATGGTAAAAAGGACATATGGAATACACCAGGCGATGTTTTTGCTTCTGCAGCAAATTATTTAAAAACAGAAGGTTGGAATAACCAGCAAACATGGGGACGACAAGTTAAGTTACCTGCTGATTTTGATACTGAATTAGCAGGCATTAAACAAACAAAATCATTAGCAGAGTGGCAAGCTTTAGGCGTCCGCCGTTACGAGGGAACTGACTTGCCAAATGTTGATTTACAGGCATCAATTGTTATTCCTGACGATCAAAATGGACGTGTTTACTTAGCTTATAATAACTACAAAGTGCTAATGCATTGGAACCGTTCTTATTACTTTGCGACAGCGGTAAGTTATTTATCAGAACGTATTCTTTCACCACGCATCGTCGTTGAATAGAATTTAAGTAGCGCTCTTATAAGTAGAGGCTATAAATAAGTAATAAGTAATAAAATGGGTAATAAGCATTACCCATCGCAAAAAATAATAGTCGATTAAAAAGGTAAGTAGAAAACAAATGGAAAAATTTTGGGAAACAAAAACACTATCACAAATGTCACAAAACGAATGGGAATCACTTTGTGATGGTTGTGGTAAATGTTGTCTTAATAAAATAATCGATGATGAAACAGAAGAACTGCATTTCACTAATGTTGCTTGTCATTTATTACATACTAAAACTTGCCAATGTAAAAAATATGAAAAGCGTTTAAAACTGGTCCCTGACTGCGTCAAAATTTCATTGGATGATATAGAACAATTTCACTGGTTACCTGCAAGTTGTGCCTATAAATTATTAATAGAAGAAAAACCATTACCAGTATGGCATCCTTTGTTAACAGGTAGTCAATCAGCAATGCATAAAGGTGGTCACTCTATTCGTGGAAAAATTATTTCAGAAACACAAGTTGATCCTGATAATTTAGAAGACTATATCGCCATTTGGCCTGCAGAATAAATACCCAACTAAACACCTACATTAAAAATAATAAATTATATAACAGAGGTTACTATGACAGACATCATTTTTTATCATAATCCACGTTGCTCAAAAAGCCGAGAAACATTAGCGTTAGTCGATAATGAACAAAACAATATTGAAATAATAAAGTATTTAGAAACGCCCCCTACTGTTGAGACAATCCAGACTTTGATCACGCAATTAGGTTTTGATTCAGCTCGCCAATTAATGCGCACTAAAGAAACGTTATATAAAGAGTTAGATCTTGCAAATGAAGATAATGAATCAGCATTAATTACTGCTATGCAAGCTAATCCAAAATTAATTGAGCGACCAATAGTAGTGGCTAACGGTAAAGCGGCGATAGGCCGTCCACCTGAATCTGTTTTAGCCATTTTATAGTGATATTAACAACCGCAAAAAATATAAGGCTTTAGATGAACACCGTACATTTTCAACGTCTTGCACAATGTGGATATTTTGGTTTATTGATTTTGGTTCCAATTTGGCACCTTTATCTATCGCCTCCCACTCTGGATATTAATCCCTGGTTAGTAATGCTGATTTGGTTGATTCCATTGCTGTTTCCTTTAAAAGGGATCGTTCAAGGTAATCCTTATACTTATGCTTGGAGTGGATTCATTGCCCTGATTTATGTCATGCATGCATGTGTCATTATAATGATCGATGAACAAGAAAGATGGCTAGCAGTAGTTGAGCTAGTATTAGCGAGTTTATTTTTGGCAGGGAATATCTATTTTGCTAAATATAAAGGACAAGAGTTAGGGTTAAGTATTCGTAAAAAGAAAGCTAAAAAGTAACCTACTTCTTACTCCTCACCCGCACACTACAACTCTCCTGATACTTCGAGCAGCGGATAAAAAAACAAGCCATTATTATAGATTAATAATGGCTTTATCGACTCATACCTTATTTGTAACTCTTAATTCCAAGGTTTAATTTCAAGGCTTCAACTATTGACTCATTTTAGCGTTTTGAATGATTAATTGCTGTTCTTTAAAATGCATATATTCAGCCTTTGAAACCATACCATCAGCATCAGAGTCCATGTAATTAAAGACGGCTTCATTTTTAGCTGCGACTTGTTCCGCAGAGGCTGCTTTAACCTTGTTACCTTTAACTTTGTCACCTTTAAACTTTATCAATTTTTCTGAGCTGTCCTCTACTTTATTAGCCGCTTTGTCCGTTTCAGTAGAAAAATTGCCTTTAAAGTTTTTTAACTTTTCAGCATTTTTGTGTACTACTTTATCGGCTTTTTTGTCTATTACTATTGCTGAGCTATCTATTATTGAATTATCTATTACTGAACTATCTATTACTGAAATATTGGTTTCAGTCTCAGTGGCAAAAGCACCTGCTGTCATCAACACACCACAGACCAACACAACGAATTTTTTCATGTTTATGTTTCCTTGCAATATAATATGAGGAAATTCATACCAGAGAAATCAATCAGTGAAAAGTGACTTCGAGTTATGAACTGTATTCAGACAGTTATAATCCTTTTTATACTAAGTTTCATTAATTTATATCAAAATTTACTCATCTAAGTGAATAAATTTACAAAAAGACAATAATTTTTTAAGCATTCACTTATAAGCGCAACACTTCTTTAACAAAGGGAATAGTCAGTTTCCGTTTTGCTTCTAGGGAAGCATTGTCTAATTGATCTAAAGTATTCAGCAACATACACATTTCACGAGAAAGTCGGTTTAACAAAAAGCGCCCGACATCGATGGGTAAACGCATGCCTTTTAACTGTGCTCGTAATTGTAAAGCACCCAGTTTTTCCTCATCATTAAGTGATTGCAAATGATGACAAGCCCCCCACTCTAAGCGAGATACTAAATCTACCAATTCAATGCCAATTTGTTTTGGTAAATCACTGGCAGCTATCACTAAATTAGCGCCAGGTGTGCGGTTATCTTTATTGTCTAACCAGCGATTATAAAAATCGAATAACGCTTTTTCCCATTCCTTATTACCTGCAATTGCATCCACATTATCAATACACACTAAAGTGATATTTTCCATATTTTCAAAAATATCTAAGGTCATACTGCGATGGTGATGTAATGGAATATAAGCAACACTATCACCACGTTCATCAACTTCAGAACATAATGCATGCAACAAATGGGAGCGCCCACTACCGGACTCTCCCCACATATAGAGTATCGGCTCACCGATACCTACCACATTATTCTTAAGGAGCGTCAACAGCTCAGCATTTTGTCCTGGATAAAAGCTTGCAAAGGTTTCATCGTCAGGAAACTTTAACGCTAATAAAGGGTATTGAAATCTTAATTCATCTTGAGGCATTAAGTACTCTACGGTTGCCAATTATAGTGAAATGGAGAAACAGTCGAACCATTACTCTCTAACTGCGAATGTGCATTTAAGGCATTTTGTAAACTATTTAAGCCACCTTTTAATGTCACTGATATTTGTACTTGCTGTTCACTAATATTAATAACTTCAAACGTATCCACTGCATTTAATTCTTCAAGCAATGCGTTTAAACGCATTAAATGCGCCAATGAATGAATATTATTAATACTTAAAACCTGTGTTGCTTTCTGGCCTTTATTTTCTAAAATAGCAAATCGTTGTGCGTAATAATCTGCAATTTGATTGAGCATCGCCTGCATAACAGCTGTCTTATCACCAGTATTAGTTTGCTTAATCACAACTTGATTATTCTTATTTTTAGCCAGATGCTGTACTAACTCCCAACTTAATTGCCATTGTTGATTGTTTGCTTTGTTCAAATTAGCAACTACAAAATACTCGGCGTCATAACGTTGAGAAGCATCCGCCACGGTTTGATAAAAACGACCGCTGATATCTGAGGCTGAAACAGCTAATGCATCATCTAAATCGATTAATGGAAATTGTGTATCGATTCCACGTTCTAATTGAGCCTGTTGCAGTCCGCTAGCTACTGCTTCATCTTGCTGGCTCTTTATCATGTCTTCAGAAGTTAAACGTTTATTTTCATCTACTAACCAAATTAATGGCTTAGGGCGAGTATCACCCCAGATAGGCTGTTGCATTGCAATCAGTGCACTATTAATTTTTCGCTTATCAAACAGGGCATAGTAGAAGCGTTTTTTATTTAATTCTTGATAACCAAATTGGGCTAATAAATCATCTAAGTTCTTAGTCAGTAATTTACTATCATCCAGTTTATTAATGTTTACATTACCTGATACTTTTATTAATACTTGCTTAAGTGCTTGTTCACTTAATTGTGTTTCCGTTGCACCTTGTGCTGGGACGACACCTTGGTATGGGCTTATTTCAGGTAACGCCATACTATGCATTGAAAAAAGCATACTTATTATTACGCAGAAACGTACCAAGACATTCATTTTCATCTACTTATACAACCATTTCATTTATTACTATGCAACGGATCATAAGCAGATCTTCTACTAATGCAAGTATCCGGTAGTAAATATGTAAAAAGGAAGAAATATTAAACAATATTTCCTTAATTTAGGGGCACTTCCACCTAACTTTCATCAAAATAGACAATTCTTTTCAGAAATAATTCGACCCGTGTCATATAGATGTTAAAATGCCGACAATTTTTTACCTTAACTTTCTAAAGCGATTATCGCTTTTAACTTCTATTTTGTGGGGAATACAAGTGAGCAACCAAAAAAACTCTTTAAGCTATAAAGACGCTGGTGTCGATATTGACGCAGGCACAGCATTAGTTGAACGTATTAAAGGTGTAGCAAAACGCACTAAACGTCCTGAAGTAATGGGCGGACTAGGTGGTTTTGGCGCTTTATGTCAACTACCAACGGGTTATAAAGAGCCATTATTAGTTGCAGGTACTGATGGTGTGGGCACTAAATTGCGCTTAGCAATTGATCTTAAAAAACATGACACTGTCGGTATTGACCTTGTTGCAATGTGTGTAAATGACTTAATCGTTCAAGGTGCTGAGCCATTATTTTTCTTAGACTACTACGCAACAGGTAAATTAGATGTTGATGTAGCAGCGGACGTAGTAACAGGTATAGGTGAAGGTTGTTTACAATCTAACTGTTCATTAATCGGTGGTGAAACTGCTGAAATGCCAGGTATGTATGAAGGCGATGACTACGATATCGCTGGTTTCTGTGTGGGTGTAGTTGAAAAATCAGAAGTGATTGACGGCACTAAAGTTGCTGCTGGAGATGCACTTATTGCTGTCGCATCAAGTGGTCCTCACTCAAATGGTTATTCATTAGTACGTAAAATTTTAGAAGTATCAAAAGCCGACACCAGTGCACCATTTGGTGATTCAACATTAGGTGATACGTTATTAACACCCACTAAAATTTACGTTAAATCAACTTTAGAGTTAATCAAAAACTGCCCTGTTCATGCTATTTCGCATATTACTGGTGGCGGTTTTTGGGAAAATATCCCACGTGTATTACCTGCTGGTAGTAAAGCGGTTGTTGACGGTAAGAGCTGGGAATGGCCTGCTATCTTCAACTGGTTACAAGAAAATGGTAACGTTGAAACGGAAGAGATGTACCGCACGTTCAACTGTGGTGTTGGCCTTATGATTGTTGTTCCTGACGCTGAAAAAGAAAAAGCGGTTGAGATTTTAAATGCGCAGGGTGAAAACGCTTGGGTATTAGGTCATATCGAAGATGCAGCTGAAGGTGAATCTCAAGTAGAGATTAAATAATAGTATGAGCAGCAAAAAAATAGTGGTACTTATCTCTGGTAGCGGTAGTAATTTACAAGCACTCATGGATAAGTTGCATAAACAGCAAATAAATAACCAGCACGTTGAAATTGTTGCAGTGATCAGCAATAAAGCAGATGCCTATGGTTTAGAGCGTGCTCGAGAAGCGAATATTCCGGCTATCTTAGTCGCTAGTAAAGGTGTTGCATCGCGTGATCAATACGACGCACTACTGGCCGCTGAATTAGAACAGTTACAACCTGATCTTATTTTGTTAGCTGGATTTATGCGTATTTTAACGTCTGATTTTGTTAATCAATATCAGGGCAAGATGCTCAATATTCATCCTTCTTTGTTGCCAAAATATCCTGGTGTTAATACACATCAACGTGCTATTGATGCAGGTGATGAGGCTCACGGCGCAACGGTACACTTTGTGACGCCAGAGTTAGACAGTGGCCCTACAGTATTACAGGCAAAAGTACCTATTTTTGCTGAAGATACTGCGCAGGACTTAGCGGATCGCGTATTGACCCAAGAGCATCAAATATATGCCCTTGCTGCTTCTTGGTTTGTTGGTGATCGTTTAAAAATGCAAGATCAATTTGCTTATTTAGATGGTAAACAACTAGAGCAATTTGGTTACGCTGCTGATTAAGTAAATAGTTAATTAATAACTTTAGTAGTAGCAATCATTAATGCCTCTGCTATCTATCAAAAAACCGAAGCTTGCTTCGGTTTTTTCTTATTAGAAATGCTCACCAACTAACTCTTCACTTAATTAGACATGGATACAAGCCACTGAATGAGTTGAGGTGCCTTTCAGTAAAGGTTTCTCGAGACTGCATGCCACTGTTGCGATCGGACACCGTGTACGAAATACGCATCCAGAAGGTGGTGATATAGGCGACGGTAAATCCCCTTCCAACATTTGAATCACCTTAGTGCGTTCTATTTTAGGATCAGGAATAGGTACCGCAGACATCAACGCTTTAGTATAAGGATGCTGAGGATTTTTAAATAAAGAGGCAGATTCTGCCAACTCGACTTCATTACCAAGATACATCACCAATACTCGGTCAGAGATATGTTTTACCACTGAAAGATCATGTGCAATAAAAACTAGACTCAGTCTTAACTCTTGCTGTAATTCTTTTAATAAATTTACTACTTGCGCTTGAATGGAAACATCTAATGCTGAAACGGGTTCATCACAAATAATCATTTTAGGTTTCAGTATAAGTGCACGCGCTATACCAATTCGTTGACATTGACCTCCAGAAAACTCATGTGGATAACGGTTAACCAAATTCGGCAGAAGCCCTACTTTATCCATCATCTCTTTAACTTCTAATTTCACCTCTTGTTTACTTAGTTTTGGGTAAAAAGTTTGCAATGGTTCAGCAATAATATCACCAATATTCATACGTGGATTAAGTGATGCTAATGGATCTTGGAAAATCATTTGAATATCTTTACGAGTCTCACGACGCTGAACGGCTTGCATTTTAGTTAAATCTTGACCTAACCACATCACCTCACCTTCAGTCGCCGCAACTAAACCAATAATCGCACGAGCAAACGTTGACTTTCCACAGCCGGACTCACCTACAACGCCGAGGGTTTCACCTTCAAATAAACGCACATTAATACCATCAACGGCTTTTAATTTTTCGGGTTTAGCCCAGGGCCATAGGGATTTAGAGTCGATGTCAAAATATACTTTTAGGTTATTAACATCCAGTAATAGTTTTTTTTCCATTTTTATTTGCTCGTTCATTTCGCCCAACTCTCCCAATCAGAAAAACAAGCACGTTGCCGATCGCCTGCAAATGTTATTAATGGCGGTGCTGTTTGCATGCACTCTTGAGTGACACGGTGGCAACGCTCTTGATACGGGCAACCCACGGGTAATCGTAATAAATTAGGTGGATTACCTGGAATAGTAGGTAAAACGTCATCCTCAGCATCTAAACGCGGAATAGCTTTCAACAATCCTTCAGTATAAGGGTGGCTTGGTCGATAAAAAATATCATCAACAGCACCATACTCCATGGTACGTCCTGCATACATCACCAACACTTTATCGCAACTACCAGCCACCACTCCAAGGTCATGAGTGATCATAATGATTGCAGTATTAAACTCTTTTTTTAGCTCATTGAGTAAATCCATTATTTGCGCCTGTACCGTTACATCCAGTGCGGTCGTCGGCTCATCGGCAATTAATAATTTAGGACGACATAATAATGCCATTGCAATCATAACGCGCTGTCGCATTCCACCTGAAAACTCATGTGGATACATTTTAATACGCGCTCTCGCTTCTGGGATTTTAACCGCTTCTAACATACGCACTGATTCTTCAAAGGCCTCACTTTTACTCATGCCTTTATGCAGAATCAATACTTCCATCAGTTGCTCACTCACCCTCATATAAGGATTAAGAGACGTCATTGGATCTTGGAAAATCATCGCAATTTGCTCTGCTCTGATTTTATTTAATGCAGCTTCTGGTAAGTTAAGAATCTCATTACCCTCAAACTTTGCACTGCCTTTAATTAGACCATTTTTCGCCAGCAGCCCCATAATAGCAAATACTGTTTGCGATTTGCCTGAGCCTGATTCGCCCACAATACCTAAGGTTTCACCGGGTTCCAATGAGAAGTTTAAATCGTTTACTGCGGTGACCGTGCCATCTTGAGTGCTAAACTCAACACGTAAGTCTTTGACATCTAATAAACTCATTTTTATGTCCAATAATAGTTATTTGTAGAGTGAACCGATAACGTTTATTACTATCGGTCCGTACCTATTTGTTATTGCTTTACACTATCTGTCTTTAGGGTCTAAAGCATCACGTAAACCATCACCCACATAATTAAAGCAAAATAAGGTCACGATCATAAAACAAGCAGGAAAAATCAACTGCCAAATCGCCACTTCCATCGTTTGTGACCCCTCTTGCAACAAAGCGCCCCAACTGGTCATCGGTTCTTGTACACCAAGACCTAGAAAAGATAAAAATGATTCAGTTAAGATCATGCTAGGAATTAATAATGTTGAGTACACCGCTACAATCCCTAATACATTAGGTACAATATGACGGGTGATAATTTTCCAATTACTAACCCCACTAACGTGCGCCGCTTCAATGAACTCTTTACTGCGTAAACTCAATGTTTGGCCACGTACAATACGTGCCATATCCAACCAAGCAATCGCGCCGATAGCGACAAATATTAATACAATATTTCGTCCAAAAAAAGTCACTAATACAATCACTAAGAACATAAATGGTACGGCATATAAAATCTCTAATATGCGCATCATAATGCGGTCTGTTCTACCACCTATATAACCCGATGTTGCGCCATAAAGCGTTCCAATCAATACCGCAACTAAGGCGCCTAACACTCCCACCATTAGCGATATTCGACCACCGATTAAGGTGCGAACATAAAGGTCTCTGCCTAAACTATCTGTACCGAAAAGATGCAAAGCAGAAGGAGCTTCATGCAATGCATACCAATCGGTATCATCGTAAGTAAACTCCGCAAACATAGGTAAAAAGATAACGGCTAACACCATTATTGTTAATATCACTAAACTGATCATGGCCGCTTTGTTGCGCATAAAGCGAATTTGCGCATCTTTCCATAAACTACGTCCTTCAATTTCTAAGTTTTCTGAGAATTTTTCTATCGCGTCTAGATTTTCTTTTTTTGTTAACATCATTTCTGTCCCAATCAATAGCGAATTTTAGGATCAATCGCCGCGAGTAAAATATCAACAACGGTATTGAATATAATGAATAAAAAGCCAATTAAAATGGTTACGCCCATCACTAGCGAGTAATCACGATTAAATGCGGCATTAACAAATAATTTACCAATACCCGGTAAACCAAAGATGGTTTCTATCACCACAGATCCGGTGATAATCCCAACAAAAGCAGGCCCCATATAAGAAACCACAGGTAACATAGCGGGTTTTAATGCATGCTTAAGTACGATATAGGTGTAACTTAAACCTTTGGCTCTAGCGGTACGAATGAAGTTACTATTTAAAGTTTCAATCATACTGCCGCGTGTTATTCGAGCAAAAGTGGCCACGTAAAGTAACGACATACCGATCACCGGTAAAAACATATATTGAAAAGAGCCATCTAACCAACCGCCCGCGGGAAACCAGCCGAGATAGATAGAAAAAACATAAATGAGGGCAGGTGCAAGTACAAATGAGGGCATCACCACCCCGATCATGGCCGTGGACATGATCGTATAATCTATCCAAGTATTTTGCTTCAACGCAGCTATCGTCCCGACCCCGACGCCCATTATTAATGTAAATACAAAAGCAGCTGCACCGACTTTTGCTGAAACAGGCAGTGCACTAGCCACTAATTCATTGACGGTAAAATCTTTATATTTAAAAGAAGGACCAAAATCACCTTGTAACACATTAGTTAAGTAGGTCGTATACTGCTCAAATACAGATTTATCTAATCCATATTTAGCATTAATGTTTTCCATCACCTCAGGTGGGAGCGGGCGCTCCGTAGAAAAAGGATTACCCGGTGCAAAGCGCATTAAGAAAAAAGAGATAGTGATCAACACCAGCAGTGTAGGGATCGCTTCTAATATTCTTTTAGCGATGAATTTAAACATAAACGCACTCTTTCTGTGTATTAAATGACAATTAATAAATACATCAGACGATATGCTGTAGTGCTATATCGGCTGATGTGTATTATCAATTAATGAATTTACTGTTTGATATAAAGGTCTTTTGAAAAGATCTTATCTTCAGCATTATTAGTAGGGAAACCACCAACATGAGGATTAACCAAACGCGCTTTAACATATTGATAAATAGGCGCAATCGGCATATCTTTGGCTAAAAGAACTTCCGCTTCTGCATATAAAGCATTACGTTCTTGGTCATCTGTAGATAATAGTGCTTTGTTCATGATTTGATCGTACTCAGCACTCTTGTATTTAGGATCGTTTGAGCTGTTATTACTCTGCATTAAAGAAAGAAATGATGATGCTTCATTGTAATCACCACACCACCCAGCACGCGTCACATCGAAATCACCCTGGCGACGTGTATCAAGGTACGTTTTCCATTCTTGATTTTCTAACTGCACATCGACACCCAATGATTTTTTCCACATTGATTGAATCGCAGCAGCAATTTTTTTATGGTTTTCAGATGTGTTGTATAGCAGTGTGAATTTAAGTGGGTTTTGTTTGTTAAATCCCGCTTCTGATAACAGATCTTTTGCTTCTTGAACACGTTGCTTTTGAGTAAGTTTTCCATAGGCAGGCATTTGCGGATGAAATCCAGCAACAATTTCAGGCGTTAAGAAATAAGCCGGTTTTTGCCCCTGCCCAAGTAAAAATTTGGTGATCACATTACGATCAATCGCATAGGAAAGTGCTTTACGAACACGCACATCGTTAAAAGGTGCCTTAGCATTATTAAAACCATAATAGTAAGAACATAAATTACCAGGAATCGACACTGATTCAGCATGATCTTTTGCTAGACGTTTATAATGTTCATTAGGCAGTTCATTGGTGATATCAATCTCGCCAGATAGAAAGCGATTCATTTCAGACACTTGATTTTCGATCGGTAAAAATGTCACTTTAGTTAACACCGTATGAGCATTATCCCAATAGTTGTTATTTGGTACGAGTTCAATACGTTCATTAACCACCCAATTTGCAATAGTGAACGCCCCATTACCAACAAAATTTTCCGGTTTAGTCCATTTATCCCCAAACTTTTCAATGCTAGCTTTATGCACAGGTTTAACCGTTGTGTGGCCCATCATTTTAACGAAATAAGGTACCGCTGTAGTTAACGTCACTTGCAAGGTATAAGGGTCAATCGCTTTTACACCAAGTGTTTCTTTATCAGCTGTCCCTTCGATAATTTCTTTGGCATTGACCATATTGGTCATTTCTAAATACCATGCATAAGGTGAAGCGGTAACAGGATCAACGACACGTTTAAAGCTATATACAAAATCTTCAGCAGTCACAGGGTCACCATTTGACCATTTAGCATCTTTGCGCAAATGAAACGTAAATAATTTGTTATCGGTCGTTTCCCATGATAAAGCGACACCAGGAATAGTATTTCCCTGTGAATCTTGATTAACCAGACCTTCTAACAGATCACGAATAACATGTGATTCAGGCACACCTTCAGTTTTATGTGGGTCTAATGAAGCCACTTCGGTGCCATTGCCACGTACTAGTTCTTGTACTTTAGCCAACTGGGTACCCGCAGGCACATCCGCAGCAAAGGCAGAAAAAGAAGTACTTGCCAACGTTAAGCCAACACTTAATAAAACTGCTTGGGTAATTTTATTTTTGAGCCTTTCCATGTCATTCAACTCCTAAGTATTTATAGATAAAGGACTTATTAGGTATTAAATATTGCTTATTTAAACCACTCATACGTGGCTAATTCTTATTGAACACCTAAAAGTAAGACAAATAAGCTACCATAATGCAGTTTATTTTCTAGAAAATAGACTTATTAACGTAACATTTTATCGATTAGGTCAATTTTTAATGGGTTTTGTAGAAAAGAAAGGCAGTAGAAATAATTAAGAGTAATACAAAATAGCTGGAATTTAGCTGCTAATCGCACCTTTTATCAAGGAGCGATATAACATCAGTATAAGATAAAATCGTAATTAGCAAAGGAATACAAGATTCATTAATACCAATCCCACTAAATAGCAGAGCAATCTTGCGGCTTAGAGTGCATCACTTCTACGTTATAAATTTTACAAAGATAACAGTTTTTGAGGCAATTTCAGGCTTAAGTTGATTGATATTTTCTACCCAATATTTGAGTACATACTTAACGAAGTTGCTGAAATTGGCATCGTTGGTGTAGTAAAATTATTCAATCAACCAATGATATAAAACCGGCATTATCAAGGCTGAAAGGATCGCACAAACAATCAATGCAATGGAAGAAAATGCACCTACTTCTTCCCCCTCCTCTAAGGCTTTAGAAGTACCAATCGCGTGCGATGCACAACCGATTGCAACGCCAACCGCCTGTGGATGCTTAATTTTACACAGCTTTAAGAATGGCAGACCTATACTAGCTCCAATAATACCTGCAAAGATCACCATCGCAGCAGTCAAAGAAACAATACCGTTAAGATGCTCACTAATTTCCATAGCAATAGGCGTGGTAACCGATTGTCCGGCAAAAGAAGCAGCGGTAACTAAATCAGCACCCAATAGCGGCATAATGTAAAATGCACAGAAAAACGCAACAAAAACAGCCAATAAACAACTGATCAAAATAAACTTAAGGCGAGCTTTGATCAATTTAAGCTGCAAATATAATGGCACTGCAAGCGCAACAATAGCAGGCTCTAATAATGCTGTGATAATAGAGGTCCCCTGCTTATATTCAGAAAAAGGAATATCAAATATTAATAACGTAGCAATCAGAGAAAATATGGTGACAAGCACAGGGTTTAATAACGCAGTCGGCTTTACTTGATACAACTTTTTAAAAGCGAAGAAAAATAATAGTGTCAGTGGAGCTGCAACATAAATAAACATTATTCCCCCTCCTTGACTAACCATTGATAACAATGCCCGACCATAAATAAAGTAAGTAACGTTGTGAAAAACAATGAGAAAACAATAACTAACCAATGTGTTGCAATTAATTCAAAATAGTTGACTAATCCGACACCGATCGGAATAAATAATAAAGCTAAATATTTAAGCACTAGGTTACCAGTAAACTCTATCCAACTTAATTTAACTAAGCCTAAAGATAATGCTAAAAATAACAGCAACATACCAAGAATAGAAGCCGGAAAAGTAATTTGAAAGTAAGTAGTAATAGCTTTTGCTAAACTTAGAAAAAGTAAAATAATAAAGCAACCTAACAGCAAAGCTAATAGGTTAAATAATAACTCAACATTTTTGTTTTTTTTATTAGACACATTCTTTACAGAGCTATCTTTTTGCTCAGCTTGACCTGCGTTTGTTTTATGATGCGTTAAAGGTGTTTTCGAAGGCTTGGTCATGATATCAATTCAACTCATTTCAGTGAGCTGTTATTATAACAACTTACGCCCCTAATGTGACAAGCAATTATAGTGAAATCCTTATTATGAGTTTATCTTTAAAACACTTTACTACCGAAAGTCGTAATCAAGCCAGTGCCAATATTGATACTTTATCAAGCTTAGAGATGCTCACCATTATTAATAATGAAGATCAAAAAGTTGCACTTGCAGTGGCCAAGATTTTACCTGCTATTGCACAAGCAGTAGATACAATTCAATCAGCCTTTGCTGCAGGAGGCCGTTTACTTTATTGCGGAGCAGGCACTTCTGGCCGTTTAGGTATTTTAGATGCAAGTGAATGCCCACCAACTTTTGGTAGCCCCGCTGAACAAGTAATAGGTTTAATCGCCGGTGGCAAACCAGCTATTTTAAAAGCGGTTGAAAATGCAGAAGATAATCTTCACGCTGGGCAACAAGATTTACAAGCCATCGACTTAAAAGAAAACGATGTTGTTGTTGGTATTGCTGCCAGCGGACGGACTCCCTATGTGATAGGCGCTATGCAGCATGCTAAACAACAAGGTTGTAAGGTGATCAGTTTATGTTGTAACGAAGGCAGTAAAATGGCTGAAATTGCCGATATCGCTTTAGATGTCATTGTTGGACCAGAGGTAGTCACTGGCTCCTCAAGAATGAAGGCTGGCACAGCACAAAAAATGGTACTCAATATGCTCACTACAGGTGCCATGATTAAAAGTGGTAAAGTATTTGGCAATTTAATGGTGGATGTACAAGCGACCAATGCCAAACTAATTGAGCGTCAAAAAAAGATAATAATGGAAGCGACAGACTGCAGCAGAGAGACAGCCGAAGTGGCGCTCACCGAGTCTGGACATCACTGCAAAACAGCGATCGTCATGATATTAACTAATACTAATGTAGAGCAAGCGACAGCAAGTCTGCAACGAAACAAAGGCTTTATACGTCAATGTATTTAGTAAAATACTCATAATACTTAACAAAGTAAACGTTGAGTATAATAAGCACCTTACAAGAACTCGAAGAAAAGATTAAAAAACGAGGAATTATAAACTTGTTGGGTAAAATTAATTTTTTATCTTTTCCATTAGTTTTTTGACTTAACCTTCTCCACCTTTCGTGCCTTAGTGGTTAATTGCTTTTCGCTTTTGGTTTAAGTTTTAAGTTTTAAGTTTTAAGTTTTAAAAACATAAAGCACCCACGAAGCCGCTGCACTGGACAGAGAAAACGAAGAAAAATTAAAAAACGAGGACTTATAAACTTGTTGGCTAAAATTAATTTTTATCTTTTCCATTAGTTTTTTACCTAACCTTCTACGCCCTTCGTGTCTTCGTGGTTAATTACTTTTAATTTTTATTTAAAAAAAGCAAAAAAAATGCCGTTCAGGTTAATGAACGGCATTATAAATAATAACTTAAGAAGTTAACGTTTACTCTTTGTATAAATTTTCATAAACGAAGTTTGTTGCTTCTATATAGCCCGGTACACTACCACAGTCAAAACGTTTACCTTTGAATTTATAAGCTAATACACAACCAGATTTAGCTTGTGCTAATAAAGCGTCAGTGATTTGAATTTCACCGCCTTTACCAGGTTTAGTATTTTTTAATATTTCAAAGATATCTGGCGTTAAAATATAACGTCCGATAATCGCAAGGTTACTTGGGGCTGTTCCTGGCGCTGGTTTTTCAACCATGTCATCAACACGATAAATATCATCTCTGATCACCGAACCTTTGATCACACCATATTTATGAATTTGATCTTCAGGTACTTCTTCAACGGCAACAATAGAACAACGGAACTGCTCATATAAAGCAGCCATTTGCTTTAATACACCATCACCACCTTGGTTGATGCATAAGTCATCAGCTAATACGACCGCAAACGGTTGATCACCGATTAGCTCTTGCCCTACTAAAATTGCATGACCTAAGCCTTTCATTTGACGCTGACGAATAAAAGAAAAAGTAGCTGTATCCATAATTTTACGAATATCTTTTAACTTTTCTTCTTTTGGTGTACCACTAATTTCTTTCTCTAATTCATAATTATGATCAAAATGGTCTGAGATAGAGTGCTTACCACGGCCAACCACAATCCCCATGCCGGTCATGCCCGCTTCAATTGCTTCATCGACACCAAATTCGATTAAAGGTTTATTAACCAGTGGCATCATCTCTTTTGGCATTGATTTAGTAGCAGGTAAAAAGCGTGTGCCATAACCAGCTGCTGGAAATAAACATTTTTTAATCATAATCCCTCACTTAATGAATACATTTACTTGACCTAAGTCTACTTTATCATCATTTTATAGATAAAACACGTACCATAATAGCGTTATATATTAATGAATTAGCTTCTTGTACGTGTCACTCGACGACGTTCACCGGCTTTACGATGCTGATTATGTTTCTTCACGGCACGACGAATTCTTGCTTGTGGATTAGAGACTTTATTGGTATCAATGCGAACTTTAGTTTCTGTTTCGCGTGGCATACTCACTAACTTACGTAAGTAGTTCACTTCTTTCAGTGAAAGCTCCTGCCAACCACCCTGCGGTAATTGATTGTTTAGCATAATATTACCGTAACGAACACGCATCAAACGGCTAACTTGCAAACCTTGGCTTTCCCATAAACGACGAACTTCGCGCGTACGGCCTTCGGTTAATACAACGTGGAACCAACGGTTAATGCCTTCACCGCCATGTTCTTTAATATCTAAGAATTTTGCTTCACCATCTTCAAGTTGAACACCGGTACGTAAGCGGTTTAAAATTGCTTCCGTTACATCACCAAATACGCGTACTGCATATTCACGTTCAATTTGTTGGCTCGGATGCATCATTTTGTTAGCAAATTCACCATCAGTGGTAAACAGTAATAAACCTGACGTGTTAATATCCAAACGTCCGATCGAAATCCAACGAGCGCCTTTCATCTGTGGTAGACGGTCAAAAACAGTTTTACGGCCTTCTTCATCACTACGCGTACAAACTTCACCTTCGGGTTTGTTATAAACTAGAATTCGACAAACAACACTTTCAGCAGCTTGGTATTTAACAACATGCCCATCAACACGGATTACTTGTTCCTGTGTCACACGTTCGCCTAATTCAACAATTTTACCATCAAGACTTACACGTCCTTCAGAGATAACTGCTTCCATTTTACGGCGAGAGCCTAATCCTGCACGGGCTAATACTTTCTGTAATTTTTCACTCATATTCTTTTCCTTTGGGTAATTCACATTATGCCAATAAATAATGTTAGCTATTTGCACTTCTATTGAGCTTCAATCACTAACCATTAATATCTTCATTAAAAGCCAACAGCAACACACTGCCAGCGGGTTTTCTTTACATTTTCATTGTAAAAACATTAATATTCATTATCCATATTAACGCACTCACAACTTGCTTTTTATTGAACAAACAGGCCGAGATACACAGCTTTAAATAAACGGTGTTAAATCTCCAGCACCTTCTCTGACAATAGTAACTTCATCGTCGGACAAATCAATCACAGTAGTGGGTGATTCACCTAAGTAACCGCCATTAATAATCAGATCGACCTGTTGCTCTAAATGATCGCGAATATCTTCGGGATCAAACTCAGTACTGGTTTTACCGGGTAAAATCAGACTGGTGGTCATCAATGGAGTACTTAATTCCTCCAATAACGCTAACGCAATGGCATTATCTGGAATGCGAATACCAATAGTACGCTTAGCAGGATTCATTAAACGCTTTGGTAAATCCTTGGTGGATTTAAAAATAAACGTGTAAGGACCCGGTGTATTACTTTTCAGCATACGATAAGCCGCATTATCAACACGCGCATAAATAGCAATCTCAGCTAAATCTTTACATACCAGGGTGAAATTATGCTTTTTATCTATTTTTCTAATATGACAAATACGCTCTAGAGCGCGTTTATTATCAATGCCACAACCTAATGCATAACCAGAGTCGGTAGGATAAATAACCACCCCACCTTGCTCTATTATTTCAGCAGCCTGTTTCATCAATCGTTTTTGGGGATTTTCAGGATGTACATAAAAAAACTGACTCATAAGTCTCTACTACTCTTGTATCTCAATATTGCTAATATTACGCTAAAAATGGCACAAAAAACGCCTTTTATTCGGTACTCTGACAAACAGTCCAATTATGCCAAACTGGCTGACAAATTTCAGGTAAAAATAAACTTTTTCCTAAATCACGCCAACGTCCAACAAAGTGAAAGTCACTGCCTTGAGAAGCTAATAAATCGTATTCTTTGCTCCACAACCCTAATTGCAAGCGCATTTGTGGTGATTGCTGCCCGATAGCCACTTCCATTGCATCACCACCAGCCGCTTTAAATGTAATCAATAGTTTTCTTAACCATTTATTCGATAAGCTATAAGCATCAGGATGGGCAAGTATTGCTTGTCCCCCTGCTGATTGAATGACTTCAATTGCATTCGCTAAATCCACCCAATCATGGGGTACATAACCGGTATTTCCGCGGCTCAAATATTTATCGAAAACTTTAGGGAAAGTAGGCGCCACGCCTATCTCGACTAAATAACGAGCAAAATGTGCGCGTGTGATAGCACCATCACCGGCCAAGGCTTTTGCCCCTTCATATACATTGTCTATATTCGCTTTCGCTAAACGACGACCCATTTCCATGGCACGCTGTTCACGCTTTTCTTTTTGTATTTCAATTAACTTAATTAATTCAGGATGTTCAGGGTCAATATTGACACCTACGACGTGTATTTCATGATTCAACCAATTAGTTGTCACTTCAATACCATTAATCAATTGCAACTTTAAATTATTATCTTTAATGTATTGGCTTGCTTCAACCAATCCATCTACTGTATCGTGATCAGTAATGGCTAAAAAGTGAACTTGCCTGTTTTCAGCACGTTGCACTAATTCACTAGGCGTGAGCTGTCCATCTGAGGCTTTCGTATGAGAGTGAAGATCAATTAACATGAATATCCTAAAAACACCTTGACATTAAAAGCAGAATGCAAAAAAATAGCTTCTAATTATTACGGGACGCATAATATATGATTTTTTCTACAATTACTCTTAAAGATTCTTGGTGGCACTCATTCTCATAAGCGAGCAATGAGGTTTTTGTATATTAAATTTTCCCAACAAAACCAATTCTAAAGCTCGCATATTGCGGGCTTTTTTCATATTTGGAACCAACAAAAGTAAAACAGGTAAATTCAATGATAATCTTAAACACAGTCCTTAATTGGCGATGGCAAATCAAATAATAACTATTTCAACATTTGCTCACTAATTATTAAGGATTTAAACATGAATACTCAACACCCGATCGGCGTATTAAAAACCATTGAAGCACCCTGCAGCTACATTCAAGATTCATTAGGATTATTTCAACAAATCAGCGCGAATAGCGATAACCATTTATTGTTCGACTCTGCTGAAATAGAAAGTAAAGCGCACTTGAAAAGTCTGATACTTGTTGATGCCTGTTTGAAGATCACCTGCCAAGGTTTAGTCGTGACACTTGATACACTAACTGACAACGGCAAAGATTTACTTACTTTCATCACGCCTAAATTTTCAACACAATTGATCAGCGCACAAAGCCCTAGCCGATTGCAACTCACTTTTCCTCAATCAGATACCAGTGGCGATGAAGATCAACGTTTAAAATCTGCCTCACCAATGGATGCAATTCGCTGTTTAGTTGACCGCATTAAAAAACACTCTTCGCATTCTGAGGCATTATTTTTAGGTGGCGTTTTTGCTTATGATTTTATTGCAACCTTTGAACAGTTATTAGAAGTTGAAGACAGCGAAAACACGACTCCAGACTATGTATTCTATGTAGCCGAAACATTAATGATCCACGATCATCAAAGCAAACAAGGTGAGATTTTAGGCAGTATTTTTGGTGGCTTATATTCAGACGAAAGTAAGTTACGAATAAACAAGCGTATTGCTCAGTTACAAGGCTTTTGCGATAACTTTATTGCGCCAATCAATCAACAAATAACCATTGATGCGAAAGTTAGTGTCGATGTTTCAGATGCCCAATATTGCAAAATTGTTGAACAATTAAAAACCAATATCGTCAAAGGGGATATTTTTCAGGTAGTGCCCTCTCGTAGCTTCTCACTGCCTTGCCCAGATCCTATTTCAGCGTATCAAAAGTTAAAAGAAACTAATCCAAGCCCGTATATGTTTTATCTAAAAGACAGTGATTTTATTCTGTTCGGCGCTTCACCAGAGAGCGCTATTAAGTTCACTCAGAGTTCTAAAGATGTCGAAATTTATCCTATTGCAGGTACTCGCCGTCGCGGATTCAACCCAGATGGTAGTATCAATAAAGACCTAGATAGCCGCTTAGAATTAGAGCTTCGCTTAGATAAAAAAGAAACCTCTGAGCATTTAATGTTGGTCGACTTAGCGCGTAATGATGTTGCACGTATTAGTGAACCAGGTACACGCCATGTGGCTGAACTCTTACAGGTAGATCGTTACAGCCATGTGATGCATTTAGTGTCACGCGTTGTTGGAAAGTTACGAAAAGATTTAGATGCTTTACATGCCTACCAAGCTTGCATGAATATGGGCACCCTAGTAGGCGCACCAAAAATTAGCGCTTCCAATCTCGTTCGAAAAGTAGAGAAAAAACGCCGAGGAAGTTATGGCGGTGCAGTCGGTTATATTAATGGTAATGGTGATATGGATAGTTGTATTGTGATCCGTTCAGCCTTTGTAAAAGATGGTATTGCACAAGCACAAGCAGGAGCCGGTGTTGTTTATGATTCAGTGCCGCAATTAGAAGCCGATGAAACACGCAGTAAAGCGGCAGCAGTATTAAATGCGATAGCGCTTGCACACGGAACAACACTCGCAGCAGTAACCTCCTCGACAAACAATTCCCAAAATGCCAACAAGCAAGGAGAATAAGGCCATGACTATTCAAAGCAATCAAAACACAACTAAAGCAACCTTATTTTTTCTTGATAACTTTGACTCATTTACTTATAACTTAGTGGATCAGTTCAAAGCAGCGGGTTATCCGGTTAAAATTTATCGCAATAATCAAAGTGCCGAGAACATTAAAGCGCATATTGATGCCTGCGCAGGTGAAGTAGTCTTAGTATTATCACCAGGTCCTGGGACACCAAGTGCAGCGGGATGTATGATAGATTTAATCACATTATGTAAAGGTCAAGTGCCTATTTTAGGCATATGTTTAGGCCATCAAGCATTAATAGAGCAATACGGCGGTGTCGTTGGACAAGCGGATGAAATACAACATGGTAAGTCGTCTCTCATTCAACACTGTGGAGATAAAATGTTTCAAGGTTTGTCTCAACCTCTATCTGTTGCTCGTTACCATTCACTAGTAGGTACAACCGTGCCTGATACTTTACAAACCGTGGCAGATTATAATGGCATGTGTATGTCTATTTACCACCAACAAGATAAGGTGATCGGTTTTCAATTTCACCCTGAATCTATTTTAACCTGTGAAGGTGCACAGCTTTTAGAAAACAGTCTTAACTTACTGACTGAATCGGAGAAAAATTAAATGAGCCAATATGATGTACACCCGATTTTAGAACAACTTTATCAAGGGCAGTCACTGACTGAGCAACAAAGCCAAGCTTTTTTTGAGCAAGTTGTATTAGGACAGATTGACCCTATCGTATTATCGTCAGTGATCACCGCGTTAAAAATTAAAGGTGAAACACCGACTGAAATTACCGGCGCTGCGAAAGCGTTATTAGCGCAGGCTAAAGCATTTCCTCGTCCTGATTATCCATTTACCGATATCGTCGGGACCGGCGGTGATGGTTTAGGCACCATCAATATATCGACAGCCAGTGCTTTTGTTGCTGCCGCCTGCGGAGTGAAAGTATGTAAGCATGGTAGTCGTAGCGTTTCTAGCAAATCAGGTTCATCAGATCTATTAGCTGCGTTTGGTATTAACCTAGAAATGTCACCACAAACAGCACGCCAATGCTTGGATGATTTAAACGTTTGCTTTATTTTTGCACCTAGTTACCACGCAGGTATGCGTTTTGCGGGACCAGTGAGAGCCGCTTTAAAAACACGTTCGATATTTAATGTATTAGGTCCCTTAGTTAACCCAGCTCGCCCTGATTTTGAATTAATGGGCGTTTATGCGCCAGAGCTATTATTGCCGATTGCTAAAGTGCATCAACAATTGGGCATGAAGCGAGTGATGGTTGTGTATGGCAGTGGCTTAGATGAAGTTGCCTTGCATGGCAGTACACAGGTTGCCGAGTTGCATAACGGTGAAATAAAAGAATACACATTAACACCGCAGGATTTTGGTGTTGAATCTTATCCTGTCGAAAGTATTTTTGGTGGCACACCCGAAGAGAATAAAGTCATTATTGAAAAGATCTTACAGGGTAAAGGCACCGAGGCACAACAAGTTGCTGTGGCGATTAATGTCTCAGCCCTGTTAGTCTTAAATGGCAAAGCAGATAACTTTAAACAAGGAACGCAAATAGCATTAGCTAGCATGCAATCAGGTTTACCCCTTACATTACTCAAACAACTTGCGGAGCAAAGCAATGCTTAACGACCAAAGTTTACAAGATACTATTTTAGGTAAAATTGTTGATGACAAATTAATATCAGTTGCCGCACGTAAAGTGAAACAGCCTTTAATTACCTTTAAAGATGATTTGGTGGAAAGTGACCGTCACTTTTATCAAGCATTAGATCAAGAGCACAGTGTATTTATTCTAGAATGCAAAAAGGCTTCACCATCAAAGGGTTTGATCCGTGAAGATTTTGATTTAGATTTAATTGCTAATGTTTACAAAAACTATGCATCAGCTATTTCTGTGCTCACTGAAGAGAAGTACTTCCAAGGTGATTTAGAATATATCAACAAAGTACGTGAGCAAGTAACACAACCAGTTATCTGTAAAGACTTCATTGTCGACCCATATCAAATTTATCTGGCTCGTTATTACCAAGCCGATGCTATTTTATTAATGCTCTCTGTGTTGGATGATGACGCTTACCAAGCATACCGTGATACCGCACATAGCTTAAATATGGGCGTATTAACCGAAGTGAGTAATGAGCAGGAATTGATTCGTGCAATTGCCTTAAATGCAAAAGTAATTGGCATTAATAATAGAGACTTACGTGATCTTACTATTGACTTAAACCGTACTAAAGAACTCGCCGTTAAAATACCAAAAGACAGGATCGTTATTTCTGAGTCAGGTATTTATAACCACCAGCAAGTAAAAGAATTAAGCCAATTCGCGAATGGTTTTTTAGTTGGCAGTTCAATCATGTCAAAAAACAATATTGACCGTGCGTGTAGAGAACTGATCCTAGGTGAGAATAAAGTCTGTGGTTTAACACATGCCAGAGATGCAGCTGATGCACATAAAGCTGGTGCAGTTTATGGTGGTTTAATTTTTGTTGAGCAATCACCACGCTTCGTCGCTCTTGAACAAGCTCGTTTAGTGATGTTAGGTGCCCCTTTAAAGTATGTAGGTGTATTCCAAGATGAAGAGATCGAACTAGTTGCTTACACAGCAAAAAGTTTAGGTTTGAGCGCAGTGCAATTACACGGTGATGAAACACCTAAATATGTTAAAGCATTATTAGCGGCGTTGCCAAAAAGCTGTGAAGTATGGAAAGCACATGGTGTTAGTGATAGCTTGCCGGCATTTGAAAAATATAATGTTAGCAAACACATAGTCGATACACGTGTTGGTGAACAAAGTGGTGGTACAGGACAAGCTTTTGATTGGTCTCTATTAACCAATGATGATAGCGAACAAAACAAGATAGATAAAAGCAAGCTGATATTAGCCGGTGGGCTTAATCCAGACAATGCACAACAAGCTGCTTTAATAGGTTGTGCAGGATTAGATTTTAATTCAGGTGTTGAATCTGAACCCGGTAAAAAAGACGCTGACAAATTAAATCGTAGCTTTGCTGCAATTCGTCGTTACATGCAACGATAAACGCTTTAGAAGGTAAAAAAAATGAAAACGTTAGACGCTTATTTTGGTGATTTTGGTGGTATGTATGTACCACAAATATTGGTTCCTGCATTAAAACAGCTTGAAACTGAATTTTTAAAAGCACAACAAGATGATGGATTTAAAGCAGAATTAGAAGAGTTATTGACTGAATATGCAGGACGCCCGACACCGTTAACTTTATGCCGTAATTTAACCAAAGGTAAAAAAACTAAATTATACCTAAAACGTGAAGATTTATTACACGGTGGTGCACACAAAACGAATCAGGTATTAGGTCAAGCATTATTAGCAAAACGCATGGGTAAAACTGAGATCATCGCCGAAACCGGCGCGGGACAACACGGAGTTGCGACAGCGCTAGCCTGTGCATTATTAGGCCTTAAATGCCGTGTTTACATGGGACAAGTGGACTGTGAGCGACAAAAACCTAACGTATTTAGAATGCGTTTAATGGGGGCAGAAGTGATTCCGGTGACTTCCGGCTCGGCTACTTTAAAAGATGCCTGTAACGAAGCATTAAGAGACTGGGCTGGTAGCTATGAAAATTCACATTATTTACTGGGTACAGCTGCTGGACCGCATCCATTCCCAACAATTGTACGTGAGTACCAAAAAATAATTGGCGAAGAAGCGAAACAACAATGTTTACGCAAAGAAGGTATTCTACCGAATAAAGTCATCGCTTGTGTGGGTGGAGGCTCTAATGCCATTGGTATTTTTGCTGACTTTATTGAAGATCAGAACGTCGAATTAATTGGTGTTGAGCCAGGCGGACATGGTATCGAAACCGGTGAACATGGTTGTCCTATTGCCTGTGGTACTAAGGGCATATTCTTTGGCATGAAGTCGTTAATGATGCAGGATGATAACGGACAAATTGAAGAGTCTTACTCTATATCAGCCGGATTAGATTTCCCATCTGTAGGACCACAACATGCACATTTGGCCAAAACAGGTCGAGCACAGTATGTGAATGCAACCGATGATGAAGCACTAATGGCGTTCAAAGCATTGGCAGAACAGGAAGGTATCATCCCCGCATTAGAATCTGCTCACGCACTTGCACATGCATTAAAAATTATTGAACACGATGATAAAGAGCAAATCATTATTGTTAACTTGTCAGGCCGTGGTGATAAAGATATCTTTACCGTTGCCGATATTTTTGAAAAAAGAGGGATGATCTAATGACGCACGATTTAATGACGCAAAGATACGCACAATTATTTGATCGCCTAGCAGATGCAAATCAAGGTGCATTTGTTCCCTTCGTCACTGTCGGTGATCCAAACCGTGAGCAATCATTAAGTATTATTAATACACTAATTGAAGCTGGCGCAGATGCACTAGAATTAGGCATTCCATTTTCAGATCCCGTTGCTGATGGTATCGTCATTCAAGATGCTTCAATTCGAGCGTTAGAGGCAGGCACCACACCACAGGTTTGTTTTGAAATAATTAAAGAGATCCGCACTCAACATCCACAAATACCTATTGGTTTATTATTGTATGTGAACTTAGTTTATTGTAATGGCATAGAGAATTTCTATCAGCGCTGCAAAGAAGCCGGTGTAGATTCGATCTTAATTGCAGACGTGCCATTACATGAAAGTGCCCCATACCGTGCGGCAGCAGAGAAATTTGGTTTACAGCAAATATTTATTGCCCCACCTAATGGTGATAAAGCAACGTTACAACAAGTAGCAGAATATGGCCAAGGTTACACTTACCTATTAAGTCGTGCCGGTGTAACAGGTGCGGATGCAAAAGCAGGCATGCCCGTTGAACATATGCTTGAAACATTAGGCCAGTATAATGCACCACCATCATTGTTAGGGTTTGGTATTTCACAACCTGAACAGGTCGCTAACGCGATTAAATCAGGAGCGGCAGGTGCAATTTCAGGCTCAGCGGTGGTGAAAATAATCCAACGTAACCTTGATGATCCCGCTACAATGAAAACAGAAATGTTTGAATTTATTAGTGCAATGAAGGCAGCAACCTTCAAATAACGGACTATCATTATTTAATTTTTTAAAGAAGAGAGTGTCATGAAACAATTTTTTGAGTTTATTCCTTTAATTATCTTTTTTGCCGTGTATAAAATGGTCGATATTTATGCCGCAACGGGATCATTAATTGTAACAACGGGCTTATTGTTAGCTTACAATTACTTTAAGCACGGCAAAGCTGAAAAAATGCATATCATCACTTTCTTAATGGTGTTGGTGTTTGGAACATTAACGCTAATTTTGCATGATGATGTATTCATTAAATGGAAAGTCACCGTGGTGTATGTGTTATTTACCATTGCATTATTAGCTAGCCAATTTATCTTTAAAAAACCAATTCTTAAACAGATGCTAGGTAAAGAAATTACTTTACCGGAAAAAGTATGGTCAACGTTAAACATCGCTTGGGCAGTCTTTTTCTTGGCCTTAGGGTTACTCAATATCTATGTTGCATTTAGCCTAGAGCAAGAAGTTTGGGTTAACTTTAAAGTATTTGGATTGTTAGGGGCGACTTTAGTCTTTACATTATTAAGCGGTTTATATATTTATAAATACCTGCCTAATGAAGATAAAAAGAAAAAGGTCGACACTAAAAAAGAAGCCGAATAAAAACGCTTTAATGACTCGATAGTATTAACAATAAAGCCCGTTGTGTGCACTGAACTGACCCCCAATAGTTGGACATTTTAGTTAGGCGGCTTGTAAGGCCTGGATTCGATACTCTATCGGAGTCAGGCCTTTTAATTTGACCTTTATCCTTTTTTTATTGTAATACTCGATATATTCGTCGAGCTTTTCTATCAGTTCATCGGCATCTTTGAAGTTTTGCCTATGATACATTTCTGTTTTTAATAATCCAAAAAAGTTTTCAGCTACTGCATTATCTAAGCAATTCCCTTTTCTGGACATACTTTGTGTAAGCCCACAATCTGCAAGCTGTTTTTGGTATGCTTTGTGCCGATACTGCCAGCCTTGATCGCTATGTACGATGGGTTTTGAGTTCTTGCTCAAATTATCGAGAGCATCTTTCAACATATCTGTGACTAATGGTAAACGAGCATTTTTAGCGATCTTATAAGCGATTACTTCTTGGGTAAATAGGTCAACAACTGGTGACAAATAGACTCTCTGATCTTTAACCTTAAATTCAGTTACATCGGTTACCCATTTTTCATCTGGTCTTGTTGCTTTAAAGTCTCGCTTAAGAACATTAGGTGCTGTTTTCCCTACACCTCCCTTATAAGAGCTGTATTTTTTGGGTCTTACTGTCGATTTTAAGTTTAATTGCGACATCAGTCTTTGTACCGTCTTATGGTTTAGCATAACTCCTTGCCTTCTAAGCGCTAGGTGAATACGACGATAGCCATAACGGCCTTTATGCTCATGGTAAATCGTCTTAATAAGATCTAATTCAAGACTATAAGCATCCATTTTTTTGCCTGCGTTAACTTGATAATAAAACACACTCTTTGCCAAGTGAGTGGCTTGAAGGAGGTGCTTCAAAGCATGCTTATCTTTGAGAGCTAAAACAACTAACGCTTTTTCTTTATTTGACGGCGTTTTGTCTGTTCCAGCTCTTCCAACTTTTTTAAAACAGCATTCTCTGCTCGTAGATAAGCAAGCTCTTCTTTTAGTTCTTCAAGTGTCATTTCATTATTTGGCTTTGCAGGAGTATTTGGTTGTGGTTTCATAGGAGGTCTCCCGAGTGAGGAACATTCAAGTCCTCTAAGCCCAGCCTCATTATATGTTTTTAGCCATACAGAAAGAGAGCCGGGTGAAGACAAATTTAATACAGCACTAGTGTGAGTGAGCGACCAGTCATTTGTCCACATTAATTTTAATGCTTGAAGTTTTGTTTTTGCATTACAACCATGAGAAGTAGGTAAGAATGCGTTTGTCCCATGAATTGCGAAAACCGAAGTCCAATATCGAATCTGTCGAGAGGATATTGTAAATTCATTTGCTAGTTTCCTAGATGACTTACCACCTAGGCATTCTTTTGCGATGATGAGTTTTAACTCACGACTATATTTGGACATAAAAAAAGACCCTCAGTAATTGGTTGTCCAACTATTTGGGGTCAGTTCA